>NZ_JBYRET010000001.1:274614-1365025 GCF_058349965.1 Agromyces capsici | reverse complement strand
GAGGCGCGCCAGCACCGTCTCGAAACCCGATGGGCGTGCGACCGGGTTTCGAGACGCGCCTCCGGCGCTCCTCAACCCTCACAAGCGGCACATGCCGGGTTTCGAGACGCGCCTCCGGCGCTCCTCAACCCACACAGGGGGACGCGCCTCCGGCGCTCCTCAACCCACACAGGGGGACGCGCCTCCGGCGCTCCTCAACCCTCACAAGCGGCACATGCCGGGTTTCGAGGCGCGCCTCCGGCGCTCCTCAAACCCTCACGAGCGAGACGCGCCTCCTGGGGGCCAGATGGGGTCGTGCAACTGCTCGGTCAGAACCCGCGCGGCGAGGGTCGGCGGGATGTCGTCGAGCGTCGGCGGGTCCCACGTCGGGTTACGGTCCTTGTCGATGACCTGCGCGCGGATGCCCTCGTGCAGGTCGTGCTGGCCGATGAACCACGAGACGGCGCGGAACTCCTGCTCGAGCGCATCCTCGAGGGTGGGCAGCGTGCGCGCCCGGCGCACGGCCTCGAGCGTGACGGCCAGCGCGGTGGGCGACAGCGTCTCGAGCTCGTCGGCGGCGGCGGCCGCGTAGGCGGCGGCCGCGGCATCCGCTCGCCCCGCACCATCCGCTCGCCCCGCACCATCCGCCCGGCCCTCGGAGAACGCCCGCAGCCGGTCGATGATGCCCGCGACCGTCGGCGCCGAGTAGCAGGCGTCGACCCAGGGGCGCGCCGCGGCGAGCGCGGACGGGCCCGGCGTCTCGTCGAAGAGCATCACGATCTCCCACGGCGTGCCGGGGTCGGCGCGCTCCGCGAGCGCCTGCAGCAGGTGCGGGATCCGCTCGGACGGCACGAACGCGTCGGCGAAGCCGGCGTGCATGGCGTCGGCGGCGTCCATGGTGCGCGAGTTCAGTGCCAGGTGCGTGCCGAGCTCGCCAGGAGCACGGCCGAGCAGCCAGGTGCCGCCGACGTCGGGCGTGAAGCCGATGCGGGTCTCGGGCATCGCGACGCGCGAGCGCTCGGTGACGATGCGGATCGACGCGTGCCCGGCCAGGCCGATGCCGCCGCCCATCGTGATGCCGTCCATGATCGCGACGACCGGCTTCGGGTAGTGCGCGATGGCCGAGTTGAGGCGGTACTCGTCGCGGAAGAACCGCAGCGCCTCGGCGACGTGGCCCGCGGTCGTGTACCCGTACAGCTCGCGCACGTCGCCGCCCGCGCAGAACCCGCGTTCGCCGGCGCCCTCGAGCACGAGCATCGACACCTCGGGGTCGTGCCGCCACGCGTCGAAGACCGCCGTGAGCGCGCGGATCATCTCGTAGCTCAGGGCGTTCAGCGCCTGCGGGCGCTCGAGCGTGATGCGCCCGACGGCGTCCTCGACGCTCGCGGAGATATGGTCGCTCACGGTGCAACGGTAGCGGCATCGGTCGGTGCGGCGTAGCGTCGGCCGAGGGAGGGACCATGATCGAATCCGCGTTCCCGATCGTCGAGGTGCCCGACATGGACGCCGCGATGCGCTTCTACCACGACGCGCTCGGCACCGCCGTGGTGTACCGCTACCCCGCCGAGGGCGACCCGGTGTTCGTCACGCTGCAGGCGGGCGCATCGCAGCTGGGCCTCGGGCTGGCCGAGAACGGCACGGCGGGCGAGGGCGCCGGGATGCTGCTGTGGTTCTACGTCGACGACGTCGATGCGTCGACGACGTCGCTCGAGTCGGCCGGCTACCTCGTGATCGAGCCGCCGGAGGACACGCCGTGGGGCGAGCGGGTGTCGATGGTCTCCGACCCGTTCGGCACGCGCGTGCGGCTCGGGCAGCCGATCGAGCCGCAGCCCGAGGAGGAGTAGGGCGGAGGTACGATCCACAGATGATCCCCGCATCGAACCTCTGGGCGTTCGTGCTCGCCTCGGTGGTGCTGATCGTCATCCCGGGGCCGAGCGTGCTGTTCGTCATCGGCCGCTCGCTCGCGCTCGGGCGCATGGGCGGGCTGCTGAGCGTGATCGGCAACGCGGCCGGCATGCTGCCGCTCGTCGCGGCCGTCGCGCTCGGCGTCGGCACGGTCGTCGCGCAGTCCGTGCTGCTGTTCACGGGCATCAAGATCGCGGGCGCGCTCTACCTCGTCTACCTCGGCGTCCAGGCGATCCGCCATCGAGCGGATGCCGCGGCCGCCGTCACCGGCGAGGTCGCGCCGCGCTCCCCGTGGCGGCTCCTCGGCGAGGGGTTCGTCGTCGGCGTGACCAACCCCAAGACGATCGCGTTCTTCGTCGCGGTGCTGCCGCAGTTCGTCGACTTCGGCGCCGGCGCCATCCCGCTGCAGATGGCGACGCTCGGCACCGCCTTCGTCATGCTCGCGCTCGCGTGCGACTCGGTCTGGGCGTTGGCGGCGGGCTGGGCGCGCGACTGGTTCGGCCGATCGCCGCGCCGGGCATCGCACCTGGCCGCGACGGGCGGCGTGATGATGATCGGCCTCGGCGGCGTGCTCGCGCTGTCGGGGAACAAGCACTAGGCCGAAGGTCGGCACTCGGGAACGGAGGATCCCATGGCGAACGCGAAGCAGTGGAGCGACCTCAGCACGGGCCGGAAGGTCGGCGGAGTCATCTCCGCCATCATCCAGTTCGCGCTCGCAGCGGCAGCCTGGACGGACCTCGCGAAACGCCCCGCCGACGAGGTGAACGGGCGGAAGGCGATCTGGGCGTTCGTCATCCTGATCAACTTCATCGGCCCGATCTCGTACTTCGTCTTCGGCCGGCGTCGCGACTGACCCCCCCGGTCAGCGGCTCAGTCGCGGTTCGCCGTGGCGGTGAGGATGCCGCGCGCGAGGCCGTGGAAGAAGCAGCGGATGCCGAGGATGGCGGGGGTCGATGCCGGGTCGAGGTCGAGGCTCGGCACGTCGAGGGCGTGGACGACGAACACGTAGCGGTGCATCCCGGTGCCGCGCGGCGGGGCGGCGCCGCCGAAGGCCCGCTCGCCGTCCTCGTTGGGCAGCACGATCGCGCCGTCGGGCAGCGGCGGGCCGCCCGGCGCACCCGCACCCGCCTCGAGGCTCGTGGTCGAGACGGGCAGGTTCGCGACGGCCCAGTGCCACCATCCCGAACCGGTCGGCGCGTCGACGTCGAGGCACGTGACCGCGAAGCTCCGGGTGCGATCGGGAAAGCCCGACCAGGACAGCTGCGGCGATCGGTCCACCCCGCCGGCCGCGGCGCTCCACTGCGGCCGGGCGCACGGGCCGCCGTCGGTGAAGTCGTCGCTCGTCACGGTGAACGAGCCCACCGGGCGGAGCTGCTGCAACGCAGCGTAGGGGTCCACGTCGAGCATCGTCGATCCTCCTCGTCGAATGGTCGCCGTCGCGCTCAGGCTACGTCGGGTGCTCGCCCCGCTCCAGCCCCCACGCCCTGTCGGGTCGAGGAGCCGCAGAGCCGTCGCCCAGCCGCCCGCCCTAGAATCCCGGGGTGCCGCTCGCCAAGATCCTGCTGTTCTACGTGTTCACGCCGCTCCCCGACCCCGACGCGGTGCGCCTGTGGCAGCGCGACCTCGCCGAGTCGCTGGGCCTGCGCGGCCGCATCCTGATCTCGAAGGACGGCGTGAACGGCACGCTCGGCGGCGAGATGCGCGCACTGAAGCGGTACGTGCGGAAGACCCGCGACTACCCCGCGTTCAAGGGCATCGACGTCAAGTGGAGCGAGGGCACCGGGCTCGACGACGAGGGCCGGAGCGTCGACTTCCCGAAGCTCAGCGTGAAGGTGCGCGACGAGATCGTGTCGTTCGGCGCGCCCGGCGAGCTACGCGTCGACGAGTCGGGTGTCGTCGGCGGCGGCACGCGCCTCAGTCCCGACGCACTGCACGAACTGGTCGCGGAGCGCGGCGACGAGGTCGTGTTCCTCGACGGGCGCAACGCCCTCGAGGCGGCGATCGGCCGCTTCCGCGACGCGATCGTGCCGCCCGTCGAGACCACGCGCGACTTCGTCGGGTTGCTGGACTCGGGCGCCTACGACCACCTGAAGGGGCGGCCCGTCGTGACCTACTGCACCGGCGGCATCCGCTGCGAGGTGCTCTCGAGCCTCATGGCCGCGCGCGGCTTCGGCGAGCTGTACCAGCTCGACGGCGGCATCGTGCGCTACGGCGAGCGCTTCGGCGACGACGGCCTCTGGGAGGGCTCGCTGTACGTGTTCGACGGCCGCGGCTCGGTCGACTTCAGCGATCACGCCGCGGTGATCGGCGAATGCGAGGGCTGCGGGTCGCCGACGAAGCAGACCGTCAACTGCACGGATGCCGCGTGCCGCACGCAGCTCGTGCGCTGCGAGGCGTGCGGCCCCACCGAGTGCGCGCGGCACGCGGCGGCATCCGTCGCCTGATCGCGCGCCTCAGTCGGCGAGCGCGAGCAGCCGCTCGGCCACGCCGGTGGCGGAGCCGTCGGCCCGGTTGACGAGCACCACGGCCGCCGTGCCGGCGGTCAGGTCCACGACCAGCGAGCTCCCGAACCCCGCCGTCATGCCGTCGTGCTCGACCAGCCGGTGGCCGCGCTCGTCCGAGACGCCCCAGAAGTAGCCGATCTGGCCGCCCTCGAGTCCGGGCCGCGGCTCGAGGGCGGCGCTGTCCGCGAAGGGTCCGTCGATGACACCGGCGGCGTAGGCCATGAGGTCGTCGACCGTCGCCGCGACACCGCCGGCCGGGGCGTACGCGCCGAGCGTGGACGGCTCGGCGGCAGCCCCGTCGGCCGTTCGGCCGGGCGCGAGGCCGTCGGGCACCTCGTCGTCCTCGACGGGCAGTGACGCACCGTCGAGCCCGAGCGGGTCGAGGATCCGCTCCGTGAGGAGCTCCCGGTACTCCATGCCCGCCGCCGCGGCGAGCGCCTGGCCGACGAGCGCGGCGCCCATGTTGGAGTACTGGGGCTGCGGCTCGGGCGGCAGCGTCTCGGCGGCCGCCTCTGCGAGGAGCTCGTCGACGGTCTCGTCGATGACGTCCTCCCCGGCGAGGAATCCTCGCTCGACGCGCTCGCGCCACGCCGGATCGGTCGGGAAGGTCGGCAGGCCCGACCGGTGCGCCGCGAGGTCGCCGAGGGTGACGGACGCCGCCGGCGATGCGCCCAGGTCGAGGTGCTCGCCGAGGCGGTCGTCGAGCTCGACCTCGCCGCGCTCGACGGCCTCGGCGAGCAGGAGGCCGGTGAACGTCTTCGTGATCGATCCCGTCTCGAACACGGTGTCGTGCGCGGCGCCGATGAACGCCGTGCGCACCTCCCCGCCGTCGAGCAGGGCGACCGCGACCACGTCGTCGGGTTGGGTGAACGCCGGCCGGATGGCGCGAAGCAGCTCGTCGTCGCCCGAGAACCGGGACGCCGCCGACGGCGCGGGCGCGGCAGTCGGCTGCGCCGCGCACCCCGCCGTGCCGGCAATGAGGGCCGCGAGCATCGCCGCCGCGGCCGCCGCCCGAGTCGCCCCACCCATGGAGCCGCATCGTCGGGGTCCGGCTCCCGCGGCGTCAGTCACGGTTGGGCTCCGCCGGGCGCGTGCGGGGCAGCCGCGCCCAGGCGCGGCTGTCGCGGCTCGACAGCGCGAGCAGGATCAGGATGTCGAGCGCGACCGTGAGCAGCGTGGTGCGGATCGACACCTCGACGTCGCCCGTGAACGAGTCGATCGCGGCGACCGTGATGTTGATCGTCGCGAAGAGCATCACCGTGATGCGGGCCCAGTTGCTGCCGAACCAGATGAGCACGGCGAGGACGAGGTCGATGACCAGCACGGTCCCGCCCACGAGGAGCACGACCGTCAGGGCGACGTCGGAGGCCGCGGCATCCGACGCGGCCTCGAGCCGCACGTCGAACTCCTGCTCCACCAGGGTGTCCCATTGCGCGGCGAGCGCGATCAGCCAGACGACGCCCGCCATGACCCGCAGCACCACGAGGACCGAGCCGAACGCGGTCGCGAGCGGCCTCCGCATCCGCCGCTGCGTCGGCTCGCGCTCGGCGAGGCGGGACGGCGACTCGAACGCCGCCCGCTTCTCGACCTCCACCGGTCCGGACGCCGCCGACGGCGGCGGCAGGTGCCGTCCGGTGCCCGCGCTCACGGCGCCGCCTCCGCGACGGGCTCGGCATCGGGCCCGCCCGTGGGCACGGACACGCCGGCGACGTCGACGACCGGCAGGTCGCCATCGGTGCGGATGGTGTCGCCGCCGCCGTTGCGCGAGTGGTACCCGGTCGAGAAGTCGTGGAGCACCTCGATCCGCACGCCCGGATCGGCGGCGGTCAGCGTCGCGATGATGTGGTCGCGCTCGACGTCGATGTCGGCGTCGATCTTGTGCGTGACCTGCAGCGTGAACAGCGAGAAGCCGACCGCGCGGTCGAACGTTCCCGCGGCGAGCCAGTCGACCCGACGGCCGCCCGGCAGGAGCCATCCGTCGGGCGTGCGCCAGAACCGCACGTGGTGTCGCTTGGCCGGGTTGCCGGCGACCTCCTGCTGGTAGGCGAAGTCCTGCTGCCGGTCGAAGAGGAACAGCGGGCTCACGGGCGCCTCGTCGTAGCTGCGACGCGAGAGGGTCGAGGTCACGATCCGCCAGCTCGAGGCGAGCGTCACGTCGTCGGCGCGCGTCCAGCCGGCGGCCGCCATCGCCGCGTGCACCGCCGCCTCCGGCCCGTCGAACGCGAGGTTCACGGGGTCGCCGAGCAGCCCGTCGCTCGTTCGCGTTCGGCCGATGAAGTAGTCGGGCACGTAGATCCTCGTCAGGATGCGGTGCAGCCGCGGCAGCGCGAGGTAGGCGAGCACGAGCCAGAACACGACGAAGAGCGCGATGCCGTACCAGCCGAACTCGAAGGACTGCTCGAACAGCAACCAGGCCAGCCAGATCGACGCCACGCCGGCGAAGACGAAGAAGAACCCGTCGAGCATCGTCGTGAACGAGGCGCGCGGCGGCAGGTCGGGCGGCGGCCGGTCGTCCCGATCGGCTGCGCGCTGCCCCGCCGGGCCGGCCCCCTGCATGCCTGCATGCTATCCCCGGCCGTGCGGTTCAGTCCTCGATGGTGCGCATGAGCGGCAGCACGTGCGACCACGGCCAGTCGATCTCGGCGTTCGAGAGCAGCATCGAGGCCTGCCCGTCGCGCCGGTCCACGAGCAGGGCCGCCGCGAACCCCTCGGAGGAGCCGACGATGTAGACGGCGTCGCCGTCGTTGCGAGTGTCGACCTCCCAGAACTGGCCGATGTCGATCCGGGGCCATCGGGTCGCGTCGATCGGCTCGAGCGCGGCGCTTCGAGCGAACGGGCCGTCGAGCACGGCCCGTGCGAGGGCCACGAGGTCGTCGATCGTGAGGACGACGCCCAATGCCGGCGCGTACGCAGCGCTCCCGCGGGGTGCGACCCGCCGGCCCCACGTGTCATGGCCCTGCGCGAGCAGGTCCGGCATCAGGTCGACGCTCTCCACCACCTCGGCGTGGGCCATGCCGGCGGGGGCGAGCACGCGCTCCTCGAGCAGGTCGGCGTACCGCGTCCCGGTTGCCGCGGCGAGCGCCTGGCCGACGAGCGCGGCGTCGAAGTCGCTGACGTTGTACTGCAGCTGCGGCACGAGGTCGATCGACGCCACCCGCGCGAGCAGCGCATCCAGTCCGCCCCGGTCGGTCGGCGCGGTCGCGTCGGGGTCCGACGCCGGCGGCTCCCATGCTCCCGGCGCGAGCGGGAACTGCGGCAGGCCGGAGTGGTGCGTCGCCAGCTCGCGCAGCGTCACCGTCGCGGCCGGCGCGTCGCCGAGGTCGAGGTAGGCGCCCACGGGGTCGTCGAGCGCGACCTCGCCGCGCTCGACGGCGTCGGCGAGCAGCAACCCGGTGAGGCCCCGGGTGGCGCTGCCGAACTCGAACCGCGTCGAGGCGTCGGCCGACACGAACGCGGTCCGCACCTCGTCGCCGTCGACCACGGCCATCGCGACCCGGTCGCCGGCGTCGGTGTAGTCGTGTCGCGCGACCTCGAGCAGTTCCTCGTCGCCCGTGAGGAGCTGATCGTACGGCGGCCCGTAGAGGCATCCGCTCATCGCCGCGACCCCGGCGACGACGACCACGGCGGCCATGACGAGTGCCCTGCCTCGGCGCACCACGCGGTGCGTGGTCATAGCCCGAATCGTACTCCCCTAGGCTCTGGCCCATGGCCTACGACGTCGCCCGCATCCGCTCCTGGTTCCCCTCGCTCGAGTCGGGCTGGGCCCAGTTCGACGGGCCGGGCGGCACCCAGACCCCGCGGCAGGTCGGCGACGCCGTGGCCTCCGCGCTCACCGGCCCGCTGTCGAACCGCGGCACGATCGGGCTGTCCGAGCAGCGCGCCGAGGAGGCCGTGCAGGCCTTCCGCGCCGCCGTGGCCGACCTCGTGAACGGCGACCCCGACGGCGTCGTGCACGGCCGGAGCGCCACGCAGCTCGTCTACGACTTCTCCCGGAACCTCTCGCGCGACTGGGGCGAGGTCGACGAGGTCGTCGTGACCCGCCTCGACCACGACTCGAACGTGCGCCCCTGGGTGCAGGCCGCCGAGCGGGTGGGCGCGACCGTGCGCTGGGCCGACTTCGACCCCGAGACGGCCGAGCTGCCGGTCGAGGCCGTGACCTCGCTGCTCACCGACCGCACGCGGCTCGTCGCGGTGACGGCCGCCTCGAACCTCATCGGCACGCGCCCCGACATCCCGGCCATCGCCGCCGCCGTGCACGATGCGGGCGCACTGCTGTTCGTCGACGGGGTGCACTCCACGGCCCACGAGCTGCCCGACGTCGCGGCGCTCGGCGCCGACTTCTTCACGTGCTCGCCGTACAAGTTCCTCGGCCCGCACTGCGGCGTGCTCGTCGCGCGCCCCGACCTGCTCGAGACGATCACGCCCGACAAGCTGCTCCCCGCGACGGACGTCGTGCCCGAGCGGTTCGAGTTCGGCACGCTCCCCTACGAGCTCCTCGCGGGCGTCACCGCGGCGGTCGACGTGCTCGCCGCGCTCGACCCGGAGCCTCAGGGCGGGGCGGATGTCGCGAGCTCGCGCCGCGCGCACCTCGCCGCGTCGTACGCCGCCCTCCACGAGCACGAATCGGCGCTCGCCGCGCGCCTGGCCGAGGGCCTCGCAGCACTGCCCGGCGTGACCGTGCGCTCGCGCGCACAGCGTCGCACGCCCACGGTGCTGATGACGTTCGACGGGCACGAGGCGAGCGAGATCACGCGCGCGCTCGCCGACGGGCGCGTGCTCGCGCCATCCGGCAACTTCTACGCCCTCGAGGCCTCGCGCCACCTGGGCCTCGGCGACGACGGCGGGCTGCGGGTCGGGCTGGCGCCCTACACCGACGACGACGACGTCGACCGGCTGCTCGCGGGCCTCGCGGCCGCGCTCGCCTGAACGCGAAGCGGCACGCCACGTGCGCGGCCGCTCGATGCGGAGGATCACCCCCATTTCACGGGTCGCACACCCGCAAACGCGGCGAATATGCTGTTCCGTTCCGCATGCCGACACCTAGTCTGGGGGCATGAGCCTCGCCGACAGGGCGGCCGAACTGCGCCGCCTGCATGCCGACGACGAACTCCTCCAGGTCGTCAACGTGTGGGACGTGGTCACGGCACGAGCCGTCGCCGCGTTGCCGCAGACGCGAGCCCTCGCGACCGCCAGCCAATCGGTCGCCGCCGCATTCGGCTACGCCGACGGCGAGCAGATCCCCCTCGACCTCGTGCTCGACATGACCGCGCGCATCGTGCGCGCCGTCGACCTGCCCGTGAGCGCCGACCTCGAGGCCGGCTACGGCGACGCGGGCGAGACCGTCCGCCGCGCGATCGGGGTGGGCGTCGCCGGTGCGAACCTCGAGGACCGCCTCACGCCGCTCGCCGAGTCCGTCGCCGCGGTCGAGGCCGCGGTCGCCGCCGCCGAGGCCGAGGGCGTGCCCTTCGCGCTCAACGCCCGCACCGACGCGTGGCTCCTCGGCGGGGACCGGCCCCGCGAGGCGCGAGTGGCCGACGCGATCGAGCGCGGGCGCGCCTACCTCGACGCGGGCGCCACGTGCGTGTTCGTCCCGGGCGACTTCGGGGAGGACGTGATCGCCGAACTCGTCGCCGGCATCGGGCACCGTCGCGTGTCGCTCATCGGCCTGCCCGAGGTGCCGCCGCCCGACCGCCTCGAGGAACTCGGCGTGGCCCGCGTCTCGTACGGGCCGTACCCGCAGCGCATCACCCTCGGCGTGCTGCAGGACCTCGCCGACATGCTCTACTCCGGCGGCGTGCTGCCCGACGGCATCCGCAGGCTGAACTGAGCGGCCGCACCGACCGGCCCGACCGCCCCGAACCGACCGCCCGCGCGACCCCACCCGCGCCGACCCGAACCGCCGAGGAGGCACATGACCGACGGCATCCCCATCGAGATCGCCGGACTGACCAAGCGCTTCGGCCCGGTCACCGCCGTCGAGGACCTGAGCTTCACCGTCCGGCCCGGCCGCGTGACCGGGTTCCTCGGCCCCAACGGCGCCGGCAAGACCACGACCCTGCGCACGCTGCTCGGGCTCGAGCGGCCGACCGCGGGCACCGCGACCATCGGCGGGGTGCGCTACCGCGACTTGCCGCGACCCCTCGAGACGGTCGGCGCCGCCCTCGACGCGGCCTTCCACCCGGGGCGCACCGCCCGCAACCACCTGCGCGTGACCGCGACGGCCGCGGGCCTCCGGTCGCACCGGGTCGACGAGGTGCTCGCCCAGGTGGGCATGAGCGAGTTCGCCGACCGTCGCGTCGGCGGGTACTCGCTCGGCATGCGCCAACGGCTCGCACTGGCCACCACGCTGCTCGGCGACCCGCGCGTGCTCGTGCTCGACGAGCCGATCAACGGGCTCGATCCCGAGGGCATCGTGTGGATCCGCGGTTTCCTGCGGAGCCTCGCGGCCGAGGGACGCACCGTGCTCGTCAGCTCGCACCTGCTGAGCGAAGTGCAGCAGTCGGTCGACGACGTCGTGATCATCTCGCGGGGGCGCCTCGTGAAGTCCGGCTCGCTGACCGACATCGAGTTCGACACCGCGCCGCGCACCGTCGTCGCCTCGCCCGACCCGGCGCGCTTGGCCGCCGCCCTCGACCAGGCCGGGCTGGTGTACACCGAGGGGCCCGAGGGCCTGATCGTGTCCGAGCCCGACCCCGGCGTGGTCGGCCACGCCGCGTTCGTCGGCGGCGTCGAGCTGAGCGTGCTGCACCGCCAGGCCTCGGGCCTCGAGGATTCGTTCCTGGCGCTCGTGAACGGGGGCGACGCGTGATGCCGTTCGCCCGCTCCCTCGCCGCGGAGTTCCGGAAGGTGTTCACCACGCGCATGTGGTGGCTGCTCGCGATCGTGCTCGTCACCTACGTCGGGCTGATGGCCGGCGGCTTCGGGGCGTTCCTCGGCTGGGCCATCCGCAATCCGGATGCCGCGGCCGCGACCGGCAGCGACACCGCGCTGCCGCCCGGCATCGACCTCGGTCCGCTGCTCTACAGCTTCGCGACGTCGATCGGCTACGTGTTCCCCGTGCTGCTCGGCGCACTCGCGGTGACGACGGAGTTCCGCCACCGCACGCTGACGACGACCTTCCTCGCGGAGCCGCGCCGGTCGACCGTGCTCGCCGGCAAGTACTCGTCGCAGCTCGTCGTGGGCGGGCTGTTCGGCGCGATCGGGTTCGCGACCTCGGTCGCGACGGGCGCGGCGGCCCTCGCCGCGTTCGACTTCGAGACCGGGCTCGACTCGGCCGACACGTGGGCGCTCGTCGGCCGCGGCGTCATCGCCATGGCGCTCTGGGGCACGATCGGCGTCGGGATCGGGGCCCTCGTCCCGAACCAGGTCGCCGCGATCGTGATCGTGATCGCGTTCACGCAGTTCGTCGAGCCGGTCCTGCGCCTCGCGCTCTCGCTGACCGAGGCGACCGCGTCGGTCGGCCGGTACCTGCCGGGTGCGGCGAGCGACGCACTGGTGGGCGCTTCGTTCTACAACATGGCGTCGCTCGGCGCATCGGCCGATCCGCTCGAGTGGTGGCAGGGCGGCCTCGTGCTGCTCGCGATCGGCGTGGTCGCGACGATCATCGGCGGAGCGACGACCTGGCGGCGCGACGTCTCGTAGGCGCATGGCACTCACGCTCGCGGAGGTCCGGGTGCGGCGGCTGGTCGCCCAGGGCCTCCGCGCGGCGGATGGCGCGGCCGGCGGGGCCGCCGGGGCCGCCGGCGCCGCCCGTGCGCCCGGCCTCGGAGCCGCGACACCGGCCGAGGTGGTGTCGCAGTTCCTCGCGGTGCAGTCGCAGGAGTACCTGCCCGCCCAGTGGGGGCTCGCGCAGCGACTGCCCGTCGCGACGCGGCCGACGTCCACCGAGGTCGCGGCCGCGATCGACCGCGGCGAGATCCTCCGCACCCACGTGCTGCGGCCGACCTGGCACTTCGTCGCGCCGACCGACGCCGGCTGGCTCATCGCGCTCTCGGCCGAGCGCGTGCACCGCGCGAACGGCACCTACTACGCCCGGCACGGCCTCGTGGGCGCGGTCGCCGAGCGGGTGCTCACGACGATCGAGGCGGCCGTGGCCGACGGGCACCGCACTCGCGCAGAGATCGGTGCCGACCTCGCCGAGGCCGGGCTGCCCTCGAGCGGCAACGCCCTCGCGTACTGCCTCATGCTCGCCGAGCTCGAACGCGTCGTGATCTCGGGCGCGAACGCGGGCGCGCAGCGCACCTACGCCGCGTTCGGCGAGCGGGTGCCGGATGCCGCGGCGAGCCGCCGACCGCGCGACGAGGCGCTGGCCGAGCTCGCCGAGCGGTTCCTGCGCACCCGGGGACCCGCGTCGGACCGCGACCTGGCCGTGTGGTCGGGGTTCGGGCTCCGCGACGCGCGCAGCGCGCTCGCCGACGCGGCCGACCGCACGCACGGGCGCATCGAGCGGGTCGACGGACCTGAGGGGACGACGCTCTGGCACGACGCCGAGGTCGCCGAACGCGGCCGGGACGCGGCCTCCGTCGCCCTCGCCGAGTCGCCGCCGGCCGGCGTCGTCGACCTGCTGCAGGCCTACGACGAGTACGTGATGGGGTACGCCGCGCCGCGCGAGTACCTGCTGCCGCCGCGGCATCCGGGAGCGGCCACCGCCGAGTTCCCCCTGCACGCGATGCTCGCCGACGGCGTGCTCTGCGGCCGGTGGGCGCCGACCGTGTCGGCCAGGACGGCGACCGTGCGGATCGTGCCCTGGCGGCGGATGTCGCGCGCCGAGGTCGACTCCCGCGACGCGACGATCGCCGAGGTCGAGCGCTTCCTCGACCGGCCCGTCACCGTCGAGGTCGAGCGGGTCGCGCGCCACTGAGCCCGGCGGGGCGCGATGCGCGTAGCATCCAGCCATGTCGGTCATCGGGATCATCGGCAGCGTCGTCGTCGCGCTCGCCGCTCTGCTGCACGTCTACATCTTCGTGCTCGAGAGCGTGCGCTGGATGCAGCCGAGCACCTGGCGGATCTTCAACGTGCGCGATCGCGAGCAGGCCGAGATCCTGCGCCCGATGGCGTACAACCAGGGGTTCTACAACCTCTTCCTCGCGATCGGCGCGGTCGCGGGGCTCGTGCTCTTCTTCGACGGGAACCTGCCGTACGCAGCGCGGGCCCTGATCCTGTTCAGCACCGCGTCGATGACGGCCGCGGCCATCGTGCTCACGACCACCGGGCCCGGCTACCTCCGCCCGGCGCTCGTCCAGGGCACGCTGCCGCTCATCGGGTTCGTGCTGTTCCTGTTCGCGTGACGGCGGGCGGCGTGGCGCGGCGCTGAGTGGCGTGGCGCAGCGCCTCGCGGCTCAGTCGCCGCTCGTCTCCTCCTCGGCGAACACCTCGTCGGCCACGTGGTGCCCGGTCGGCACGCCGACCTTGAGCTTGTCGATGAGCTCGACCGCGTGGTTCGTGCTGAGCACGAGGCGTGCGAACTCGCCGCCGGAGAGCTCGAGCACGACCGCCTGGCGCTTGCCCTTGACGAGCACGAAGTCGCTGCCCCCGTGCGTCTTCCAGACGCCGACCGCAAGTACGAGGGGCACCTCGGTGCCGCGTCGCCGGATGCCGCGGATCCAGATCCACGGGTCGTCGGTGATCGTGGCCGAGCGGATGTCGTCGCGCTGGACGATCACGTCGGCGCCGCGCAGCGCGAGCGACTTCTCGGCCGGCGTGAGGTGGACCTCGAGCCGATCGTTGTGCACGCGAAGGTTGGCCATATGTCCCATCCTGCCCGACGGGCCGCGGGGTCGCGTCGTCGACGCTCCACAAACGCGGGATCGGTTCCGTTGCCGGAACCTCTCATCGTCGGCGGCCGCGCAGGAGCCGTCGAGTGCGCAACACAGGTGCGGAGAGCGTGTCGGATCGCGACACGCCGTGCCGCGGCGCGACGCGCCGACTCCGCACCTGCGTTGCGCACACGGGCGGGGAGGGACGGCGCGGCTCCGGGTGCGCGGCCTACGCCGGAGGGCGAGCGGATGCCGCGGCGCGCGCCGCCGCCGGGAGGGCGTCGACGATCCGCGAGATCGCGTCGCCGTCGTGCGCGGCCGTCACGAACCACGCCTCGAACACGCTCGGCGGCAACGAGACGCCCGCGTCGAGCATCGCGTGGAAGAACGGGGCGTACCGCCACGACTCCTGCGCGAGCACGCCCGCGTAGTCGCGCGCGCCGCCGGCGACGGCCTCGCCGAACAGGAAGCTGAAGAGGTTGCCGGCCCGCTGCACGCCATGCGCGACGCCCTCGGCGGCGAGCGCCGCGGAGACCTCGCGCTGCAGCAGCGCCGCGACCTCGTCGAGCTTCGCGTAGACCGCGTCATCCGCGAGCCGCAGCGTGGTGACGCCGGCGGTCACGGCGACCGGGTTCCCCGAGAGGGTGCCGGCCTGGTAGACGGGGCCGAGCGGCGCGAGCCTCTCCATGATCTCGGCGCGACCGCCGAGCGCCGCGACTGGCATGCCGCCGCCGACGACCTTGCCGAACGTGATGAGGTCGGGCGTGTACGCACCGTCGACGTCCGCGCCATCCGCGCCGCTGCGCCCGTTCGCCGCGCTCTGCGCCGGTTCGACTGGCGCAGAGCCCGCCGAAGTGGCGCGCAGCGCGGCGTCGCCGGCGCCGGCGCCCGACTCGAGCCCCCACCAGCCGGCCGTCGAGACGCGGAAGCCCGTGAGCACCTCGTCGCTGATCACGAGCGCGCCGTGCGCGTGCGCGAGCTCGACGAGCGCCCGGTTGAAGCCGGGCAGCGGCGGCACGACGCCCATGTTCGCGGCGGCCGCCTCGGTGATGACGGCCGCGATGCGGTCGCCGTGCTCGGCGAACACCGCGCCCAGCGCGTCGAGATCGTTGTAGGGCACGACGAGTGTGAGCGCGGCGACCTCGGCGGGGACCCCCGCGGAGCCCGGCAGGGCGAACGTCGCGAGGCCCGAGCCGGCCTCGGCGAGCAGCCCGTCGGAGTGCCCGTGGTAGTGCCCGGCGAACTTCACGAGCAGGTCGCGGCCGGTGAACCCGCGGGCGAGACGGATGGCGCTCATGGTCGCCTCCGTGCCGGTCGACACGAGCCGCAGCTTCTCGACCGGTGCCACGCGCTGCTCGATGAGCTCGGCGAGCTCGGTCTCGACGGGCGTCGAGGCGCCGAAGGAGAGCCCGCGCGCCGCGGCATCCTGCACCGCCGCGACCACCTCGGGGTGCGCATGGCCCAGGATGGCGGGACCCCAGCCCGCGACGAGGTCGACGTACTCGCGACCCTCGGCGTCGGTGACGTACGGGCCGCGCGCCGACACGAGGAAGCGCGGCGTGCCGCCCACCGAGCGGAACGCCCGGACGGGCGAGTTCACGCCGCCCGGGATCGCGGCCTGCGCCCGCGCGAACAGTTCGTCGTTCGTCGTCATTCGATCCCCTCCCGGATCCATCCGGCGAGCTCGGTCGCCCAGTACGTGAGCACGGCGTCGGCGCCCGCGCGACGGATGCCGCGCACCGACTCGATCACGGCGCGGCGGCGGTCGATCCATCCGTGCATCGCCGCGGCCTCGATCATCGAGTACTCGCCCGAGACCTGGTACGCCCAGACGGGCACCTCGCTCGCGGCGGCGACGTCGGCGAGCACGTCGAGGTAGGAGCCCGCGGGCTTGACCATGACGACGTCGGCGCCCTCGTCGATGTCGATCATCGCCTCACGCAGGCCCTCGCGGCGGTTGCCGGGGTCGAGCTGGTAGGTGCGACGGTCGCCCTCGAGCGTCGACTCGACCGCGTCGCGGAACGGGCCGTAGTACGCCGACGCGTACTTGGCCGAGTAGGCGAGGATCGCGGTGCGCGTGAAGCCGGCGCCGTCGAGCGCGTCGCGCACCGCGGCGACCTGGCCGTCCATCATGCCCGAGAGACCGAGCAGCTGGGAGCCCGACGCCGCCTGCACGAGCGCCATCTCGCGGTACCGCTCGAGCGTCGCGTCGTTGTCGACGCGGCCGAGCGCGTCGAGCACGCCGCAGTGGCCGTGGTCGGTGAACTCGTCGAGGCACAGGTCGGTCTGCACGACGAGTGCGTCGCCCACCTCGTCGGCCACGACCCGGGTGGCGACGTTGAGGATGCCGTTCGGGTCGGTGCCGCACGAGCCGGTCGCGTCGCGCGTCTCGGGCACGCCGAACAGCATGACGCCGCCGACGCCGGCGGCCGCGGCATCCGTCACCGCCTGCTTCACGGAGTCGAGCGAGTGCTGCACGACGCCCGGCATCGACGCGATCGGGATGGGTTCGCGGACGCCCTCGCGGACGAAGATCGGCAGGACCAGCTCGGCGGCGGCGAGGCGGGTCTCGGAGACGAGGCGGCGCAGGGCCGGCGTCTCACGCAGGCGCCGGGGCCGCACGCGGGGGGCGGGTGCGGAAGTCACCCGCCAAGCCTACGCGCGCGCGGCTGGGCGGTCGGTGGGTGGGGGTGCCGGGCCCGAGTGTTTCCGTTCGTCGCGAACCGCACCGTCCGAACGGGCACCCTCGGCCCGTACGGAAACAGTCGGGGTGGGGCGAGCGGATGGCGCGGGGCCGCGGCGTCCGCGACGTCAGACGGTCTGCGTCGCGGCCTGGACGACGGCGTCGATGAGCGACTCGGCGCTGCGCTCTGCGGCGGTCACGTCGACGCGGAGCCCGATCTTCGCGGCATCCTTGCGGGTCTGCGGGCCGATCGCGGCGATGAGCGTGCGCTCGGGGATCGGGCCGAGCTGCGCCTGCACCTGCTCGGCGACGCTGCCCGACGTGACGAGGATCGCGTCGACCTTGCCGGCGCGCACGTCGTCGACGACCTTCTGCGCGACGGGCACGCCGACGGTGCGATAGGCGACGACGGCCTCGACGTGGTGGCCGATGCGGGCGAGGCCGACCGAGAGCACCTGCTTCGCGATCGCCGAGCGGAGGGCGAGCACGCGCAGCGGCTTCTCGCCCTCGGTCGCGGCCTCCCACTCCTCGAGGAGCCCGCGGGCCGAGTTCTCCTCTGACGGGATGATGTCGGCGCGGTAGCCGGCCGCAACGAGCGCGGCCGCGGTGGTCTCGCCCACCGCGGCGACCTTCGTCGAATCCGGGATGACCGCGCCGTACGAGGCGAGGACGTCGACCGTGGTCGCACTCGTCACCGTGACCCAGTCGAATCCGCCGCCCGCGAGCTTCGCGAGCGCCGCCTCGAGCGCCGGCTGGTCGTCGGTCGGCGCGAAGTTGATCATCGGCGCGATGATCGGCGAGGCGCCGCGCGCCCGCAGCGAGGCCGCGACGGCGTCGCCCCAGGGCCCGCCGCGGGGCACGAGCACGCGCCATCCGGCGAGCGGCTTGGATCCGCCGGCTCCGGGCAGGTGGATCGCGCCGGTCATCGGTTCGAATTCGGTCACGGCGACTCCTGGGCAGGTGCGAGGTCGGCGGCGCCGTTGCCGAGGAGTTCCGCGACGACGCGGTGTGCGACGTCGCGTGCCGCGCCCGCCAGGTCGGCGGCCGAGCGGCTGTCGGGGGTGGCGGCGTGCGAGCTGGTCAACGACCGCGTCCCGTCGGCACTGTACACCGTCGCCGAGAGGAACAGAAGTTCGTCCTCCACGAACGCCGTCGCACCGACCGGCGCCGCGCAGCCGGCTTCGAGCCCGGCGAGCACGAGGCGCTCGGCGAGCACCGTCGCTCGCGTCGTGCCATGGTCGACCGACTCGAGCCCGCGCTCGAGCGCGCTCGAGCCCCGCTCGCGGCGGACCTCGAGCGCGAGCGCGCCCTGGCCCGGCGCGGTCGGCCAGACCGACAGCTCGAATCGCTCCGTCGCGGCATCGGACCGGCCCAGGCGGCCGAGACCGGCCGAGGCGAGCAGCACCGCGTCGAGCGTGCCCTGCTCGACGAAGCCCAGGCGCGTGTCGATGTTGCCGCGCACGTCGACGGCGACGAGGTCGGGCCGCGCGGCCGCGAGCTGCGCGATGCGACGCGGCGAGCCGGTGCCGATGCGGGCGCCCTCGGGCAGCTCGGCGAGCGTGAGGCCGTCGCGCGCGCACAGCGCGTCGCGTGCGTCGGCGCGCTTGGGCACCGCGCCGAGCCGGAGCTGCGGGTGCTCGGCGGTCGGCAGGTCCTTCAGCGAGTGGACGACCACGTCGCATTCCCCCGCGACGAGCGCCTCGCGCAGCGCCGCCGCGAACACGCCGGTGCCGCCGATCGTCTGCAGCGAGGCGCGCGAGGTGTCGCCCTGGGTCGTGACGGTGACGATCTCGATGTCGGCGTCGGCAGCCTTGCCGAGTCGCTCGGCGATCTGCGTCGTCTGCGCGAGCGCGAGGGCGCTGCCGCGCGTGCCGACGCGGATCACGGGGCGGGCCGCGGCACTCACGGCGCGATCCCCGCGAGGGCCGGCTTGAAGCCGAGGCGCACGTTCTCGCAGCATCCCGGACGGCACACGTCGTACCAGGGTCCGAGGTCGGTCGCGTGCGGCCGCTCGGCGGCGGGCGTGCCGTTCACGCGCTCGAGCACGAGGTCGACGAGGCCCGCGACGTAGGCGGGGTGCACCCCCGGCGTGGGCACGCGGACGGCGGTGAGCCCGTGCTCCTGCGCCGTCTCCATGGCCTCCTCGTCGAGGTCCCACATGACCTCCATGTGGTCGCTCACGAAGCCGAGCGGCACGATGACGACGGTCTTCCGTCCCGCGGCGGGCAGCTCGGCGATCGCGTCGTTGACGTCGGGCTCGAGCCACGGCTGGGTGGGAGGGCCCGAACGCGACTGGTAGACCAGCTGCCAGGGCACGTCGGCCAGGCCGGCCTCGCGCATGACGACCTCGGCGACCGCGAGGTGCTGGGCGGCGTAGGCGCCGCCCTCGCCGAAGCCGCGCTCGGCGGGACCGGACTTCGCGGCGTCGGCCGTGGGGATCGAGTGCGTCGCGAACAGCACCTCGACCTCGGTGGTGCGGTCGAACGCCTCGTGATCGGCCTCGAACTTCGCGATTGCGTCGCGCACGCCCTCGACGAACGGCGTCACGAATCCCGGGTGGTCGAAGAACTGGCGCACCTTGTCGATCTGGATGACACCGGCTAGACCGGTGTCCTCGAGCGCGTCGGCGTAGTCCTCGCGATACTGGCGGCAGCTCGAGTACGAGCTGTAGGCGCTCGTGGCGATCGCGATGAGCTTCGTGAAGCCCCGCTCGCCCGCCTCGCGCACGGCGTCGTTCAGGTAGGGGTCCCAGTTCCGGTTGCCCCAGATGACCGGCAGGTCGACGCCGCGGCGCGCGAGCTCGGCCTCGAGGGCCGCCTTGAGCTCGCGGTTGTGCTCGTTGATCGGGCTGACACCGCCGAAGTGGCGGTAGTGGTGCGCGACCTCCTCGAGGCGTTCGTCGGGGATGCCGCGACCGCGCGTGACGTTCCGGAGGAACGGGATCACGTCGTCCTGGCCCTCGGGTCCGCCGAAGCCGGCGAGCAGGATCGCGTCGTACGCGACGGGCGCCTCGACGTGCTCGGGGCCGGACTGGGCGGGCTCCGTCGCACCGGGCACGATCGCGCCGGGCGCGAGCGGGGCGGAGGTCGCGGGCGCGGGCTTGCGCCCGAGGTTCTGCGCCGCCATTACTGCAGCACCTCAACGAGCTCGGCGGTCGAGATCCGGCGGCCGGTGTAGAAGGGCAGCTCGTCGCGCACGTGGCGGCGCGCGTCGGTGGCGCGCAGGTCGCGCATCATGTCGACGAGGTCGGTGAGCTCGTCGGACTCCATCGGCAGCAGCCACTCGTAGTCGCCGAGCGAGAACGCCGAGACCGTGTTGGCCACGACGCCGCGGAACGCGGCGCCCATGCGGCCGTGCTCGGCGAGCATGCGGCCCCGCTCCTCGGGGGGCAGCAGGTACCACTCGTAGCTGCGCACGAACGGGTAGATCGTGAGCCACGCCTTGGGCTCGACGCCGCGCAGGAACCCGGGCACGTGGGCCTTGTTGAACTCGGCGTCGCGGTGCACGCCCATGGCGTTCCACGTCGGCAGCAGCGCGATGAGCAGACGCGCGCGGCGCAGTTCGCGGAGCGCCCACTGCAGGCCCTCGGCGCTCGGCCCGTGCAGCCACAGCATGACGTCGGCGTCGGCGCGGAGGCCGGAGACGTCGTAGATGCCGCGGACGGTCACGCCCTCGTCCTCGACGAGGTTGATCACGCCGTCGAGCTCGTCGACGAAGCGGGGCACGTCGCGACCGTCGAGGTCGTCGGGGCGTGCGGGGTCCTTTCGGAGCACGGCGAAGAGCGTGTAGCCCTCGTACGTCTGCTCGGCTGCGGATTCGGTCGGACGCGCATCGGCTGCCCCTTCGGCAGCGGGGGAAGACATGGCACTATCCTCCCCCCGCAACCTGAAAGGTCAAAAAGCGGGTCGACGGATGCCGCGTCGGCGCGCCGCACGCACCGGGTCGGTGCGCCGTCCGGTCAGGGCCGCAGCCGCGTGAAACGGAACAACGCGAAGTCCTCGATCGGCAGCGGTTCGGCACCCGAGAAGCCGGCCTCGCGCGCGTACCGCTCGAGCACCGCCGGCCGCATGACCGTGCCCGTCCCGACCGACCCCGGCGTCGAGAGGCTGTCGGGCAGGCAGATGAACAGGCTGTAGCCGTACATGATGCGCTCGACGTCGTCGCCGTCAGGTGCGAACCGGTCGGCGACCGCCTCGTCCATGATCACGACCGCGCCGTCGTCGCGCACCGCGCGCCGAAGCGCCGAGAGCACCTCGACCGGGTGCGGCATGTCGTGCAGCGCCTCGAAGACGAAGCCGGCGTCGTAGGCCCCGTCCTCGGCGAGCGCTTCGCCTCCACCGAGGTGGAACGTGACGCGCTCACCGAGCCCGGCCTCCTCGGCGTGCGCCCGCGCCGCCTCGATCGACGGGGCGTCGACGTCGACGCCGTGCACGCGCGCGTCCGGGTAGGCGCGGGCCAGCGCGATGGTCGACCATCCGTGGCCGCAGCCGACGTCGACGATCCGCGCGCCGGGACGGCGGAGGATCGCGTCGAGCTCGGGCACGCCCGCGAGCGCGTCCGCGAGCCGGTGCTCGAACCACGGCCGGTTCATGTCGCCCTGGGCGTCGCGCATGTCGGTGCCGAACCGCTCCCACGGGACGCCGCCGCCCGTGCGAGCCGCGTCGAGCAGGGCCGGCACCTGCACGGCGGCGCTCGCGATGACGCGGGCGATCGGGGCGAGGTAGGCGAGCGAGCGGTGGTCGGTGAGGACCTCGACGTGCGCGGGCGGCAACGAGTAGCGCCGGTCGGATGCCTCGGCCCCCTCGTCGTCGACGTCGAGGATGCCGCTGACCGCCTGGTGCTCGAGCCACTCGCGCGTGTACCGCTCGCCCGTGCCGGCCGCCTCGGCCAGCTCGGCCGACGTGAGCGCGCCGCGGTCGGCGAGGATCCGGTACCAGTCGAGCCGGTCGCCGACGTGCACCGAGAGGGTCTCGAACGCGCCGAGCGCCGAGGCGAAGAGCCGGTCGGCGAAGACGTCGACGGGCGTGGGTTCCGTGGGGCGGTCCGTATCGGACATGGTGTGCCTCCTGCGGGGATCGGCCGCTCAACCCAGGAGCAGCCTCGTGGAGTGTTCGAGGTGGGCGCGCAGGGCCTCGGGCCCGCGGGCGGGCAGTTCGTCGAGCAGCCGACGGTGCTCCTCGACGATCGACGCGACGCTGTAGTGCGTGCGCGCGTGCAGGATGAACAGCAGCAACTCGCTGCCGATCGCGGTGTGCGTCTCGATGATCCGCGGGCTGTCGGATGTCGCGACCAGCGCCGAGTGGAAGTCGGCGTGCAGTCGCTCGACCTGCAGCCATGCCGCATCGGGCGCGTCGCCGGGTCGATCGGTTCCCGAGCCGAGCGCCTCCATCGCGTCGACCGCGGCGCGCGCCGGCGCGAGGGCGGCGTCGGGCAGCGTTCCGCCGAAGCGCTCGAACGCGATGCGGACGGCTTCGACCTCGAGCGCCGCGCGCAGCTGCTGGAGCGCGCGGATCTGCCGGTCGTCGAAGCTCGTCACCCGGACGCCGCGGTACGGCTCGGCGACGGCGAGCCGCTCGGCCACGAGCCGCTGGAACGCCGCGCGGACGGTGTGCCGCGAGACGCCGAGGCGTGCGGCGCAGAGTTCCTCGCGCAGCGGCGCGTCGGGACCGAGTGCGCCGCTCAGGATCTCGTCGCGGAGCTGCGCCGTGACGCGTTCGACCGCGGTGGTCGCGGACCCCTGCGGTGCCGCGGCGACGGGCGCCGCGGCACCGGTCACCGGCTCGTCACCGATCGAGGTTCGCACGCACCACGAGCCAGACGCCCACGCCGACCGCCACGACGAGGCTCGCCGCGGCGGCCACGGCCGCGCCCGGCTGCTCGTCGGCGAAGCGCCGCGCCCGCCGCTTGGCGCGGCTGGTCGCCCGGGCCACGCGCTTGGGCACGTTGAGCTTCTCCTCGAGCGAGTTCAGCGTGCCGGCCAGCTGGTCGCGGGCCGCGCGCGCGTTGTCGTGGGCCTGCAGGCGCGTGAGGTTGCGCTGCTGCTTCTTGTCGAGCTTCACCACGTCAGTCCCGGCCGCCATACGCGCCCCTTCCGGTGATCGCGTCGATGTCCTGACGCACGCTCTCGATGGATTCGAGCGGCTCGCTGCCGCGACGGAAGTTCACGACCGCGATCCAGAGCAGGATCGCGATGATGAGCAGCAGCACGCCGGAGACCGTCAGCGCCGCCGCCCAGCCGGGCATCACGAGCGAGAGCGCGAGGATGCCGGTCGCGATGAGGGTGCCGAGCAGGAAGATGCCGACGAAGGCCGCCGCGACGGCGAGGCCCGCGCCGATGCCGAAGTGCTTGGCCTTGTAGCTCAGCTCGGCCTTGACCTGGTCGATCTCGGCGCGCACGAGGGCGGAGATCTGGTCGGGCAGTTCGCCGACGATCGTGAAGAGCGACCGTTCGTCGTTCAGGGGTGCAGCCATCGGGAGTCCACCTCCGAGGGTCGATCAGGACGAGGACGGGCTCGACGAGGAGCCCGACGACGTGGTGCCGGAGCCGGACGTCGCGCCGGACGAGGCGCTCGTCGCGGTCGACTTCGAGGCGGTCGACCTGGACGCCGCGGACTTCGACTTCGACGAGGCCGGCTTCGAGGCGGACGACTTCGACTTCGACGCCGACGACCCCGATCGAGCGGTCGACGAGGTCTGCGACTGCGTCACCTGGGCGACGAACTTCTTCGCGCCGTCGAGGACGGTGTCGCCGACGTCGCCGGCGCGACTCATCGCGAAGTCCTTGACGGTCTGCACGCCCTCCTGGACCTTCGGCTGGTTCCAGACGTCTTCCGCGGCCTTCCGGATCTGCTCGTAGCGCTCGCGGCCCGCGCGTGCGCCGAGCACGTATCCGACGCCGAGACCGACGACGAAGAGGATCTTGCCCTTCATGTGCACCTCATCCCCCGCTGCGGTTCGAGACAGCAGTCACTCAAGCGTAGACCCCGAGGTCGCCCGCGCAAGGGGGTTGCGACCCCTTCCGGCCGATCGTATTCCGTTCCGGCTATGCGTCGTCCGCGATGCGGAGCGCGAGGTGCCGGATGCGGCCCGCCGCCTCGATCGCGTGCGGGACCACGGAGGCGAGCCCCGTGCCGGCGACCCACGACCCGGCGAGCGCGAGCCCCGTGTGGTCCTCGAGCGCGGACTCGAGGGCGCGGACGCGGGCGGACTGGCCGACGGCGGCCTGCGAGAGCGCGTCGCGCCAGGCGCTGCGTCCGCACGCCCGCACCTGCGACGCGTCGAGCGTCACGCCGAGCAGCGCGGCGGCGTCGCGCACCGCGAGGTCGGTGACGGCGTCGTCGTCGAGTCCCCCGAGCGGGTTCGCCGCACCCGCGCGGCCGTACGAGAGGCGGACGACGTGGCGGCCGCCGGCCGCCTCGGCGAGCCACGCCCACTTGGCCGACGCGTGCGTGAGCGCCTTGGCCGCGACCCCGGGCGCGTCGGCCGCGACGAGCACGCCCGTGCCGCGCGGGGCGGCGTCGAGGTCGGGCGCGTCGAGCACGAGCGTCACGAGTTCGACGGATGCCGCGTCGGGCCAGTCCTCGACGAGGCCCGCCTCAGGGGCGAGCCCGGCGAGCAGGCCGCGCGAGACGTGCGCGGGGGTCGCGAGGATCGCGAACCGCGCGTCGACCTCCACCTGCTCGGCGGTCGCCCGCCACGACGACGAGACCGTGTCGGCGTCGGAGGGTCGAGCGGGACGCCGCTCGAGGCCGGTGACCCGGGTCCCCGTGCGCACCTCGGCGCCGAAGCGCTCGAGCTCGGCGACGAGCGCGTCGACGAGCGTGTGCATGCCGCCGCGGAGCCCGAGCACCGCGCTGCCCGCGCGGCGCGCCTCGACGAGCTGGCCGACGCCCCCCGAGAGCGACCCCGCCCGCGTCATCGCCTCGTTCAGGCCGGGAGCGACGACATCGACGTCGAGGTCGTCGGGATCGGTCGAGTAGACGCCCGCGGAGATGGGCGTCACGAGCCGGTCGAGCACCGCCGGGCCCATGCGGCGGCGCACGAGTGGTCCGAGCCGCTCGGCCTGGCCGATCGTGAGGATGGGCGTGACGCGGTCGAGCCAGGCGCGCCAGGCGCCGCGCCATCCGATGATCGCGCGCACGTCGTCGCCGAGCGGGTTCGCGGGGATGCCGAGCACGCCGGTCCGCGGCAGCGGCGCCGCTCGCCGCTCGCCACGGTCGCCCCAGACCAGCCACGCCCCCGCGCGGTTCGGCGTCACGATCGACGCCTCGAGGCCGAGACGCCCGAGCAGCTCGGCCACCGACCCGTTGCGGGTCGCGAACGACTCGGCGCCGCTGTCGAGCGCGAGCCCGTCGAGCTCGATCCGGCCGACGCACCCGCCCGGCCGCTCGGCCTGCTCGAGCACGACGACGCCGAGGCCGAGCCGCGCGCACTCGAGCGCGGCGACGAGGCCCGCGACGCCGCCGCCCACCACGACCACGTCGGTCGTGCGGTGCTCGACGGGCGGCTCCGCGTGCGGGTCGGTGGGCTCGGCCGAGGTCATCGCCCGGCCTCGTGCACCAGCTCGACCACGCGCGTGAGCACCGTGGGGTCGGTCTCGGGCGGCACGCCGTGGCCGAGGTTGAAGACGTGCGCCGGGGCGACGCGACCGCGCGCGATCACGTCGCGCACCGCCGCCTCGAGCACGGGCCACGGGGCCGCGAGCAGCGCCGGGTCGAGGTTGCCCTGCAGCGGCACGCCGGTGCCGATGCGGCCCGCGGCCACGTCGAGCGGCACCCGGTAGTCCACGCCGACGACGTCGACGCCGACCCGCTTCATCGCGCCGAGCAGCTCGCCCGTGCCGACGCCGAAGTGCACGACCGGGACGGAGAGGGCGCCGGCCGTGCCGGAGGCATCCACCGCCTCGTAGGTCAGGTCGTGCACATGCGCCAGTGCCGACGCCGACGCCGGTGCGACGTGCGCCTCGTAGTCGGCGAGCGAGAGCGCGCCCGCCCAGGAGTCGAACAGCTGCGCCGCCGATGCGCCCGCGAGCACCTGGGTGCGGAGGAACCGGCCCGTGAGCTCGGCGGTCCAGTCCATGAGCGCGCGCCACGCACCCGGATCGGCGTGCATGAGCGTGCGGGCCGCGAGGTGGTCCTTCGACGGGCCGCCCTCCGTCAGGTACGCGGCGAGCGTGAACGGCGCGCCCGCGAACCCGATCAGCGGGGTGCCCGTGCCGGTCGAGGAGGCGCCCTCGGCGCCGTCTCGAGACCCGCCGCCCGACGGCGCGATGGTCGCGAGCTCGGCGACGGTGCGCTGCACGGCCTCGGTGATCGGTCCGGCCGCCTCGTCGAGGCGTGCGGGGTCGATCGCCGTGAGCTCGGCGACCGCCGCGGCATCGCCGTAGGCCTTGCCGAACACCGGGCCTCTGCCCGGCTGGATCTCGACGTCGACGCCGACCAGCTTGAGCGGCACCACGATGTCGCTGAAGAAGATGCCCGCGTCGACCCCGTGGCGCCGCACCGGCTGCAGGGTGATCTCGGCCGCCATCGCCGGGTCGAGGCAGGCGTCGAGCATGCGCGTGCCGACGCGCAGGTCGCGGTACTCGGGCAGCGAGCGGCCGGCCTGCCGCATGAACCACACCGGGACGGTGTCGCTTCGGAGTCCGCGATAGGCGCGGACGAGGCGCGAGTCGTGCGTGAGACCGGCGGCGAGCGGATGCTGCGGGGAGAGGATCACGCGTTTCATCCTCCCCCATCGGGGCTGGGGGCGCGCTGGGGCGGCCGGCCCCGTTGGACGCTCGGAGAACTGGGGTCTGGCGGGAGCGCTCCCACGGCGCTATGTTCAGACCCGTCGTGCGCCCCCGATGCACGACGACGCATCGACGACGACCCTGACGTCGACGCGCCTCCGCCACCCACGGAGCCCCATCGTGCCCAGCATCGCCTCGCGGTACCGCACCGCCCTCATCACCCTGGTCGCGGTCGCGACCGCACTCCTCATCGCCGGGCTGGTGCTCGGCGAGGCCTATGTCGAGCGGCTCATCCCCCGCCTGCCCGACGTGTCGGCCGGACCCGTCGCCGCGGGCGTCGCCGTCGCGACCGGGCTCGTGCTGCTCGCCGCGACGCTGCGCCGGGCCACCGCCGCCGCCCGTGCGAGCGCACGCCGGCGCGCGCTCGCCTCGGTGCACGCCGGGGCGGTGAGCTGCGGCATCCGGAACCGCGACCTCGTCGCCCGCCTCAGCGAGCTCAGCCATCCCGGCAGTCGTCGCGCCGCCCTCCCCGCCCGCTTCTCGATCGTCGCCGACGACGCCGGAATCTCGTTCTGGGGCGGCGGGCACCGACCGAAGCGCGTCGCGTCCTTCCCGTGGCGCGAAGTGCGCAACATCCGCTCCGACAGCACCGTCGTCGGCAGCGCGAGCGTGCCCGTCGCGGTCGTGCGGATCCGCCGCGGCGGCTCGAGCATCGAGCTGCCCGTCATGCTGAGCGACCCACGGCTCGGGCGCTACGCGCTGAGCGAGGCGCCGTTCTACGCGACCGTGCGCGCGTGGAAGGCGCGGCACCGCGCGGCGCTCGCGGCCGAGGGCCTTGAGCTGCCGCCGCTGACCGGCGCGATCCCGATCATCCGGCAGGGCGCGGCCGCCTGACGAGCGTGTGACGATGCTGGTCGGAGCACCTTTCGACCACCGGTAGAATCGTCGGGTGCTCATCTGTCTCACCGCGAGCCACAAGAACGCCGGCTTCGACATGCTCGAACGCCTCTCGGCGTCGGCCGAGCACGCCGCCCCGCGCCTCCTCGACGGCCACCCGGCCGTCCAGGGCGCCGTCGTCGTCGCGACGTGCAACCGGTTCGAGGCCTACCTCGACCTCGACACCCCCGAGGGCGACTCACCGGTCGACGCGGTGCACGACGCGGTCCGCGCGGTGGGCGAGGTCGCGGGGCTCGAGGCCGACGAGCTGCGCAGCACCTTCGGGTTCGTGCACGGCAACGCGGTCGCCGGGCACCTCTTCGCCGTGGCCTCCGGGCTCGAGTCGGTCGTCGTCGGCGAGGGCGAGATCGCCGGGCAGGTGCGCCGCTCGCTCGAGCGGGCCCGCCACGAGGGCACCACCACCCCCGAGCTCGAGCGCCTGTTCCAGCGCGCCTCGCAGACGTCCCGCCGCGTGAAGAACCGTACGGGCATCGGCAGCGAGGGCCGCTCGCTCGTGCGCCTCGCGCTCGACCTCGCCGAGAGCCGCATCACCGACTGGTCCGCCGTGCGCGTGCTGCTCGTCGGCACCGGCCGCTACGCGGGCGCGTCGCTCGCCGCCCTGCGCGAGCGCGGGGTCACCGATGTCGCCGTGTACTCCCCCACCGGTCGCGCACCGAAGTTCGCTGCGAGCCACGACATCGAGGCCGTGCCATCCGGCGACTACGCCATGGCCGCCGCCGGCGCCGACCTCATCGTGACCTGCACGATGGTCGAGCACCACGTCGTCGACCGTGCGCTGTTCGAGCTCGGGCGCGCCGAGCTGGCCGTCGCCGCGGGCGAGGCGCCGGTCGCGCTGCTCCCGCGGCGCGAGACGACCGATGCGACCGCGACGGATGGCGCTGCCGCCGACGCACCCCGGCAGCTCGTCATCGACCTCGGCCTGCCGCGCAACGTCGCCCCCGACGTCGTCGAGGTGCCCGGCGTCGAGCTGCTCGACCTCGAGACCATCAAGATCCACGCACCGCTCGAGGAGTTCGGCGCGACCGACGCCGCCCGCGAGCTCGTCGACCGGGCCGCCCGCAACTTCGGCCGCGTCGGCGAGGAGCTCGACCTCGCCCCTGCGGTCGTCGCGCTGCGCACGCACGTCTTCGACGTGCTCGACGCCGAGATCGCGCGCGCTCGGTCCCGCGGCGACGACGACGGACGCACCGAGCAGGCGCTGCGCCACATGGCGGGCGTGCTGCTGCACACGCCCATGGTGCGCTCGCGCGAGTACGCGCGCGCCGGCGAGCAGCAGGCCTGGCTCGAGGGCCTCGAGGCGGTCTTCGGCATCCGCGCCGACGTCGAGGCCGCGGCATCCGCCGACGCGGGCACCGACGCCGAGGCCGGCGACCGCGACGCCGTCTGACCTCGCTCCGGCGGTCGAGTAGCACCGACGGCGCGTATCGAGACCCGGTCGAGCGAGTACGCTGCGTGAGCATGCACGCCCTCCCCGACGAGGCCGCCGACGCCGGCCCGCCCGCGCTGCGCCTGCCGTTCGACATGGCCGTGCTCGAGCATCGGCCGCTTCGGACCGAGCGCATGGTGCTGCGCCCGCTCGCGGCATCCGACGCCGACGACGTCTGGGAGTACCAGAGCCTGCCCGAGGTGCTGCGCTACATCCCGTGGCCCGAGCGCAGCCGATCCGAGGCCGCCGAGCACACGCGGACGCGCGCCGAGATGCGGCGGCTCCAGGCCGACGGCGATGCGGTCTTCCTCGCGATGGTGCTGACAGGAGAGCCGTCGCTCGCAGAGGTCGCCACGGGCCGACGGCGACCCGACCGTGTCGTCGGCGACCTCATGGTGCGGCTCGGCAGCCTGCAGCACGCCCAGCTCGAGGTGGGGTGGGTCGTCCACCCGGGCTTCCAGGGGCGCGGGCTCGCCGCCGAGGCGGCGTCCGTCCTGCTCGACCTCGCGTTCGGGCGCTTCGCCGCGCACCGCGTGTACGCGCACCTCGACGCGCGGAACGCGGCATCCGCCCGGCTCTGCGAACGCCTCGGCATGCGCCGCGAGGCGACCCTGCTGGAGGAGCAGTACGACGACGGCGAGTGGCAGGACACGGCCGCCTACGCGATGCTCCGCCGCGAGTGGCGGCGCCTGCGCGCCTGAGACGCCCGACGCACGGCTCACCTACCTCACCGACTCACGCGAAAGCGCCCTTCGAAGGGCCTTTTCGCGTGAGTCGATGGATGGCGCGCTCAGGCGCGTCAGGCGCCGACGAGGCGCGCGCCCAGGTACCCCTCGAGCTCGGCGAGCGGCACGCGCTCCTGCCCCATGGTGTCGCGGTCGCGCACCGTCACGGCGTCGTCGTCGAGCGAGTCGAAGTCGACCGTGACGCAGAACGGGGTGCCGATCTCGTCTTGGCGACGGTAGCGGCGGCCGATCGCGCCGGCGTCGTCGAACTCGACGTTCCAGTGCTTGCGCAGGTTCGCGGCGACCTCGCGCGCGAGCGGCGAGAGGCGTTCGTTGCGCGAGAGCGGCAGCACGGCGGCCTTCACGGGCGCGAGGCGCGGGTCGAGCTTGAGCACCGTGCGGGTGTCGGTGCCGCCCTTCGCGTTCGGCACCTCCTCGACGTGGTATGCGTCGACGAGGAACGCCATGAGCGAGCGGGTGAGGCCGGCCGCGGGCTCGATCACGTACGGCGTCCAGCGCTCGTTGCGCGATTGGTCGAAGAACGACAGGTCCTTGCCGGAGTGCTTCGCGTGCGTCGAGAGGTCGAAGTCGGTGCGGTTGGCGACGCCCTCGAGCTCGCCCCATTCGCCGCCGGTGAAGCCGAACTTGTACTCGATGTCGACCGTGCGCTTGGAGTAGTGGCTGAGCTTGTCCTGCGGGTGCTCGAACAGGCGCAGGTTCTCGGGGTCGATGCCGAGGTCGACGTACCACTGGAAGCGGGCGTCGATCCAGTACTGGTGCCACTCCTCATCGGTGCCGGGCTCGACGAAGAACTCCATCTCCATCTGCTCGAACTCGCGCGTGCGGAAGATGAAGTTGCCGGGCGTGATCTCGTTGCGGAACGACTTGCCGATCTGGCCGATGCCGAACGGCGGCTTCATGCGCGCCGCCTGCAGCACGTTGGCGAAGTTCACGAAGATGCCCTGGGCGGTCTCGGGGCGCAGGTAGTGCAGGCCCGAGTCGTCGTCGACGACGCCGAGGAAGGTCTTCAGCAGGCCCGAGAACGCGCGCGGCTCGGTCCACTGGCCGCGCGTGCCGCAGTTCGGGCAGACGATGTCGCCGAGGCCGTTCTCGGGCGCGCGGCCCTTCTTCTCCTCGAACGCCTCGATGAGGTGGTCCTCGCGGAAGCGCTTGTGGCAGTGCAGGCACTCGATGAGCGGGTCGGTGAACACCTCGACGTGCCCGGAGGCCTGCCACACCTGGGTCGGCAGGATGACGCTCGAGTCGAGGCCGACGACGTCGTCGCGGCCCTGCACCATCGTGCGCCACCACTGGCGCTTGATGTTCTCCTTGAGCTCGACGCCGAGGGGCCCGTAGTCCCACGCCGACCGGGATCCGCCGTAGATCTCACCCGCCTGGAAGACGAAGCCCCGGTGCTGGGCGAGGGTGATGACGGATTCGAGACGGCTGGGTGCGGCCACGGTGGCTCCAATGGTCCTGGTGAGGGGGGTGTGGGGCGAATCGCCCGAAGTCCTGTCCATCCTACGAAATGCAGGCGGTGCCGGATGCCGCGTGGTTCGCGGCGCACGGGCGCCGCACCCGGCCGCGGGCCCGGGTGGGGTGTAGAACGACCGGAGAGGCGCCGGGTCGCCGGCGCCGGTGGGGAGCGGCATGGGGGACGTCACGCGGCGCACCCTGCTCGGCGCCGCGGGGATCGGCGCGGTGTTCGCGCTCGCCAAGTGCGCCGCCGACCGCCAGGCCGAGCCGTCGCCGACGACCGGGGCGCCCGCGCAGCCGGCCGCGCCCGCCGGGGAGCCGGCGGCGCCGGCACCGCCCGCAGGACCGCCGCCCGAGCCCGCTGCGCCGCCCGCCCCCGCCCTGCAGCGGGTCCCCGTGCCGCCGGGCACGCTCACCGAGCTCCCGCCCGAGATGGGCAACGTGATGGCGTGGACGGTCGACGACGGCACGAGCTCGACCGTGGTCGGCGCGTACACCGCGTTCGCGGCGAGCCGCGGCATCCGCCTCACCTACTTCGTGAACGGCACCTACGCGTCGTGGGACGACAACGCCGACGCGATCAGGCCGCTGGTGGCGAGCGGGCAGATCCAGATCGCGAACCACACCTGGTCGCACGCCGACCTCACGACGCTCGACGACGCGGGCGTCCAGGCCGAGCTGCAGCGCAACCACGACTACCTCGCCGAGGTGTACGGCGTCGACGCGCGGCCCTTCTTCCGGCCGCCGTACGGACGCCACGACGCCCGCGTCGATGCCGCGGCGGCGGCGATCGGCTACACCGTGCCGACCCTCTGGTACGGCTCGCTCGGCGACTCGGGTCCGCTGCCCGAGCAGACCATCGTCGACCTCGCGAATGAGTGGTTCGACGCCGGGCGCATCGTGCTCGGGCACCTCAACCACGACCCGGTGACGCGGGTGTTCGACCGGCTCGAGGGGTTCCTGCGCGAGCGCGGCCTCACGACGGTCACGCTCAACGACGTGTTCGTCACGCCGCAGCATCCGTAGGCTGGTCGGATGCCGCAGCCGCCCGACCTGCACGTCGCCGCCATCGCGCTCGTGCGCGACCGCCGCGTGCTCATGGTCACGGCCCGCGGCCGCGACGTGCACTACATGCCCGGCGGCAAGATCGACGCCGGCGAGACGCCCGCCGAGGCGGCCGCGCGCGAGGCCCGCGAGGAGGTCGGCGTCGAGCTCGACCCGGCGGCCCTCGCGGAGTCGTTCACGGTGCGCGAGATGGCGCACGGGCAGGCCGAGGGGCAGCACGTGCTGATGCACGTCTTCCTCGCCGAGACGGATGCCGCGCCGGCGCCCTCGGGCGAGGTGGGCGAGGTGCACTGGGTCGGCACGGCCGATGCGCACCGGTGTCCGCCGGCGGGGGTCGAGGTGCTGCGCCGGCTCGCGGCATCCGGTCTCATCGACTGACGGCGACCCGTGCAACCCCCGCCCTCCGCCGAGGCCGCGCGTCGCGACATCCGGCAGTATCGGTTGACAGGAGAGCCCGCGATCTCCAGGACGGATCCACCGATCCGCTCCGGTACATCGCAGATTCTCCTGTAGACCGAAGCAGGGGAAGGGGGCGTGGTGAGCCGCACGCGCGAGTTCCGCCGCGACGACGCGGTGGCGGTGATCACCGAGTCCGGCCGCGACGACGGGCCGACGTTCGTGCTCGTGCACGGCATCGGCATGGGCCATCGGTACTTCTCCGACCTCGCCGACGCGCTCGCCCGGGTCGGCCGGGTGCTCGCGCTCGACCTGCCCGGATTCGGCCAGGCACCCGAGCCGCGCCATCCGGCCACCATGTCGGAGTCGGGCGCGTACCTCGGCGAACTCATCGCCGCCGAGGGGCTGGACGCGCCGGTCGTGCTCGTCGGCCATTCGATGGGCACGCAGATCGTCACCGAGACGGCGGTGCAGCGTCCCGAGCTCGTCGCCGCGCTCGTGCTCATCGCGCCGACCGTGAATCCGCGCGAGCGTTCGGCGGTCGTGCAGGGCATCCGGCTGCTCGAGGACCCGTCGCTCACGCGTCCCAAGGTCGTGGTGCTCGGCATCCGCTCGTACCTGCAGGCCGGCCCACGCTGGTACTTCAAGAAGCTCGGCCAGATGCTCGCGCACCGCATCGAACTGGTGCTGCCGGATGTCGCGGCGCCGACGCTCGTGATCCGTGGCGAGCACGACCGGCTCGCGCCCCGGCCGTGGGCCGAGGAGGTCGCGCTGCTCCTGCCGCACGGCCGCTACGTCGAGGTGCCCGACCGCGGCCACGAGACGATGGTCACGGCGGGCGAGCGGGTCGCCGAGCTCATCGCGGCGCACGCGCGCGGCGAGGCCGTCGGCCGCGAGGTCGAGCGGGTGTCGCTGCCCGAGGAGCCGTCGCGCATCGAGCGCGGCTGGTGGTGGGCGGGCGACTACGTGTACGCCGGATGGCGGCAGCTCGCGATCGTCGTCGAGGGCTGGAGCCCGCCGGCACGCTGGCGCTCGGGCGACGCGACCCTGCCCGAGGTGGTGCTGCTGCCCGGAATCTACGAGCACTGGTCGTTCATGCGCCCGCTCGGCGACGCGATCAACCGGGCCGGCTATCGCGTGCGCGTCGTGCACGGCCTGGGCACGAACCGCCGCGGCATCGCCGACACCGCGCGCCGCCTCGGCCGGGCGCTCGCGAAGGTGCCCGTGCCGCCGACCGGGCGCGTGATCGTCGCGCACTCGAAGGGCGGCCTGATCGCCAAGCAGCTGCTGGTCTCCGAGGCGGATGTCGAGGCGGCGGATGTCGCGGCGCCGGATGCCGCGGGGCCGGTCACGGGCGCGCCCGCAGCCGGCCAGCCCGGCTCGCGGGGCCTCCTCGGCCTCGTCGCGATCGCGACGCCGTTCGCGGGATCGCGGATGGCGCGGCTGCTCATCGACCCGAGCGTGCGCGCGCTGCTGCCGAGCGACGAGACGATCGTGCTGCTCGGCCGCGCGTCATCCGTCAACGCCCGGATCGTGTCGGTGTTCGGGCGCTACGACCCGCACATCCCCGACGGGAGCGTGCTCGACGGCGCGACCAACATCCGCGTGCCCGTGCCCGGGCACTTCGGCGTGCTGGGCGCGCAGGAGACGCACCGCGCCGTGCTCGACGGGATCGAGCGGCTGCTGGACCCCGCGCACACGCCTTGAGCGGGCGCCCGGCGCCCCTCTGCGCGTCCCGCGCATTCCGCCCGAGAACCGAGAAGTCCCGGATGGCGCGTCGCACCATGCATCTGCGACTTCTCGAAATCGGGGCGGGTCGCGGCGCGCCGCCGGGCAGTGGCGAGCGGATGCCGCGTGGCGTGAGAGTCGCGGCATCCGCTCGTCGTCTCTAGGCGTGGTCCTCCTCGACCGGCTGGCCGGGCTGGACCGGGCCGATGCGGTACGGGCGCATCATCTCGTTGTCCTCGTGCTCGACGATGTGGCAGTGCCACACGTACTGGCCCGGCGTGGCGAACGTCGCGCGAACGCGCGTCACCTGGCCCGGGTACGCGATCACGGTGTCCTTGCGCCCGGTCTCCCACGCCTCCGGCGGCGCGACGTCGCCGTCGAGCTGGAGCGGCACGATGAGCTCCCCCTCGTCGCCCTCCGTGACGAGCCCCTCGCGGTTCACGACCTCGAACGCGACCTCGTGCACGTGCATCGGGTGCGCGTCGCCGGTCGTGTTGACGAACTCCCAGACCTCGGTGGCCCCGACCTCCGGGTTCTCGGTCACCTCGGCAGCCCACTCGTGCTCGATCGGGACTCCGGCCTCGACGGTGCCGAGCAGCGCCTCGGTCGGGCCCTCGAGCGGGTCGCCCGCGGCATCCACGCCCTCGCCCATCATCTCGATGAGGGCGAGCGGGCGCACCACCGACTCGGGCGGCAGGGGCGCGAGCGCCGGCAGCACGAGATGCTCCGGCGGTGTGGTCGGATCGGGACCGACGGCGGGCACGACCCGGAACTGCAGCACCTGCCCCGTGGTGTCGGGGTCGGCGATATCGAAGTCCTCGTCGGGCTCGCCGCCGCCGAACGGCTCGTCGGGTCCGACGTTGCCGAGCACATGGTTCCCGACCGGCACGTCGGTGAAGTCCACGACGAGGTCGGCCCGCTCGGCCGGGCCCATCAGGAGCCGCTGACCGTGCTCGCCGAGGTCGACGGGCGCGGCGAGGAACCCGCCCTCGTTGCCGATCTGCCAGGCCCGCACGCCCGGGATGCCGCTGAAGTCGAGGATCAGGAAGCGCGACTGGCAGCCGTTGAGGAACCGGAACCGGTAGCGCCGCTGCTCGACGACCTGGAACGGCCAGGTGTTGCCGTTGGCGATGATGGAGTCGCCGAAGAACTCGGGGTTCCAGATCGGCGAGAACTCGCCATCCGGGATGAAGGGGCCGACGATGCCGTCGAAGAACTCGCGCGAGTCGGGGTAGAAGAGCGACCCGTCGGGATTGAACGAGCGGTCCTGCACGGCGATCGGGATCTCGTAGTACGCCTTGTTCGGCGGGAACTTGTCGCCCTCCTTCGGAGCCGGGCCGGGCAGGATGGCGCGGGCACCGGTCCGGGCGTCGAGCACGGCGTCGTCGCCGTCGGGCCCGCCGCGGATGAGGAAGAAGCCGGCCGGCCCCGCGTACACGTTGAGCCGCGTCATCCCGAGCGTGTGGTCGTGGTACCAGATCGTCGAGGCGCGCTGCACGTTCGGGTACTGGAACGTCGCGTACCCCGGACCCCACTCGGCGCCGTAGGCCGCGCTCGCCTTCGTCGCGAAGAAGTCGTACCAGGTGCCCTCGGTGGCGTACTCGCCCGGGATGTCGGTCGCGGCGGGCAGGTACCACGCCTCGGCGTAGCCGTCGCTCTCGTCGCCGACCCCGACCGAGCCGTGCACGTGCGTGACGATCGGGACGGGTCCGGTGTACGGCCCGGGCGTCTCGTCGAAGCTCGGGCGCGCGTCGCGCCCGCCGGGGCCGCCGGGAGGATTCGCCCAGTGCAGGGTCGGGTCGACGGGCAGCAGGTGCGACCGGTACGTGCCGTCGGGGTGGACCAGGTCGTTGATCCACTTCACCCGGACGGGACGGTTCCACTTCGCCTCGATCGTGAGGGAGGGCGCGTTGTGGAGCAGCAGGCCCTTCTTGCTCGCCGACGCTACGGCACCGTAGCCCCACACCGTGGTCATGGGGTACCCGGCGGGGAGCACCTGCTGGGAGAACTGCCGCATCGAGATCTCGTAGGAGTCGACCTGCTTCCCCCCGGGCGCGACGATCGTTCCGGCCCGCGGCATGACGGGCGGGATCAGGAGCGGGGTCGCGAACTTGGGGACCGTGGCCGGGTCGAGGGCGGCATGCGCGACGTGCGCGAGTGCCACCGCCCGGCCGCCGGGATGCATCGCGTAGAGGACGAATCCGGCGCCGGCCGCCCCGGCGGCGCGGATGAACGTGCGGCGGCTGATCAGCCGCGACGGCGGGCTCTGGGACTCGGGCATCGTCGCACCATCTCTGGGCCGCATCCGAGGGGGCTGGGCAGGTGCCGAGTCGGACGCGAGGTTCTCTCAGATTGCTCCGCGGTCGACGCGACGACAAGTCCCCCGTTCGGGACGGGCCCGCCGGTACGCCATCCCCGCCGCGGACGGAGGCCGCCGGGGTTTCAGTGCACGTACTCGAGCAGGTCGGCACCGACCTGGCGCATGCCGTCGAGCACCGCGAGCCGCGACGCGAGCATGGTGTCGGCGAAGTACATCGAGACCGCGTACGCCACGCCCGCGCGCGGGCCGCGCAGCACGCCGACCTCGCTGCGCACGCCGCCGTCGGTGCCCGTCTTGTTCATGAGCAGCAGGTTGTGGTCGGGCATGCGGTGAGCGAGCGGGTCGAGGCCGAACGCCGACGCGACCATCGACAGGTCGGCGTTCAGCGAGAGCCAGCCGACGACCCGCTGGGACACCTCGGGGCTCACGATCTCGCCGCGCGCGAGCGAGGCGAACAGCCACGTGAGCTCCTTCGCGGAGCCGATCGAGAGCTGCGGCGCGTCGTCGGGTCCGCGGTGGTCGCGAACCAGGTCGAGCAGGGCGGTGCGCGTGAGGCCGAGCGCCTCGGTGCGCGCGCGCACTGACTCGAGCCCGATGTGGCGGATGAGCACGTTGGTCGCGAGGTTGTCGCTCGACGCGCCGACGACCGCCGCCAGGTCGGCCATCGGCAGCGACGGGGTCTGCAGGTGCTGCCAGATCCCGGAGTCGCCGACCGCGTCGCGCGGGGCGCGGTCGAGCACCGTGAACGCCTCGTGGCTCGCGTGGCCGAGCCGCGAGGCGACCTCGACCAGCAGCAGCACCTTGCCGATCGACGCGGTGGGCATCACCACGTGGTCGTCGACCGAGAACAGCACCCGCCCCGTCGTCAGGTCGGTCGCGCGCGCCGACACCTGCACGCCCGCGAGTGCCAGCTCGCCGAGTGCGTCGAACCCGCGCGAGAAGTCCTCGTTGTGCTCGTCGGTGCGGTGGCGACCTCGGCGGATGCTGGCATGTCGAGCACGGCGCTCGGAACCCTGCGACGAGGTCACCACGGCGGATACAACGGGCTTTCGTTCGGGTCGCGCGCTCCCCCACCGCGGCTCAAGCGGTGCGTGCGACGGGGACGGACTGGGTCTGGCGAGCCGCTACCAGATGCGGACGCGCTCGGCCGGATCGAGCCAGAGCGCGTCATCGGAAGCGACGTCGAAGCCAGTGTAGAACTCGTCGATGTTGCGGACGATCTGATTGCACCGGAATTCGTTCGGCGAGTGGGGATCGATCGCCAGCAGGCGGATGACCTCCTCGTCGCGGCCCTTGAGCTGCCACGCCTGCGCCCACGAGAGGAAGAACCGCTGGGCGCCCGTCAGGCCGTCGATCACGGGGGCCTTCTTCTTCCCGAGCGAGAGCTGGTACGCCTTCCAGGCGATCGCGAGCCCGCCGAGGTCGCCGATGTTCTCGCCGATCGTGAGCGCGCCGTTGACGTGGTGCTCGCCGTCGCCCGACACCTCGAGCTGCTCGGGCACGAGCGCGTCGTACTGCTCGATGAGGGCCTTCGTACGCTCCTCGAACGCCGCCCGGTCGGCCTCGGTCCACCAGTCGAGCAGACGCCCGTCGCCGTCGAACCGCGAACCCTGGTCGTCGAAGCCGTGACCGATCTCGTGGCCGATGACGGCGCCGATCGCACCGTAGTTGGCCGCGGCGTCCCGCTCGGCGTCGAAGAACGGGAACTGCAGGATGGCGGCGGGGAACACGATCTCGTTGAACCCCGGGTTGTAGTAGGCGTTGATCGTCTGCGGGGTCATGAACCACTCGTCGCGGTCGATCGGCTTGCCGATCTTGCCGAGCTGCCGCTGGAACTCGAACTCCGCCGCCGCGCGCACGTTGCCGACGAGGTCGTCGGCCGACACGACGAGCGTGGAGTAGTCGCGCCACTTCACCGGGTAGCCGATCTTCGGCGTGAACTTCTCGAGCTTCTCGAGCGCCTTCGCGCGCGTCTCCTCGCCCATCCAGTCGAGCCCGGCGATCGACTGCCGGTACGCCTCGACGAGGTTGGCGACGAGCTCGTCCATCGCCTCCTTCGCGGCCGGCGGGAAGTGCCGCTCGACGTAGATGCGCCCGACGGCCTCGCCCATGGCGCCCTCGACGAACGAGACGCCGCGCTTCCACCGCTCGCGCAGCTCGGGCGTGCCCGTGAGCGTGCGGCCGTAGAAGTCGAAGTTCGCGTCGACGAAGTCGGACGAGAGGTACGCCGCGGCGCTGCGGATGACCTGCCACGCGAGCCAGTCGCGCCACGCCGGCAGCCGCTCCTCGGTCAGCAGCGCGCCGACTCCCTCGACGAAGCTGGGCTGACGCACGACGAGCTCGGCGAACGCACCCGCGGGCACGCCCATGGCGTCTCGCCACACGTCCAGGTCGACGGACGCCGCGGCCGCGACATCCGCCCAGGGCCTGAGGTTGTAGGTCTTCTGGCTGTCGCGCGAGTCGACGTTGGTCCAGTGGGTGGCCGCGATCTCGGCCTCGAGGTCGAACACGCGCGCCGCACGCGCGGCCACGTCGTCGAGCTTGGCGAGCCCGAACATCCGCTCGAGGTGCTCGCGGTACTTCTCGCGGATCGCGGCGAAGCGCTCCTCGCGGAAGTAGCTCTCGTCGGGCAGGCCGATGCCGCCCTGCTCGACGAACACGAGGTAGCGCTCGGGGTCGCCCGGATCGTTGTCGACGAAGAGCTGCGCGAAGCCCGACACGCCCTGCCGCTCGAGCCGGCCGACGGCCTCGAGGAACTGGTCGACCGTGCCCGGCAGGGATGCCTCGACGAGCTGCGCCGCGATCGGCGTGGCGCCGAGCAGCTCGACGCGCGCCTCGTTCATGAACGACGCGTACAGGTCGCCGACCTTGCGCGCCTCGGTGCCCGGCTCGGCAGCCTGCGACTCCTCGATGATCTCGCGAACGGCCTTCTCGGCCTCCTCGTAGAGCACGATGAAGCTGCCGTAGCGGGCCTTGTCGGCGGGGATCTCGGTGCGCGCGATCCACTTGCCGTTGACGTGCCGGAACAGGTCGTCCTGCGGACGCACGTCGGCGTCGAGTTCGTCGAGGATGATGCCGGAGGGCTTCGTCGCTGCGCTCATCCCCACAGCCTAAGCGGCGGCATCCCGAGAACCGGCCGAACGGCGACGGATGCCGCGGGGCGGGCCGGTCGCGGGCGTCATCGGAGTTGCGCGAACCCCTCGGCCTTGCGCGTCGGACCGACGATGAGGATCGTGTCACCTTCGGTGAGCACCGTGTCGGCATCGGCGTTGTGCCACTCCTGGCCCGGCTTCTTGAAGGCGGCGATGGTGACGCCGAACTCCTTCCGCAGCCCGGTCTGCCCGAGCGGGGTCCCGTGGAGCCGGGCCGGGGGCGAGGACTTCACGATCGCGTAGCCCTTCTCGATCTCGATGTAGTCGAGCGCCGCGCCGCGAACCAGATGGGCCACGCGCCGACCCATGTCGGCCTCCGGGTAGATGACGTGGTGCACCCCGAGCTGCTCGAGGATGAGGCCGTGCTGGTCGGTGACGGCCTTCGCCCAGATTCCGGGGATCCGCATGCCGAGCAGCGCCGAGCAGGTCAGGATGGACGCCTCGAGGTTGGACCCGATGGCGACGACCACCCGATCGAACTCGTCGATCGCGAGCTGCTGCAGGGTCTCGGCCTTCGTCGAGTCCGCCGCCACCACATGGGTCAGCTCGCCGCCCAGCGACTGCACGATCTCCTCGTCGGCGTCGATGCCGAGCACCTCGGTGCCTCCGGCCATGAGCTCCAGCGCGAGCGAGCGGCCGAACCGGCCGAGCCCGATCACCGCCGCGGAGTCGGCCTCCGCGATGCGGCGCGTGGCGTCGCTCGCGCCGCCGAACCGCATGAATCGCGACATTGACGACCTCTCCTCAGGCGCATCCTACGCCGCCCTGCCCGTTCCGGGCCGGGGTCGCCGCGCGCGCCTCAGCGCAGTTGCGCGAACCCCTCGGCCTTACGCGTCGGCCCGACGATGAGGATCGTGTCGCCCTCGGCGAGCACCGTGTCGGCGTCGGCATTGTGCCACTCGCCTCCGGGCTCCTTGAACGCCGCGATCGTCACGCCGAAGTCCTTGCGCAGGCCCGACTGCCCGAGCGGCACGCCGTGCAGGCGGGCGGGCGGCGCCGACTTCACGATCGCGTAGCCGGGCTCGATCTCGAGGTAGTCGAGCGCCGCGCCCCGCACGAGGTGCGCGACCCGCTTGCCCATCTCGGCCTCGGGCCGGATGACGTGGTGCACGCCGAGCTGCTCGAGGATGAGCGCGTGCTGCTCGGTGACCGCCTTCGCCCAGACCACCGGGGTCTTCATGCCGAGCAGCACCGAGCACGTCAGGATCGATGCGGTGATGTCGCTGCCGATCGCGACGACCACCCGATCGAACTCGTCGACCGCGAGTTGCCTCAGCGCCTCGGCCTTGGTCGAGTCGGCGCGCACCACCTGGGTGAGCTCGCCGTTCAGGGCCTGCACGATCTCCTCGTCGGCGTCGATGCCGAGCACCTCGGTGCCCGCCCGCATGAGCTCGAGCGCGAGGGAGCTGCCGAACCGCCCGAGCCCGATCACGGCGACCGAGTCGGCCTCGGCGATGCGGCGCGACGTGTCGGCGGCGCCGCCGAAGATCGAGAACCTAGCCAATTGCGGGCCTTTCCTTGGGGAGTTCGTAGAGGATGCGGCGCTCGCGCAGCGCGATCGCCGAGCCGAGGGTGAGCGGGCCGATGCGGCCGAGGAACATGAGCATCGCGAGCACGGCCTTCGCGACCGGATGCAGGTCGGCCGTGATGCCGGTCGACAGGCCCACCGTGGCGAACGCCGAGATCGTCTCGAACAGCACCCTGTCGAAGGCGAGCCCGGTGATCAGCATGAGCAGCACCGTCGCCGCCATCACCGCAGCCACCGCGATCAGCACGACCGTGATCGCCTGGCGATGCACCGCGCGCGAGAGCCGCTTGCCGAAGATGTTGACCGCCCCCTCGCCGCGCACCTCGGTGAGGAGGATGAAGAAGAGCACGGCGAACGTGGTCACCTTGATGCCGCCGGCCGTGCCGGCCGGGCCTGCGCCGATGAACATGAGCACGTCCATCGCGACCCAGCTCTCGTCGTGCATGAGTCCGATGTCGACGCTGTTGAAGCCCGCGGTGCGCGTCTGCACCGACGCGAAGAAGCCCGCGAGCAGGCGCCCGGCCGGGTCGAGCCCGCCGAACGTGTCGGGGTTCTCCCACTCGACCGCGGTGATGAAGAGCGTGCCGCCGACCAGCAGCACCAGCGTGCCCCACAGCACGAGCTTGGTGTTCATCGACCAGTGCAGCGGCCGCGTGAACTCCTTGCGCAGTTGCATGATGACCGGGAACCCGAGACCGCCGAGGATGATCGCCGCGCAGATCGGCAGGCAGATGAACGGGTCGTCGACGAAGTCCATGAGGTTGTTCGAGTAGAGCGCGAACCCCGCGTTGTTGAACGACGAGACCGAGTGGAACAGCGCATGCCACGCGGCATCCGCCGGGTCGTAGCCGTACCCGAACAGGAATCGCGGGAACAGGAACATCCACGTCAGGCCCTCGATGGCGAACGAGATCAGCACGATGCCGCGGACGAGACCGCGGACGTCCTCGAAGCCGACCACGCTCGCCTCGGCCGCGGCGTTCAACCTCGCCCGGACGGACATCTTGCGCGCGAGCACCAGGCCGATCAGCGACGCGAAGATCATGATGCCGAGCCCGCCGACCTGGATGAGGGCGACGATCACGGCCTGGCCGAGCGGCGTCCAATGCAGTTCGTTGTCGACCACGGTGAGCCCGGTGACGCACACGGCACTCGTCGACGTGAAGAGCGCGTCGATGAAGCTCGTGCCGCCGGGGTCGCGCGTCATGGGCGGCAGCCAGAGCAGGAGGGCGCCGCCCAGGACCGCGGCGGCGAATCCGATCACCACGACCTGCGCCGGATGGAGGCGGAATCCCCGTCGGATGCGATGGCGCCGCGCGCGGCGGACGGACTGCCGGATGGTCACGGATCGATTCCAGTCCAATCCGCGAGGCGCGGGTGTCGGCGCGGCGTCAGGATCGCCGCTCGGCCCGTATGGATTGCGTGAGGACGGTTGCGTGACGGTCGCCTCATGGGTCGAACCGGTACCCCATCCCGGGCTCGGTGACGAGGTGACGCGGCTCCGACGGCACCGGCTCGAGCTTGCGCCGCAACTGCGCCATGTAGAGCCGCAGGTAGCCGCCGTCGTTGGAGTGGTACGGGCCCCAGACCTCGCTGAGGAGCATCTGCCGGGTCATCAGCTTTCCGGGGTTGCGCAGCAGCAGCTCGAGCAGTCGCCACTCGGTCGGCGTCAGCCGGATCGTGCTCGGCCGGCCGTCCGCGGACCGCACGGTGCGGGCGGCGAGGTCGACCTCGAGGTCGCCGATGCGCACGGATGCCGCGTCCTCCTCGCCGGCCGGTCGCCGGGACCTCGCCCGGATCCGCGCCAGGAACTCGTCCATCGCGAACGGCTTCGTGACGTAGTCGTCGGCGCCCGCGTCGAGCGCCTCCACCTTCTCGGTCGAGTCGGTCCGGCCCGAGAGCACGAGGATCGGCACGCTCGACCAGGCCCGCACCGCCCGGATGACGTCGATCCCGTCGACCCGCGGCATGCCGAGGTCGAGCACGATGAGGTCGGGGTGCCCGTTCGCCGCGAGGTCGATGGCCTCGGCGCCGTCGCGCGCCTGCAGCACCTCGTAGCCGCGCGCGGTGAGCGTGATGCGCAGCGCGCGCTGGAGCTGCTCGTCGTCGTCGGCCAGCAGGATCTTCACTCGACCGCCTCCTCCGCCGCGGGGAGGGTGACCACCATGGTCACCCCGCCGCCCGGCGTGTCCTCCACCTCCAGTGTGCCGTCCATCCCCTCGACGAAGCCCTTCGAGAGCGCGAGGCCGAGGCCGAGGCCGGTGTCGTTGTCGGTGTCGCCCAGGCGCTGGAACGGCGTGAACACCTCGTCCCGACGCTCAGGCGGGATGCCGGGCCCGCGATCGACGACCCGCAGCTGCACCGAGCCTCGGAACGCGCTCGCGGTCACGCGCACGCGCTCGCCCGGCGGCGAGAACCTCAGGGCGTTCGCGAGCAGGTTGACGACGACGCGCTGGAGCAGCACGCCGTCGGCGAGCACGCGCGGCACGTCGTCGGGCAGCTCGAGCTCGAGCTCGCCCGGCCCCGCGCGCAGCTCCTCGAGCGCGGGGAAGACCACGTCGGCGAGCTCGGTGGGCGCGATGGTGACGGCCAGCGCGCCCGCCTGGACCCGACTCACGTCGAGCAGGTTCGTGACGAGCTCGGCGAGCGATTCCAGGCTCTCGGCCGCCGTGTCGAGCAGCTCGCGTCGCTCGGCGCGGCCGAGCTTCACGTCCTCCGCGCGGAGGGCGCTCACCGCGGCGCTCGCGGCCGTGAGCGGGCGGCGCAGGTCATGCCCCACGGCCGCGAGCAACGCGCTGCGCACGCGGTCGGTCTCGGCCAGCGCGTCGGCCGCCGAGGCGGCGGTCGCGAGCGCGCCCTGCTCGATCGCGGCATCCATCTGGGTCGCGATCACCGCGAGCAGACGGCGCTCGGATGCCTCGAGCTCGCGCCCGTGCAGCTCGAGCACGCCGCGCGCCCCGATCGCCACGTCCGCGTGGTGCTCGTCGCGCGTGGGCTCGCCGTCGGTCGCGCGGATCTCGCCGTCGACGAGGAGTCGCACGCCCGACAGGCCGAACGCCTCGCGCGTGCGCGTCACCATCGCCTGCAGGGCATCCTCGCCGCGCAGCACGCTGCCGGCGATCGTGGCGAGCAGCTGCGACTCGGCCGCCGATCGTCGCGCCTCCCGGGTCCGCCGGGCGGCCTGGTCGACGACGTAGCTGACCAGGAGCGCGTTGACCACGTAGAACACGAGCGCGAGCAGCTGCCGCGGCTGCCCGATCGAGAACGTGTACTGCGGCTCGATGAACAGGAAGTTCAACGTGATGCCCGAGAGCACCGCCGCGAAGAGCCCCGGCCACAGTCCGCCGACGAGCGCGACGATGATGACGAGCAACTGGTATGCGAGCACGTCGCTCGTGATGGAGGCCTCGGCCCGGAGGGTCCACAGGAGCCAGCTGAGCAGCGGGCCCGCGACCAGCGCGACCGCGAAGCCTGCGAGCCGCCGCCGGCGGCTGAGCGCACCGCCCAGCCGGGGCAGCGAGAAGGCCGACCCGGCCGCGGCGTGCGTGACGATATGCACGTCGATGTCGCCGGATTCGCGGATCACGGTCGCGCCGATCCCCGGGCCGGTGAACGCCGCGGCGAGCCGCGACCGGCGGCTGACGCCGATCACGAGCTGCGTGGCATCCGACGCCCTCGCGAAGTCGACCAGCGCCCGCGGGATATCCTCGCCGACCACCTCGTGGAACGTGCCGCCGAGACGCTCGACGAGCGTGCGCTGCCGGTCGAGGGCCTCCGGATGGCGCGCCCGCAGGCCATCGGGGGTGGTCACGTGCACGGCGAGCAGTTCGCCGCCCGACGACCGCGCGGCGATCCGGGCGCCGCGCCGCAGCAGCGTCTCGCCCTCGGGCCCGCCCGTGAGCGCGACGACCACCCGCTCGCGCGCCTCCCACTTGCGGTCGATGCCGTGCTCGGCGCGGTACGCCTTGAGCGCCTGGTCGACCTCGTCGGCGAGCCACAGCAGGGCGAGCTCGCGGAGCGCCGTGAGGTTGCCGAGCCGGAAGTAGTTCGAGAGGGCCGCGTCGATGCGCTCGGCCGGGTAGACCAGCCCCGTGGCGAGGCGGTCCCGCAGCGCCTGCGGCGCGAGGTCGACCACCTCGACCTGGTCGGCACCGCGCAGCACGGCGTCGGGGATCGTCTCGCGCTGCTGCGCGCCCGTGATCTCGTAGACGACATCGCCGAGCGACTCGATGTGCTGGGTGTTCACGGTCGAGATCACGTCGATGCCCGCGGCGAGCAGGACCTCGACGTCCTGCCAGCGCTTCGGATGTCGTGAGCCGGGCGAGTTCGTGTGGGCGAGCTCGTCGACCAGGGCGATCTCCGGCTTCCGCGCGAGCACCGCGTCGACGTCCATCTCCTCGAGCCGGAGCCCGCGGTGCGTCTCGCTGCGACGCGGGACGACCTCGAGGTCGCCGACCATCGCCGAGGTGGCGGCGCGTCCGTGCGGCTCGACGAAGCCCACGACGACGTCGTGCCCCTCGTCGCGGAGGCGTCGGCCCTCCTCGAGCATCGTGTAGGTCTTGCCGACGCCGGGCGCGGCGCCGAGCAGCACGCGGAGCCGCCCCCGTCTCATGCGGTCAGTCTCCCATCTCGGCGAGCGCGAGGTTCAGCGATCAGCGCTGCGCCACTTCGGCGTCCACTGCGCCGGTCATGATGGCGCGATCCGCTTCGAAGTGGCGCAGCGGCCTGGGGGGCAACCTCATCGCGACGGATCCCATTCGATGGAAGGATCGAGCCATCATGAACACGCTGCTGAACATCATCTGGTTCGTGCTCGCGGGCGTCTGGCTCTGGATCGGGTACATGCTCGCCGGAGCGCTCATGTGCATCCTCATCGTCACGATCCCGTGGGGGCTCGCGTCGTTCCGCATCGGCAACTACGCGGTCTGGCCGTTCGGCCGCGAGGTCGTCTCCAACCCGCGGTCGGGCACGTGGTCGTTCCTCGGCAACGTGGTGTGGGTGATCCTCGCCGGCTGGTGGCTCGCGCTCGAGCACCTGATCACGGGCGTCATCATGTGCCTCACGATCATCGGCATCCCGCTCGGCATCGCGAACTTCAAGCTCATCCCCGTCTCGCTCGCGCCCCTCGGCAAGGAGATCGTCGAGTCGCGCTGATCCCCATCGCCTCGTGCAGAATTCAGGAGCGCGCGCCCGCCGGGAGCGGCGGACGGCCGGGAATGCGGTCGTGACCGGTGCGCGGGAGCCGTCGTCTCCTGAATTCGGGACACGACGCGCGGTCGACCGCGACATCCTGCGCCTCGCCGTGCCCGCGCTCGGCGCGCTCGTCGCCGAGCCGCTGTTCCTGCTCGCCGACACGGCGATGGTCGGGCACCTCGGCGCGGCGCCGCTCGCCGGCCTCGGCCTCGCGAGCGCGGTGCTGCAGACGATCATCGGGCTGATGATCTTCCTCGCCTACGCGACGACGCCGACGGTCGCGCGACGCCTCGGCGCGGGCGACGAACGCGGGGCGGTCGCGTCGGGCGTCGACGGGCTGTGGCTGGCACTCGGGCTCGGCGCGGTCCTGGCGGTGCTCGGATGGCTCGCCGCGCCGTGGCTCGTGGGCGCCTTCGGCGCCTCCGCGGAGGTGACGGCCGAGGCATCCGTGTACCTCACGATCTCGATGGCCGGCCTGCCCGCCATGCTCGTGGTGTTCGCGGCGACCGGGCTGCTGCGCGGCCTGCAGGACACGCGCACGCCGCTCTGGGTGGCCGGCCTCGGCTTCACGGCGAACATCGCCCTCAATGCGGTCTTCATCTACGGCCTCGGTTGGGGCATCGCGGGGTCGGCGATCGGCACGGTCGTCGCGCAATGGGGCATGGTGCTCGTCTACGTCGTGGTGATCGGGCGGCACGTGGCGCGCGTCGGCGCGAGCGCGTGGCCGCACCACGCGGGCGTGCTGCGCGGCGCGAGAGCGGGCGGCTGGCTGTTCCTCCGCACGCTGAGCCTGCGGGTCGCGCTGCTGCTCGCGACCTGGGCGGCCACGTCGCTCGGACGCGACGAACTCGCGGCGTACCAGGTGGCGATCACGATCTACTTCACGCTCGGATTCGCGCTCGACGCCCTCGCGATCGCGGCGCAGGCCCTCATCGGCAAGGGCCTCGGCGCCGGCGACGTCGACCAGGTTCGTGCGGTGCTGCGTCGCTGCGTCGAGTGGGGCATCGGCGCGGGGGTCGTCGCCGGGGCGATCGTCATCGCGACCGCGTGGGTGCTCCCCGCGCTGTTCACGTCGTCGGCCGAGGTCGCCGCGCTGCTGCCGCCCTCGCTCGTCGTGCTCGGGCTCTCGGCACCGCTCGGCGGGCTCGTGTTCGTGCTCGACGGCGTGCTCATCGGCGCGGGCGACGCGCGCTACCTCGCGTGGACCGGCCTGGTGAACCTGGCCGCCTTCGTGCCGCTCGCCTTCGGCGTCGTGTGGTGGGCGGACGACTCGGGGGCCGACGTGCCCGGAGCGCTCGCGCTCGCGGCGCTCACCGCCGCGTTCGCGATCGGGTACCTCGCGGCGCGGGCGGTCACGCTGTCGCTGCGTGCGCGAGGCCGGGCGTGGATGGTGACGGGCGCGCCGGCGTAGGCGGGAGCCCGGAGGGATCGAGTGACCAACGGCCCGCCGGTGGCCGCGTGCGCTCGCTAGGGTCGAGCCGTCCGTCGACGAAGGAGCCGCCATGTCCATTCGACGTGCCACCGTCACTGCAGCCCGCGCCACTGCGGCACTCGCCACCGCCGGAACGGTGCTCGCACTCACCGCCTGCATGCCGTTCGTCACGCCGGGCGACCGGCGCACCGAGGACCGCGAGATCGACGACGCCATCGAGGTGGTGATGCAGAGCGGCGGCGACCTCACCATCCGCCTGGGCGACGAGCCCACCCTGACCGTGACCGGCGGTGAGAACCTGCTCGAGCGGCTCTCGACCGACGTCGACGACGGCCGGCTCGTGATCGGCGTGCGCCGCGGGCCGCTCATCGTCGGTGACCGCGACCTCGACATCGAGGTCACGGTCACGTCGCTCGAATCGGTCGTCCTCGAGGGCTCCGGTGATGTCACGGCCGAATTCGGCACCACCGACGAGGTCTCGCTCGACATCCGGGGCTCGGGCGAGATCGAGACCGACGCGCTCGACGCGCAGACCGTGCGCGCCTCGATCAGCGGCTCGGGTTCGATCGACACCGAGGGCACGACCGACGAGCTCGTGGTGAACGTCAGCGGCTCCGGCGACATCGATGCGGGCGAGCTGAGCGCCCAGACCGCCCAGGTCGTGCTCTCCGGATCGGGCCAGGTCTCGGTCGACGTCGCCGACTCGCTCGACGTCACCCTCTCGGGCAGCGGGACCGTGCGCTACTCCGGTCGCCCCGAGGTGCGCAGCTCGATCTCGGGCTCGGGCGAGATCACGCCCGACTAGTCCATCGCGGGCACGTGGGAGTGGATCGAGCCTCCCCGCGGTGCTGCGTGACCGCCTCCAGCATCAGGTCGCGGTCACCGTCACTCGCTCCCGATATGCCGTCGGTGCGGGCACCGGTTCGAACGTTCGGCCGCGGTCGGGTCAGGCGCGCGGCGGGGCCGTGGTGTCGCCGACGTGCAGCGCGCTGGTGAAGTCGGTGCCGCTCGCGGGCTCGCCCGAGAGCATCCGCACGATCGCCTCGCCCGCCGCGCGGCCCTTCGCGACCGACGGCTGCACGAGCGTCGTGAGGTCGTGCTGCAGGCCGTCGACGCGGATGCCGTCGAAGCCGATGACGCTCACGTCGCCGGGCACCGCGAGCCCGAGCGCCTCCGCGGCCTGGATGACTCCGGCGGCGAGCAGGTCGGACTGCGCGATGATCGCGGTCGGCCGCGTCGAGGCATCCGCCAGCAGGGCGTGGCCCGCCTCCCGTCCCTCCTCGATCGAGCTCGTCGCGGCGACCTGCACGCGGAGGTCGGGGAACACGTCGCGCGCGCCGCGCAGCCGCTCGACCGTGGTGGCGACGGTCGCCGACGACTCGTGCCCCGGCGTGAGCGGGCCGCGCGTGCGCGTCGGCTCGAACGGGAGCGTGACGGTCGCGACCTCCGTGTGCCCGAGCTCGCGGAGGTGCTCGGCGCCGCGGCGGGTGGCCTCGCGGTTGTCGATCGTGATCTCGGGGATGGCGCCGCCCGGCGCGCCCTCGATGGCGACCGTCGGGATGCCGCGGCGCTGCAGGGTCTCGATCTGGCGCTGGAACCTCGGACTGCAGCCGATGAGCACGACCGCGTCGAGCGGTGCGGTGTCGATGCTGACGGGCGCCTCGGCGTCGCCCGTGTCGGTGAGCAGGAGCAGGCCGGCTCCGAGCGGCGCGATGCCCTCGGAGAGCCCGTCGAGGGTCTGGATCTTCACCGGGTCGAGGAAGGCGGCGCGCACTCGCTCCTCGAGCACGACGCCGACGATGCCGGAGCGGCCGCGCCGCAGCGAGCGCGCGCGTGGGTCGGGCCCGCCGTAGCCGAGTTCGGCGGCAGCGGCGAGCACGCGCTCCTTCGTGGCATCCGACACCGGGCCGGAGCCGCTGAACGCGAGCGACGCCGTCGACGCCGATACGCCCGCCTTCGCGGCGACGTCGGCGAGCGTCACGCGCGGGATGGCGCCGGTCTCGGGCGCGGCTTCTGCGTTCACGACACCGATTCTACGGTCGAATCGATTCGAGCGCGCTGAACGGCGTCACACCGCGGCGAGCACGGCGTCGCGCGCGTCGGCGAACGCGGCGACGCAGCGGCGGATCTCGTCCTCGGTGTGGGCGGCGGAGAGCTGCACGCGGATGCGCGCGAGGCCCTTCGGCACGACCGGGTACGAGAACGCCGTCACGTACACCCCGCGCTCCTGCAGCGCGTCGGCGATGCGCGCGGTGAGCGCCGCGTCGCCGAACATCACGGGGACGATCGGGTGCGATCCGGGCAGCAGCTCGAAGCCGGCCTCCGTCATCAGTTCCCGGAACAGGGCCGCGTTGGCCACCAGGCGCTGCCGCAGCTCGCCCGACTCGCTCACGAGCCGCAGCGCCTCGATCGTGCCCGCGACGATCGCCGGCGCGAGCGTGTTCGAGAAGAGGTACGGCCGCGCCCGCTGCCGCAGGAGCGCCACGATCTCGGCCCGCGCGGCGACGTAGCCGCCGGATGCCCCGCCGAGCGCCTTGCCGAACGTGCCGGTCGTGATGTCGACGCGCCCCTCGACTCCGCAGAACTCGGGCGTCCCGCGGCCGTGCTCGCCGACGAAGCCGACCGCGTGCGAGTCATCGACGAAGACCAGCGCGTCGTACCGCTCGGCGAGGTCGCAGATCTCCTGGAGCGGCGCGACGTACCCGTCCATCGAGAAGACGCCGTCGGTCACGACGACGCGGCGTCGCGCGCCCGACGCCTCCTGCAGCTTCGCCTCGAGGTCGGCCATGTCGCGGTTGCGGTAGCGGAACCGCTGCGCCTTCGACAGGCGGATGCCGTCGATGATCGACGCGTGGTTGAGCTCGTCGGAGATGATCGCGTCATCGGGCCCGAACAGTACCTCGAAGACACCGCCGTTCGCGTCGAAGCACGACGAGAAGAGGATCGTGTCGTCGTAGCCGAGGAACTCCGACACGCGCTTCTCGAGCTCGAGGTGCAGTTCCTGCGTGCCGCAGATGAAGCGGACGCTCGCGAGCCCGTAGCCCCACTCGTCGAGGCCGCGGTGGGCGGCGGCGACGATGCGCGGGTCGTTCGCGAGCCCGAGGTAGTTGTTCGCGCAGAAGTTCAGCACCTCGCGCCCCGCCACCTCGATCTCGGAGGACTGCGGGCCGTGGATGCCGCGCTCGCGCTTGGTGAGCCCCGCCGCCTCGATCTCGTCGAGCTCGGCGCGCAACTGCGCCTGCACCGATCCGTACATGCTCAGACCTCTGTCCAGTCGAGGATGACCTTGCCGACGCCGCCGGAGGCGGCCGCGTCGAATGCCGCGCGCCAGTCGCGTGCCGGGTACCGGTCGCTGATGATGGATGCCACGCGCTCGCGCAGCTCGGCGCTCGTCTGCAGCATCGCGCTCATCGAGTTCCACGTCTCGAACATCTCGCGACCGTAGATGCCCTTGAGCGTCAGCATGTGCGTGACGACCTTGCCCCAGTCGATCGCGAACGGCTCGCTCGGCAGGCCGAGCAGCGCGATCCGCCCGCCGTGGTTCATGTTGTCGATCATCTCGGGCAGCGCCTTGGCCGACCCCGACATCTCGAAGCCGACGTCGAAGCCCTCGCGCATGCCCAGGCGCGGCTGCACGTCGCGGATGCGCTCACGCGACACGTCGACCGTGGCATCCGCCCCCATCTTCATGGCCAGCTCGAGGCGGGCGGGACTCACGTCGCTCGCGACGATGAACCGCGCGCCGACGTGGCGCGCGACCGCGATCGACATGAGGCCGATCGGGCCGCAGCCGGTGACCAGCACGTCCTCGCCGACGACCGAGAAGGCGAGCGCGGTGTGCACGGCGTTGCCGAACGGGTCGAAGATGGCCCCGACCTCGGGGTCGACGTCGGCGTGGTGCACCCACACGTTCTCGCCGGGGATCACGACGTACTCGGCGAACGCCCCGTCGCGGTGCAGGCCGAGGCCCTTCGTGCGGATGCACATCTGCCGGCGGCCCGCGCGGCAGTTGCGGCACATGCCGCACACGATGTGCCCCTCGCCCGAGACGCGATCGCCGACGGCGACGTCGTGCACGAGCTCGCCCACCTCGACGACCTCGCCGTAGAACTCGTGACCGGCGATCAACGGCGTGCGGATCTCGGACGAGCACCAGTCGTCCCACTGGTCGATGTGCAGGTCGGTGCCGCAGATGCCGGTGCGCAGCACCCGGATCTTCACGTCGGCGGGCCCCGGCTCGGGCTCGGGGCGGTCGACGAACTCGAATCCCGCGCCGGGCGCGGACTTGTACAGGGCCTTCATCGGCGGTGTGCCTTCTTCGTACGGGCGCCCGCGTGATGGGCCGGCGCCGGCTCGTGCGCCGAGGGTCACGGCGCAGCGTCGAGGTGACCCGCCCATCGTAGTCAGCGCAGCGAGGCGGATGACGCGGGGCGCTGGTCGCAGGGTGGCCCGGGAACTGGACGAGGACGGCGCGGTGCATGCGCCGTCCTCGATTGGGAGCATCCTCACACGAGCACGGCACGCTGCACCACCCCCCGTTTGCTGGGAGTTCGACCGCCGTCGCGGCTTGCGTGAGAGCGCTCCATCGCGGTACAGTCGAATCGATTCGAGTCGAATCGATTCGAGCCCGATCCATCCGAGACACTTCGACGACGAGGCAGTAATGTCGCAGCAGCGAGACCCAGAGACCATGACCGAACCAGAGGAGCACGCACGGGCGGCCGGCGCCGACGACACGCGGGTCGCGACATCCGCCCGCCCGCGGCGCGAGCTGGTCGCCTGGCGCAACGCGATCTTCGCGATCTTCTTCCTCTCGGGCCTGAGCCTCGCGAGCTGGGTCGCACGCCTCCCCGCGGTACGCGACGAGGTCGGCCTCAGCACGCAGGGCGTCGGGCTCGTCATCCTCGCCGGCTCCATCGGCTCGATCGTCGGCCTCATCGCCGCGCCCGCGATCATGGCCCGCGTCGGTGCCCGGCTCGGGATGTCGGCCATGCTCGTCACCGTCGCGATCGGCCTGACCCTCGTCGGCCTCGGCGGCTCGGTGCTGCCGAGCGTCACACTCGTCGCGATCGGACTCGTGCTCTTCGGCTTCGGCAACGGCGCGGTCGACGTCATGATGAACGTCGAGGGCGCCGAGGCCGAGCGCGAGCTCGGCAAGACCGTCATGCCGCTCATGCACGCGTTCTTCAGCTTCGGCACGGTCGCCGGTGCCGGGCTGGCGGCCGTGGCATCCGCCCTCGCCCTGTCGGTCTCCGTCCACCTCGGGATCATCGCGGCGGTCATCGCCGCGGCGGTCGTGATCGCGGTGCGCTTCGTGCCCGTGCGCGCCGAGCTCGGCGACGACCCGCACACCGACGCGCCGCGCGAGCCCTGGACCGTGCGCCTCACGCGCAGCCTGCGGGTCTGGGCCGACGTTCGCCTCCTGCTCATCGGCGTGGTCATGCTCGGCATGTCGTTCGCCGAGGGCAGCGCGAACGACTGGCTCGCCCTCGCGGTCGTCGACGGGCACGGCTTCGACGAGACCGCGGCCGCCGCGATGTTCACGGTGTTCACCGTCGCGATCACGGGCGCGCGCGTGCTCGGCGGGCCGTTCATCGATCGCTTCGGCCGCGTCGCCATGCTGCAGTCGCTCGCCGTGGTCGGCGTGATCGGCCTCGCGATGTTCATCTTCGGCACCGAGCCGTGGGTGCTCATCGTCGGCACCGCCCTCTGGGGCATCGGCTGCTCGCTGGCGTTCCCCGTCGGCATGTCGGCCGCCGCCGACGTCCCCGATCGAGCGGATGCCGCGGCGCGCGTCTCCGCGGTCGCCATGATCGGCTACTGCGCCTTCCTCGTGGGCCCGCCGCTCATCGGGTTCCTCGGCGAGCAGTTCGGCATCCTCAACGGACTGCTGCTGCTCCTCGGGCTCATGGTGGTCGCGGGCCTCGCGGCGCCCGCCGCGCGCGAGCGGAACCGGCCGCGTCGCGCTCGCGCCTGAGCCGCGCCTGCGGCCCCGCTCGGGGCCGCGGGTCGCAAGGCCTACCGGCCGCGGCATCCGCTCGGCAGGATGCAGGCATGACCGTGCGCGACGAGACCATGCCCGACGACCAGGCCGTTCCCGAACCGGGACGGGAGGCCGTGCCCGACGACGAGCCGCGCCCCGAGCACACCAGGCCCGAGGGCGTGTCGGATGCCACCATCGAGGCGCTCGGCAAGTACTCCGAGGCGCTCGAGGTGCTCGAGGACGCCCGCGGGTCGCTCTACCGCTTCCACCGGCTGACGGGCACGGCCGACCTCGCGATCGGCGAGGCCGTCGAGCTGTTCCGCACGGCCGGGCACCACGAGATCGCCGACCGCATCGACCGCGAGATCATCGGGCGCAACGTGCTCGAAGGGCGCTGGACGTTCCAGCTCGTCGAGGAGTACGACGACGGGTACTTCGCCGCGGTGAAGGCGTCGGAACGGGCCGCGCGCGACGAGCTGGTCGAGGGCCGGCGCCACGTCTACGAGTCCGAGATGAAGGAGCGCGAGCGCTCGCACGGGCGGCGGCACCACGAGGCGCGGCCGCACGACGGCTCGCCGCAGGGCTGAGCGCGCCGCCCGTCGCCCGCTCGCTCGCTCGCTCGCGAGTGTTGCCGTTCGCGCCGAGTGTTCCCGGCGGAACGGCGACACTCGGCGCGAACGGCAACACTCGGCGGAACGTAGACTCGTCGGGTGCGCCTCGTCATCGCCCGCTGCTCCGTCGACTACGCCGGCCGGCTCTCGGCGCACCTGCCGCTCGCGACCCGCCTGCTCATGGTCAAGGGCGACGGCAGCCTGCTGGTCCACTCCGACGGCGGCAGCTACAAGCCGCTGAACTGGATGAGCCCGCCCTGCACGCTCGCCGCCGCCGAACCCGACGACGACCAGCGCGCCGCGGGGGTCACCGAGGTCTGGAAGGTCACGCACGCCAAGACCGCCGACCAGCTCGTCGTGTCGATCCACGAGGTCATCCACGACTCGGCGCACGACCTCGGCGTCGACCCGGGCCTCGTCAAGGACGGCGTCGAGTCGCACCTGCAGCGGCTGCTGGCCGAGCAGATCGAGCTCCTCGGCGACGGCTACCGCCTCGTGCGCCGCGAGTACATGACCGCGATCGGCCCGGTCGACATCCTGGCGACGGATGGCACGGGCCGCTCGGTCGCGGTCGAGCTCAAGCGCCGCGGCGACATCGACGGGGTCGAGCAGCTCACGCGCTACCTCGAGCTGATGAACCGCGACCCGCTGCTCGCGCCGGTCGCGGGCGTCTTCGCCGCGCAGGAGATCAAGCCGCAGGCCCGCCGGCTGGCGGAGGACCGCGGCATCCGCTGCGTCGTGCTCGACTACGACGCCATGAAGGGCGTCGAGAGCGGCCACGCCCGGCTCTTCTAGCCGCATTTCCTGAGAATCACTCGGATCACGGCGCTCTAGGATGGCCCGGTGACCTCCACCTCGCCCATCGCCACCATCGCGCCGACGCGCACCTGGTCTGCGGTGCTCTTCGACCTCGACGGCACGATCGTCGACTCGGCGAGCGAGATCATGGACTCGCTGGCGCACATGTTCACCGAGATGGGCGTGCCGGTCCCCGACCGCGAGACCCTCCAGTCGTACGTCGGCCCGCCCCTGCTCGACAGCCTGCGGATGACCGCGGGGTTCACCGACGTCGACGCGTGGGAGGCCCTGAACGTCTACCGCGACCACTACGACGAGCACCTGCTGCGCTCCCCCGTGTTCCCCGGCGTCGAGGGCGTGCTCCAACGCCTGAACGCGGCGGGCATCCCGGTCGCCCTCGCGACGAGCAAGCCCGAGTCGATGGCGCGCGAGGTGCTGGCCCACCACGGCCTCCAGGACCACTTCGCGACCATCACCGGCGCGAGCGACGACGAATCGCGCAGCACGAAGGCCGACGTGGTGGCCGAGGCGTTGCGCCGGCTCCGCGAGCAGGGCGTCGACGCCGCCAACGCGGTCATGGTCGGCGACCGCGGCTACGACATCCTCGGCGCGGCCGCGCACGGCCTGCCCACGATCCTCGTCGAGTGGGGCTACGGCTCGCCCGAGGAGGCCGGCGAGGCGTTCGCCGTCGTGCACTCGGCCGACCAGCTGCGCGGCCTGCTCCTCGGCTGAACGCGCCGGCGCGGCATCCGGCCATCACGCCAGGCATCGCAGAAGCTGCGACATACTCAGGTGCGCGTCGCACGTTCCCCTGCGCGAGCCATTCGGTGATGAGGATGTCTCGATAGCAACGATTCCGCGCTGTTCCCTTCCGGAGGCTTCCCTCCGTCCCCGTTCGGGGGGCAGGATTCCCCCTACGTCCGCCCACCGGCGGACGACGTTCGTGTCCGCGGCCACCGTCGCGGGCACTCGGAGGGAGAACCATGGCAGGAACCACTCCACGCGCGCGCAGGCGCGCCGTGGCGGTACTTCCCGCGCTCGCCCTCGTCGCATCCGGATTCGCCGCCACTGGCGCGACCGGCATGGCGACGGCGGCACCGGCGGGGGGCGAGGTGTCGATCGACGCCTCGGAGCACTACATGAACTACGCGGCGCCGCACGCCGAGGCGGCATTCGAGGCCGAGGAGACGCTCGACATCGACAGCGCCGCGAAGACGGTCACCGTCAGCGGGTCCGTCGCCGAGCTGTCGACCGCGATCGACAAGAAGTACGCGCAGGGCAACCCGGTCGCGGCTCGCGGCCTCGCCAAGCTCGAGGCCCAGTCGATCGAGACGGGCAAGAGCCCGAGGGCATTGAAGCAGTCGAAGGGCACGCAGGAGGCGAAGCTCCTCACGATCCTCGTCGAGTTCAACGACCGGGCGAACGACGACTTCACCGGGACCTACGTGCCGGAGTACTGGGGCGCCTCGACCTGCAAGCCGGGCGAGGTCGTCAACGGCCCGCTGCACAACAACATCCCGAACCCCGCCGACTACGCCCTCGAGGACAACAACTCGATGTGGGTCGAGGACTTCTCGCCCGAGCACTTCGACACGATGCTCTTCACCGACGAGGGCATCACCGAGCGCGTCCGGACCGACCTCACGGGCCCCGACGGCAAGCCCGGCATCGACATCTCGGGCTACACCATGAAGTCGATGTACGAGGAGATGTCGCGCGGCGCGTACACCGTCACCGGTGAGGCCACGCAGTGGGTCACGCTCCCCCACTCCGAGGGCTGGTACGGCGCAACGCGCTGCTTCCAGAACGACGAGGGCGAGTGGGAAGCCGGCGCCTACCAGGGCATGCAGGGCCACCCCGACAACACGATCGGGGCGAACCAGCTGCCCATCGACGCGGTCGCGGCGCTCGCGAAGGCGCAGCCCGACTTCCCCTGGGCCGACTACGACATCGAGGACCAGGGCGACCGCGACGGCGACGGGAACTTCCTGGAGCCCGACGGCGTGATCGACCACGTCGTGCTCGTCCACGCCGGCGAGGACAAGTCGGGCGGCGGCGGCGCCGAGGGCACGTACGCCCTCTGGGCGCACTCCTCGGCGGTTCCCGGCGGCGCCGACATCCCCGGCACCGACCTCAAGCTGTCGAACTACATCGTGCAGCCCGAGGACTCGGGCGTCGGCGTGTTCGCGCACGAGTACGGCCACGACCTCGGCCTGCCCGACCTGTACGACGTCTCGGGCGCCGGCAGCTCCGACGTCGACTTCTGGGACCTCATGTCGTCGGGCTCGCACTCGGGCCCGATCTTCCAGTCGATGCCGACCCACATGGGCCTCTGGGACAAGTGGGTCCTCGGCTGGGCCGACCCCGAGATCGTGAACCCGGGCGACGACACCCGCACCATCAAGGTGGGCCAGACCTCGCGACCCAAGAAGGGCACCGAGGACGGCATCAAGGTCAACCTGCCCGACAAGGTGATCACGCTCACCGAGCCGCACAGCGGCGAGGAGATGTGGTACACCGGCGCCGACCAGGACTGGGCCGACCTGCGCCTCTCGCGCACCATCGAGGACGTCCCGGCCGACGCGAAGTTCTGGATGTGGAACGACTACGTCATCGAGGCCGACTGGGACTACGGCTTCGTCGAGGTCTCGACGAACGGCTCCGACTGGAGCGAGCTGAAGGTCTACGCCGAGGACGGCACGCTGGCCTCGACCGATGACGGCTACGGCGACCCGAACAACCGCATGGCCGACTACGGCGGGAAGAAGTACGGCCTCACGGGCGACTCGCACGGCTGGGTGCACCAGTACGTCGACCTCTCGGCGTACGCGGGCCAGACCGTGCAGGTCCGCCTGCGCCTGGCCACCGACGCGGCCTACCAGGACCGCGGCTGGTTCAGCGACGACTTCGCGCTGACGAGCGGCGGCACCACCGTCTGGAGCGACGACGTCGAGAACGGCGCCAACGGCTGGACCCCCGAGGTCTCGTCCTTCGTCGATTCGACCGGCCCCGGCTGGCGCATCGACACCGGCACCTCGGTCAAGGCCCAGTACTACCTGGTCGAGTGGCGCAACTTCGACGGCTTCGACGAGGGCCTGAAGTACGGCTACAACTCGATCTACAGCGACGGCGCCTGGAAGGTCGAGAAGGTCGCCTACAACGCGCCCGGTGCCCTGGTCTGGTACCGCGACACGACGTACGGCAACTCGAACCAGATCATCTCGAACGAGGCGGCACTGCCGAGCTACGGGGCGAAGGGCGGCCTGCTCATCGTGGACAGCCACTTCGACCCGCTGCAGCGCACCGGTGAGGCGGCCGTCGCCGACCCGACGCTGATGAACGCGATGCCCTCGCGTGCGCAGTCGTCGAACGCGGCGTTCGGCCTCACGCCGACGATCCCGTTCACGGAGTGCTTCATCGTCGCCGACCCGTCGAAGGAGTACTGCACCGAGATCCCGGCCCTGCCCGCGGTGAGCACCTTCACCGACGACCAGGGCTGGGTGCCCGGATTCGCCCTGAACCCGGCGACGGGTGGCCTGGCCTACCGCGACCGCGACGCCTCGGTGGTCGTGCCGTCGGTCGGCAACGCCACGTACTCGGTCCCGCTGTACCACCTCGACGGCACGCCGGCGACGGAGTACTACGGGTACGTCCACCCCGTGCTCGGCACGTTCGGCTCGGGCGACCCGGTCGATGACGGCGTGGGCTTCGGCACGGTCATCACCGTGAAGAGCGCCCTCAGCGGCAACACGGCCGCGCTGATCGAGGTCACCCCGCCGAGCGCGGGCTGATCCGGATCGCCTGACACGGCGAGGCGCCGGTCCCCTCGGGGGCCGGCGCCTCGTCGCATGCGGCGGGAGCGCTCAGCGTACGGGTGAGGGCGCCTCCGCCAGCAGCCCGTCGAGCAGGCGCTCGACGCCCCACGCGAAGCGCGCAGCGGGGTCGTCGGCGAGCTCGCGGCTGAGGTCGGCGAGCGGGAACGACTCGAGGTCGTCCCAGAGGGTGTCGGATGTCGCGGCCGGAGCTTCGGCCTCCGGCTCGTCGTCGACGGCGCGCCCGTTCGCTGCGGCATCGAACGCGACCGCGCCGAGGACGTGGACGCGGACGGCGTGCGCCGCGCGTCCCGCGGACGCGAGGTCGAGCCCTGCCGAGGTGAACGCGGAGAGCAGCTCCTCGTCGATGCGGGTCGCGTTCGGGCCGTCGAGCGGCGTCGCGAGCAGCAGTCCGACGGCCCCGGCCCGCTCGACGAGGAGTTCGCGCAGGCCCCGGGCCACCGCGAGCACTCGGGCGCGCGCGGCGGGCGCCGGGGTCGCGGCGCCGGCGCCGGAGGCATCCGTCGACTCGGACCCGATGACCAGCCGGCCGAGCACCTGCTCGACCATGCCCGCCAGCAGGGCCTGCTTGTTCGGGTAGTACGTGTACATCGCCGTGGGCGTGAGGCCGAGGGCGCCGGCGACGCCCCGCACCGAGACGGCGTCGAAGCCCTTGGTCTCGAGCAGCTCGAACGCAGCGTCGAGGATCTCGGGGTGGCTGAGGCTGCGTCTGGGTCCGGGTCTCATGTGGCCTTCCGTCGGGGCGACTCGACACACCGTACAGTGTCCCGGGCCGCCCCGCGGCGGGCTACGCCACCGGCCGGAGGAAGCGCAGCACCGACCCGCCGGATTCGGCGATGAGCGGGCCGAGCGCGGCGTTGAACCGCGCACCGTGCGGCTGCGCCAGGTGCTCCGCGAACGCCGCGGCGTCGCGATACGACTCGACGACGACGAACCGCCGACCCTCCGACGCCTCGCCGGTCGCGAGCTCGGCCACGACCGGCGGCTGCGTCTCGACGTACGAGTCGAAGACGAGGCATCCGGGCTCGGCCCGCACCGCCGCGGTGAGCTCGGCGAGCAGCTCCTCGACCTCGGCCTCGCTGCCGGGGAGCGCGGTGAACTCGGCCACGAGCTCGACGGGTCCCGGCGCGTCCATCCAGCTCATCCGCGGCTCGCCCCCGTCATGATCGCCACCGCGTCGGTCATCGAGTGCGTCTGCGGCGTGATCGTCGCGGCGCGCTTGCCGAGCCGCTGCACGTGGATGCGGTCGGCGACCTCGAACACGTGCGGCATGTTGTGCGAGATCAGGATGACGGGGATGCCGCGGTCGCGGAGGCTCTTCACGAGCTCGAGCACCTGGTTGGACTCGCGCACGCCGAGCGCCGCGGTCGGCTCGTCGAGCACGACGACCTTGGAGCCGAAGGCCGCCGCCCGCGCGACCGCGACCGCCTGGCGCTGCCCGCCCGAGAGGTTCTCGACGGCGACCGTGACATCCTGCAGCGTCGAGATGCCGAGCGAGGCCAGCTCGTCCTTCGCGCGCTGCCGCATGCCCTTCTGGTCGACCACGCGGAACACGGTCCCGAGCACGCCCTTGCGCCGCAGCTCGCGACCGAGGAACAGGTTCGCCGCGACATCCAGCGCCGGCGAGACCGCGAGCCCCTGGTACACCGTCTCGATCCCGGCCGCGCGCGCGTCCTGCGGACGCTTGAAGTGCACGGACCTCCCGTCGAGCGTGATCTCGCCCTCGTCGGGGATCTCGGCACCGGTCAGGCACTTGATGAGCGTCGACTTGCCCGCGCCGTTGTCGCCGATCACGGCGAGCACCTCGCCCGGGTAGAGCTCGAGGCTCACCCCGTCGAGGCCGACGACGCGACCGAAGGTCTTCACGAGGCGCTTGGCCGTGAGGATGGGCGTGCGGGTCGCCGTGTCGTTCGCGGTCATGCGCGTACCTTCCTGATCCACTGGTCGACCGACACGGCGGCGACGATGAGCACGCCGACGGCGAAGGTCTGCCAGAGCACGTCGAGCCCCGCGAGCGCGAGGCCGTTGCGGAACACGCCCACGATGAGGGCGCCGAGGAGCGTGCCCCAGACAGTTCCGCGCCCGCCGAAGAGGCTCGTGCCGCCGATGACGACGGCCGTGATCGAGTCGAGGTTGAGGTCGGTGCCCGCGTTCGGCGAGGCGGCGTTCGAACGGCCGATCTGGATCCAGGCTCCGAGCGCGATGATCGCGCCGGCGGCGAGGTAGACGCTCATGAGCACGCGGCTCACGCGGATGCCCGCGAGGCGTGCGGACTCGCGGTCGTCGCCGACGGCGTACACGTGGCGGCCCCACGCGGTCTTCTGCAGGATGAACGCGATCGCCACGTAGAGCAGGAGCATCATGACGACCCCGACCGTGAAGTTCACGCCGAGCACGGGGAAGGTCGCGCCCGTCCAGGTCAGCAGCTCGGGCATCTCGCCGCCGCGCACCGTCGCGCCGCCGGAATAGAGCAGGGTGAGGGCCAGGAAGATGTTGAGCGTGCCGAGCGTCACGATGAAGGGCGGCAGCTTCAGGCGCGTGACGAGCGCGCCGTTGAGCGCGCCGGCGCCGAGCCCGACCACGAGGCCCGCGGCCAGGCCCAGGATGGCGGGCAGCCCCGCCTGCACGGTCGACTGGGCGATGACCATCGAGCTGAGCACCATCACGGCGCCGACCGACAGGTCGATGCCGGCGGTGAGGATGATGAGCGTCTGCGCCACGGCGAGGGTGCCGACGACCGCGACCTGCTGCGTGATCAGCGACAGGTTCGCGGGGTTCAGGAATCGGTCGTTCAGCAGGCCGAACACGATCACGGCGACCACGAGCACGATCGCGGGACTGATCGCGGGGTACCGGTGCAGGGTGTTGCGGATGCGGCTGAGCGGGGTGGTGCGGTCGAGGAACTCCTCGGCCAGGTCGAGCGCCGAGGTCGGCGGCTCGGTGGTGTGCTGAGTCACGTGGGCTCCGTTCGGAAGAGGTCGGCTGCGGAGGTCGGGGTGGGCGTGGGCGGCGCGGACCGGCGCCGGTGCGAGGGGGCGGGCACGAGCGATCCGTGCCGGCCCGCGCCGCTCACGCGGTCACCGGGTCAGCCCCAGCAGATCTCGCTCGCCTCGGCGGTGTCGATCGACTCGACGCCGTCCTGCGGCTCGTCGGACACGAGCGCGACGCCCGTGTTGTAGAAGTCGAGGCCGTCGCTGACCTCGGGCGTCTCGCCGGTCGTGACGAGGTCGTGGATCGCCTGCACGCCGAGCTCGGCCATCTTGAGCGGGTACTGCTGGCTCGTCGCCCCGATGATGCCCTCCTTCACGGCGTCGACGCCGGCGCAGCCGCCGTCGACCGAGACCACGATGAGACCCTCGGTCGCACCCGCGGCCTTGAACGCCTCGTAGGCGCCGTAGGCCGCGGGCTCGTTGATCGTGTAGACGACGTTGATGTCGGGGTTCTGCGAGAGCAGCGTCTCGGCGGCGGTGCGGCCGCCGTCCTCGGCGCCCTGGGATGCCTCGTTGCCGACGATCTCGTACTCGCCGCCGGCGCCGCCGGCGTACTCGCCGGTCGCCGCCTCGTCGCCGTTCTTCGTCTCGTCCGCGAGGTCGATGCCCATGCCGTCGAGGAAGCCCTGGTTGCGCGCGACGTCGACCGAGACGACCTTGTCGTCGAAGAGGTCGATCAGGGCGATGGTGGCCTTCTCGCCGTCGAGCTTGGCGGCGGTCCACTTCCCGATCTCCTGGCCGGCGAGGAAGTTGTCGGTCGCGAACGTGATGTCGACCGACTCGGGGTCGGACGGGGGCGTGTCGAGCGCGATGACGTAGAGACCCGCGTCGCGGGCCTTGACGAGCGCGTCCTCGACGGCGGGGCCGTTGGGCGTGATGAGGATGCCCGCGTCGCCGCGCGAGATGGCGTTCTCGATCGCCTGGATCTGGGTGTCCTCGTCGCCGTCCTCCGAGCCGGCGGCGAGCGTGATCTCGACGCCCAGGTCCTCGGCTGCGGCCTCGGCGCCCTCCTGCATGGCGACGAAGAACGGATTGGTGTCGGTCTTGGTGATGAGCGAGACGCTGATCGTCTCCTCGTCGCCCGCCGCATCCGCGGATCCGCCGGAGGCGCATCCGGTGAGGGCGAGGGCGGCAGCTGCGGTGAGCGCGCCGGCGGCGATGAGCTGGCGGCGGAACGCGCTGTGGCTTCCGTGATTCATCGGTGAATCTCCTCTGGTGTGGGGGCCTCGTTGCCTTCCTGACAACGATGTCACGCTAGGTCTAGTTCATGCCGATGTGTATAGTCAAGACCAACCCGCTCATTGGAGACCGAATCGTGACACCGTTGTCAAACGGCGCCGCGGCACCCGAGGCCGCCCGCTCCAGGCCGACCATGCGGCACGTGGCGGCTCTCGCGGGCGTCGGCGTCAAGACCGTGTCCCGCGTCATCAACGGCGAGCCCAACGTGTCGCCCGCGACGACCGCGAAGGTGCTCGCCGCCGCGCGCAGCCTCGACTACCAGCCCGACCTCTCGGCCGGCAACCTCCGGCGGGCCGACGGCCGCACCCGCACGCTGGGCCTGCTGGTCGGCAGCGTCGACAACCCGTTCTCCGGAGCGGTGCACCGCGCCGTCGAGGACGTGGCGCTCCGCCGCGGCGTCGCGGTCTTCGCCTCGAGCCTCGACGACGACCCCGACCGCGAGCAGGAGGCCGTGCAGGCGTTCCTGCGCCGCCGTGTCGACGGCCTCATCCTGACCACCGTGTCCGAGAGCCAGGCCTACCTCTCGCCCGAACTGCGGAGAGGCACCCCGGTCGTCTTCGTCGACCGCGAGCCCGCGGGGGTCACGTCCGACACCGTTGTCAGCGACAACCGCGAGGGCGCCGCGCTCGCGACCCGCCACCTGCTCGAGCGCGGTCATCGCCGACTCGCCCACCTCGGCGACCGATCCACGATCCGCACCGCCCAGGATCGACGACGCGGGTTCCTCGAGGAGCTCGGCCGGGCCGGCGTCGCGACGCGCGACATCCCCGTCGTCGACGGGCTGCACGACGAGGCCTCCGCGCGCCGCGCGACCCTCGAGCTGTTCGACCGCGACGAGCCGCCGACGGCGATCTTCTCGAGCCAGAACCTCGTCACGATCGGCGTGATCCGGGCCCTCCGCGAGCTCGGCCGCCACCGCGACACCGCCCTCGTCGGATTCGACGACGTGCCGCTCGCCGACCTGCTCGAGCCCGGCGTCACGGTCGTCGCGCAGGACCCCCAGCAGATCGGCCGGATCGCCGCCGAGCGCGTGTTCGCCCGGCTCGACGGCGACGATGCGCCTCCCGCGCGCACGATCGTGCCGACGCGCCTCATCGAACGCGGCTCGGGCGAGATCGAGCCCAGACAGGAAGGTTGAGTCGATGTCGCAGCCCACCGCCTCCCCCGCCCGCATCGCCGTCGTCGGCGACGCCCTCATCGACGAGCTCCGCGACGCCTCGGGCTCGCGGGAGTTCGTCGGGGGCGCCGCGCTGAACGTCGCGGTCGGGCTCGCACTCCTCGGCGAGCAGGCCACGCTCGTGGCGATGCTCGGCGACGACGAGCCGGCCGCGCACATCCGTGCCTACCTCGACGACTTCGGCGTTCGCCTGGTCGCGAGCCCGTCCGAGCACGGCACGTCGCGTGCGGTCTCCATCCGCACCGACGGCGAACCGCGGTACGAGTTCAACGAGGCGGCGCAACGGCGTCGGCTGACGTTCGACGACGCGACCCGCGCCGCGCTCGACGAGGCAGATCTCGTCGTCGTCAGCTGCTACCCGTTCGACGACGACGAACAGGTCGCCCTCCTGCTCGAGGCGACCCGCGACCCCGAGCGCCGGCTGGTCGTCGACGGCAACCCGCGGTCGGGCATGATGCACGATCGCGACCGCTTCCTCGCGAACTTCGAGCGGGTCGCCGCGCGATCGCTCCTCGTCAAGGTCGGCGACGAGGACGCCGACCTGCTGATCGAGGCGCCGCTCGAGGAGTTCGTCCGGCGACTCGGCGGCGGCACCCGCGAACCCGGCGCCGCTCCGGCCGCCGGCCGGCCCGCCGTGCTCGCGACCGCCGGGCGCCGCGGCGCCTCGGTGCACCACGGCGACCTCGAGGTCGAGGTCGGCATCGTCGACCTGCCCGGACCCGTGATCGACACCATGGGCGCGGGCGACGCGACGCTCTCGGCGATCGTGCACCACATCGCCGCCGAGGGCGTTCCCGCCACCGCCGAGGAGTGGGCGGGCGCGCTCCGGGAGGCCATGACGATCGCCGCCGCAACCGTGCGTCACGAGGGCGCGCTGCTGCGCACCGGCGTCGTCCCGGCGCAGCTCGGCAGTTGAGAACGCTCATTCGGGGGTCTTGCGGCGCAACAGGTGGATGGTCGTAGACTCGGCCCCAACCGCTGATGGCGACATCGGCGCGGTGCGCCGCTTGGCCGGCGTGACGCCCCCGCCCCCTGGAGGCGCCGGTCGACGCACCCGCTGCGCTTGAGGCGAGCCCCAGACCGACGGCGTGCAACCCCATCGCGCGTCGCCTGACGTACGAGCGCGGCTTCGCGCCACCGCCACCCCGGCGGACGGAAGGAGTGGATGTGCAGGACGCCCCCGGCAGTCATCCCGCAACGACCCCGCTCCTGCTTCCCGTCGTCGAGGCCCCCACCGACGCCGAGCTGGTCAGCTCGGCACGTGCCGGCGACGCGTTCGCATTCACGCGCCTGTGGCGCCGCCACGAGGCTGCAGCTGCGACGGCCGCCTCGGCGACGCCCGGCCGAGCCGATGTCGAGCAGGTCGTCGCCGCGGCGGCCGCGCTGATCGCTCAGGGCATCCGCGCCGGCGGCGGACCGACCGGCGCCGCGCGTCCATACGTGCTGGCCGCGGTCCGCGAGGCGGCGGCCACGGCCGACGGACGTTCGGCCGGGCCCGTCGAGGGCGACCCGTCCGTGCTCGCACCCGACGAGTGGTACGCGGAGGCCCTGCCCGACGGCATGCGCGCCGGCGCCGCCGTGGCGGTCGCCTTCTCGAGCCTGCCGGCGTCCGCGCAGGAGGCCCTGTGGCTCGCCGAGGTCGACGGACGGACCGCCGCCGAGATCGCCGCCGAGCTCGGGCTCTCGCTGCCGCGTGCGGAGGGGCTGCTGGTCGAGGCCCGGAGCGGCCTCGATGCGGCCTGGGCCGATGCCGTGGCGGCGACCGTGCCCGAGGACTCCGAATGCGCGCGCATCCTCGCGCGACGCACGCAGGCCGACCGCGCGACCGAGCGCCTCCGCCCCAAGGTCCGCGCGCACCTCGAGACCTGCGCGAGCTGTCGCGCCGCCGTGGGCGATGCGACGGCGCTCGCGCGGCGGCTGACGACGACCCTTCCGATCCTCGTCCTGGGCGGGGCCGCCGGCACGGCGTTCCTCGAGGCCACCAGGCCCGGGTCCTCGGCGGCCGCGCTCGAGCCGGTGCCGCCCATCGACGATCGCGGCACGGTCGCGGCGATCATCGGCGCCGTCGGTGCGGCCGCGTCGGCCGCGCACCCGGGCGGCGTCCCAGACACGACCACCGCAGCCCCCGCCGGCCGGGCGGCGGTCGCCTCCGTCGCCCCGGTCGCCGATGGCGCCCCGGCCATCGGCCAGGGGGCCGTCCGCGTCATCCCGCGCCGGAAGCTGGCCGTCGTCGTCTCTGCGCTGGGCGCCGCGGCTGCGGCCGCGGCGATCCTGGCGTCCGTCGCGCTGAACGGCTCGCTGCCCACGGCCACGACGGGGATCCCCCAGGCCGGCGGGTCGGCCGATGTCGCGGCGCAGGCGCCCGACATGCAGCCGCCCGAGGTGGTTGCGACCGACGTGCCGCCCGAATCGGGCGCGGGTCCCGATGCGGGCGCTGACGCGCCGCCCACCGCCGACACCGAGGCGCCGCAGTCCGGTGCCGAGCCCGACGGCGGCTCGATCGACGGGTCCGCCGCACCCGCTCAGCCGGCGCCATCGCCGTCCGAGACGCCGTCGGGTCCGAGCGTGTCGCCGGGTCAGCCCGGCGAGGAGAACCTGGTGAGCGCGCCCGGTGGACAGGCCCCGGGGTCGCCGATCCAGACCGAGCTCGGCAAGCCGGGCGCCAACGGCTGGCGGACCATGACCCTCACGGGCACGCCCGGTGCCGCCTACACCGTCACCGACGGCGGTGACGTGCTGTACTCGGGCGTCCTCGACGCCGACGGCACGGTCGAGCTGGCCGTGCGCGGATCGACCGCGAACCTCTCGGTGCAGTACGGCTCGCTCGCGCTCACCGCCGGCGTCGAACCGGAGAACGCCCAGTAGCGCCGGAGCACCGCCAGGCGCACCGCGCACGGCGCTCCGCGCACCGCGCACCGCGCATCGCGCCTCGCGCATCGCGCCTCGCGCATCGCGCCTCGCGCACCGCGCCGCGCGCACCGCACCGCACTCACCGGACGGCACCGCACCGGCAGACGACGGCCGCGGACGCGCCATCCCCAGGGCCTTGATTTGTCCGCTGGACAGTGCGTAGCATCGCCGCCGAATCTGACAACGATGTCACTCACTTGACGTGACGCGCGCGATGAAGGGCGAACCGGACGATGACGACGGTATCAAGACGTAGGGCGATCAGGCTGGTCGCGGCGGCCGCCGCGACCATCGCCCTGGCATTCGGGACGATCCATCCGGCGACCGCAGAGGAGGCGAGCGTGGCGCCGGCCGACGAGCAGTACCGTCCGGCCCTGCACTTCACCCCCGAACGGAACTGGATGAACGACCCCAACGGCCTCGTGTACGACGACGGCACGTGGCACCTGTTCTTCCAGCACAACCCGTACGGCACGCGCTGGGGCAACATGAGCTGGGGCCACGCGACGAGCACCGACCTCGTGCACTGGGAGGAGCAGCCGGTCGCGATCCCGCAGACCTTCGACGAGCACGGGACGGCGACCGAGGACATCTTCTCGGGCTCGGTCGTGGTCGACGAGACGAACAGCAGCGGGTTCGGCTCGACCGAGGATCCGCCGATGGTCGCGATCTACACGAGCGCGTACACGCCCGCGCACCCCACCCACGCGGGAGTCCAGGCGCAGTCGCTCGCCTACAGCACCGACGACGGGCAGACCTGGACCAAGTACGAAGGCAACCCCGTGGTCGACCGCGGCTCGGCGAACTTCCGCGACCCGAAGGTGATCCGGTACACCGACCCGGAGTCGGGCAAGTCGTACTGGGTGATGGTCGCGGTCGAGGCGCTGCAGTACAAGGTCGTGCTCTACCGCAGCGACGACCTGAAGACGTGGACGCACCTCAGCGACTTCGGCCCGGCCAACGCCACGGGCGGCATCTGGGAATGCCCCGACCTGTTCCCGATGGCGGTCGACGGCAACCCCGACAACGTCAAGTGGGTCATGGTCGTGAACCTGAACCCGGGCTCGGTGGCGGGCGGCTCGGGTGGCCAGTACTTCGTGGGCGAGTTCGACGGCACGACCTTCACGTCCGAGAGCACCGTGACCGATGACACCCTGCCCTCGGGCGACGTCTTCGCCTCGTTCGACGACGGCACCTGGGGCGATTGGACGGTCGGGAACGAGGCCGGCAACTGGAAGGACGGCCCGTGGGGCCTCGCACCCGCGGCCGGCACGCTGCCCGGCCAGAACCCGGTCTCGGGCTTCGTCGGCGCGGGTCTCGTCAACGGCTTCAACGACGGCGACTGGCCGGTCGGCACCCTCGAGTCCCCGACCTTCACGGTGGAGCAGGACCACGTGAACCTCCTCGTCGGCGGCGGCAACCACCCGCACGTCGAGGGCACGCAGCTCGGCAACGAACCGCCCGCCGGTCGCCTGCTCTTCGACGGCTTCGAGCTCGCGGATGGCACGACCCTCGCCGACTCCGGTTGGGAGGTCACGGGCGACTTCGCGACCGAGCCATGGCGCAACCCGTCGACCGTGGGCGGCGACCACTACCTCGGGCAGAAGCGGCTGAACACCTGGGAGGGCGGCCCGAAGGGCGACGACAACCTCGGCGACCTCACCTCGCCCGCCTTCACGATCGCCGAGGGCGAGGATCACCTCTCGTTCCTGATCGGCGGCGGCAAGCGGCTCAACGGCACGCTCGAGGTGCGCCTCATCGTCGACGGCGAGATCGTGCGCACCGCCACGGGCCCCGAGGCCGGCCAGCTGAACTGGCAGTCGTGGGAGGTCTCGGAACTCGCCGGGCGCGAGGCGAGCTTCCAGGTGCACGACGACGCCACCGGCGGGTGGGGCCACCTCACGGTCGACCACCTCGTCCTCGGCGCCGCGCCGGCGCAGCCGCGCTCGGACGAGACCTCCGTCAACCTGGTCGTCGACGGCGAGATCGTGCGCAGCGCGACGGGCCGCAACAGCGAGAACCTCGACTGGGTGAACTGGAACGTCAGCGAGTTCGAAGGCCGGCAGGCGTCGATCCGGATCATCGACAACAACCGCTTCGGCTGGGGTCACGTCCTGGTCGACCAGGTGATGTTCGCGGATGTCGCGGCGGCGCCGCGCATCGAGGGCTACGACTGGCTCGACTGGGGTCGCGACTACTACGCGACCGTGTCGTTCTCGGGCGCGCCCGACGGCCGTCGCGTGATGCTCGGCTGGATGAACAACTGGGACTACGCCAACGACATCCCGACCGGCACGTGGCGCAGCGCGATGGCCCTGCCGCGCGACGTCGAGCTCGTCACCACGGATCGCGGACCGCGGCTCGTGCAGCGCGTGGTGCCCGAGTTCGCCGAGCTCGAGCGGCCCGCGATCGCCCACGCGGATGGCGCGCGGCCGATCGCCGAGGGCGCCGAGACCCTGCCCGTGGCGGGCGACGTGCTGCGCATCGACGCCGTGATCGCGCCGGGCGACGCCGACGCGGTGGGCCTCAGCGTGCTGGCCGACGACGAGGCGTCGACGCGCATCGGGTGGGACGCGACATCCGCCCGCCTGTTCGTCGACCGCCGCGACTCGGGGAACACGGCCTTCCACCCATCGTTCGCGTCGTCCGACGACGCGCCGGTCGCCCTCGCCGACGGCAGGATCTCGCTGACGGTGTACGTCGACCGAGCCTCGGTGGAGGTGTTCGCCGACGGCGGCCGCACGACGATCACCGACCAGGTGTTCCCGAACGCCGGCGCCGACGCGATCGGCCTGTGGGCCGAGGGCGGCGACGCATGGCTGGAATCGCTCACCGTGACGCCGATGCACGGTGCCATGTACCGCGAGGCGGGGGCGGATGGCGCGACCGCCGCTCCGCCCGCGGCGGAGGTGTCGGTCCTCACGGGCCCCCGGCGCGGACCGGACGCGGACGGCGACTACGTCGTGAAGGTCAAGGTCGGCAGGGGGCAGCCCACCACGGTCGTGCGCCTGGTCGAGGACGGACGCGTGGTCGAGCGCGCCTACCGCGAGGCCGACTCGGCACGAACGGTCGAGTTCGCGGTCACGGACGCCGCGCCGGACGAGCACCGCTATCGCGTCGAACTCGAGAACTCCGCCGGCGTGACCGACGGGGGTGAGCTCGTGGTGACGGTCGCCGGCTGACCCGGAGCGGGCGGGATGCGGCAGCGCTGAGCGCCGCATCCCGCCCGCCACGGTGCTCGGGCGACTACCTGAGCTTGCCGCCCGGGTTGACCGCGAGGTTCGCCGGGACATCCGCCCAGCCGCCGAGCCCGCCGTCGCCGTAGGAGTAGTCGACCGTGGACGTCGCGCCCTCGAGGTCGATCTTCACCGTCGGCCCGAGCGTGCCGCCGCGGACGAAGTCGTCGTGCGTGCCGATCGTGTCGATGAAGGACTGGACGAGCCCGCCGGGCATGACGTAGTGCGAGTACGCCTGGAACGTGCCCGGGTGCTGGTTGTAGTCGGGCGCGAACGGCTGGCCCGCGGCGAAGTTCAGGTTCGTCGGGTTGCCCAGCGCGAGGCCCGAGCCGCCGTTCAGCGGCTGGAAGTCGCTCCGGATGCCGTCGCCGACGAAGCCGTAGACGCCCTCGGGACCGTCGATGCCCGCCGCGTAGGTGCCGCGGTGGCTGATCGTGAACAGGTAGTACTTGCCGTCCTTGATCACGAACTGCGGGCGCTCGGTCTGGTCGGTGACGCAGTTGGCCGAGAGGATCGGGGGCAGGAACTCCCACTCGGTGAGGTCCTCGTTCGTGGCCTTGGCGAGGCCGATGTTGCCGATCTGGTAGGTCGCGCCCGAGGCGTTGACCTCCTCGACGGTCTCGGCATACGGGTCGCCCTCGCGGTAGCCGAGGTCCTCCTCGGTGCACTTCGCCGCATTCCGCGGCATGGCCGAGTTGCCCTCGAAGACCATGAAGGTCTCGCCCGGGTGCGCGGGGTCCTCGAAGGTGAACGGGTCGCGGAAGTTGAAGAACTCGTTCTGCTCGCCGGTCTGGTAGTAGGTGCCGTCCGCCTGCAGCAGGTCGATCACCGTGTCGAAGCCGGTCAGCTTCACGCCGTTCGGCGTCGCGTGCACCTTGCCGACCGACAGCGCGAGGCGCGGGTCGTACGGCTTGATGTTGGAGCCGTCAGGGTTGCGGTAGAACGCCACGTCCGTGAAGAACAGCTTGATCTCGCCGCCCTTGAAGATGCGCGCGGAGCCCGACCACTGGGTCTGGTGCGTGAAGGACTGGTCCTCGAAGATCTCGCCGGTCACGCCCTCGTCGAACACGAGGCCGCCGTAGGTCCAGCCGCCGTTCTCGGGGCGCTCGTCGGCGGGGATGCCGGCCGGCCGCGAGAAGTAGCCGATCTTCGCGTAGTGGTGCCGCTCGTCGAAGCCGAGGCTGCGGTCGGCGACGAGCGAGAAGATGATCTCCTGGCCGTTGACGCTGTACTGGTTGCCGTCCTCGTCGGTCAGGGGCCAGGTGTCCCACACCCAGACCTCGCCGTTCGACATGTCGGGGAAGTCCTGCGGCACCGTCGGCATGGTCACCGACTGCGGCATCGAGTTCTCGCGCGAACCCGCGTCGGGGTCGGACATCCGCTTGATCTGGCGGGCGTCGGCGCGGGTCCACTTCGCGGTGAAGTCCGACTCCGGGTCGAACGCCTCCTGGGTGTGGATGGTGGGCTCGGGGCCGGGCTGGAGCTCCGGCTCGGCGACGGCCACGGCCGCGCCGGTGAAGAGCGTCCCGACCACGACGCCGGCCGTGGTGAGCGCCCCGAGGAGCGGGCGCCTGGAGCGCCGGGTGAGTGTCGACATGATGTCGCCTTTCGTAGGGTGCGGTGCCGCTGCGCGGGATGCGGCGGCGGGCGGCGGGCGGGTGCCCACCGGTGGGGATCGTCCGCGGGGTGCGGCGATCGTGGGCGGATGCCGCGTTCCGCGAGGTGTCGCGGAAGCCGGCGTCCGACCGGGTCGTGCCCGACCCGTTCGCGTCGGCGAAACGGTCGGGAGCGGGATGCGGCGCGACGTCGCCGACGTGGTGGACCGTGCGCACGGCACGGCCGGATGTCGTCACGTTCGTCGCCGCCGCTCGGGACCGGAGTCCCGCGCGGCGAAGCGTTCCTCGAGAACGTGGCGTGTGCGTCTTCCCCCGGCACAGGAACCTATGCGCAGTCTGACAACGATGTCAAGTTTTCGACGCAACCTGCCATACAGGTGCATTCGCATGGAAAATCCCCAGATCAGCGGGATGACGCGGATGGTCGCGCTTCCACGGCGCCGGATTCACGGCCGAAGTTTGCAAAACGATTTGCGCATGGTTAGCGTGGGCCGCGATTCCTCGAGTGGCGCGTGCGTCCCTCCCGAACACACCCTGCTTGCGAAGGCGCGCCGCCGGTCCGCCGGATCGCCCGCACGGGCGTGACAGCAGGCCGCGGCGCGCGACCCACCCCGGAGGATCATGAACCGCACATCCCTGCGCGAGGCGCCGACCGGCGCCGATGCGCGTGCGCCCGCGCGCGTCCGTCGGCGATCCCACGGGCGGGTGATCGTCGCGGCGGCCGCCGCCTCGGTCGTCGCGCTCGTCGCCGGCCTCCTCATCGCGTTCGGCGTCGCCGGCGCGCCGCCCGACGGCGACAGCCCGGCGCCCGGTCCGGCACCGGAGGACGACCCCGGCGCGCAGTACAGCCGCCCCGCGGACTGGTCCGCATACCGGCCGGCGGTGCACCTCACCCCCGCCGAACGCTGGATGAACGACCCGCAGCGTCCCTTCCGGCTCGACGGCGTCTGGCACCACTACTACCTCTACAACGCCGACCACCCCGACGGGAACGGCACCGAGTGGTACCACGCCACCTCCATCGACCTCGTGCACTGGCGCGAGGAGGGCGTGGCGATCGAGAAGTACGAGAACGGCCTGGGCGACATCCTGACCGGCAGCGCCGTCGTCGACACCGAGGGCACCGCCGGGTTCGGCGAGGGCGCGGTCGTCGCGATGGTGACCCAGCAGGACGACGGCGTGCAGCGCCAGTCGCTGTTCGTCTCGACCGACGGCGGCTACCGCTTCGAGCCCTACGCCGGCAATCCGGTCATGGAGAACCCGGGCGAGCTGCACTGGCGCGACCCGAAGGTGACCTGGGATGCGGCGCGCGGCGAGTGGACCATGATCCTCGCCGAGGGGCACAAGCTCGGCTTCTACACCTCGCCCGACCTGAAGGAGTGGAACTACCGCTCCGCGTTCGAACGTGACGACCTCGGGATCCTCGAGTGCCCCGACCTCTTCGAGATGTCGATCGACGGGGATCCCGCGAACACCCGCTGGGTGCTCGTCGCCGGCGTCAACGGCGCCGAGCACGACATGACGACCGGCACCGCCTACTGGACCGGCGAATTCGACGGCGAACGGTTCACGCCCGACGACGACGAGCCGCAGTGGCTCGACCGCGGCGCCGACTTCTACGCGGCGGTGACCTGGGACGACCCCGGCCGGGATCACGCCGGCCGGCTCGCCTCGCGCTACGCGATCGGATGGCTCAACAACTGGGCGTACGCCGGCGACCTGCCGACCGACGACTGGAGCGGCGGCGCCGACTCTGTCGTGCGCGAGATCCGGCTCGTCGACGACCGCGGCCGCACCTCGCTGAGGTCGACGCCGGTCGATGCACTCCGCGACCTCGAGGGCGAACCCGAGCGGCTCGAGCCCGTCACGGTGGCGGATGGCACGGACACTCCGCTTCCCGATCCGTCGTCCGACGCGTACCGCCTGCGCGTGAGCGTCGCGCCCGATCCCGACGAGCCGGGGCGCGAGGTGCGCCTCCGCGTGCTCGAGGGCGACGGCGCGTCCGCGACCGTGGGCGTCGACTTCGCGTCGGGCACGGTCTTCGTCGCGCGCGGCGCCGACGCCGCGGCATCCGCCATGCCCGAGGTCTACCGGGAGGTGCGCACCGCGCCGGTCGTTCCGGGGCCCGACGGGCGCATCACGCTCGACGTCGTGGTCGACCGATCCTCGATCGAGGTGTTCGCGAACGACGGCGAGGCCGCGCTCTCGAACCTCACGTTCGGCCGGCCCGGCGCGAACGGGCTGTCGGTCGAGTCGGTCGGCGGCTCGACGCGGCTCACGGGGTTCGAACTCGCCCCGCTCGCGGTCGCTCCGGTCGAGCGGCTCGCCGAGCGCAGCGCCGGCTGAGCGCCCCGCCGCCTCAGCGCGGCGGCGCCACCGAGCCGCGCTCGACGAGCGTGCACTCGAGGTACGCCGGCCGCCCGGCATCCGCCCCGGCCGCGTCGCCGTCGAGGATGCCGAGCAGGGTGCGCATGCCCCACGCACCGAGCTCCCGGTGCGGCAGGGCCACCGTCGTGAGCCCGGGCTCGAGCGCGTCGGCGACGATCTCGAGGTCGTCGACGCCGACGAGCGAGAGGTCGCCCGGGATGTCGAGGCCCAGCGCCCTCGCGGCCTGCGCGACGCCCATGGCCATCTGGTCGTTGAAGCAGAACACGGCGGTCGGGCGTTCGTCGGCCGGCCGGTCGAGCAGTGCGCGGCCGGCCTCCCGCCCGCCGCGGGCATCGGACGACGCCGCGACCACGAGCGCCGCCGCAGCGTCGACGCCCGCCCCGGCGAGCGCGGCGCGGAAGCCCGCCTCGCGCCCGTGCCGAGCGGGCGCGTCGTCGACCGTGCTCGCGAACGCGATCCGGCGATGGCCGGCGTCGAGCAGGCGACCGACCGCGGTCGCGGCGATGCCGGCCTCATCGGGCGCGACCGCCGGCACGCGCCATCCGGCCTCGGGAACCGCGTCGACCAGCACGACCGGCACGTCGTCGACGCCGTCGGGCCGAGGAACGACCCGGTGCGACATCCGGGCGAGCAGGATGCCGTCGACGCGCTGGTCGACGAGCGCTCGGAGCTGCCGCGCCTCGAGCTCGGCGTCGCCCTCGGAGTCGGAGACGATCAGCAGGAGCCCGCGCTCGCGCGCGACCTCCTGGGCGCCCTGGATGATCCGGCCCGCGAACGGCGTCGTCGCGATTCGGTCGCTCGCGAGGCCGATCACCCCGGTGCGCCGCCGACGCAGTCCCTGCGCGACGCGGTCGGGCGTGTACCCGAGCGCCGCCGCAGCCCGCAGCACGCGTTCGCGCGTCTCGGCGCGCACCGACCGCGACCCGGACAGCGCGTGCGACACGGTGGTCGGCGAGACGCCGGCAGCGCGTGCGACGGCCCGGATGCCGGGGCGCGCGCCGCGCGCGCGCATCGGATCCCGTTCGGCGTGCTGCTCCTCCACGCGCACCGAGCCTAGCCGGGGCACGCCGGACCTTCGTCCCGATCCGCGCCGCGACGGATTCCTACCATGACGCCATGCCCGCATCGACGGCTCCCTCGCAGTCCGCCTCCGCCCCCACGCCCGCCGACCCCGCCGTCTCCACATCCCCGCGCCGCCGCCTCGCAGTCGAGACCGAGGCGCTCGTCGGCGGGGCGGTCGCCGCGGCCGCGAGCGGCCTCGTCGTCGCGTTCACGTTCGTGGGCGGCGTCTGGCCGCTGTGGGGCGGCTGGTCCGCCGGTGCGGCGTCCGCGATCGCCGTCGTCGTCACGGGGCTCGTGCTCGGGGCGATGGGATACTGGCGCTCGCGCAACCTCCCCGGCCAGGAATGGCGCCACCACCTCACGCCCTGGAAGTTCTCGCTCGACGTCGCCATCGTCGCCGCCGTCCACGCGGTCATCTCGGGCATCCTCGCGGTCGTGGTATTCGTCACGCTGCAGCGCAGCTTCGAGGGGCTCGTGGTGGATGGGCTCACCGCGACCGGCGCCACCGCGGTCTCCGCGGGCCTCGCCGGGTACTGGATCTACCTGTCGGTCTCCGCGATCACCACCGATCGCCTGGCGACGCTGCTCGTGGTCTTCATGTCCGTCGCGGTGCTCGCCAGCATGGCGACCGCCCAGGACCCGGCGTGGTGGGAGTACCACTTCAGCCAGCTCGGCACTGCCGACGACTTCTCGAGCCGGCTGTTCAACCTCGCCGTGATCCTCGGCGGCGCGTTCGTGACGACCTTCGCGCTGTACGTGCACCGCGACCTGACGACGCTCGTGCACCAGGGCGTGCTCGTCCACGCCTGGACGCCGCGGTTCGTCTCGGTCGCCTTCATCGCCATGGGCACGCTGCTCGCCTGCGTCGGGATCTTCCCGCTCGACGTCAGCATGCTGCTGCACAACCTGAGCGCGATCGGGATGTCGCTGATCTTCCTGGTCCTCCTGCTCACGGCGCGGTGGACGCTCCGGGGCATGCCCGCACGCTTCTTCTGGTTCTGCGGCGGCGGGGCCGTGCTGCTGCTCGGCGGCGCGATCCTCTTCGAGCCGGTCGGCTACTACAACCTCACGGCGTTCGAGCTGCTCGCGTTCGCGACGATCTTCGGCTGGATCTCGGTGTTCATCCGATTCGTCGACGCGATCGCGGCGCGCAGCGGCGAGGTCGTCTCGGACGGCGGCTACTCGGTCTGACCGGCCCGGCCCGCGCCGGCTTGGCCGGCGTCGGCCTCGTCGGGCAGGTGCGTCGGCGCGGCATCCGCCGACTGGGTCGCGGCGAACGCCCGCGCCCGCCGCGTGGTGAACTCGAGGAGGGCGAGCAGCGCCACCACTCCGAGCACGCTGAGGACGGCCGCGACCGGGTTCTGCGAGGCCGCCTGGATGACGGCGTTCACCGTGGCGAGGCCGAGCACGCCGTACAGGGTCGCCCACATCGCGCCGCCCACGACGAGCGCCGGAATGTACTTCACGAGCGGCATCCGCAGCACGCCTGCGGCGAGGTTCACCGCGGTCTGGAAGCCCACCGTGAGGAATGACAGCGCGACCACCGGCGAGCCGTAGCGCTCGATGACGGCCTCCGCGCGGGCGAGGCGCGGCGCCATCCGCCCACGACGTTCCACGAGCCGCTTCACGCCCGCACGCGAGCCGCGGCCGAGCGCGTAGGTGCCGCCCGCGCGCAGCAGCACAATCACGAACAGCACCGCGATCGCCGCCGGAAGTGGCCAGCCCTCGAAGATCTCCACCGTGTCGCCTGTCGCCCTCGCGTCGCCGACCGCGGCGGGCGGTCGACGGCCGCCCGGACGTCGCGGTCGTGGGTTCAGGGTGGAGTCTAGCCGCCGGCGCTCGGAGGGGGCCGGGACGCCCGTCAGTCGGCGAGCGCGGGATCGGCCGTGAGCTCGACCGTCGCCCACACGTCGAACGGCAGCGGCTCGAGTGCGGCGATCACCGCACGGCGCACCTCGTCCTCCTCGCCGATCGTCGCGGTGTCGTGGTCGAGCACGTAGACCACGTCGACGTAGAGCTTCGCGCCGAGCTTCGTGGAGCGCACATCGGGCCCGGGCAGGTCGAACCGCCCCGTGACCCCGTCGACCGCGCGCTCGATCGCGAGCAGCGTGTGCCCGTCGGGCACGCCCTCGAGCAGCTCGTTCAGGCCGTGGCGCAGCATCCGGATCGGCATCGGCGCGATGAGTGCGCACGCCACGAGCACCAGCACCGGGTCGACGTAGTCGAGCGGCCACTCGATCGCCATGGCGTACAGCACGAGGGCGAGGCCCGCACCGACGGCGGTCACGAGGTTGCGGATCCCGCCGCCGCTCCACTGGAGCGACTCGGCGGCGATCAGGTCGCTGCCGGCGCGATTGCGGCGCAGCCAGGCCGCGAACACGAACGATGCGACACCGGCGACCACCGCGTACCCGGCGACTACGCCGGCCGCCACGCGCTGCCCGCCGTCGAGGATCACGATCACCGAATCGGCGGCCGCGAACACGATGGTCGCGGCCATCGCGAGCCCCTGCACGACCACGATGAGCGGCGTGAGTCCGTCGCGACCGTACGGGTGGCGCTCGGTCGGTCCGGCTTCCGCCGCTCGCGACGCCCGCAGGGCGAGCCACGACATCGCGATGCCGATCACCCCGAAGGCGCCGTCGAGCACGAGCACCCGCGAGCTCGCCCAGATCCCGAGCCCGATCGCCGCGAGCGAGAGCACCGTGGCGATCCACATCGACGCGGTCAGCCCCCGCTCCTCCGCGATGGCCAGCTCGACGGATGCCGCGGCCCTCGCGCCGCCCGTCCCCGGTCCAGTCGTCATCGACCCGATCCCCTCGTTCCCCTCGAATCCCCGTTCGCCATTCGCATCCGCCCCGGTCAGAACGGCCAGACCAGCGGCACGTACAGCACCGACACGACGAGGAAGAGCAGCAGCAGCGGAAGCCCCAGCTTCCAGTAGTCGCCGAACCGGTAGGCGCCCGGTTCGAGCACCATGGTGTTCGCCGGCGTCGCGACGGGCGTCAGGAACGACGCCGCGCCCGAGACCGACAGCGCCATCATGAACGGCAGCACCGACACCCCGAGGTCGCCGGCGACCACCACCGCGATCGGCGCCACGATGAGCACGGTCGCGGTGTTCGAGATGAGCTGGCCCAGCACCATCGTGAGCAGGCACATCGCCAGCAGCGCCGCGTACGGCGACGCGTCGCCGATGAGGCCGAGCAGGCCCGACGCGATGAGGTCGGCCGTGCCGGTCTCGACGAACGCGGTCGAGACCGGGATCATGCCGCCGACGAGCAGCACCGTCGTCCACGACACGCTGCGGTACGCCTGCGTCGGCGTCAGCACGCGCGTGAGCACCAGCGCGGATGCCGCGAGCAGCCCCGCGATCGCGGGCGGCACGATGCCCGTGGCGAGCAGCAGGACCATCACGGCGAGCACGCCGATCGCGCGCTTCGCGCCGACGCCGAGCGGCACCGATCGCCGCACCTCGGACGGACGGTCGACGACGAGCACGTCGTCGCCCGCCGTGTTGCGCTCGAGCAGCTCCCACGTGCCCGAGAGCAGCAGAGTGTCGCCCGCCCGCAGTGTCGCGTCGGCGCCGCGCAGGTCCTCGCCGCCGCGCTGCACGGCCAGCACGACGAGATCGCCGCTCGGCGTCGCCATCCCGGGGAAGAGGTGCTGCCCGATGAGCTCGGAGCGCGGCGCGACGACCACCTCGGCGACGCCGTGTCGCACGCCGATGAGCTCGGTGCCCTCGGGCACGGTGTACTGCTCGCGCAGCGTGCGCGCGTAGGTCGCCAGGTCTTGCGGCAACGCGGTCGGCGCGCGGTCCGGCAGGAGCCGCCGGCCGAAGAGGGCGATGATCACGATGGTGCCCGCCACCAGCGGCACGCCGACCAGGCCGAACTCGAAGAAGGCGAAGGGGCGCGCCCCGGCATCCGCCGCGGTCTCGCTGACGATGATGTTGACGGGCGTGCCGGTGAGGGCGAGGAGCGCTCCGGCGTGCGCCGAGAACGCCAGCGGCATCAGCATCTGCGACGGCGGGATGCCGGCCCGCGACGCGACGACCACCACGACCGGGATGAGCGCCGCGACGGCGCCGTTCACGCTGATCAGCGCGGTGACCGCGGCCACGAGCAGGCACACGACCACGAGCAGCGGCGTGCGGCGTGTGCCCGCGCGCCCGATGACCTGCTGCCCGGCCCACGCGGTCACGCCGGTCGCGTCGAGCGCCTCGCTCACGACGAAGAGCGTCGCGATGAAGATGACGGTCGGGTCGCCGAAACCCGCGAGGGCCTGGCCGAGGTCGAGCACGCCGGTCGCCCAGAGCGCGACCGAGACGCCGATCGCGACGATGCCGAGCGGCACCCGGTTGGACAGGAACGCGGCGACGGCGAGCGCGAGGATGACGAGCGTCGTCGCCACGGGGTCCATTGGCACAGACTATCCGCGGGGCATCCGCCCGCCACCCCCATATCGCGTGATCTACCGCCGCACCGCTCCGCCGGGATACTGTCTGATCAGTCACCCGGCGCGTCGCCGGGGAGCGCTTCCGGGGGGCGAGATGAGTTCGGGCACGCACGCGGCCGGGTCCACGCAGACGGCGGAGGTCGCCGTGAAGGCCTCATGGCTTCCACTCATCGTCGTCGTGATGACGCAGATCCAGGCGTCGTTCGCCGTCAACGCGCTGACGGTGTCGATGGCGGGCATCACGACCGACCTCGACACGGCGGCCTCCTCGGTCGGCACGGCGATCACGGCCGGGACGTTCTCGATGGCGGCGTTCATCCTGCTCGGCGCGAAGGTCGGCGCACGGTTCGGCACGCGGCTCGTCTTCCAGATCGCGGTCGCGATCCACGCGGCCGCGATGGCGGGCGTCGCGCTGGCACCGACGCCGGCGGTGCTGTTCATCGCACAGGCGTCCTCCGGCGCGGTCATCGCGCTCATCGCGCCCGCGCTCACGGTGTTCATCGCCACGAACTACCACGGGTCGCAGCAGGCGCGCGCGATCGGGCTGCTCGCCGCGGCGATCCCCGCGGCCGGCGTGCTGGCGCTGCTCATCGCCGGCCAGTTCGCCACCACGATCGGCTGGCGCTGGTCGTTCTGGCTCATGGTCGCGCTCGGCATCGTGAACCTGCTGCTGAGCTTCCGGCTCAAGGCGGTGCCGGCACAGCCCGGGCTCACGATCGACTGGACCGGCGCCCTGCTGGCGGCCGCCTCGATCATCCTTCTCAGCTTCGGCTTCTCGGGCCTCAACACGTGGGGCATCTGGAACGCGACCGAGCAGGCGCCGTTCGACGTCCTCGGCATCTCGCCGGCGCCGATCCTCATCGTGCTCGGCCTCGTCGTCGGCCAGGTGTTCTTCCTGTGGCTGCGACGGCGCGGGGCCGCGGGCAAGCCCCGCATCTTCGACCTGCGGGTGCTCGCCACCGGCGCCGAGCGCGCGGTCACGGCGTGCATGGCGACGATGCTCTTCGTCGGCACCGCCGCCAACTTCCTCATCCCGCTGTACATGCAGGTCGTGCAGGGCCTCTCGGGCATCGAGACGTCGTTCTCGATCATCCCCTACACGCTCTCGATCTTCCTGTCGTCGACGTTCATCGCGCTCCTCTACGGGCGGTTCTCGCCGCGCGTGCTCGGCTCCGCCGGGTTCGTCGTGGTCGCGAGCGCGCTGACGCTGCTCGCCTTCACGGTGCGCGGCGATTGGGGCCAGACGTTCGTCGTGATCGGACTGATCCTGCTCGGCCTCGGCCAGGGCTCGATCGTCGCCCTCGTGTTCAACACGCTGCTGTCGGCCGCGCCCAAGCAGCTGGCCGGCGACGTCGGCGCGTGGCGCGGGCTCGTGCACAACCTCTCCGGCAGCGTCGGCATCGCCGTCGCGACCGCGTTCGCGATCGGCATCCTCGCCTCCTCGCTCGCGACCGCCGCCGTGGAGCATCCCGAGATCAGCGACGAACTGGTCAGCGAGGTCAACTTCGACAACGCCGACTTCCTCACGAACGCGCAGCTCGAGGAGGCCCTCGCCGGCACGTCGGCCTCCGAGGCCGAGGTCGCCGCCGCGATCGAGATCAACGAGGAGGCGCGCCTGCGCGCCCTGCAGATCTCGCTGCTGGGCCTGGCGCTGCTGTCGCTGCTCGCGATCGTGCCGGCCATGCGGATGCCGAACTACCGCGAGGGCGAACTGCCCGAGAAGGTGGAGCCCGACGACGACGACCCGATCGACGAGGTCGTCGATCCCGACCGAGTGGAGACGACGCGATGACCCGCAACCCCGTGAAGCTGATTCCCGACGACTTCTCGCCGGTGCCGTCGCTCGAGGCGTTCGAGGCCGTGACCGTCGCGGCGGTCGACGAGTTCGGCGGCGGCACGGGCGGCGCCGAACTCGACGCGATCGGCGTGCTCGTGCACGACGAGGGTCCGCTGCCCGAGGGCATCGGCCTCGACCGCGAGGCGCTGAAGCGGGCCGGCTTCGAGGCGAAGGCCGGCCAGGCCCTGCTGCTGCCGCAGCCGGGCCGCACGCTCATCATCGTCGTCGGGGCCGGACCGCGGTCCGACATCACCGAGGCGACGCTGCGCGACGCCGCCGCCGCCTTCCTCCGCGCGGTGCCGAAGGCCGCGAGCGTCGGATTCCGCGTCCCCGCACTGGGCGGCATCGACGCCGAGGCCGCCGGCCACGCACTCACCGAGGGCGCGCTGCTGGGCCGGTACCGGTACGACGCGCTGAAGTCGGAGCCTCGCGAGGCGCGTCTGACCCGCGTCGAATTCCGCATCGACGGCGCCGACCTCGGCGCGGCATCCGCCGGCATCGCCACCGGACTCGTGACCGCGCGCGCCGCGGCCGTCGCGCGCGACCTCGCGAACACCCCGCCGAGCCATCTCACCGCGACCGACATGGCCGGCGTCGCCGAACTGCTCGGCGGGCGGTTCGGGTTCCACGTCGAGTCGTTCGACAAGCGGCAGCTCATCGAGCTCGGATGCGGCGGACTGCTCGGCGTCAACGCCGGCAGCGCCGAGGAGCCGCGCATGATCGTGCTCCGCTACTCGCCCGATGGCGAGTCGAGCGGGCACCTCGGCCTCGTCGGCAAGGGCATCATGTACGACTCGGGCGGCATCAGCCTGAAGCCGAGCGACCCGATGCACCTGCTCATGAAGATGGACATGGGCGGCGCGGCGGCGGTGCTCGGTGCCTTCACGGCGCTCCGCGACCTCGGCGCGACCGCGCGCGTGACGGGCTGGCTGATGTGCACCGACAACATGCCGTCCGGCTCGGCGTACAAGCTCGGCGACGTGCTCACGGCCCGCGGCGGCAAGACCGTCGAGGTCAAGAACACCGACGCCGAGGGCCGGCTCGTGATGATGGACGGCCTCGTGCTGGCGACCGAGGAAGGCGTCGACGCGATCGTCGACATCGCGACGCTCACGGGCGCGGCCCTTCGCGCGCTCGGCTCGACCTCGTCGGTGCTGCTCGGCACGAGCCAGCCGCTCGTCGACCGCGTGGCCGATGTCGCCACCGCCGTCGACGAGCCGGCGTGGCAGTTCCCGCTGCAGCGCAAGTACCGCAAGCAGCTCGACTCGGATGTCGCGGACATCTCGAACCTCGGCGGCGCCGATGCCGGTGCGACCACCGCAGCGCTGTTCCTCGCCGAGTTCGTCGGCGACATCCCGTGGGCGCACCTCGACATCGCCGGCACCATGCAGTCCGACTCGGATGACGCGTGGCGCTCGAAGGGCGCGACGGGCTACGGCGCGCGCATCCTCGCCGAGCTCGCGCGGGACTTCACGCCGGTGGGGTGAGCGCCTGTCCCGCGCGGAGCGAACGGACGAGGCGTACCACGTAGAGGATCGCTCCGGCGAGGACGACCACGACGCCCGCGCGCCACGCCCAGAGCAGCACGATCAGGCCGCCGGCGATCGGGTTCCCCCCGGCGCCCGGACCGGACTCCTGGGGTGCGAGCACCAGTGCGAGCCCCAGCGTGAGGGCGCCGAGCGCGACGGTCGCGATCAGCGAGATCCACAGCAGCTTCGGCAGGGGCACGCGGGCGAGCGCCCGGACCGCCACACCCAGCGCGATGCCGGCCAGGAGCGCGAGGCCGCCCTCGAGCGGGTCGATGAGCCCGACGACGACGACGGGCAGGGCGATGATCGCGAGGACGATGGCGATGATGCGTCGGGTGCGCATGGGGTGGTGCTCCTCTCCGAGGGTCACCACCAGCATCCGTCGCGCGGGGTCGTGCCTGCCGGGACCATCGGCCCGGCGCGTGACGGTCAGGCCATCGCGTCGACGTCGTCGGGCGCGTCGCCGTCAGGCCACGGCGTCGGGGCGGTCGCCCGCGCCATCCGCTGCACCCTCGGCACCGCCCGCCCCGGGCAGCGCCGCCTCGATCGCCGCGATGATCGCGGGGTCGCCGGGCTCGACGTTCGGGCGGAAGCGCAGGACCTCGCCGTCGGGGAGGACGAGGAACTTCTCGAAGTTCCACAGAACGGGGCCCGCCGTGCCGGAGGCGTCGCGCGCCTGCTTCAGCGCGTCGTAGAGCGGCGCCGCCTTGCGGCCGTTGACGCGGACCTTGTCGAGGATCGGGAACGTGATGCCCCACGTGGTGGAGCAGTACTCGCTGATCGCCTCGTTGGAGGAGAGCTCCTGCAGGAACTGGTTGCTCGGGAAGCCGAGCACCGTGAAGCCGCGGTCGCCGTAGGTGCGCTGCAACTGCTCGAGCCCGGCGTACTGCGGGGTGAGTCCGCAGCGGGAGGCGACGTTGACGACGAGGCGGACCTGGCCCGCCCAGTCGCCGAGCGTGCGGGTCTCACCGGACATCGTCTGGAACGGGATCTGCTCGAGCGTCGTCACGGCATCCACGCTAATCGCGCCCGCTGGGTGCCCGCTCGATGCTCACCGTGCGACTCGTGCGAGGAACACCGCCTCGGTGCGGCTCGACGCCCCGAGCTTGCGCAGGATCGCGGAGACGTGCACGCTCGCCGTCTTGCCGCTGATGTAGAGTCGCTCGCCGATCTGGCGGTTGCTGAGGCCCTCGGCGATGAGGTCGAGCACTTGGCGCTCGCGCGCCGTGAGCTCGGCGACTGCGTCGGCCGGGTCGTCGGCACCCGCGACGCCCCCGGTGCCGCGCGACACGTCGCCCTGCGTGGCGCCGTCGAGGACGAGGCCCGCCTGCATCGCGACGCGTGCGGTGCGCGTCTGCACGGCCGTCACGCCGCCCGCGACCGAACCGTCGAACGCGGCCTGCAGCGCGTCGCGCGCGCCCGGTCGGTCGCCGTCAGCGAGGAGCGCCTCGCCCAGTCGCAGCTGCGCATACGGGAGCAGGAATCCGGGCGCGGTGTCGGCGGATGCGGCGTCGAGCGCGACGCGCCACAGGGGAACGATCGGCTCGAGCTCGGCGTCGACGAGGGCAGCCCACAGGTCGTGCGTCGGCCAGAAGGCGAGCCCGTCGAGCACGCGTCGCAGTTCGGGCTCGGCCTCGAGGATCTCGGCCGCCTCGGCCTCGGAGACTCGGGCCGGGTCGGCGCGGACGGCGGCGATGACGCGTGCGAGCGCCCACAGGAGCGGCTCAGCGTATCCCGCGAGGGGCAGTTGCTGCTCATGGAGCACCGCACGCCCGTCGCGCCACGCCTGCGAGAGGTCGCCCGTCGCGAGCCCGATCTCGACCCCGACCCGCCCCACACCGAGGCGGGTCTGCATCTCGACGGCCATGATCGGCGCCATCACCGCGCGGGAGCCGCGGAGCAGCTCGGCGGCGCGCTCGGCATCGCCGCGCCAGACGAGGGCCCAGAGCTTCGCGCGTTGCAGGTACACGCGGAAGGGCGCGGGCGGATCGAGGGCGAGAGCCCGCTCGATGATCGCGTCGGCGCGGCCCCACTCGCCGAGCGCGAACAGCGGGTCGACCGCGTTCGAGGCGAGGATGACTCCCGAACTCCGCTCGACACCCTGACGGCGAGCCCGCTCCAGGCCCTCTTCTGCCAGGCGCACCGCCTCGTGGAAGTCGCCGATGAGGTTGCGCAGGTCGGAGGCGTTGACCCAGTACCGCAGCAGCGCGGAGCCGTCGCCCTCGGCGAGCTCGCGAGCGCGCTCGATGTCGACGAGGGCACGGTCGACCTCGCCGCGGGCGGCGCGGCTCACGGCGGCGATGTTGATCGCGATCGAGGCGTATCGCGGCCAGTCGAGGCGCCGGGCGAGCTCGAAGGCCTCGTCGGCGATGCGGACGGCCTCGTCGAGCCGGGCCTCGATCATCAGCCGGCCGGCGAGGGCGGTGAGCACCGTGACGCGCAGCTCGTCGGCCGCGTCGCCGTCGGCGGGGATCGCCTCGAGCGCCTCCTCGAGGATCGGGATCGAGCCGCCGCGACCGACCCCCGCGAGGTAGAGCGCCTTGTCGCGCAGCATGCGCGGGTACTGGGGGTCGTCGCGCGGGCATTCGGCGAGCGCGGCCTTCACGAGCGCGAGGCTGCGCTCGCCCTCGCCGGCGTGCCGGAGGTAGGACGCGGTGCGGCCCATGAGCTCGAGCCGGGTCATGCCGGCGATGCGCTCGGCATCGGGCACCGAATCCCACAGCTCGAGCGCGCGTTCGCCGAGCTGCGCCGCCGACGCGTAGGCGACGGCCGCGCGCGCCTCGCGCATGGCCTGGACGGTCGCCGGGAAGGCCCGGGCGGCGTCGCGCGCCCCGATCCAGTGGTACGAGATCTCGGCGGCGAGCCGCCGCCCGCCCGCAGCCGCCTGCGCCTCGTACGCCTCGGCGTAGCGCGCGTGGAACCGAGCGCGCTCGCCCGGAAGCAGGTCGGCGAGGATGGCCTCGCGCACCAGGGCGTGCCGGAACGCGTAGTCGTCGCCGTCGACCTCGATCACGCCGTAGCGCACGCTCTCGCGGGCGTCGGCGTCGAGCCGGCCCTCGTCGCCGCGGTGGACCGCGGAGAGCAGCGCGTGCGGGACGCGCACGCCGCCCGTCGAGAGCAGCCGCAGGAACTCCTGTGCGGAATCGGGCAGCCGTTCGTACCGGGCGAGGAGCAGGTCGCGGAGGGTGTCGGGCACGAAGCCCTCGTCGCGGCATCCGTCGATGCCCACGAGCTCTTCGACGAAGAACGGCACGCCGTCGCTGCGGAGGAACACGGTGTCGAGGACGCGGTCGCTCGGCGACTCGTCGATGATGAGCGAGCGCACGAGCTCGCGGACCTCGCCGTGCGAGAGCCGCGACAGCTCGCGGCGGTCGACCCACCGGTCGCGCTCGGCCTCGGTGAGGAAGCCGCGGAGCGGGTGCCCACGGGTCACGTCGTCGGTGCGGTAGGTGAGCAGCATGAGCAGCCGGCTCGAGCCCGGCGAGCGCAGCAGGAACCGGAGCAGGCCGAGGCTCGCGGCGTCGATCCAGTGGAGGTCCTCGATCACGAGCACGATCGGCTCGTCGCGCGAGAGCGTCTCGAGCAACACGGCGACGGCCTCGTGCAGCTGGCCGCTGCCGGCGCCGCCGGGCGTGATCACGATCTCGCCGGTGGTGCCGGCGTCGGATGTCGCGAGCTCGGGCAGCAGGGCGATGAGCGCCGCCCGCCCCGGGCCGACCGCGTCGAGGGCGCGGCCGGGACCCACCTGCGCGACGAGCGCGCGGAGTGCGCCCTTGATGGGCGCGTACGGCGCGGCCACCTCGCCGAGGTCGACGCACTGGCCGAGGATGAGCCGGACATCGGGGCCGAGCCCCGAGGTGAACTCGCGCACGAGCCGGCTCTTGCCGATGCCGGCCTCGCCGCCGACGACCGCGGTCGCGGGCGAACCCGCGCGCACGCCGTCGAGCAGGCCGTTCAGCCAGGCGAGCTCGAGGTCTCGGCCGATCATGGTGGGGCTCGACGGGGAGCTGGTCACCAGACCATGGTCCCACGCACCGACGACATCGGCGCCGGGCCCGAGGACCCGGTGCCGATGCCCAGCGTGCTCCGCGCTCACCGCGCGAACTGCGGCGTCCGGTGGACGCCGCGACGGCGGCGCGAGGCGCTCCGGACGCGCGAGGCGAGGGCGGCGACCCGGCCGTCCTCGACGCTCCGGCGCTCGGCCGCGGCGCGGCGCATCTCGAGCTCGTGCTCGGCGCGCTGCACGTCGGCGTCGAGGAGTCGCAGGGCGATGAGGCCGGCTGAGTGCTGCATGGTGTCCTCCTGGATCGTGGCGATGGTCCGAGGATGCTCCCTAAGGCACCCCCGGACCATCGGGCGATATGCGTATTTCGCGGCCATGAGGCGGTGAGGGGCCTCAGGCGGCGGGATCGATGCGGATGTCCGGGTCGTTCCCGGCCTCAGTGGGCGAGGGTTCGCGTGCGGTGGTAGCCGTCGCGACGGAACTCGACGAGCGCCGCGGTGACGGCCCATCCGACGATGAGGCCGAGCACGAGCATGGTGGCGAACATTCCGCACCTCCTTTCAATCGGACACGTAGGGTTCGAGGCTGCCGGATGCCGCGGCGCGCGTCGTCAGCGCGATCACGGATTCCGGGACGGGCGTTCCCGCAGGGGTCAGCCCGGAGGCGATCGGGGCGCCCCAGCGCCGCTCGAGGGGTACGACGCCGGCCCACGCGGTGTGGTCCTCGCCGTCGTCGGGCTCCTCCGAGGGGCCGCCGGAGCGCTGCTTCATCACGACGTCGTCGAGGGCGAGCCGCAGGACGCGCGTGGCGGCGACCTCCTTGCGCCGCGTGCCGCGGAGCTCGGCGGGCCGGCCGGGCATGAGCCGATCGGAGAGCGCGAGCAGCGCGCCATCCGTCTCGTCGACGGGAACCGCCTCGAGCACGCCCTGGATCGTCGCGCTGCGGTAGTTCATCGAGCTGTCGAAGAGCGAGCGCGCGTAGACGAGCGCGTCGAGCGCGGTCACCGAGAACGCGACGGGCAGGCGAGCGGATGCGGCCCGCAGGGCGAATCCCCCGCCGGTCGAGCCGTGCAGCAGCACGTGCCCGCCCACGCGGGCGTACCCCATCGGCACGACGACCGGCACGCCGTCGACGGCGACGGCGAGGTGCCCGACGAGCTCGGAGTCGAGGAGCTCGTGCAGGGCGAGGCGGTCGGTGGTCTGCCGGTCGGGCAGGCGGCGAATGCGGCGTGCGGGGGCGGCTGCGGCGAGGGTCGCGGTCGAGGTCATGCTGCCAGTGTGCGCGTCGCGCTGGTATGGTGAGCAGACCAGTTCCGGCGAATTCATCCAGTCCAGTCGGAGGGCGTCGGATGTCTCGGGGAGGGACGCATGGATGGTCCGCTGCTCGTCATCGACCGCGACGACACGCGGCCGCTCGGCACACAGCTCGTCGAGGGCGTGCGCCGCGGCATCCTCGACGGGCGCCTGCAGGCGGGCGACCCCGTGCCGTCGACGCGGTCCCTCGCGGCCGAGCTCGGCGTCGCCCGCAGCTCGGTCGTCGCCGCGTACGAGCAGCTCGCGGGCGAGGGCTACCTCGAGGTGCGCCAGGGCGCGCCGACCCGCGTCGCACAGGCCGTGCTGGTCGAGGAACGGGCGCCGGTGCCGGTGCCGGCCGCGTCGCGGGCGCGCGACTCCCTGCAGGGCGACGAGCAGCCCGCGCCTGCGGAGCCGGAACCCCTCGATCTGCGGCCCGGACGGCCCTCGACCGCGCGGCTCGACGAGCGCGCCTGGCGCGCGGCCTGGCGCCACGCCGCCCGGCTCGCCGTGCCGGGCGACACCGCGCCGCCGCTCGGCGCCGCGCGACTGCGCGCCGAGGTCGCCGACCACCTGCGGCACGCGCGCGGCGTCGCCTGCTCGCCCGACGACGTCGTCGTGACGGCGGGCACGAGCGACGCGGTCGCCCTCATCGCCTCCGCGCTCCGGGAGCTGGTCGACGGGACGCCGCGGGTCGCGGTCGAGCATCCCGGCTACCCGTCGGCGCGACGCGTGCTCGAGCGGCGCGGCGCACTGCGCACCGTGCCGGTGCCCGTCGACGGCGACGGCATCGACATGACGGCGCTCCGCGACATCCGGCCCGCTCCCCACGCCGTCATGGTGACGCCGAGCCACCAGTACCCCCTCGGCGGGCGGCTGCCCGTGGCCACGCGCCTGTCGCTGCTCGAGTGGGCCGAGGCATCCGGCGCCCTCGTCATCGAGGACGACTACGACAGCGAGTTCCGCCACGTGGGCGCACCGCTCCCGGCGCTCGCCTCGCTCGACCACGCCGGCCGCGCGGTACTCGTCGGCAGCTTCTCGAAGGTGCTCACGCCGTGGCTGCGGCTCGGCTACCTGGTGCTCCCCGCGAATCCGGAGCTCAGGGAGGCGGTCGCCGCCGTCCGCGACGACGAGACGTGCCCCGTGCCCGGCATCGCGCAGGAGGCCGCGGCCGAACTGTTCGCGACGGGCGCCGTGCGCCGGCACATCGCCGCGGCGCGACGCGACTACGCGCACCGGCGCACGCTCGTGATCGCCCAGCTCGCGGGCATCGCGGGCGCACCGCTCTCCGGCCTCGACGGCGGGCTGCACGCCGTGCTCGGGCTGCCCTCGCACGACGTCGCCGCGCGCGTGGTCGCCCGGCTCGCCGTGGAGGGCGTGCTCGTCTCGCCGCTCTCCGACTACTCCGCGATGCCCGGCGATGGCCCGGCCGGCCTGGTGCTCGGCTACGCGTCGCCGCCCGACGCACGGCTCGCGGAGGCGCTCGCGCGGGTGCGCGCCGCGGTCGAGACCGACCCGGCGGTCGAGTAGCACCGGCGGAGCCGGAGCACATCGAGACCCCGCGGCCTCGACACGCGCCGTCGGCGCGCCTCGACCACCGAACCGCCGGGCGCCCTCGACGAGCGGGCGGCGGGTCGGTAGCCTGAGCGCGTCGCGGACCCGAACGCCGCGGCGAACGGGGGTGGCATGCCTCATCGACGACCCGGAACACCCGCGACCCTGCTCGCGGCCGGCCTGCTCGCGCTCTGCGGCACGCTCACGCTGCTCGCGGGCTGCGCACCGCCCGAGATCGTGGAGGCCGCGCCCGTCACGGTGACCGCGACCGTCACCGCGACGGCGACCGTGACCGTCACCCCCGCGCCGCCGCCGGTCGACCCCGCCGCGCCGCCGCCACCCGATCCGGTGCCGAACGCGCCCGCGCCCGTCTACGAGTGGGGTCCCGCGATCGACGACGGACCCCGGCCGGGCGCGAGCGGCACGCCCGAGCTCGACGAGACGGGCGAGCCCGAACGGTACGCGATCGTCGCGGGCGACAGCTTCTTCGACGTCGCGCAGCGGTTCAACCTGCCGCAGCAGCAGCTGCTCCGGATGAACCCGCAGATCTACGACTTCGGCGAGACGGTGTACATCGGGCAGCTCCTCAACCTCGACTGGCAGAAGGCCGGTGTCGGATGAGCGAGATCGTGACCCTTGCGCCGTGGAACCCGTGGCCGCTCGTGTTCCCGGCACTCGTCCTCCTGGGCGGAGCGGCCGTCTCCGTCATCGGCACGCGGCGGCGCAACAAGCCGCTGCGCGAGACCGGCTACGTGGCCATCGTGTTCGGGGCACTCGCCGCGGCGGCGATGACCTACTCGATGGCCGGCATCTGGGACGTGGAGCAGCGCACCGACGCGCTCGTCGCGCTCGGCTACGAGTCGCCGACCTTCAGCGCGAGCACGAACCTGTCGGGTGGAGCCGCGCCGCCGATCGCGTTCCAGGCGATCCGCGACGGCGAGCGCGTGCGCGGCGTGCTCGTCGCGGTCGGCGGCGACCGGTGGGAGGTCCGCGAGATCGCCGAGTGAGGCTGGTCGGGCGTAGCGTGGACCCGTGCTGACTCCCCCGGTGACCGAGAAGCGACCGACCGAACGCACCCACCACGGCGACGTGGTGACCGACCACTACGAGTGGTTGCGCGACAAGGACGACCCGGCGGTGGTCGCCCACCTCGAACTCGAGAACGCCTACACCAAGGCCAAGACCAAGCACCTCTCGCTCCTGCAGGAGCAGGTCTTCGAGGAGATCAAGCGCCGCACCAAGGAGACCGACCTCAGCGTGCCCACACGCGAGGGCGACTGGTGGTACTACTCGCGCACGGTCGAGGGGCTGCAGTACGGCATCCACTGCCGCGTCGCCGTGCGCGACGCCGGCGACTGGGAGCCGCCCGCGATCCCCGAGGACGGCTCGCCGCTGCCCGGCGAGCAGGTGCTGCTCGACGACAACGTCGAGGCGAAGGGGCACGAGTTCTTCTCGCTCGGCAGCTTCGACGTGACCGCCGACGGATCGACCATGCTCTACGGCGTCGACGTCGAGGGCGACGAGCGCTACACGATCCGGCTCCGCTCGCTCGACGGGTCCGGGCGCGAGTACGACGACGAGATCCCCGGCACCGCCGCGGGCGCCGTCTTCGAGCCATCCGGTCGGTACCTCTTCTACGCGACCGTCGACGACGCGTGGCGGCCCGACACGATCTGGCGGCATGAGGTCGGCACGCCCGCCGCCGACGACGTGCAGGTGTTCCACGAGCCCGACGAGCGGTTCTGGCTCGGCGTCGGCCTCATGCGCAGCCGCCGCTACCTCGTGCTCGAGGCCGGGTCGCACGTCACGAGCGAGTCGTGGCTGCTCGACGCGGCTGACCCCACGGGCGAGTTCCGCGTCGTCTGGCCGCGCCGCGACGGCGTCGAGTACGACGTCGAGCACGTCGTCGCGGGCGGGCGCGACCGGCTCCTCATCGTGCACAACGAGGGCGAGGCCGTGAACTTCGAGCTCGTGAGCGTCGCGGCCGACGACCCGCAGGGGCCGCGGCGGATGCTGCTGGCCCACGATCCCCGCATGCGCATCGAGTCCGCGCACGCCTTCCGCGACTTCGTCGCACTCGAGTACCGTCGCGACGGGCTGCCGCGCGTCGCGATCGCGAAGGTGCCGCCGCAGGGCATCCCCGACGACGCGACGGTCGACGACACCCTGCACGAGCTCGCCTTCGACGAGGCGCTGTTCTCCGCGGGCGTCGGCGCGAACCCCGACTGGGAGCAGCCGTCGCTGCGCATCGGCTACGGCAGCTTCGTCACGCCGTCGACCGTGATCGACGTCGACGTGGCATCCGGGCGTCGCACCGTGCGCAAGCAGCAGCCGGTGCTCGGCGACTACCACCCCGAGCGGTACGCGCAGAAGCGCGAATGGGCCACGGCCCCGGATGGCACGAAGGTGCCGATCTCGCTCGTCTACCGGCCCGACCTGGTGACCCTCGGCGAGCCCGCGCCCACGCTGCTCTACGGCTACGGCTCGTACGAGCACGCGATCGACCCGGGCTTCGGCATCCCGCGACTGTCGCTGCTCGACCGCGGCATGGTGTTCGCGGTGGCGCACGTGCGCGGCGGCGGTGAGATGGGCCGCCTCTGGTACGAGCACGGGAAGAAGCTGCACAAGAAGCACACGTTCACCGACTTCATCGCGGCCGCCGAGCACCTCATCGACCGCGACATCACCACGCCCGACCACCTGGTCGCCCAGGGCGGCTCGGCCGGCGGCCTGCTCATGGGCGCGGTCGCGAACCTCGCGCCGCGCCTCTTCGCCGGGATCGTCGCGGAGGTGCCGTTCGTCGACCCGCTCACCTCGATCCTCGACCCGTCGCTGCCGCTCACCGTGATCGAGTGGGACGAATGGGGCAATCCGCTCGACGACCCCGAGGTCTACGCGTACATGAAGTCGTACGCGCCGTACGAGAACGTGCACCCGGTGAAGTACCCGCGGATCCTCGCGATCACCTCGCTCAACGACACGCGCGTGCTCTACGTCGAGCCCGCGAAGTGGGTGGCGAAGCTGCGCGAGGTCGGTGCCGACCCGCTGCTGAAGGTCGAGATGGCGGCCGGGCACGGCGGCGTCTCGGGCCGATACGCCGCCTGGCGCGAGCGCGCGTTCGCGAACGCGTGGATCATCGACGCCGCGGGCGCGCACCCGACCGGCGAGTAGCGCGGCCGCCCCGCTCCTCCCCACCCGGCCACCCGGCCACCCGGCCACCCGGCCACCCGGCCACCCGGCCGGTTTACAGGAGAATCCACGATTCACCGGACGGATCGCGCGCCGAGCGTCCTGTGAAGTGCGGAGACTCCTGTGAACGGAACGTGGCAGGGCGGGCGGGCGGGATGGCGGGAAGTGCGCGAAACGTGCCCTGATCGGGGCTGGCCGGATGTCGGTGGGGGTGGGCAGACTGGCCCGCATGTCGTTCATCGCCGAATTGAGTGAGCGGATGCCGCAGCGCGTGCACGCGCCCGGCACCCCCGAATACGAGGCGGGCGCGGCCGTCTTCGGCGGCGCGGGCACGCCCGACGTCGTCGTGCGTCCCGCCTCCGCCGCCGAGGTCGCCGTGGCGGTCCGCGCCGCGGTCGACGCGGGCGTCCCGATCACGGTCCGCGCGGGCGGCCACGGCTCCGACCCGGCGACGGGCGGGCTCGTCATCGACCTCGGCGGGTTCAGCGCCGTCGAGCTCGCCGGCGCCGACGGCCTGGTGCACGTCGGGGCCGGCGCGCATTGGGGCGATGTCGCCGCAGCCCTCGCACCGCACGGGCTCGGCATCACGTCCGGCGACACGCTCGAGGTCGGCGTGGGCGGGCTCGCGCTCGGCGGCGGCATCGGCTGGCTGGCGCGCACGCACGGGCTCACCGTCGACATCCTGCGCGAGGTCGAGCTCGTGACCGCCTCCGGCGAGGTGCTCACCGTGAATGCCGAGTCGCATCCCGAGCTGTTCTGGGCGCTGCGGGGCGGCGGCGGCAACTTCGGCGTCGCGACGCGGTTCACGTTCCAGGCCGCGCCGGTGGGCGGGCTCGTCGGCGGGCACGTGCGCTTCGACCGATCCGACGTTCCGGCGGTGCTCCGCGCCTGGCGCGACGTGCTGCACGACGCCCCCGACGAGCTCAACGGCACGCTGATGGTGATGCCACCGCTCATGCCCGAGATCCCTGCGGGCCCGCAGCTCGCCGTCGCACTGCTCGGCACCGAGCACGAGCTGCGGCGCCTGCTCGAGCCCATGCTCTCCCTCCCCTCCGTCGCCGAGGTCTCGCTGGCCCCGACCGCCTACCGCGACCTGCTCGAGGCGGCGCCGCCCGGAAAGCCGCCCTTCCTGTTCGTCGGCGGCAACGGCTTCGCGCCCGAGCTCTCCGACGCGGCGCTCGAGGCGTTCGCCCGCGCGGTCGACCGCGAGGTGCCCACGATGCTGCTGATCCGCGCGCTCGGCGGCGCGTTCTCGCGCGTTCCGGCCGATGCCACCGCGATCGCCCAGCGCGACGGGCAGGCGCTCGTCGCCGTCAACGGGATCCTGCCCGGCGACGCGACCGACGAGCAGGTCGCGGCCGCCCGCGTCGCCGTCGACGACGCCCTGGCGTTCACGACAGGCATGTACTCCAACTTCACGCCCGAGTTCGGCGACGAGCTGATCGGCGAGATCTACCCGCCGGTCACCCTCGAACGGCTCCGTGCGGTCAAGCGCGAGGTCGACCCGGGCGACGTGTTCCGCGCGAGCCACCACATCGCGCCGTAGCGCGCACGAGCACCCCCGGGGCCGCGTGCGGGAGCAGGCGGCGCGCACGCAGGTGCTTGTCGAACGCGTCGACCGCGATGAGGATCGGCATCGACGCGATCGCGACCGCCCATCCGGCGAGCGGTGGGTTCGCCTGGCCGAGCAGCTCCGCGACGGCCGGCCACCACAGCACGAGGAGCGAGAACGCGAGCTCGATCGCCGCGCCGACGACGAGCAGGCGGTTGCTGAACCATCCGAGCGCGCCCGGCCACTTGGTGGACGACCGGCACGCGAACGCGTTCACCGTCTGCGCCAGCACGACCGTCATGAACGCCGCGCCCGAGGCGGCCATGAGGTCCGCGCCGGTCGGGAACGGCTCGCCGGGCCGCCATCCGAGGGCGACGAGCGAGACGAGGAACGCGGTCAGCGTGAGCACCGCCTCGAGCGGGCCGAGCACTCCGAACGCGCGCCGAAGCACCGTGCCGTTCATGAGCCGGCCCCCCACCGGCGGGCCCTTGAGCAGGTGCTTCGCGGGCGGCTCCGCGCCGAGCGCGACGGCCGAGAGCGTGTCGGTGCCGAGGTCGAGCGCGATGATCTGCAGCACCCCGAGCGCGAGAGGGAACTGCCCGCCGGACAATGCCCAGACGAGGAACGGGCTCAACTCGGCGACGTTGTCGGTCAGGTGGTAGGTGAGGAAGCGGCGGATGTTGACGTACGTCGCGCGTCCCTGCTCGATGCCGGCCACGATCCCCTCGAACGCGTCGTCGAGCAGCACCAGGTCGGCGGCCTCTCGCGCGACATCCGTGCCCGAGCGACCCATGGCCACCCCGATGTCGGCCTCGTGCAGGGCGGGTGCGTCGTTGACCCCGTCACCGGTCATCGCGACGACGTGCCCGCGGGAGCGCAGGGCGCGGGCGATCCGCAGCTTGTCCTCCGGGGACACGCGCGCGACGACCACGCCGTCGTGATCCAGCACCGCCGCGAGGTGCTGGTCGTCGGGCGGCAGGTCGGCGCCGACCAGGACCGGGGCGGCGGACGTGCGGAGCCCGACCTCGTCGGCGATCGCCCGTGCCGTCGCGGGGTGGTCGCCCGTGATCATCGCGACCCGCACGCCCGCGTCGCGGCATGCCTGCAACGATGCGGCGACGTCGGTGCGCGGCGGATCCTCGAGCGCGAGGAGGCCGACGAGTCGCAGGCCCTCGTCGCACTCGGCGAGCGTGCGGGGCGTGCGCTCGTCGCGCGCGGCCGCCGCCACGGCGAGCACGCGCAGGCCGCGAGCGGTGAGCACATCGACCGCCGCGTGCGCCGCAGGATCGTCGCCGCACAGTGCGAGCACCGCGTCGGGCGCGCCCTTCACCACCACCTCGTCCGCGAGCACGACCGCCATGCGGCGCAGCCGCGGGTCGAATGGGAACCGCAGTTCGGGCGGGCGGGCGCGGCGGTCCTCGTCGGTGTCGACGCCGAGGCGGCGCGCGAGCGCGTCGATCGCGGCTTCCATGGGGTCGCCGTGGGCGTGCCATCCGCTCGCCGTCTGCTCGGCGTACCCCGTCGAGCACCGCACGCCGGCGAGCGCGAGCGCGTGCGCACCGGGGTGGACGTCGGACGCGGCCGGCGACCACCGCAGCTCGGCCTCGGGCCCGTACCCCGCACCGTCGACGGTGAGCGATCCGGCCGGTGTCCACGCCTCGAAGACGGTCATCTCGTTGCGGGTCAGCGTGCCGGTCTTGTCGGTGCAGATGAACGTGGTCGACCCGAGCGTCTCGACCGCCTCGAGGTTGCGGACGAGGATCCGACGCCGTGCCATCCGCTCGGACCCCAACGCGAGCGACAGCGTGACCGTCGGAAGCAGGCCCTCGGGTACGAGCGCGACCGTCACGCCGATCGCGAAGACGTACGCGTCGCGGATCGGGTTGCCGACGATGATCGAGACGAGCAGGAACAGGATGCCCGTGCCGACGGCGATGATCGCGGTGAGCCGGACGACGCCCCGCAGCCCGCGCGTCAGCGGCGTGTCGGGCTCGGCGCCGGCGGTGAGCTTCGCGATGCCGGCGAGCCGGGTCTCGCGACCGGTCGCGGTCACGCGCGCACTCGCGTCGCCCTCGACCACGAACGTGCCCGCGAACAGCGCCTCGCTCTCCGCGACCGCACCCGCGACGCTCTCGCCCGTCAGCATCGACGAGTCCACGAGCAGCCGGTTCTCGTCGAGCACGATCGCGTCGGCGGGTACGCGGTCGCCGCTCTCGAGCAGCAGCACGTCGTCGACCACGACGTCGGCGGCCTCGATCACGCGGCGCCGGCCGTCGCGCCGGACGGTCACCCGGGTCGGCAGCATCTCGCGAAGCCGGTCGGCGGCCCGGTCCGCTCGCGCCTGCTGGATGACGGCGAACACCGCGTTGAGCAGGATCACTCCGACGATCGCGATGCTGAGCTCGGGCAGGTCGGCGAAGATCGCGAGCACCGCCGCCGCCCACAGCAGGAGCGCGAAGAAGTGCGTGAGCTCGCCGAGCAGCCGGCGCACGACCGACGGGCGGGTCGCGCGCGGCAGCACGTTCGGCCCTCGCTGCACGAGCCGCTCCGCCGCCGCCGCGGACGTCAGCCCGGGTGCGTCGACCACCGCCTTGCCCCCTCCCGACGGAGGTCAGCGTAGGGAGGACGGGCCGACGCGGGTGGGCCCTCGGTCCCGCGACCGCGGCGTGCGCGGCGGACTCAGGCCGCCGGCGGATCCTCGTGCAGGTCGACGTCGGCCGGCACGAACGCCCACCGCGTGAAGCGCACCTCGAGGCCCGCGCGCATCGGCGCGCACACCAACGGACCCGCGGTCGCGGCATCCGCATCGAAGGGCGCCACCCGGATGGTGCGCCACTCCCCCTCGCCGGCCCGTGCGCGCAGGGTCACGGCGTCGCCGTCGACGCCCGACCGGCTCGCGCGCACCGTCACGACCTGGCCGGCCCAGTCGGGGACGGGCGCGAGCGACCAGTCCGAGACCCGGTTCGTCACGACCGCGCCGACGTGGAGCACGTCGTCGTTGACCTCGATGCCGGCCTTCACCCACTGCTCGTCGCCGACGTGCAGCATCAGCCCGGCCTGGTCGTAGAGACCGGTGAGCGTCGACGTGTCGAACGACACCTCGACCGCGGCATCCGTCGGCCACGGCGCGAGCAGCGCGTGCCCGTCGTCGTGCACGAAGCCGTAGTGCGTGGTGCGCCAGAAGTCGCTGCCCTCGGCGGCCTCGACCACGATGCCCTGCTCGTCGGTGCGCAACGACACGGGGTCGCGGCTCCAGCGACCGGCGTCCCACGGGGCGGCGCGCACGGCGTCGCCGGGGGCGGGCGAGGATTCGGCAGGGGCAGGGGCGGCCGCATCGGCGTCGGTCATGCGTCCACGCTAGCCGCCCGCTCGGTCAGCCGGCGCTCTCGCATCGCGAGCCATAGCGGGAACGTGAACGCGAACGCCGTGAGCGCCGAGCCCAGAATGTACGCCCAGGCGAACCGCATGCCGAGCCGCCGCGACTCGACTGCGATGAGGATGCTCCCCGCGATCGCGACGACGAGCAGGTCGGTCGTGATCGACGACACCGCCGGCCCGCTCGAGACGAGGTCGCCGATGAAGTCGTTCCGCTCGGCGATCGCGATCAGGTTGTACGTCCAGGTGCCGATGAGCCCGGCGAGGGCGAGCACCAGGTAGACGACGGCGAGCGGGGTCCAGTGACGCGTCATGCGCCCAGTGTGGCGCGACGCGACGGACGCGCGACGGAGGCCGCGCCCGCGGATCGCCGCGTCAGTACTCGGGGATCGACTCGACCGCGCGCTGCGCCTCGAGGCGGGCGAGGTCGCGCAGCAGGTCGTCGGCGACGACCTCCATGCGCTCGGCGCGGTGGTCGGCGTAGTCGGGTTCCTCGTCGAAGCGCGGCCAGCGCCGGTCGAGTTCCTGCTCGATCGCCGCGCCGAGCTCGTCCCACGCATCCTCGCGCGCCCGTTCGACGAGTCCGGCGACGTAGGCCGCATCGGAGCGATGGGTCCACAGCGCCTTCGCGACGGCCGCGTGCACCTTCTCGCGACGTCGGAGGTTGAGCAGGTCGCCGCGGTGGTAGTCGTGCTGGTGCTGCGACCTGCCGTCGCGCTGGGCTGCGCTCTCGCGCTCGGCGGCGATGTGCTCGACGGCCTCATCGGCCTCCTGCACGAGCTCGTAGAGCACGTCGCGAGCCATCGCGGCGGCGCGCTCGTCGGAGTACGGCTCGTCGCCGCGCAGGGCGCCGACGATGAGGCGGTTCTTCAGCGCCATCCGCCCGGCCGACTCGGCCATGAGCAGGCCCTCCTCGAGCATCTCGTCGAAGGTCGGCGCCTTGACCTCGGGCAGCTTGGTGCGGTCGAACGGCGCCATCTTGACGCGTGCTCGACGCCGCTGCCACGGCAGCCGCCAGCCCATGCCCACCTCCTCGGGTCGCCCCTTCGAGGGTACCGACTGCGGGTGAACGGATGCCGCGAGCCATCCGATCTCGCGCGAGCTACTGCGCGTCGGGGTCGAACCCGGGCGTGCGCCCGTCGCGGCCGACGTACTTGACGACGAGGCTGCAGTCCTTGTCGCCGTAGCCCTCGTCGACGAGTCGCGCGAAGCGCTCCATGGCGAGTCGCCCGCCGGCGAGGTCGAGCCCCGCGGCCTCGCCCGCGGCGAGGGCGTACGACAGGTCCTTCTCGGCCAGCCGCGTCGTGAAGGTCGCGTCGAAGTTGCGGTTCGCGGGGCTGGTCTCCACGACGCCCGGGACCGGGTACCAGGTGCGCAGCGGCCAGGAGTCGCCCGACGACACGGTCGCGATGTCGTGGAACACCGTCGGGTCGAGGCCGAGCGCCTCGGCGAGTCGAGCCCCCTCGGACGACGCCTGCAGCGTGATGAACAGCATGAGGTTGTTGGCGAGCTTCGCGGCGATGCCCGAGGTCGGCCCGCCCACGACGAAGACGTGCCCGGCCATCGGCTGCACGAGCGCCGCCGCCTCGGCGGTTGCCTCCTCGTCGCCCCCGAGCATGAACGTCAGGCTGCCGGCGTGCGCGCCGGCGATGCCGCCTGAGACGGGCGCATCGACGAAGCGGATGCCGCGGGCCGCCGCCGCCTCATGGCACGCGCGCGACGTCTCGACGTCGACGGTCGAGGTGTCGAGCACGAGCGTGCCGGGCCGCACCACGTCGAACACTCCGGGGTGGTCGGCGTCGCCGATGAGCACCTGGCGCGAGTGCTCGGACCGTGGCAGCGACGTGAAGACGGCGTCGGCGTCGCGGGCCGCGGCCGCGGCATCCTCGACGGGGCGGATGCCGCCGGCCGCGGCATGCTCGACCGAGCGCGCGTCGACGTCGAACCCGGCGACCTCGTGCCCGGCCGCGGACAGGTGCGCGGCCATCGGCCCGCCCATGTGCCCGAGCCCGATCCAGCCGATGACGGCCATGGCGTCCTCCTCGACGTCGCGTCGCGCGGCCGGTCGCCGTGCTGCTTCCACGCTACGACGCACGGCGCGCGCGCGCATCGGGTCGCGCCCGCTACGGGATCGAGCTCGCGGTCGCCTCGAGGTCGGTGATCGGGCGGTCGCGCTGCGTCGCGAGCGCGAGGCCGGCGGCGCCGCACACGACAGCGATCGCGACGACCTCCACGATGGTGAACGACTCGCCGAGCACGAGCGCCCCGAACACCGCGGCGATCACCGGGCCGAAGCTCGTGATGATCGCGTAGAGCCGCGGCGTGATACGGCGCAGGATGTACGTGTCGAGGCTGTACGGCAGGGCCGACGAGAGCACGCCGACGCCGAGGAGCAGGAGCAGCACGCGACCGTCGACCGCGGAGGGATCGAACGTCCAGACGGCGGCGGGCACGAGCAACGCGAGGCTCACGAGGCTCGCGACCGTGAGGCCCTCGGGCCCCGGCAACTGCGTCGCGACGCGGCGCGTGAGCAGGATGTAGCCGGCCCACGCGGCCGCGGCGGTGAGCGCGAGCGCGACGCCCAATGGGTCGACGCCCGCCCCGCCCGACGCGCCGGTTTCCGCGTGCGGCGCGGACGCGACATCCGCCGCCCCGGCCCACGGTCCGATGAGCAGGAGCACGCCGGCGCCCGCCGCCACGGCGCACCCCACGTCGAGCAGTCGACGTGAGGTGAACAGTGCGATCGCGAGCGGCCCGAGGAACTCGATGGTCGCCGCCACGCCGAGGCCGAGGCGGTCGACCGACTCGTAGAACGACACGTTCATCACGGCGAGCACGACGCCGAGCGCGAGCGCCGGCCGGAGTCGGCGCCAGGTGAGCTCGGCGCGCTTCGGCCGGTAGAACGGCAGCACGGCCAGCACCATCACGAGCTGGCGCACCGCGACGACGACGAACGAGCCCACGACCGGGATCACGAGCCCCGCGAGCGACGACCCGAAGTTGATCGAGACCTCGGTGCCGAGCTGCGTGGCCGCGCCCGCGAACCGGCGTCGGCGCAGCGCGGCATCCGTCGTCGCGGGAGGCTCCTGGGTCACCACTCGACGATACGTGCTGCGCGACACGCACCCGTGCCTGCGCCCGCAGCCGCCCGCGGTGTGGTCGGCTGTGGTCAGGGGTGCGCGCATGACGAAGCCATTCGGATGCCTGACCGACGACGAGGTGCAGCACGCGGGGCGGGTCGAGTTGCGTCGGGTCGTGGTCACGGACGACGTCGAATCGTGGGACCTGGTCCTGTACTCGGCCGGCGGCATCGAGCCGATCGCGGTCGACGCGTTCAGCCTCGACGAGCTCGCCCGCATCAACCCGCCGTCGTCGCGCGACCTCGCGGACGGCGTGGCGAAGGTGGTGCTCGGATGCCACGGGCTCAAGCGCACCGAGCCCTGGGCGATGTCGCGCGACGCGACGAGCTGGTCGGCGCGGGTCGCGGTCGTGCCCGTCGCCGCGTCGGCGGAACCCGCGGATCCGGCCGCGGCCGGAAGCTGAGCCGTCGTTCGGGGCTCCGCCCCCGGAGCCGGAGTGCTTCCTCTCGCGAACTTCGGTACCGGAGTACCGGCGTACCGAAGTACCGACGTACCGACGTACCGACGTACCGGAGTACCGAAGTACCGGAGTACCGGAGTACCGGAGTACCGGAGTACCGAAGTACCGGAGTACCGAAGTACCGAAGTACCGAAGTACCGGAGTACCGGAGTACCGGAGTAGCCGGGTACCGAAGTACCGGCGTTCGTCGAACGGGAAGGTGTTCGCCGCGGAGACGCCGCCTCAGCCGGCGAGCTGCTCGCGGAAGCGAGCGGGCACGGCACCCGGGCGCCGGGCGCGCGCGCCACGACCGGCGGCGACGCTCGCCTCGGCGGCGACGAACCCGTCGGGGCGCACGAGGTAGAGCCGGTCCGAGCGCAGGCGCCCGTTCGCGTCGGGCGGGAACACGTGGTGCTCGATCCCGAGCGCCGACGCCACACCGGTCACGAGCGACGCGGGCGCGCCGTATCCGTGCACCTGCCAGCGCATCGAGCGGAGGGCATCGAAGTTCGACGGATCGCCGCCGGCATACGGCAGGCGCTTGCCCACGATGTCGTCGCGGGCCTGCGAGCGCGACGGCGGCGTCGGAGACATCCGGTACCTGATGCGCGTCTGCGAGAGGAAGCCGAACAGCCGCGGCCCGCCGATGATCCGCGGCAGCAGCCGGATCGCGATCGGACCCATCGCGGGGATCGCGCGGCCCCGGATGAACCGGGTGAGCGCCGTGTCGGCGGTGACGAGCCCGAAAAGCCGGTCGGTGGTCGCCACGAGCTTCCGCGCGACCGGCCGACGCTCGGCCTCGTAGCGGTCGAGCCGGCGCTCGGGCATGCCGCCGACCAGCACGTCGGCCAGCGCGCACGCGAGGTTGTGCGCATCCTGCAGCCCGGTGTTCATGCCCTGCCCGCCGACGGGCGAGTGGATGTGCGCGGCATCGCCGACGAGGAAGCAGCGTCCGTTGCGGAATCGCGCCGCGACCCGGTGGTGCAGGCGGTACGTCGCGAACCACGTCGACGAGCGGTACCCCACGGTGAACCCGCGCGCGATGCGCGACCGCACGAGCTCCTCGGGCAGCTCGCCGCCCGCGGCGAGATCGGCGTCGCGCACGACCCCCAGGATCCGCGCGTGCCCCGGCTCGCCCATCGGGAACGACAGCAGCAGGTCGTCGGGCGCCATGCGGATGTTCACGCGACCCTCGACGAGCCCGGACGCGCCGACGGCGTCGGCGACGAAGAACGTGTGCTGGTTCGTGACCCCCTCGAACCGGATGTCGCGCAGCTCGCGCACCGCCGAGTGCGCGCCGTCGGCGCCGATCACCCAGCCCGCCTCGACCACCACCGGACCGTCGGGCCCCTCGAAGCGGGCGGTGACGGACGCCGCCTGCCGTTCGAGCGCGACCAGCCGGTGCCGCCACAGCACGTCGCGCCCACGAGCCGCGAGGCCGTCGACGAGGATCCGCTCGTTGCGGCTCTGCTCGAGCACCGTGATGTCGGGGAACGGCGTCGTCGCCGCCCCGAACTCGCGGAACGGGATCTCGCCGAGCACGCGATGCCGGAAGCACAGCACCGCCCCGAGTGCCGCGCCGCGCTCGGCGAACACACGGTCGACGAGGCCGAGCTGGTCGTAGAGCTCCATCGACCGCGCCTGCACGACGAGGGCACGCGACTCGCGGGTCGGGCCCTCCTTGCCGTCGGCGATGAGCGCGTCGACCCCGAGCTTCGCGAGCACGTTCGCGGCCATCAGGCCGCTCGGGCCCGCCCCGACCACGAGCACGTCGGTGCGGAGGCTCGGCAGGGTGTCGGGTTCGGCCATGCTCCCAGCCTGTCACCGCGGTGATTGCCGGCGGAAGGGACGAATGACGCAATGCGACCCCGTCTTCAGGTGGAAGTGCCATGCTGGTCCGATTCCGGATGCGGGCGCTCAGTGCCTCCCCCCGAGCCCGTTCCCCGCCGCGAGGAGTCCCGTGCACCATTCCGTCATCGTCCCCGGCATCGGCGGTTCCGACCCCGCCCACTGGCAGTCGCGCTGGGAGGTCGGCCTCCGCGACGCGAGACGCATCGAACCCGCGTCGTGGGATGAGCCCGACCTCGACGACTGGGTCGCCGCGATCGACCGCGCCGTCGGCCACGTCGATCCAGCGCCCGTGCTCGTCGCGCACAGCCTCGGCTGTCTCGCCGTGGCGCACTGGGCGCAGCGGACGGATGCCGCGTCGGCGCGCGTCGCAGGCGCGTTCCTGGTCGCACCGCCCGACCCGTCGGGCGCCGAGTTCCCGCGCGCGGCGACGGCGTTCACCGACCCCGCGACGCGCCTGCCCATTCCCTCGTTGGTGCTGGCGTCGTCGGACGATCCGTACTGCTCGCCCGACCGCGCCGAGGTGATCGCCGCGGCGTGGGGCTCGCCGCTCCACGCGCTCGGCGCCCGCGGGCACGTCAACGTCGCGAGCGGGTGCGGCGAGTGGCCCGAAGGGCTCCAGCTGCTCGAGGACTTCGTGCTCACGGCCCGAGCAACAGCTCGTCAGGCCGGCTGACCGCGCGCCAACCCGCGGCGCCCGGCGCCCCCTCGACGACCCGGGCCCGCACCATCCGGTCGGCCTCGACCAACGCCGGCATCGACAGCCCGGTGAGCGCCGCGACGTCGGCGACCGGCACCTGGAACGTGCGGAACGGCCCGAGGTCGGGCACCGCCGTCGCGCCCGCGGCCAGGCGCGCCCGCTCGCGCTCGGCGAGCGCCTCGGGCGTCGCGCGGGCCGCCTCGGAGAGGTCGAGCACGGGTGACTGGTCGAGCACGAACCCCGCCGTCGCGAGCTCGTCGCCCGATCGCCATGCGACGACCTTGACGAACCGCAGCGGCACCCGGATGCCGCGGTAGGGCGGGTCGTCGGGGTCGAGCACGGGCGCGGTGAACACGCTGAGCCGCTGGGCGTGCACGCGCGCGTACTCGAGCACGTGGTCCTCCAGCCCGTTCCACAGCTCGAGCGACTGGTTGAACTCGCCCTGCTGCGGCGCGGCGTTGGTGAAGCGGAACGTGTCGGCGTTGGCCCGCGCGGCGACCTCGGGCGGACCCCACACGGGGTCGCGCCGGCGCACGAGGTGCCCGCGGTCGAGGTCGTTGCGCGCGTACACCGCGGGCCCGGCCTGCCAGTGCTCGGGGATGCGCGCGTCGAACCGCCAGTCGTCGCCGCGCTCCACCTCGACGAGCTCGGCGCCGTCGATGTTCACGCCGGTCATGCGCGCGAACCGCCGCCGCGTGTCGAGCACGACCGTGAAGTGCAGGTAGTCGAGTTCGACGGATGCCGCGGCATCCGCTTCGGGGACGGCCGGCATCGCCGCCTCGAGACCCAGGAACCGCGCGTCGAAGCCCATGCGTCCAGCACACCATGCGCCGCCGACACGGGAAGTGCGAGGATCGTGACGAGTCAATCCGCGGTGCCGCTCGCTGCGAACCACCGATGGCGGGCAACCGCCCGCGGATCGGAGGAGCGGAATGGTCGAGCCCGCATCGACGCGCACGCCCGACGGGGCCGACGGGGCCGACGGCGGCGGGGGCCCCGCTGGCGCACGCGAGACGGACGTCGCACGCGCGCCGGCCGTGCGATCGCGCGCCACCACGGCCTGGGCGGCCGTGTCCGGCGTGATCGCCGCGGGCGCGTTCCTCGCGGCCGCCGAGCTCGCCGCCGTGTTCGTCGCGCGCGACGCGAGCCCGATCCTCGCGGTCGGCGCCTTCGTCATCGACGTCGTGCCGCCGCCCGTCAAGGACTTCGCGATCGCCGCGTTCGGCACCGCCGATAAGCCGGTGCTGCTCGGAAGCCTCGGCGTCGCGGTCCTCGTCGCGAGCGCGATCGCGGGCGTGCTCGAGCTTCGCCGTCCGCCGTGGGGCTCGGTGCTGCTCGCCGTCGCGGGCGCGCTGTCGATCGCGGCGATCACGACGCGCGCGGGCGCGACGATGCTCGCGTGGGTGCCACCCGTGGTCGGCACGGCGGCGGGCGTCCTCGTGCTGAGGCTGCTGGTGAGCCGCCTGCGCGCGAGCGCCGTCCGCACCCCACCGCCGGCGGCCGCCGGGCAGGCCGGCGGCGTGGACCGGCGCGGCTTCTTCGTCGTCGCGGGGGCGGCCGCGGCATCCGCACTGGTCGTCGGCATCGGGGCGCGCATCTCGAACGCGGCGAGCGCGTCGATCGACGCCCTCCGGAACGCCCTGAAGCTGCCCGCGCCGCGCAGCACGGTCACGGTGCCTGCGGGCGCCGAGTTCGACGTACCGGGCCTCGCGCCGCTGATCACGCCCAACGCCGACTTCTACCGCATCGACACCGCGCTCACCGTGCCGACCGTCGACCCGGGGACCTGGCGGCTCATGATCGACGGCCGGGTCGGCCGGCGCGTCGAGCTCACCTTCGACGAGCTGCTGGCGATGCGGCTCGACGAGTACGCGGTCACCCTCACGTGCGTGTCGAACGAGGTCGGCGGCGACCTGGTCGGCAACGCGATCTGGCTCGGCGTGCCCGTGCGCGACATCCTCGCGATGGCCGAACCGCAGCCCGGCGCCGACATGGTGCTCTCGCGCAGCGTCGACGGGTTCACGGCGTCGACGCCGCTCGAGGCGCTCACCGACCCCGGCCGGGATGCCATCCTCGCGGTCGGCATGAACGGCGTGCCGCTGCCGTTCGAGCACGGCTTCCCCGTGCGGATGGTCGTGCCGGGCCTCTACGGCTACGTCTCCGCGACGAAGTGGCTGTCGGAGTTGACGGTCACGACGTTCGCGGCCGACGAGGCGTACTGGACGCCGCGCGGCTGGAGCGCGAAGGGACCGATCAAGCTGTCGTCGCGCATCGACACGCCGCGCTCGGGCCGGCCGGTCCCGACGGGCCCGACGGCGATCGCCGGCATGGCGTGGGCGCAGCACACGGGCATCGAGCGGGTCGAGGTGCGCATCGACGACGGGCCGTGGCAGCGGGCGGACGTCTCGACGCCGATCAACCGCGACACGTGGGTGCAGTGGGTGCTCGAGTGGGATGCCGCGCCCGGCACGCACTACGTCGAGGTGCGGGCCGTCGACCTCGACGGCCGTCTCCAGGTCGAGGAACGGGCGCCGGTCACTCCCGACGGGGCGACGGGGTGGCACCGCGTGCTCGTCACGGTGACATGAACCGCGGCATCCGCTCGGCCTGAGCCGGCCTGTGCCGGTCCGGCCGGTCCGACCCGCGCTCAGCCCAGTCCCGAGAGCCCGCTCCCGATCAGCATCGCGCCGATCACGAGCAGCACGATGGCCATGACGATCGCGCTGTTGCGACGCAGCCAGGAGCCGGCCTCGGCGAGCACCGGCGCCATCCGCTCGCCGCCCACGAGGACCGCGACCACCGGCACCGCGACGCCGAGGCAGGCGAGCAGCACGAACACGGCGCCCGCGACCACGAGGCCGCCGGGGCCGAGCATCGCCCCGCCGACGGTGAGGCCCGCGCCGATCGCGAACGCGAGCTCCTTCGGGTTGGCGACCGTCAGCACGAGGCCGAGGCGGAAGGCGGCGCCGGGGCCCATGCCGTCGATGGCGCGCATCCAGCCCGGCAGTTCGGGCTCGATGTCGCCGCGCGGGCGCCGGTGCCACTTCACGATCGCGGCGACCACCAGGCCGAGGCCGACGACGAGGCGCAGCACCGCGGCCGGCGTCGTGGAGCCCGCCGCGTCGTCGATCAGGTCGGCCGCCCACGCGAATACCGCGGTCAGCGCGGCGAGCGCGAGCACCCGCGCGGCGAGGAAGGCCGCGCCCCCGCGCACGCCGGCGGGTGCGAGCAGGAGCAGCAGTACGGCGATCACCGGGATCGGACTGAGTGCGACGCCCACGGCGAACGGGATCACGTCGCCGATGACCTCGGCCATGCCAGAGACCCTATCCTGCCCGCATCGTCATTGAACTGATCGGTTCAGTGATGTACACTGAACCACATGGTTCAACAACAGGCACTCGATCGGGCGTTCGCGGCCCTCGCCGACACGACGAGGCGCGACATCCTCTCGCGCCTCGGCGACGGCCCGGCGACGATCACCGAGCTGGCGCGGCCGGCGGGCATGACGCTCACCGGCATCCGCAAGCACGTCGACGTGCTCGAGGCCGCCGGCCTCGTCACCACCGAGAAGGTCGGCCGAGCACGGCAGGTCCAGCTCGGCACCGAGCGTCTGGACGACGCGATGGCATGGATCAGCTACTACCAGCGGCTCTGGGAGCGTCGCCTCGACGGCCTCCAGGCCTACTTCACCCTCAGGAAGGGAACGGAATCATGAGCGACATCGACACGAGCGAGACGATTGCACTCCGCATGACGCGGCAGCTCCCCGCCGCGCCCGAGGAGGTCTTCGACGCCTACACCGACGCCGAGAAGCAGAAGATCTGGTTCTCGATCCTCGACGAGGAACCCGGCGTCGTCGAGATCGAGGTCGACCTGCGCGTCGGCGGCAAGCAGGTCGCCGTCTGGGGACCCGACCGCGACACGCTGTTCCGCGAGGAGCAGGTCTTCCTCGAGATCGACCGCCCGCACCGGCTGGTCACCGAGTCGTCGGGCAGCGACCCGAGCGGCGCGACGATGACCACGCACGTCGTGGTGACGTTCGAGCCCGTCGAAGGTGGAACGCTGATGATCGTCGAGCAGTCGGGCTTCCCGACGCCCGAGATCCGGGACTTCTTCCAGACGATGGCGTGGGTCGGCGCGTTCGACCGCATCGAGGCGTACCTCCGGCGACGCTGAGGCACGCTCGGCACTCAGGGGTGCCCCGGAACCGGTCTCGGGACACCCCTGAACTTCCCTCGGTTCCCTTGCGCGCGGCCCCCGCGCTGCGGTATCGAATGGGGTGACGGACGGGGCCGGCGCCGACCCCACCGCGGCCCGGCGGACCGGGGGGACCGACCATGTGGAGCGACGAGGACCTGAGGGAGGTCATCCGCAGCGCCCCCGCGGCCGTCGACGACGCGCTCGCGGCCATCCAGCGCGACGGCGGGCGGGCGCCGGTCGACCTGCGCTCCTTCGCCGCGGCGGCCGGCCTGCTCGGCTCCGACCCCATCCAGCTCTGCATCGACCACCTGCGCTCGCACCACCTCGTCGACCCGCTCATGGAGGCGCTGCGCGCGCGCGACGTGCGCCTGCCCGGCGACGAGCCCGAATCCGACGAGGTCGGGCGCGGCGGCGGACGCCTCGACCTCGTCGACCTCAACCGGTTCACGGCGAAGGCCGAACGGTTCCGATGTCGCATCGAGGTCGACCACGACTTCAAGGGCACCGGATGCCTCGTGGGCCCGGGTCTCGTCCTGACCGCCTGGCACGTCGTCCGGCTGCACGGCCCGAACGGGCCCGACCAGCCGCTGCCCGACGTCGTCGTGCGGCTCGAGGACGGAACCCGGCACGACGCCGTCATGCCGCCGGCGTACCAGTCGCCGTGCGGCGACGGCGAGTGGGAGCAGCGCGCGCCGACCTCCGACGCCGAGGTCGTGGACCGGCACGACGTGGCGCTGCTGTCGCTGGCGACGCCCGCGGCGCGCCACCTCGGCCATGTCCCCCTGCCCGAGTCCGCACCGGCAGTGGCATCGCGATCCCCGGTGTTCCTGCTCGACTTCCCCGCAGGCGAGGACGGTGAGCTCGGACACGGCACGGTCACGAAGCCCCGCAACGTCACGGCCCGGCTCCACCACGACATCCCGACCGCGCAGGGCTCCTCCGGCGGGGCGTGCTTCGACGACCGATTCCACCTCATCGGCGTGCACCAGGCCGGCGCGAGGGTGTCGCAGGACGGCGACCGCGTGGTCAAGCGCGGCCGGTTCGTGCCGCTGGGCCTCTTCCGCGACGAGGTCGCGGAACTCGTCGCTCGCGACGTCGCCCCCACCGCGATCTGGCGCCTCGACGACGACACCACGCAGCTCGTGATCGGCCGCGACGGCTTCGCGTCCGCCGTCGCCGCCGCGGCCGGCGCGGCGAACGGGGCGGTCCGCGGCATCCGCGTCAAGCGCCGGCGACCCGCCGAGGACGGCGCGGGGCTCGGGTTCTCGCACCGGATCCTCGTCGAGCTGCTCATGCGGCAGGGCCCCGCGCACCGCGTCGTGTCGGTCGCGCTCGACGCGACGTCCTCCGACCTGCTCTCGGACATCGCCCGGTGGACGGACGCCGCCGGGATCCCGATCCCCGCCGCCCCACCGGCCGAGGGAGCGACGGGAGCGACGCTCGAGGGCCGGGCGTCCCACCGCGCACGGCGGCTCGCGCAGGCGATCGACCTCGCCGCGGAGCAGGCCGGCCGGACCGTGTGGTTCTTCGTCGACAACCCGACGCTCCCGCTGCCGGAGGCGCGCCGGCTCGAGCTCGAGGCCTTCGTCGCCGAGTGCCTCCCGCTGCCGCGCATCCGCCTCGTCATCGCCGGGCTCGAGACCGTGCCGCTCGGCGGCCTCGAGTTCTCCAGCCCCGCCGCCGCGGCCCCCGACGGCCCGGCCGGACTCGTCGTCGAGTACATCGGCGGGTTCACCCGCGCGGACATCCTCAACTGCCTCACCCTCGCCACCACCGACCTCGTGGGCGACGCGGTCCCGCGCGACATCGAGCTCGTGCTCAAGGTGCTCCTGGTCGACTTCACGCCGTTCAACGGCATGTACTCCGACGCGGACCTGCCCGCGATCGTCGAGACGCTCCAGCAGTACTTCCGGACGCTCGGGACGGGCGGAGACGCAGATGGCGAACGACGAGCCGACCCCGCGGCGTGATCGCTCGCGCGGCGGCGTGCGCGATGCCGGCGGGCACGCCGGCCCGCCGGAGGACGCCGTCGACGCGGGGCTGCTGCGCGCTCGCGAGTACGCCGCGCTGTCGGCCGCGTTCGATCCGGTCGAGGCGTTGCGCAGCATCGAGGGCCCGGGACGCACCGATCCCGCGCTGCTGACCGCGGTCGCGGCCGGCCTCTCCCGCGACTGCGACACGGTCACGGGCCCCTCGGGCGACGGATGGCTCATGCGCAGCGCCGCACGGCGGCGGGTGCTCGATCGCCTCGTCGACGCCGGGCGCCTCGACGAGGCGGTCCGCCGACGGCGAGACCTCCCGCTCGACGGACCGACCGCAGACCTGCTGGACGCCGTCACCGGGCAGGGCGCCTTCACCGCGAGCGCCATCGCGGCGGCGCTCCGCGACGGGGACCGCGCGTCGCTCGAGCGAACGGCGATCGGCCTCGGGCGAGCAGACGGGCACGCCGCTCGCCGGGCCGACCTGCCGCGGGTCAAGTCCGCCCTGATCCGGCTCGAGATGCTCGGCGAGGCCCGGGGAACGCCGGGCGAGCGGGTGCCCGCGCACGCCGACGAGCTCGAGCGGATCCTCGGATGGCTCGACACCGGGTTCGTCGGCTACCAGCCGGCGACGCTGTACGTCGAGGGCCTGCCGGGCGTCGGGAAGTCCACGTTGATCGAGGAGGTCGCCGCGCGACTGCTCGAAGGCGACGACGGCTGGGTCGTGGTCCGCTTCGACTTCGAGCGGTCGGGGCTCGACGTGCAGGACACCATCGGGCTGTCGCTGGAGTTCGCCCGGCAGGTCTCGGCGCAGGTGCCGGGCTCGTCGTCGCTCGTGCAGCAGGCACGACAGCAGGCCGCCGGCGTGGCGCAGGGAGCACCGCAGCTCAAGGGCGACAGCCCGGAGCGGGTGCCCGAGGCACTTGCACTGGCGCTGCGGCGCGCCCTCGACGCCCCGGCGCAGCGCGTCCTGCTGGTGCTCGACGACCTCGAGCTCCTCAGCCACCGCGGAGCAACGCATCCGGCTCGGCTCTTCGAGTGGATCGCCCAGCTCGCCGACCTGATCCAGACGCAGATCGCGGTCATCGGGGCCGGACCGAGCGACGCCGTGCACGGCATCCGGGCCAGGATCGGGGAGCGCGTCGTGCTGCCGGGCCTCGACCCCGCGGCCGCGGACCACGAGCTGGAGGCGCTCGGCGTGGATCGCGGGGACCGCGCAACGGTGCGGGAGATCGCGACGGGCGATCCGCTGAGCCTCGGGCTCGCCGCGCGGCTCGTGCGGGACCACGGCGCCGACGCGGTGCGACAGGCCCATGGCCGCGAGGGGATGACCTCGGCCTACCTGTACCGGGCGCTGCTCTCGCACGTCGCCGATCCGGGCCTCCGGCGCCTCGTCGGCGCGGCCCTCATCGCCCGGCGCGTCGACGCCGACTCCGTCGTCGCGTTCCTCGGGCGGGCGGCCGGTCTCCGCGATCTCTCGCCGGACCGCGCCGAGCGCCTGGTCGCGGAGCTCGCGGAGCTCGACTGGGCCTTCGAGCCCGATCCGCTCGCCACCGGCTTCCTCCGGTCCGTCCCCGAACTGGGCAGGATGGTGCGCCCCACGCTCTACGACTCGGCACCGGTGAAGTCCGCCCGCATCGATCGCGACGCCGCACGATGGTTCGGCGCGCGTCGCGAACCGTGGGCGGAGACCGAGGCGGCCTACCACCGGCTGCAGCTCATGCGGCGATCCGCCGAGCCGCCGACGATCTCGCCGCCCGCCCTCGCGCGGCTCGACCCCGAGTCCATCGCCGAGCTCCCGCCGAACGCGCAGGAGTTCGTGCGCCTTCGCCGCGAGGTCCCGGCCGAGGCCCTCCGACACGGCGCGGCCGCTCGCGGGAGCGCGTCCGAGCCGGATGCCGTCCGCGAACTGCGATCCCTCAACGGCCGATCCGACTGGCTGGAGGGCGACGACCTCTTCGAGCGCGCGATCAGCGGGATGTCGATCGACCCGCGCAGTCCCGATTCCGACGTCGTCCTGACGTTCCTGTGGCGCTCGGGCCGCTGGACGGAGGCGGGCCGCCTGCTCGCCCGCCAGGGCGGATGGCGCCGCTCGACTCCGCCGCTCGAGGCCCAGCTGGCGCAGTCCCGGCTCGACGCCCTCTGCCGGCTGGAGATGGGGGCGGAATCCGGCTTCACCGACGTGGTCGAGACCCTCCGGGATCACGACGACCTCAGGGCGCGCGTCGCCGCCCTCGTCTCGGAGCCGATGCTGACCAGCCTCGCCGGCGCCGCACTGGGCTTCGCACTGCATCGAGCCGACCCGACGCCGACGCCGCTCGCGTCGGAGCGTCGCCCCGGTCTCGACCCCGTCGCCGCCGCGATCCACCGCTGGGGCGGGCCGGGCGACGATGGCGACGAGGAGACGGCACTCGAGGCCGTCACGGGAGGCCTGCGGCGCATCGAGGACCGGACCGGACCGATCGAGATCGGACAGGCCGACCGCACGAGCGTGCTGGCCCGTGCCGCAGCCGTGCTCACGCCGTTCGCGGATCTGGTCGAGACGATGAGCCGGCTGCCGCGCCACCAGCACCTCGCGGAGTACGCCGCTGCAGTGCAGCAGCGGCTGGACGACCTCGGCGACCTCGCTCCCCTGCAGACCGGGCCCTGGACCGACCGGAAGGCCAGCCGCGCCCTCGCGGTGCACGGCCTCGCCGAGCTGGGCCTGCTCGCCGAGCTGGCCGGCGCCGCGGCGTACCTCCGGCGCGACCGGGACCTGCGGCTCGTCGCCGCCGCGGCGGAACGGTGGCGGCGCACGGTCGCCGGATCCTGGTCCTACGGACCGCCTCCTCCGGCCGGCTGGGACCGCCCGCTCGACGTCACGATGACCGACCGGCTCGCCGCGCTGCTCGACTCGGCGGATCCCGCAGCGGCGGCCGCCGCACAGCTCGAGGCGTGGGCGCCCGAGCATGCGAGCGCCGCCGAGGTGCTCTCGCTCCTGCGCGCCCGGTCTCCGAAGACGGCGGGTGAGGCCGCGCGGACGGCGGCGCGGCGCGGGCCGGCCGCCGCGGCCGCGTTCCTGCTCCGCCGGAGCCTGCCGAGCGCCTTCGTCCCCCCGGTGGCAGTGCTCCTGGCGACTGACGACCGACGACCACCACCGCCGGAGGATCGGGCCGCCCCGCCCGCCGGCCCGACCGAAGGAACGCGACCATGACCGACGAACGACACGACGAGGAACGCCGCCGCGGAGACCTCCGCCGCAGGCTCGACGATTCGCCCGCGCTGCGCGATGCCGTCCAGCGGGCGGCCGCCACGGGCCGCCTGCCCGACGACCTCGTCTCGGCGCGGTCGGCCGAGGCGGTCGACCGCGGCGACGAGCTCGAGAGCGTGATCCAGCTCGACGCCCTCGAGGCCATCGTCAAGCGCGTCGGCCGTCCGCCGCTGATCGTCCGCAACGACGCAGTCGAACTCGAGGAGCTGCCCGACTTCGCGCCCGGCACCGACGCGCTCATCAAGGGCGTGGAGCGGAGCGTGCTCTCGGTCGGCCGGGTCGAGTTCGTCAACCACTCGATGGCGTGGGGCGGCACCGGCTGGGTCATCCACGAGGAGGACGCGTCGACCCGCATCGTGGCGACGAACCGGCACGTGGCCAAGGTGGTCGCGCAGCGCGGCTTCGACGGCAGCGGCGTCTTCCTTCGCTCGCCGACGACGGGCATGCGCTACGGCGCGGAGATCGACTTCAAGGAGGAGGTGGCCTCCAACCCCGGCGACGCGCGACCGGTCGAGGTGGTCGCGATCACCTACCTTGCCGATGACGCCTCCCCCGACGTCGCGCTGCTGCGCATCGTGGGCGACGGCCTGCCCTCGCCGCTGCCGCTGGCCGACGCCGAGGCCGAGGAGGGGCAGCTCGTCGCGGTCATCGGCTATCCCGCGTACGACTCGCGCAACGACGCCGCCGACCAGGCGAAGTACTTCCGCGACCTGTACGAGGTCAAGCGCTTCGCGCCCGGGTTCGTGATGCAGGGGCTCGGCGGGCGGAAGTCGCTGACGCACGACTGCACGAGTCTGGGCGGCAACTCGGGGTCGCCGCTGATCGGCCTCGACGACGGCAAGGTCGTCGGCCTGCACTTCGCCGGCCGGTACGGCGTGGAGAACCACGCGGTCGGCGTGGGCACGCTCAGGCGGCTGATCGCGGGCGAGCGCCCGCTCGCCGCGGGCTTCGAGGTCGCGCGCGCCGAGCAGCAGCAGCAGCTCGTCGAGGCCGCCTCGGACGGCGTGCACCAGCCGGACTTCTTCGGCGAGCGCGCGGGCTACGACCCCGACTTCCTGGAGGGCGGGCTCACCGCTCCGTGGCCGGGAACGCCCGCCGCCGTCGAGTCCGGGCTCGCCCGTCCGAGCGACGAGGACCCGGGGCGTCCGTTCGAGCTCCGCTACACGCACTTCGGCGTGAAGTACCACCTGGCCCGGCGCCAGCCCCTGATCACCGCGGTCAACATCGACGGCGAGCACCCCGTGCGCATCAAGCGGACGGGCGACAAGTGGTTCCGCGATGCGCGGATCCCGCTCGAGGCGCAGTTGACCCGTCGCGACTACGACGATCCCGAGATCGATCGCGGCCACATGGTCCGGCGCGAGGACCCGAACTGGGATCCGGACGCGACGAGCCCGGCCGACGTCACCCCGCGGGCGAAGCTGGCCAACGACGACACGTTCCACTACACGAACTCCGCGCTGCAGCACTCGCGGCTCAACCAGGGCAAGGAGCTCTGGCAGGGGCTCGAGAACTACATCCTCGACAGCGCGCGGACCGAGGGGTTCCGGGCCTGCGTGTTCACCGGCCCGATCCTGCGCCCCGACGACCCCGAGCTCGCGCCCGGCCTGGCGGTGCCGCAGGAGTTCTGGAAGGTCGTGGTGATGCCGAAGGCGGGTGGCACCGAGCTGCACGCCACCGCGTACCTGCTGAGCCAGGGCGAGCTGATCCGCGACCTCCTCGAGAAGCGCTCCCGCGTCGAGGGGCTCGAGGGCTTCGTGCTCGGCCCGTACCGCACGTTCCAGATCGCGATCTCCGACCTGGCCGAGGGAACGGGCCTGGACCTGGCCCACTACGTCGAGGCCGACCCGCTGCGCGCGAACGCGATCGGCGCCGAGGCGATCGAGAACGGCGAGCCGCTCTTCGTGCCGCTCGACTCGCTCGCCCGGATCGTCGTGTAGCGCGGCGCGACGTCGAGCCGAGGGGCAGCGGATGCCGCGGCGGCGGCCCGGCACGCGGCATCCGCTCGTGTCAACGCCTCGACGGATGCCGCGGCACCGGGCAGCATCGACCATGGCGAGCCCGAGCGCGGCGCCGCCCGGATGGAGGGAACCATGGCCGAGACACCCGGCACGCAGGACGGCCCCGTCGAGGACGGCGCCACGGAGGCGACGCGCGCCGAGAAGATCCGCGGGATCCTCGAGCAGGTGCGCGAGGACGTGCATCTCGGGCACGCGGGCGACGAGGGCGAGCTGCTGCGGCAGCGTCTCGCCGATGCGGGCATCGCGGTGAGCGAGGCCGAGCTCGAGCAGTTCATCGACCGCTGACGCGGGCGGCTCGCCGACCGGGCAGGATGGAGCGGGGCCGCGGCGCGCGCGGCGGAGGCGGAGCGGGCGTGAGCGGCAAGGTGGTCATCGCGGGGCCGGCGTCATGGAACCGGATCGTGCTGCTCGAGCAGCTGCCCGAGCCGGTGCCGCACATGCGGTTCGCGCTCGGCGATCACGAGACGGTGGGCGGCACGTCGGCGGGCAAGGCGCTCGGGCTGGCGGCGCTCGGCCGCGAGGTCGAGCTCTTCACGCTCATCGGCCGCGACCCCGACGGCGAGCGGTTGCGCGGAATCCTCGAACGCGTGCCCGGGCTCGAGCTCGACGTGGTCGACGGCGGGCGCACCGAGCGGCACCTCAACCTGATGACGCCGCGCGGCGAGCGCGTGTCGCTGTACCTCTCGACGCCCGACGACGCGCCGTCGCCCGACGACGGCCGGCTGGCCGCCGAGCTCGAGGATGCCGCGGCGATCGTGCTCGACCTCTCGGAGCGTTCGCGCCGGCTGATCCCCGACGCGCGAGCCAGCGGCCGCCCGATCTGGACCGACGTGCACGACTACGACGGCACCGCCGAGTACCACCGGCCCTTCATCGACGCCGCGGAGGCGATCTTCATGAACGCCGACCGCATCGGCGGCGATCCACTGCCGTTCATGCGGCGCTGCCTCGACGAGGGCGCGCGGCTCGTGGTCTGCACGCTCGGCGCCGAGGGCGCGATGGCGCTCGCGGCGCACGACGGCGGCACGATCTCGGAGCACCGCGTCGAGGCGGTGCCGGTCGAGGTGGTCGACACCAACGGCGCGGGCGATGCGTTCATGTCGGGCGTGCTGCACGCGACGCTCGACGGGGCCGCGATCGACGCGGCGCTCGAGGTCGGCGCGCAGCACGCGGCATCCGTGCTCGGCACCCGGCACCTGCACCCCACACTGGACCCGCTGGTCGGGTAGCGCTACTCGGCCGCGGGGCGCGCCCGCTGGAACGTCCGGCCGCCGATCTGGGTGACCTCCACCCGCACCCAGCGGTCCTTGACCTCGGGCGCCCAGGGCGTGACGCCCAGGCCCGCGACGCGCTCGATCTCGCTGTCGCGTTCGAGCTGCCGGGCCCGGCCCTTGAGCACCACGCTGAACGCCGACTCGTCGTCGTACCCGTCGACCTCGAACGCGACGTTCGCGTGGATGGTCAACTCGAGCAGCTTCGTGCCGGGCTGGGTGCGGAACACGATCGCGCGCCCGTCGGGGCCCTCGTCGACCTTGTGGTTCACGGGGAAGATGTCGACCTCGCCGCCCGCCGCGGCGGCGATCCGGCCGTACGGCGCGGCCTCGACCCGGCTCCAGCACTCCTCCTCGGTGAGTTCGCGCGTGGGCGGGCGGTCGTCGTCCTGTCCGTTCATGTGGTCCTCCTCGTTCGGGCCGGTTCGGGGGTCGACAGCTCGCGCGGCTCGACCGGCACGCGCTCGGAGTGGTCGGGCACGCGCACGTCCCACCCGAGCTCGTGCTTGATCCTCGCACGCAGGGCGTCGGCCGCGTGCGGCTCGCCGTGCGTGACGTACGTCATGGCCGGCGCGTCGGGCGCGGAGCGCAGCCACCGCAGGATCTCGTCGGCGTCGGGGTGCGCCGACATGCTGTCGAGCTGCACGACCTCGGCGCGGATCGGCACGTCCTCGCCGAAGATGCGCAGGCTCCGCTCGCCCGCGGCGAGCGCGGCGCCGCGCGTGCCGCCGGCCTGGAACCCGGTGAGCACGATCGCGTTGCGCGGGTCGGGCCCGTACTCGCGGAGGTGGTGCAGGATCCGTCCGCCGGTGAGCATGCCGCTCGCGGAGATGATCACCATGGGGCCGCCGCGGAGGTTCAGCAGCTTCGAGTCGTCGACGGTGGTGATGCGCGTGGCGAGCCGGTACATCCGCTGGAGCTCGTCGGCGTCGAGGCGGTGCTCCTCGGGGTAGCGCTCGTAGATGCCGGCCACGTCGACCGCCATCGGGCTGTTGAGGTAGATCGGCACGTCGGGCAGCTGGTCGCGATCGCGCAGGCGCGAGAGGTGGAGCAGCACGGTCTCGGTGCGCCCGACCGCGAACGCGGGGATGAGCACGACACCGCCCTTGCGGGTGACGCGACGGATCACCTCGCCGAGCCGATCGGCCGGATCCTCGGCCGAGTGCACCCGGTCGCCGTACGTCGACTCCGTGACGAGCACGTCGCACGCCTCGAGCGGCGCGGGCGCGCGCATGAGCGGATCGGAGGCCCGGCCGAGGTCGCCCGTGAAGTGCAGCTGCGCGCCATCCACCCGCACCCGCACCTGCGCCGCCCCGAGGATGTGCCCGGCGGGCACGAGGCGCACGTCGACGCCCGGGGCGACCTCTCGGTGCTCGTCGAACGCGAGCTCGGAGAAGTGCGGCAGGGTCGCCCGCACATCGTCGGACGTGTAGACCGGCCGCGGGTCGGCGTGGCGCGACCAGTGGCGGGATGCCGCGTGCCGGGCCTCCTCCTCCATCAGGTAGGCGCTGTCGGCCAGCATGATCCGGCAGAGTTCGACGGTGCCGGGCGACGCCCAGATGCGTCCCGCGAAGCCGTCGCGGACGAGCGCCGGAAGGTAGCCGGAGTGGTCGAGGTGCGCGTGCGAGAGCACCACCGCGTCGATCGACTCGGGCGCGACCGGGAACGGCCGCCGGTTGCGCTCGCGGAGCACCTTGTAGCCCTGGAAGAGCCCGCAGTCCACGAGCAGGCGGACTCCGCCGGACTCGAGCAGGTACCGCGACCCGGTGACCGTGTCGGCGGCGCCGAGGAAGCGGAGGCTCGTCTGGCTCATCGGGTCATCCGAGGCTCATTCGACGTCGCTGACGACGATGACCGGCCCGGCGGCCGTCAGCAGCAGGTCGTGGCTGACCGAACCCAGCAGGAACCGGGCCATGCCGCCGGTCGCGTGGCTTCCGACGACCACGGCGCTCGCGCGCTCGGAGAGCTCGGCGAGCACGGGCGCGGGGCCGCCGCGCTCGAGGCGGCCGGTGGGCTCGGCGCCGTGCGCCCGGGCGTACTCGAGCGCGTCGTCGAGCACGTCGCGCCGCATCTCCTCCATCATCTCGACGTCGCCGAGGTACTCGACGTACGCGGAGTTCCAGCTCGTCGGCACCACCCAGGCGTGCACGAGCTCGAGCGCCTGGCCCGAGCCGGCCGCCTCCTCCGCGCCGACGCGGATCGCGGCCATCGACTCGGCCGATCCGTCGACTCCGACGACGACGGTCGAGCGCCGGCTCGCGTCCCAGTCGTGCGGGATCACGGCGACGCAGCCCTGCCCGCGCCGGCCCGCGAGGCGGGCGCCCAGCGTCCAGGCGGTCTCGCGTCCGTGTGCGGACGTGCCGACGACGACGAGCGCGTCGTGGTCGAGGTACGCGCCGAGCTCCTTGTCGGGGCGACCGTGCACCGTGTGCGTCGTGACGGTGCGACCCGGGTGCTCGGCGCGGACCTGCTCGGCCCGGTCCATGAGGCCGACGCGGGCCGCCGACAGGTCGCCGGTCGCGCGAAGGTACTCGCTGGACTCGTCGCTGCCCGGGATCACCTGCACGAGTGCGACGGTCGCATCGCCGCCGCGTGCGAGCGCCCAGCGCAGCGCCGCCTCGGCGTGCGGCGAGCCGTCCCAGCCGACCACGATCTGCGAGAACACCACGACCACCCCTTCGCCGGCCGCTCCGGTGCGGTCCGTGCTGCCAGCCTCCCCGAGGACGCGCGCCGGCCGCGGGCCGAAGGTCACTCGGGCGAGCCGCCCGAACGCGCGACATGATGGACCCATGCCTGCTGTCCACCGTCCCGGTCTCCGGGTCGACGCACGACTCACGATCCCGGAGTCCGAGCTCTCGTGGCGGTTCTCGCGGTCATCCGGTCCCGGGGGGCAGGGCGTGAACACCGCCGACTCCCGAGCGGAGCTCGTGTGGGACGTGGCCGGCTCGGCCGTCCTCACGCCGCTCCAGCGGGAGCGACTCCTCATGCGCCTGAGCAGTCGCGTCGTCGACGGGGTCCTGACGATCACCGCATCCGAGCACCGCACGCAACTGCGCAACAGGAATGCGGCGAGCGCACGGCTCGTCGCCGTCGTGGCCGACGCGCTGCGGCCGCCGTCACCGACGCGACGACCGACGCGTCCGAGTCGCGGTGCGAAGGAACGGCGCCTGGAAGCGAAGAAGCGGCGCACCGAGGTCAAGCGCCTGCGTCGCCCACCCGGCGACTGACCACGAGGCGGCGCGCGTCGCGCGAACGCGCCGGTCAGAGCATCCGGATGTAGCAGAGCTCCTCGAGTTGAGCGAGCGCTCCGTCGTAGTACGGGGTCGGTCGAAGGGTGAGGAAGGCGAACCCGGTCGGCTCACCCATGGATCGCTCCTTCCCGTGGCCGAGCGGGGTGCAGGTGGACCCGAGCCTACGCGCGAGCGCGGCGACCTCGCATGGACCGACCGACCGGTCAGTGCGGGGTGTGGTCGACGAACGCCATGCGCGCGCCGCGGCGCGGGCGGCCGCGCAGGCCGGCGGCCATGAGCAGGCGGATGACGCGGTACCGCTGCCCCGCCCAGGGTGCGAGCGCCTCGAGCATCTCGTCGTCGGTCATGTCGCGGCCGTGGAGCGTGTGACCGACGTAGTTCGCGAGGTGGTAGTCGCCGACCGAGACCGCGTCGGGATCGCCGAGCGCGCGCTGGGCGACCTCGGCCGCGGTCCACGGACCGACGCCCGCGAAGTGCGTGAGGCGTGCGGCCGCATCGGCGTGCGACATGCCGGCGGCCTCCTCGATGCGGCCGGCGTATGCGGCGACGCGCTGGATCGTGGCCGCGCGCTTGGGGTCGACGCCGGCGCGGTGCCATTCCCAGACCGGGATGGCGCGCCATCCGCCCGCCGAGGGCACGACCCGCATGGGCCGCGGGGCCGGCCCCGGCGCGACCGACCCGAACCGCAGCACGATCCGCCGCCACGACGCGTGGGCCTGCAGCGTGATCACCTTCTGCTCGAGGATCGCCGGCACGAGCGCCTCCATGACGCGGGCCGTTCGCGGCACGCGCAGGCCCGGATTGCGGCGGTGCGCATCGTCGAGCACGTCGACGCCCGTGCGGAAGCCGGTGGTGTCGTCACGCTCGCCGAGCATCGACGGGGCGCCGGCGAGCGCCGCCTCGGCGCCCGGACCCCACGCCTCGACGCGCACGAGGTCGGGCCCGCGCTGGATGACGCGCAGCGTCGCGGCCCCGGCATCGGTCAGCGTGGTGCGCCACACCGCGCCGTCGGCCCCGAGCGCATACGTCGGGTCGCCCGGCCCGCGGCGCAGCACGCCGAGCGTCTGCACCACGTGCGTCTCGTGCGGGGCGCGCCAGTCGAGCGCGTGGTCGGGGGTCACCCCTCCAGTGTGCGCCCTCCCGCCGTCAGCGGACCCGCCCGGGGCGCTCCGGAAACTCGTTCCCCTCTCACGACCCGGTACCGGAGTACCGGAGTACCGGAGTACCGGGGTACCGGAGTACCGGAGTACCGGAGTACCGGAGTACCGGAGTACCGGGGTACCGGGGTACGACGATGAGGAACGTCTCCGGTCGGCGACGCACGGGTCCGGAATGGGCGAGGATCGAAGGACCGCCGCGTACCCGAGGAGCACCGCCATGACCGCCGACCACGAGGCATCCGCCCCCAGCGACCCCCGCAACGACACCGAACACCGGGAGCACGACGGCCTGCACCCCGACACGCTCGCCGTGCACGTGGGCCGGCCGGCGCGCGAGCCCGACGCGCCCATGAGCACGCCCGTGCACCTCGCGTCGACCTACCACGCGGGCGGCCCCGCCGCGTACGGCCGCTACGGCAACCCGTCGTGGGCGGCGTTCGAGGCGGCGCTCGGCGCCCTCGAGGGCGGGCCGTGCGTGTCCTTCGCGTCGGGCATGGCCGCGATCTCAGCCGTGCTCGACCTCGTGCCCACCGGCGGCACGGTCGTCGCGCCGCGACACTCGTACACGGGCACCATCGGCCTGCTCGACGACCTCGCCGGGTCGCGGAACGCGACCGTGCGGTACGTCGACGTGACCGACACGCAGGCGGTGACGGATGCCGCGGCCGGCGCCGACCTCGTCTGGATCGAGTCGCCCACCAACCCCGCGCTCGAGGTGGCCGACCTGGCCGCGATCGGCCGCGCGGCACGCGAGGCCGGCGCGCTCTTCGCGGTCGACAACACGTTCGCGACCCCGCTGCTGCAGCGCCCGCTCGGGCACGGCGCAGACCTCGTGGTGCACTCCGCGACCAAGTCGATCTCGGGCCACAGCGACGTCATCATGGGCGCCGTGATCGCCCGCGACGAGGCGCTGCGCGACCGCATCGAGGCCCGTCGGCGCCTGCACGGCGCCATCCCCGGCCCCATGGAATCGTTCCTCGCGCTCCGCGGACTGCGCACCCTGCCCGTTCGGCTCGAGCGCGCGCAGGCCACCGCGCGAGCGCTCGTCGAGCGGTTCACCGGCCACCCCGCGCTCGACGAGGTCCGCTACCCCGGGTTCGGCGCGATCATCTCGATCGTGGTCGCGGGCGGGGCGGATGCCGCGGAGCGGGTCGCCGAGGCGACCCGGGTCTGGGTCCACTCCACGAGCCTCGGCGGCGTCGAGTCCCAGCTCGAGCGCCGCCGCCGCTGGGCCGCCGAGGCCCCGACGATCCCCGAGGGGCTCCTGCGCCTCTCGGTCGGACTCGAGCACGCCGACGACCTCGCCCGCGACCTCGAGCGGGCGCTCGAGGCGGCCGGCTCCGCACGCGACTGACCCTTGCGGGCGCGCACGCCGCGGTCAACCCCGTGGACCGATCGGACGACGACCGCATAACGTGGGTCGCGCCCGAGGGGGGTGGAGCAAGATGGGAACGCTGTACTACAGCGCCGCGCAGTACCCGATCAGGGTCGACGACGCGACGCTCGCGAGCTTCCGGGTCGTGCTGGAGCGGCGTCTCGACGCCGGCAGCGGGTTGACGCTGTCGTGGTCGGAACCCGGCTTCGGCCCGTCGACGGTGTGGCTGCATCCAACGATCCCGGTGCGACTGCACATCGACGATCCGAGCGCGCCGGGCCCCGACGCGGCCGCGGTCGACGCCATGGGCGACGAACTGGAGCGCTCCGGCGGCATCGTCCTGCCGCCCGACGGCGACCTGTGGGCGGCGGATCCGGCTCAGGGCACCACCGCGAGGTGATTCTCGACGTGCTCGACGTGCGGTGACGCCCACGCGGCTTCCTCGGCCTGCGTGCGCTCGAGGTACGACGAGACGAACCCGGTGAGCCGGACCGTCGTGCCGTCGGCCTCGACGTCGACGTGGCTCGCGTCGACCGTCGCGTGCCGCACGAGGGCGCGGCGGATCCGCTCAGCCGTGTCGGCCGCGGACGGCCGCCGGCGCAGCGCGATGCGGCTGTCGACCGAGTGCACGCCCGGGATGCGGACGACCGCGCGCCGGACGCCGTCGCGCTGGAAGTTGAACTCCACCTCCCCGGTGAGGACGACATCGTGGCCGTGCACCTCGGCGCGCACCGAGTTCGGCTCCGAGCCGACCCACGCGACCTCGCGTTGCACCGCATGCGCGAGGTCGGCCTCGTCGGGCTCGCGCGAGCCCTGCACGGCGACCACGAGGTCGTCGATGATCGTCGTCACGCCCTGCACCCGCTCCGCGGCGCGGATCGCGTCGGCCCGTTCGGAGAGGTCGGCGACCTCGCCCGACAGGCGCACGGCGCCGTCGTCGACGGAGACGCCGATGCCCGCGGAGTCGAGCCCGGGCGTCCACTCGAGCTCCTCCTCGACCCACCGCTGGATCTCGTCGTCGGTGTACTTCGCGGCCATCGCGCTGCCCTCGCCCCTCAGGCCTTCGCCGTCTCGCCGCCGGCGGGCTCGCCGCCCGACGAGATCGCGATCTTGCGCGGCGACGGCAGCGCCTTGTACGGCACGGTCACCCTGAGGACGCCGTTCTCGAAGTGCGCGGTCACGCCCTCCTCGTCGGCCATCTCGGGCAGTTCGATCCGCCGGTAGTAGCTCGTGCTGCTCTCCCGCACCACGTACTTCTTCTTGTCCTTCTCCTCGTCCTTCTCGCGTCGCTCGGCCTGGATGACCAGCGCACCCTGGTCGACGTCGATGTCGATGTCGCCCTCGCTGAAGCCCGGCAGGTGGGCTTCGACCGTGAGCTTCTCGTCGTCCTCGGTGTAGATGTCGGTGGTCGGCGCGGCGCGCCGGGACTGCGAGAACAGTCCCTCCGGGAACAGTTGCCGCTGCAGCGAGTTCAGCTCCGCGAACGGATCGAAGCGGATGACGTTCCTGGCCATGATCGGGCCTCCTTCGGTCTTCTCGGCCCGCGTGGCAGCCCGGCCACGCGGTCGCCGCAACCATGCTCACGCCGGCACCCGCCGCGTGCGGGGCCTTAGGTCCCTCCACCGCGGCGGAGGCGCCTCGAGTGACCTTCGGCCCCTGCGCGGGCCCTTCTGATGCGGAACGCTGGGCATCGACCCGGCCCGTTCGGAAGGGGGTGCGCGGATGACGCCGCAGCGCGTCGCACGCGCGACGCTGTTGTTCGTGCAGGCCTTCGTGGCCGTCACGTCGGTGCTGGGCGGGGCCGCACTCGTCGCCGGATCGCTCATGGACTGGAGCGACAGCCCGTTCGCGATCCCCGACTCCTACCTCGACGGCTCGCCGTTCGACTCGTTCGTCGTGCCCGGGCTGGCGCTCGCCCTCATCGTCGGCGGCACGCATCTCGTGGCGTTCGTGATGGCGGCGCGGCGCATGCGCTGGGCCATGCTCGCCTCGGCGATCGCCGGGTTCGGCGTGCTCGTCTGGATCTTCGTGCAGATGGTCTACATCCCGTTCAGCGCGCTGCAGGCGACGTACTTCGGGCTCGGCGTGGCCGAGCTCGCCGCCGTCCTCGTGCTGCTCGACGTGCTGCACCCGTGGGCGCACGCCCGCGTGCACAGGGTCCCGGAGCCCGCCGGTGCGACCGGCGCCGGAGTCCGCGCGGGGGGCGAGACCGCCCGGTAGGACCCGGCCCGCGGCACCGGCATCGCGCACCCCGTTCCGCGCGGCGCGCATCAGTGCCATGGTGAGTGCATCGGCACTCGTTGCCGGAACGTGAGTGAGGTCGTGATGACCCGGATACCGCGCCCAGCGCCCTTCGCCGGGCGGCACGCGCGCGCCGGGGCCGCGTTCCTCGCGGTCGCGGTGATCCTCGCCGCGACGAGCGTGTCGGTCTCGCTCGCGCTCCCCGGGCTCGCGTCGCCCGGATGGCGCTCGGTCGTCGAGGTCTCGGCCGGGATCCTCGGGTTCGCGGCGGTGTGGATCGCGCTGCCGCTCGGGGCGTACCTGCTCATCACCTCCGGCACGCCGGCGTCGTGGCGCCGCATCGTCGCGATCGTCGCGGCGGTGATCCTGCCCGTGATCGTGGCGTGGTCGGGCGTCTCCCGCTCGCCGTTCCTGATCCTGCTGGCCCTCGCGGGCGCGGTCGGCGGGTACGCCATCGTCGTGCTCGGACTCGCCGAGCACCGCCACGACCCCGTGGACCGCGCCTCGGTCGTCGTCCCGGTCGTGGTGCTCGGCGCCGCGAACCTCGTGGTCGTCGCGCTGGGCACGCTGCACCTGCTCGTCTGGAACCCGCTCGCGAAGGTCCCCGAACTGACGCTGTCCGAGATCTTCGCGGCGCTCGACGCACGCGGCGGCATCGACGGCGGCCCGTTCGCGTGGGCGATCGGGGCGACGCTGGTCACCGCCGCCGCCGCGGTCTGCGCGCTGCTCGGGGCCCGCCGTGGCGTGGTGACGCCGCATCAGGTCGTCACCGGCGGACTGCTGCTGATCCACGGCACGAGCTTCTTCCTGTGGTGGGCGGGGTTCGGCCTCGGGCTCGAACTGGCCGACACGTTCGCGACGAGCGGCGGCGACGCCTCCCCGGCGGGCTCGCTGCTGGCGCTCGCGGGTGCGCTGTGCCTGGCCGCGGCCATCCTGCTGCAGTTGCGCCTGCCCGCGGGCACACCCGAGGAGCTCACCGACCCGGAGGGGCCCGGCGAGCCCGCGGCCGTGGACGAGCACGGTCCCGACGACGGTCCGCAGCCCGTGACGCCCGTGCCCGTCACCCCATAGTGTGGTGTCGTGGCCGCCAAGGATGACGCGGAGATCCTCGAGATCGAGGGCCGCGACGTGCGCGTGAGCCATCCGGCCAAGGTCGTCTTCCCCGAACCCGGCCTCACGAAGCTCGACCTCGTCCGGTACTACCTCGCGGTCGCCGAGGGTGCGCTGCGCGGCGCGGGGGGCCGCCCCATGGTGCTCAAGCGTTTCGTCAAGGGCATCGCGAACGAGCCGTTCTTCCAGAAGCGCGTGCCCGAGAACCATCCCGACTTCATCGACACCGCGACCCTGCACTACGCGCGCGGCACCTCGGCCGAAGAGGCGGTGGTGCGGGACGCCGCGGGGCTGGCGTGGGTCGTGAACCTCGGCTGCCTCGACCTCAACCCGCACCCGGTGCGCGCCGAGGACCTCGACCACCCCGACGAGCTCAGGGTCGACCTCGACCCCATGCCGGGCGTGGACTGGTCGCAGATCGTCGACGTCGCGATGATCGCGCGCGAGGTGCTCGCCGACCACGGGCTGGTCGGCTGGCCGAAGACCTCCGGGTCGCGCGGCATGCACCTGCTCGTGCGCATCGAGCCCCGGTGGTCGTACCCTGAGGTGCGCCTCGCCGCCGAGAGCCTCGCGCGCGAGGTCGAGCGCCGCGCGCCCGGACTCGCCACCGCGCGCTGGTGGAAGGAGGAACGTGGCGAGAGCGTGTTCGTCGACTTCAACCAGAACGCGAAGGACCGCACCGTCGCGTCGGCCTACTCGGTGCGGCCCCTGCCCGACGCACGCGTGTCGACGCCGCTCGACTGGAGCGAGGTCCCCGTGCGGCGGCCCGAGGAGTTCACGGTCGCGACCGTGCTCGAGCGGTACGCCGAGCTCGGCGACCCGCACGCCGGCATCGATGACGCGGTCGGCGGCCTCGACGGCCTGCTTCGGCTCGCGGAGGAGCTTGGCCCCGCCGAGAAGGCGCCGCGGGGGTCGGGCGACGGATCCGGCCGCCGGCAGTCGGCGATGCCGCTCATCGAGGTGGCCCGCACCGAGACCAAGCCCGAAGCGCTCGACGCGCTCGAGCGGTGGAAGTCCGCCCACGCCGGCGCCGTCGCGCACCTGAGCCCGGCCGATGTGATGGTCGACGGCATGCGCGGGTCGAGCTCGCTCTGGTACCGCGTGCGCGTGAACCTGCAGCACGTGCCCGAGGCCGAGCGGCCGGCGCAGGAGCCGCTGCTCGTCGACTACGACCCCTGGGAGGCCGTGCGCAACCGCGGGTCGTGACGCGCGTATCCGTCACGGAGCACCACGCGCCCCACGTCGATGCGCGCGAGGTCGGCCCACGCGGCGAGGAACAGCCCGCGGTGCACGTGCCGGAGGTAGTGCGCGATGGGCCACGGTGCGTGCACGTCCGTGCGCTCGTACCCCCACATCGAGGTGCGGCTGCGCGGGCTCACGAGCAGGCCGACCAGTCGCGGCTCCGCGAGCAGCTGCCCCGGCGCGCCGTCGATCGCGAACCGCGCGTCGACGACCGCGCCGATCCGTTCGCCGGCCTCGTCCACGACCTCCGAGCCGAGCAGGTCACTCAGGATCATGGCGCCCTCCGGGGATCCGGCCGACGACGTGGCGGCTCACCCACCGCTCGACCCACGTGGCGTCGACGCGGTCGCCCGGCACGCCGAGCCGCAACACCGTGCCGACGTCCGCGACGAGCTTCCAGGCGATCCGCATGCGCCGCGACGACGGCGGCCGCCCGCCGAAGATGCGCGTCGGCAGCTCCATGCCGACCAGCAGGTCGGTGATCGTCGGCGGCGCGGCATCCGGCTCGATCGCCCGACCTGGCTCGATGCCCGCGAGCTCGAGGTCGGCGACGACCGACACCGGCACGCCGTCGCGGTCGAGGATCTGCCGGTCGAGCAGGTGCAGTTGGGCGTCGAGCACGCGCCCGGCCGGTCGCGGCATCCGCTCGCTCATGCGCCCGCCCCCGTCACGACCAGCAGCGGGATGGCCGCGGCCGCGGCCACCACGATGATGACGAGGTACACCATCGCGATCGCGTTCATGCCGCGGCCGTTGACGTGCTCGCCCATGTACTCCGGGTCGTTCGCGACGAGCAGGATCGGCAGGTAGGTCAGCGGCAGCGCGACCGCCGAGAACACCACCGAGATCTCGGTCACCGCGATCGGGTCGACGCCGGTGGCGAGGATGCCGACCGCGACGAGGAGCACCACGATCATCGCCACGTGGAACCGCGCCGCCTGCGCCGGGCGACGGAACTTGCCCCACGACCACCCGAGGTACTGCGCGAGCGTGTAGCCCGTCGACAGCGTGGTCTCGAGGGCCGCGCCGAACGTCGCGGCGAGGATGCCGACGATCGCGAAGCTCAGCGCGAGCATCCCCCCGGCCTCGGCGACCGGCAGCACGACCTGGCTGAGCGAGGTCACCGCGATCGACTGCGGCAGCAGCACGACGGCCGCGCACCCCGCGATCGCGATGGACAGCAGGCCGCCGAGCGGGAAGCCGACGAGGACGTTCGCGCGCGAGGTCGCGAGGTCCTTGCGCGTCCAGCCCTCCTCGACCGCGCCCGAGGAGAAGAAGAACACCTCGTACGGCGTCATGGCGGCGCCGAACAGCGCGACCGCGTAGAACCAGTAGGTCGCGACGGGCTCGCTGTCGGGGATCGTCGGCGCGAACGCCTGTTCGGCGAGCGCCCCCCAGTCGGGCGAGAGCATGAACAAGGCCACCGCGAAGACGATGAGCGCGAGGCCCAGCAGGCCCGTGACGTTCTCGAGCAGCGAGAACTTCGCGCGCCACACCACGATCCAGACCCCGAACGCCGCGACGGGGATCCACCAGCCCGGGCCGACGCTCGTCGCCAACTGCAGGGCGAGCGCGACGCCGCCGACCTCGGCGGTGACCGTGAGGAGCGTGATGAGGAACGACGCGGCGAGGTTCGCGAGCCCGGCGCGCGGCCCCAGCCGCTCGCGGATCACCTCGAACGTGGCCCGGCCGCTGACCGCGGCGACCCGGCCCGACATCTGCGCGTACACGCAGATGCCGACGACGCCGACGAGCACCACCCAGGCGAGCCCGAGCCCGAACCGCGAGCCCACGACGGCGTTCGTGACCAAGTCCCCGATGTCGACGAACCCGCCGATCGCGGTGAGGATGCCGAGCGCGACGGCGAACAGGCGCTTCACGGGGTGCCCTCGCGAGTCAGAGCGCGGAGCCCCCGCTCGGCCTCCGCGACGCGGTCGGCCGCCTCGGCCGGGTCGCCCCCGACGCCGGCGAGCGCGTCGACGGCCGCGTCGAGCGCACGCACGGCCTCGTCGAGCGCGTCGAGCGCCTCGGCCCGGCGCCCGGCCTCGCTCTCCTCGGTCGCGTCGACCCCGGCGACCGCCCGCGCGGCGTCCGCCGCCTCGCGACGCGCGTCCTCCACGGCGGTCGACGCGGTCGTGCCGAAGATCCGGTTGCCGTCGTCGAGGTCGAGCGTCACGCGGGCGGTCGCCGTCGCCGCGATCCCCTGGTCGATCGCGTCGGTCACCTGGTCGCTGGGGCTCGCGCAGCCCGCGAGCCCCAGCGCGGCGGCCATCGCGATCGCGGCGGCGACCACCGCGAGCCGCACCGGGCGCGACGGATGGCGCCGGCGCCCGCCTCGGCGTCGGACCGGCCGCTGCCGCTCCAGCCCCATGGTCGCGACGCTACCGCGCGCGCGGCGGATCCCGACCGGGGTTGACGCGGCCTCGTCAGCGCACGATGTCGCCGAACGTCGGAACCGCGTCGGCGGGACGCATCCGCTCGTACCAGGCCGCGAGCCGCAGTGTATCGAGGTCGGCGAACCGACGCCCGGTGACCTGCAGCCCGATCGGGCGGCCGTCGGACGTGAACCCGGCGTTGACGCTGGCCGACGGCTGCCCCGACATGTTGTACGGCACCGTGAAGGCGATGTGCGCCATCCCGCCGTCGTCGTCGCCCCACGGCATGGGCCACTCCGCCGGGAACGCCGCGACCGGGGCCACCGGCGAGAGGACCGCGTCGAACCCGGCCGTCGCGGCGACGGTCGCGCGGCGCAGCTCGGCGATCGCGTCGTACCACTCCAGAGCCCGGTGGCCGGGCACGTCGGCGCCGCCGTGCACCCACGTCGAGATGAACGGGAGCACCTGCGCCTTCGCCTCGGGTGAGAGCGTGCGGTAGGTGCGCCAGAAGCGCACGCGCCAGAAGCCGTCGACGTTCGACAGGTCCGCGTCGCTGATGAACGGCGCCAGCTCGACGATCTCGGCGCCCGCATCGGCGAACAGCGCGGCGGCGCGTTCGACCGCCGCGCGCACCTCGGGGTCGACGGGCATGCCGGCGCCGGGGTCGAGGTGCAGTCCGATGCGCTTCCCCCGGACGTCGACCTCGAGGTCGCGCCAGTCGATCCGCTCGGGCGGCAGCGAGGTGAAGTCGCGGACGTCCGGCTGCGAGAGCACGTCCATGCCCAGTGCGACGTCGGCGACGGTGCGGGCGATCGGGCCCGCCGCGCGCCCGAGGTACGGGTTGTCGAGCGGGATCCGGCCGTCGCTCGGCTTGAGCGTGGCCATCCCGAGCCACGCCGCGGGCAGGCGCACCGACCCGCCGATGTCGGTGCCGACGTGGAACGCCCCCCATCCGGCGGCGGCCGCCGCGCCCGCGCCGGAGCTCGACCCGCCGACCGTGAGCGTGGGGTCGAACGGGCTGCGCGTGATGCCGTGGAGGCTCGACACGCCCGACGAGAGCATCCCCCAGTCGGGCATCGTCGTCGACCCCACGACCACCCCGCCGGCCTCGAGGATGCGCGCCACCGGCGGCGAGTCCTGCGCCGGGACGACCGGGTCGTTCGCGGCGCTGCCGGCACGGGCCGGCACCCCGGCGCGGTAGAGGTTCTCCTTGACGGTGACCGGCACGCCGTCGAGCGGCCCGAGCGGCTCGCCGCGCGCCCAGCGCCGGCTGCTGGCGGCCGCGTCGTCGAGCACCCGGTCGGGGTCGAAGTCGCTGAAGGCGTTGATGAGCGGATTGCGCTCCTCGATGTCGGCGATGAGGTCGCGCGCGACCTCGACCGGCGAGAGCCGTCGCTCGGCGTAGGCCGCGGCCAGGTCGGCGCCCGACAGATCGGCGACGGCGGATGTGGGCGTGGTGTCGGTCACGGGTGCTCCTGCGTGTGTCGGATGGTCGGGGTCGCCTCGATGAGGCTCCGCGTGTAGGGATCGGCCGGGTGATCGTAGATCGCGCGGGTCTCGCCCTGTTCGACGATGCGCCCGCGCTGCATCACCGCCACGCGGTCGCAGAGGTAGCGCACGACGCCGAGGTCGTGCGAGACGAAGACGAGGGTGAGTCGGTACTCGTCGACGAGGTCGGAGAGCAGGTTCAGCACCTGCGCGCGCACCGAGACGTCCAGTGCGCTCACCGGCTCGTCGGCGACGAGGATGCGCGGTCGGCAGACGAGCGCCCGGGCTATCGAGATGCGCTGGCGCTGGCCGCCCGAGAATTGGTGCGGGAATCGGTCGACCGAGTCCGCGGGCAGGCCGACGGCGTGGAGCATCTCGGCGACGAGCTCGGCCCGCTCGCGCTTGGAGACCGCCGTTCCGCCCTGCAGGTTCGCCCGGTTCAGCAGGGGTTCGGCGATGATGTCGCCGATCCGCATGCGGGGGTCGAGCGAGGCCATCGGGTCCTGGAAGACGATCTGGAGGTTGCGCCGGAGCTCGGCGAGGTCGGCGTGCCGCGCGCCGTTCAGCCGACGGCCGACCACGTCGATGGTGCCCGAGGTGGGCTCGTCGAGGCCCGAGAGGATCTTCAGCAGGGTCGACTTGCCCGAGCCCGACTCGCCCACGATGCCGAACCGGTGACCGGCCTCGACGCGGAACGAGACGCCGCCCAGCGCGTCGACGGTCTGGGCGGGCGCCAGCAGCGACGTGCGGTCGCGCCGGTACTGCTTGGTGAGGTCCTCGGCCTGGATGACGGGAGCCGCCGGTGCGGGGACGGCCGCCGCGGCGACCCCGGAGGCCGGCGCGGGTGCGGCCGGCGTCACGCTCACGGGCGGTTCATCGACGACCGCCGGGCTCCGGTCGACCGCCCGGCCCGGCACGTACCCGCCCGCGGTCGCGACCGTGAACAGCCGTCCGGAGGAATCCGTCGCCTCGAGGTCGGATGCCGCGAGCAGCCCCCTGGTGTACGGATGCTCCGGGCGCGTGAAGACCCGGTCGATCGGACCCTCCTCGACGACGACGCCCCGGTTCATCACGAGCACCCGCTCGCAGGTCTCCCCCACGACCGCGAGGTCGTGCGTGATGAAGAGGAGCCCGGTCGAGCGGCGCGACACGGTCTCGAGCACGAGCTTCAGGACCTGTCGTTGGACGGTGACGTCGAGCGCGGTCGTGGGCTCGTCGCACACCAGCAGCTCAGGGTCGTTCGCGAGGGCGATCGCGAGCACGACGCGCTGGCGCTGCCCGCCGGAGAGCTGGTGGGGGTAGGCGCGCGCGGTCTCGGCGGGGTTCGGCAGCCCCACGTCGTCCATGAGCTCGAGCACGCGCCGGTCGGCCGCGGCGCGGTTCGCCTGCGTGCCATGGATGAGCATCGACTCGGCGATCTGGCGGCCGACGCGCATCAGCGGATTGAGTGCGGTCATCGGCTCCTGGAACACCATGGCCATGTGCGAGCCGCGCAGGCGGGCCGCCTCCCGCTCGCCGAGCCCGACGATGTTGCGATCCTCGTCGCCCACGGTGACGCGGCCTGCGGCGGTCAGCGACTCGGGGAGCAGTCCCATGACGGCGAGCGAGGTCAGCGACTTCCCCGAGCCGGACTCGCCGATCAGGCCGACCCGCTCGCCCCGTTCGATGCGGAAGCTCAGCGGAGCGACGAGCATCCGATCCGCGGTCGAGACGGTGAGGCCGTCCACCTCGAGCGCGGGTCGGGGCCCCCCGAGCCGGTCGGGACCGGGGCGGAGGGCGGTGCGCAGTGCGGTCGCGGTCATCGGGTCCTCATCTTCGGGTCGAATCGGTCGCGGAGGCCGTCGCCGAGCAGGTTGAACCCGAGCACGGCGACGGCGATCGCGGCGCCGGGGAACACGGCGAGGTAGGCGTTGGTCGCCAGGAACTGCTGCGAGTCCAGCAGCATGCGACCCCAGGACGGCGTGGGCGGGAGGGTGCCGAGTCCGAGGAAGGACAGGCCCGCCTCGGCGAGCACGGCGATCGCGAAGTTCACCGAGCACTGCACGATGAGCATGCCGCTGATGTTCGGCAGCACGTGCCGCACGGCGATCGACAGGCCGGGCCGGTTCGCCGCCCGGGCGGCGAAGACGTAGTCCATCGACATGACCTGCATCGTCCCGGAGCGCGCGACCCGGGCGAACGCCGGCGCCGAGCCGATGCCGAGCGCGATCATCGCGCTCATCGTCCCGCCGCCGAACACGGCGCCGAAGACGATCGCGAGCAGCAGCCCGGGGAAGGCCATCACCACGTCGCTGCCGCCCATGATGAGCGGGCCGAGCCGCTTGGGCCGCATGCCGGCGAGGATGCCGAACGGTACCCCGATCGCGGCGCCGATCAGCACCGAGACGGTGCCGACGAGCAGCGTGATCTGCGCGCCCGCCATGATCCCCGAGAGCACGTCGCGCCCGTAGCGGTCGGTGCCCATCGGATGGGCCGCGCTGGGGTGCTGCAGCCGGTCGGCCGCGACCGCGTGGGTGGGGTCGTACGGCGTCCAGAACAGCGACACGATCGCCATCGCCGCGATCGCCGCGATGAGCACCGCGCCGACCACGAGCTGGCCGTTCGGGAGCGGACGCGGGCGCCGCGAGGTCGATGAGGTCGGCGCGGGCGGCTGCGGGACGGGCGCCTCGGCCTGCGGGGTCGCGGCGCGCTCGGCCGGGGTGACGAGGAGGCTCATGCGGCCCTCCGGATTCTCGGGTCGAGCAGCGTGTACGCCAGGTCGACGAGGAAGTTGATGAGGACGATCGAGACGACCAGCACGACCACGACCGCCTGCACGGCGAGCAGGTCGCGGTTGCCGACCGAGTCGACGAGGTAGCTGCCCAGGCCGGGGATCGTGAAGACGCGTTCCACCACGACGGCCCCGACGAGCAGGCCGGCCATCTGCACGCCGACCACGGTGAGCACCGGGATGCCCGCATTGCGCAGGCCGTGGCGCACGAGCGCCAGGTTCGCGGTGAGCCCCTTCGAGCGCGCGGTCCGCAGGAAGTCCTCGCGCTGGATCTCGAGGACCGCCGACCGCACGTAGCGCGTGAGGATCGACGCCTGCACCGTGCCGAGCGCGATGACGGGGAGCGTGACGTGCCGCAGGAACTCGGGGTCGCTCGGCGCGGCCCATCCGCCGGCGGGGAACCAGCCGAGCTCGATGGCGAAGAAGACGATCAGGAGCATGCCGACGAGGAAGCTCGGCACGGCGACCCCGATCTGCGAGACGCCCGAGATGACCGAGCCCGACGGATGGCGCTGGCGCATCGCCGCGAGCGTGCCGAGCGGCACCGCCACGAGGATGGCCAGCACCATCGCCAGCCCGACCAGGATCAGCGTGACCTGCAGCCGGTCGGCGATCACGGGCGTGATGTCCTGCCCGGTCACGTACGAGACGCCGAAGTTCCCGGCCAGCAGGCCGCCGAGCCACTCGAGGTACTGGATGACGAGCGGCGCGTCGACGCCGTGCTCGGCGCGCCAGGCGGCGAGCTGCTCGGGCGTCGCCTCGATCCCGAGGGCGACCGTGGCCGGATCTCCGGGCATCACGCGCAGGAGCAGGAACACCACGACGGTCGAGACGAGCACCGTGGCGAGGAAGCTTCCGGCGAGCTTGAGCATGCGGAGGACCACGGTCACCCCCTTTCAGGTTGGATCGGTTTCAGGTTCGGGCGGATGCCGCGGGGCGGCGTCCGCTCAGTTCCAGCGCAGGCCCGAGAGGACGAGCGATTCGGTCACGGCGTTCGCGGCGATGCCGTCGAGCTCGGCGTCGGCGACGACGACGTTCGGGAACAGGAACAGCGGGAGCGACGCGACATCCGTCGCCGTGATCTCGGCGACCTGCTTCATGCCCTCGACCCACTCCTCGGTCGTCCCGGCGTCGGCCGCGGCCGCGATCGGGGCGATCTCGGCGTTGTCGTAGCCGATGTAGTACTCGGGGTCGTTGAACGTGGGCAGGATGTCGCGGGCCTCGACGGCCAGGATGACCGACATCTGGTAGTCGTCCTTGGTGAAGACCTTGTCGAGCCAGACGGCCGGGAACTCGGCGCTCGCGATGGTCGCGGTGATCCCGACCTCGGCGAGCTGGGAGACGACGACCTCGGAGACGGCGGTCGCGTACGGACGCGTGGGCACGTCGAACGTGATCGACAGGTCGGAGGCGCCGGCCTCGGCGAGCAGCTCCTCGGCCTTCTCGGGGTCGTACGGGTAGAGGTCGGTGAGGTCCTCGTAGTACGGGTCGGTCGGCGGGACCATCGCGCCGATGTCGGTGCCGTAGCCCGCCCATGCGGCGTCGATGATGGCCTGCCGGTCGAGGGCGTACGCGACGGCCTGCCGAACGCGGACGTCGTCGAAGGGCGCAGCCTGGTTGTTCATCGAGAGCAGGATCTCGCCGTTGGAGCTGCCCTGGATGACCTGCAGCTCGTCGTCGGCCTCGAACTGCGGGATCAGGTCGGGCGCCTGCATGTTGAAGAGCATGTCGACGTCGCCGGCGCGGAGCGCGTTCGTGCTCGCCACCACGTCGGCGAAGTACCGGAGCTCGACGTCGGTGATCTCGGGCGCCTCGCCCCAGTAGTCCTCGCGCGCCTCGAGGCTGATGTGGTCGCCGGTCACCCGCTCGGTGACGGTGTACGGGCCCGTGCCGACGGGCGTGTTCGCCAGGTCGCCGACGCCGCTCGGGTCGAACATGAGCCCGACGGTGCCGGTCATGTCGTACAGCCAGGTGTTGCTCGGCCGCGTGAGCACCACGCGCGCCTCGGTGGGCGAGACGACGTCGACGTGGTCGAGCACGGCCATCTTGCCGAGGTTGATCTTCCAGTCGGTCGCGATCCGCTCGAGCGAGAACTTCACGTCGTCGGCGGTGAACGGCTCGCCGTTGGCGAAGGTCACGCCCTCCCGGAGCGTGAAGTCGTAGGTCGTGCCGTCGTCGCTCACGGTCCAGGACTCGGCGAGCTTGGGCTGGACCTCCCCTTCCTGGTCGAGGTGCACGAGGCCCTCGTAGACGTTGTTCATGAGCACCTGGGGGATCGCGGATCCGGCGGTGGTGGTGAGGTCGAAGTTGACCGGCTCGCCGGTCAGTCCGATCGTGACGGCGGCGGCGTGCGCCGAGCCCTCGTCGGACGAGGCGGTGGCGCCGGCGCTGCACGCGGTGAGCGTGAGCAGGCTTGCCGCGGCGAGCGCGGCGGTCATGGGGCGGAGGACAGGGGTCACGGTTCGCGGCTCCTCAGGTCGGGGGAACTGGTCTCACTTGTGTACTGGTCTGACCAGTAACTCGAACGCTATGATCGGCAGCACGACGAGGTCAAGCTGCGAAACACACTGTTTACGCAGGGCACCCCACGGAGGAGCGACGTGGCATTCACACCCGTGCAGAAGGTCAGCGCGTACGAGTCGATCGTCGAGCAGATCGAATCCGCCGTGGAGCGCGGCGAGCTGAAGCCCGGGGATCGCCTCCCCGGGGAACGCCGCCTCATGACCGATTTCTCCGTGAGCCGGGCGACCGTACGCGAGGCACTGCGGGTGCTCCAGGCCACCGGGCTGATCGAATCCCGGCCGGGCGACCCGCGCGGGGCGGTCATCTCCCCGTACTCGCCGCGGCTGCTCGAGAAGTCGATGTCGCAGCTCGCGCGCCTCGAGGGCGTCTCGCGGGGGGAACTCCTGCAGTTCCGGCTGATCCTCGAGTCGAGTGCGTGCCGCCTCGCCGCGCGCGACTGCACCGACGACGACCTCCGTACCATCGAGCAGCGGTGCGACGAGCTCGTGCAGACCGTCGCCGAGCATGGTGCCGAGCGATTCAGCGAGCACGTCGGCCGGTTCCAGGCCGCGATCCGCAGCGCGTCGCGCAACCGGCTCCTCGAGATCACCGGCAACGTCGTGAGCGGCGTCATGACCGACCTGCTCTCGAGCCGGCTCTCGACCGACGCCGACCGCATCGCGCGCGTGCGCCGCAGTGCCGAGGACGCCGACCGGCTGGTCGGCGCAATCCGCGCTCGCGACCCGGAACGCGCGGCCGCGATCCAGATCCTAAACATCTACCGGTTCTACGCCGACGACCTCGACGCGCACGAGCGCGACGCCCTCGCTCCGCTCATCGCCGGAGCCGAGGAGACCGTGGGTTCGCCCCTCGACTAGCGGCGGCCGCACCCACCGACTCACGCGAAATCGCCCGCCCGCGGGCCGATTCGCGTGAGTCGGCGCCTCGCGCCGGTTCGCGTGAGTCGGCGACGCGCGCCGGCAACGGCGCTACCCGACCGCGGGCCGCGGCGCGAAGGCCGCGTGGAAGAGCGCCCAGGCGCGCTGCGCCGTGGCCGGGCGGTCCGCGACATCCGTCCGGCCCAGCACGCCGGCGAGCATCGAGATCGCGAGCAGCACGTCGTCGGGCTCGACATGGTCGCCGATGCGACCGGCAGCCCGCTCGCGCTGCAGCGCGATCCGCGTGGCCTCCTCCACGCGCCGGCCGAGGCGCTCGACGCGCGGGTCGTGCGGGTGGGCGGTGATCAGGTCGATGATCCCGGTCGAGACGAGGGCCTGCGCGATCACGCGGTCGAGCAGGGCGTCGAGGGGCGTGTCGGACCCGGCGACCGCGGCCTCGAGTTCATCGATGTTCTCGTCGAAGACGGCGATCGCGAGGGCGAGGCGGTCGGGGAAGTGCCGGTAGAGGCTGCCCTGGCCGACGCCCGCGCGCTTGGCGACGGCGGAGAAGGGCGCCGAGAGACCGTCCTCGGCGAAGATCTCGCGCGCGGCCGCGATGAGGGCACGCCGGTTTCCGGGCCCCGCGCTGGGGCCGAGGTTGGGCTTGCGCACAGCGGGACCTTGTCCCTTCCGACCCTCAGGCACGGATGTTAGGTTACTACCGGACAAGGATGTCCGGTATCTCGCACCCGCGAGCGACCAGCGCAGAAGAAGGAAACCCCCGCAATGAGCACCAAGCCCCTCACCGGCGACTCCTCGATCAAGACCTGGCTCGACGACCCGGCCGGCGGACCCATCATCCGCGACCTGCTCGCGCAGTCCGGGCAGGACCCCGACGTGCTGCGGCCCGTCCACCGCCTCGCGCTCAAGCGCCTCATCAAGCTCAGCAAGGGCCGCTTCTCGCAGGAGATGGTCGACGAGCTCGTCGCACGCGCGGCGGCCGGCGTCATCCCCTCGTCGGCGCCCGCGGCGAGCGCCGAGCCCACGGCGGTCGATGAGGCGGATGTCGCGCCCGACGCCGACGAGGGCCCCACCGCCGAGCGCACCGAGTGGGTCGAGCGCCTCGACCGGGGCCGCTTCGCCGGCAAGACCGTCATCGTCACCGGCGCCGGGTCCGGCATCGGCCGGGCCACCGCCTCGCGCGTGGCACGCGAGGGCGGCCGCGTCGTCGCCGTCGACGTGTCGCAGGAGCGCCTCGACGAGTTCGCCGCCGAGCACGACGGCGCCGACGTCGTCACGCTGGTCGCCGACATCACCGACGACGCCAAGGTCGCCGAGATCGTCGCCGCCGCGGGCGAACGCATCGACGGGCTCGCGAACATCGCCGGGATCATGGACGACATGACCCCGATCGCCGAGCTCACCGACCCGGTCTGGGATCGCGTGATGCGCGTGAACGTCGACGGCACCATGAAGCTCATGCGCGCGGTCGCGCCGGTGATGCTCGCGCAGGGGGCGGGTTCGATCGTGAACACCGCGTCCGAGGCGGCGCTCCGCGGCTCGGCGGCCGGCGTCGCGTACACGGCGTCCAAGCACGCGGTGGTCGGCCTCACCAAGTCGACCGCGTTCATGTACGGCCCGAGCGGCCTGCGCGTGAACGCCGTCGCCCCCGGCCCGACGATCACCAACATCGAGGCCAGCTTCGCCTCCCCGCTCGGTGCGCAGCGCGTGCGCCAGGCGATGGCGCTGCTGCCGGATGCCGCCGAGGCCGAGGCGCTCGCGGCGTCGATCACCTTCCTGCTCTCCGACGACGGCGTGAACATCAACGGCGTCGTGCTCGCGTCGGATGGCGGCTGGTCCGCCGCCTGACGCCCGGTGGTCGAGCAGGACGCGGAGCGACCGTATCGAGACCCGGTCTCGACACGCGCGTCGGTGCTGCCCGACCACCGCACGTGGCAGCATGGTGCGATGAGCGCGAAGCGGATCCTGTTCATCGGCGGCAGCGGCGTCATCAGCTCGGCATGCGTCCGGCGCGCCGTCGAGGTCGGGCACGACGTGACCGTGCTCAATCGCGGCGGCTCGTCGGGCCTGCGCCCGCTCCCGGCCGACGTGCGGCAGGTCGTCGGCGACATCCGCGACCCCGACTCGGTGCGCCGGGCCCTCGGGCACGGCGGCGCCGACCCGCTCGAGTTCGACGTCGTGTGCGAGTTCCTCGCGTTCACGCCCGAGCACGTGCAGACCGACCTCGACCTGTTCGAGGGGCGCATCGGACAGTACGTGTTCATCAGCTCGGCCTCGGCGTACCAGACCCCGCCGAGCCGGTTGCCGGTCACCGAGTCGACGCCGCTGGTGAACCCGTTCTGGCAATACTCGCGCGACAAGATCGCGTGCGAGGACCTGCTCGTGGCGGGCGTGCGCGAGCGCGGGTTCCCCGCGACGATCGTGCGCCCGTCGCACACCTACGACCGCACCCTCCTCCCGACGACCGGGCACTGGACCGACATCGCGCGCCTGCGCGCCCGCAAGCCCGTCGTCGTGCACGGCGACGGCACCAGCCTCTGGACCCTCACCCACCACTCCGACTTCGCCGTCGCCTTCGCGGGCCTCCTGGGCAATCCGTTCGCCGTGGGCGACACGTTCCACATCACGGGCGACCACGCGCCGACGTGGAACCGGATCTACGGATGGCTCGCCGAGGCCGCCGGCGTCGCCGAGCCCGAGCTCGTGCACGTGGCCTCCGAGACCATCGCGGCCGTGCACCCCGAGTGGGGACCGGGCCTCGTCGGCGACAAGGCGCACTCGATGGTGTTCGACAACTCCAAGGTCAAGGCCCTCGTGCCCGAGTTCCGCACCACGATCACGTTCGACGAAGGCGCGCGGCAGATCGTCGAGTTCTACGACGCGCACCCCGAGCTGCAGGTCGTCGACCCGGTGGCGGATGCCGCGTTCGAGCGCATCCTCGCCCTGCCGCGCCGCTGAACCTCGCGCAAGCCGTTCCCTGCGGGCGACCGCGGGGTTAGCCTGACGACACACAGGTGAGAGGGGATGCCCATGACCAGCTTCGTCGACCCGCTCGAGGGTCCGTTCGACAAGGGCCGGCTGGCCGAGGTGGAGTACGAGGACGAGCTCGAGACCGAGGGTCTCGGCGAGGACGACACCGAGTTCGTGATGGAGGAGGTCGCCGATCCCGAGGACGACGAGGAGGAGTTCGGCGGGCGCTGACGCCGACTGACGCCTTCGGCGCCGCTACCCGCCCTCGGGCGCGTGCCGGCGCATCCGCTCGATCGTCTCGCCCGCCGCGGTCGCGACGAGCACCAGTGCTGCGAGCGACCCCGTCGCCAGCGGGTCGAGCAGCGGCGTGACCGCCGCGAGGACGACGAGCGCGGCGATGCCCGCGAGTTGCGCGCGCATCCACCGGCGCTCGAGCACGCGCCGGAACAGCACGGTGCCGACGAGGAACAGCATCGGCCCGCCGAGCACGGTCACGACCGCGGCGAGGCTCTGCTCGTGCGGATGCCCCAGCACCTCCTTGTCGCCCACCCCGAGCAGCACCACGCCGCCGACGATGAGCAGGTGCACCCACGAATACGCCGTCCGGGCCGTCCGTCCGGGGGCGCCGGCCGCCTCGAGCGCCTCGGCGCCGATCCGCTCGCCGTGGTCGAAGTAGATCCACCAGCATGCGGCCGCCGCGACGAACGCGGTCACGACGGCGATGACCGCCTCGACGGACGACTCGACCGCGACGAAGGCGAACCCGGTGACCAGCAGGCCCTCGCCGAGCGCGATGAGCACGAACAGCGCGGTGCGCTCGGCGAGGTGCGAGCCCGAGACATCCCACCGGCCGATCTCCATGCGCCCGCGACCCGGCACGGGGTAGCCGGAGATGCTGCCCGTGAGCTCGAGCGCGAGCGCTGCCGCCCACAACGGCAATTGCAACGGCAGCGGCATCAGCGCGCCCACGATCCACAGGGCGGACCCGGCGACCGCCCACACCAGCACGTTGCCGAAGTCGTGCGCGACCTGCGCGTCGTGCCGCGACGTCGCCCACACCATGAACGCCGCGCGGCCGAGCTTCAGCACGACGTACGCGAGCGCGAAGGTCCACGCACGGTCGCCGAACGCCTCGGCGATCGCCGCGCTCATCACGAACGCGACGAACGCGAACCCGATGACCGCGACGCGCACCGGCAGCTTGACCGGGTCGAGCCAGTTCGTGACCCACGTGGTCGACACCCACGCCCACCAGAGCGCGACCAGCATGATCACGCCCTCGAGCGCGCCGAGCGGGGTCTGGTTCTCGTACAGGTAGGAGCCGAGCTGCGTCAGCCCGAACACGAAGACCAGGTCGAAGAAGAGCTCGACGTACGTGACGCGCTGCGCCCGCTCGGTGTCGGCGGGGCGCAGCACGTCAGCGCGCAGTCCGAAGGCCATGCGGTCATCCTCGCATCGGTCGAGTGCTGGAGGCGGTTCACGTGCGCCGCCGATTCCATGTTTGACTGGGGGGATGACGGCGATGAGGCGGTCCTGGCGGGTCGGAACGGTGGTCGTGCTCGCGCTCGGCCTGACCGCGTGCACGGCGACGGATTCCGAGACCCCCGAACCGACGAGCCCCATGGTGCAGCTCGGTGCGCCCGGCGAGCCGAACCGCACGATGTCGCCCGCCGAGGCCGCGCAGCTGGAGGCGCCGACCTTCGTCGAGGCAGACGTGACCTTCATGCGGAACATGATCGTGCACCACGACCAGGCCATCACGATGACCGGCTTCGTCGACGACCGCACGCAGGATCGCGACATCCGGCTGCTCGCCGAGCGCATGCGGATCAGCCAGGAGGACGAGCTCGACCTCATGACGCAGTGGCTCCAGGATCGGGTGCAGCCGCTGCGCGGCGACGGCCACGACGGTCACGGCGCCGACGGGCACGCGATGCCCGGCATGCTCACCGAGGAGCAGCTCGCCGCACTCGAGGCCGCCGAGGGTGCGGAGTTCGACCGCCTGTTCCTCGAGTACATGATCCAGCACCACCAGGGCGCGCTCCAGATGGTCGACGAGCTCTACCGCGCGGGCGGTGGGCAGGAGCCGTCGATCGACGGCTTCGCACGGCACGTCGAGTCCGACCAGGGCATCGAGATCGCCCGCATGCAGGAGATGCTCGCCGAGCGCATGTCCTGACCCGCGGGTCGAGTCGCCGCCAAGCCGACCGCAGGTCGAGTGGCCGCGGAGCGTCGTATCGGATCCCAGACGCGACGATGCCCGGCGACCGTCGGATCGCCGGGCATCGTCATTCGGTGACGGATCAGCCGAAGGTGGCCTTCAGCTCCTCGATCGCCTGCACGACGGCCGAGTCGGCCGGCGCACCCGACTTGCGGATGGCGTTGTCGAGCTGCGCGACCACGGCCCGGTCGCTCGAGCCGTCGGCAACGAGCACCTGTGCCTCGGCGAGGTGCTTGCGCACCTGCGCGAGTGCCTTGGCGCTCAGCGTGTCGGCACGATCGGCCTGGTCGACGTACGACCCGACGACCGCGAAGCTCGGCGCGTGCACCAGCTTCGACTGCAGCTGCGCGTTGAACTCGTCGAGCTGGATCTCACCCGCCGCGGCGATCTCGTTGGCCGACATCCACTCGCTCTCGAGAAGCTCCAGGCTGTCGAAGCCGCGCGCGATCTCGCTGCCGAACACGTTGCCGTTGTACCAGTACGTCGACCAGTACCCGCCCAGGTTCAACCCGGCGGGGTTCGGCTCGTCGATCGGGCCGCGGTCGAGGTACGCGATCTCGACCGGGTCGGTCGTGTCGGTGAAGTCGATCACCGAGAGGCCGCCCTGGTACCAGGCCTGCACCATGATGTCGCGGCCGGGAACGGGGACGATCGAGCCGTTGTGGGCCACGCAGTTCTCCTGCACCGTCTGCGGCGCCGGGAGCTTGTAGTAGCTCGCGAACTGCAGCTTGCCGTCGACGATGTCGAACAGCGCGTTCGCGCCCCACTGCGGCTGGTCGGTCACGCGGCAGCGAGGCTGCGTGCCGCCGCCCCACTCGTCGGTGAAGATCACCTTCGTGCCGTCGTTGTTGAACGTCGCCGAGTGCCAGTACGAGAAGTTCGGGTCGGCGACCGCGTCGATCCGCACCGGGTTCACCGGGTCGGAGATGTCGACGAGGAGGCCGTTGCCCTGGCAGGCGCCGGCGAGGAGTCCGATCTCGGGGAACGCGGTGACGTCGTGGCAGGTGTTCGTGTTCGGCGTCGGGCTGTAGAGCACCGGGACCTCGGGCGTGCTGCTGGGGTGCAACGCCGTGTTGGGCAGAGTGTTCTGCAGCCCGTTGAACGCGCCCGTCGCCGGATCGGTGAAGATGCGGGGCTGGCTCACGATCGAGGCCGTCTCGGGCGCCTCGAGCGGCACCTTGATGACGTCGATGCGCCATTGCGTGGGGTTGCCCGTCGTCACCGGGTCCTGCGTCAGCGCGGCGTTCTCGCAGCCCGCGAGCTCCATCGACGAACGGACGCCCGACGTGCCCGAGTTGTAGACGTAGACGTTGGCCGGGTCATCCGGGTCGGTCACCAGCGTGTGCGTGTGCGAACCGCGGCAGGTCTGCACACCCGGAAGCTGGACGGGGTTGCCGAGGTCGCTGATGTCGAAGATGCGGACGCCGCGGAACCGCTCCACGTTCACGGCGCCGGGTGCGCCCTGCGTGCCGCAGTCGATACGGCCGCGGGTCTCCTCGACCGACATGAAGAGCAGGTCGCCGTACACCGAGACGTCGCCCTGTCCGCCCGGGCACACGAACGACGATTCGAGCGTCGGCAGCGCCGGGTCGGAGACGTCGTACACCTGGAAGCCGTTGAAGCTGCCGACGATGGCGTGGTCACCGGTGAAGGCCAGGTCGGAGTTCACGAACCCGAAGTTGCCGGGGGGCGCATCGAAGGGGGCGACGCGCTGCAGGTTCTGGAGCAGTGCGATGTTGCTCTCGGCCATTTCCGCATCGTGGTAGCCGGGTTCGAGGCCGACGCGTGGATCGTCTTCTGCGGAGGCGGCGGTGGCCGTCACCAGGGACGTGCCGAGCAGGAGTGCTCCGGCGGCGGTGACCGCGCGTCTGCGCCATCGCACGGGTGGGTTGGAGGTTCTCATCGGTGGTGCCCTCTCTTCTCTCGCTTCATTGCGAACGACGGCCTCCGGAGGATGAGCCGCACTGCGTCGTGCGGCTCACGGCCTGGGGGGCCGATCTCTGGGACCAACGTATCCATGAAGTGAGGTGGAGCGCAGCATCCGTTTTCCGCATCCGGCGGCGGCCGGCGTGTCGGACGCCCGGCATAGGCTCGAACCAACCCGATCGGAGGACTCCCATGTGCGGACGATTCGTGGTCTCCCAGCAGGTCGACGACCTCACCGCGGTCTTCGACGCCGAGAACGACTTCGCCGACTGGCGGCCGTCCTACAGTCTCGCGCCGACCGACACCGTGCCGATCGTGCGCGAGCGGGCGCGCCCCGACACCGGCGAGTTCGTGCGCCGGCTCGAGCCCGCCACGTGGAACTTCCACCCCGCATTCATGAAGGAATCCAAGCGGCCGCAGTTCAACAGCCGCATCGAGACGGTCGCGACCAACGGCCTGTGGAAGGGCGCGTTCGCCTCGGGTCGGTGCATCGTGCCGATGCGCGGCTACTACGAGTGGACCGGCGAGCCGGGCAAGAAACGCGCGCACTACCTGCACGGCCCTGACGAACTGCTCGCCGCGGCCGGCATCTCGACCGCGCGCAAGCTCGACGACGGCAGTTGGGAGGTCTCGACCTCGATCATCACGCGCGAGGCCCGCGACGCCTCGGGCGAGATCCACGACCGGATGCCGGTGTACCTCCCGCTCGACGCGGTCGACCACTACCTCGACCCCGCCAAGCTGTCGCCGTCCGATGCGCAGGCCATGGTCGACTTCCTGCTCGCGCAGTCCGATCGGGTCGCCCCGACGATCATCGAGTACGAGGTCGACCCGCGCGTGAACAACTCTCGCCGCGTGGATCCGGGCGACCCGACGCTCATCGAACCGCTCGGCGAGGCGCCGACGCTCGGCTGAGGTCCATCAGGCCGCCACCGCGGCATCCGGGATCTCATCGATCGAGAACCAGACCGGGATGCCGCGTTCGCGCGCGATCGCGACGTCCTGGTCCGCTCCACGCGAGTCGCCGGGCAGCCGGAGCACGCCGTCGCAGTGCTGGAGCAGTCGGTGCGCGGTCGGGTACATGACCTGCTCGGCCAGCGGGTCGGCGATGCCGACGGCGCCCGCACTCGAAAGCACGGGCAACGCGACCCACTCGCCGATCATCGGCACGTGGCCCTTCCGGAAGATCGGCCAGGCCGCCTCCTCGAGACGGCGGAGGTTGCGGGCGAGGAGCACGGGGTCGTCGCCCGTTCCCGAGCGATACGGACCGGCGATGAGGATGAGCTTGGATTCCATGGTTCGGAACCATAGTATGGATAAACACGCATAAGCAAGGAGAAACGTGTGCTGACCGCGCAACGACGCGAGCTGCTGCTCGATCGGCTCCACCGTGACGGGCGACTTGTCGCCCGCGAGATCGCGGCCGAGCTCGGCGTCACCGAGGACATGATCCGCCGCGACCTCCGCGAGCTCGCCGCGGCCGGGCTCGTGCAGCGCGTCTACGGCGGGGCACTGCCGGTCTCGCCGGCGGTGGCCGACTACGCCACGCGCACCTCGGTCTCCCCCGCCGGCAAGCAGCGCGTCGCGACGGCCGCCGCCGCGCTGGTCGCGCCAGGCAGCGTCGTCGCGATCGACGGCGGCACGACCGCCCTCGCGGTCGTCGCGGCCCTGCCCCGCGACCTCCGCGCGACCGTCGTGACGCACAGCCCGACCGTCGCCGTCGCCCTCGCCGACCACCACGGCATCGACGTCGAGATCATCGGCGGGCGACTGTTCCGGCATTCGATGGTCGCGTACGGCGCGACCGCGGTCGAAGCGGCGTCGCACCTGCGCGCCGACGTCTTCCTGCTCGGCGTCACGGGAGTGCACGCCGAGGCCGGGCTCACGACCGGCGACCGCGAGGATGCCGCGATGAAGCGTGCACTCGCGGCGCGCGCCGGCGACACGTACGTGCTCGCCAGCTCCGAGAAGATCGGCGCGGCGTCGGCGTTCGAGGTGCTGCCGCTCGGCGCGGTGAGCGGCGTGATCACCGACGCCGAGGATGGCCCCGCGCTCGAGGCACTGACCGCGGCCGGCGTACCGCTGATCCGAGCCTGACGGCCGTCGCGGGCTCGGTCCCCTCCTCAGCCCATGCCCGCTCGGCCGAGGCCGCCGACGTCACCCTCCGCCCGATCGAGACGTTGCCGTGCCTCTTCGACCTCGCGCCGGGTCTCCTCGTTCGGCGGATCGTGGGGCATGCGCCGCGACCGCACCGCCGCCCAGACGAGCACGGTGGCGAGCGCCAGGGCCAAGACGACGAGCAGGGTTATGGTCAACCCGTCCATGCCCGGAGACTACTCCTCGACGACGGCACTCGCGACGGCGCCGGACTGCGCGGCGGGGCCGTCGTGCGTCGCCGCCCAGCTCGCGAGGAGCTTCAGCCGTTCCTCCGTCGGCGAGGCGGGCTCGGCCGTGTAGGCGAACATGGTCAGGCCGGGGTCGGCGGGCAGCTCCATGGCCTCGTACGACAACTCGAGGTCGCCGACGACCGGATGGCGCAGGTGCTTGGCGCCCGTGCGATGGAAGCGCACGTTGTGGTCGGCCCACCGGCGCCGGAACTCATCGCTCCGCGTGGAGAGCTCGCCGATGAGCTCCATGAGCAACCGGTCATGGGGGTTGCGCCCCGCGCTGCCGCGGAGGATCGCGACGAGGTCGTTCGCGCCCTGCTCCCAGTCGGGGTAGAACTCGTGCGAGCGCGGGTCGAGGAACACGAAGCGCGCGTTGTTCGGCGCGCGGCCGGGCTCGGCGCTCGCGAAGAGGTCGGAGTACAGCGCCCGCCCGAGCTGGTTCGCGGCGAGCACGTCCATGCGGTCGTTGCGCACCCAGGCCGGCACGCCGACCCAGCCGTCGAGCAGCCGCTGCACGCTCGGGCGCACGTGCTGCGCCTGGGCGGGTCGTCGGCGCGGCACCGCCGTCTGCCGCACGGCGCGCGCCAGGTCGAACAGGTGCGCGGTCTCGGCCTCGTCGAGCTCGAGCGTGCGGGCGATCGAGCCGAGCACCTCGTCGGAGACGCCGTCGAGGCTGCCGCGCTCGAGGCGCGCGTAGTAGTCGACGCTGACGCCGGCGAGCATCGCGACCTCCTCGCGACGGAGGCCTGGCACGCGGCGGTAGCCGCCACCCGGCAGGCCGACGCGCTCGGGGCCGATCTTCGCCCGCCGCGAGCGCAGGAAGTCGCGGATCTCCTCGCGTTGGTCCATGCCGCCACGGTACGCCCCGGCCGCCTCGTGAGGGAGGACCTGCTGGGTCACGTCACGACCGGGCCTCCCCCCGCGCCACGCCATCCGATTGCATGGAAGCATGACGACCGGACCGACGCATCGGAAGGAACGCGCATGAGCACCTGGACCCCTGACGAGCTGGCCCGTATCGGCGACGCCGCGGAACTGCGGGTCGCGTCGTACCGACGTGACGGCACGCTGCGGAAGTACGTGATCATCTGGGTCGCCCGCGACGGCGACGATCTCTACGTGCGCTCGGCGTACGGCCCCGACAACGGATGGTACGTGCGCGCGAAGCGCTCGGGCACGGGCCGCATCCGGGCCGGCGGCGTCGAGCGCGACGTGACGTTCGTCGACGTGCCGGCATCCGAGGCCGCGACGCACGAGGCGGTGGATGCCGCGTACCGCGACAAGTACCGGCGTCAGCCCGCGAGCATGGTCGCGACGGTCGTCGGGCCGCAGGCCGCGGCCGTGACGCTGCGGCTCGAGCCGCGCGACTGAGCATCGCGACCTTCGCCCAGTCGAACGGTCGCGGATGGCCGGTCCCGCGGTGCATCGGCGACTTCTCGTGGATCAGCACCGCGTCGCTGCACGAAGGGGGACCTGCCGGTGCGTGGGTGAGCCGGTCCTCCCTCATCCGCACGCACGCGCCGAGCATGGAGACATGACCATGAACCTCACCCTCGACAACGGCGTCGTCATGCCGGCGCTCGGCTTCGGCGTGTTCCAGTCGGCCCCCGAGGTCACCGCGCGAGCCGTCGAGACCGCACTCGCCACCGGGTACCGGCACATCGACACCGCGGCCGCGTACGGCAACGAGCGCGAGGTCGGCGACGGCATCCGCGCCTCCGGCCTGGACCGCGCCGACCTCTTCATCGAGACCAAGGTCTGGATCAGCGACTACGGCTACGACGAGACCCTGCACGCGTTCGACAAGAGCGCCGGCAAGCTCGGCGTCGACCAGCTCGACCTGTTCATCCTGCACCAGCCTGTGCCGTCGGCCTTCGATGCGGTCGTCGACGCGTATCGGGCGCTCGAGCGGCTCCTCGCCGACGGCCGCGTCCGCGCCATCGGCGTGAGCAACTTCCAGCCGACCCACCTCGACCGGCTGCTCGAACGCGCGTCCGTGGTGCCGGCGGTCAACCAGATCGAGGTGCACCCCTACTTCCGCCAGTCCGAGGTGCTCGACGCGAACGCGAGGCACGGCATCCTCTCGCAGGCGTGGTCGCCCATCGGCGGCATCACGGCCTACTACCCGGGCGGGCCGAGCGCCTTCGACGACCCGACTCTCGCGGCGATCGCCGCCGAGCACGGCAAGACGCCCGCGCAGGTCATGCTGCGGTGGCACCTGCAGCAGGGTCGCTCGGCGATCCCGAAGTCGACGCGCCCCGAGCGGATCGCCGAGAACTTCGACGTGTTCGACTTCGAGCTCTCCGCCGACGAGCTCGCGCGCATCGACGCGCTCGACACGGGCGTGCGGCGCGGGCCGGATCCCGACGCGATCACCCTCGACTCGTTCGGCGGCCGGGTGATCCCCGAGGCCTGAGCGGCCGTTCGGTCTCGGCGGATGGCGCGGCCCGGCCTCGCGCGGGGCGCGGCCGCGCCATCCGTCGTACCCTCACAGCATGCGCTTCGGAACGCTCGACTTCACGCCCGCGCTCGACTCGCCCGAGCTTCTGGCGCCGCCCACGGCGGCGACGCTGGGGGCGACGGATGGCGCGGCCGCCGACGTGCTCGTCGCGCCGATCGATCCCGGCCTCGCCGACACGGCGGCCTTCTGCGAGCACTACGAGATCTCGATGGGGGATGGCGCGAACTGCGTCGTCGTGCAGGCGCGCCGCGGCGAGCGCACGTGGTACGCGGCCGTGATGGTGCGCGGTTCGGACCGCGCCGACGTGAACGGCGTCGTGCGCCGCCACCTCGATGCGCGCAAGCTGTCGTTCGCGTCGATGGACGACGCGGTGGCGCTCACGGGCATGGAGTACGGCGGCATCACGCCAGTGGGCCTGCCCGCCGACTGGCCGATCCTCGTCGACGAGTCGGTGGCGACGCATGCGCGGCTCATCGTCGGCAGCGGCATCCGCGGCTCGAAGCTGCTCGTCACGGGGGCGTTCCTCGCCTCGCTGCCGAACGCCGAGGTGCTCCCGCTCGCTCAGTGAGCGTCGCCCGGCGGGTCCGAGGCTTCGGCGGGCGCAGCTCACGATTCAGTCGCCCGGCCCCGGCGGGCCGCCCTCGCTCGGCGAGGCGCCGTCGCCGGACGCGCGCTCGCCCGACGCACGCTCGAAGGCGCGCTCCCACTCCTGCAGCTCCTTGCGCCGACCGATGAGTCCGTCGAGCGACACCTGGAAGTGCAGGCCGCGCCGGGCGTTGACCTGCCTGATGTTCTGCACGAGCTCGTCCGCGACCGCGACGAGCGCGACGCTCACCTCTCGGAATCGCTCCTCCGGGTCGTCCCAGAGCTGCGGATGGGTGAGGACGTCGAGCAGGTAGTCGCGGTCGAGCGCCGCGATGAGCTTCCGGAGTGTGGCGTCGTACTCGACGGCGGCCCTGCCCTGCTGCCCTCCGCCCGCGCGGTCGAGCCTGACGAAGAGCTCCTCGACGTTGACGGCGATCCTCGTGACGTCATCCGCGGTCTGCGCCGCGCCGGCGTTGCCCTGCGCACCGACCTGCGCGTATTCGGCCGCCAGTGCCCGCAGCGTCGCCACGTGCCGGCGGATCGGGTCGGGGATCCTCCCGGCGCCGGCACCCTGGGCACGGCGCCGTCGCGCACGGAGCACCCCGATCGCCGCACCCGCACCGGCGACGAGCACCGCCGCGCCGATGACGAGACCCAGGCCGATGCCGCCACCGCCGTCTCCGCCGCCACCGACGACGGGTGCCGGCTCGGCGGCGGCCTGCACGCCCTGCACGGTCTCGACGAGCGCGGCGTCGAGGCTGTCGGCGCCGGACTCCGCCTGGTTCGCGATCCGCATCGCCTCGCCCGCATCGAGCACGTGCGAGCCGGCCGACAGGTCGTCGCCGACCGCGACGATGATCGTGTCGTAGCCTGTCGACTCGGCGAGCTGGCCCACGATCTCGGGTCCGGATGCCTCGAGCGCGACGTTGTCCGAGAACACTGCGACGCCGATCGAGTCGTCGCCGACCTGCGCGAGCAGCATGTCCTCCAGGGCGGGGGCGCCGCCCACCTCCGGCGAGACGTAGACCGGCGTGGTCTGCAGCGCGTCGGACGCGTCGCCGACGTATCCGTCGTCGGCGGCGATCATGATCAGGGCGTCCATCCGCTGCCTAGAAGTTGTTGATGACCGACGCGAACACGAGGTCGATCTTCGCGGCATCCGACGCGTCGAACCACTGCCCGCCGGTCGCCCCGGCGATCCGCTCCAGTGAAGCGGTGTCGGCGCCCTCGCCGTAGGCGATCGCGAAGATCCGCACCGGGGCCGCGCCGTCGCCCTCCCGCGAGGATCCGCCGATCCTCGTGATCAGCGAGTCGATCGAGATCGTCGAGTCGGTGTCCTGCCCATCCGAGAGCACGACGATCGCGTTGATGCGTCCGGGTTCCGCGCGAGCGGACATCTCGTCGTACGCGGCGGCGATCGCGTCGTACAGCGGCGTGCCCTGGCGGTTCGCGTAGCGCAGGTCGTCGATCGACCCGCTGAGCGACTCGCGGTCGGACCCGAGCACCGAGACGTCCCGCAGCACGATCAGGTTCTCGCCCGCCGTCGAGTCCACGCCCGTGGTGAACGCCCACATGCCCACCTCGTCGGTGCCGCGGAAGTGGCCGAGCGTCGCCTGGGCGCCATCGATCGCGCCGTCGAGCTTCGACCGGCCGTCTCCGATCGGCTCGTCCATCGAGCCGGACACGTCGATGAGCTCGAGCACCGACGACGGCTTGCGGATCTGCGCCCACTGGTCGAGCGCGGCCGACACCACGTCGACGCCCGGACGGGGCAGCGTGACCGCCGGTCCCGCGGGATCGACGCCGTACCGCTCGGTGAAGAGGTCGCCGAGCGGCACCGACTCGTCGAGCGGCCGGAATCCGTAGTCCGGCAGGATCCGCTGGGCCGGCTCGGTGGCGAGGAACTCGACGAATGCCTGCCCGGCGGTGCGCTGGACGTCGGTCACCCAATCGGCGCCGAGCACGGTGATGGGATTGTCCGACCACATCGACCCGCCAGACGGGTAGATCGCGACGAGCTTCTCCTTCGGCGGCGTCAGGGTCTCGCCGGGCTGCACGGTGTGCGAGTCGGGGTTGCCCTGGTTGTAGTTGAGCATCGAGGTCTCCTCGAGCGCCACGGCCGAGACGTAGCCGGAGCCGCCCGCGCCGTGCTGCGTCTCGTCGTAGAGCGTCGTGAGCACCTTGCCGGTCGTGTCCCCGTAGTGGATGACGCACTCCTCGAACACCCGCGAGAATTCCTCGGCGGCCGCGACATCCGCTGCGGTCAGGTCGGACGTCTTGCCGGATGCCTCGTACGACTGCATCAGGATGGCCGACAGGCCGGTCGTCGACGTGTTCGGGTTGGTCTTCGAGATCTTGAACGAGCCCCAGATCGGCTTGCCCGCGCTGCTCCAGCCGTCCGGGTCTGCGCAGAGCGCTTCGAGGTCGGAGATGCCGATCTCGGCGTCGGGCCAGCCGAGGGCCTTCGCCATCGTCTCGGGCATGGCGAAGATGATCGGCGTGTGCGTGAACGACACGGGTTCGCCGACGAGCGAGGCGGATGCCGCGGCCGCGACCCGCTCGGTCCACACGGTCGAGGCGGGCGACCAGAGCGTCGGCCAGCGCCGCGCGTCCTCGTCGGGCCAGTCGCCGCCCGCGGTGAGGAACCGCGTGGCGTCCCCCGACGACACGTTGACCGGCCGCACCGTCGCGCACTCGTCGAGCGCGGCGTGCTCGGGCGACTCCTTGAACGCCGCGGCCAGGGCGTCGAGCATGTTGACCTTCTCGGAGGAGGTCGCGACGACGACGCTCGTGCAGCCGTCGTCGGCGAAGTCGCCGCCGTCGATCGGGCTCGTGTCGATGTCGTCCTGCCCGAACGTGCACGCGCTCAACGCGAAGGCCATCGCGGCGACGACCGCCACCGCGAGCCCGGCGCGAACCCCCCGGCGAGACGTCGACGCGATCGCGGGTTGAGCGGCCGTGCGCCGCGGAACGGGTGCCATGTGAACAGGGTAGGTCTCGCGAATACCGATCGCATCACTTCCCGGGCGGACCCGCCGTGCTGCCCACGATGAGCGCGGGCTCGAGGACGGTGCGCACGTGCGGCCCGTTCGATCCGCGCATCCGGGCGAGCAGGAGGCGACCCGCCTCACGGCCGACCTCGAGGCTGCGGTCGTCGATCGTGGTCAGGTCGATCAGGCGCGCCCGGGCGAGCGAGGTGTTGTCGTATCCGACGACGGAGAGGTCGTCGGGGACCGAGCGTCCGAGCTCGCGCGCGGCACCGAGTGCGCCGAGTGCCATGGCATCGTTCGCAGCGAAGATCGCGGTGATCTCGGGATGCACCCGGAGCAGCTCCCGTGCGCTCAGGTACCCGGCGACTTCGGTCGCGGCGGGGACGGGTGAGGCGAGCACGGGCTCCCGCCCGGAGCTGAGGACTGCCGTCGTGAAACCGTCCGCTCGAGCGCGCCCGGATCCGCCGTCGACGGGGAGGTGGCCGATCCTCTCGTGCCCGAGCGCGATCAGGTGCTCGGTCGCCAGCCGGGCGCCGCGGTCGTCGTCGTTCGCGACGGCATCCATCGCCGGCGGAATCGACCCGCGCGTTCCGGCGACCACCACGGGCGGAGCACCGGGCGTTCGCAGCGCGTCCGGCACCTCCATCGCGGCGACGATGCCGTCCGGGCGCGCCGACAGCAGCCCGTCGACGGGATCCTCGGCGACCGACGCCGTCGCGATCTCGACCACGCTCAACCGGTAGCCCTCAGGGGCGAGCGCGTCCTGCAGGCCGCGCACGAGATCCACGAACCACGGGTTGGTGTAGTCGTCGATGAGCAGGCCCACGCCGTGGGTGCGGTGCGCCGCCAGCGACGCGGCCGCGCGGCTCGGCCGGTAGCCCAGCCGCTGGATCGCCGCTTCGACCTCGCGACGCGACGCATCGCTCACGCGCGGCGACCCGCGGAGGACGAGCGAGACGAGCGACTTCGACACGCCCGCGGCTGCGGCGACGTCGTAGATCGTGGGGCGTCCGCCGGCCATCCGTCCTCCTGATCTCGATTAACTTTGACAGGACATTTACACAATACTACAGTGTCGTTGGAGCGCTCCACTTGCGCTCCTCACCGCACCGGCGCCGTGGAGGTGGCCGGTCCCGTCTTCCACTGGAGGAGAATTGAGCACCACCGACATCGGCGTCGCCGTGATCGGAGCGGGCATGGCCGGCAAGGCCCACGCCGCCGCGTACCGGAACGCCCCGGCGACCTACGAGAGCATCCTCCCGCCGGTGCGCCTCGTCTCCATCGCCGACGCGTACGAGCCGCTCGCCGAGTCCGCCGCCCGGCGCTTCGGATACTCCCGCCACGACACGTCGTGGCAGGCCATCGCCGAGGCCGACGACATCGACGTCGTGTCGGTAGTCGTGGCCAACCACTTTCACCGCGAGATCGTCGAGGGTCTGCTCGACGCCGGCAAGCACGTGCTGTGCGAGAAGCCGCTCTCCGATTCGATCGACGACGCCCGGGCGATGGCGGATGCCGCCGGCGCGGCCGACTCGCTCGCGCGCATCGGGCTCACCTATCGGCGCGCTCCCGGCATCGCGTACATCCGCGAGCTCATCCAGACCGGGGTGCTCGGCGATGTGCTGCACTTCAGCTCCCGCTACTGGACCGACTACGCCGCCGACCCGCGCATCGGCTTCAGCTGGCGCTTCGCGGGCCCTCAGGGCTCGGGCGCGCTCGCAGACGTCGGCAGCCACGTCTCCTACCTGGCCGAGTTCCTCGGCGGCGACGTCACGGATGTCCGAGGCGGACGCTTCAGCACCGTGATCGCCGAGCGTCCGAAGCCGCTCGGCGCGGTGTCCGGGCACGGTACCACCGCGGTGAGCAACGAGACGGCGACCGTCGAGAACGACGACTACGCGACGTTCTCGCTCGGCTTCGCGAGCGGCGCCGCGGGCACGGTCGAAGTCTCGCGGGTCGCCGCCGGCCACGCGAACGACCTCACGCTCGAGGTCTTCGGCTCGAAGGGCGCCGCGCGGTTCGACCAGGCTCGCCCGGCCGAGATCCATCTCTACCTCGCGGAGGGACCCGTCGAGCAGCGCGGCTACCGCACGGTCGCGCTCGGCACGCCGCACCCGTACGTCGCGGGCGGCCTCCCGATCGACGTCTCCGGCGTCGGCTTCGGCCAGAACGAGGGCTTCCTGTTCCAGGCGCGCGCATTCCTCGAGGAGATCGCGGGCATTCCCGAGTCGGATTCGCTGCCGCGGAACGCCACGTTCGAGGAGGGCCTGCACAACATGCTGATCCTCGACGCGGTGGCCAGATCTGCCGCGCAGGGCGGCGCGTGCGTGAAGGTGGGTGCGTGACGATGCGACTCGGACTGTACAACGCGATCCTGCACGACCGGAGCCTCCCCGAGGCGATCGAGGTCGTGGCCGGCCTGGGCCTGACCGGCCTCGAGATCAACACGGGCGGGTTCCTCCCGGCGGTGCATGTGCCGACCTTCGACGACATCCTCGAATCCGACGCCGCGCGCGACGACTTCCTCGGGATCTTCGAGGGCACCGGGGTGTCGGTCGCCGGCCTGAACTGCAACGGGAACCCGTTGCACCCCGACCCCGCGATCGGTGAGAGGCACGCCGAGGACGTGCGCCGTGCCATCCGTCTCGCCGAGCGCCTCGGCCAGCACCGCGTGGTGACGATGTCGGGCCTCCCGGCCGGCGAGCCCGGCGGCCGCCGCCCGAACTGGATCGTGAACGCGTGGAACTCGGCCGCGCTCGACGTGCTCGACCACCAGTGGAAGATCGCGGCCGACTTCTGGCGCGAAATCGACCGGCTCGCAGGCGATCACGACGTCAAGGTCGCGCTCGAACTGCACCCGCAGAACATCGTGTTCAACTCGGCCGACGTGCACAAGCTGATCGAGCTGACCGGCGCGACCAACGTGGGCGTCGAGCTCGACGCATCCCACCTGTTCTGGCAGCAGATGGACCCGGTCGCGGTCGTGCGCCATCTCGGCGGACTCGTGTACCAGGCCGCCGCCAAGGACGTGCGCGTCAACCCCGAGACCGCCGCGCTCTACGGCGTGCTCGACAACCGGTTCCGCCGACTCTCCCCCGACGAGCCGCGCACGAACCTCGGTGGCGACGAGTGGGCCAACGAATGGCCGAAGCCGGCCCCGTGGGACTTCGTGGCCCTCGGCAAGGGCCACGACGTGGCCTTCTGGACCGAGTTCCTCCGAGCCCTGCACGAGGTCGACCCCGACATCTACGTCAACATCGAACACGAAGACGTCGAGCTCGGCCGCATCGAAGGCATCGAGGTCGCTGCGAAGGTGCTCAAGGACGCCGACGCGGCGCTCAGCGCGTCACTGAGCTGAGCACGGGCACGAAGAAGCGGGCGGGGCGCCACCGGCATGGCGCCCCGCCCGCAGTCGTGTGCCCGGAGCGTCAGGGCGCCGGGACGAGGATGTCGCGCACGAGCGCGTCGAGCGCGGCATCCGCCTCGAGGAACTGGCGCAGGGTGCGCCGGGTCGCACCGAAGTCCGCGAACTCGTCGACGGACATGCCCTCGGGCTCGTAGGCGCGGCGGAACTCGGGCACCTTCTCGAGCAGCGTCGCGATGATGCCCGGGTCGACGGGTCGGTCGATCCGGTGCTCGACCGGGATGCCGTTCTCGTTGATGCGCAGCTGCCAGTCGAAGGGCGGCGAGACGACGAGGTCGCCGCCGAGCAGCTCCGACCACTGCATGTGGTTGCGGAACGCGGCCGAGAGCACCCGTGAGCGGTAGCCGCGCTCGACGAAGAGCGCGTGCGCGCGCTTGAGCGCGGCGACGCCGGCCCACTCGAGGACGCCGGGGTCGATCAGGATGCGGTGCCGCTCGACCCACGCCTTGAGCCAGTCGTCGAGGCGCCCGCCCATGATGGTCACGACCGAGCCGAACTCGCGCTCGGGCAGGCCCGCGGCCGCGCGGCGGTCGAGCCCGCGCTCGATCGCCTCGGCGACGGCGAGCGCCTGCGGCACCGTGAACGAGACCGTCGCGTTGATACTGACGCCCCGGAAGGTTGCCTCCTCGATCGCGCGGATGCCGGTGGCGGTGGCTGGGATCTTCACGATGATGTTCTCGGCGAGCGCCGAGAACCGCACGGCCTGCTCGACGAGCGCGTCGGCGTCGCGGTGCAGGCGCGGGTCGGTCTGGATGGAGAGGCGTCCGTTGCGGCCGCCGCTCTCTCGGAATGCCGGCTCGAGCAGGCGCGCCGCCTCGATCGAGAGCTCCTCGACGACCCTCCAGCCGAGCTCGGACTCCCCCGCGGTCGGGTGCTCCTGGGCGAGCTGCGCGATGCGCGGACCCCAGGTCGCGAGGTCGCTCCGGATGGCGGCGAGCGCGATGACCGGATTGCAGGTCGCGCCGACCGCGCCGAATTCGATCGAGCGAGCGAGTTCCCGCGGATCGGCGGAATCGTTCCAGAGGCTGGTCGGGGTGGTCTTCGCGGCGATGCGAAGGGGAAGCGTCGCGACGTCGAGGGTCGGTGCGTCGGTCATGGGATCTCCAAGTGGTCCGAGAGGTGACGCCCCGCGCGTCGGTGCGCCCGTCGGCAGTTTAGACAGTATGTTCGGACATTACAACTAATGACAGATCGGATGGCGGGTCCCGCCACGCGATCGACCTGACATTGTCCCCCGATGGAAAGGCCTGATATTGTCTTGACATCATGTCGCGATGGCCGCGGCAGGAGGGATACGCATGGCGGAACCGAACCAGACGCTCCCGGTCGACCTCTTCATCGACCTCGACCGCGCGGGGCCGGTGCCGCTCTACTTCCAGATTTCGAGCCGCCTCGAGGCAGCCATCCACGATGGCCGGCTCCCGCCCGGCTCCCGCCTGGAGAACGAGGTCGCGCTCGGCAACCGCCTCGGCCTCTCGCGACCGACCATCCGCCGAGCCATCCAGGAGCTCGTCGACAAGGGCTTGCTCGTGCGTCGGCGCGGCATCGGCACGCAGGTCGTGCACGGCAAGGTGAGCCGCAGCGTCGAGCTCACCAGCCTCTACGAGGATCTCGAGCGCACCGGCCAGAAGCCCGAGACGAGGGTGCTCTCCATGGAGATCGGCGAGGCCGACGAGCGCATCGCCGAGGAGCTCGGCGTCGATCGCGGCAGCTCGGTGCTGCACATCAAGCGGCTCCGCTCGGCCGGCGGAGTGCCGATCGCCATCCTCGACAACGTGCTGCCTGAGGAGTTCACCGACCTCGACCTCGGTGACCTCTCCAAGCACGGCCTCTACCAGTTGATGCGCGCGCGGGGCGTGACGATGCGGGTCGCCAAGCAGCGCATCGGCGCGCGCGATGCGACGAGCCAGGAGGCCGGCCTGCTCGACATCCCCAAGGGCTCGGCCGTGCTGACGATGTCCCGCACGGCCTTCGACAACTCCGGCCGCGCCGTCGAGTGGGGGCAGCACTGCTACCGCCCCGATCTGTACTCCTTCGAGATGACGCTCGTCGAGCGCTAGCCGCAGTCCCGCACCTCGACCCGCCGCCCTTGCGCCACGCGCGCGAGGGCGGCTTTTCGTGGTCCGACGATCCTTCTACGTAAAAATGTCAGGACATACTGTTGACCTTTGCTCAGAGCATGTGTACGGTGAGCGTCACACAGCCCGGTTCTCATCGGAGAGGCCGGCCCCACGGAGGGACACAACGAAGTGATTGCAACCCGAATCCGCCCGGTCGCGGCCGTCGCCGCTCTCGCGGGCGCTGCCGCCCTGGCGCTGACCGGCTGCACCGCCGGCGCCGAGACGAGCTCGTCGGAGTCCGGCGGCCTCGAGTCGGGCTTCGGCTCCCGGTCCGACGCCCGCGATGCCTACTTCTTCACGTACTACAACCCCGCCAGTGACGTCTTCTGGGCGCAGATCCTCAACGGCGCCGAGGACGCCGCCGAACTCGGCGGTCTCGAGCTCACGCACCAGACGGCCGAGGGCGACCCCGACAAGATGGTCGACCTCGTCTCGACCGCCATCGCGACCGAACCGTCGATCATCTTCATGCCCTTCAACGAAGGCGAGAAGTGGGTGGAGGTCGCCTGCGACGCCGCCGATGCCGGCATCGAGGTCATCGCCTTCAACGTTCCGGCACCGGAGAGCGCCGCCGACTGCGTCTCGGCGTTCGTCGGCCAGGACTTCTTCGAGGTCGGCACGCTGGTCGGCGCCCGGCTGCTCGAGGAGGTCGACCTCCAGGCCGGCGACAAGGTGCTCTTCCCCGCCGAGGAGCCCGAGCAGAACTACGCGATCCAGCGCGGTGGCGGCGTCCAGGAGACGCTCGACGAGGTCGGTGCGACCGGCGAGTTCCTGCGCACCTCGGGTGCTGACGAGGAGGCGCTCAACTCGATGACCGCCTGGCTCACGGCGAACCCCGACGTGAAGGCCATCACGCCGCTCGGCGGCACGCCGCACCGCAACGTCGTCGCGGCCATGGCCGCCGCCGGCGTCAGCGTTCCCGTCGTCGGCTTCGACACCTCTCCCCAGGTGATCGACGGCATCAAGAACGGCGACATCATCGCGACTGCCGACCAGCAGGGCTACGTGCAGGGCTTCCAGTCGGTCATGCAGGGCGTGCTCTGGCTCGACTTCGGCCTCGCTCCCGCGAACATCAATTCGGGCGGTACCGGTCTGATCGACGAGAGCAACGTCGCGTTCCTCGAAGAGGACGACCTCCAGGGCGTGCGCTTCTAGCACCCTCCGGCCGAGGGGCGATCCGCCCGGTCGCCCCTCGGCCCCCCTCACTCCACTGATCGTCGCAGCAGCGACCCACAGAAAGCGTGACCATGTCCCAGACGAAGAACGCGCCGACGGAGCAGCACGAACAGCACGTGCTGACGGCGCCGCTGAACACCACCTCCGTCGCCACCAGATCGAAGACCCTCGCCGACTCGGTGCCCACCACGTTCGGCGAGAAGCTCCGCGACACCATCCGCTACACCCGCGGTCGGGGCTCCCTCGAGATCGGCATCATCTTCCTGGTGGTGCTGATCGGGTTCATCATCGCGGGGCTCGTCGCCCCCTCCTCGTTCCCGTTCCTCTCGCCCAACAACCTGTCGGGCGTGATCTCGCAGAGCATCCCGGTGCTCGCACTGCTCGGCATCGCCGCCGGCATCCTCATGATCGCCGGCGAGTTCGACCTGAGCCTCGGCGCCAACCTCGGTTTCAGCGCCATCGTCTTCATCCGCGTCTCCGAGGCCGTCGGCTGGGGATGGGGTGTCGCAGCGGGTCTCGCCAGCGGCGTCGGCATCGCGCTGATCAACGGCCTGATCGTGGTCGTCACCAAGATCCCGTCGTTCATCGCGACGCTCGGCATGGGCTTCTTCTGGGTCGGCGCGAGCTTCTTCGTGAACGGAACCTCGCCGGCCATCCTGAGCGGTGCCAAGGACGACGTGCTGACCAACCTGTTCGTCGGGGACTTCGGCGTCTTCCGCGCCCAGCTCCTGTGGCTCCTGGTGATCGGCGTCGTCGGCTGGCTGTTCCTGCACCGCCACAAGCTCGGCAACCACATCTTCGCGGTCGGCGGCAACGCCTCGGCGGCGAAGGCGATCTCGATCAACCCGAACAAGGTGAAGCTCCTCGCGTTCGGCATCTTCGGCGCACTCGTCGGCTTCGCGGGCATCCTCATCGCCGTCCGCACGACCTCGATGCAGCCCGGCTCGACCGTCGACTACACGCTCATGGCGATCGCCGCCGCGGTCGTCGGCGGCACCTCGCTCCTCGGCGGCCGCGGCACGATCCTCGGCATGATCATCGGCGCCGCGCTCATCCGCATCATCGAGAACGGGCTGATCCTCGCCAAGGCGCCGGGCTTCTACATCCAGCTCTTCGTCGGCCTGATCATCGTGGTCGCCGCCATCTTCAACAAGCTCATGGAAGGAAAGGCGTCATGACCGAGACGACCGCCACCACCGAGGAACTCCTCCGCGTCGAGGGCGTCACCAAGCGGTACGGCGCGAACACCGTGCTCGACGACGTCTCGTTCACGATCGGCAAGAACGAGGTCGTGGGCCTGCTCGGCGACAACGGCGCCGGCAAGTCGACGCTCGTCAAGATCATGAGCGGCGTCGTGCCGATGACCGGCGGCGCCTACTTCTGGGAGGGCGAGCGGTACGACAACATCAACCGCCAGAAGACCGAGGAGCTCGGCGTCGAGACGATCTTCCAGGACTCGGCCCTCGTGCCCCAGATGTCGATCACGCGGAACATCTTCATGGGCCGTGAGATCACCAACCCGCTCGGCCTCATGAAGATGAAGGAGATGGACCGGATCACGACCGACATCCTCGACACCGTCGTCACGATCGAGGGCATCAAGAGCGCCAAGCAGCTGGTCGGCTCGCTCTCGGGCGGACAGGCGCAGGCCGTCGCGATCGCCCGGGCCGTGCACTTCAAGCGAAGCCTGCTGATCCTCGACGAGCCGACCTCGGCCCTCGCGGTCCGCGCGACCGAGGCGCTGCTCTCCTACCTCCGCCAGCTCAAGGGCGAGGGCGTCAGCTCGGTGCTCGTCACGCACAACCTCCACCACGCCTACCAGGTCTGCGATCGGCACATCGTGATGAACCACGGTCGCAAGATCCTCGACGTGCGGCGCGAGGACACGAGCGTCGAGGAGCTGACGGCGGCGGTCGTCGAGGGTGCTGTCGGCGTGGAGCGGTTCCGGGCGGGAACGTTCTGAGCTGCGTTCGACATTCGTCGCGAGGGAACGGCCGGGGGCGACCCCGGCCGTTTTCGCGCGCGGCTCGACGGCGCTTGTCGCGGCATGCGATCTTTGCTATATTGTCCTGACAAATAGACGATGCCGTCGGATGCTCCGGCGGTCGACACCCGCGAAGGAGCGCTCATGTCGCATCCGCCCCTCATCACGAACGCGGTGGCGGTCTCCCTGCCACCGCTCGGCAACGGACCCTACAACCGCCGCATCGGCCTCATCGCGGTCATCGCCACCTTCGGCGGCCTGCTCTTCGGGTACGACACCGGCGTGCTCAACGGCGCCCTCTCGTTCATGGTCGACTACTTCGGCCTCACGCCCATCGAAGAGGGCATGATCACGTTCGTGCTCCTCATCGGCGCGGGAATCGGCGCCTTCTTCGGCGGCCGCATCTCCGACGCGATCGGCCGGCGCACCAACATCATCATCCTCGCGGTGCTGTTCTTCATCGGCGCGGGCGGCTGCGTGATCGCGCCGACGTACGAGGTGCTGCTGATCTTCCGCTTCATCCTCGGCCTCGCGGTCGGCGGCGCGTCCGTGACCGTGCCCGTGTACCTCGCCGAGGTCGCGCCGTTCGAGAAGCGCGGCTCGCTCGTCTCGCGCAACGAGCTCATGATCGTCTCGGGCCAGTTCCTCGCGTTCCTCATCAACGCGATCATCGGCAACATCTGGGGCGGCAATGAGAACGTGTGGCGCTACATGCTCGCGGTCGCGGTGCTCCCGGCGTTCGTGCTCTTCTTCGGCATGCTCCGGATGCCGGAGAGCCCACGCTGGCTCGTCGCGAAGGGTCGCGACGACGAGGCGCTCACCGTGCTCCGCACCGTCCGGTCCGAGGAGCGCGCCGTCGCCGAGATGGACGAGGTGCGCGAGCTCTACGCCGTCGAGAAGGAGGAGCAGTCCGGCACCTGGGCCGACATCCGCTCGCAGCGCTGGATCCGCCGCCTGCTCTTCATCGGCATCGGCATCGCCGCCTACCAGCAGCTCACCGGCATCAACTCGATGATGTACTACGGCACCCAGGTGCTCGAGGAGGCCGGCTTCAGCCGCAACGCCGCGCTGAGCTTCAACGTGCTCAACGGCGTCGCCTCCGTCGGGGCCATGCTCGTCGCGCTCGCCATCATCAACAAGTTCAACCGGCGCACGCTCATGATCTTCGGGTTCATCGGCACCACGACGGCCCACCTCGCGGTCGGCACCGTCGGCACGGTGCTGCCGCCCGACAACCCGGTGCGCCCGTGGTTGCTGCTCCTCTTCATCATCGCCTTCATCGCGATCATGCAGGGCACCATCGGCCCGCTCGCCTGGCTCATGATCGCCGAGATCTTCCCGCTCAAGATGCGCGGCCTCATGATCGGCATCACGGTGCTCGTGCTGTGGGCGACGAACGCGACCATCTCGCTCGTCTTCCCGTCGCTCGTCGAGGCGCTCGGCTTCGGCACGTTCTACCTGTTCGCCGCGGTGGGGCTGCTCGCGCTGCTGTTCACGGTGACGAGCGTGCCGGAGACCCGGGGCCACACCCTCGAGGACCTCGAGGAGCATTTCAAGGTCAAGTACGCCACCGACTGATCGAGGGGTACGACGAAGGGGGCCGGATGTCGCATCCGGCCCCCTTCGTGTGTCCCCGGGACGGGCCCGCCCCACCGCCGCGCCAGTTCGGCACGCTGTGCGCCACGGCGGCTGCTCGCGCCGGGCGTGCCACCGCGTGCCACCGGCCCACTGCGCCAGTTCGGCACGCTCTGCGCCACGTCGGCCGGTGCGGAGGCCGTTGAGGTGGAGCACGGGGCGGCACGGGGCGGCACGGGGCGCCGCCGGCGCTCAGGCGGCGGGCACCACCCAGCCGCCGACGCGGTTGCTCTCGACCGCAGCCTCGAGGATCGCGAGCGTCGCGAGCGCGCCCTCGATCGGCACCGGCAGTGGCGAACCCGTGCGGAGCGCGTCGACGGTGCCGCGGTAGAACGAGCTCCAGTCGCCGCGCTCGCGCGGCACCGACGATCGCGTGCCGTCGGGGCGGTGCAGCACGCCGGCACGGGCGGGCGGCTCGACGCCCCAAGCGGAGTCGGCCGGCGAGATCCCATCGAGCACCTGCTCGGTCTGGATGTCGAGGCCCTCGATCACGAGTGAGCCCTCGGAGCCCGTGAGCCGGAATCGCGGGTAGTCGCCCGCCTGGATGCTGTTCGCGGTCACGCGGGAGCGGAGGCCGGACTCGTGCTCCAGGACGAGCAGGAAGCCGGTCTCCAGCGGGAACCCAGGCGTGCGGTCGACCACCGCGAGCACGCGAGCGACCGGGCCGAACACCTCGCGGACCTGGTCGACGAGATGGCTGCCGAGGTCGAGCAGGTAGCCTCCGCCCGTCGAAGTCTCGGCGACCCACGGCTCCCAGCGGTCGAGGTTCGACTCGCACGAGCGGACCTCGCCGACGAGCCCGTCGGCGACGGCGCGGGCGATCGTGAGCGCCTCGGAATCCCAGCGCCGGTTGTGGAACACGGTGAGCGGGACGCCGCGCGACGCTGCGTGGTCGGCGAGCGACCGCCCCTCGTCGAGCGTCATGGCGAACGGCTTGTCGCTCACGACGGCGACGCCGGCGTCGAGCAGTTCTCGCACGACCGGGCCGCGCGACTCGGGCGGGATCGAGACCGTCACGAGGTCGACGCCTGCGGCGACGAGCTCGGTGACGGAGTCGAACGCGGGCGGCGCGGAGACGCCGAGATCGCCGGTCAGTTCCAACCGGCGATCCGGTGATCGAGTGACGACGCCCGCGAACTCGACCCCGTCGAGCGCAGCGATGAGTGGGGCGTGGAAGTACCGTCCGCCGAAGCCGTACCCGACGAGGCCGACCCTCATGCGCCCGCGCGCTGGATGAGCTCGCGCAGGCGCGAGAGCTGGAACCGCGAGACCTCGTCGGCGGTCTCGTCCTCGGCGAACACGTTCGACACGATGAGGGCGTCGTCGCGGTCGAGGTATCCGGTCGATGCGAGCGTGCCGAACAACTCGGCCCAGTCCACGTCGCCGTCGCCGATGCGCAGGTGCTGGTGCACCCGCGCGGCATTGCCGGGCGGGTTCGAGATGTACCTGAGCCCGTGCGAGCGGTGGTGGTCGAACGTGTCGGCCGTGTACACCGCGCCGAGGCGGTCGCCGAGCTCGGGGATCAGCGTCGTGGCCCGGTCGCCGTAGTGGAACGTGTGCGAGGCGACGTAGACGAACCCGACCGACGGCGAGTTCAGGCCGCGGATGACGCGCCAGGCCTCGAGCCCGTCCTCGACGAAGTCGTCGGGGTGCGGGTCGATGTTCAGCCGCAGGCCCTCCCGCTCGATGCGCGGCAGCAGCACCTCCATCGACCGGTAGAACGCGTCCTCCGAGTCCTCCGACCGCTCGGGCCGCCCGCTGAACTCGGTGTTGATCACCGGGATCTCGAGCTGCACCGCGAGCTCGATGACCCGCTGGAAGTTCCGCACGGCCGCCTCGCGCTGGGGCTCGTCGGGCCACGAGATGCGGTGCACCGGCAGGATCGCCGGGATCCGCACGCCCGCATCGGCGGCGCGCTTCTTCAGTGCGGCGACCAGCGCGTCATCCGCCTTGGGGTATCGGAAGAACGGCGTGAAGTCGACGTGCGGCGTGAGCTGCATCGCGTCGTAGCCGAGTCGCGCGACGACGTCGGGGAAGTCGAGCAGCGCGTGGTCGTGGTGGAAGGGCGTTGGGTCGAGGGCGATCGTCACCATCTGCGGGTCTCCTCCGGTCTCGGGCGGGCAGCTCAGGCGTAGAAGGCCGGGCGCTCGGGCAGCTCGACCGGGATGACGCCGCCGTCGAGGGCCTTGACGCCGGCCTCGCAGGCGACGGCCACGCGATAGCCGTCCCAGGCGTTCGGGCCGTCGATGGTGCCGCGCGCGACCGCGTCGACCCACCGCTGGATCTGCGCGTCGTACGCTGAGGCGAAGCGGGTCTTGAAGCTCTGGTGCTCGGCGATCGAGAAGCGGCCGTCCTTCCAGGCCTGCAGCCCCGACGGCTGCCCGATGCGCGCGAGCGACGACTCGAAGACCGCCTCGGTGGCGACCTGGTAGCCGAACTGGATCGAGACGTTCATCTCGACGTCGACGAGGACGCCGTTCTCGAGCTCCATGAGCACGAGGATCGGCTCGCGCAGGTGGTCGGGCGAGAGCGCGTTGCGGCGAGGGTACTTCACCTCGACCGAGCGGATGTCGCTGCCCGCGAGCCACGGCACGACGTCGAACTCGTGGACGACCGAATCGTTGATGAGCATCGGCTGCGTGTACGTGTCGGGCACCTGGCCGTTGCGGTGCACGCAGCGGAGCATGACGAGCTGGCCGGCGTCGCCGGAGTCGATGAGCTGCTTGAGCTGCTGGTACTCGGCGTCGAAGCGGCGCATGAAGCCGACCTGGATGTGCGGGCGGTCGAGCTTCTGCTCGGCCTCGAGCACGCGCCACGACGACTCGGAGTCGGGTGTGAGCGGCTTCTCGCAGAGGATCGGCAGTCCCGCGGCCAGTGCGGGCATGAGCACGGGCTCGTGGAACTGGCCCGGTGTCGCGATGAGCACCGCGTCGAGCGCGTCGGCGTCGAGGGCGTCCTCGATGCGCGAGAACGCGCGCGATCCGGGTGCGGCGGCGGTCGCGGCATCCGCTCGCCCGGCGTCGGGCTCGACGATCGCCGAGACCGTGGCGCCGCTGATGCGGTGCGTGATGCGGGCGACGTGGTCGGCGCCCATGAGGCCGGCGCCGACGACGCCGATGCGGAGATCGGTGCTGGTCATGGTGGGAGCTCCTTCGCTGGTCGGGGGTGCGACGACGGGTGCGGCGAGGTCAGTCGACACGGGCGGCCTCCGTCGTCTCGAAGATGTGATCGATCGTGCGCTTGGCGATCGGGAACGGGCGGTCGACCGAGCAGCCGTACATGTCCTGCTCGACGATGCCGAAGATGTTCGGGTCGATCCGGGCGACCCGCTCGATGATCGGGCCGAACTCGGGCACTCCGCCGGGGGTGCCCGGCTCGCACATGATGTCCATCGTCACGGCCTCGGCGAACGGCACGTCGTTCTTCAGCACGTCGAAGAGCAGCGTGGTGTCGACCTGCTTGAGGTGCAGGTAGCCGATGCGCTCCGGGTAGGCGTCGATCAGCGCGAGGTTGTCGCCGCCGTAGTACGAGAAGTGGCCGGTGTCGAGGCACAGGTTGGTGTACGCGGCATCCGTCTCGTGCAGGAACCGCTCGACCTCGCGGTACGTGCCGACGTGGCTGTCGGCGTGCGAGTGGAACTGCTGCTTCATGCCGAACTCCTCGAGCAGTGCCTTGCCGAGGCGGTCGTGGCCGGCGGCCAGTCGCTTCCACTGCTCGTCGTCGAGCGTGCGCGACTCGAGCACCTCGCTCGTCGCGTCGCTGCGCCACAGGTCGGGGATCACGACGAGGTGCTCGGCGCCGAGCTTCGAGGCGAGCCCGGCCACCGCGAGCGCCTGGTCCCACGCGCGCTGCCATTGGTCGTCGCCCTTGTGGAAGCCCGTGAACACCGTGCCGGCGGAGAGCTTGAGTCCGCGCGAGCCGAGCTCGTCTGCGAGCTGTTCCGGGTCGGTCGGCAGGTAGCCGTACGGCCCGAGCTCGATCCACGTGTATCCGGCCTCGACGACCTCGTCGAGGAACCGCTGCCACGGCACCTGGTTCGGGTCGTCGGGGAACCACACGCCCCACGAGTCGGGTGCGGTGCCGATGCGGATGCTGTCAGCCACGTCGTCTCTCTTCCTCATCCGAGCAGCGGACGCTGCTTCGCCTTGTCGACGAGGTACGCCTGGTAGGCGGTCCTCGTCACTTCGATCTCGGCCTCCGGGGCCACGGGAACGTCCCACCAGCCCTCGCCGTCGGGCGCGTACACGAGCGGGTCCGACTCGAGGTGGATCACCGTCGACCGGTCCGACGCCTTCGCCGTCGCGAGTGCGGCCTGCAGGTCGCGGATGGCGCCGGGCCTGGGCTCGACCTCGATGACGTCGACGCCGTACGAGCGGGCGTTCGCGGCGAGGTCGATCGGCAGGACCTGCTCGCCCTGGAAGTTGCGGGTGCCCTCGTCGTAGGTGCGGTACCAGGTGCCGAACCGGTCGGAACCCACCGTCTCGGAGAGGTGCCCGATCGACGCGTATCCGTGGTTCTGGATGATGACCACGATGATCTTCAGGCCCTCGGCCACGGCGGTCACGAGCTCGGTGTGCAGCATGAGGTACGAGCCGTCGCCCACCATCACGATGACGTCGCGGTCGGGTGCTCCGCGGCGCACGCCGAGGCCGCCGGCGATCTCGTAGCCCATGCACGAGAAGGCGTACTCGACGTGGTAGCCGAGCGGGTCGCGCACGCGCCAGAGCTTGTGCAGGTCGCCCGGCAGTGAGCCGGCGGCCTGCACGATGACGTCGGTGGGGTCGCTCGCCGCCTGCACGGCGCCGATGATCTCGGGCTGGCCGGGGCGGTCGAGGCCGGATGGCGCGAACGCCGCGTCGACCGCGGCATCCCACTCGCGGTTCTCCCGTTCGATGCGCTCGGCGTACGCCGCATCGACGCGGAAGCCGTCGAGCTCGACGAGCAGCGCCTCGAGCGCCTCGCGCGCATCGGCGATCACCGGGAGCTGCGAGCCGTGCTTGTACGCGTCGAACGCGGCGACGTTGACGTTGACGAACCGCACGTCGGGGTCTTGGAACACGGTGCGGCTCGCGGTGGTGAAGTCGCTGTAGCGCGTGCCGATGCCGATGACGACGTCGGCCTCGGCCGCGAGGCGGTTCGCCGCGGTCGTGCCGGTCGCGCCGATGCCGCCGAGGTACTGCGCGTGATCCCACGGCAGCGCGCCGCCGCCGGCCTGCGAGGTGCCGACGGGGATGCCGGTCGCCTCGACGAGGCGGCGCAGCACGTCTTCCGCGCCCGAGTAGATCACGCCGCCGCCGGCGACGATGACCGGCCGCTTCGCCGAACGGATGGCGGCGACCGCGCGCTCGAGCGGCGCGCGCTCGGGCACGGGGCGGCGGAGGTGCCACTCGCGCTCCTGCAGGAACTCGATCGGCACGTCGACGACCTCGGCCTGCACGTCCTCGGGCAGCGCGATCGTGACCGCGCCGGTCTCGGCGGGGTCGGTGAGCACGCGCATCGCCGCGAGGGCGATCGAGTAGAGCTGCTCGGGCCGCTGCACGCGGTCGAAGAACCGCGAGAGGGGCCGGAACGCGTCGGTCACCTGGATGCCGATGTCGTGCGGCAGCTCGAGCTGCTGCAGCACCGGGTCGGCCACGCGCGTCGCGAACGTGTCGCTCGGCAGCAGCAGCGCGGGCATCCGGTTGCTCGTGGCGAGCGCGGCGCCGGTCAGCATGTTGGCGGCGCCGGGTCCGACGGAGGCCGCCGAGGCGTAGGTGCCGCGACGGCGGTGCATGCGCGCGTACCCGACCGACTGGTGCACCATGGCCTGCTCGTTGCGGGCCTGGTAGTACGGCATGAGGTCGGGCTCGAGCTCGTTCGCCTGGCGCAGCGCCTGGCCGATGCCGGCCACGTTGCCGTGGCCGAAGATGCCGAAGATCCCGGGGATGGTGCGCTCCCGGATGTCGCCGTCCACCGTCCACTGGCGGGCGAGGAACTCGACGAGGGCCTGCGCCACCGTCATCCGCTTGGTCTCCACGGTCGTCATCGTCCTTCCTGGTCGGCGGTGTAGGGCAGGCGCGGGTCGATCTGCTGGGCGTCCCAGCTCGATCGCACCCACGCGTGGGCGGGGTCGTCGCTGATGCGCCACTCGCGCTCGGCGTCGGGGCCCGCCATCACGTTGAGGTAGTAGAGGTCGTAGCCCGGCGCCGCGACGGCGGGGCCGTGGTAGCCGAACGGCACGAGCGCGACATCCCCGGTCTTCACGATGGCGTTGAGCTCGATCTCGCCGGCGGGCGACGTGTAGGTCGCGAACATGCCGAACGGGTCGGCCTGGGCCGGGGCGTCGAGGTCGCGCGCGACCTCGGACTCGAAGTAGTAGATCTCCTCGAGGCGCGACTCGTGGCCGGCCACGTGCTCGTCGTGCTTGTGCGCGGGGTACGACGACCAGTTCTCGGCCGGCGTGATCACCTCGCACACGATGAGCTTCTCGGCGTCGAGGTTGCCGGGCGTGCCGAAGTTGTGCACCTGGCGGCTCGACCGCCCGGCGCCGCGCAGCTCGACCGCGACCTGGTCCTTGGCGATCACGCGAAGCGGGTGCCGCGTGGTCGCGGGCGCCTCGGCCACGGCGATGCGGCCCCGCCCCGTGAGCACGGCCGCGGTGCCGACCGGGAGGTACGCGACATCCGTCGGGCCCTCGAAGACCGAGGTGCGACCCTCGAGCTCGATCGTGCCCGAGCCGTCATCGCCCGTCCATGCGATCTCGCACGAGCCCGCGAGCGGCACGACGATCCGCTCGACCTCGGCGGCGGGCAGCTCGGTCGAGCCCCCGTCGCCGAAGTCGGCCACCCGCAGGCCGGTGTGCGCCCAGCCGGGGAGCGTGGCGTCGACCACGCTCTCCCAGCCGTCGCGCGTGAGGGCACCGCGGGGGCGGAACCAGGGGCTCTGCTCGGGCATCGCCGGGATCACTCCTTCGTGAGGCGCACGCGGTGCGTGCGCGGTGTGTCGATCGTCTCGCGTCAGTCGTTCTTCGGGAACCCGAGGTTGATGCCGCCATGGGTAGCGGGGTCGAGCCAGCGCGAGGTGATCGCCTTCTGGCGCGTGAAGAAGTCGAAGCCCTGGATGCCGTAGGCCTTCGAGTCGCCGAACAGCGAGTCCTTCCAGCCGCCGAAGGAGAAGTACGCGACCGGCACCGGGATCGGCACGTTGACGCCGATCATGCCGACCTGGATCTCGTTCTGGAAGCGCCGCGCGGCCCCGCCGTCGTTGGTGAAGATCGCCGTGCCGTTGCCGAACTGGCCGGAGTTGATGAGGTCGACGCCCTCCTGGAAGCTCTCGACGCGCACGACCGAGAGCACCGGGCCGAAGATCTCCTCGGTGTAGGCGCGGCTCGTGGTCGGCACGTTGTCGAGCAGGGTCGGGCCGAGCCAGAAGCCGTCGGCGGCGCCGTCCACCTCGATGCCGCGGCCGTCGACGACGACGGTCGCGCCGTCGGCGGCGGCGATGTCGATGTACGAGGCGACCTTGTCGCGGTGCTGCTCGGTCACGAGCGGGCCCATGTCGGGCTCGCGACGGCCGTCGCCGACCCGGAGCCGGCCGATGCGCTCGGTGATCTTCTCGATGAGCTCGTCCGCGACGGGCTCGACGGCGAGCACGACGCTGATCGCCATGCAGCGCTCGCCCGCCGAGCCGAAGCCGGCGTTGATGGCCTGGTCGGCGACGAGGTCGAGGTCGGCGTCGGGCAGGACGAGCATGTGGTTCTTCGCGCCGCCGAGGGCCTGGACCCGCTTGCCGTGCTTCGCGGCGGTCTCGTAGATGTACTGGGCGATGGGCGTCGAGCCGACGAATGAGATCGACTGCACCTCGGGGCTCGTGAGCAGGCCGTCGACGGCGAGCTTGTCGCCCTGCAGGACGTTGAACACGCCGTCGGGCAGCCCCGCCTCCTTCCAGACCTCGGCCATCCAGATCGCGGCCGACGGGTCCTTCTCGCTCGGCTTCAGCACGACCGTGTTGCCGGCCGCGATCGCGATCGGGAAGAACCACATCGGCACCATGGCCGGGAAGTTGAAGGGGCTGATGATGCCGACCACGCCAAGCGGCTGCTTGGTCGAGTAGACGTCGATGCCGGTGGAGACGTTCTCGGAGTAGTCGCCCTTGAGGATGTGCGGGAAGCCCGTGGCGAGCTCGACGACTTCGAGGCCGCGCTGCACCTCGCCCGCGGCATCCGACACGACCTTGCCGTGCTCGCTCGTGATGATCTCGGCGAGCTCGTGCTTGCGCTCGTTGAGGATCTCGCGGAAACGGAACACGATCGCCTGGCGCTTGGCCATCGAGGTGTTCGCCCAACCGGGGAAGGCGCGCGCGGCCGAGGCGATCGCGGTCTCGATCTCGGCCTCGTCGGCGAGCGCGACCTCCTTGGTCTGGCGGCCGATGGCGGGGTCGTAGACCGGCGCCGTGCGGCCGCTGCGCGAGGCGTGGAGGGCGCCGTCGATCCAGTGGCCGATGACGGGCAGGCCCTCCTCGGCGACGAAGGGGTCGGCGACCGGGAGGTTCTCGGTGGCGTGGCTCATGGTGTTCTCGACTTTCTCTGTCGGTGAGGTCGTGTGGTCTGGTGAGGTCGTGAGGTCTGGCGCCGTCAGGCGTTGGCGGGGGCGTGCACGAGGGCGGCGGCCGTGTCGACCGCCGTCGTGACGTCCCCGTCGGGCGGGTAGATCAGGGTGCGGCCGACGACGAGGCCGCGCACGCCGGGCAGCGCCAGCGCGCGCTCCCAGGCTGCGTACGTCGCGTCGGGGTCGGTGGCGCGGTCGCCTCCGAGCAGCAGCGTCGGCAGCGTCGTGGCGGCCATGACGCGCTCCATCTCGTCGACCACGGGCAGCTTCATCCACGTGTACGCGGAGCTGTCGCCGAGGCCGGACGCGATGGCGACCGAGTTGATCACCGAGTCGGCGTCGAGGATGTTCGTCGCCGCGCCGTCGCGCCATTCGCTCATGAAGGGCTCGAGCATGATCGGGACCCGGGCCGCGGCGGCGGCCGAGACGGCGCGCGCGTTGGCCTCGAGCGTGTCGGCCGTGGCCGGGTCGCCGAGGTTGATGCGCAGCAGCGTCTTGGCGAAGTCGAGGCCGTCGCGCACGATCGACGGGATGTCGTAGCCCGTGAAGCGGTCGTCGTACTCGAACGCCGCGCCGCGGAGGCCGCCGCGGTTCATCGAACCGACGACGACCTTGCCGTCGAGCGCGCCGAGCAGCGCGAGGTCGTCGATGATGTCGGGCGTGCCGAGCACGCCGTCGACTCCGGGCCGGGAGAGCGCGAGCGCGAGCCGGTCGAGCAGGTCGTACCGGTCGGCCATCGCCATCGGCTCGCCGCCGACGCCGAGCGCACCCCGCGCGGGGTGGTCGGCTGCGACGATGAACAGGCGGCCCGCATCGGAGAGCAGCTGGCGGCGGTCGCGTCGGGCGAGCGCCTCGGCGATGCGATGGGGCTCGTGGGCCCGGATGTCGCGGAGCTCCTCGTACCGCTCGGGGGCGAGGAATCGGTCAGCGCGCGGCATGGGTCGCCCCCTCGAGTGCGGCCTCGACCTCGGCGGAGGAGGGCATGGCGGTCGAGCACTCGCGTCGCGAGGCGACGATCGCCCCTGCGACGTTGGCGAAGCGGATGGTGCGCTCGAGGTCCCATCCCTGGAGCAGGCCGTGGCACAGCGCCCCGCCGAAGCCGTCGCCGGCGCCCAGGCCGTTGACGACCTCGACCGGGAACGGCGCGACCTCGACGGTCTCGTCGCGCGTCTTGGCGAGCACGCCGCGCGGGCCCTGCTTGACGACCGCGATCTCGACGCCGCGCTCGAGCAGCGCGTCGGCCGCGCGGTGCGGGTCGGTCTCGCCGACGGCGATCTCGCACTCCTCGCGGTTGCCGACGGCGACCGTCACATTCGGCAGCGCCCGCTGCACCTCGCGTGTTGCGTCGGCCGGCGAGTGCCAGAACATCGGCCGGTAGTCGAGGTCGAGCACCGTGTGGCGCCGACGCTGCCGGGCGGTCCAGGCGACGTGGTGCGCCGACCGGCTCGGCTCCTCGGAGAGGCCGGTCACCGTGGCCCAGAAGACGCCGGCATTGTGGATCGCGTCGAGGTCGAGCGACTTCGCGGTGATCGCGAGGTCGGGCGCCTTCGGCTTGCGGTAGAAGTACAGCGGGAAGTCGTCGGGCGGGAAGATCTCGCAGAACGTCACCGGCGTGAGCAGGTCGTGCTCGACGCCGACGAAGCGGTCGGAGACGCCGAGCCGCGTGAGTTCGCGGCGGACGAAGCGGCCGAACGGGTCGTCGCCCGTGCGGGTGATGACCGCCGTGGGGTGCCCGTGCTGCGCGGCCGCGATGGCCACGTTGGTCGCACTGCCGCCCAGGTACTTGCCGAAGGTCTCGACGTCCTCGAGGCCCACGCCGTCCTGGAGCGGGTAGATGTCGACGCCCACGCGACCCATGGTGATCACGTCGAAGTTCGAAGTCGTGGTGTTCATACGCCGGTGTAGAACTCTCTCGATCGGATGGTGCGGATGGTCGTGGTGTTCATGGTAGCTATGTCCTAACAAAATGACAATATCGCTTAGTGGGCGGGATCGATCGCGTCGCCGGATGGTGCGACCATGCGGTCGCGGAGGTACGTGATCTCGGTGTGGCCGTGGGCCGCGGGCGCCCCGTCCTCCCCCAGGTTCACGAAGACGATGCGGTCGATCGTGAGGATGCTGCGCCGCGTGATCATGTTCCGCGCCTCGGCGCGGAGCGTGATCGACGTGCGGCCGAACTCGGTGGCGACGAGGCCGATCTCGATGAGGTCGCCCTGGCGCGCAGAGCTCAGGAAGTTGATCTCGGACATGTACTTCGTCACCACGCGCCCGTTGCCGAGCTGCAGCACCGAGTAGACGACCGCCTCCTCGTCGATCCAGCGGAGCAGGCTGCCGCCGAAGAGGGTCCCGTTGGCATTGAGGTCCTCGGGGCGCACCCACTTCCGGGTGTAGAAGTTCATCTCCGGGTCCATGTTAGGACATTAGCACATATACCGTGGGTGCCGCCATGGCGTATCGGATGTCTCGCATTGCGCACGCACATATCCTGAAATATGCTCAGGCATATGCGGACGACGATCATCCTTCCCGACGAGTTCGCCCGCGCGGTGCGGGAACGGGCGCGGGCCGAGGGTCAGACGTTCACGTCGTTCCTGGAGGACGCGCTGCGCGAGCACCTCGCTCGACTCGACGGCCCCGGCATCGCACCCGAGTTCACCGTGACCCCGTACCGCGGAACCGGCCTGCGCGCGGGCGTCGACCTCGCCGACTCGGCCGCGCTCCTGGAACGGATGGAGCACTGAGCTCGTGCTGATGCCCGATGTCAACGTGCTCGTCGGCGCGTACCGCGCCGACGCACCCGATCACGACCGGCTGCGTGCGTGGCTCGAGTCGGCGGTGCGCGCACGCGAGGCGGTCGGGCTGACCGACGCGGTGCTGGCGGGATTCATCCGGGTCATCACCCACCCGCGGGTCTTCCTCGAGCCGACTCCGCTCGACGTCGCGCTCGACGAGGCCGAGACGCTCCGTGGCGCAACGGGCGTGCACCGGGTCGCCCCCGGCGCGCAGCACTGGCCGATCTTCGTCGAACTCTGCCGTGGCGGTGCGGCGCGCGGCAACCTCGTGGCCGACGCGGCGCACGCGGCGACCGCGATCGAGGCCGGCGCGACCTGGATCAGCCTCGACCGCGATTTCGCGAGGTTTCCCGGCCTGAGGTGGCGCTCGCCGCTCGACTGACGGCAACGAACGCGAACTGGTCACGCTCGCGAGGCCAGCTCCCGCCGGACCACGCCGGCGCTCCACCGCCCGAGCGCGACGCCCGCGACCGTGTCCGAGATGTGGTGCTGCCCGCGGTGGATCCGCGAGAACGCGATGGCACCGGGGATCCCGTAGCGCAGCAACGGTCCGAGCAGCCGGGCGCCGCGGACTCCGTGCCGGTCGAGCAGGTCGGCGAGCGTGGTGTGGAGCGCGACGGCCGCCGCCGTGTGCCCGGACGGGAACGACGACGTCGCGTGCGGCGGCTCCGGTCGCCACACGCCCCGCGGTCGCGGCCGTCCCACGAGCGCCGCGGATCCGACGAAGCAGGCGGTCTCGAGCGCGAGCGCCGCAGCGGGGGCGGTGGCGGAGCGCCAGTCGCGCGTGAGCCACCACGTCACGCCGCACCAGAACGCCCCGTTCGCGATCGTCTGCGGCACCCCCGAGTACCACGAGAGCGGACCGGTGACCCGATCGAGCAGCTCACGGTGCTCGGGCGGGTCGACCGGCGCGCCGTCGTCCGGACCGTGGCCGGTCGCGGCCTGGAGCGCGCGCACCGCCCGGTCCTCGCGGGGGTCGTCGCCGCCGACGAGCCGGACGGCCCGGCCAGCTGCAGCGAGCACCGCGATCGCCCCGAGCCCCGGCAGGACGAACGAGCGGACGACCCGGTGCATGCCCCGCAGCCTAGCCGTCCGGTGTCGGGCCCCTGGACGCGAAGAAGGCCCGCCGAGTCATTCCTGACTTCGATCGGGCCTTCCACTGCTGGTGCGCAAGGGGGGAGTTGAACCCCCACGCCCTCACGGGCACACGGACCTGAACCGTGCGCGTCTGCCTATTCCGCCACTTGCGCATACCGATTCGCAGTTGCGAACCAGCCAACCGAGACTAACATACCTGCGCGTGGCGTCCGTCACCGGGCGGATGGCTCAGGGCCCGGGTCTCGAGGCGCGGCTGCGCACTCCTCGACCCGCACACCTCTCCTCCACATCCCCTCCCCTCGACGTCCGCTCCCAGTCGTCCCACCCCCTCGCGCCGCCCCCGACCACGGGCATAGCCTTGACTACCGGCAACGGCGCCCGACCGTCTCCCCCAATCGAAAGGATCGCCGTGACCATCCCCCGCGACGCACGCCGGCGCGCGAACGCCTCCGAGTCCCCCGTCTCCCCCGACGAGGTCGACCTGGGCGGCATCCGCGGCTGGCTGTTCGACCTCGACGGCGTGCTCACGCCGACCGCGGTGGTGCACATGCACGCGTGGGCGCGGCTGTTCGCGCCGTTCCTCGAGGCGCACGGCGCGAAGCCGTACGCCGATGCCGACTACTTCGCCTACATCGACGGCAAGCCCCGCTACGACGGGGTCCGGTCCCTGCTCGAGAGCCGCGACATCCGGCTGCCCGAGGGCGAGGTGACCGACGCCCCCACCGAAGACACGGTGCACGGCCTCGGCAACCGCAAGAACGAGGCGTTCAACGCCACCCTGGCAGAGGAGGGCGTGCAGCCGTACCCGGCGAGCGTCGCCCTGCTCGACGCGATCGAGCGGGCGGGCGGCGCGGTGGCCGTCGTCTCGAGCTCCAAGAACGCGCCCGCCGTGCTCGCCGCAGCGGGCATCGCCGCCCGGTTCGAGGTCGTCGTCGACGGCGCGGTCGCCGCTCGCGAGGGCATCCCCGGCAAGCCCGCGCCCGACATGTTCCTGCGCGCCGCCGAACTGCTGGGCCTGCCGCCCGAGCAGTGCGCCGTGATCGAAGATGCCGAGTCGGGCGTGAAGGCCGGCGCCACCGGCCCGTTCGCGCTCGTCGTCGGCGTCGACCGCGGCGTGGGGCGCGAGGCCCTCGTCGAGCTCGGGGCCGACGTGATCGTCGACGAGCTCGACGAGCTGATCCCCGCGCTCGAGCGTGCGGGCGGGGCATCCGCCGCTCGCAACACCGACGGGTCTCGAGACGCGGCTGCGCCGCTCCTCGACCAGCACGAGGGCGATGCGGCTGCGCCGCTCCTCGACCAGCACGAAGGAGAGGACCGCGCATGAGGTTCGCCGACACCGACCCGATGAACCGCACGGTATTCCCCCTCGACGAGTGGGCGCTCGTCGAGAGCGAGTTCGGGATCGACGACATGGGCCGCACCGAGACGCTGTTCGCCGTCGGCAACGGCTACCTCGGCCTGCGCGGCAACGTCGAGGAGGGCCGCGACGGCCACATGCACGGCACGTTCGTCAACGGGTTCCACGAGACGTGGCCGATCCGCCACGCCGAGGAGGCGTTCGGGTTCGCGCGCGTCGGGCAGACGATCGTGAACGCACCCGATGCCAAGATCATCCGCCTCTACGTCGACGACGAGCCGCTCGTCATCACCGAGGCCGAGATCATGGCGTACGAGCGCCGGCTCGACTTCCGCCTCGGCGTGCTCAGCCGCCGCATCGAGTGGCGGACCCCGTCGGGCAAGCGCGTGCTCATCACGAGCCGCCGCATGGTGAGCTTCACCGACCGGCACCTCGGCGTCATCGACTACGAGGTCGAGCTGCTCGACGCCGATGCGGCGGTCACGATCTCCAGCCAGATCCTCAACCGACAGGACGGCCGCGACGAGTACCGCGGCGGGGTGACCGAGGCACCCGGCGCCTTCGACCCGCGCAAGGCCGAGACGTTCACCGAGCGGGTGCTGCAGCCGCGCGTGCAGCGCCGCGATGGCGGGCGCTACATGCTCGGCTACCAGACGACGAACTCCAAGATGGCGATCTCGGTGGGCGCACTCCACTCCATCGTCACCGACAACGAGTACACCGAGACCGGCTCGATCGGCGACGACCTCGCCAAGCACATCTACCGGATCCGCGCCCAGCGGGGCGTCCCGATCCGCATCACCAAGCTGATCAGCTACCACACGGCCCGCAAGGTACCCGCGCGGGAGCTCGTCGACCGGTGCGACCGCACGCTCGACCGCGGCGCCGAGGTCGGCGTGTCCGAGCTGTTCTCCCAGCAGCGCTCGTGGCTCGACGACTTCTGGGCGCGCTCCGACGTCGAGATCGCCGGGCAGGCCGAGCTGCAGCAGGCCGCCCGCTGGAACCTGTTCCAGCTCGCCCAGGCCACGGCACGCACCGACGGCGGCGGCGTGGCGGCGAAGGGCGTCTCAGGCTCCGGCTACGGCGGGCACTACTTCTGGGACTCCGAGATCTACGTCATGCCGTTCCTCAGCTACACGGCGCCGATCGTCGCTCGCAACGTCCTGCGATTCCGGCAGCGGATGCTGGAGGCCGCCCGCGCCCGCGCGCTCGAGCTCAACCAGCGCGGGGCGCTCTTCCCCTGGCGCACCATCAACGGGCTCGAGTCCAGCGCGTACTACGCGGCAGGCACCGCGCAGTACCACATCGACGCCGACATCTCCTACGCGCTGTGCCAGTACGTCGCGGCCACCGGCGACGAGGACTTCCTCGCGCGAGGGGCCATCGACATCCTGGTCGAGACCGCACGGATGTGGGAGGACCTCGGGTTCTGGCGCACGAACACCGACGACGTGTTCCACATCCACGGCGTCACCGGGCCCGACGAGTACACGACCGTCGTGAACGACAACCTCTACACGAACGTCATGGCGCGGGCCAACCTCGCGGCGGCCGCGGCGGCCGTCGACAACCTGCAGGTCGACGACCCCGTCGCGCACCGCAAGCTCATCGAGCGGCTGGGCGTCACGCCCGCCGAGGTCGCGAGCTGGCGCCGCGCGGCCGCGCACATGCACATCCCCTTCGACGAGAACCTCGGCGTGCACCCGCAGGACTCCGCGTTCCTCGAGAAGGAGCTGTGGGACCTCGAGCACACGCCCGACAACCACCTGCCCCTGCTCCTGCACTACCACCCGCTCGTGATCTACCGGTTCCAGGTGCTCAAGCAGGCCGACGTGGTGCTCGCCCTCTACCTCCAGGGCGACCGGTTCAGCACCGAGCAGAAGCTCGCCGACTTCGAGTACTACGATCCGCTGACCACCGGCGACTCCACCCTCTCGGCGGTCGTGCAGTCGATCATCGCGTCCGAGGTCGGCTACCACGAGCTCGCGCTGCGGTACTTCCGCTCGGCGCTGTTCGTCGACCTCGCCGACCTGCACCACAACGCCGCCGACGGCGTGCACGTCGCCTCGACCGGCGGCGTGTGGGCCGGGCTCGTGTCGGGCTTCGGCGGGTTCCGCGACCACAACGGCCGGTTCACCTTCGACCCGCGCCTGCCCGACGGCTGGGATCGCCTGAGCTTCCGGCTCACCATCCGGGGCTCGCGAATCCGCGTCGACCTCACCGCCGAGTCGATCCGATTCACGGTCGAGGTGGGCGAAGCGGATGTCGCGGTGCCGATCGACGTGCGCGGGCAGACGTTCCTCGTCACGCTCGGCGCGCCGGTCGTCGTCGCACTCGACGGACACGGCGCACGGCGCGTCGGAGCCCCCACCATGCAGAACGTGCGCGGCGCGCGACGCGCCGACGGCACCCTGCTCACCGCGTCGATCCCGACCCTCTCGCTCGACGTCGACGAGGAGGAGGCCGCCGCGATCTTCGACTGAGGCCGGTCGCCGGGGGCGCGTCGCAGCGCCGGTTCCCGGCGCGTCGGCAGCCGCTGCGGATAGCATGTCAGTCGAATCACGGACCGGACGGAGACCTGTGGGCCTACTGGACAACTTCGAGAAGGGTCTCGAGCGCGCCGTCAACGGCGCCTTCGCGAAGACCTTCCGCTCGGGGCTGCAGCCCGTGGAGATCACCGCCGCCCTCAAGCGCGAGATCGACACGAAGGCCGCGGTGGTCTCCCGCGACCGGGTCCTCGTGCCGAACAAGTTCACGGTGCGCATGTCCCCGGCCGACCACCAGCGGATGTCGTCCCTCGGCCCCGCACTCATCGACGAGCTCGTCGACCTCGTGCAGAAGCACGCCGCGAGCCAGCGCTTCCAATTCGCCGGCGGCATCATCATCTCGCTCCAGCCCGACCCCGGACTGTCCGAGGGCATGGTGCAGGTCGACTCGCAGAACGTGAAGGGCCGCGTCGCGTGGACGCCCGTGCTCGACGTCGGCGGTCGTCGCTTCCCCATCCTCAAGGGGCGCACCGTGATCGGCCGCGGCAGCGAGGCCGACATCACCCTCGACGACTCCGGCGCATCCCGGCGACACGCCGAGGTGCAGTGGGACGGCTCGCGCGCCCGCGTCCGCGACCTCGGCTCCACCAACGGCACGCAGCTCGACGGCGCACCTGTCACCGAGGCGGTCCTCGAGCCCGATTCCGTGATCACCATCGGCCGCTCGCGTATCGTGTTCCGCGTGCTCGCCCAAGCCGATCCCTCCGACAGCGCGGCCGGTCGCCGCGTCGACCCCGGCGCCCAGCGTCCCGATGCAGGCGGGTTCTGGGGGCCGGCGCAATGAGTGAACTGACCCTGCTCGTCCTGCAGCTCGGCTTCCTGTTGCTGCTCTGGGTCTTCGTGTTCGCCATCGTGTACGCGCTCCGCAGCGACCTGTTCGGGCAGCGCGTCCGCAAGCTCCAGCCCGACGCCGCCGGTGCCGCCGCGGCGCCCGCGCCGATGCGTGCCGCAGCCGCGACCTCCGAGGCGCCGACCGCGGCCGTCTCGCGTCCCGCAGCGCCGGCGGCGCCCGCCGGCGGCGGCGATGCCACCACCGAGAACGCCACGCGCCTGGTCATCACCTCCGGCGCCAAGGCCGGCGCCGAGTTCCCGCTCGGCCGCGACGAGATCACGATCGGGCGGTCGAGCGACTCGGCCATCATCATCCGCGACGACTACACCTCCACCCACCACGCCCGCCTGATGCTGTGGAACGGCCGCTGGATGATCCAGGACCTCGACTCCACCAACGGCACGTTCCTCAACGGCTCCCGAGTCACCGTGCCGACGCCCATCCCGCTCGGAGCCACCGTCAAGGTCGGAGCGACGACGTTCGAGCTGCGGCGGTAGCGCATGGCCAGCGTCAAGGCGAGCGCGGCCGTCTCGCATGTCGGCCGGGTCCGCTCCAACAACCAGGACTCGGGCTACGCGGGCCGGCGCCTGTTCCTCGTGGCCGACGGCATGGGCGGCCACGCCGGGGGCGACGTGGCGAGCGCGATCGCCACGAAGGGCATCGCCGAGGCCGACGGCGACTACGAGAGCTCGCAGGCGGCGGCGGCGGCACTCGAGCAGTCCCTGCTCTCCGCGAACCGGACGCTCGAGGAGACCGTCGCCGATCACTCCGAGCTCACCGGCATGGGCACCACGGTCAGCGCCATGCTCGTCCAGCAGGACCGGGTCGTCATCGCGCACATCGGCGACTCACGCGTCTACCTGTTGCGCTCGGGCGAACTCAGCCAGGTCTCCACCGACCACACCTTCGTGCAGCGCCTCGTCGACGCCGGCCGGATCACGGCCGAGGAGGCCATGGTCCACCCGCGGCGCTCCGTGCTCATGCGCGTGCTCGGCGACGTCGAGGCCGCGCCCGAGATCGACACGCTCGTCATCGACACGCATCCCGACGATCGCTGGATGCTCTGCTCCGACGGCCTGTCCGGCGTGGTCTCGTTCGACGAGCTGCACGAGATCCTCTCCAGCGACGCCGGGGCGAAACAGGTCGCCGACCGGCTCGTGAAGGCGTCGCTCGACGGCGGCGCCCCCGACAACGTCACGGTCGTCGTCGTCGACATCGGCGATCCGCCCGCCCCCGAGACGCCGCCGCTCGTCGTCGGCTCGGCCGCCGCACCGCTCGCGTTCGGCACGGCGCCGGAACCGGCACGGCGCCCCGGCATCCGCCTCACGCCGTTCCGCCCGCACCCCGTGCAGGAGACCCACTTCGAGCCCGACTCGGCGGAGTACTTCGACGAGCTGATCGAGGAGGACGAGCGCCGTCGGCGCCGGCGGCGCATCATGTGGGGCGTCTGGATCGCGCTGCTCATCGGCGCGATCGTCGCAGCGTTCGCGATCGGCTACCGGTGGACGCAGACCCGGTACTACGTCGGCGAGTACAACGGCCGAGTCGCCGTGTACCAGGGCATCCAGCAGGATCTCGGCCCGATCTCGCTCAGCCACCTGCACTCGGAGACCGGCGTCGACATCGCCGACCTGCGCGCGTACGACCAGCAGCGCGTCGAGCAGACGATCAGCGCGGGCTCGCTCGAGGAAGCCTCCCGGATCGTGTCGCGATTGGAGGAGTCCGTTGACTGAGCCCGGAAGCGGCCGCACCGCGGAGCGCGCGCCCGAGACGGCGAGCGTCCGTCGCATCCGCATGCCGCAGAAGCTCCGGAACCTGGAGCTCGGCCTGCTCATCGCCGCCTGCGTGATCAACGCCGGCGCGATCGTGCTCGTGCAGCTCGGCGCCATGGGCCGGATCGACACCCAACTCGTGCTGCTGGGCGCCGGCCTGTCGGCACTCGTGTTCGGCCTGCACATCGCGATGCGGTTCGTCGCGCGCGATGCCGACCCGTTCCTCCTGCCCATCGCGACGGTGCTGAACGGCCTCGGCATCGCGATGATCTACCGCATCGACATCGCCACCGGCGATGCCGGCTGGGAGAGCGCCGCGGTGCGCCAGATCGCGTGGAGCGTCATCGCCATCGTCGCGGGCTTCGCCACGATCCTGCTGATCCGCAACCACCGGGTGCTCTTCCGCTACACGTACCTGTCGGGCCTGATCGCGATCGTGCTCCTCCTGCTCCCGCTCGTTCCCGGTCTGGGTCGGCAGGTCAGCGGTGCCCGCGTCTGGATCGGCATCGGCGAGTTCGCCACCTTCCAGCCCGGCGAGATCGCCAAGATCGCCCTCGCGGTGTTCTTCGCCGGCTACCTCGTCCGCAACCGCGACTCGCTGTCGATGGTCGGGCGCACGTTCCTCGGCATGCGATTCCCCCGCGCGCGCGACCTCGGCCCGTTGCTCGTGGTCTGGGCGCTCTCCATGGCGGTCATCGTCTTCCAGCGCGACCTCGGCACGGCCCTGCTCTACTTCGGGTTGTTCCTCGTGATGCTGTACGTGGCCACGAGCCGGCTCTCGTGGGTCGTGCTCGGCCTGGGCCTCTTCTTCGGCGGCGCGATCCTCGCGAGCCAGACGCTCGACTACGTCAACGGCCGGTTCCGCAACTGGCTCGACGCCTTCAATCCCGACGTCTACGAGGCGACCGGCGGCTCCTACCAGCTCGTCCAGGGCCTGTTCGGACTCGCGAACGGCGGGCTCATCGGCACCGGACTCGGCCAGGGGCGGCCCGACCTGACTCCCGTGCCGCAGAGCGACTACATCATCGCGAGCCTCGGCGAGGAACTCGGCCTCGCCGGCGTCTTCGCCATCCTCGCCCTCTACGTGCTCTTCGTCGCCCGCGGCTTCCGCATCGGCTTCGCCGGGCAGGACGACTTCGGCAAGCTGCTCGGCGTCGGCCTCGCGTTCGTCGTCGCGCTGCAGGTGTTCATCGTCGTCGGCGGGGTCACCCGGGTCATCCCGCTCACCGGACTCACCACCCCGTTCCTCGCCGCGGGCGGCTCGTCGCTCGTGGCGAACTGGATCATCGTCGCCCTGCTCCTCAGGCTCTCCGATACGGTGCGCAACCACCCGAGGCTGGTGATCGACGGATGAACCGCGAGCTCAAGCGCGTGTCGATCGTCGCCCTCCTCATGTTCCTGACGCTCTTCGTCTCGACGACGGTGATCCAGTACGTGCAGGCCGAGAACCTCGCGGCCGATCCCCGCAACGCCCGCACGCTGTACCAGAGCTACTCCGTCGAGCGCGGGCCGATCCTCGTCGGCGGCGAGCCCATCGCGTTCTCACAGCCCTCCGACGACGACTACAAGTTCCAGCGCGTGTACGCCAACGGCCCGCTCTACGCGCCGGTCACCGGCTTCATCCCGGTCAACGGCGAGGCGACCGGACTCGAGCAGTCCCTGAACGCCGAGCTCAGCGGTCGTTCCGAGTCGCAGTTCTTCGACTCGCTCAACCGCATCATCTCCGGCCAGGACCCCATGGGAGCCTCCGTCGAGGTCGCCATCGACCCGGTCGCGCAGCAGGCCGCGTGGGACGCCCTCGGCGACTACACGGGGGCCGTCATCGTGACCGAGCCGGCCACCGGACGCATCATCGCGATGGTCACCAAGCCCACGTACGACCCGAACTCGCTCGCCGTCCACAACGGCGCCCAGGTGCAGGAGACGTACGACGCCCTCCTCGCGGACCCGGCCGACCCCCTGTTCAACCGCGCGACGGGCGGCGACATGAACCCGCCCGGTTCCGTGTTCAAGCTCGTGATGACCGCCGCGGCGCTCGAGTCGGGTCAGTATACGCCCGACTCGACGTTCCCGAATCCGGCCGAGTTCACGCTCCCCGGCACGGACTCGGTCGTGCGCAACTCCAGCGGGGGCAGCTGCGGCGGCGGATCCGAGGTCACGCTCGCGACCGCGCTGCGGCTCTCGTGCAACATCCCGTTCGCCGAGCTCGCACTGCAACTCGGCGACGACGCGATCCGTGCACAAGCCGAGAAGTTCGGATTCAACACGAACTTCACCACGCCGAACCCCACCGAGACGAGCACCTACCCGGCGAACCCCGACGAGCCGCAGACCGCGCTGACCGGGTTCGGGCAGGGCGACGTGCGCGCCACTCCGCTGCAGATGGCCATGGTCTCGGCCGCCATCGCCAACGGTGGAATCGTGATGAACCCCGAGTTGGTCGACTCGATCACCGCGCCGGACTTCCGCTCCATCCAAGAGTTCGAGGCCTCGGAGTTCGGTCGTGCGATCAGCGAGGCGACCGCGCGGACGATGACCGAGATGATGGTCGCCGGCGTCGAGAACGGTGCCGCGAGTAATGCAAGAATAGACGGCGTCAGCGTGGCCGGTAAGACGGGTACAGCGGAGAACGGCGAGGATGACCCCTACACCTTGTGGTTCACCGGTTTTGCCCCCGCCGACGACCCTCAGTATGCGATCACGGTACTCGTGGAAGACGGCGGGGGACTTGGTCAGGAGGGGTTCGGCAACGGAATTGCCGCGCCCGTGGCGAAACAGGTACTAGAGGCGGTGCTGAACAAATGAGACCGAGCGCTGGGCTCACCTTCGGAGGACGGTACGAACTACAGTCCCGGATCGCCATCGGCGGCATGGGCGAGGTCTGGCAGGCCACCGACCTCGTCATCGGACGGCAGGTCGCGATCAAGATCCTGAAGGACGAGTACCTCGGCGACCCGGGCTTCCTCGAGCGCTTCCGGGCCGAGGCACGCCACGCCGCCCTCGTGAACCACGAGGGCATCGCCAACGTCTTCGACTACGGCGAGGAGGAAGGCAGCGCCTACCTGGTGATGGAGCTCGTCCCGGGCGAGGCGCTTTCGACGATCCTCGAGCGCGAGCACGTGCTCTCGACCGACAAGGTGCTCGACATCGTCGCGCAGACCGCATCGGCGCTGCAGGCCGCGCACGCCGCGGGCCTCGTGCACCGCGACATCAAGCCGGGCAACCTGCTCATCACGCCCGACGGCCGGGTCAAGATCACGGACTTCGGGATCGCGCGCATCGCCGACCAGGTCCCGCTGACCGCGACCGGCCAGGTCATGGGCACGGTGCAGTACCTCTCGCCCGAGCAGGCGTCGGGCCACCCCGCGTCGCCCACGACCGACATCTACTCGCTCGGCATCGTCGCGTACGAGTGCCTCGCCGGACGACGTCCGTTCACCGGCGAGTCGCAGGTCGCGATCGCGATGGCCCAGATCAACGAGACGCCGCCCGACCTGCCCGTCACGGTCTCCGAGCCGGTGCGCAACCTCGTCTACGCGTGCATCGCGAAGAACCCCGCCGACCGACCGCAGACCGCGGCCCACCTCTCACGCGCGGCGAACGCCCTGCGCCGGGGCGACGTGCGCGGGGCGGCCGCCGCCGTTCCCGCGGTACTGGGTGCCGCGGCCGGCGCGACCGCCGCCACCGCGCTCCTGCCGCAGCAGGGCGCGAACACCGCGGCGACCACCGTCCTCCCGGCCGGCGCGGCCGGCGCGGCGATGACGACCGAGACCGAGGAGGAGACGGGCCAGCCGCAGAAGAAGCAGAGCCCGTGGACCTGGCCGCTCATCGTCCTCATCGCCCTGCTCGCACTGGTGCTCATCGGCACGCTGATCGCCCTCGCGGTGAACAGCGGCAACGAGCCCGACCCGACCAGCACCACCGCCGGGCGCACGACCACCACCGCACCGCCGCCCAGCACGACCACTCCGCCGCCCCCGCCGACGAGCGAGGCCCCCGAGACGGTTCAGGTCGACCGCGCCGCGTACATCGGGCGGAATGTCGACGAGGTCCGCGGCGAGCTCGAGGGCCTCGGCTTCGCCGTCAGCACCCAGGAGGGCGCCGCCGCGACCGACCCCGCGCAGGCCAACACGGTCTCGGACGTCAACCCGAGCGGCCCGCTGCCGGCCGGCTCGACGGTGACCGTCACCTTCCTCGGCGCCCCCGAGACGCCGAGCGCACCGGCGAACGCGCCGACCGTCAACCCGAGCGACGTGGAGCCGGGCGGCATCGTGAAGGTGAGCTGGCCGGCCGCGACCTGCCCCTCCGGGCAGCAGCTGAGCGGGTACGAGGTCGCCGTCACGGGCGACGCCGTCGCCCCGAGCCCGGTCGGCGCCGGCACGACGAGCGTCAACGTGCAGGCGGGCCAGCAGTCGTTCGAGGTCACCTACCGGTACTTCTGCGGCCAGCTCGACTCACCGTTCTCCCCCGCCGCCCCGGTCACCGTCGGGGACTAGACCATACGTACGCCAGAGCACGGAGGAATCGGAGGCACCGTGAACGATGACGGACGCATGCTCGCGGGTCGGTACCGCGTGGGCGCCCTCATCGGTCGCGGCGGCATGGCCGATGTCCACGTCGGAACCGACATGCGCCTCGGGCGCCAGGTCGCCATCAAGCTGCTGAAGCCGCAGTTGGCCACCGACCCGGCCTTCCGCATGCGCTTCCGCCAGGAGGCGCAGTCGGCGGCCCGGATGGCGCATCCCACCATCGTGCGCGTCTTCGACGCTGGCGAGGAGACCGTACGCGACGGGGCCGGCCAGGAGGTCCAGCTGCCGTTCATCGTGATGGAGTTCGTCGAGGGTCGCCTCCTCAAGGACATCATCCATGAGGGCCCGCTCGACCCGCTCGCGGCGGCACGGGTCATCGACGGCGTGCTCACGGCGCTCGAGTACTCGCATCGGGCCGGCGTCGTGCACCGCGACATCAAGCCCGGCAACATCATGATCACCACCGGCGGCCAGGTGAAGGTCATGGACTTCGGGATCGCGCGCGCCGTGTCCGATTCGGCGACGACCGTCGCCCAGACGACCGCGATCCTCGGGACCGCGTCGTATTTCTCGCCCGAGCAGGCGAAGGGCGAGACGGTCGATGCGCGCACCGACCTCTACAGCACTGGCGTCGTCCTCTTCGAGATGCTCACCGGCCGGCCCCCGTTCCGTGGCGACACGCCCGTCGCGGTGGCCTATCAGCACGTGAGCGAGCGTCCGGTCAAGCCGAGCGTGATCAATCCGAAGGTCTCGCCCGCGATCGACTCGGTCGTCATGCACGCGCTCGCGAAGGATCGGAACGTGCGCTATCAGACCGCTGCGGAGTTCCGCGCCGACGTCGACGCCGCGGCATCCGGTCGCGTGCCCCCGCAGCGGAAGAACGACGAGACGGCGATGTTCTTCGGCACGCCCACCGCGGCGCTGTCGACCTCCGAGCTCGCGCTGCGCCAGCTCACCGAGGACGACACGATGTCGCGCACGCAGCGCCGTCCTCCGGCGATCTGGATCTGGTCGGGCATCATCGCCGTCGTCGTGATCGTCATCGCCGTCATGTACTGGGCGTTCAACCTGCAGCCGTCCGACGACCTGCCGTCGAACTCGCGAGAGATCCCCGCCTTGACCGGCCTGACGTGGGAGGAGGCGGCGAACGAACTGCAATCGCTGACGCTTCCGGCCACCAAGCTCGAGGAGACCAACGACACCGTCCCCGCCGGCGAGGTCATCCGGACCGAACCGGCCGAGGGTGAGATCGTCGACACCGGCACCCCGGTCAACGTGTTCATCTCCACGGGCCGTGAGGCGGTGTCGGTGCCCAACGTCGTCAACAAGCCGCTCGACCAGGCGAAGGCCGACCTCGAGGCGGCCGGCCTGGTTGCGGGCAGCGAGACCCGTGAGAACTCGCCGACCGTGCCCGAGGGCATCGTGCTCGCGACCGACCCTGCGGCGGGCGCGTCGGCACAGGCGGGCGGCACGGTCAACTTCCGGATCTCCAGCGGGCTCGTGACGCTGCCCGACCTCACCGGGCAGTCGCTGCAGGCTGCGTCGTCCTACCTGGGCACGTCGACCCTGCAGCTGACCCCGGTGCCGGTACCCGACGCGAGTTGCGCGTCCGAGGCGGGCTCGCCGGTGATCCGGCAGTCGTTGCCGCCGGGCGATGTCCCGCAGGGCTCTGAGGTCGAGCTCGCCTACTGCGCGGGCTGACCCCGCTCAACCCGCGGCGCGCACGAGCGGGTTGAGCGAGCGGGAGCGCTCCTTCGCCTCGGGAAGCCCGGCGACCTCGAGCCAGTTCCCGAGCATCCGGTACCCCCCCTCGGTCAGGACGGACTCGGGGTGGAACTGCACGCCGAAGATCGGGGCCGACTCGTGGCGCAGGCCCATGATGACGCCGCCCTGCGTGCGACTCGTGACGACGAGGTCGTCGGGCACGGTGCCGTCCACGACCGCGAGCGAGTGGTAGCGAGTCGCCGTGAACGGCTGCGGAACTCCCTCGTAGAAGGCGCTGTCGTCGTGCGTGATGCGCGAGGTCTTGCCGTGCATGAGCTCCTCGGCATTGGTGACCGTCGCGCCGAACGCCTCGGCGATGGCCTGGTGGCCGAGGCACACGCCGAGCAGCGGCTGTCCCGAGCGGAGGGCGGCCTCGACGACGGGGATGGAGACGCCCGCGTCGGCCGGCTTTCCCGGTCCGGGCGAGATCAGCACACCGTCGTACTCGGCGATGCGCTCGGCGACCTCGGCGACCGGGATGTCGTCGTTGCGGACGACCTCGGTCTCGGCGCCCAGCTCCTGGAGGTAGCCGTTCAGCGTGTAGACGAAGCTGTCGTAGTTGTCGATGACGAGGATCCGGGTCATTGCTCCACCGTGACGTCGATTGGATTTGGGGATGCCGTCGATTCTATTCGCCGTCGTCGTCCCGGCCTCCGGAGCGGCATCCGCACCCGGGATCGGGGCGGGCGCCCGATTCGACTAGAATCTCCCGCATGGCACGCACGAAATCTTCGAAGCCCGCGCCCGCGGAGCAGCCGAGCGGCGAGGACGCGCCGAATCCCGTCTGGTTCAAGCCCGTCATGTTCGGGTTCATGCTCCTGGGCCTCGCCTGGATCATCGTCTTCTACGTGAGCCAGGGCGCGCTCCCGGTGGCCGCGCTGGGCTCGTGGAACATCCTGATCGGCTTCGGCATCGCCTTCGTCGGCTTCCTCATGACCACACGCTGGCGCTGACCGGCGATTCTTCGAGGCGGGGCGGATGCTGCGGCATCCGCCCCGCCTTTTCGCATCTCTGCACAGGGTTATCCACATCATCCACAGGTTTCTCCACATCATCCACACCCTGTGGAACCGGTTGATCCGCGGAATTCCAGACATCGTGCGGAATCACACCGGTGTAACTCTCCCCAACTGTGGACAGCGTTGTGGATAACCCGGAGGTGGCCCGCGGGCCGCCTCAGAAGATCGGGAAGAAGAAGTACCTGAGGCTCAGCAGGAGCAGCACCAGCGTCAGGCCGACCAGCAGTCCGATCTGCAGCCCGCGCTGGTCGCGCTTGCGGGTCTCGACGAAGATGAACCCGACGAGGGCGCCGGCCAGGAGGCCGCCGAGGTGGGCCTGCCAGGCGATGTTGAAGCCTGGTATGAACCCGATGACGAGGTTGATCCCGAGCAGGATCAGCAGCTGCGTCGCGTTGCCCCCCAGCCGACGCTGGATCACGAGGAACGCGCCCAGCAGGCCGAAGATCGCACCGGACGCGCCGACCACGCCCGTGCGGGGATCGCCGAGCCAGAGCACGCCGACCGAGCCGGCCAAGCCGGAGATCAGGTACAGCGACAGGAACCGCCAGCGGCCCAGCAGCCCCTCGAGCAGCTGGCCGAAGATCCACAGCGTGTACATGTTGAGCAGCACGTGGAAGATCAGCTCCGTCGAGTGCACGAAGACCGAGGTGAGCATGCGCCACGGCTGGAAGTTGCCGGGGATCGAGTAGACGCCCGCGTAGAGCAGTCGATCCGTGACCGCGAGCCCCGGGATCAACTGGAGCAGATACACGGCGAGAGTGATGCCGATCAGGGAATACGTCACCACCGGCGCCCCCCGGCCCGCCGCCGCGCGGGCGCGCGTCAGGGCCGCGGGCTTCGTCCGCGGGGCCGAGGTGCGCTGCTCGCGCATGCACTCGGGGCAGATGACGCCGACGGGGGCCGGGGTCTGGCATTCACCGCAGATGGTGCGACCGCAGCGCTGGCACAGCACGAAGCTCTGCCGGTCGGGATGCCGGTAGCAGACGCTCGAGCGCTCCGGCGCCGGGTCGCTCACCGCGCGATCAGAGCTGCTCGACGGTGATCTTCTCGATCACGACGTCGTCGAGGGGACGATCACGGCCGTCGGTCGGAACCGACGCCAGCTTGTCGACGACGCCCTGGCTGGCGGCATCCGTGACCTTGCCGAAGATGGTGTGCTTGCCCTGCAGCCACGTGGTCGGGCCCACGGTGATGAAGAACTGCGAGCCGTTGGTGCCGCGCCCGCCCTGGGTGCCGGCGTTCGCCATGGCGAGCACGTAGGGCTCGGTGAAGTCGAGCTCGGGGTTGATCTCGTCGTCGAAGCGGTAGCCCGGTCCGCCGACGCCCTGCCCGAGGGGGTCGCCGCCCTGGATCATGAAGCCGGGGATGATGCGGTGGAAGACGACGCCGTCGTACAGCGGGTCGGTCGAGGTCTGCCCCGTGCCCGGGTGCGTCCACTCGATCTCGCCCGTGGCGAGTCCGATGAAGTTCTCGACCGTCTTGGGCGCGTGGTGCCCGTACAGGTCGACCTTGATGTCGCCGTGGTTCGTGGTGATCGTCGCGACTGCGGTGGGATTCGGCATGACGACGATTCTCTCACGTGGGGATTCGGCGCGAGGTATGCAACCCCCTGCACTCCCACCCCACTTCCAGCTCGTTCGGTGGCAGGATGGAGGAGTTCGCTGCACAACGATGGAGGTCGAGATGAGCCTGTCACGCAAGCGCCGGAAGGAACTCAAGCGGCTGCGCAGCAGTGCAGAGGAACTGTGGGGGGGCCAGCAGGACGTGCTGGACCACGCGAGCAAGGTCGCGCGTGAAGCGAGCCGGCAGCTCAACCTGCTGACCCGCGAAGAGGTCGTTCCGCGGGTGCGCACGGGCTACGAGAGCTATGTCCGTCCGGGTGTCGACCGTGCGCGCGTCGCCGCACGCGGCGCGGGCGACTCGGTCGAGCGCACCTTGGGGAGCGCGCTCGGCTCGCTGCTCTCGATCGGCGACATCGCCAACGACACCCGCGTCCAGCGTGCGCTGCAGCGCGTGTCGCCGCGGGGCGTGGTGGTCCAGCAGAAGAAGGGACCGGGCGTGGGCACGTACCTCGCGATCGGTGCCGGCATCGTCGCAGCAGCGGGCGTCGCGTACGCCGTCTGGCAGACGTTCCGTGCCGACGACGAGCTCTGGGTCGCCGACGAGGAGCCGCCGTCCGCGTCCGGCACCTCGGGCGCCGCGCCGTCGCCGGTGATCTGACCCACGGTTGCTCGAAGGCCCCTGATCCGATGGTTCGGACGGGGGCCTTCGTCGTGTCCGGAACCCGATCGATCTCAGGGCGTGCACTGATCTTCTCGATGATTCCGGATCGATGCTTGCGGTCGAAGTGCGAAACCCGCTAGGTTCATTGGTCGGCCCGCCGTTCCGGCGGATGCCCACGAGATGAGAGGAGGCGAGACCACCATGACGATGCCGCACACGCATGACCCAATCCGTCCGGAGGTCGCCTTCCTCGTCGCGCCCTCCGGCGCCTGCTGACGTCGCGCCTTCCGCGCTGACCGCAGGATCCACGCCCGCCTGACGACGCCCGCTCGCGTTCCGAGCCTGCCTTCGTCGCACCGGCATCCGCTCACCTGACGCTCGTCCACCGGACCGGCCAGAGCCGCCGGCCCACTCCCACCGCGAGCCACCGCGCGCCGCCCGTCCGTCCGTCCGTCATTCAGGGCAGCGGATGTCGCGACGCGACCCCGTGGGAGCACGCAACGTCACCTCCCGGCGCGACGCACCCGCGCGCGCCATCCGTTCGCACCACCATCCGATGAAGGAACCACAGTGAACACCTCACTCACCGCCACCACCTCGACCTCGCAATCGGCGGCCGCCGTGCGCGCCGAGGCCGGCCGCCTGCGGGAACGCCTCGCACGCCGGGCCGGCCTGGCGCTCCTGGAGTGGAGCCGTGCCGCGGAGACCCGTCGCAGCCGCGACGACGTCGCCCGTCGCGCGGAACTCGCTCGCCGCGCCGACCGCCTGCGAGACGAGAACTTCACCACCCTCGCCGTGCTCGCCAGGACGCTCTGAGCGTCATGGCCGCCGTGCAGGAGCCGATCGGAACGGCCCCGTCCGCTCGTCGGACGGGGCCGTTCCCATGCCTGCGGAGCGCTCGGCGCTCAACTGCGCGGCAGCACCCCGTCGGCCGGTTCCTGGTCGTTGAACCGCAACGCGATGTCGAGCAGGCTCACGCGGGTGAGGGAGCCGACCTCGTCGAGCGGGAACCAGCGGGCCTCGTCGCTCGAGCCGCCGACCTCGTTGCGCAGCTCCCCGCCCACCACGCGGGCGCGGTAGACGACCCGCATGGCGTACAACGGCGCGGAACCGTGGTGCCGCTTCGCGGCGGGCACCACCATGGTGTCGATGCCGAGGAGACGTTCGATCTCGGCGTCATAGCCGGTCTCCTCGAGGATCTCGCGCCGGGCCGCCTCGACGGGATGCTCGGGCAGTTCGATGCCGCCGCCCGGCAGCGTCCACGCGGAGCGGCCGTGCTCGTTCCAGTGGGACAGCAGGATCTCGCCGTCGCGGATGATGACCCCGTACGCGGCGATGCGGATGTCCATTCCGCCACTGTATTACCCTGCGGCGAGGTCGAGCAGTACCGTCTGACCGTCGCGGCCGGTCCGGCGCGCGGTGCGCCAACCGGCGGCTCGTGCGAGTGCGTCGGCGGGCGCGAACTGGCCGCGGTGCAGTTCGAGCAGCACCCGGCCGTCGGGGGCGAGGATGTCGCGGGCGTGATCGATCACCGCTCGGATGTGGTCGAGGCCGTCCTCGCCGGCGAACAGCGCGGCATCGGGCTCATGGTCGCGCGCCTCCCGCGGGACCGTGCCGGACGCGGAGCGTGGGACGTACGGCGGCACCCCGGCGAGGAGCGTGATGCGGCCGCGGAGCCCGTCGGGCACGCCGTCGAGACGGTCTGCCCGGTGGAGGCCGGCGCCGGCTGGAAGGTTCCGGCGGGCGTAGTCGAGGGCGACCGGATCGATGTCAGCCGCGTGGAGCTCCGCTCCGGGCACGGCGATCGCGACGGTCGCTGCGATGGGAGCGACGCCGCTGTACGGCTCGAGCATCACCGGCTCCGCCTGCGACCGTGCGGCTCGCACCGTCGCCCGGGCCAGCAGCAGGCTCCGCTGCCGGGGCACGAACACGCCGGGACCGACCCGCAGGCGAAGCGAGCCGAACCGGACCCAGCCGACGATGTGCTCGAGTGGTTCGCCGGATTCTCGTCGACGGACCCGCGACTCGAGCTCGTCGTCGACGACACCGTCCTCGAGGAGGATCGCCGCTTCCTCCTCGGCGAAGACGCAGCCGGCGGCACGGAGCCTGACGGCGATGGAGGCGAGACGATCGGTCACACTGTGGAGCCTAGGAGATTCGAACTCCTGACATCCTGCTTGCAAAGCAGGCGCTCTACCAACTGAGCTAAGGCCCCGGAGGCGGAGGCCGTGGCACCCGCCGGTTGTGGAGTTATCGGAGTGGGGATACGAGGACTTGAACCTCGGACCTCTTCGTTATCAGCGAAGCGCTCTAACCGCCTGAGCTATATCCCCGAATTTCGGCCGAGGGAAAGACTACCCGACGGTGCGGGGATCGTGAAATCGACCGAACGAGCGCGGGTCAGTTGTTCGTGAACCCGACCAGGATGCCGCCCGTGATCTTGACGCTGAGGTTGTACAGCACCGCGACGACGGCGCCGAGCGCGGTCGTCACGACGAGGTTCAGCAGCGACACGACGATCGCGAAGCCCATCACGTTGCCGATCGACAGGATGGAGCGGAGGTCGGTTCCGGCACCGGCGACATCCTGCACCAGGCTGTTGAGGTTCTCGAACAGGCCGGTCGACTGCACGATCGTGAACACGAGGAACGACGCCACGATGTTCACGACGGCGAGGCACACCGCGACCAGGAACGACAGCTTCACCGCCGACCAGAAGTCGATGTAGACCAGGCGCAGGCGCACCTGCTTGGCGGGGGGCTTCCGGTTCGACTTGCCGGCCAGCTTCTCGGCAACGCTACTCATGACGGTCACTCCTCTCCTGCGGGCTCGGCCGCTTCGGCTTCGGCGGCGTCCTCCGTGAGATTCCGCTCGGAATTCTTCGCGATGGCGATGATGCGGTCTGCTGCATCGAACTTCGCGAACACGACGCCCATGGTGTCCCTGCCCTTGGCGGGGACCTCGGCGACGTCAGAGCGTACCACCTTGCCGCTGGCAAGAACCACGAGGACCTCGTCGCCCCCGGCCACGATGATCGCGCCGGCGAGGTCGCCGCGCTCCTCGCTCAGCTTGGCCACCTTGATGCCGAGGCCGCCGCGCTGCTGCTTGCGGTAGTCCTCGACGCGGGTGCGCTTGGCGTAGCCGCCCTCGGTCACCGCGAAGACGTACGTGTCGGTCGGGCTGCCGCCGTTCTCCTCGCGGGCGAGCTCGGCCTCGTCGATCGAGTGAGGCACCACGGATGCCGCGAGCAGCTCGTCGCCGGCCCGGAACGCCATGCCCTTGACCCCCGAGGTGGAGCGGCCCATGGGGCGGAGCGCCTCATCGGTCGCCTCGAAGCGGAGCGACATGCCCTTCTTCGACACGAGGAGGATCTCGTCGTTCTCGTCGACGAGCATCGCGGAGACCAGTTCGTCGCCCTCGCGCAGGTTGATCGCGATGACACCGCGCGAGCGGTTCGTGTCGTAGGCCGTCAGCTCGGTCTTCTTGACGAGCCCGTCGCGGGTCGCGAGCACGAGGAACTTCGCGACCTCGTAGTCGCGGATGTCGAGGATCTCGGCGATCTCCTCGTCGGGCTGCAGCTCGAGCAGGTTCGCGACATGCTGGCCCTTCGCGTCGCGACCGGCCTCCTGGATCTCGTACGCCTTCGCCCGGTAGACGCGGCCCATGTTGGTGAAGAACAGCAGCCAGTGGTGCGTGGTCGTGACGAAGAAGTGGTCGACGACGTCGTCGGCCCGCAGCTGCGCGCCCTTGACCCCCTTGCCGCCGCGGTGCTGCGACCGGTAGTTGTCGCTGCGGGTGCGCTTGACGTAGCCGCCGCGCGTGACCGTGACGACCATCTCCTCCTCGGGGATGAGGTCCTCGACCGACATGTCGCCGTCGAAGCCGGGCACGATGTGCGTGCGGCGCTCGTCGCCGAACTTGTCGACGATCTCACGGAGCTCGTCGGAGATGATGCTGCGCTGGCGCAGTGGCGACGCGAGGATCTCGCGGTAGTCGGCGATCTGGCGCTCGAGCTCGGCCGCCTCGTCCATGATCTTCTGGCGCTCGAGGGCCGCCAGGCGACGCAGCTGCAGCTCGAGGATGGCGCGGGCCTGGAGCTCGTCGATGTCGAGCAGCTCGATCAGGCCGTCGCGCGCGTCCTCGGCGGTCGCGGACCGGCGGATCAGCGCGATGACCTCGTCGAGCGCGTCGAGCGCCTTGAGGTAGCCGCGCAGGATGTGCATGCGCTCCTCCGCCTTGCGGAGGCGGAACTCGGTTCGACGCACGATGACGTCGACCTGGTGGTCGATCCAGTGGGCGATGAACCCGTCGATCGAGAGCGTGCGCGGCACGCCGTCGACGATCGCGAGCATGTTCGCGCCGAAGTTGTCCTGCAGCTGCGTGTGCTTGTACAGGTTGTTCAGCACGACCTTGGCGACCGCGTCGCGCTTGAGCACGATGACCAGACGCTGCCCGGTGCGGCCGGAGGATTCGTCGCGGATGTCGGCGATGCCGGCGAGCTTGCCGTCCTTGACGAGGTCGGCGATCTTGATCGCGAGGTTGTCGGGGTTGACCTGGTAGGGCAGCTCGGTGACGACCAGGCAGGTGCGGCCCTGGATCTCCTCGACGCTCACGACGGCGCGCATCGTGATCGAGCCGCGACCGGTGCGGTACGCGTCGTGGATGCCCTTCATGCCGAGGATCTGGGCACCGGTCGGGAAGTCGGGGCCCTTGATGCGCTGGATCAGCGCCTCCTGCAGCTCCTCGCGGGTGGCCTCGGGGTGCTCGAGCGCCCAGAGCGCGCCCTCGGACACCTCGCGGAGGTTGTGCGGGGGGATGTTCGTGGCCATGCCGACCGCAATGCCGACGGAACCGTTGACGAGCAGGTTCGGGAAGCGGCTCGGCAGGACGGTCGGCTCCTGCGTGCGACCGTCGTAGTTGTCCTGGAAGTCGACCGTGTCTTCCTCGATGTCGCGGACCATCTCCATGGCCAGCGGCGACATCTTGGTCTCGGTGTACCGATGCGCGGCGGCGCCGTCGTTGCCCGGCGAGCCGAAGTTGCCCTGGCCGAGCGCGAGCGGGTAGCGGAGCGACCACGGCTGGACGAGCCGGACGAGCGAGTCGTAGACCGCGCTGTCGCCGTGCGGATGGAACTGGCCCATGACGTCGCCGATGACGCGCGTGCACTTCGAGAACGCGCGATCGGGCCGGTAGCCGCCGTCGTACATCGTGTAGATCACGCGGCGGTGCACGGGCTTCAGGCCGTCGCGCACGTCGGGCAGGGCGCGCCCGATGATGACGCTCATCGCGTAGTCGAGGTACGAGCGCTGCATCTCGAGGTGCAGGTCGACCTGGTCGATGCGGCCGTGGATGCCGAAGCCCTCGCCGTCGGCGCCGGGCTCGATCACATCAGATGTCAAGGAAACGCACGTCCTTCGCGTTCTTCTGGATGAACGAGCGACGGCTCTCGACGTCGTCGCCCATCAGGGTGGAGAAGATCTCGTCGGCTGCGGCCGCGTCATCCATCGTGACCTGCAGGAGGGTGCGGGTCTCGGGGTTCATCGTCGTGTCCCACAGCTCCTGGTGGTTCATCTCGCCGAGGCCCTTGTAGCGCTGGACGCCGTTCTCCTTCGGCAGACGCCGGCCGGCGGCCTGGCCGTCGGCGATCACGGCGTCGCGCTCGCGGTCGGAGTACACGTAGTCGTGCTCGGCGTTGGACCACTTGATGCGGTACAGCGGCGGCTGGGCGAGGTAGACGTAGCCCATCTCGATGAGCGGCCGCATGTAGCGGAACAGCAGCGTCAGCAGCAGCGTCGTGATGTGCTGGCCGTCGACGTCGGCATCGGCCATCAGCACGATCTTGTGGTACCGGGCCTTCTCCGCGTTGAAGTCCTCGCCGATGCCCGTGCCGAAGGCCGTGATCATCGCCTGGATCTCGGCATTGCCGAGTGCGCGGTCGAGGCGCGCCTTCTCGACGTTCAGGATCTTGCCGCGCAGCGGGAGGATGGCCTGCGTCTCGGGGTTGCGGCCGGTCTTGGCCGAGCCGCCGGCCGAGTCGCCCTCGACGAGGAAGACCTCGGAGATCGTCGGGTCCTTGCTCGTGCAGTCGCTGAGCTTGCCCGGCATGCCACTGGTCTCGAGGAAGCCCTTTCGCCGGGTCGCCTCGCGCGCCTTGCGCGCCGCGATGCGGGCGGTCGCGGCCTGCAGGGCCTTGCGGATGATGTCGCGCGCCTGGTTCGGGTTGCGGTCGAACCAGTCGCCGAGCTGGTCGCCGACCACGCGCTGCACGAACGACTTGGCCTCGGTGTTGCCGAGCTTCGTCTTCGTCTGGCCCTCGAACTGCGGCTCGGAGAGCTTGACGGAGAGGACGGCGGTGAGCCCCTCGCGTACGTCGTCGCCCGAGAGGTTGTCGTCCTTCTCCTTGAGGATGCCCTTTTCGCGGGCGTACCGGTTGACGAGCGTCGTGAGCGCCGCCCGGAAGCCCTCTTCGTGCGTGCCGCCCTCGTGCGTGTTGATGGTGTTGGCGTACGTGTGCACCGACTCGGTGTAGGCCGTGGTCCACTGCATCGCGACCTCGAGCGCGATCTTGCGCTCGGTGTCCTCGGCCTCGAACGAGATGATCTCGTCGTTGACGAGGTCGGCCTTCTTCGTGCGGTTGAGGTACTCGACGTAGTCGACGAGGCCCCGCTCGTAGAGGAACGTGTCGGTGCGCTGGGCGGGGATCGTGATCGCGCCCGTGGTGGGGGTGTCCTCCGGGTCGATCTCGACGTGGCCTACGCGGAGGTCGGTCAGCGTGATGCGCAGGCCCTTGTTGAGGAACGCCATCTGCTGGAAGCGGGCGCGGAGGGTCTCGTAGTCGAACTCGACGGTCTCGAAGATCTCGGCGCTCGGCCAGAACGTGATCGTGGTGCCGGTCGCGTCGCTCGCCTCGTCCTGCGAGAGGGGTGCGTCGGGGACGCCGACGGTGAAGGACTGCCGCCACACGTGGCCCTGTCGCCGCACCTCGACCTCGAGACGGCTCGACAGCGCGTTGACGACCGACGAGCCCACGCCGTGCAGGCCGCCCGAGACCGCGTACCCGCCGCCGCCGAACTTGCCGCCGGCGTGGAGCACCGTGAGCACGACCTCGACGGTCGAGCGCCCCTCGGTCTTGTGGATGTCGACGGGGATGCCGCGGCCGTCGTCGACGACCCGCACGCCCCCGTCTTCCAGGATCGTCACGTCGATGTCGGTCGCATACCCCGCGAGCGCCTCGTCGACCGAGTTGTCCACGATCTCGTAGACGAGGTGGTGGAGGCCGCGTGGGCCGGTCGAGCCGATGTACATGCCCGGGCGCTTGCGGACCGCTTCGAGGCCCTCGAGCACCTGGATCGCGTCGGCGCCGTATTCGGGCGCACCCTGGGCCTTCGTCGGTTCCGCTGTCATGGGTGAATCGGGCTCCAAACCGTCGTTCTGGCGACCCTTGATCCTATCAACTCCAGCGCGGGCGCAGGCGGCTCCGCGCCGTTCTACGGCCTCGACGGAGGCGAAGTGACCGATTTTGCCGTCTCAGCCGTAGGTGTCGCGTGGACCGCGCCCTGGAACCGATCTGGGGCCCTTTTTCCAGGTGGGGGCATCCGGTCCTTGGAAGCGGATGGTCTCGACACCGGCACCCGGATGGCGGTCGAGGATCGCCGCGAGCAGCTCGCCGCGCATCATCCGCAATTGCGTCGCCCAGGCGGTCGATTCGCAGCGGACCTGCAGCACGCCGCCCTCGATCGCGATCGGGTCGGAGTGCCGGGCGATCTCGTCGCCCGCGATCTCGGGCCAGGTCGCGAGCAGCTCGTGCTGGGAGAGCGGGCCGGTCCAGCCGAGCTGGGAGGTCAGCTGGTCGATGGCGGCGCCGAGCGGCTTGGGGTCGCGCCCCGGCGTGAACGGCTCGCTCCCGGCGGCCTCGCGCGTGCGGACGCGCGCCCGCCCCGGGCGGATCCGGGGCTCCCCGCCGAAGATCTCGCGGAAGTGCTGGTAGGTGCGTGCGGCCTCAGACACCGGATGCCTCCGGCTGGGGCTCGGGTGCCGGGGCCGTCGGCTCAGGCTCCGGGTCCGACCCGGGCTCCGCGTCCGACCCGGGCTCCGGCGTCGGCTCCGCGTCGATCGCACCCGCGTCGACGACACGACCCGCCTCGATGCGCACGATGCGCTGCGCGAGCGACGCGGGCACGTCCTCGAGCACGGCGGCGGTGATGAGCACCTGCTCGTACCCGCCGATCGCGGCCGCGAGCCGTTCGCGGCGGAGGCGATCGAGCTCGGCGAACACGTCGTCGAGCACCAGCACCGGGTCGCCCGTGGTCGAGTCGCGTCGGAGGAGCTCGGCCGACGCGAGGCGCAGCGCGAGGGCGAACGACCAGGACTCGCCGTGGCTCGCGTAGCCCTTGGCAGGCAGGCCGTTGAGGAGCAGCTGCACGTCGTCGCGGTGCGGCCCTGCGAGCGTGATACCGCGCTCGAGCTCCTTGCGGCGGAGTGCGGCGAGGGTTGCGGCGAAGCGGTCGGCCGTGGTCGGTCGTACGGCGGGCCCGGCGTCGTCGGCCCGCCCGTCGCTCGGCGCGTCGGCGGCGGCCGCGCCATCCGTCGCGTCATCGTCGGGATCGGCGCCGTCGATCGAGAGCACCGGTCGCAGTTCGGGCGCGTGGTCGGCATCGACGATGGACCGGTAGGCGGCCGCGAGCGGGTCGCGCAACTCGTCGACGAGCTCGAGCCGGCGATCGATGATCTCGGAGCCGAGGTCGACGAGACGCTCGTCCCAGATGTCGAGGGTGGGCAGCTGGGCGGCGGCCAGCCCGCGGGCGCGTGCGCTCTTCAGCAGCGAGTTGCGCTGCTTGAGCACCCGGTCGTAGTCGGCCATGACGCCGGCGAGCCGCGGGGTGCGCTGCACGAGCAATTCGTCGAGCAGCCGCCTTCGAACGGATGGCTCGCCGCGGACGATCGCGAGGTCTTCGGGGGCGAACAGCACGCTGTGCGCATAACGCGGAAGGTCGCGCGGCTTCGCCGAGGCGCGGTTCACCTGCGCGCGGTTCGCGCCCTGACGGTTGAGCTGGAGTTCGAGCAGCACCTCGCGCCCGCCGTGCGCGAGCACCGCGCGCACGATCGCGGCCTCGGCCCCGGCTCGGATCAGGGCCTGGTCGCTCGAGACCCGATGCGATCCGAGGGTCGAGAGGTACCCGACGGCCTCGACGAGGTTGGTCTTGCCCTGGCCGTTGCGGCCGACGATCACGGTCGCGCCGGGCGTGAACGCGAGCTCGGCGGTCTGGTAGTTGCGGAAGTCGGTCAGCGAGAGCCTGGCGACGTGCACGATGCGGCTCCCTTCCTGCGAACCCCAACGCTACCCGCGGCCGCCGACACTCGCGGCGCGCGAGCTACCGCAGCAGCAGGTTCGGCTGCAGCAGGTACCGGTAGCTGTCGGCGCCGGCCTGCTCGCGCGAGGTCTGGCTCGTGATGAGCACCGGACCGGGCTTGTTCGGGTTCTCGGTCTTGGTGAACGAAATGCGCACGAACTCGCTCGGCACCGCCTGGAGGCCGTCGAGAAGGAACTGGGGCTTGAGCGAGACCACGGTCTCGTCGCCTGTGAGGATCGCATCGATCGACTCGGACGCCTGCGCCTGCTCGCTGCCGATCGCCTCGAGCGTGAGCCCGTCGGCGGTGAACGAGTAGCGCAGCGCGGCCTCGCGCTCGAGCACGAGCGCGACACGACGCGTGGCCTCGATGAGCTCGGCGGTGTTCATCACCGCGTAGTTGTCGACCGTCTCGGGGAACAGCCGGCGCACGGGCGGGAAGTTGCCCTTGATGAGCAGGCTCGTGACGGTCTTGCGGTCGGCCGAGAACGCGATGAGCTCGCGGTCGTCGCGACTGGTGATGGCGACCGAGATGGTGCCGGAGTGGCCGAAGGTCTTGCCCACCTCCTGCAGGGTCCGCGCCGGCACGAGCGCCGTCGGCGGGTTCTCGCCCTCGCCGGCGACGCCGCCGCCGTCCCACTCGATCTCGCGGATGGCCACGCGGTAGCGGTCGGTCGCGACGAGGCTGAGGTTGTTCTCGCGCACCTCGAGCTGCACGCCGGTGATGACCGGGGTGACGTCGTCGCGTGATGCGGCGACCGCGACCTGGGCGACGGCCGAGGCGAACTCCTCGGCGGGCACGACGCCGGTGCGCTCGCCGATCTCGGGGATCGACGGGTACTCCTCGACGGGCATGGACAGCAGCGTGAAGCTCGCCGACCCGCAGGCCACCGAGATGCGCGACTCCTCCGTCGACACGCGCACCGGCGCGTTCGGCAGGCGGCCGGCGATCTCGGCGAGCAGGCGCCCGGAGACCAGGACGGTGCCCGGCTCCTCGACGTCGGCCTGGATCTCGGTACGGGAGGAGACCTCGTAGTCGAACGAGGAGAGCACGAGCCCGTCGCCGCTCGCCTGGATCAGCACGCCGGAGAGGATCGGCAGGGTCGTGCGCTGCGGCAGCAGCTTGACGGCGAAGGACACGGCCTCACTGAAGACGTCGCGATTGACCTGGAACTTCACGGTTCTCCCGTCGTGGAGGGCTGGATCGGCTCCCATGCTATCCGGACGGCCATTCGGGGCGCGGGGATTTCCGCGGTTCCGAGCGCACCCGACTCCGAGGTTGTCGGACGCCCTGGCTTAACCATCTATCTCTTAACGGTGTTAACCGGTGTGGAAACTGTGGATGGTGTGCGGTGATCCGCGAGACGACGGGCGAAGCGGGTCGTCTCGGCTGTGCACGGTGTGTGGAAACGGCAGCGGATGGCACGCCCGAGCGCCGATCCGTGTTCGGAGTTGTACACAGGCCGACGGCCCGTCTCAACAGTCGTGGCGCGGTTGCTCGTTAACAATCCACAGATTCTCCACACCTGTGTGGAAATGCCCGCTCGTCCGTTTCGGCCGTCGCCGAACGCGCCGGTCCTCCGGCAGCGCACGTCGCGGGAATCAGCGGAAGCGCGAGTTCTGCTTGATCCGCGCGGTCAGCTCGGTGACCTGGTTGTAGATCGAGCGTCGCTCCTTCATGAGCTCCGAGATCTTCTTGTTCGCGTACATGACGGTGGTGTGGTCGCGGTTGCCGAACAGCTGCCCGATCTTCGGGAGGCTGAGGCTGGTCAGCTCGCGGCACAGGTACATCGCGATCTGGCGAGCCGTCGCGACGGCCTGCGAGCGGCTCGAGCCGTACAGGTCGTCGACGGTGAGCTTGAAGTAGTCGGCGGTGGCCGTGATGATGTCGACCGGCGCGACGACGTTGTCCGTGTCATCCGTGATCAGGTCCTTCAAGACCGTCTGCACGAGCGGCATGTCGACCGGCGTTCGGTTCAGGCTGGCAAAGGCGGTCACGCGGATCAGCGTGCCCTCGAGCTCGCGGATGTTGCTCGAGACCTTCGAGGCCATGTACTCGAGGATGTCGTCGGGCACCTGGAGGTGCTCGTTCTGCGCCTTCTTGCGGAGGATCGCGATGCGGGTCTCGAGGTCGGGCGCCTGGACGTCGGTGATGAGGCCCCACTCGAAGCGGCTGCGCATGCGGTCCTCGAAGCCCGTGAGGTGCTTCGGCGGCACGTCGCTCGTGATCACGACCTGCTTGTTGTGGTCGTGCAGCGTGTTGAAGGTGTGGAAGAACGCCTCCTGCGTCTCCGCCTTGCCCTGCAGGAACTGGATGTCGTCGATGAGCAGGATGTCGATGTTGCGGTAGCGCTGCTGGAAGAGCGAGCCGCGGTTGTTCGCGATCGAGTTGATGAAGTCGTTCGTGAACTCCTCGGACGAGACGTACCGCACGCGGATGCCCGGGTAGAGGCTCATCGCGTAGTGGCCGATCGCGTGCAGGAGGTGGGTCTTGCCCAGCCCCGAGTCGCCGTAGATGAACAGCGGGTTGTAGGCCTTGGCCGGCGCCTCAGCCACCGCGACCGCGGCGGCGTGCGCGAACCGGTTGGACTGGCCGATGACGAAGCTGTCGAAGGAGTACTTCGGGTTCAGTCGTGCGTCGCGCGGGCGGTCGGGGTTGGTCGTGTCGAAGATCGCGGCGGATGTCGCGGGCAGGTCGGTTCCGGCCGGACCGTCTCCGACGGCGGTGAGCGCGCCCCCGCCGAGCCCGCCGCCGCCGCCCATGCCCAGGCCGGCGCCGGCGAGGCCGCCGCCGACCGGCTGCACCTCGGGCTGGCGGGTCTCCTCGAGCTCGGGGTTCACGACCACGTAGAACGACGTCACCGGCGACGGCGCGTCGATCGCGCTCATCGCCGAGAGGAGAGAGACCCGCATGCGCTGGTTCAGCATGCTCGCCGTGAAGTCGTTGGGCACCTCGAGGTAGAACGTGCCCGCCGCGATGCCCTTCGGCTCGACCAGATTGAGGAAGCCCTGCAGCATCGGCGTGATCGCCTCATCGTCCGACAACCGATCGAGGACGGTGGCCCACGTGTCGGAAATGGGCTGTTCGGTCATCGCTCCCCGCAATCTTCAAGGCACCGTCGGTCGGCAGCTCGTCGTCCCCCGAACGACAGGTCGAGCGGCCCGAGGTGTGTGTTCACAGCGTTGTCCCCACCTGTGAGCGACGGCGCGAGAAGCGCGGAAATCCGGCGAACAGGCTGGGGATAACTGGTCTCACACGCTAGCGAATCGGACTGCCGCCGACAAATGCCGATTGGAGGATCGACCGCGCCCCGGCGTGTCGGTGCCCGCCGGAAGCTGTGGATCGGTGGAGAATAACCGTTCGGGAGTGCGCCTCGGTTTGACCGCGGCATCCGCAGGCCGTAGTTTTAATCAGTTGACCGCAGCCCTTTCGGGCACCGAGTTTTCCCGCCGACGCACCTGTGACGCGTCCGTGCGCGGAGGATCCCAAGCCGGAGAAGAAGAATGAGCAAGCGTACCTTCCAGCCCAACAACCGTCGTCGCGCGAAGAAGCACGGCTTCCGTGCCCGCATGCGCACGCGCGCCGGCCGCGCCATCCTCTCGGCTCGCCGCTCCAAGGGCCGCACCGATCTGTCCGCGTAAGTTCCTCGGTGCTCGCCAAAGCCAACCGCATCACGAGCGCCGATGACTACCGGTTCATCGTGCGCCGCGGTGCGAAGGTCGCCGGTGCCCACACCGTGAGCTACTTCCGCTCACGGGAGGCGGGTGCCGACGCACGCTTCGGCTTCATCGTGTCCAAGAAGGTCGGCTCGGCCGTGCGGCGCAATCTCGTGCGACGTCGGCTGAAGGCCGCCTGCCGCGAACTCGTCGACGGCGGTGCCACCGCCGTCGACGTCGTCGTGCGCGCGTTGCCGACTGCGGCCTCGGCTGATTTCCCGACGCTGCGAGCCGACGTCGCGTCGGCGCTGGCCGCACGCGGGGGTCGCCGAGCGGCTGAGGCGACGGTCGGGGCCTCGGATGCCGCAACCCGCTCCGGCACCGCGCTCGCCCCGTCGGCCACGACGGAAGACGTCTGACGATGCGCGATCTCGCCTGGTTCGTGTGGCTCCTCCCCCGGAACGCGGGCGTGCTGCTCATCCGCGCCTATCGGGCTGTGGTCTCTCCGTTGTACGGCGACGTCTGCCGGTACTACCCGTCCTGCTCGGCCTACGGCCTCGGCTCGGTTCAGCATCGCGGCCTGGTCGTCGGATCGCTTCTCACGGGGTGGCGCATCCTCCGTTGCAATCCGTGGTCGCGAGGCGGCGTCGATGACGTGCGGATGCCGCGTCGCCGCCGTTTCCACGTGACGCGCTTCGGTTTCGTGATTCCCGCCGGCTGGGCCGGCTCCGACCGCCAGCGTGGACGTCACGCCGTCGTACCGGATCGGGGCCATGCAGGCCACGACCACCCGTCGCTCGACGCCGACGCCGCGACATCCGGCAACCGCGTCTCAGCGGCCCCTGAGCTCTCGCCCATCACGTCCCGGAAGGACTGACCCGCTCCAATGGACATCTTCAGCATCATCCTGTGGCCCATCAAATGGGCCATCGAGCTGATCCTCGTCGCGTTCCACTCCCTCTGGACGTTCCTCGGCCTCGATCCGGATGCGGGCATCACCTGGGTGCTTGCGATCGTCGGCCTGGTGATCGTGGTTCGAGCGGCGCTGATCCCGATCTTCGTGCGCCAGATCAAGAGCCAGCGGCGCATGCTCGAGGTCGCGCCGCAGCTGAAGAAGATCCAGGACAAGTACAAGGGCAAGAAGGACCAGTTCTCTCGCGAGGCGATGTCGCGCGAGACCATGGAGCTCTACAAGCGGACCGGCACCAATCCGCTCTCCTCGTGCCTGCCACTGCTCCTGCAGATGCCGATCTTCTTCGGCCTGTTCTCGGTGCTGAACGACGCGTCGATCCACGCTGATCGCGGTGGAGTCGGCGCGCTCACCCCGGAACTTGCGGAGTCGTTCTCCAACGCCGAGTTCCTCGGAGCCCCGCTGAACTCGACGTTCATCAACGAGTGGAACGCGATGATCGCGGGCCAGCCGTACAGCCTGTCGACCATGCTCGTTGCGACGACCATGATCATCCTGATGACGGCGTCGCAGTTCATCACCCAGTTGCAGATCGTCTCGAAGAACATGTCGCCGGAGACCAAGGCGAGCCCGATGTTCCGTCAGCAGCGAATCCTGCTGTACCTGCTCCCGCTGGTCTTCGCCGTCTCCGGCGTCGCCTTCCCGCTCGGCGTCATGTTCTACTGGCTCGTCTCGAACTTCTGGACCATGGGCCAGCAGTTCCTCGTGATCCGCAACATGCCGACCCCTGGCAGCGAGGCCGCGAAGGCACGCGAGGCACGCCTTGCCCGCCGGGGCAAGCTCGTCGTGGAGTCCCCGACGGAGGCCGCCGACGAGGAGCCGAAGAAGCCGACGACGCAGCGCCAGCAGCCGATGGGCAAGAACCGCGCGAAGAAGAACAGGAAGTGACCCCGATGACCGACGTCCAGCCCGACGCCGCGACCCGCACCCTCGAGCAGCTCGAGCAGGAGGGCGACATCGCGGCCGACTACATCGAGGAACTCCTCGACATCTGCGACCTCGACGGCGACATCGACATCGACGCGCGGAACGGTCGCGCCTACGTCTCGGTGCACTCCGCCGACAGTGCGAACCTCTCCCTGCTGTCGCGGTCCGAGACCGTGTCCGCGCTCCAGGAGCTGACGCGCCTCGCGGTGCAGACGAAGACGGGCGCTTTCTCCCGGTTGATCCTCGACATCGGCGGTTCACGCGATGCTCGACGTGACGAGCTGGGCCGCCTGGTCGCCCGGGCGGCTGAGCGCATCGACGCGGGCGCGTCCGAGGCCGCGCTCCCCCCGATGTCCTCGTACGAGCGCAAGCTCGTGCACGACCTCGTGGCTGAGCGCGGTCTGCACTCCGAGTCGCGCGGCGAGGGTGCGGAGCGCCACACCGTCATCACGCGTCTCGGCTGAGCGCCGTCGCACCCGACGTTTCACGTGAAACATGACTGACGTCTCCCCCTCCTGGCGTGAGGCCCTCGAACCCGAACCTCCCGCCGCGGCGGTGGTGTTCGGTGAGCACCTGCGGGCTGCGCGGCAGTTCACCGAGAACCTCGCCCAGTACGGCGAGGAACTCGGACTGATCGGGCCGCTCGAGCTCCCGCGGCTCTGGACGCGTCACATCGTGAACTCGGGCCTCGTGGCGCCGCTGCTTCGGCCGGGGCGAGTCGGCGATGTCGGCTCTGGTGCCGGCCTCCCCGGAATCCTCCTGGCGATCGCTCGTCCCGATGTACACCTGACCCTGATCGAGCCGATGGAGCGCCGGGTGTCCTGGCTCACCCGACAGGTTGCCGAGCTCGGCCTCGAGAACGTCGACGTCGTGCGGGCGCGCGCCGAGGACGCCAAGCTGAAGGGCCGGCTCGATCAGGTGACCGCACGGGCCGTGAGTGCACTCCGCACGCTGATCCCCGTGACCGCTCCCCTGCTGCGACCCGGCGGCGAGCTGATCCTGATGAAGGGCGGAGGGGTGGACGCCGAGATCGGTGCGGCCGAGAAGGTGATCCGCAAGTTCCGCCTCGACGACGTCGAGGTCCTGGTGCTCGGCGAGGGCGTCGTCGCGGATGTCACCCGGGTGTTCCGGGCCCGCGTTCCGGCCTAGCCGTTCAGCCATGACGCGGCCCGCGTTCCGCGGGCGTGCTGGCTCGGCTGCTGGGTCGTTTCACGTGAAACGAAGCTGCGCGCGGCGACGCAGACCGAGCTGATCGTGCCGGTGCGGTACGGGATGATCCTCAGGATGCATGTGCACGCGCACTCCCCCGGGCGATTGCGCCGACCGCGCAGAGTGCGTCAGACGACCGTCGACCTGTGGCGGGGTGCGTCGGCAGGAATCACACGGGCAGCGACCGCGCTTGTCCACGATCGACGCGCGGGCGGACAGCGCTGACGACCTTCGTCCACGTTCGCCTGCATCCCCTCCTGGCTCGGCCCGTCGCGGTGCGCGGCTGGCGAGGGGTGTGAGTCCCGCTGCCGGGCACCGCGGACCGACTGCAGGTCCGTGAGCGACGGGGTCGGGTCGATCCGGGGTGCCACTCCCCGATGTGGGCGCTAGCAGGGGTCTGGCGTACTGCCGTGGGTGGTCTTCAGGCATGTCGTCGCAGTCGCCGCGTGCTGGTCGGCCTCTCCCCGCTGAGAGCACGAAGTCCATCGCGCGGCCTGCGTCGCCCCGACGGCGCGCCGCGCTTCTCACCGGATACGGGCCGAGTGTCGAGGCACTTCCTCGTATCACGCGGGACTGCCGCGTGGGCGTGGGTTCGCCTCCGCATCGCGGATGTCGTGTCCCCGCGCCCTGCACGGTTGGGCGCTGCGGTCGCGCTCGCCACCCTCGGCTGCGGGGATGGGGTCCGGAGCGTGGTGCGCCGCACCGTTCCGTCCGATCACTGTGTGCGTCGTTGGCTTCGAGAACGGGAGGTTTCGCACCGAACGGTCCGATCTGAGCCCCGTCAGGGGGCCGCCGGCTTGCATCGACCGCGACATGCCTGGCGGTGCTGGAGTGTGTGCTCGGGTTGTCACGGCGTATCGGCGTCACCGAGCTCGAGCACCGCACTGTCGACTCGACTTCCCACGGCCCGGGAGAATGCACGCACCGTTTCACGTGAAACGCTCTGCGCTGCCGGCTGGACTACCGGGTCTGCCGAGTCGTCTTGGCCTGGACCCAGTGGTTCGAGCACGATCTCCCTCGTGATCCCGCAGCGCCCCGCATCAGCGTCGAGCGATGACGCCGCCGACCGCCCGAAGTCCGCCGCCTCAGCTCTCGTGAGCGGCGCCCGTCATCGAGGAGCAGGTCGGGATTGGGGGCACCATGTCACCGCTCGCCGCCGTGACCACTCGATCGCCATGCCCGGCCCGAGGGTCGCTGCCGAATCGTGAGCTTCCGCCCGACTCGTGGTGTCGCAGTGCGGGCTCGCTGGACCAGCGTCACCGAATGTCGGAGCCGCACGGGTCTCCATCCATCCGCTCGGACGCGCCCGGGCTTGACCGTTCGAGAGCTCCACCCTTGGGGCGCCAAGGAGGCGGGGTGGGGTCCGCTGGTCAGTCGAATCCGAGGCCGGCATCGGATTGTTCGATACGCGTCGTCTGAGAAGCCGACACTCATTGCGCCGACCACGGGTGCGGACGCGCGGGCGGGTTCGACAACGAAATGTCACCAGCGTTCCACCTACCCTGTTGCGACTCTCGCCGCTCAGCTCGGAGCCGCCACTCCTTCCATCGAATCGGCCTTCGCAACGGCACCGTCTGCCGGGGCTCACCTCGACGCGACACGTGCCGTCAGGCAGGAGGGTGTCGGTGCGGACGCATTCGGGCGGTCAGGCTCGAACGGCACCCGTCAGGTCGGGCTCGACCAACTCAGGCTGGGACGGTTGTGAACGCGGGACGCTTCGCGTACCCGATCGTGGTCGATGGCAACCTCGTGAATCCTGACGTGGATCGCCCTCGACCCGACGTGATCACCTCAACAAGAGCAAGCGTTTCACGTGAAACGACAAGACACGACCCCGGCGACGCGGCTCGGAGACCCGCGACGATTCGATGGTGGGGTCGGACCAATCGAACTGGCAGCGGTTCCCACCACGATTCCTCTTCCGGGTCCGCAGCCCAGAAGGTGCGGGAGGCGTGAAGCGGATCTCCCCGTCACCGTGCCGCCCGTCGAGGACGTCACCGCGAGCGCGGAGTTTCGCGAAACGCCGCCACACCCATCTGCAACGCATCACCCATGCTGTGCCACGAACTGCGGCGCTCGCATCTGCCAGGCTGACGTGATCCCTCCACTCCCCCACCGGTGGAACTCGTTCCGATCCGAGGCGGGACGCGCGACGGAGGATCCGCAGAACGAATCGAGTGCAAGCGGCTCAGCGGCGTACCGGGACCAGGGGTAGGGGTCCGGAGTCGCGACGGGTCCGTTGTCGACGCATCCCTGACTGAACCGAGTTCCTCACCCGAAGTCGCGGGCAGAATGCGAAGCCGTTTCACGTGAAACGCAGCGATCGCGCCATGGGCGGCCGCGCTCGCCAGCGTTCGCTCCGCCATCCTGAGCTCAAGGGACCCGGGTCGAGGGTTCGGATCGGCCACGGCGCTTCATGCGTCCCCCGCGTCCCTACGGAGAGACGAGTTGCGTGTGAGGTCGGTCGGCGGGCGGCGCCATGCGCTGGCAGAGCACACGGCCGCTCAGTGCGGCAGGTCGATCCATTCGAATGCTGTGACGGACTGGCTGCTCGGGAACGCATTCGACTTCACCGATCGGAGCGAGTCCGAAAATCCGTGAAGCACGCTGACCGACGCTGGGGGCGACGCGGCACCGCGATGGAACAGGGCCACGCGGCGGCATGCGAACGTGATGTTTCACGTGAAACGGAGGCAGGCGGGCTCGGAGCAGTGGTCCGCCGATTCCACACCGAGGCAAGGACGGCAGTCTGGCGAAACTTCGAGCGGGACCCATCCGGCGTCCGAGGCGGCGGTTAGGCTTGGGTGTCGAAGATCGCCGTCGACGGAATGGCGTAGTCGTACGGGTCAGGAGTGTGGTGGCATGGCGCAGGGTGGGGGGCGTGGCTGGTTCCACCGGAGGAAGCCGCAACCCGATCCTGCACCCGTCCGCGAGCCCGAGCCGACCCGCCTCGAGGCGTACGAGGCCGCGCCGAGCGACTTCGATGCGTTGCTCCGGCCAGCGGCAAAGGCAACTACGGACGATTCGCCCCGAGTGACGCATCCAGCCTCCCCCGACGACGCCCGGTCCGACTCCACTGAATCGAGCGACGAGCGGTTCGCGCCGCCGCGCTCGACGGTCGACGCACCGATCGGGTCTCCCGCCTCCACGAACGCGCCGCCGGCGATGCCCGAGGCTGAGCAGGGCGCCCCGAACCCTGGTGCCACCTCGTCGCCGTTCGATTGGGATGCCGCGACCGCGGCTGCGCTCTCAGGCGATACCGGCCCCGAGGTTCCCCACGGAAACACGCCGACGCTTCATCACGGCGACCCCGACAAGCTCCTCGAGGACATCATCCGCGAGATTGTGGGCGATGCGACCGCGCAGACGGTGTCGAGCCTCCATCAACCTCGGCCCGCCGATGCGCGGGAACCGGAGGTGCAGCGAGCCCAGGTCCAGGTCGCCGAGACCTCACGCGAGCGTATCGCCGAATCCGAGCCCGCCGGCACGGAACTCGACGACGAGCCCTACTCCATCTTCGACGAACCCCCGGGTCCTGTGGGGTCGAATCCGGACACCGCAACCTCGGCGGGCGCCCCGACAGGGTCAGACGCCTTCGCTCCGCGGCCGCACCCCCCACTCCAGCCCCAGGCCGAGGCGCCGCGCGAGGCCGAATCGACTGTCGAACCCGACCCGCGATCCGAACCCGATGGCATGTCGCCCCCGTTCGCGTCAACACCGACGCACGACACGGCCGCTGCACTGCCCGACGACGTTTCACGTGAAACATCCGATCCAAACGGAGGAACCCCACTGGCTGATCAGCTTGCCGACGAGACGCGTCGGCGACTCGCGCTCGAGGAGGCCGTGCTTCCCCTGCCCGCGTCGACGCGGATCCTCACCATCTCGAACCAGAAGGGCGGCGTCGGGAAGACGACGTCCGCAGTGAACCTCGCCGCAGCGCTGGCTCGTGCGGGCGCGAAGGTCCTGGTCGTCGACCTCGACCCGCAGGGGAACGCGTCGACGGCGCTGGGGGTCGAGCATCGTTCCGACCAGCAGAGCGTCTACGACGTCCTGGTCGGCGACCTTCCCGTCGCCGACGTGATCCGCCGCTCAACCGAGCACGAGAACCTGGACTGCGTTCCCGCGACGATCCACCTCGCCGGCGCTGAGATCGAGCTCGTCTCGCTCGTCGCCCGCGAGCAGCGACTGCGCCGCGCGCTCGACAGCCATCTCGCGCAGATGGACCAGCCGTACGACTACGTCTTCATCGACTGCCCGCCGTCGCTCGGGCTGCTCACGATCAACGCGTTCGTGGCCGCCCGTGAGGTCCTGATCCCGATCCAGTGCGAGTACTACGCGCTCGAGGGCCTCTCGCAGCTGCTCAGCAACATCGAGCTGATCGAGAAGCACCTCAACCCGGAACTGCGGCTCAGCACCATCTTGCTGACGATGTACGACTCGCGCACGAACCTCGCCCAGCAGGTCGCGCAGGAGGTGCGCGACCACTTCCCCACCCAGACGCTCGCGACGATCATCCCCCGTTCGGTCCGCGTCTCGGAGGCGCCGAGCTACGGCCAGAGCGTGATCAGCTACGACTACGCGTCGAGCGGGTCGCTCTCGTATCGTGAAGCCGCCGCCGAGATCGCGTGGCGCGGTGCATCCGAACAGAAGGAGTCCGACTGATGGCAACGAAGCGCACCGGTCTCGGTCGCGGCATCGGCGCACTGATCCCGACCAATGAGGATGCGCCGCGCGCGACCCGGCCGGTCGACGTCTTCTTCCCGGACAGCGAAGCGCCGAAGACCGCCGTCGCCGCCGTCGAGAACGCGGCCGACGCGAACCTGCTCACCGTGCCGGGCGCGCACCTGGCCCGGCTCGACCCCGACGACATCGTTCCGAACGCGCAGCAGCCGCGATCCGTCTTCGATCCCGACGATCTCGCCGAGCTCGTGCACAGCGTCCGCGAGTTCGGTGTCCTGCAGCCGATCGTCGTGCGACCCCACCCCGACCTGCCCGGCAAGTACGAGCTCGTCATGGGCGAGCGACGGCTGCGCGCGACCAAGACCGCCGGACTGGACACGATTCCCGCGGTCGTCAAGGACACGGCGAACGACGCGATGCTGCGCGACGCGCTCCTCGAGAACCTCCACCGCTCGCAGCTGAACCCGCTGGAGGAGGCGTCGGCCTACCAGCAACTCCTCGCAGACTTCGGGATCACGCAGGAGGAGCTCGCGACGCGCATCGGACGATCGCGTCCGCAGATCTCGAACACCCTCCGCCTGCTCAAGCTTCCGGAGCCGGTCCAGCTGCGAGTCGCCGCGGGCGTGCTGAGCGCCGGCCACGCTCGCGCCGTCCTCGCAGCCGGCGACCCCGAGGCGATGCAGCGACTGGCCGACAAGATCGTCAACGAGGAACTCTCGGTGCGCGCCGCCGAGGCGATCGTCTCGGAGACGCCGAAGCCGGCCCGCGTCAAGCCCGCGGCCGGCAAGCGCCAGGACTTCCTCGACGACCTGTCGACGCGACTCGGTGACCGGCTCGATACACGCGTGAAGATCTCCCTCGGCGCACGCAAAGGCCAGATCAGCATCGATTTCGCGACGGTGCAGGATCTCCGTCGGATCCTCAGTGAACTCGGCGAGGACCTCGAAGGCGTGTGACCGCTCGCGGTCGCACGCAGCTCAGCGCGCGCGCGCGACCGCGGCCCTGACGAGCGAGTCGTAGACCGTCGACGCATCCGTCTCGGATGCCTCGATCGCGAGGGGAACGAGTGAGGTCTCGGTCAGTCCGGGCAACACGTTCGCCTCGAGGAACCACGGCGTGCCCGAGGCGTCCACGATGAGGTCGACGCGCGACAGGTCGCGCAGACCCAGGGTGCGATGCGCGAGCAGTGCGGCCTCGGTGGCACGCGCGACCGTCGCATCATCGAGCCTGGAGGGGGCGAAGAACGTCGTCTCCCCCGCGTTGTAGCGCTCCTGGAACGAGTAGACACCGGTGGTCGGCACGATCTCGACCGCCGTGAGGGCGCGAGGCGCGCCAGCCGTCTCGACGATCGCGATCGCGAGCTCGGTGCCGACGATGCGGCGCTCGACGACCGCGACGTCGTCGTAGGTGAACGCCTCGACCATGGCGCGCGGCAGGTCGGTCGGGTCCTCGACGATGGACACGCCCTGCGCCGAACCGCCCGACGCGGGCTTGACGACGAGGTCGCCGTCGAGCGCCTCGCGCACGACCTGGAGCACGCTCGCCGCACCGAGCTCGCGGAACGCCTCGTGCGAGAGCACGATCGACTCCGGCACCGCGACCCCGGCCTCGGCGAGGAGCGAGCTCGCGACCGGCTTCGACCACGCTCGCCGCGCAGCGGCTCCGGTCGAACCGACCGTGGGCACGCCGAGCGCGGCGAGCAGCTCGAGCAACGAGCCGTCCTCGCCGCTCGAACCGTGCAGGGCCGGGAAGACCACGTCGGGTCGACGCTCGGCGAGGTACGGGAGGAGTGAGGCGTCGGGGTCGCGCAGCTCGACGCGGTGACCCGCCTGGGTGAGGGCGTCGGCCACACGCCGGCCCGACCGCAGCGAGACGTCGCGCTCGTGCGAGATCCCTCCGGCGAGCACGACGACGGAGAGGGCAGTGGATTCGCTCATGATCAGGGAATTCTCCGTCACTACTTGAGATCGGTGGGCGGCGCGGGCTCGATGCCAGGCCGATCGGGCGACTGCAGCGAGCCGGTGCCGGCGAACGTGTCGAGCAGGTCGAGTTCGCCGTTCACGACGGTCGCGAGCCGTCGGATGCCGAGCCTGATGGCGTCGGGCGTCGGATAGCAGAACGACAGGCGCATCGCGTGCCGACCGCGTCCATCGGCGAAGAACGCCGTGCCGGGCGTGTACGCCACGAGTTCGCGAACCGCGCGCGGCAGCATCTGCTTGGAATCGAGCACGTCGGGCAGCGTGACCCACACGTAGAACCCGCCGTTGGGGTTCGTCCACGACAGCTGCGGCAGGTGCTCCCCCAGCGCCTCGATCATCGCGTCCTTGCGTTCGCGGTACACGCCACGGAACGCGTCGATCTGCCCGCGCCAGTCGGCCTGGGAGAGGTACTCCGACACCACGAGCTGGCTGAAGGACGACGGCGAGAGGATCGCGGACTCGGCGGCGAGGATGAGCTTCTCGCGGATCGCATGCGGTGCGAGCGCCCACCCGACGCGGAAGCCCGGCGCGAGCGTCTTCGAGAACGATCCGAGGTAGATCACGCCCTCGGGATCCATCGACCGCAGCGCATCGGGCGCCGGCTGGTCGAAATGCAGCAGCCCGTACGGGTTGTCCTCCAGGACGAGGATCTCGTTCGAGCGGCAGATCTCGAGGATCTCCGGGCGCCGCTCGGCCGAGAGCGTCACACCCGCCGGGTTGTGGAAGTTCGGGATGGTGTACAGGAACTTGATCCGACGACCCTGTCCGCGCAGGTGGGCGATGGTCTGCCGCAGCGCCTCCGGGATCAGGCCGTCGTCGTCCATGGCGACGTGCACCACCGACGCCTGATAGGAGCGGAACACGCCCATGGCGCCGACGTACGACGGCGCCTCGGCGAGCACCACGTCACCGGGATCGAGGAACAGCTTGGCGACGAAGTCGAGCGCCTGCTGCGACCCCGTCGAGGTCACCACGTTGTCGACCGACGCGCGGATGCCCTCGAGCGACATCACGTCGAGGATGTGCTCGCGCAGGGACGGGATGCCCTGCCCGGATCCGTACTGGAGCGCGACCGGACCCTGCTCGCGCATGACGCGCTCGAACGCGGTCGTGATGAGCTGCTGCGGCAGGGCCGAGACGTACGGCATGCCGCCGGCGAGCGAGACGACCTCGGGCCTCGACGCGACGGCGAACAGGGCTCGTACCTCGGACGCGGCGAAGCCGGCGGCTCGCTCGGCGTAGTTCGCGTACCAGGGGTCGAGATTGTTGCCGGTCCGCTGGGGGACGCCGTCAGAGGTCACTGGTGATTTCCGTTCTGCTCAGGATTCTCATGCTAGTCATCGCTCGAGGGCGGATGACGCGGGGTCGGTCGTGCTCCGGACGCTCGGTGTCCGAACCGCCGGCCGTGCCATCCGCGCGATCCGTGCCATCCGCTCGGAGACGCGAAAGACCCGCCCGGCGGGCGCCGGGCGGGTCTCGATGCGTTGCGAGGCTGCCGGCTACTGGATGTAGGCGGCGAGGTCGGCCTCGAGGGCGGGCTTCGGCTTGGCGCCGATGACGGTCTTGACGACCTCGCCCTTCTCGAAGACCTTGAACGCGGGGATCGCGGTGATCTGGTACTTCATCGCGAGACCGGGGTTCTCGTCGACGTTGAGCTTGACGATGTCGAGCTTCTCGGAGTGCTCGGACGCGATCTGGTCGAGGATCGGGCTGACCGCGCGACACGGGCCGCACCACTCGGCCCAGAAGTCGACGAGGACGGCCTTGTCGTTGTTGAGCACCTCCTGCTCCCAGGTGGCCTCGGTCACTGCGCGTGCAGTCATGGGTTTCTCCTTCTCGGTGAAGCGGATGTCGCGGGCGGGCGTCGACGGCGGCTCGCGCCGTCAGCCCACCTCGGCGAGCCGGTCGATGGCGACGGCCTCGTCGAGGGCCTCGGCCTCTGATTCGGCCTCCTCGGGGGACCCGGCGTCGTCGAGCGCGGCGAGGTAGTGCTCGGCGTCGAGGGCCGCGACGGTGCCGGAGCCCGCAGCGGTCACCGCCTGGCGGTAGGTCGGGTCGATGACGTCGCCGGCGGCGAACACGCCGGGCACCGAGGTGCGCGACGAGCGGCCGTCGACGGCGATCGTGCCCTCGGCGGTGAGGTCGAGCTTGCCGTGCACGAGGTGGGTGCGCGGGTCGTTGCCGATTGCGACGAAGAGGCCGTCGAGGTCGAGCCCGCGGACCTCGCCCGTGACCGTGTCGCGCAGCGTGACACCGGTCACGGCGGTGTCACCGTGGATGGCGTCGACGGCCGCGTTCCAGATGAACTCGATCTTCGGGTTGTCGAACGCGCGCTGCTGCATGATCTTCGACGCCTTGAGCTCATCGCGGCGGTGGATGACGTACACCTTGTCGGCGAAGCGCGTGAGGAACGTCGCCTCCTCCATCGCCGAGTCGCCGCCGCCGACGACCGCGATCGTCTTCTCGCGGAAGAAGAAGCCGTCGCACGTGGCGCACCACGACAGACCGTGGCCCGAGAGTCGCTCCTCCTCGGGCAGGCCGAGCTTGCGGTAGGCGGAGCCGGTCGCGAAGACGATCGACCGCGCCTCGTGCTCGCCGCCGTTGCCCAGCTTGACCCGCTTGACCGGGCCGTCGAGCTCGAGCTCGACCACGTCGTCGTAGACGACTTCGGTGCCGAAGCGCTCGGCCTGGGCCTGCATCTTGCCCATCAGGTCGGGGCCCATGATGCCCTCGGGGAAGCCGGGGAAGTTCTCGACCTCGGTGGTGTTCATGAGCTCGCCGCCGATCTCGACGGAACTCGCCACGAGCAGCGGCTTCAGCTCGGCGCGGGCCGCGTAGATGGCGGCGGTGAAGCCCGCCGGCCCCGATCCGATGATGATGATGTCGCGCAAAGCCGCTCCTGTCGTTCTCCTGCGTTGCTGCGGCATCCTAGCCACCGGATGCCACGACATGGTGAACACAGTCTAGGCGGGGGGTATTCCGCGTGACCTCCCGCTCACGGGCGGGTCACAGGCGAGCAAGTTGCGGTGACGGATGACGCCGCCGCGGCGACATCCGCTCGCCTCACCGCCGTCGCAGCCGCGCGAGCACCGGAGCGGCGAAGCCCCGCAGCTCGGGCGAACGCAGCAGCCAGAGGATGGCGCCGTAGAGCGTCGCCATGACGGTGCCGGCGATCGCCATGACGGCGATCGCACTCCAGCGATCGGCGATCGCGAAGCCACCGTCGCGGAACGCGCCGAACGCCCACACGATCGCGAGCCCCGCGGCCACGGGGACGATCACGGCGAGGAGGTCGCGTCCGAGGCTGCCGAGCACGCGCCGGCCGTCGAGCGTGCCGAGCTTCGGACGGAGCAGCACCACCGCCAGGCCCAGCTGTACCGTGCCCGCGATCGTCGTCGACAGCGCCACGCCCACTGCGATCCACTCGACCGGAAGCAGCAGGCACGTGAGCGCCGCGCCTGTGAAGACGATCACCTGCACCAGCGTGAACATGAACGGCGTGCGCGTGTCGCCCAGTGCGTAGAACGTGCGCTGCACCACGAAGAGGACGCTGAAGCCGACGAGCCCGATCGCGAACGCGATGATCACGTTGCCGAGCGCCGACGTGTTGGCGAGGTTGCCGGGCTGGAACACCGCCGCGAACGGGTACGCCACGACGACGAGCACCGCCGAGGCGAGCATCAGGATGAGGCCGACGCCGCGGACCGCGCCGGACAGGTCGGCACGCACGCGATCGAACGCGCCGTCGCGCGCGTGCTCGCTCATCCGCGTGAAGTAGGCGGTCGCGATCGACACCGTGATGACCGAGTGCGGCAGCATGAAGACCAGCCACGCGTTCTCGATCGCGGCGATCGACGCACCTTCGCCCGAGGCGTTGCTCACGACCCGGGTCTGCACGATGCCGGCGAACGTCGTGAGCAGGAGCATCCCGAACGTCCAGCCGGCCATGCGGCCGGCCGAGCGCAGCCCGACGCCGCGCCACGCGAAGTCGGGCCGGTACCGGAGGCCGATGCGCCGCCAGAACCAGAACAGCACGAGGGCCTGCGCCGCGATGCCGAGGGTCGCCGAGCCGGCGAGCAGGGCGATCATGCCCGGCGACCATTCGTCGGCGGAGCGCGTGCCGTCGGGGTCGAACCCGAAGAGCACGCCGAACACGACGAGCCCGATGAGCGCGACGACGTTGTTGAGCACCGGCACCCACGTGAACGGGCCGAAGCTGCGGCGGGCGTTGAGCACCTCGCCGAGCAGCGTGTAGAGGCCGTAGAAGAAGATCTGGGGCAGGCACCAGAACGCGAAGGCGGTGGCGAGTGCGAGCGTGTCGGCGGGGAAGCCGCCGCCGTAGATCCACGCGAGCAGCGGTGCGAGCGCGGTCGCCACCACGGTCGCCGCACCGATCACGACCAGGGCGAGCGTCACGAGCTTGTTGATGTACGCGCTGCCGCCGTCCTCGTGCGCGGCCGCGCGCACGATCTGCGGCACCAGGACCGCGCTGAGCACGCCGCCCGCGACGATCACGTACACCGTGTTCGGCAGGCCGTTCGCGACCGCGAACGCGTCGGCGCTGGCCGAGCCGACGACGCCGATCGTCGCCGCGAGCACGATCGCCTTCAGGAACCCGAGGATGCGCGAGACGATCGTGCCCGAGGCGAGGAACAGGCTCGCCCGGGCGATGCGGTCGTCACCCATGCGGTCGCCCCTCCGGCGCGGCCGGCTCGGATGGCGCGGGCGTCTCGGGCGCGTCCGTCGGCTCGGTCGTCTCGGGCGTCGCCGCCTCGGTCGCCTCGGTCGCGTCGGCCGCCTCAGTCGTCGCCGCCTGCGCGCGGGCGCGACGCCGACGCCGGAACGCCCGCAGCACGCCGACCGCGAACACCACGACGACGATGCCGGCGATGACCGCGGCGCCCACGCCCTCCCAGTCGGCCTGCACGTTCGCCGGCACGCGCACGCTCGTGCCGATCTGCGTGCCCTCGGGCGAGCTGAGCGAGACGACCAGCGTCACCTCGCCGCTGCCGACGCCGGCCGCGACGGGCACGCCGATCGTGCTGCGGCTCTCGGCTTCGACCGTGGCCTCGACGGAGTCCTCGACGATGAGCCGGCCGTTCGACGGCGCGACCTCGACCACCACGTCGACCGGGTACGGCAGGTCGTTCTGGACGGTGATGGGAATGCCGGTCTCGGTGGCGACCACCAGCACGCTGCTGCTCGGCACGATCGAGACCGAGTTGGTGAGGGCGCGCTGTTCGACGAGCCACTCGCCGACGGCTTCGGTCCACGGCTCGGGCTGGTCGAGCCATCCGACATCCAGCAGCGCGAGGAGGTCGCGTCGCGTCGGTCCGGTGAGGACGGCGGGGTCGGCGAGCACCTCGGAGAAGGCGTCGACGGACTGCTCGGCCCGCAGCAGGCGTTCCACGTTCTCGAGCCGTTGGGGGTCCTCGGGCGTCGAGACGAGCGTTCGCGTCGCGGGCGGTGCACCGACGGCCTCCGCGAGCGTGGCGGGTCGCGCCCACTGCCCGTCCGCGAGCGCCGCGAGCGTCGCCGCGACCCGGTCGGCGTCGAGCCCGGCCGATCGGGCGAACGAGCCGAACAGCGTGATCGTGTCGTCACCGCCGACGAGGGCGAGCTCGGCGAGCAGGCGCGCGGTCGCGCTGCGCCAGGCGTTGTCGGATGTCGCCTCCGCCGCCGCACGGAGCGCCTCGGTGACGCGCGCGTCCGCGACCACCGCGGCCCGGCCGTCGATCGTCGCGCGGGCGTTCACGGGTTCGTCGACGGCCTCGACGTTGCCGGCTGAGAGGATCGCGGTCGTGAGACCGCCGGCCGCGAAGCCGTCGAGGTCGCCGGTCGCGACCGTGTCGTCGGCGGGCCAGGCGATGTCGGTTCGCGTGAAGTCCCAGTCGAGCAGGTCGGACGTGTCGGGGAGCTCGCCGGGCGCCGCGGTCGCACCCTCCTCGCCATCGGTCGCGCCCGCGAAGTCCGCGGGGTCGACGGCGTCGTCGAACCCGATCGGCTCGAGCGGTTCCTCGACGCCCACCTGGACCTGCGCGGCGAGGTCGGCATCGGCGTACGCGAGCGGGAACACCTCGTTCGGCATGAGCGCGAGCTCGCCGAGCCAGGCGACCGCGCTCTCCGGAGCGGCGCTGCCCAGCACGCGGATCGACGCGGGGATGCGGGGGTCGATGCCGACGGCGACGGACGTGCCCGCGACCGCCTCGAGCTGGCGGGTGAGGAGTCCCGTCGGACCGGTCCACGATTCCAGGCGGTCCGCCGGGATCAGGCCTGTCGACTGCGGGGGGACGGTGAGCGGGTATGCGAGGGCCAGGCCGGCCGGCGCCGCGACCGGCACGCGCGAGTTCATCACGACCGTCGTCGCGGACGAGACGGGCTGCCCGTCGACCTCGAGTTCGGCGGTGAGGCCGATCACCGGGTCGGTCGCATCGGTCGCCTCGGCCGGGATGGCGAAGGTCAGCGCCGTCGCGGCGCCCGCCGCCAGCGAGGCGGTCGCGCGCTCCCCCACCACTTCGGCGTCAGCTGTCGGCGCACCGCCGTCGGGGTCGTCCTCGGAGGTCGTCCACTCGTCCACCGCAGCGCGGTCGTCGAGCGTGTCGACGGCGACGCCGAGGCGTAGCGTGCCCGCCCGGATCGCGGCATCCGTGCCGTTGACGATCTCGATGACGACGTCGGCGGGCTCGCCCGCGGCGATCGCGGTGCCGGCGGCGGGCGCGACGCTCAGCCGCACGCCCTCGACTCCGTCCGCGGTCTCGGCTGCCGCGGCCGCTGCGTTCGCCGGGCCGGCGAGCGGGACGGCGATGCCCGCGAGCCCGAGCCCGAGCGCGGCGCACGTGGCCCCGGCGACCGAGAGGGAGAGGAGTCGGCGGACACGTCGAAGGAGGGTCGACTCGGCCGGCATGGAGGCGATTCTACGGCGTGCGCTCGGAGAGCCCGCAGCGTTCGCACGCGCCATCCGGCCGCTCGGGCACGGCCCGCCCGCGGCCCTTGCCTAACATGGAGCAATGCAGAGTGTCGCGGAGGCCCTCGACCGGCTCAGTGGTCTGGCGGCCTCGCCGACGGTCGCGACGCTCGCCGACGCGTTCGAGGCGGCCGGATTCGAGCTGTCGCTCGTGGGCGGGCCGGTGCGCGATGCGTTCCTCGGTCGCGGCACCAACGACCTCGACTTCACGACGGATGCCACGCCCGACGAGATCCTCGCGGTCGTGAAGCCGATCGCCGAGACGCACTGGGACATCGGCCGCGCGTTCGGCACGATCGGCGCGCTCGTGCACGGCCACACGGTCGAGATCACGACCTACCGCGCCGACGTGTACGACGGCACCTCCCGCAAGCCCGAGGTCGCATTCGGCACCTCGCTCGTCGACGACCTCGAGCGACGCGACTTCACGGTCAACGCGCTCGCACTGAGGCTGCCGCGCCTCGAGCTCGTCGACCCGTCCGGCGGCGTCGACGACCTCATCGCCGGCGTGCTGCGCACCCCGGCCGCACCCGAGGTCTCCTTCGGCGACGACCCCCTGCGCATGATGCGCGCCGCCCGGTTCGCGTCGCAGCTCGGGTTCGAGGTCGAGGCCGGCACCGTCGCCGCGATGTCGGCGCTCGCGCCCGAGATCGACCGCATCTCGGCCGAGCGCGTGCGCGACGAGCTGTCGAAGCTGCTGATCACGGCGGCGCCGCGCCGTGGCATCCGGCTGCTCGTCGACAGCGGCATCGCCGCTCGAGTGCTGCCCGAGGTGCCCGCGCTCATGCTCGAGATCGACGAGCACCACCACCACAAGGACGTGTACGAGCACTCGCTGACCGTGCTCGACCAGGCGATCGACTACGAGGTCGCCCGCGGCAACCTCGACTCGCCCGATCTGGTGGTGCGGCTCGCGGCGCTGCTCCACGACATCGGCAAGCCCGCGACGCGGCGCCTCGAGCCGGGCGGCGCGGTGTCGTTCCACCACCACGACATGGTCGGCGCGAAGCTCGCCCGCAAGCGCCTGCGCGCGCTGCGCTTCGACAACGACACGATCAACGCGGTCTCGCGGCTGATCGAGCTGCACCTGCGCTTCTTCGGCTACACGGATGCCTCGTGGTCCGACTCGGCCGTGCGCCGATACGTGCGCGACGCCGGCGACCAGCTCGAGCGGCTGCACATCCTCACCCGAGCAGATGTCACGACCCGCAACCGCCGCAAGGCCGACCGGCTCGGCTTCGCCTACGACGACCTCGAGGAGCGCATCGCGCAGCTCGCCGAGGAGGAGGAGCTCGCCGCGGTGCGCCCCGAGCTCGACGGACAGCAGATCATGGCGGCGCTCGGCGTGCGGCCGGGCCCCGTGGTCGGCGAGGCGTACAAGTTCCTGCTCGACGTGCGCCTCGACGAGGGCCCGATCGGGCCGGATGCCGCGCGCGAGCGCCTGCTCGCCTGGTGGGCCGCACGCGGCGCCGACGCCCCCGGCACCTGACCCTCCGCCGCCGCCGCCGCCGCCGCCCGGCCGCCCCCATGCTTCGCCGAGCGCGTGTACATCCGACGAGCGCGCGGGCGGATGCAATTGCGCTCGTCGGTTCTGCACGCGCTCGCGGATACCTGGCCGGGCGTGGACTCATCCTCCCCAGGTTTCGGGTACTGGGCGCGCACACCGAGGGCGTGTACTTCCGACGAGTGCGGGTGCGGATGCAATTGCGCTCGTCGGATGTACACGCGCTCGCGGACCCTGAACGGACATGGACTCGTCCTCCACAGGTCGCCGGACGAGGATGTGGGCACTGCGGGGCGACCGGGTGCGCACCGGGCGAACGATCGAGGCGAGAGCATCGGCGGATGGTGACATCCGGGATGCCTCAGCTCATGCTGACTTCGGCCGAGCGGCTCTCGCCGGCCGGCGATCGTTGGATGCAGCGGGCCGTGGAGGCGGGTCGATTGGTGCGCGTTCGAGCCGGACACCATGTCGATGCCGCGGAGTGGGAGGCCGCCGACCACGACCAGCGCGCACTACTCCGCGTCGCGGCCGGCGTCCGCACCCGTCGCCAGGACGTGGTGCTCTCGCACGAGTCGGCGGCGCTGGTCCTCGGCATCCCGATCATCGGTCCTCGTCCCGACGCCGTGCACCTCGTCTCGCCGACCGGGTCGGCGCCGCGCAACGAGCGGGGCGTGGTGTGGCACCGCGAGCGACTCCGCGACGGCGATGTCATCGAACACGGCGGATTCATGCTCACGAGCCCGGAGCGGACCATGTTCGACCTCGTGCGCACGCGACTCTTCGTCTCTGCGGTCACCGGACTCGACGCCGCACTCGCCGGGCGCTACGTGCCTCCGCCTGTGCGGTTCGATGGCGACCGGTTCGTCGAGTGCGAGCCCGCGAGCCCGGCGGCGCTCGTTCGCGCCGCGCTGGCCGCTCGACTGGACGAGGCGAGGGGCGCCCGTGGCATCCGGATGGCGCGACGCGTCGCCGAGTTCGCGGACCCCGCATCCGCGTCGCCCGGAGAGTCGCTCAGCCGGGCGCAGATCCACATGCTCGGCTTCCCGGCGCCGGAGCTGCAGGTGCCGTTCGTGCGCCGCGACGGCGGGGTGGACATCACCGACTTCCTCTGGAGGGACTTCGCGATCGCGGGCGAGTTCGACGGCTTCGTCAAGTACCACCGCGAGGAGTACCTGGACGGCAGGACGCCCGAGGAGGTCGTGTGGCTCGAGAAGGAGCGCGAGCGGCGGCTCCGCCGCGATCACGGGCTCGAGGTGAGCCGGTGGGTCTGGGATGACGCCCGCAATCCGCATCTGCTCAAGGCCGAGCTGATCGCGGCCGGCCTCCCGGTCGTGCGCCGCTGATGGGCGAGCCCTCGCGTCCCTCATTCACGAGGAATCCTGATTCGACGAGCGCGTGTACTTCCGTCGAGCGCAATTGCATCCGCGCGCGCCCTCGCCGGAAGTACACGCGCTCGGCGAACGGGCGGGCGGGGCGGGGGGCCGTGGGCGGGAGGGGCGGCGGAGCCGCGGATGTGCGCGCGGAGGTGACATCCGTTATGCTCTGAAGGTTGCCCGTGCGCCGCATTCGCGGCCTCCTCGGGTCGACGCATGTACACCCTCCTGTCACAGACCGTCTGTGACCGCCTGAGTCCGAAGGAGGTGGGTCTGTCATGCACCAGTACGAGCTGATGGTCATCCTCGATCCGTCGATCGACGAGCGCACCGTTGCTCCGAGCCTCGACAAGTTCCTCAACGTCATCCGCAACGATGGCGGCACCGTCGACACCGTCGACATCTGGGGCAAGCGTCGTCTGGCCTACGAGATCGACAAGAAGTCCGAGGGCATCTACGCCGTCGTGAACTTCACCGCCGAGTCGAAGACCACCAACGAGCTCGACCGCCAGCTGAACCTCAGCGAGGCCGTCATGCGCACGAAGGTCCTCCGCGCCGAGGAGGCCGTCGCCCGCGCCGAGAAGCTCCAGGCCGCCGAGGCGAAGAAGGCCGCCAAGAAGGCGACCGCTTCCGCCAACAAGGCCGCCGCCGCCGCCAAGAAGGACGCCTAGTCCCCATGGCCGGCGAGACCATCATCACCGTGGTGGGCAACCTCACTGCCGATCCCGAGCTGCGCTACACGCAGAACGGGCTCGCGGTCGCGAACTTCACGATCGCGTCCACGCCCCGCACGTTCGACCGTCAGGCGAACGAGTGGAAGGACGGCGAGGCCCTCTTCCTGCGCGCGAGCGTCTGGCGTGAATTCGCCGAGCACGTGGCGGGTTCGCTCACCAAGGGTTCCCGGGTCATCGCTTCCGGGCGTCTCAAGCAGCGTTCCTACGAGACGAAGGAAGGCGAGAAGCGCACCACCATCGAGCTCGAGGTCGACGAGATCGGCCCGAGCCTGCGCTACGCCACCGCGTCCGTGACGCGCGCCCAGTCCAACCGCGGTGCGGTCGGCGGCGGCTCGTTCGGGGGCGGCAGCAGCAGCCAGTCCGATGACGCGTGGGCGCCCAGCGCCCCCGCGCAGTCCTCGGGCGGCGGTGACGTCTGGAACACTCCGGGCACCAACTACGGCGACGAGACGCCCTTCTAATACCCACGACCGGTTTCGGGACGCGGACGGCTCCGCCATCCGCTCCTCGACCCGCGAGTACACATCAAAGGATCAGTAATGGCTGGAAAGAGCAGCGGCGACCGCCGCAAGCCTCGCGGCGGCAAGGGCGCGAAGAACGCCGCCCCCGCGAAGTCCGTCAAGGTCGGCGTCATCGACTACAAGGATGTCGCGACCCTTCGCAAGTTCATCTCGGAGCGCGGCAAGATCCGCGCCCGTCGCATCACCGGTGTCTCCGTGCAGGAGCAGCGCCTCATCGCCCGCGCCGTGAAGAACGCGCGCGAGATGGCCCTCCTGCCCTACTCGGGCTCCGGCCGCTAAGGAGCACGGAAATGGCAAAGGTTATCCTCACGCACGAGGTCTCGGGTCTCGGCGCCGCCGGCGACGTGGTCGAGGTCAAGAACGGCTACGCCCGCAACTACCTCGTCCCCCAGGGCTTCGCAACGCCGTGGACCCGCGGCGGCCAGAAGCAGGTCGACCAGATCAAGGCCGCTCGCGCCGCGCGCGAGCTGCACTCGATCGAGGACGCGCAGGCGCTCAAGGCCAAGCTCGAGTCGGGCAAGGTCAAGCTGGCCGTCAAGGCCGGCCTCGGCGGTCGCCTCTTCGGCTCGGTGAAGACGGCGGATGTCGCGGCTGCGGTCGCCGACGCCGGTCTCGGCCAGGTCGACAAGCGCAAGATCGAGATCCCCACGCCGATCAAGTCGGTCGGCGATCACGAGGCGACGGTCAAGCTCCGTGACGACGTCACGGCGACGATCACCCTCCAGGTGGTCGCGGCGAAGTAGTCGCACGCGCATTTCGCAACGCGGCGGCGGGCTCCGGCTCGCCGCCGCGTCGGCGTGTGACGGGCGTGTTTCGGACGGCACGCTTACACCCGCGGAACGGTCGCGCACAAGTCCACACTTTGGGGTGCTGTCCTCATGTTCGTCCACAGGTGGACAACCGCCTGACGTGGAAACGGAAGAAAGTTTTCCCCCACAGGTGTGGAAACGTTTAGTACCTGATCAAGCGTGAATTCAGACCGTGTGATTCACACGATTTCCACAGTTCTCCACAGGCGCTGTGCACACGTTCCACGGTGTTTCGCGCAGACTGTCCACAAAGTTATCCACAGGCTGGCTTGTGCCCCGAACAGCCCTTCCCTAGGGTGAGTCAGCGTCCCCCGAACCGTTCCGCGAGCGGGCTTCGGAGCAGCCGGATCGGGGGAGATGTCGGGGGGGTCCGGGAGTATCTGGACCAAGGGCGACGAGTGGCGCCCAGCAGCGAATCGGAGGTCAGCAGTTGTCGATCGCGCACATCGGTTTCGCCGATCCCGTCGACGACCCCGACGCCCGCCGAGGCGAGCGCACTCCCCCGCACGACCTGCTCGCCGAGCAGAGTGCGCTGGGCGGCATGATGCTCTCGAAGGACGCGGTCGCCGACGTCATCGAGACGCTGCGCGGTGTCGACTTCTACGTGCCCAAGCACGAGGTCGTGTTCAACGCCATCCTCGCGCTCTACTCGCACGGTGAGCCCACCGACGTCATCGCCGTCACCGATGAACTCACCAAGTCTGGCGAGCTGCAGCGTGCGGGCGGTGTCGAGTACCTCCACACGCTGACGAGCATCGTGCCAACGGCGGCGAATGCCGGCTACTACGCGGCGATCGTCGCCGAGCGCGCCCTCCTCCGCCGGCTCGTCGAGGCCGGCACGCGCATCGTGCAGATGGGCTATGCCGGCGAGGGCGAGGTCGTCGAGCTCGTCAACAACGCCCAGGCCGAGATCTACTCGGTGACCGGTTCGGTCGAGAGCGAGGACTACGTCCCCCTCACCGACGCCATCGGCACCGCGATCGACGAGATCGAGGCCGCGAAGCACACCGACGGCAAGATGACCGGCGTGCCGACCGGCTTCGCCGACCTCGACGACCTCACGAACGGCTTCCACCCGGGGCAGATGATCATCGTCGCTGCGCGTCCTGCGATGGGAAAATCGACGCTCGCGCTCGACTTCGCGCGGTCCGCGGCGATCACGAATGACCTGCCCACGATCTTCTTCTCGCTCGAGATGGGGCGCAGCGAGATCGCGATGCGCCTGCTCTCCGCCGAGGCATCCGTGCCACTTCAGAACATGAGGAAGGGCACCGTCGACACGCGCGACTGGACGACGATCGCGTCGACCCGCGGGCGCATCAACGACGCGCCGCTGTACATCGACGACTCGCCGAACATGACGCTCGTCGAGATCCGGGCGAAGTGCCGGCGGCTCAAGCAGCGCGTGGGCCTGAAGATGGTCGTGATCGACTACCTGCAGCTCATGACGAGCGGCAAGCGCGTCGAGAGCCGCCAGCAGGAGGTGTCGGAGTTCTCGCGGGCCCTGAAGCTCCTCGCGAAGGAGCTCCAGGTGCCGGTGCTCGCGCTCTCGCAGCTGAACCGAGGCCCCGAGCAGCGTGCCGACAAGATGCCGGCGCTCTCCGACCTGCGCGAGTCGGGCTCGATCGAGCAGGATGCCGACATGGTGATCCTGCTCCACCGCGAATCGGCCTACGAGCGCGACAGCCCTCGCGCCGGCGAGGCCGACCTCATCGTGGCCAAGCACCGCAACGGCCCGACCCGCACCGTGACGGTGGCGTTCCACGGGCACTTCTCGCGGTTCGCCGACATGGTGCAGGTGTAGCCGGGCTGCGCCCACCGCGTGCGGCCCGTCTCCAACGGGCCCGCACGCTTCGCGCTCCAGCGAGCCGGCGTGGGCGTGGCGTGGATATCGGTTCAGCGCATGCCGCGGAACCGTGCGGCGCCGACGATCAGCGCGAGCGCGCCGCCGATCGCCGACACGAGCGGCACCGCCGCCACCGCGAGGGCGATCGTGTTCGGCCGGAAGCGCAGCCCGTCGGGTCCGTTGATGTAGGCCCCGATCGGCACCGAGAAGCCCCCGCCGCCCCCGCCGCTGCCTTCACCGTGTCCGGCGATCGACTTGCCGGCGTCGGGCATGTCGCCTGAGCCCTCGCCGGCGCCGAAGCCGAACACGACGAACGCGACGGGCACGGCCTCCTGCCCGCCGACCGTGGTCTTCTCGCCGTACGCCACCTTCGCGCCCCACGAGGGCACCGATTCCGCCAGGTTCTCGATGAGCTTCGCCATGGTTCGACGGTACGCGCGTTCGTCGTGTGCGACCAGAGCAGGCGGGTGAACTCCGATTGACGCAGGCGACCGCGCTTGGGATGCTGGCACCGACCCGTGACGCAGCGCAGCCGAGAGGCGGTCGACATGGTCCTGTCCACACGTGCGATGGACGCGAAGCGGTCCATCGCGATCGTCACCTCGTCCTTCGCGAGCATGCAGGATGTCGCGAGCGACCCGGACGCGATGGACTTCACGTTCGGCAATCCGCACGAGATGGCGCTGCCGGGGCTCGTCGACGCCATGCGCGCGCAGCTCGAGCCGAGGTCGGTGGACTGGTACGCCTACAAGTCCAGTGAGCGCGCCGCGCAGGAGGCGGTGGCCGCAGGGCTCCACAGCGAGCTCGGGCTCGACTTCGAGCCCGAGGACATCGCCATGACGCAGGGGGCGTTCGGCGCCATCCAGCTCGCGTTGGCGATGCTGGCCGATGCGGGCGACGAGGTCGTCATCCCGAACCCCGGATGGTTCTGCTACGCACCCATGCTCCACGCGGCGAACCTGGTTCCGGTGGCGGCGCCGCTCGCCCCGGTGGACTTCGACCTCGACGTCGACGAGATCGCGCGTGCCATCTCGCCGCGCACGCGGGTCGTGATCGTCAACTCCCCGGCGAACCCGACCGGCAGGGTGTATCCGAAGGAGACGTGGGATGCCCTCGCGACGGTCCTCGACGAGGCATCCCGCCGGCACGGTCGTCGCATCTGGCTGGTCTCGGACGAGCCGTACCGCCGCATCCGCTTCGACGGCATCGGGTTCGCCAGCCCGGCCGGCTCCTACCCGTGGACCGTGATCGACTACAGCTATGGCAAGATCCTTCTCGCGCCAGGCCAGCGCCTGGGGTACCTGGCGATCTCCCCGCTCCTGGAGCCCGCCGAACGCTCGGCACTGCGCGAGGCGTGCATGCCGCTACAGCTCGCGATCGGCTGGGGGTTCCCCGACGCGCTGATGCAATACTCGGTGCCGGCGCTGGAGGGGGTCTCGATCGACCTCGCCGAGCTCACCCGCAAGCGTGACCGGATGTACGGCGCGCTCCGAGATGCCGGGTACGCGCTGACCAGGCCCGAGGGCACGTTCTACCTCTGGGGCCGGGCGCCGGGCGGGGATGCTGCGGCGTTCTGCGCCGGGCTCGCCGAGCGCGGCGTCCACCTCATGCCCGGCACGCTGTTCGACCAGCCGGCGCACTTCCGCATCTCGCTGACCGCGACGATGGCCACGATCGAGCGGGCCCTGCCGGTGCTCGAGGCGGCGGCCTCCGCGTAGTCCCGTTCTCCATCTCCACCCCGTGCCGTGGCTCTCGGCACGGGGTGTCCGGCGACCCGGCTTGTGCGGCGGCGCATCGAGGCTTACCATGTGTTCGCGCGATAGTTGAATACGCAATTCGATTATCGAACACACAGCCCCCTTCACCACACAACGACGTGAGGAGCACCACGTGCAGTTCCACCACCACGGCTACGTGTCCGGCGATCCCCGGGTGAAGCCCGCTGCCGGCGTCGGCATCGACCGCCCCGAGGAACTGCCCGACGAGATCGACGTGCTCGTCGTCGGCTCTGGCCCGGCCGGCATGCTGCTCGGTGCGCAGCTCTCGCAGTACCCCGATGTCGTCACCCGCGTCATCGAGCGCCGTGACGGGCGACTCGTGCTCGGCCAGGCCGACGGCATCCAGCCGCGCAGCGTCGAGACGTTCCAGGCGTTCGGGTTCGCCGAACGGATCATCGCCGAGGCCTACAACATCGGCTACATGAACTTCTGGGGCCCCGACCCGGCCGACCCGACGAAGATCATCCGGACCTCCCGCACCGAGGACTACGGATTCAAGATCAGCGAGTTCCCCCACCTCATCGTCAACCAGGCGCGCGTGCTCGACTACTTCGCCGAAGCCGCGGCCAACGGGCCGGGGCGGATCGTGCCCGACTACGGCGTCGAGTTCGCCGGACTCACCGTGCATGACGAGGACTCCGAATCCGCGGGCGAGTACCCCGTCGAGGTGCGCGTGCGCTACACCGCCGGCGAGCGCGAAGGCGAGGAGCGCACCGTCCGCGCCAAGTACGTCGTGGGCAGCGACGGCGCTCGCAGCGGAGTCCGCGAGGCGATCGGCCGCAAGCACCTCGGAGGCATCTCGGCGCACGCGTGGGGCGTCATGGACGTGGTCGTGAACACCGACTTCCCCGACTGGCGCACGAAGTGCGCGATCAACTCCGCCGCGGGCAACATCCTGCACATCCCCCGCGAGGGCGGGTACCTCTCCCGCATGTACATCGACCTCGGCGAGGTGGCCGACGACGACCACCACGAGGTGCGCAAGACGCCGATCGAGACGATCATCGCCAAAGCGAACGACATCCTGAACCCGTACACGATCGACGTGCGCAACGTCGCCTGGTTCAGCGTCTACGAGGTCGGTCATCGGGTCACCGACCACTTCGACGACCGCGAAGAGGGGGCGGATGCCGCTCCGCGGGTGTTCCTCACCGGTGACGCGTGCCACACGCACAGCGCGAAGGCCGGGCAGGGCATGAACGTCTCGATGCAGGACGGGTTCAACCTGGGGTGGAAGCTCGGCTCGGTCGTCACCGGCCGGGCACCCGCCGACCTGCTCGCGACCTACTCGTCGGAACGGCAGCCGGTCGCGCAGCAACTGATCGACTTCGACCGCGAATGGTCCTCGCTCATGGCGCGCAAGCCGGAGGAGATCTCGGACCCGCAGGAACTGGCCAAGCACTACCTCGGCACCGCCGAGTTCCCGTCGGGGTTCATGACGCACTACGGCCCGTCGATGATCACCGGCGACGCGGCGCACCAGGCGCTCGCCACCGGATTCCCGATCGGCATGCGCTTCAAATCGTCGCCGGTGTCGCTCGTGTGCGACGGGAACGTCGTGCACCTGGGCCACCACGCGAAGGCCGATGGACGGTGGCGGATCTACGCGTTCGCCGACGCGCCCGCTGCCGGCGAGGCATCCGCCCTCGCGGACTGGGCCGAGTGGATGTCGTCGCCCGACGCCCCGCTGACGCGGTACACGCCGTACGGGGTCGACGTCGACGCCGTGTTCGACGTCAAGGTGATCTACCAGCAGCCGCACGAGGGCGTCGACATCATGGCCGTGCCGGAGGTGTTCCGGCCGAGGACCGGGCCGTTCGCGCTCATGGACTGGGAGAAGGTGTTCGCGGCCGGGCCGAGCGCGTGGTGCCCCACCGACATCTTCGACGAGCGGGGCATCTCGCGCGACGGCGCCGTCGTCGTGGTGCGTCCCGACCAGTACGTCGCCCACATCCTGCCCCTGTCGGCGACCGCCGACCTCGCGGCGTTCTTCGAGCAGCACCTGCTGCCGCAGCGGGCGACGGCGGATGCCTCGGCCGACGCGGCCGTCGAGGGCGATCTCGTCAGCCACTGAGCGCGTGCCCGGCCGCGAGCGGTCGCCCCGGCGCCGCTCGCGGCGCGCTCAGGCCCCGTAGCTGCGGGACACCGCGCGCGCCGCGGCGGTGAGCCGCGCGGCGATCTCGGCCTCGGGCCGCGGCATCGAGACGTGGATCACCGCGATGGCCGCGGGCGGCTGCCCCGGCAGGATGAGCGGCACGGCGACCGACCGCAGCGACGGCACGACCTCGTCGTGGCTCAGCGCGTAGCCGCGAGATCGGCTCTCGGCGATCTCGGCGCGCAGCGCCTCGGGCACCTGGGCCGGCCACGAGCTCTCGGGCATGGCGAGCAGGATCGCCTTGCCGGGGCCGCCGCGCGTGATCGGGTGGCGATGCCCCGGGCGGTACGAGACCACCGTCATCGTCTGGCGCGGCGCCGCGCTGAGGAGGGTGACCGCCTCCTCGTTGTCGGCGAGCACCGCGATGAGGCAGGTCATGCCGAGCTCGTTCGCGACCTCGGTGAGTTCGGGGAGCGCGACCTGCTGCAGGTCGCGCGCCACGCCCGCGGCGAGGGCGGCGAGTCCGGTCCCGAGGGCGAGCCGACCTGCCGCGTCGCGCGTGACGAGCGTGTGCTCCTCGAGTGTGCGGACGAGCCGGTAGGCGACCGAACGATGCACGCCGAGCGCGGCGGCGACCTCGTCGATCGTGAGGTTGCGGTCGGCGTCGGCGAGGACCTCGAGCACGCGGATGCCGCGGCTGAGCGTCTGCGATCCTGCCGGTGCGGTCGGCTTCGCTGCCTCCACTGCGGTCCTCCGTCACCTCGTCGGCCCGAGCGGATGGCCACGGGCACACGGTCGATAGTAGAACGCGATGCACGGAATCCGAACAGCCGCCGGCGTCGCGAGTAGGCTGACGCACGTGAGCTGGTTCTCACGAGACGAAGCGGCCGAGCGCGCCGGCGTCGACGTGTCCTACGTCGATCGCCTGGTGCGACTCGGCATCATCGCTCCCGACGAGCCGGGCCGATTCTCCCCGGGCGACGTGCGCCGCATGATGCTGGCGCAGTCGCTGGAGGACGCCGCGATCCCGCTCGAACGCCTTTCCGCCGCCATCGAGCGCGGCGCGATCTCGCTCGGGTTCTTCGACACGGAGGCGTACGAGCGATTCGCCCCCCTCGGCGGCGAGACGTTCCAGCAGGTCAGCGATCGCACCGGGGTGCCCCTCGACCTCCTGATGACCGTTCGGGAGGCGATCGGATCCCCGCCGCCGGCGCCCGACGACCTGATGCGGGAGGACGAGATGGCCGTCGTGCCGTTCCTCGACCTGCAGGTCGCCGCGGGGTTCCGGCCCGCGTCGATCGAGCGCCTCCTCCGCGTCCATGGCGAGAGCACGCGCCGGATGGCCGAGGCCGAGGGAGCCTGGTGGAACTCCGAGGTGATCGAGCCGGGCATCGCCGCCGGAAAGGGAACCGACGAGATCGGCAACCCCGAGTTCGCTGCCCGAAGCACCCCGCTCGCGGAGCAGGCGTTGCTCGGCCTGTACCACGCGCAGCAGGCGCGGGCGTGGACTTCCAACATCATCGAGGGCTTCGAGGTGCTCATGGCGAGGGCCGGCATCCACAGTCACCTCGATCGACCGCCGGCGATCTGCTTCTTCGACATCACGGGCTACACGCGGCTCACCCAGGAACGCGGCGACGAGGCCGCCGCCGACCTGGCCGCGACGCTTGCGCGACTCGTGCAGCGCGGATCGGTGCGCCACGGCGGCAAGCCCATCAAGTGGCTTGGCGACGGCGTGATGTTCCACTTCCGGGAGCCGGGCCCTGCAGTGCGAGCCGGGCTCGAGATGGTGGACGAGTTGACGACCGCCGGGCTGCCGCCCGCGCACGTCGGGCTGCACACTGGACCGGTGCTGTACCAGCAGGGCGACTACTTCGGGCAGACCGTGAACCTCGCGTCCCGCATCGCCGACTACGCGCGACCCGGCGAGGTGCTCGTCACCCAGGCGGTCGCCGACGCGGGCGGAGAGCAGGGCATCGTCTTCCGCGACGTCGGCCCCGCGGAGCTCAAGGGCGTGTCCGAGTCGATGCAACTCTTCCGGGCCGAGTTCGCCTGAGGTCGCTGCACCGCCAGGTCGGCTCGCGCGTCGCGGATCGAACCCATTCACAGGTGAGGATTCCTTGACGTTCGTCGATACTGGGAGCAATCTGGTCGGGTGCTGCCTCGATGGCAGACCATGCAGGATCGGCCCGGGTGGTGCAGCGAGTTCGGATCGCGAAGGCGATGCGGCTCACGTCTCAGATCACGCCCGGGGGGAGCATGACATGGGTACCAGACGAGCGGCGATCCTCGCCGCGATCACGGCGATGGCGCTGGGGCCGGCATTCCTGCCGGCGACCGCGAACGCGACTCCGCCCGGCGACGCGCCCGAGCCGGTCGCGGAGGTGCTCGCGACCGGGCTCACCGGCCCGATCGGCAGCACCATCGGCCCCGATGGCGCACTGTACGTGGCCGATCGGGCGGGCGGCGAAGTCGTCCGGATCGACACGAGCACGGGCGCATCGACGACGTTCGCGAGCGGCCTGCCGGTCACCGCGCCGGGTGGGGTCTTCGACGTCGCCTTCATCGGCGAGACCGCGTACGCGCTCATCAGCGTCGTCGGGCCCGACGTCGGGGGCAGCGACCTCGGCGGCATCTACCGCATCGACGACGTGGACGACACGACCCTCATCGCCGACACGGCGACCTGGTCGATCGACAATCCACCCGACGCCGACTACTTCCTGGCCGGCGGGGTTCAGTATGCTTTCGTGCCGTACGACGATGGGTTCCTCGTCGCGGACGGCCACCACAACCGCATCCTGTTCGCCGAGCTGAGCGGTGCGATCACCGAGGTCGTGCAGTACGGCAACGTCGTGCCGACCGGCATGCAGGTCTCCGGCAGCAAGGTGTACATCGCCGAGCTCGGGCCGATCCCGCACGATCCGGCGACGGGCCGGGTCGTCGTGCTCGATCCGAGGCATCCGTCGACGCGCGAGGTGGCCACCGGGTACAGCATGATCGTCGACGTCGAGGCGGCGGCGTGCGGGTACTACGCGCTCTCGCAGGGCGACTCGCCCGGCGACGTCGAGCCGGGCACGCCGGGGCTTCCCGACAGCGGCGAGCTCCTGCGGATCAACGGCGACGGCACGTTCTCGGTCATCCTCGAGGAGCTCGACCGGCCGACCTCGCTGTCGTTCATCGGCGACACTGCGTTCATCGTGACCCTCGGCGGCGACGTGCTGGTGGTCGACGACGTCGCGCCGGACCGGCACGGGATGTGGGGCGGCTGCGGGCCGAAGGGCCAGGGCTGACCCGACCTGGGCGATCGGGGACCGGGGCGCATCGACCGCGCCCCGGTCCTTTCGCCGGGCGAAAGAACCGCCGGAGTTTCGCGCCGATCACGGTGTAATGATGGAGGAACGTGCGCGGCGGGACGTATCGTGATCGAGCAGCAGTGCCGCGCGCCCGGCTCCCCCGCCGGACGGCATCCCGCACGGACCCATCCCGAGATGCCGCGTCGCATCGACGAGCATGGTCGCCGCGACGAGAAGGAGAGCGAATGACGCGCATCGGCGTCGTCACCGAGCAGGGCTCGGAGACCCGGGTCGCCGCCACGCCGGCGACCGTGAAGCAGTTGGTCGGCCTCGGGTACGAGGTCGTGGTCGAGGCGGGTGCAGGCGCGAAGTCGTCGTTCCCGGATGGCGAGTACACCGCGGCCGGCGCGGGCATCGTGCCACGCGACGAGGCGTGGGCGAGCGCCATCCTGCTCAAGGTCAATGCCCCGGCGCCCGACGAGATCGCGCTGCTCCGGCCCGGGACCACGGTGGTCGCGCTGCTCAGCCCGGCGCTGCGGCCCGACCTGCTCGAGGCGCTCGCCGCGCGCGGCGTGACGGCGCTCGCGCTCGACGCGGTGCCGCGCATCTCGCGCGCGCAGTCGATGGACGTGCTGAGCTCGATGGCGAACATCTCGGGGTATCGCGCGGTCGTCGAGGCGGCGCACGAGTTCGGCCGGTTCTTCACGGGCCAGGTGACGGCGGCGGGCAAGGTGCCGCCGGCGAAGGTGCTCGTGGCCGGCGCCGGCGTGGCGGGCCTCGCGGCCATCGGCGCGGCGTCGAGCCTGGGCGCGATCGTGCGGGCCACCGACCCGCGGCCCGAGGTCGCCGACCAGGTCAAGTCGATCGGCGGCGAGTACCTGAAGGTCGAGGTCGAGGTCGAGCAGTCGACCGATGGGTACGCGAAGGCGACGAGCGAGGCGTACGACCGGCGCGCCGCCGAGATCTACTCCGAGCAGGCGGCCGACGTCGACATCATCATCACGACCGCGCTGATCCCGGGGCGTGCCGCGCCGCGGCTGATCACGGCGGCGGATGTCGCGTCGATGAAGCCGGGCAGCGTGATCGTCGACATGGCGGCCGGTCAGGGCGGCAACGTCGAGGGCTCGGTCGCGGGCGAGCGCATCGTGACCCCGAACGGCGTGATCATCCTCGGCTACACCGACCTCGCGTCGCGGCTGCCCGCGCAGGCGTCGCAACTGTACGGCACGAACCTCGTGAACCTGGTCAAGCTGCTCACGCCCGGCAAGGACGGGCAGCTGGCGATCGACTTCGACGACATCGTGCAGCGCTCGGTCACCGTCGTGCGCGACGGCGAGATCACGTGGCCGCCACCCCCCGTGCAGGTCTCGGCGGCTCCGGCGGCGAAGGCCGCAGCGGATGGCGCGGCCGCGCCATCCGTCGCCCGGGCACCCAAGCGCGGGCTCACGAGGACCGGCCGTATCGGGCTGATCGCGGCCGGCATCGTCGCACTCTTCTTCGTCAACGCCGTCGCGCCCGACCCTCTGCCGCAGCACTTCACGGTGCTCGCGCTCTCGGTCGTGGTCGGGTTCTACGTGATCGGCAAGGTCGCGCACGCGCTGCACACGCCGCTGATGAGCGTGACCAACGCGATCTCGGGCATCATCATCGTCGGCGCCATCCTGCAGGTCACGAGCGACGTGCCGGTCGTGCAGGTGCTCTCGGCGATCGCGATCCTGATCGCCAGCATCAACATCTTCGGCGGGTTCGCGGTCACCAGGCGCATGCTCGGCATGTTCGCCAAGGGCGACCGGACGACGAGCTGACCGCGACCCGACGACGTTCGTCCCCACTGAGGAGCCCCCAGAGTGCCTGAATCCCTGACCCCCGAATCCATCGCGGGCGCCGCGTACCTCGTCGCAGCCCTGCTGTTCATCCTGAGCCTCGCCGGCCTGAGCAAGCACGAGTCGGCCCGAGCCGGCGTGACGTACGGCATGATCGGCATGGCGATCGCGCTGGCCGCGACGATCTGGCTGACCTTCACCGACGCGTGGGGCGAGCCGTCCACCACCGTCGGCCTGATCCTGCTCGCCGTCACGATGCTCATCGGCGCCGCGATCGGCCTCTGGCGGGCGCGCGTCGTGCAGATGACCGGCATGCCCGAGCTCATCGCGCTCCTGCACAGCTTCGTCGGACTCGCGGCCGTGCTGGTCGGCTGGAACGGCGCCCTCGCCGAACCCCACCTCGAGGGCGCGCTGCTCGACATCCACCACGCCGAGGTCTTCATCGGCGTCTTCATCGGCGCGGTGACGTTCACCGGCTCGATCGTGGCGTTCCTCAAGCTGTCGGCGCGGATGAAGTCGGCGCCGCTCGTGCTGCCCGGCAAGAACGCGCTCAACCTCGGCGCGCTCGTCGCGTTCGTCGGCCTGACCGTCTGGTACGTGATCACGCCCGAGCTGTGGCTGCTGGTCCTGGTGACCGCGCTGGCGCTGGCCCTCGGATGGCACCTCGTCGCCTCGATCGGCGGCGGCGACATGCCCGTGGTCGTGTCGATGCTCAACAGCTACTCCGGATGGGCCGCGGCCGCCGCCGGCTTCCTGCTGAACAACGACCTGCTCATCGTGACCGGCGCGCTCGTGGGCTCGTCCGGTGCGTACCTGTCGTACATCATGTGCCGGGCCATGAACCGGTCGTTCATCTCCGTCATCGCCGGCGGGTTCGGCATCGAGGCGCCGAAGAAGGGTGACGAGGAGGTCGGCGAGCACCGCGAGATCCAGGCCGAGGATGCCGCGGAGATGCTCGTGAACGCCTCGAGCGTGATCATCACCCCCGGCTACGGCATGGCCGTCGCGCAGGCGCAGTACCCCGTCGCCGAGCTGACCTCAAAGCTGCGCGAACGCGGCATCGACGTGCGCTTCGGCATCCACCCCGTCGCCGGACGCCTGCCCGGGCACATGAACGTGCTGCTCGCAGAGGCGAAGGTGCCCTACGACATCGTCGAGGAGATGGACGAGATCAACGACGACCTCGCCTCGACGTCGGTCGTGCTCGTCATCGGCGCGAACGACACCGTGAACCCGGCCGCCGCCGAGGACCCAGGCAGCCCGATCGCCGGCATGCCCGTGCTGCGGGTCTGGGAGGCCGACAACGTCATCGTGTTCAAGCGGTCCATGGCGAGCGGCTACGCGGGCGTCGCGAACCCGCTGTTCTATCGCGACAACGCGCAGATGCTGTTCGGAGACGCGAAGGAGCGCGTGGAGGACATCCTGAAGGCGCTCTGACCTGATGAGTCGGTGACGGATGGCGCGGCTCGCGTCGCGCCATCCGTCACCTCTCGCACATGAGGCGGCGGCTCCCGGCGAACCCCCGGGGACGCGACACGTAGGATTGGATCGTTCCCCAGTCGAAAGAGGTCGCCGTGGCCGATGCCCGCGATGCCGCCCCGGAACGCGCCGCCGCCTGGCTCGTCCCGGTCGTGCGCGGCACCCTCGCGCTGGTGCCGTCGGCGGTGATCACGTTCTCGCAGGATCACTCCCCCGCGCTCGGCCTGACCGTGTTCGGCGCCTGGGCCGTCGCGTCCGGCGTGATCGTCGGCGCGCTGTCGTCGCGGCTCGTCGCCGACCGCCTCGCGCGATGGATCTTCGTCGCGAGCGGCGTGCTCACGGCCGCGGCCGGCTTCACCGCGCTCGGCCTCCGCGACACCGCACCGAACGGTGTCGGCGCCTTCACGTTCACCGTGGCAGTGTGGGCGGCGGTCACCGGCATCCTCGAGCTCGTCGTCGGCCTGCGCTCGCGCGGCCGGATCGCCGCCGCGCGCGACTGGATCACCGCGGGCGCGCTGACCGCGCTGCTCGCCCTCGTGTTCGTCCTCTTCCCGCTCGATCCCGTCACCGCGGTCGGCCTCCTCGGTGCGTACTTCGTGGTGCTCGGCGTGCTGCTGCTGATCGGCGGGTTCTCGCAGAAGTGGGCCGTGGCCGGACCGGTGGGCACCGGCGACGCGGCATCCGGATCGGAGCGATCGTGACCCAGTCCCCCGGCGGCTTCCGCCCCGACCGCCGCGACGTGCTGCGGCCCGTCGAGTTCGTCGGCGGTGCCGCGATCGCGGCCGTCTTCACGGCGATCATCGTGCTGATGTCGACGCGGGACTGGACCCTCACGCTGATCACCGCGGGCGGCACCTTCATCGTGGTGCTCATGGTGCTCGCGCTGCTCGCCATGACGATCAAGCCCAACCCGCGCGAGCACGGCGACGGCACGGGCGGCGACCCGGCGCGCAAGGACCCGTCCGGGCACTGACCCGCCCGCTCGCCTCGCGGCGTGATTCGGGATCTGCGGGTTACGCGTCGAGGCGGTCGACGAGCTCGTCGGCGAGGCCGACGTACGTTGCCGGCGTCAGGGCGAGCAGGCGCTGCTTCGCGGCATCCGTGATCTCGAGGCCCTGGACGAACTCCGCGAGCTCGGCCGCGCCGACGCGCTTGCCGCGCGTGAGCTCCTTCAGCAGCGCGTAGGGGTCGGCGATCGTCGAGTCGCCGGCGGCGACCTCGGCCCGGATGAGCGTCTGGATCGCCTCGCCGAGCACCTCCCAGTTGCCGTCGAGGTCGGCGAGCAGCAGCGCGCGGTCGAGGTCGATCTCGCCGAGGCCGCGCAGGATGTTGTCGAGCGCGAGGACCGAGTGGCCGAAGCCGACGCCGATGTTGCGCTGCGAGCTCGAGTCGGTGAGGTCGCGCTGCATCCGCGAGGTCACGAGTGTCGCGGCGAGCGAGTCGAGCACCGCCGACGACAACTCGAGGTTGGCCTCGGCGTTCTCGAAGCGGATCGGGTTGACCTTGTGCGGCATCGTCGATGACCCCGTGGCACCGGCGGCGGGGATCTGCCGGAAGTAGCCGAGCGAGATGTACGTCCAGATGTCGGTCGCGAGGTTGTGCAGCACTCGGTTGGCGTGCGAGATGCGCCCGTAGAGCTCGGCCTGCCAGTCGTGCGACTCGATCTGCGTGGTGAGCGGGTTCCAGGCAAGACCGAGCGAGGTCACGAACTCCTCGGATACCGTCGGCCACGCGACATCCGGTGCCGCGACCACGTGCGCCGAGAAGGTGCCGGTCGCGCCCGAGAACTTGCCGAGGTACTCGGTCGCCTCGACCTGCGCAGCGATGCGCTGCAGGCGGTGGGCGAACACCGCGAGCTCCTTGCCCATCGTGGTCGGCGTCGCGGGCTGGCCGTGCGTGCGCGAGAGCATGGGCGCGTCGCGGTGTTCGCGCGCGAGCTCGGCGAGCTTCGCGATGACGGCGCGGTACTTCGGCAGCCAGACCTCGGCGACCGCGTCGCGCACGGTGACCGCGTAGGAGAGGTTGTTGATGTCCTCGCTGGTGCACGCGAAGTGCGTGAGCTCGGCGAGGTGCGAGAGGCGCAGCTCGTCGAGCTTGCCGCGCACGTAGTACTCGACGGCCTTCACGTCGTGGCGGGTGGTCGCCTCGAAGCGGGCGAGCTCGTCGATGTCGGCCTGGCCGAAGTCGGCGACGACCGCGCGCAGCGCCTGCTTCTCGGTGTCGGCCAGCGGGCTCGTGCCGAAGAACCCGCGGTCGGTCTGGGCGATGAGCCACTCGACCTCGACGTGGACGCGCGCCCGATTCAGCCCCGCCTCGGACAGATGCTCGCCGAGCTCGCCGACCGCGGCGCGGTACCGGCCGTCGAGGGGGCTGAGCGGCTGGGGAGGCAGCGAAGTCATCGGAGTCCTTGTCTGAGAGCGGGAGCGAGTTGCCGGAACAGCGCCGACGTCGACCGCTCTATCATCCCAAGAACCCGATCGAAGGTCGCATCGTCGCTGTAGTAGGGGTCGGGCACGTCCTGCAGCGGCGACAGCTCGGGGTCGAACTCGAGCAGCAGCCGCACCTTGTGCTCGTCGTACGCGTTGCGCGCCCAGTTGCGCAGCACGCGCGACTGGCCGCGGTCGAACGCGACGACGAGGTCGAGCCGAGGGAAGTCCTCGGGGTCGAACTGACGGGCACGATGACGCGTGCCGTCGTAGCCGGCACGGGCGAGCGCGTCGATGGTTCGCGCGTCGGCCCGCTCGCCGACGTGCCAGTCGCCCGTCGCGGCCGATTCGATCGAGATCCGCTCCTCGAGCCCGGCGCGCTCGGCGAGTTCGCGCAGCACCACCTCAGCCATGGGCGACCGGCAGATGTTCCCGGTGCACACGAACGAGACACGGAATCGCTGCGCGGCATCCCCCCCGGGTTCCGCTCGCGTCATGGCACCTATTGTGGACGAGTCCGGCGGGTTCGGAACAGACCGGGATCGGATCGGGGTACCCCGTTTCGGGGGACGACCTCACTGGTCCTCCCCAGGCCGAGCCGCGAGCCTGGACACCACATGGTGCGGTGTGCCGATCCGCGGGCCCCGGCGCGGGGCGCACGCTCGCCACGTGACCCCGTTCGACCTCTCGCCATCCGCCCTCGACGCCGGCGGCGCTGCCGCCGCCCAGCGGCTCGCCGCCATCGACCACACGCTGTTCGGCCTGCGCGCGTTCCGAGCCGAGGTCGAGCAGGTCCGTCCCGCTCTGGTCCTCGACCGCATCGACGGCTGGCATTCCGTCGCGGCCGACCTGTACTCGGGGCGCGCGACCGAGGTGCGCTACGCGCTCGCGGGCGCCGAGCAGCTGCTGCTCGACGCGGAGGCCGAGCTCGTCGCCGCGCGCGATCGCGTGCGCGCCGCGTGGCCGACCGCACCGACTCCGGGCGGCGACCCGACACCGGTTGATCCGGTGCCCGGGTCGGTCGCAGGCGTGGGCGCGCGCCCATGAGCGACCTCGAGGTGCGCGGCGGTGGCGACACCACGGTCGAGACCGAGGCGCTGCTCGCGGAGGCGGTGCGGCTGACGGCCGCAGCGCACATCGTGTCGGAGTGGGCGGCCCGCGCCGGGGCGCTCCGAATGCGGCTCGACGAGCTCGGACTGCACGAGGGCGGGTGGAGCGCCGCGCTCGCCGTCGACACCGCACAGGCCGGTTTCGATGCCGCCGGGCGCTCCGCCTCCGAGCTCGCCCATGCGCTGCTCGTCGGCGGGAGCGCGTACGCCGCGACCGAGACGATGGCGGCGGGCCTGGCCGAGGCGGGGCGGCGGATCGCGGCCGGCCTGCTCGGCATGGCCGCGCCGACGCTGCTGCTCGCAGGCACCTCCGCGGCGGCCATCGCGCTCGTGCCCCCCGCGGCGTACAGCCTGTTCGGCATGATCACCGCCCCCGAGGAGCACGCGGCGGCGGTGCAGCGCGTGGTCCGCGAGCACGGCCTGCCGATCCTGTCGGACCCCGCCTTCGTGGGGCTCGTCCGCGCTGCGGCCGACCACGCCGACGAGTTCCTCGCCGGGCTCTTCCGCTCCCAGCCGTTCTTCGCCGCCGGCACGGCGCTCGAGGCTCCTGAGAACGCGAACCTGCTCCTCGCCGCAGCGGGCGTCGTCGGGCTGGTCGCCGGCTCGCGCACGCTGCGCGAGACCGCCGTGACGGTGACGGAGGTCACGACGCGTGCCGCCGACGGATCCGCGCCGTCGGCCTCGCCCGAGCCTCGCCCGGTGCGCGGCGTCGGCGACCTCGCCGAACGCCTCCCGCCCTCCGAACCCGGCGTCCCCCAGATCCGCATCGAGCGGTACGACTCCGCGGAGGGGTCGCGGTGGATCGTGTACTCCGGCGGCACGGTCGACTTCGGCCTCACCCCCGACGGCGAGCCGTACGACATGACCGCGAACCTGCACGGCGCCGCCGACGCGTCGGCCCTCGGCGACCTCGTCGGCCTCCCCGTCGAGGCGGCCGCATCCGAACGGGCGGTCCGCGCCGCGATGACGGCGGCCGGCGTCGGCCCCGGCGAGCCGGTGATCGTCGTGGGTCACTCGGCGGGCGGAATGGTGGCGGCGAACCTCGCCGCCGATCCCGGCCCCGATCTCGACGTCGTCGCGGCCGTCAGCCTCGGCGGACCCGTCGAGCAGGTCGGCACCGGCGAGACGCCCCTGCTCACCGTCGCTCACCGCGAGGACTTCGTGCCCGCAACCGGCGGATCCGGTGTCGCGGCTCCCGGCCGGATCGAGGTCGAGGCCACCATCGGTGCGCTCGAGGCGTCGGAGGGCGACTCTGTGCCGGCCCACGCGCTCGCGCAGTACCAGGCCACCGCTCGGAGGATCGACGAGGACGACGATCCGCGGCTGCGCGAGTTCCGCGACCTCGTGACCGGATTCACGGGCGCCCGGCCGGCCGCCGCGGTGTCGCTCTGGCACGCCGAGCGCGCCGCGTCCGGCTAGTTACGCGGTCGCACCACCAGGCCGATGAGCCAGCTGATGATGCCGAGCACGAGCGCGCCGAGCACGCCCCACCAGAAGCTCTCGACCTGGAGGCCGAAGCCGAGCAGGTCGCTGACCCAGTCGACGATGAGCAGCAGCAGGCCGTTCACGATGAACGAGATGAGCCCGAGCGTGAGCACGTACAAGGGGAACCCGACGATGCGGATGAAGGTTCCGACGGTCGCGTTGACGATTCCGAAGATGAAGGCGATGAGCAGGTACGTGACCACCGTGGCGAAATCGGTGTCCTCGTACGGCACCACCCTGATGCCCGACACGATGAACGTCGTCAGCCACAGGGCGAACGCCGAGACCAAGACCTTCAACAGGAAGCGCATGCCCCGAGTATGGCAGCGGGACCCCGGACCTCGAAGGGGTACGGTGGAATCCGTGACCGCACCGGAGCCCACGAGCGCACGCGTACGCCTGCGCCCCGAGATCGCCGCCCTCCCGCCGTACCGACAGGGCCGCCCAGCACCGGCGAACGGCTTCAAGCTCTCCAGCAACGAGAACCCCTGGCCTCCGGTGCCGGCCGTCGAGCGGGCGATCGCCGCCGCCGCGGCCGAGGTCAACCGATACCCCGATGCCACGGCGCTGACCCTCCGCGAGAAGCTCGCCGAGCGCTTCGGCGTGACCGCCGACGAGGTGCTCGTCGGCGCCGGGTCCGTGTCGCTCCTCGCCCAGTTCGTGCTCGCGGCCGCCGCGCCCGGCGACGAGGTCGTCTACTCGTGGCGCTCGTTCGAGGCCTACCCCGGCCTCGTCACGGTGGCCGGCGCACGCAGCGTGCAGGTGCCCAACCGCCACGACCACGGGCACGACCTCGACGCGCTCGCCGACGCCGTCACCGAGCGGACGCGCGTCGTGATCGTCTGCTCCCCCAACAATCCCACCGGCGTCGCCGTCACGCGCGACGAGTTCGAGCGGTTCATGGCGCGGGTGCCGGCCGACCGGCTCGTGCTGCTCGACGAGGCGTACGCCGAGTTCGTGCGGGACGAGGCATCCGTGGTCGGCAGCGACCTGATCGGCCGCTACCCCAACCTCGTGGTGCTCCGCACCTTCTCGAAGGCGTACGGCCTGGCGGGCGTCCGCGTGGGCTATGCGATCGGCCCCGTCGAGATCCTCGACGCCGCCCGCGCGACGGCGATCCCGCTGGGCGTCACCGCCGTCGCCACGGCCGGCGCGCTCGCCGCGCTCGAGCCCGAGGCCGAGGCCGAGCTGCTTCGACGCGTCGACGCACTCGTCGGGCGGCGCGACGCGCTCCGTGCCGCGCTCCTCGCGCAGGGATGGCCGGTCCCGGAGGCGCAGGGCAACTTCGTCTGGCTGCCGACGGGCGATCGCACGGCCGAGGTCGCCGAGCGGCTCTTCGGTGCCGGGGTCGTCGCCCGGGCCTTCCCGGGAGACGGCATCAGGATCTCGGTCGGCGAGCCAGAGTCTGTGGACGTACTCCTAAGGGTTCTCGGGGAGCTTGTCGGACCTTCACAAGAAGGGGCCTCCCTCTAGCGGGTACCGTGGAACGGTGGCAGCCCCCTCACGCGACTTCACCGCACCGACGGTCCAGCTCCTGACGCCCGAGGGCGACCTGCGTCCGACCCCCGAGGCGGAGGCCTACCTTCCGCTGATCGACGCGCTGCCCGACGCGACGCTCGAGCAGTTCTACCGCGACATGGTGCTCTCGCGCCGCCTCGACGTCATGGGTGCGAACATGCAGCGGCAGGGCCAGCTCGCCCTGTGGGTGCCCAGTCACGGCCAGGAGGCCGCCCAGGTCGGCTCCGCGCGCGCCGCCCGCCCGCAGGACCACATCTTCCCCTCCTATCGCGAGCACATCGTGGGCATGATCCGCGGCCTCGACCCCGTCGGGATCCTCCGGCTCCTCAAGGGGGCCACCCTCGGCGGCTGGAACCCCGAGGAGAACGGCAACTTCCACCTCTACACGCTGGTGCTCGCGTCGCAGACCCTGCACGCCACCGGGTACGCGATGGGCCTCCAGTTCGACGGTGCGACCGCCACCGGCGACCCCGAGACGGATGCCGCGGTGCTCGTGTACTACGGCGACGGCTCGACATCGCAGGGCGACGCGAACGAGGCGCTCGTGTTCGCCAGCAGCTACAACACGCCGCAGGTGTTCTTCGTGCAGAACAACCAGTGGGCGATCTCGGTGCCCGTCTCGCGCCAGTCGCGCAGCCCGCTCTCGCTCCGCGGCGGGGGCTTCGGCATGCCCGGCATCCGTGTCGACGGCAACGATGTGCTCGCCAGCTACGCCGTGACGCGCACGGCGCTCGAGGAGGCGCGCGCCGGCGTGGGGCCGAGCTTCATCGAGGCCGTGACCTACCGCATGGGCGCGCACACCACGGCCGACGACCCCACGAAGTACCGCACCGACGACGAGGTCGCGTACTGGACCGCCCGCGACCCGATCACGCGCTACCGCACGTGGCTCGAGGGTCGGGGCGCCACATCCGCGTTCTTCGACGAGGTCGACGAGGAGGCCGCGGATGTCGCCGCCGACGTCCGCACGCGAACGCTCCAGATCACCGCTCCCCCGCGCCGCGACATCTTCGCGCACGTGTACAGCGAGCCCCACCCGCTGATCGAGGCGCAGGCGGCATGGCTCGATGAGTACGAGAACTCGTTCGAAGGAGACCAGGCATGAGCGTCGAGACGGCCGACACCCTGGCGGGCGCTCCCGCCGAGGCCGCCGCGGGCGAGCTGCGCGGCGTGCACACCCTCTCGATGGCGAAGGCGATCACCGCGGGCCTGCGCGAGGCGATGCGCGCCGACGACAAGGTGCTCCTCATGGGCGAGGACATCGGGGCGCTCGGCGGCGTGTTCCGTGTGACCGAGGGGCTGCTCGCCGAGTTCGGCGACCGGCGCGTGCTCGACACCCCGCTCGCCGAGTCGGGGATCGTCGGCACGGCCATCGGCCTCGCGATGCGCGGCTACCGCCCCGTCGTCGAGATCCAGTTCGACGGCTTCATCTTCCCCGCCTTCGACCAGATCACGACCCAGCTCGCGCGGCAGACGGTGCGGCACGACGGCACCGTGTCGATGCCCGTGGTCATCCGCGTGCCCTACGGCGGGCACATCGGCTCGATCGAGCACCATCAGGAGAGCCCCGAGGCGTACTTCGCGCACACCCCGGGCCTGCGCGTGGTCAGCCCGTCGAGCCCGCACGACGCCTACTGGATGATCCAGGAGGCCATCGCCTCCAACGATCCCGTGCTGTTCTTCGAGCCGAAGAGCCGCTACTGGCCCAAGGGCCCGGTCGACCACGACCACTCCGGACTCCCCCTGCACGCGAGCCGCGTCGTGCGCCGCGGCGACGACGTCACGGTCGTCGGACACGGCGCCATGGTCGCAACTCTGCTGCAGGCGGCCGACATCGCCGCCGGCGAGGGCCGCAGCCTCGAAGTCGTCGACCTGCGCTCCCTCTCCCCCATCGACTACGGCCCCATCGTCGACTCGGTGCAGCGCACGGGCCGGCTCGTGGTCGCTCAGGAGGCCTACGGGTCGGTGAGCGTCGGCTCCGAGATCGCCGCGACGGTCGCCGAGCGGGCCTTCTACTCGCTCGAGGCGCCCGTGCTGCGCGTCTCGGGATTCGACACCCCGTTCCCGCCCGCCGCGCTCGAGACCGAGTACCTCCCGAGCGCCGACCGCGTGCTCGAGGCCGTCGACCGCGCGCTGGCGTACTGATCCGATCGAGCAACCGAGGAGCACGATGAGCGAGATCCGGTTCCCCCTTCCCGACGTGGGCGAGGGACTCACCGAAGCCGAGATCGTGCAGTGGCGCGTGGCGCCCGGCGACCGCATCGCGCTCGACCAGGTGTTCGTCGAGATCGAGACGGCGAAGTCGCTCGTAGAGCTGCCGAGCGCGTTCGAGGGCACCGTGGCCGAGCTCCTCGTCGAGGAGGGGCGGACGGTCGACGTCGGCACGCCCATCCTGGTGATCCGAACGGATGCCGCGGGCGGCATGTCTCCCGCCGAGGCGACGCCCGCAACGCCTCATGCCGCGGCGCCCGCGGCGCCCGCCGCGCCCGCGACGGCTCCGGCCGCCGAGGCCGAGGGTGGCGCCGTGCTGGTCGGCCACGGAAGCACCGGTCCGTCGCGGAGCCGGCGCCGGCGCCATCCGTCCCCGGGTGGAGCGCACGAGCATCTCGTCCCGCCGTCGCCCGTCGATGTCCCCGCACCGTCGCCCGCCGCGGCGCCCGCGACCGCGGTCGCGGAGCCCGCTCGCCCGGCCGAACGCCCCGACGACGGCGTGCCCGTCATCGCGAAGCCGCCGATCCGCAAGCTCGCCAAGGACCTCGGCGTCGACCTCTCCCGGGTCACGCCGACCGGCCCGATCGGCGACGTGACGCGAGACGACGTCATCCGCGAGGCGAGCCAGGCGAGCGTGTTCCGCAACATCCAGACGCCCGAGCTGCCGACCGACCGCGAGACCCGGATCCCGGTAAAGGGCGTGCGCAAGGCCATCGCGCAGACCATGGTGCAGAGTGCATACTCCGCGCCGCATGTATCGGTCTTCGTCGACGTCGACGCCACCCGGACGATGGAGTTCGTCAAGCGACTCAAGACCTCCCCCGACTTCGCGGGCGTCAAGGTGTCGCCGCTGCTGATCATGGCGCGGGCCATGATCTGGGCCGCTCGCCGCAACCCGACGGTCAACGCGCAGTGGACCGACGACGAGATCATCGTCAAGCACTACGTCAACCTCGGCGTCGCCGCCGCCACGCCGCGCGGGCTCATCGTGCCGAACGTCAAGGAGGCGCAGGCCATGTCGATGGTCGAGCTCGCCGCGGCGCTCGAGCAGCTCACCCTGACCGCGCGCGAGGGCAAGACCCAGCCCGCCGAGATGCAGGGCGGCACCATCACGATCACGAACATCGGCGTGTTCGGCATGGACACCGGGACCCCGATCCTGAACACCGGCGAGGTCGCCATCGTCGCCCTGGGCACGATCAAGCAGAAGCCGTGGGTCGTCGACGGCGAGGTGCGCCCTCGCTACGTCACCACGATCGGCGGGTCGTTCGACCACCGCGTGGTCGACGGCGATGTCGCGAGCCGGTTCCTCGCCGACGTGGCCTCGATCATCGAGGAGCCCGCGCTGCTGCTGGAGTAGCGCTACAGGCGGATCTCGAGGGTGACCGAGTCGGTGGTGCGGCCGACCTCGACGAGACCGGCCTGCTCGAGCACGCGCCGGGCCGGGAGGTTCGCGACCTCGCACTCGGCGCGCGCGATGGCGGCACCGGTCGAGCGGATCAGCTCGATCGTCTCGGCGACGACGTGCCGGGCGAGGCCCTCGCCGCGGACCGCGGGCACCAGGCCGAAGCCGAACTCGACCGCGCCGCGCTCGTCGGGCGGACCGAAGAGGTTCACGCCGCCGATGGCAGCCCCGTCTTCCACTCCCCCGTCGCTTCGGCGCACCAGGTAGGGCCCGAACGGGGCCGGGTCGCCGTTGCGACGGACGGTGCGGACGTACTCGGCGAGCAGTTCGGGCTCGTCGGTGAACGAGTACCCGCCCTCCCAGCCGTCGAGCGGGTCGACGTCGCCGGCGAGCAGGCGCTCGGCGTCGCCGACGGTGAACGGGTGCAGGGCGATCGGGATCGTGGTGAGTTCCACGGCAGACACTCTCGCACGGACCACCGTCGTTCGTGGAACCCTGTCCACAATGTTCCGTCACCACGCGACATCCGTTCACCTGGCGAACGTCGCCTGCGTCGTCAGGCCGGGCCCACGGGACATCGAACTGATTTTGACAACCATTATCAATAAGAAGTACGGTGGACGCATGCCCCACGCCTCGACCCGTCGTGCCCGCCTCATCGTGCCCGCCCTCGCCGCGGCCTCCGTCGTCGCCCTCGCCGGATGCGCGAGCGACGGCTCCGCGACCGGGTCCGGCGAGCCACTGGTCGTGGCGACCACCACCCAGGTCGCCGACTTCGCCGCGCAGCTCGCGGGGGAGCAGGCCGAGGTGACGGGCCTGCTCGAGCCCGGGCAGAGCGCGCACTCGTTCGACCCGTCGGCCGCGCAACTCCTGGCGCTCGGCTCGGCCGACGCGCTCGTCGTCAACGGCGGCGGTCTCGAGAGCTGGCTCGACGACGCGATCGCCGCATCGGGCTTCGACGGCGTGCTCATCGACGCGAGCACGGGCATCGAGCTCGCGTCGACCGACGACGCGCACGCCGAGGAGTCGGGTGACGACCACGCCGACGAGGAGGGCCACGACCACGCCGACGAGGAGGGCGACGACCACGCCGAGGGCAACCCCCACATCTGGACCGACCCCGAGCTCGCGGGGGAGATGGTCGCGAACATCGCGGACGGCCTCGCCGACGTCGACGGCCTCGACGCCGACGCGATCCGCGCGAGCGAGGCCGACTACACCGCGAAGCTCGACGCCCTCGACGCGTGGATCGAGCAGAACGTCGCGCAGGTGCCGGTCGAAGATCGGCTGCTGGTGACCAACCACGACGCGTTCACGTACTTCCTCGGCGCCTACGACGTGACGTTCGTGGGCAGCGTCATCCCGAGCTTCGACGACAACGCCGAGCCGAGCGCCGCCGAGATCGATGCGCTCGTCGACCGGATCCGGGCGACCGGCGTGCAGGCCGTGTTCTCCGAGGCGTCGATCTCGCCGAAGGCGGCCGAGACCATCGCGAACGAGGCGGACGTCGCCGTGTACTCGGGCGACGACGCCCTGTACGGCGATTCGCTCGGCCAGCCCGGCACCGACGGCGAGACCTACCTCGGCAGCCAGGTGCACAACGCGCGCCTGATCCTCGAATCGTGGGGCGTCGAGCCTTCCACCCTGCCCGAAGCCCTGCGAGGATGACGCCATGACCGACGTCGCACCCGTCCTCCGTCTCCGCGATGCCGCGTTCCGGCATCCGGGAGGCGGCGGCGTGACCGGGGTGTCCGTCGACGTGGCGCCGGGCCAGGCGCTCGCGGTGATCGGCCCGAACGGTGCCGGCAAGTCGACGCTGCTGCGCGGCATCCTCGGCCTGGTCCCGCTCGTCGCTGGGGAGATGCGGGTCGACGGGCGATCGGATGCCGCGAACGGCATGATCGGCTTCCTGCCCCAGTCCGTCGAGCTCGACCCCGACTTCCCGATCAGCCTCGCCCAGGTCGTGATGCAGGGTCGCTACCGACGGCTCGGGCTCTTCCGCTGGCCCGGACGGCATGATCGGCAGGTGGTCCACGAGGCCCTCGAGACCGTCGGCCTCGCCGACCTCGCGCACCGTCGGTTCGGCGAGCTCTCCGGCGGCCAGCGCCAGCGCGGGTTCCTCGCACGGGCGCTCGCGGCCGAGCCACGTCTGCTGCTGCTCGACGAGCCGTTCAACGGGCTCGACCAGGCCAACCGCGACGCGCTCATCGGCACCCTGCGGGCGCTCAAGGCCCGTGGGGTCGCGGTGATCGTGTCGACGCACGACCTCGAGCTCGCCCGCGAGGTGTGCGACGCGGCGCTGCTCGTCAACGGCGCGCAGCTCAGCTGCGGCGCGGTCGACGACGTGCTCACGCTCCCGAACGTGCAGGAGTGCTTCGAGGGCGTCGAGGTCGAGCTCGACGAGCACACGCTCGTGGTGCCCGGCCACGAGGGCCACTGATGCCGGAACGGGCATACACGCTGCCGGGCCACCGGCTGTGGCGTGCTCCGGCGCGGGGGAGTGCCGTCCGATGACCGCCTGGGATGCGCTGTTCGGCGCATACGCCCTGCCGTTCATGGGCCGGGCGCTCGTCGTGCTGCTCGTGCTCGCCGTCGTCGCCGGGCTCGTCGGCGTGCTGGTCAACCTGCGTGGACTCGAGTTCATCAGCGACGGTCTCACGCACGCGGTCTTCCCCGGCCTCGCGATCGGGCTCGCGGTCGGCGGCACCGCCGGCCTCGTGCCGGGCGCAGCGATCGCCGCGCTCGCGGGCGCCGTGGCGCTGACGCTCTTCGTTCGCGCCGGGGTGACCTCCGACGCGGCCGTCGCCGTCGTGCTGACTGGGGCGTTCAGCGTCGGCGTGATCGTGGTCTCGCGCGGCGACGACTACGCCGGCGAGCTCGAAGCGCTGCTCTTCGGGCGCGTGCTCACGATCGCCCCGCAGGACGTGCTTCCGCTCGTCGTCGTCACGCTCACCGCAGCCGTCGCGGTCGGCATCACGCTCAAGCAGCAACTGCTGCGCGCGTTCGACGCGCAGGCCGGCCGGGCGGCGGGCGACACGCCGCTCGTGCTCGACCTCGTGCTGAACTCGGCGATCGCGCTCGTCGTCGTCGCGGGGGCGAGCACGGTCGGCACCCTGCTCGTGCTCGCGCTGCTCATCGTGCCTGGCGCCGCCGCACGCCTCGTCACCGCACGGCTGTGGTGGCTGTTCCCCGCGGCCGCGGCCGTGGGCGCCGTGAGCTCGTGGCTCGGGCTCTCGTTCGGGTTCGCCGTCTCGGTGGGCGCGGGCGTCGACCTTCCGGCCGGCAGCACGGTGGTGGCGGTCTTCGTGCTGGTCTACGGGGTGCTGCTCGCGTTCCGGCTCGTGCGCGACCGGATGGCGCGGGGGCCGAGCCGTGGGCGAGCGGGCGCCGATCGGGGTGCGGGCGCGCCCCGCGGGTCGCGCCTCGATGCGGTCATCGAGGCCGCGGCGGGGGAGCGGTGATGGGCTACTTCGAACGCGCGCTGGTCGCGGCGATCGTGATCGGCGCGGGCGCCGGGTTCGTCGGCGCGCTCGTCGTGCTGCGGCGTCGCACGTTCTTCGCGCAGGCGCTCACCCACGCGACGTACCCAGGCGCGGTGGCGGCCGCGGCCCTCGGGGTCAGCGTGCCGCTCGGCGCGGCCGTGGCGGCCGTGGTGATCGTCGTGGTGATGTCGGCGATCGCGCGCGTGCGCCACCAAGGCCCGCAGGTCGCGGCGGGCATCGTCCTCACCGGCGGGTTCGCGGCGGGCGCGCTGCTGCAGGCCCTGCTGCCGGGCCTGCCGATCCGGCCCGAGTCGTTGCTCGTCGGGTCGATCCTCACCGTGAGGGACGGCGACATCCTGCTCGCGACCGCGGTGCTCGTGGCATCCGTCGCCCTCGTCGCGGCGTTCGGCACCCGCATCGTCTTCTCCACGTTCGACCGGGCGGGGTTCCGCGCCGCCGGGTTCCGCGAGTGGCCGATCGAGCTGCTCGTGCTCGCGCTCATCGCGGCGTCGGTGGTCAGCTCGCTGCCGGCGGTGGGCGCGATCCTCGCGATCGCGCTGCTCGCGGCGCCGGCCGCGGCGGCCCGGCTCGTCGTGCCGACATTCCGCGGCGTGCTGGTCGTCGCCCCGGTGATCGGTGCGGCCTCGGGCGTGCTGGGGGTGCTCGTCTCCCGATACGCGGCCGTCGCGGCGGGGCCGTCCATCGCGCTCGCGGCGACCGCGTTCTTCCTGCTGGCGCTCGGCGGCTCACAGCTGCGACGACTACCCTCGAGGCGGGCTCCCATCCCGGTGGAGACCGCGGAGGACGCACGGATCGCATGAAACGGAACACCTGGCAGCGGGAGGCGGTGCGCGAGGCGCTCGACGGCACCGAGGGGTTCATCAGCGCGCAGTCGCTGCACTCGGCGCTGCACGCGAGCGGGTCGCCGATCGGCCTCGCCACGGTGTACCGCGCGCTCGGCGACCTCGCCGCCAGCGGCGACGCCGACTGCCTGCAGTCGCCCGAGGGCGAGGCCATCTACCGCGCGTGCAGCACCGGGCACCACCACCACCTCATCTGCCGCAACTGCGGCCTCACCGTCGAGATCGCGGCCGACGAGGTCGAGGCCTGGGCGCGCCGCGTCGCGGGCGAGCACGGCTTCACCGCCGCGGCCCACGTCGTCGACGTGTTCGGACTCTGCGCGGAGTGCACGCGCCTGCTGGCCGAGCCGTCATAGCGGGCCGATGGCGCGGATGCCGTGGGGCGCGCGCCACGCGACATCCGGGCCCACGGGACCTGAGTCCCGGCCGCGCCCGCGGGATCGCGCTACGTTCCCGCCCGAACGTGCCCGGTACGGACGGAGGGGGAACCATGTACCAGGAAGAAGCGCTCACGCCGACCTTCTCGCGAGCGGGGGAGGCGACGACGGCCCGCTACACCAAGATCCCGGACGGCTCGATGCTGCCCGAGACCGCGTACCGCATCGTGCGCGACGAGACCATGCTCGACGGCAACGCGAGGCTCAACCTTGCGACGTTCGTCGGCACCTGGATGGACGAGTCCGCCGACAAGCTCTACGCCGACGCGTTCGACAAGAACATGATCGACAAGGACGAGTACCCGGCGACCGCCGCGATCGAGGAGTACTGCTGGCGGATCCTCGCCGACCTGTGGAACGCGCCCGACCGCGCCGACGTGATCGGCACGTCGACCATCGGCTCGTCCGAGGCGTGCATGCTCGGCGGCCTCGCGCTCAAGCGGCGCTGGCAGAACGCGCGACGCGCGGCCGGGAAGCCCGCCGACAAGCCCAACCTCATCATGAGCTCGGCCGTGCAGGTCTGCTGGGAGAAATTCTGCAACTACTTCGACGTCGAGATGCGGCTCGTGCCGACCACGGAGGAGCACCCGCTCATGGACGGCACGGGCCTCGAGGACGTCGTCGACGAGAACACGATCGGCGTGGTCGTGCTCATGGGCGTGACGTACACGGGCGCCTACGAACCGGTCACGAAGGTGCAGGCCAAGCTCGACGAGATCCAGGAGAAGACCGGGCTCGACATCCCGATCCACATCGACGGCGCCTCGGGCGCCATGGTCGCGCCGTTCCTGCAGCCCGAGCTCGAGTGGGACTTCCGGGTGCCGCGCGTGCAGTCGATCAACACGTCGGGCCACAAGTACGGCCTGGTCTACCCCGGCGTCGGATGGATCGTCTGGCGCAACACCGCCGCGCTGCCCGACGAGCTCATCTTCCGGGTCAGCTACCTGGGCGGCTCGATGCCGACGTTCGCCCTGAACTTCTCGCGGCCCGGTGCGCAGGTGCTGCTGCAGTACTACCGCTTCCTCCGGCTCGGCCGGGTCGGCTACACCTCGATCCAGCAGGCGTCGCAGGATGTCGCGCGCTACCTGTCGCATGCGGTGGGCGAGATCGCCGCCTTCGAGCTCCTGACCGACGGCAGCGACATCCCGGTGTTCGCCTGGCGGCTCAAGCCGGGTCACACCGACAACTGGACGCTCTACCACCTCTCCGAGCGGCTGCGCATCAAGGGATGGCTCGTTCCCGCGTATCCGCTGTCGGGCGACCTCGAGGGCCAGACGGTGATGCGGATCGTGTGCCGCGACGGCCTGAGCCGCGACCTCGCCGAGGACCTGCTGCGCGACATCCGCGAGGAGACCGCCCTACTCGACTCGCTCGACGCGCCGATGCCGCACCCCGGCCTGCCGCCGGCGTTCCACCACTGACGATGACCGCACCGGGCCGGGCGACGATCCGGCGGCTGCGTCGCGAGGCCTGGGGCTTCGCGGTGGGCTCGATCTGCTTCCTCGTCGGCGCGCTGCCGCCGTACGCCGCATGGGTGGGCGCCGTCGAGGCGAACCTCACGTTCTTCATCGGCTCGCTCTTCTTCACCACCGCGGCACTGATCCAGCTCGGCCTGAGCGGTCGTCGCCCGCCGCACGGCGACATGAACCGTGCCGACCGCGCGGACTGGTGGGCGGCCGCCGTCCAGTTCGCAGGCACCCTCCTGTTCAACGTCAGCACGTTCGCCGCGCTCGCCGCGGCGATCGCCCGGCCCGACGCGGTCGGCATCGGATGGCGCCCCGATGCGTGGGGCTCGATCGCGTTCCTCGTCGCGAGCACGCTCGCGGTGATGGCGACGAAGGACCGCGGCCGGCTCTGGGACCCCGATGCCCGGACCTGGCACGGCACCTGGCTCAACCTGGTGGGGTCGATCGCCTTCGGCGCCTCGGCCGTGGGGGCGTACGTGCTGCCCGAGACCGGGGACCTGCTCAGCGAGTACTGGGCGAACCTCGGCACGATGCTCGGCGCGGTGTGCTTCCTCGTCGCGGCGCTGCTGTCACGGCGCACGATCCCGACCGGATGACGCGGGGGCCGACGGGCGACGGACGGCGCGCCATCCGATTCGGCCCTGATCTGGCCCTCTGCTAGACTCGACGTTTGGCTGGGCGCTTCCACCGTCCAGACCGTAGGCGAATCCCCCTGTATCTACCGCGTGGCGGAGGGGCTCGCCTGCAGACAAGTGACCTTGGGAGGGGCCGTCCGGCCCCTCGGTATTGGAGGAAAGACCAATGGCAGCAGTGTGCCAGGTGACCGGAGCCACCCCCGGCTTCGGACACAACATCTCGCACTCGCACCGCCGGACGAAGCGCCGCTTCGACCCGAACGTGCAGAAGAAGACCTACTACGTGCCCTCGCTGCGTCGTAACGTCACCCTGAACGTGTCCGCCAAGGGCATCAAGGTGATCGACGCGCGTGGTATCGAGGCCGTCATCAAGGACATCCAGGCTCGTGGGGTGAAGCTCTAATGGCGAAGCAGCAGGACATCCGTCCGATCATCAAGCTCCGTTCGACGGCCGGCACCGGGTACACCTACGTGACCCGCAAGAACCGTCGCAACAACCCCGACCGTCTCGTGCTCAAGAAGTACGACCCCGTGGTGCGCAAGCACGTCGACTTCCGAGAGGAGCGCTAAGACATGGCGAAGAAGAGCAAGATCGCGCGCAACGAGCAGCGCAAGGTGGTCGTCGACCGCTACGCGGCCAAGCGTGCCGAGTTGAAGAAGGCGCTCGTCGACCCGAACGGCACCGACGAGTCCCGCGAGGCCGCCCGTGTCGGCCTCCAGAAGCTTCCCCGCAACGCCTCGCCGGTGCGCGTGCGCTCGCGCGACGCCATCGACGGCCGCCCCCGCGGCGTGCTCACGAAGTTCGGCGTGTCGCGCGTCCGCTTCCGTGACATGGCGCACCGCGGCGAGCTGCCCGGCATCACCAAGTCGTCCTGGTAAGCACCAGCACCGCTTCCCGAGAGGGGCGTCCCGGATCATCCGGGGCGCCCCTCTCGCCGTCTACGGCGACCCCGCGCCATCCGTCAACCCCCGACTGAACCTGCCGTGAAAGCCCGGAAATCCGCGTGTTTCCGCGGGACTCTGCTACATTCGAGGCGGCCTGAACGGCCACGGGGGCGATCGAGAGATCGACTCCGCGTATCCACACGACAGCTGTAGACACAGCGAACGTCCGAGGAGGACATTCAATGGCTGACAAGTCGCTCAACAAGTCGGAGCTCGTTGCCAAGATCGCCGCGGCGACCAACCAGAGCCAGAGCACCGTCGACTCCGTGCTCAACGGCTTCTTCGACGCGCTCGCCGACTCGGTCGGCTCGGGCACCAAGGTGTCGATCCCGGGCTGGCTCGCCGTCGAGCGCACCCACCGCGCCGCCCGCACGGGCCGCAACCCGCAGACCGGCGAGACCATCCAGATCGCCGCCGGCAACTCGGTCAAGGTCACCGCGGGCTCGAAGCTCAAGGCTGCCGCGAAGTAACTCGCGGCGCGTCGCCAGACGCACTCCGAGACTCCCGAAGGGGCGCCCGGTCATCCGGTGCGCCCCTTCGGCGTGCCCCGGGCTGGTGCGCCGCACCATCCTTCGCCTCCTTCCCCTTTCAGGAGATCGCGGGCTCGTCAGGATGCCTTGGCGGGTCCGGTCCTGAGCTGCCTCCGCCCTCCTGAAACGGTGCAGGCGGCCGGATGGCGCGGGGCCGGCGCTCCCAGCCGGCTCGCCTAGGCTTGTCCGGTGCCCCGTTCCGTCCGCGTCCTCGGCCCCGCCGCGCTCGTCGCCGTCGCGCTCGGCGCGATGATCGCGGCACTGGCGTACGGCGGGGGAGCGGCGCCGTACCCGATCCAGGATCCGGGGCCGGTCGCGCGCTGGGGCGTCCCGGTCGCGAAGCTCTTCGTGAACCTCGGGGCGGCCGGCATGATCGGCGCGCTCGTGCTCGCGGTCTGGGCGCTGAGCCCCAAGCGGCGCGAGTTCGGCCTCGCGCTCGACGTCGCCGCGGCGTCCGCCGCCGTGCTCACCGTCGCCAGCGCGGCCACGGGCGTGCTCACGTTCGTGCTCGTGACCGGCGTGCCGTTCGACTTCAGCGACCGGTTCGGCCAGCAGCTCGGCCAGTTCGCGACCTCGATCGAGCCCGGCCAGGCGTGGCTCACCACGACGCTCGTCGCCGCGGCGGTCACGGTGCTGTGCTTCGCGGTCCGCAACCACACCGCGCTCGTGTTCGTGACCGTCCTCGCGGTGGTCGCGCTCGTGCCGATGGCCCAGCAGGGCCATGCTGCCGGCACCGCAGGCCACAACGAGGCGATCGTCGCGCTCGGCCTGCACCTCGCCTTCGTCGCCGCGTGGCTCGGCGGCCTCTTCACGCTCGTGCTGCTGAAGCCGACGCTCGACGGCGACCGGCTCGCGGTCGTGCTGGCGCGCTATTCGACCGTGGCGCTGATCTGCTTCATCGTCGTGGCGGTCTCGGGCTACGCGAGCGCGGCGCTGCGCATCGGCACCTGGTCGCAGCTCACGACCGGCTACGGCCTGCTCGTCGTCGTGAAGGTCGCCGCGCTCATCGCGCTCGGACTGTTCGGCGCCGCGCAGCGACGGGTCATGATCGGCCGGATGACGCGCCCCGACGCGTCGACGACGCGCACGTTCTGGCTGCTCGTCGCGGTCGAGCTCGCCTTCATGGGCCTCGCGTCAGGCGTCGCCGCGGCGCTCGCGCGCACCGCCACGCCGGTCTCCGAGGAGGCCGCGGGGCAGCTCGCGCGCACGCCCGCCGAGATCCTGACCGGTGAACCGCTGCCGCCGTGGCCCGAGGCCTGGCGCTACCTCACCGAGTGGAGCCCCGACCTGCTGTGGCTCCTGCTCTGCGGGTTCGGCATCTTCTTCTACCTCGCCGGGGTGATCCGGCTGCGCCGTCGGGGCGACCGCTGGCCCGTCTACCGCACGGTCCTCTGGGTCTCGGGCCTCCTGCTGCTCGCCTGGGTGACGAGCGGCGGGGTCAACGTGTACGAGCAGTACCTGTTCTCGGCGCACATGCTCGCGCACATGATCCTCACGATGGGCGTGCCGGTGCTGCTCGTGCCGGGCGCGCCCGTGACGCTCGCGGCCCGTGCCATCCGCCCCCGCAAGGACGACAGCCGCGGCGGCCGCGAGTGGATCCTGATCGCGGTGCACTCGCGCTTCGCGGGCATCATCGCGAACCCGATCGTCGCGGCCGTGCTGTTCACCGGCTCGCTGTGGGTGTTCTACTACTCGCCGCTGTTCCGCTGGACCATGGAGGACCACATCGGGCACGAGTGGATGGTCGTGCACTTCCTCATCACGGGCTACCTCTTCGTGCAGTCGCTGATCGGCATCGACCCGGTGCCGTACCGGCTGCCGTATCCGTTCCGGCTGGTGCTGCTGCTCGGCACGATGGCGTTCCACGCCTTCTTCGGCCTGTCGATCATGATGGGCACGGGCCTGCTGCTCGCCGACTGGTACGGCGCGATGGGCTGGGGCACCGACGCGCTCGCCGACCAGCAGTTCGGCGGCGGGATCGCGTGGTCGATCGGCGAGATCCCGACGGTGGCCCTGGCGATCACGGTGGCGATCCAGTGGGCGCGCTCCGATGCCAAGGAGACCAAGCGCCGCGACCGGCACGCCGATCGCACCGGCGAGGCCGAGCTCGAGGAGTACAACGCGCGCCTGGCCGCGCTCGCGCAACGCGACGGCGTGCAATGACAGGCGAGCGGATGGCGCAGCCCGGCGCGCGCACGGACGCGGCGCCCGCCGCACCGGCCGTCCGCCGCATCGTCGTGATGGGCGTCTCGGGCGCCGGCAAGAGCACCGTGGGCGAGGCGCTCGCGCACCGCATCGGTGCGCCGTTCGTCGACGCCGACGACCTGCACCCGCCGGCGAACATCGCGAAGATGCAGGCGGGCACGCCGCTGGTCGACGCCGACCGCATGCCGTGGCTCGACCGCGTGGCCGCCGCGCTCGCCGAGGCGCCGGCTCCGGGCGTCGTGGTCGCCTGCTCGGCGTTGCGGCGCGTGTACCGCGACCGGTTGCGCGCGGTCGCGCCCGACGTGGTCTTCGTCGCACTCGAGGGCGACCCGGCGCTGCTCGCCGAGCGCATCGGCGCCCGGGCCGGGCACTTCATGCCGGCGACGTTGCTCGCCTCGCAGCTCGCGTTGTACGAGGCGCCCGCACCCGACGAGCGGGCGGTGGTGTGCACCGTCGACGCGCCGCTCGACGCGATCATCGATGCCGCGGTCGCGGGCCTCGAGCAGACGGACGCGTAGGTTCCGGCTCCGCCCTCCGGGCTGCGGCCTGCGCGACAGTCGTCAGCGCAGCTGGATCGCGATCGACCCGTCGGGCCGCACCGTCGCGTCGAGTGCGAGCGTGAACGCCTCATCCTGCTCGAGCGTGGAGAACTCGCCGTCGAACAGCGACTGCACCTCGACCGTGATGCGGGCGACGCCGGGCGTGGCCGGCATCTCGAACGTGGTCTCGCCGGGTGCGAGCGTGACCTCGGGCGAGCCGACGATCGTCCACGCCGGTTCGCCGACCACGCGGTCGTCGATGACGACGCCGAACGGGCAGCCCGCGGGCTGCAGCACCGTCTGCGCGGCGCACTGCTCCTGCAGGTACTCATCGACCTTCGCCTGCACGCGTTCGACGAACGCCGCGGTGGGCAGCGCGTCGACCGTGACCGGCACGACCGCGCCGGGCTCGGCGACCACCTGGGTCGGCACGGCCTCGAGCAGCGTCGACTCGTACCCGAACTCGTACACCGCAGGCGCGATGGCGAGGTACGACGCCTGGTGCGTGAAACCCGCGAGCTCCTCCGCCGGCTTCGTCGCGCGCGTGTCGAGCGTGAGCGAGCCGACCGTGAAGAGCGGGTTGTGCGCCGCGGTCACCTCGATGACCGCGAGCGGGCTCGTCGCGAACTCCCACCGGTGCAGCACGCCGTACAGCGGCTCGATCGGCCGCACGTCGAACGCGGTCTCGACGATCGCCGACTCCAGCCGGTAGCTCGCGGTCACGGTGTGCGAGCCGTCGTCGTGCGCGATGTCGGAGACGATCCGCACGTCTTCGGGGCCCGACTCGATCACTCCGGAGCGGAGCATCGCCGTGGAGACGTCGGCGGGCAGCCCCCTGGCGGCGATCGCGCCCTCGTCGAGCCGCACCCCCGGGGTGGCGGCCGCGCTGACGATGTCGTCGTTCGCGATCGCGCCGAGGTACCGCTCGACGAACGCGGACGAGCCGTAGATCGTCTGGTTCAGGCCGCCGAGCGCGGCGAGGAACGCGCCGCCGAGCATGATGGCGAGGCCCGTCCACCCCGCGATCGCGGCCGGCGACAGGCGCCCCTCGCGTCGGCCCGGTCTCCCCACCCGGCAAGTCTAGACAGGGGTCCCCGTCGCCCCGAGTTGTCCACAGCGCAACTCGCGGGGGCACGGATGCCGCGGCCGCCCGCCTGCACCCCGGCCGGCCGGTCTACAGTGAAGACGCCCGAACGCGGCATCCGACCACCCGACCAGGCACCGACCCCGATCCGAAGGCGCGACCCGTGCAGCACGTGACGCTGACCGCCGAGCAGCAGGCGGTGTTCCACGCGATCGAGCACACGCGTGAGCACGTGTTCGTCACGGGCCGCGCCGGCACCGGCAAGTCGACGCTGCTCAATCACCTGAACTGGAACACGGGCAAGCAGATCGTGATCTGCGCGCCGACGGGGGTGGCCGCGCTGAATGTCGGCGGGCAGACCATCCACTCGCTGTTCCGGCTGCCGATCGGGGTCATCGCCGACCACGAGATCGACCAGAACGACGCGGTGCGCAAGCTCCTCAACGCCATGGACACGCTCGTCGTCGACGAGGTCTCGATGGTCAACGCCGACCTCATGGATGCGATGGACCGCTCGCTGCGGCAGGCGCGGCAGCGCCCGCACGACCCGTTCGGCGGCGTGCAGGTGGTGCTGTTCGGCGACCCGTACCAGCTCGCCCCGGTGCCCGGGTCGGGCGACGAGCGGCGGTACTTCGCCGACACCTACCGGTCCATGTGGTTCTTCGACGCCAAGGTGTGGAACGAGGCCGACCTCCGCATCTACGAGCTCGGCGAGATCCACCGGCAGCACGACGACGCGTTCAAGCACATGCTCAACGCGGTGCGGCACGGCATGGTGACGGCCGAGATCGCGGGCGTGCTGAACGACACGGGCGCGCGCCGCCCGGTTCCCGAGCAGGGCGCCATCACGCTCGCGACCACGAACGAGACCGTGAACCGGATCAACCGCACCGCGCTCCACCGGCTGCCGGGGCACTCGATCGCGAACGAGGCCGACGTCGAGGGCGAGTTCGGCGGGCGCGGCTACCCGGCCGACGAGCACCTCGAGCTCAAGGTCGGCGCGCAGGTCATGTTCCTGCGCAACGACACCGGCGGCTGGGGCGAGGCGCCGCGCTGGGTGAACGGCACGATCGGCACGGTCACCTCGCTCGAGGGCGCCGTGCGCGTCGAGGTCGACGGCGAGGAGCACGAGGTCGAGCCGGCGACGTGGGAGAAGTACCGCTACTCGTGGGATCCGGTGCAGAAGAAGCTCGAGCGCGAGATCGTCGCCGAGTTCACGCAGTTCCCGCTGCGGCTGGCGTGGGCGGTCACGATCCACAAGTCGCAGGGCGCGAGTTACGAGACCGCGATCGTCGACCTCGGTTCGCGCGTCTTCAGCCCGGGGCAGACGTACGTGGCGCTGTCGCGGCTGACGAGCCTCGAGGGGCTATACCTCGCCCGGCCGCTCGTGCCTCGCGACATCATCGTCGACCGCGACGTCGAGCGGTTCATGTCCGGCGCCGTGCGCGAGATCGGCACGTCCGACGAGCTGCCGGCCTGAGCCGGGCCGCCTGCCCGCTGACCGGTGGTGGCGGATGGCGTCGGCGGATGGCGTCGATCGGGGAGCGGCCGGGGGCGTCATCGCCACGCACCCCCGGCCGCGGTCGAGGGGTCAGTGCGCGTGACCCTGGTCCGGGATGCCGTGCTGCCCGTGCGGAATGGCGAGCTCGCCGGCGTCGGTGGCTGCGAGGGCGGGAGTGGCGAGGGCTGAGACGAGCACGGCGCCGACCATGAGGCCGAGGACCGTGAGCCGCGGGCGGGGATCGCGAGGCGTCGGCCGCTCGGCGCGACGCGCGCGCACCGCGAGTGCGGCCGAGAGCGCGATCGAGGCGATGAACGCGGATGCCGCCGCGAGCGGCGACCCCGCGACATCCGCCATCGCCCCCGCACTCACCGCGCCCCCGCCGGCCAGCAGCGCCGCGACGGAGACGCCGAGCACGGCGCGCGGCGCGACCGGCCGGCCCGCGCGAAGGGACAGGACGCCCCAGCCGAGCGCGGCGACGCCGAGCCCGGCCAGGACGACCTGCGGTGCACCCCCTGCACCGGCCGCGAGGGCCGCGAGCACGATGCCGGCGCCGAGCGCGCCGAGCATCGGCCAGCTGCGCGTCATCGCCGCCAGTGCGTTCATGGCCCGGCTCCCTATGCCGTCGCCACGCGTGACGAGCGCTCCGCGCCGAGCCCGACGCCCAGCAGCACGATCGCGCTCGCGAGGTGGAGGAAGTGGTCGGGGGTGTTCAGCGCGAGGATGTTCGCCGGCGTGCCCGCGAGGAAGAAGCCCACGATGCCGAGCAGCAGGTAGGCCGCCCCGACGACCGTGTTGACCGTCTTCGCCGCCGCGACGTTCGACAGGCCGGCGATGAGCAGTGCGGCGCCGATCGCGAGGTGGGCGATGTTGTGCAGCGGGTTCACGGCGAAGATCCCGAGCAGCAGCCCGCCCTCGGTGGCGATGAACCCCACGCCGCCGGTGACGGCGAAGCCGAGCAGGCCGACAACGACGTAGACCGCGCCGAACACGGTCGCGGCGATGCGGTTGGGTGAGTTCTTCATGGCGATGCCTCCTTGTCGACGCGCGGCGGATGCCGTGCACCGGGGGTTCGGCGCGGGGGCCGGAGCGGATTGGGGGAGCGGCCGGATCGCCTCGATCGGGGGACACGCACACGGGGACTCGCGCCAGAATCCGCCGAGGGGATACCCTGCCGTCACGTCATGGCCGACGCTGCGGGTTACAATCGCAACGGACACACGGCGGGGGGCACGGTGGCTGGAGTGATGACACGCGTTCGACGGAGGATCGTCGCGTCCGTCATCGCCGTGTCCGCCACGATCGGCCTCTCCTCGTGCATGGCTCCCGCGGAGCCGTCCGCCGACTATCAGCAGGTCGAGGCGCAGTTCGCGCCCGAGGTCGCCGACCAGCTCGATGCCGCGCTCGCCGAGGCCATCCGACTGAGCGGCTCCAGCGGCGGGGTCGCCGGCGTCTGGGCGCCGTGGGCGGGGAGCTGGACGGCGGGTGCGGGCACGGTGGGGTTCGCCGAGGGCGCCGCCCCGGTGACCGCCGACACGCGGTTCCAGCTCACGGAGGCGACGGGCGAGATCACGTGCGCCACGATGCTCCGGCTCGTCGACGCCGGAGCGATGGAACTCGACGACGAGGTGGCCTCGATGATCCGCGGACTTCCCGGGATCGGCGACATCACGCTCGAACAGCTCTGCCGCAACGAGTCGGGGCTCGCGGACTACTACCCGTCGCTGCGCCGGCACTTCGTCACCAACCCCGAGCGCGTCTGGCCGACCGGCGAGCTCATCTCGAGCGGGATGGCGCTCGCGCGGATCGGCCAGCCCGGCACGGCCTGGGGCGAATCGCGTACCGGCATGCTGCTGCTCGCGACCGCGCTCGAGCAGCACACCGGACGCAGCTGGTCCGAGCTCGCCGAGCAGTACGTCTTCGACCCGCTCGACATGGATGCCACGGCGCTGCCCGCAGCCGCCGACACGAAGTTCACCGGTGCGCTCGGCGGCTTCTCGGCGGGCGTGCTCCCCGATGGCTCCGCGGATTGCGCCGCGGTGCTCGACGTGTCGGAGCGATCCAGCTCCATCGGGGGCCCGGCGTCGGGCGCCCGCTCGACGCTCGAGGACGCCCGCGAGTTCAGCCAGGCCTTCGCGAGCGGCACGCTGTTCGAGGAGGAGACGGCCCGACGGGTGTGGACCGTCGAGCCGTTCGGCGGCTCGGCTCCGCTGTGGCAGGGGCAGGGGATCGGCGGCCAGCAGTACGGCCCGCTGCGGGGCGTCGCGGGCGAGTCGACCGGAGCGCTCACGGCGGCCTTCACCGACCCGGAGTCCGGCCTGACGGTCGTGCTCGCACTGAACAACTCGACCGGCGGCGAGGCGCTCGTGCGCGAGGGGGCGTTCGCGCTCGCCTCGATCGCCTCGAAGGCCGCCGCGACCGACGGCCGCGAGCAGCCGCTCGTCGAACTGCCGTGGTCGCTCGAGCAGGCGACGCAGCGCATGACGGAGGCGGCCAAGTGCCCATTGCCCGCGCCGCCCGCCGAGTGAGACTTTGGACCCATGACGCGCGGGCCGCTGCCGACAGACTTGGCGCAGTGACGCCGAGGCGGACGCCTCGGCGGGGGGAGGGCGCTCATGTGCCGTTGGCTGGCGTACTCGGGTGAACCGCTGCAGGCGTCGGCGGTGATCCTGGACCCGAAGCATTCGCTGGTGGCGCAGTCGCTCGACTCGCCGCTCGGCGCCGAGACGGTGAACGGCGACGGGTTCGGGATCGGCTGGTATCCGCAGGGCGCGGTGTCGGGGAGCATCCCGGCGGTGTTCCACAGCATCGAGCCGGCGTGGCACGACCAGAACGTGAGCGAGCTGTCGAGGTCGATCGTGAGCCCGTTGTTCTTCAGCCACGTGCGGGCGGCGGGCGGACCGCCCATCCAGCAGACGAACTGCCATCCGTTCCGGTGGGAGAACTGGCTGTTCATGCACAACGGGTTCCTCGGGGAGTTCGCGAAGGTCAAGCGCGACCTCACGTTCGCGATCGACCCGTCGCTGTACACCCATGTCAAGGGCACGACCGATTCCGAGGTGCTCTTCCACCTCGCCATCACGTTCGGGCTCGTCGACGACCCGGTGAAGGCGCTCACGGCGACGGTCGACCACGTCGAGCGCGTCGGCCGCGAGCACGGCATCCTCTTCCCGATGCAGGGCACGATCGCCGTGGCGGACGGCGCCACGATCTGGGCCCTGCGCTACTCGTCGCAGGGGCGATCGCGGACGCTCTTCCACTCGGTCGACATCCCGACGATCAGGGAGATGTATCCCGACGCGGAGCGGCTCCGCCGGTTCGGCGAGCACGCGCACGTCGTCGTGTCCGAACCGCTCAACGACCTGCCCGGCATCTTCGTCGAGGTGCCGGAGGCCACGATCGCGGTCCTCGACCGGGAGGGATACCACCATGAGCCGTTCCGAACCGCAGCCTGAGACGACCGCCGCGCCGGCGGGGGAGGGGGCGAAGGCCTCCTGGTCCGTCGTCGCGGCGCTCTCGGCCGCGCAGTTCGTGATGGTGCTCGACAGTTCGGTCATGAACGTGTCGATCTCGACGGTCGTCGAGGACCTCGACACCACGGTCGCCGCCATGCAGGCGGCGATCACGTTCTACACGCTCACGATGGCGGCGCTCATGCTCGTGGGCGCGAAGCTCGGCGACGTGTGGGGGCGCCTGCGGGCGTTCGTGATCGGCTCGATCGTGTACGCGATCGGATCGCTCACGACCGCGCTGAGCCCGAACATCTACGTCCTCTTCGTCGGATGGTCCGTGGTCGAGGGCATGGGCGCCGTCCTGGTGATCCCGGCGATCGCGGCGCTCATCGCCGACAACTACGACGGCAGGCAGCGCGTGACGGCGTTCGCGATGATCGGCGCCGCATCGGGGGCGGCGGTCGCCGCCGGTCCGCTCATCGGCGGGTTCGTCACGACGTACTTCTCGTGGCGGTACGTGTTCATCGGCGAGGTCGTCGTGATGGCCGCGGTCGTGCTCTTCGCGCGCCGAATCCAGGACCGCCATCCGCCGAAGCGCACGCCCATCGACCTGCTGAGCGTCCTGCTCTCCTCCGCGGGCCTCGTCGCGATCGTGTACGGCATGTTGCAGAGCAAGGTGTGGGGCTGGATCCAGCCGTTGGAGTCGCCCGAGATCAACGGCGTGCCGATCGAGCCGCTCGGCATCTCGCTGACGACCTGGCTGATCCTCGCCGGGTGCCTGCTCATCGCGTGGTTCTTCCACCGACAGCATCGGCTCATCGAGACGGGCCGCCCGCCGTTCCTCGACGTCACGCTCTTCCGCATCGACCGGCTTCGCAGCGGGCTCGGTGCGCTCGGCGCCCAGTACGCCGTGACCGCGGGACTGTTCTTCATGATCCCCGTGTACCTGCAGATGACCCTCGGAATGGACGCGCTCGAGACGGGCCTGCGCATCTTCCCGCTGTCGATCTCGCTGATCCTCTTCTCGTTCGCCGGGACCCGGCTCTCGAGCCTCTGGTCGGCCCGCCGGATCGTGCGGATCGGGCAGGTGGTGCTCGCCGTGTCGGCGGTCGTGCTGCTCGCCTCGGTCGACGTCGAGCTCAAGATCCCCGCGTTCGGCATCGGCATGTTCACGGCGGGCGCGGCGCTCGGCCTGCTCGCCTCCCAGCTCGGCAATGTCAACATGTCGAGCGTCGGGCCGGAGAAGTCGAGCGAGGTGGGCGGGCTGCAGGGCGTGTTCCAGAACCTCGGGTCGTCGCTCGGCACCGCGCTCATCGGATCGGTGCTGATCGGCGCGCTGGCCACCTCGTTCGCGGGCACGGTCGCCTCCAGCGACCTGCCCGACGACGTCAAGCAGACCGTCGCCGAGCGGACCGAGGGCGGCGTCGAGCTCGTGCCCGCCTCGAGCGTCGACGAGATCGGCGAGGACGCGGGGCTGTCCGCGGACGAGGCGGACACCCTGGCCGCGGCGTACAGCGCGGCGCAGATCGAGTCGCTGCGCATCGCGTTCGTGGGACTCATCGTGATCGCGCTCGGAGCGCTGCTCTTCTCGCGCGGCATCCCGGATGATTCGCCGATGCGCCGTCGCAAGAACGACGCGGCCCAGCCCGAAGGAGGCACCTCATGAGTGACGCTGTTCCCGAACCCGTGAGCGGCGCGGCGCGGCGCAACGACTTCGACGCCCGCCGCGAAGCCGGGCGCGCCGCGCGTCGACGAGTGCCGCGCTCGTCGCATGCGGGCTGGTCGGCGGCGTCAGACCGGCCCGACCCCGTCTCGCTGCTCGAGCAGCAGGCGGTCACGCGCGCGCCCGAACTCGTGCCGATCCGGTACGCGCGCATGCTCGTGTCGCCGTTCAACTTCTACCGGGGTGCGGCGCTCATCATGGCGTCCGACCTCGCCGGGACACCCGTGTCGGGCATCACCACGCAGATCTGCGGCGACGCGCACCTCTCCAACTTCGGCGTCTTCGCCTCGCCCGAGCGGCGGCTCATCTTCGACATCAACGACTTCGACGAGACCCTCCCCGGCCCGTGGGAGTGGGACGTCAAGCGACTCGCGGCGAGCTTCGAGATCGCCGGTCGGCATCGCGGCTTCTCGCCCGCGGAGCGGTCGCGGGCCGTCCGGGCCGCCGTCGCCGGCTACCGCGAGCAGATGCGCCGGGCCGCCGAGTCGGGCGTCCTCGAAGCGTGGTACGACCGCCTCGACGCCGACCGGGTCGAGGAGTGGATCCGCGAGGAGCGCGCGGCGAACCGCGTGGGCGAGAAGCAGGTCAAGCGCACCGCGGCGACCCTCGCGAAGGCGCGCACCCGCGACAGCGTGCGCGCGTTCACCAAGCTCGTGCGCGTGGTCGACGGCGAGCTGCGCATCGCCGCCGACCCGCCCCTCATCGTGCCCGTCGAGGACCTGCGCGTCGGCGAGGGCACGCGCGACGACATCGAGCGCTGGATGGAGCGGATGCTCGTCGAGTACCGGACGACGCTGCCCCTCGAGCGCCATCCGATCGAGGAGTTCTCGTACGTGCACATGGCGCGGAAGGTGGTCGGCGTCGGCAGCGTCGGCACGCGCGCGTGGATCGTGCTGCTGCGCGGGCGCGATGATGCGGACCCGCTGATCCTGCAGGCGAAGCAGGCCGAGGCGTCGGTGCTCGAGCGGTTCCTGCCCGCCAGCCGGTTCGACCATCACGGGGAGCGGGTCGTGCGCGGCCAGCGGCTCATGCAGGCCGCGAGCGACCTCTTCCTCGGGTGGCAGCGCGTGCTCGCGCCCGACGGCGTCGAACGCGACTTCTACCTGCGGCAGCTCAACGACTGGAAGGGTTCGGCCGACATCGAGGCGATCCTGCCGCGCGGGGCCGAGCTCTATGCGCGCGTCTGCGGGCAGACGCTCGCACGGGCCCACGCCCGCGCCGGCGACCGCGTCGCGATCGCGGCGTACCTCGGGAACTCGGATCGCTTCGACCAGGCGATCGCCCGATTCGCCGTCGACTACGCCGACCAGAACGAACGCGACTACGCCGCGCTCGCGGAAGCCGCGTCATCCGGTCGCCTCACCGTCGCCGAGCGGTTCTGAGCTGAGCTGCGGACCCGCGAATCCCGGGTTGCTGCGGGTCCTTCCGCATGAATCCGGGAATCGCGAGTGCGCGAAGCCCCGATCGTCAACGGGGAGACAGCGCAGACGCGGTCGCGCGATACTGAGGTCACGATCCGCCGCCGGCGGCGACCACATGGGAGGAGCACTGGTGACCGACTCCACCGATGCCGATGCGCGGGCCGACGAGAAGCCCGGCCGCATGCAACGCTTCCACGACCGGTTCATCGTCGAGGAGCGGTACCTCTCGGCCGCGGCGAAGCGCAACCTCTTGCTCACGGGAGCCGCGCTCATCGTCGTCGGCCTCGTCGGGTTCTTCATCGTGCTCGACTCGATCACCGAGTCCGACGACCTGTCGTACATCGACGCGCCCGTCGAGGCGTGGCTCGAGTCGGGGCGCGACGGTTGGCTCACGACGCTCATGATCGTGCTCGCGATCGTGTTCGGCCCGATCGCGATGCCCATCATCATCCTCGTGACGACCGTGACCTGGGGCATCCTCGCCAAGCATGCGTGGCGGCCGATCCTGCTCGCGGGCGGCATGATCCTCGGCGTGATCATCGTGCAGCTGCTCGCGCCGATCATCGCCCGCGACCGCCCGCCGGCCGACGAGATGATGATCGGCTACGACCCGACCTCGTCCTTCCCGTCGGGTCATGTGATGGGCGTCGCCGACTTCCTCTTCATCGGCACCTACCTCGTCTTCTCGCGGCACCGCCGCCCCGTGATCACCACCCTCGCCTTCGTGGTCGCGGCGCTCGTCGTGCTGCTCACGGCCGCGTGCCGCATCTACCTCGGCTACCACTGGGCGACCGACGCGCTCGGCTCGATCTTCCTCTCGCTCGCCGTGCTCGGCACCGTGATCCTCGTCGACACGTGGCGCACCGTGCGGGTCGGCTCGGCCGAGCAGGTCGAGGAGTCGGATCGACGGCCCGAGGCGTGGGGGCGCGATGAGCGACGACGCCGATGAGGTGAGCGGCGCGCGCGCGGCATCCGCCGACGAGCCGCCGGCCCCGACCGGATCGCACGGCTCCGCCGCCGAGGCGCCCGAGCCGCATGGGTCGCACGAGCGGCACCATCCCCATCACGCGCCCGCGCCGGTGCGGATCAGCCGGCGGCCATGGGTCGCTGCGGGCGTGTTCGCGCTCATCGGCGTCGCGGCCGTCGGGGCTGTGATCGTCGTCGACCGCGCCCGCGAGTCGTTCGGCTTCGAGTCGGCGATCATGTCCGCGCTCGTCGCCATCCGCGCGCCGTGGCTGACGACGCCCGCCCTCGTGCTCGACTGGGTGGGCAGCGGCGTGGTCTCGGCCATCGTCGTCCCCGCCCTCGTGGTCGTCGCGCTGCTGCTGTGGCGACGGCCGTGGGCGGCCGGCTTCTTCCTCGTCGCGGTCCTCGCGAGCGGGGCGGTCACCCAGGTCGTCAAGGTGCTGGTGGGCCGGGTGCGTCCGGAGGACATCCTCGTGCACCCCGACTTCGGCTCGTTCCCGTCAGGTCACAGTTCCAACGCGGCGGTCATCGCGACCGCGCTCGGCCTGATCTTCATGCGCACCTGGGTCTGGGTCGCCGGAGCGGTGTACACCGTGCTCATGATGCTGAGCCGCATGTACCTCGGCGCGCACTGGGTCTCCGACACCGTCGCCGGCATGCTGATCGGCGCGGGCGTCGCGCTGATCGTGTGGGCGCCGTTCGCGTACCGGCTCTACCGCGAGGACCGGCTGCGGCACCCGCCGATCTGGAGGAGCGCGGACGCCGCCCCGGACGCCGGCGCGGGTGCCGGCGCGGGCGGCTCGTCGTCCGCAGCCTGACGGCGCACGCGCCATCCGCCATGATGGAGCCCTGGGGGCCGAGATGAGCGCGACGGGCGAGCGGATGCGACGGCTGCTGCCGGGCGTCGACACGGCGCGGCACTACCGCCGCGAGTGGCTCGTGCCCGACCTGCGCGCGGGCCTCGTGGTCACGGCGCTGCTCATCCCCGCGGGCATGGGGTACGCGCAGGTGGCCGGACTGCCGCCCGAGACCGGCCTGTACGCCACGATCGTCCCGCTCATCGCCTACGCCCTCGTCGGGCCGAGCCGCATCCTCGTGCTCGGACCCGATTCCGCGCTCGCGCCGATCATCGCCGCGGCGATCCTGCCCCTCGCGGTCGGCGACGACGAGCGCGCGGTCGCCCTCGCGGGGCTGCTGGCCATCATGGTCGGCACGATCCTCCTGCTCGGCGGCATCCTCCGCCTCGGCTTCGTCACCGACCTGCTGTCCAGGCCGATCCGCGTCGGCTACCTCAACGCGGTCGCGCTGCTCGTGATCATCTCGCAGGTGCCGACCCTGCTCGGCTTCTCGACCGATGCCGAGACGCCGTTCACCGAGGTCGCGGCGATCTGGGCGGGCATCGCGGCCGGCGAGGTGCAGCTGCTCGCGCTGGCGTTCGGGCTGGGCTCGCTCGCGGTGATCGTGGTGCTCACGGTCGTGAAGTCGAAGGTGCCCGGCGTGCTCGCCGCGGTCGTGGCGGCGATGGTGCTGACCGCGGTGCTCGGCCTCTCCGACGAGCTGCCGGTGGTCGGCGCGCTGCCGCAGGGCCTGCCGGCGCCCGCGCTCGGGGGGCTGCAGTGGTCGGATGTCGCGGCGCTCGCGCTGCCCGCCGCCGGCATCGCGCTCGTCGCGTTCACCGATTCCGCGGTGCTGTCGCGCACGCTCGCCGCGCGTCGCGGCGAGACGGTCAGCGGCAGCCGAGAGATGGCGGCCATCGGCACCGCCAACATCGCCGGCGGGCTGCTCGGCGGCTTCCCGATCTCGGCGTCGGCGTCGCGCACGCCGGTCGCGGAGCAGGCGGGGTCGAAGTCGCAGCTGACCGGCCTGGTCGGCGCGGTGCTGATCGTGCTGTTCATGCTGCTCACGCCGTGGCTCACGGACTTCCTTCCGTCGGCGACGCTCGCGGCGGTCGTCATGATGGCGGCGTCACGGCTCGTCGACGTGCGGGGCTTCCGGCGGCTGGTCCGGATGGACCGGGTCGACGCCCTGCTGTCGGCGGCGGCGTTCGTCGGCGTGTTCGCGTTCGGGGTGCTCGGCGGGATCGCGGTGACGATCGGGCTGTCGCTCCTCGCGTTCGTGATCCAGGCGTGGCGCCCGTACCGGGCCGAGCTCGGCCGCGTGACCGGACTGCGCGGGTACCACGACCTCTCGCGGAATCCCGAGGGCGAGCGGATCCCGGGCGTGGTGATCCTCCGCTTCGACGCGCCCCTGTTCTTCGCCAACGGCGGCATCTTCGAGGACTTCGTGCGCTCGCGCGTGGAGGCGGCCGGTCCCGGCGTCCACACCGTCATCCTCGCCGCGGAGCCGATCACCGACGTCGACACGACCGCGGCCGACGAGCTCGTCGACGTCGACGACTGGCTCGCGAAGCGCGGCATCCGTCTCGTCATCGCCGAGATGAAGGACCCGGTCGTCGACGTGCTGCGCGACTACGGGCTCACCGGCCGGTTCACGCCCGACCGGTTCGCGCCGACCGTCGGCGCCGCGGTCGACGACGTCACGGGCACCCTGCGCGGCGACCTCGAGGGCACGAAATGGGAACGCGACGAGCCCGGCGAGCCGGAGGATCGCGACGGCGGGCGGCCGAGCGACTGACCGCGCTCGCCGGGCCCTTCGGCCCGCGGTCGGAGCGCCCCCGCGCGTAGCGTCGGGCGCGGAGGTGCGAGATGGGTGACAGGGGTTCGAGTGCCGGCTGGGCCGGTGGGGGGTTCGTCTACTTCCTCGGGATCATCGGATCGTGGGTGTGGTTCTGGGGTCAGGCCGAGGGGTTCTGGGAGTACGTGGGCGCGTTCTTCCAGGGGTTCGTCTGGCCCGGCTTCATGGTCTACGAGCTGTTCGAGGGGCTGAACCGGCTCGGATAGCCGCGAGCGGCGACGCCGCGCCGTCGGCGCCGTGTCAGCGCGCCGAGGCGTAGGAGCGCAGGAACAGCGCCTCGGCGACCGCCAGGTGCTCGATCTCGGTCGGGTCGACGCTCTCGTTCGGCGCGTGGATCAGGGCGAGCGGCTCCTCGACGCCCATCAGGATGATCTCGGCGTCGGGGTAGGTGTCGGCGAACACGTTGCAGAGCGGGATGGATCCGCCCTGGCCGAGGGTGGTCATCTCGACGCCGTACGCCCCGCGCATGGCGTCGGCCATCGCGGTGAAGGCGGGCCCGCCCGTCGCGGCACGGAACGGCGAGCCGACCGCCTCGGTCTCGACCTCGACGTGCACGTTCCACGGGGCCGCGGCCTTCAGGTGCGCGACGAGCGCGTCGTGCGCCTCCTGCGCGTCCATGCCGGGCGGTACGCGCAGGTTCAGGCGCGCCGCCGCCCTCGGCACGATGGCGGCCGTCGAGCCGAGGACACGAGGGCTGTCGATGCCGAGGATCGTGACCGCGGGTCGCGCCCACAGCTCGTCCGCGACGCTGCCGTCGCCGAGCAGATCCACGCCGTCGAGCACGCCCGCGTCGGCACGGAACTGATCGGCGTCGTACGGCGCCCCGTGCCACTGCTGCGACGAGTCCAGCCCGACGATCGTGGTGTTCCCATCCTCGTCGCGGAGCGAGGCGAGGACGTCGACCAGTGCGGCAAGCGCATCCGGTGCCGGGCCGCCGAACATGCCCGAGTGCACCTCGGAGGCCAGCGCTTCGATACGCACGACGACGTTCGCCATGCCGCGCAGCGTCACCGTGGCGGCGGGCTTGCCGACCGCGGCGTTGCCGGTGTCGCAGACGAGGATGGCGTCGGCGCGAAGCACCTCGGGATGCGCCTCGACGTACCGCTCGAGCCCGCCGGTGCCCTGCTCCTCCGAGCCCTCGACGACGAGCTTCAGGTTCACCGGGATCTCGTCGCGCAGCGCGCGGAGCGCGAGCAAGTGCATCAGGATGTTGCCCTTGCAGTCGGCAGCGCCGCGCCCGTGCCACCGCCCGTCGACCTCGGTGAGCTCGAAGGGCGGTGTGCGCCACGCCGATTCGTCGAGCGGCGGCTGGACGTCGTAGTGGGCGTAGAGGAGCACCGTGGGCGCGTCGGCCTGTGCAGCCGGCCGCGAGCCGACGACGGCCTTGCTGCCGTCGGGCGTCTCCTCGAGGCGGGCGTCCGCGAACCCGAGCCGTGCGAAGGCGTCGCGCACCCACACGGCCGCCTTCTCGCACTCCTCGGGCGGGAACTGCCGCGGGTCGGCGACGGAGCGCATCGCCACGAACTCCGCGAGCTCGTCCTTCGCAGCCGGCATCATCCCGCGGACGAGCTCACGGACCTCGTCGCTCACGACCCGTTCCCGTCGTCGACGGTGTTCAGCTCGTCGACGAACTGCTGGAACTCCTCGAGCTCGTCGGGGCAGTACGTCTCGATGATGAGCAGCTGGCCCTCGAGCAGGCGATCCTCGGCGAGGATCGGGCGCTGGCCGGGGCCGGAAGCGCCGTTGGAGAGCCGGTCGAACAGGATGGCCCTGCTGAGTGCCTCGTTCGGGTTGGCGCATACGCCGCCGCCGTCGTCGCCCAGCACGCGGGCGACCTGCTCGGCCGTCAGGGACGTGTCGATGCCGTTCTCCTCGAGCGAGGAGAGGAACTGCTCGGCCTTGTCCTGCGCCTTCACGTCCTGTCGGGCCGACAGGAAGGTCACGAGCGCGATGATCGCGAGCACGATGAGTACGCCCACGGTGACGAAGTAGATGACCGTCCGCTCGCGCTTCGGCTGGGTCTCGGACTGGGTGCTCATGATCCCGACACCTCCGTCTCGGTCTCAGCCGCCGCCTCGGGCTGCTTCCACGACGGCTTCCGCAGCTTGTAGAACAGGAACGGCACGAGCAGGCCGAGCCCGAGGGCGCCGCCCGCGACGATCAGGAGGTAGACCCATGGGTCGCCGCCGCCGAACTGCGAGGGCGGGATGAACCCGACGAGCAGTGCGGCGAGCGAGGCGAGGAACCCGACGACGCACAGGGTGATGAGCATCGGCGCCCGGAACCCGCGCGGGTGGTCGGCATGCGTCCGGCGCAGCCGGACGGCCGCCACGAACATCAGCAGGTACATGATCAGGTACACCTGCGTGGTGATGACCGAGAAGATCCAGTACGCGCTCGAGACGTTCGGGATGAGAGCGTACCCGAGGGCGATCACCGTGGTGACGAGGCCCTGCACGACCAGCAGGTTCTGCTGCACGCCGTGCTTGTTGAGCTTCTGCAGGAACGGCGGGAGGTAGCCCTCCTGCCGCGAGATCAGCAGGAGGCCCTTCGACGGCCCGGCGAGCCAGGTGAGCATGCCGCCGAGCGACGCCGTCACGAGCATGATGCCCACGATCGGGGTCAGCCACTGCCAGTCGAATGCCGCGAACACGGCGTCGAACGCCTGCATGACCCCCGCCGTCAGCGAGAGCTGCTCCGCCGGTACGATCCAGCTGATCGCCAGCGCGGGGAGGATGAAGATGACCAGCACCAGGCCCATCGCGAGGAAGATCGCCTTCGGGAACTCCTTCCCGGGGTTCTTCAGCGACCCGACGTGCACCGCGTTCATCTCCATGCCGCTGTACGACAGGAAGTTGTTGACGATGAGCACGAGGCTCGCGAGCCCGGCCCACTGCGGCAGAAGGTTCTCGGCCGTCATCGGCGCCGCCGACTCGTTGCCCTGGCCGAGGAAGACCGCGCCGAGGATCACGAGCACCGCACCCGGGATCAGCGTGCCGATGATGAGGCCGCCGCTGGCGAGTCCTGCGACGCCCTTCGTGCCGCGCGAGGTCAGGAACACGCCCGACCAGTAGCAGACCATGATCACGAGCGCCGTCCAGACGCCGCTCGAGGCGAGGTTCGGGTTGATGACGTAGGCGAGCGTGCTCGCGACGAACCCGAGCAGGCTCGGGTAGTAGAAGATCGTCATCGCGAACTGGCACCAGACCGCGAGGAAGCCCATCGGCTTCGAGATGCCGGTCGCCACCCAGTTGTAGACGCCGCCCTTCCAGCCCGAGGCGAGCTCGGCCGAGACGAGCGAGGTCGGCAGCAGGAACACGATCGCCGGCACCAGGTACAGGAAGATGCAGGCGAGCCCGTACACCGCCATCGTCGGGGCGGGCCGGAGGCTCGCGACTGAGCTGGTGGTCATCAGGGCGAGCGCGAGCCACGAGATCCAGACCGGTGCGGGCACCGCCCGGGCCTTCGCGATACCCGCGTCGCGCGGCACGTTCGCCGCGGCATCCGCAGCGCTCATGGCAGGATCACCCCGACTCGGAGGAGGAGTCGCGCGCGGACGCGCGGGCTCGACGGGTGCGCATGCTTGGTCATGACGATCGCCCCCAAAGTGGTCACCACTGCCCTCGCGCACAACGTATCCACGCGGGCGGTCGCAGGATCGGGACGAAAGGCCCCTTCTGCGCCGCGGTATCGCACCGGTAGCCTGTGGCCCACACGGCCGACGTTCGGGGAAGGGGAGACCGTGGATCTCTGGAGCTGGATCTGGTTCTTCTTCTGGATGTTCGCCTACGTGGCGTACATCCTCGTGCTCGTCTACATCGTCATCGACATCTTCCGCGACCACGAGCTCAATGGATGGCTCAAGGCGCTGTGGTTGCTCCTGCTCCTGTTCCTGCCGTGGATCACGGGCCTCGTCTACCTGATCGCGCGTGGCAAGGGCATGGCCGAGCGCTCGGCGCGCAAGCAGGTCGAGTACGAGTCGCACACGGCGGAGGAGTACCGGACGATCTCGTTCGCCAACCCGGCGGAGGAGATCACGAAGGCCCAGGCTCTGCGCGACCAGGGCGTCATCACCGACGGCGAGTTCGAGGCGATCAAGGCGAAGGCGCTCGGCTCGAAGTTCTGACGGGCGGCCGGAACGAGCGGATGGCGCGCGGTCGCGCCATCCGCCCCCACCCTGTGGACGCGACTGTCGTCCCCCGTTCGGGTGTCCTACACTCGGGCGGGTGACCGACCCCGAGGGCGCACTCGCGCGAACCTCGCTCCCCGCGGAGCGCGTCGTTCGCGCGCGTCCGAGCACGATCGGTCCGGACCAGTTCGAGACGGTGCTGCTCGCCGCGCAGGCGGGGGCGCGGTGGGCGTCGACCGACCTGTGGAATGAGTACGCGCCCGCCGTCGCGGCGTTCCTGCGGGCACGAGGGTCCCGCGAGGCCGACGACCTCACGAGCGAGGTGTTCCTCGCGGTGTTCGACCGGCTCGGCGGGTTCAGCGGCGGCGAGGCCGAGTTCCGGGCGTTCGTGTTCACGATCGCCTATCGGCGGCTGACCGACGAGCTGCGCCGGCGCTCGCGGCGCGGTGAGCACGAGGAATGGCAGCAGGAGCTCGACGATCGCCGGGCGCCGAGCGCCGAGCACGAGGCGCTCTCCCGACTTGCGGATGACTCCACGCGCGCGCTGCTCGAGGGGCTCTCGCCCGATCAGCGCGATGTCATGGTGCTTCGCATCCTCGGCGACCTGACGATCGAGCAGGTCGCGGCCGTGCTCGGCAAGCGCACGGGGGCCGTGAAGGCCCTGCAGCGACGGGCGCTCGAGACCTTGCGGAAAAAAGTTCTTCCGGGCCGTACCCCTCGAAGGGCCGGCGGCGATGGCAGGGAGTGAGATGAGGAATCACCGGATCACCGACGACGAGGCCGCGGCCGTGCTCCGCGGGCGTACCCCCCACGCCCGCGACGAGCTCTCCCCCCTTGCCGCGGCCGTCGCGGAGTTCCGGGCCTCCTCACTCGGGACGCCGCCGCGGCCGAGCGCCGCGGTGGCGTCCCGCCTCGACCTCGACCGCGTGTCGACCGTCGGGGCCTTCCCCCGAGAGAACCCGGACATGACGGTGCCGGCCCACACGGCGCCGTCGGCAAGGAGAAGAAGAGTGGCAGTGGAGTGGTTCGCGGGCCTCGGGCTCGCGGCGAAGATCGCCATCGGAGCGACTGCGGCCGCCGCGGTCGGAGTGACCTCGGCCGGTGCGGCCGGCGCCGCGGGCGTGCTGCCCGCGCCCGCGCAGGCGGTGTTCGAGCAGGTCACCGGCGGTGAGCAGATGAGCGAGACCGGCGTCGAGCACAGCGAGTTCGGCCGGCAGACGGCCGAGGACGCCCGCCAGCAGGGCGAGGAGCAGGCCGGCACCGGACTCGAGACGGCCGAGCAGAACGCCGGCAACGGCATCGAGGTCGCCGAGGAGCACGCCGACGAGCACGCCGAGGCGGGTCTCGAGATCGCGGGCGAGAACGCGGGTGCCGGCGTCGGCACCGGCGCCGGCGCGTCCGACGGGGCCGGCGAGGGCGCCGGAGCACCCGAGGGCGCGGGCGACGCCGCCGACGAGGCCGGTTCGGTCGCCGACGAGAAGGCCGGGAACGGCGCGGCCGGCGACTGACGCCGGGACCGCGCAGGGCCCTCGCCGAACACGGCGGGGGCCCTTTTCGGCGGCCGGGGGAGTCGGTGGCGTAGCCTCGGACCGACGGGGGTGGAGCGATGACGACAGGTGCGACGGCGTGAGCGTCGGCCAGGCCGAGACGCGGCACACCGCGCGCTATCGCGAGATCGCCGTCGTGCTGCGCCGCCACAGCTTCGGGTTCCTCGCCGGGCTCATCGGCGCCGGGCGCCTCAACCCGTTCCGGCGCAACGGCGCCGAGCCCGCGGCCGGCGCGGAGGCCTCGCCCGAGCACGTGCGCCGTGCGCTCGAGGAACTCGGCCCGACGTTCATCAAGTTCGGGCAGCTGCTCTCCACACGCTCCGACCTCGTGCCGCCCGCGTACGCCGACGAGCTCGCCAAGCTGCAGGACGCGGCGCCGCCGGTCGCGACCGAGCAGATCCGTGCGGTCATCCGCCGCGAACTGGGCGCCGAGCCCGAGGAGCTGTTCGCGACGTTCGACGACGCGCCCATGGCATCCGCCTCGATCGGGCAGGCCCACACCGCGACGCTGCACGACGGCACGCCCGTGGTCGTGAAGGTCCGTCGCCCCGGCGCGGTCGCGCAGGTGCAGCAGGATCTCGAGATCCTGCAGAACCTCGCGCTGCGCGCGAGCCGTACGTGGGGGATCGCGCGCGACTACGATGCGCCGGGCATCGCCGACGAGTTCGCGCAGACGCTCCGTGCCGAGCTCGACTACCTCCAGGAGGGCCGCAACGCCGAGCGCTTCGCCGAGGACTTCGCCGACGACCCCGACCTCGAGATCCCGCGCGTCTTCTGGGACTACACGACCTCCCGGGTGCTGACGCTCGAGCGGATGTCGGGCATGAACGTGAGCGACGCCGCGAGCCTCGACGCGGCCGGCGTCGATCGCAAGCGCGTGGCCCGTAAGGGCGCCGACATCGTGCTGAAGATGACGTTCGAGGACCGCTTCTTCCACGCCGACCTGCACCCCGGGAACCTGTTCATCCACGACGACGGCACCATCGCGCTCATCGACTTCGGCATGGTCGGCGAGATCGGGGAGGAACTCCGCGGCCATCTCAGCGGGCTGTTCGTCGCGCTCGTGCGCGGCGACGCCGACCTGCTCGGCGCGTCGCTCGTGAACATGTCGCCCGGCTCGGGGGGCGTCGATCGCGAACTGCTGCGCGACGACCTCGCGGTCTTCCTCGCCCGCTACCGGCTGCACTCGCTGCGCGAGACGCCGTTCGCGCGCATGATCGCCGAGCTCTTCGCGATCCTGCGCGCGCACCGGCTCCGGCTGCCGCGCGAGATGGCCCTCCTGTTCAAGGCGCTGCTGCTCATCGAGGGCCTCGCGCTCCGGCTCGATCCCGAGTTCCGCCTCGGCGAGTCGCTCGAGCCCTACGCCCAGCGGCTCGCGCGGGAGCGGATGAGCGCGGGCGTGCTGGCCCGCCGCATCGCGCGCGCGACGGCCGACCTCGGGGAGTTGGCGCTCGACATGCCGGGGGCGCTGCGCCGTCTCCTCGAGCACGCCGACGGCGGCGGCCTGCAGGTGCACCTGCGCGCCGCCGAGCTCGATCCGCTCATGGGCCGGGCGGAGCGCATCGGCAACCGCCTCGTCGCCGGCATGATCAGCGCCGCACTCATCACCGGCGTCGGCGGCCTGGTCTCGAGCGATCGGAAGTACCGGTCGTGGGAGGGCGTCATGCTCGGCACCGGGCTCGGCGTGCTCGGCTCGCTCGGCGCCTACCTCACGTGGACGATGAAGCGAGGCGGCCGCCGCCGCCCCCGCTGACGGGCCGGAGGTCCCGCTCCGTCGATACACCACCGGGGTATCGTGCGGGCATGGCGGATGGCAGGGACTGGTCCCGCCGCGAGGTGCTGGTGCTGGGCGGCGCCGCGGCCGCGGCCGTGACGGGCGGCGTGCTGCTGTGGAACGGGACCCGTGGCGGGTGGCCGCAGCCGCCGACCGCACCGACGGCACCGGCCGCGACCCCGGCGCCGGCCGATCCGGGCGCCGAGACGCTGCGCGAGCCCGAGGTGCTGACGAGCGCTGATGGCCGTCTCGACCTGGCCCTCACCGCGGCCCTCGTCGAGACCGAGGTCGCGGGCCGCCGCGTGCGCGCCCTGTCGTACCGCGACGGCGTGCCCGGGCCGACCCTGCGGGTGCGCGCGGGCGACCACATCACGCTGCGCCTGCGCAACGAGCTCGGCGTGCCCACGAACCTGCACACGCACGGCCTCGTGGTCTCTCCCGAGGGCAACAGCGACAACGTCTTCGTCATGATCGAGCCGGGCGGCGCGTTCGACTACGACTACCGGCTCGGCACGAGCCATCCGCCCGGGGTCTTCTGGTACCACCCGCATCACCACGGCAACACGGCCGAGCAGCTCTTCGGCGGGCTCTTCGGGGCGATCATCGTCGAGGACGCCGAGCCCATCCCGGCGGCGCGCGAGCGGCTGCTGATCGTCTCGGACACGGGCTTCGACGCCGCCGGGAACCTGCACGTCGCGACGCAGGCCGAGCGGATGCTCGGGCGCGAGGGAGAGCTCGTGCTCGTGAACGGCCGGCTCGGCCCGACGATGGCGGCCGAGGCCGGCGACGTCGAGCGCTGGCGGCTGGTGAACGCGTGCAGCTCGCGGTTCCTGCGGCTGCGCCTCGACGGGCAGCGGATGTCGCTGCTCGGCATCGACGCCGGCCGGTACGCCGAACCGCGCGAGGTCGAGGAGTTCGTGCTGGCACCCGGGAACCGGGCCGACCTGCTCGTGACGGCCGTCGAGGGCGAGGCGATGCTGCGGACCATGCCGTTCGATCGCGGGTCGATGGGCATGATGGGCGCGCCCGCGAGCGCGACCACGGGCGCCGACCTGGTGGCGTTCTCGGTACGCGGCGGGGGCGAGGCGAGTGCGGTGCCGAGCGCGTCGCCGCCGGTGCCGCCGCCCGCCCCGGAGCGCGACCTGCGCGGCGAGGCGGTCGCGCGGCGACGCACCGTGACGCTCGCGATGGGCATGGGCGGCGGGATGGGGCGCGGCATGGCCTTCACGATCGACGGCCGGGAGTTCGACCACGAGCGGGTCGACCTCGCGGTGGCGCACGACTCGATCGAGGAGTGGACGATCGTGAACACGAGCCCGATGGATCACCCGTTCCACCTGCACGTCTGGCCCATGCAGCTCGTCGAGGTCGACGGGGTCGCGCTCGCCGCCGACGACGTCGACCGCCGCGACGTGGTGCCGGTCCGGGCGCGCAGCACGACCGTCGTGCGCATCGCCTTCGAGGGCCTCGCCGGCCGGACGGTCTACCACTGCCACATCCTCGACCACGAGGACCGGGGGATGATGGGGGTCGTCGAGGCAACCTGAGAAATACCCGGGACGTATTTTGACAATACCCCCGGGGTATCCGTACGATGGGCTCATGACTTCCCAGCGGTACCTCATCATCGGCGGCGTCGCAGGCGGCATGTCCGCCGCGACCCGACTGCGCCGGCTCGACGAGCACGCGCAGATCACCGTGCTCGAGCGGGGCGGCCACGTCTCGTTCGCGAACTGCGGACTCCCGTACTACCTCGGCGGCGTCATCGAGGAGCGCTCCAGCCTGCTCCTCCAGACGCCCGCCTCGCTCGGCAGCCGCTTCGGACTCGACGTGCGCGTGCGCACCGAGGCGGTCTCCATCGACCGCGAGGCGAAGACCGTGCTCGCCCGCGACCTCGCCACCGGCGAGGAGACGACGCTCGAGTACGACGCGCTCGTGCTCTCGCCCGGCGCCACCCCGGTCCGTCCGCCCATCGAGGGCGGCGAGCGCATGCTCACCCTGCGCGACATCGACGACGTCGACGCGGCCATGGCGGCACTGGATGTCGCGCCGCGGAGCGCGCTCGTGATCGGCGCCGGCTTCATCGGCCTCGAGATGGTCGAGAACCTCGCCCACCGCGGCCTCGACGTCACCCTCGTCGAGCTCGGCGACCAGGTGCTGCCCCCGCTCGACCCCGAGATGGCCTCGCCCGTCGCCGACCGGCTCCGCGAGGCCGGCGTCGACGTGCGCCTCGGCACGCAGGTCACCGCGCTCGGCGCCGACACCGCCCGGCTCAGCGACGGCACCACGGTGCCCGCCGACTTCGTGCTCGGTTCCATCGGCGTGCGACCCGACACGAGCCTCGCCCGGGGTGCCGGCCTCGAGCTCGGCCCGCGCGGCGGCATCCGGGTCGACGACGCGCTGCGCACGAGCGACCCGCACATCTGGGCCATCGGCGATGCCGTCGAGAAGGTCGATGCGATCACCGGCGAGCCCCGACTCGTCGCCCTCGCGGGCCTCGCCAACCGCCACGGCCGCCTCGCGGCCGACGCGATCACCGGCCGTCCGGTCCGCGTGCGCGAGGCGCTCGGCACCGCCGTGGTCGGCGTCATGGGTCTCACCATCGCCTCCACCGGGTGGAACGAGAAGCTGCTGCGCTCGCGCGACCGCGACATCCGGGTCATCCACACCCACCCCGCCTCGCACACCGGGTACTACCCGGGCGCCGAGCAGATGGCGCTCAAGCTCATCGTCGACGCCGCGACCGACGTCATCCTCGGCGCGCAGGGCGTCGGCGGCGAGGGCGTCGACAAGCGCATCGACGTCATCGCGACCGCGATGGCCGGCGGCATCACCGCCTCCGAGCTCGCCGACCTCGAGCTGGCGTACGCGCCGCAGTACTCGTCGGCGAAGGACCCGGTCAACATGCTCGGCTACGTCGCGCTCAACGCGTTCGAGGGCCTCACGCCGTCGATCCAGTGGCACGAGCTCGATGCCGCGGTCGACGCCGGCGCAACCGTCGTCGACGTGCGCACGGCCGGCGAGGTGGCCGACGGCGCCATCCCGGGTTCGCTCCGGATCCCGCTCGACGAGCTCCGTGCGCGGGCCGACGAGCTGCCGGCCGGGCGCCTCATCGTCCACTGCAAGGTCGGCCAGCGCGGGCACACCGCGGTGCGCCTGCTCGCGCAGCTCGGCCGCGACGCCGTCAACCTCGACGGCGGCTACCTGACCTGGAAGGCCGGCACGGCCTCCCGCACGGCCGTCGAGGCCGAGGCGCTCGCCGCCTGATCATCCGGTAGCGCCGACGGCGCGTATCGACACCACCTCACTACGAAGGAGAACACCCATGTGCAGCCCCACGCCGTGTACCTGCGGCAAGACGACCTGGGCCGGTTGCGGCCAGCACGTCGACAGCGTCAAGGACCACGTGCCCGCCGAGCAGTGGTGCAACGGCGACCACGACTGATCCCGACCCCCTGAGACCGAGGAGAACCCCACATGTGCCGAGCCGTCAGCTGCCGGAAGTGCGGCAAGACCACTTGGGCCGGTTGCGGCCAGCACGTCGACCAGGTCATGCGCGGAGTGCCGCGCAACCAGCGTTGCGCCGGGCACGAGAACGAGCCGTCGACCGGCTTCTTCGCGCGCCTCTTCGGGCGCTGACCGGAAGACCCGTGGCCGCGATCCGGGACCGGTTCGCCGGCGTGCGGCGCGTCACCCCCCGACACGCCCCGGCCGAGCTGCCGGCTCCCGGATCGCGGCCCCGGCTCGATCGAGCCGAGGTGCGTCGCCGGCGAGCCGAGGCCGCGCAGGCCTGGAGCGACGCGCTCGGCGACGCGACATCCTGCACCCTCGCGAAGGACGGACGCTCGCACCCGACCGCGAAGTTCCACGAGGGCCGCGCTGCCGCGCTGGGCGACCTGCTGCCCAGGGGGAGGCCACGGCCGAGCGTGAGGTCGGGCTCCAGCTCGGTGACGAGGGCGGCATCGGCTTCCTGGGTTACACCACGGATGGCACGTGGGCGACGTACGAGAGTGGTGCCCTCGGGTCCGGCGAGGTCCGCTCGATCACCGCGAGGGTCGCGAGCGACAGCACGGGCGGCGACATCGCGATCCGCCTCGACGACGCGAACGGGCCGCTCATCGGCCAGTGCTCGGTGCCGTACACGGGAGGCTGGCTCTCCTGGCAGGTCGTCCAGTGCGATGTCCTCGACGACGTGGCATCCGCGCCGTCCGAGCTCCACCTGGAGTTCACGCGAGGTGCGAGCAGGGACGAGAACCCCTACCTGTTCAACCTCGACTGGGTCGAGATCGAGTGAGGCGCGGAAGCGCCCTCAGTGGTCGCGTTGCGCGCCTCGAGGATCTGCTTCACCTTCCGGAACTGGACCTCGTCGACCTTCCGCCCCTCCGCGGCCAACATCGGAGCCAGCAGCCGCCAGAGGCCGCGTGGCCTCAGCTCGGTGTCGCAGGTGACGAGGGTGCCGCCCTCGTGGGCGCGGAACGAGAACTCGGCGGTCGCCGGGAACGGGCGCGCGTACTCGAAGACGATGCGCTCGGGTCGGTCGTACGCTGCCACGACCCACGGCATCTCGATCACCCTGCGACCCATCCTGCGGGTGTCGACCCCGGTCGAGCCCTCGGTCAGGTCGCCGTCGTAGGCGACATCGACGAGCTCGGTCGACCACTCCTTCGCGTTGCGGGGGTCCGTGAGGTACGCGAACGTCTCATCGACGGGCCGGTCGATCACGATGGATGTCCTGATGTGTGCCATGGCCTGCTCCCTTCGCGTTCAGCCTGCACCCGCACGGGCCGGGAAGCATGGGGAGCCCTCCCCATCTTGCGGCTGGTTCCTGCATCCCAGGGCCGACGACGATCCGACGAGGCGCGAATTGACATCGAACACCGCGCTGTCGAGACTCGCAGCATGGGCAACGGTTCCGGTCGACCGGATGACAGTGCGCGCCGCGGCGCCGAGGCGCTCGGCCGAGCCTGAGCCGATGGATCGGCCGTTCGAGCTCGTCGTCGTCGCCCACGACGCGGTGCAAGCCAGGGCCCAGGCCGAGGTCGCGGGCCGGCTCGGTCCGTCCGACCGGGCCCGGCTCGCCACCCTCGACGACGTCGGACGGCGCCGGTTCCTCGCGGGTCGCTCGGCAGCGCTCGCTGCGGTCGCCGGGCTGGTCGACGGCCCGCTCGACGGGGTGACGATCGATGCCCGGTGCATCGACTGCGGCGGGTCGCACGGTCCGCCGCAGGTCTCCGGAGCGTGGGCCGGGCTCCACGTCAGCATCGCCCATGCCGGCGGCCTCGCATTCGCCGTCGCGTCGCGCCATCCCATCGGGATCGACGCCGAACCGCGGCGCACCCCGCCGGCTCGTCTCGCCGCGATCCGCGACGTGACGGGGCACCGGCGCGGCGACGCGCTCGCGCGCTGGACGGCGACCGAAGCGATCCTCAAGGCCGACGGGCGCGGCCTCCGGGTCGACCCGCGCGAGGTGCGCGTGGGGCATCGGTCCGGGCGGGTCGCCGACCGCGACATCCGGTACCGCCTGCATCGTCGCCGAGACCCCCGGGGATGCGTCGTGACGATCGCGTGCGCGGCTCAGCGCGACGCGGGAGCCGGCAGCGGGGGGAGTTCGGGCTCCCACAGCCACGCGTCGAACAGCGCGTCGAGCGGAACGCCGGCGACGCCGGCGGCGAACGCCCGGAACTCGGAGGTCGATGCGGCACCGTAGCGCTTCGCGTCCGTCCATCCGCGGAGCATCGCGAAGAATCGCTCGTCGCCGACGGTGAGCCGGATGGCGTGGACCAGGCACGCTCCCCGCTTGTAGACGCGGTCGTCGAACATGAGCTCGGGGCCGGGATCGCCGAGCACGAGATCCCGGGGGAGGGCGGCGAGCATCGAGTGCGCGCGGCGAGCCATCGTGTCGGCCGACGTGCGATGCGCGGCCTCGGCCCAGAGCCACTCGGCATAACAGGCGAATCCCTCGTTCAGCCAGATGTCGCGCCAGCTCGCCAGGCCCACGCTGTTGCCGAACCACTGGTGCGCGAGCTCGTGCGCGATGAGACGCTCGGCACCGCCGCGTCCGTCGGCGTGGTTCGCACCGAACGTGGCCATGCCCTGCGACTCGAGCGGGATCTCGAGCGCATCGGCGGTGACGACGATCGTGTACGACGGGAAGGGATACGGGCCGAACCTGGCCTGGAACGCCTCGAGCATCCGGCCGATCGGCGCGAAGTCGTGCAGCACGCGGCGCGCGACGGCCGGCGGATAGGCGAGCACCCAGTCGACGCCGGCGGTGCGCCTCGGCTCGAGCACGTACCGGCCGATCTGCACGGCGGCGAGGTAGGTCGAGGTCGGCTCGTGCTGTTCGAAGGTCCAGGTTCCGCGCCCGGCGGACACGGAGTGGTCGGTGAGCTGCCCGGTGGCGAGGACCGTGTAGGCCTGCTCGGCGGTGACCCGGATGCGGTAGGGCGCCTTGTCGTCGGGGCGGTCATTGCAGGGGAACCAGGTCGGCGCACCCGACGGCTGCGAGGCCACGAGGACGCCGTCGTCGAGTTCCTCCCAGCCGATCGTCCCCCACCGGGAGCGGCGGGGTGTCGGCGCGCCGCCGTACTCGACGGTGAGCACGAACTCCTCGCCCTCGCCGATCGGCGCCGCCGGGCGGACCGTCAGGTGCGTGGGGGAGTGCGAGAACCGCACGTTCCGGTCGCCGTCGAGCCGGACGCGCTTGGCCCGCAGGTGCACCAGATCGAGGTGGATGGCGCGGAGCGTCGTCAGCGCGCGGCCGCGGATCGTGGCCGTGGCGTCGAGTCGATTGGTCGCGACCCGGTACCGGAGATCGAGGTCGTAGTGCAGCGCCCGGTAGTCCGGCGATCCCGACCGGGGAAGGTAGGCGTGCGGACCGGCCGTCGCGGGCCGCCTCATCAGGCCGGCTCGCGATGGTACTCGCCGACGACCACGGCGCGCCAGGGTCCGATGGGGTTGCCGCTCCAGCGGCTCGCCGCGGGCACGGCCTCGCCGCGCATCACGAGCGACGCGGGACCGACGGTCGCGTTCTCGCCGATCTCGGCGGCGGGCAGGATGACGCTGTGCGGGCCCAGCGTTCCGCCGCGCTCGATCGTGACCGCATCCATGCTCATGATTCGATCATGGAACAGGTGGGTCTGCACGACGCAGCCCCGATTCACGGTCGACGCGTCGCCCAGGCGCACGAGGTCGGCCTCGGGCAGCCAGTAGCTGTCGATCCACACGCCGGCCCCGATGCGGGCACCGAGGCTGCGAAGCCACCATACGAGCGCGGGCGTGCCCGCCGCGGCCGAGGCGAACCACGGTGCCGCGACCATCTCGGTGAAGGTGTCCGACACCTCGCTTCGCCAGACGAACGGCGACCAGAGCGGATGCTCGGTCGCCCGGATGCGTCCGAGCAGCAGCCACTTCGCGATCGTGCTGATCGCGGCGGCGACCGCACCGGCCGCGAGGAGCACGATGCCGCTGAGCAGGATCGCGACGGCGACGCCCCACGCCTCGATGAGCGCCGCGAGGGCCAGGAGCACGGCCAGGCCGAGCGCGCAGGTCGCGATGACCGGCACGATTCGGAGCAGTTCCCAGATCGCGCGCGCCCAGCGCAGGCCGTACGACGGGGCGAACGTGCGGGCGCGATCGGCGTCCTGGGCGTGGCGGCGCAGCTTCACCGGCGGCGACCCGAGCCACGACGATCCGGCCTTCGCCTTGCGCGGGGCGACGGAGAGCACCGCGACGAGCCCGTCCTTCGGCACCCGGTTGCCGCCGACGGCCATGCCGGAGTTGCCGAGGAACGCCCGCGCGCCGATCTCCGCGCGAGCGATCCGCACGTAGCCGCCGCCCAGTTCGTAAGCGGCGACCAGCGTGTCGTCGGCGAGGAAGGCGCCGTCGGCGATCCGCGTCATCCCGGGCAGCAGCAGGACGGTGGATGCCTCGACGTCGCGGCCCACGTCGGCGCCGAGCAGGCGCAGCCAGACCGGCGTGAACAGGCTCGAGTACAGCGGGAAGAGGAGGGTGCGCGCGAGGTCGAGCAGCCGTTCGATCGACCACGCCTGCCAGCCGACCCGGCTGCGCACCGGGAACACGCCCTCGACGAGCCCGATGCCGAGGAGCCGGACCAGCACCACCACCGACACGACGAGCACGACGCCCGCCGCGAGCGTGGCCGGCACGAGCGCGAGGGCCGCGCGGGCGGCGAGCTCGCCGAGCGAGTCCGCATCCCGGGCGACGACGGCGACGACGGCGGCGCCGGCCGCGAACGCGGCGATCGGCACGAGCGAGACCACGAGCGAGGAGGTCGCGTAGGCGAACAGCCAGCGCGTGCGGATCGGCGGCCGTTCCGCGGGCCACCACGCGTGCGACCTCCCGACCCGCACCGCGGGCGAGCCGGCCCAGTCCTGCCCGGCGGGAACGCGACCGAACACGGCGGAGCCGGGCGCCACGGTCGCGTGCTTGCCGATCCGAGCGCCCGGCATCAGCGAGCTCCGGGCACCGATCGAGCTGCCGGCCCCGATGCGGATCTCGCCGATGCGCACGAGGTCGCCGTCGATCCAGTACCCGGCGAGGTCGACCTCCGGCTCGATCGAGGCTCCGGCGCCGATGCGCAGGAACCCGGTGACCGGCGGCAGCGAGTGCAGGTCGACGCCGGGAGCGATCCGCGCACCGAGTGCTCGGGCGTAGTAGCTGATCCACGGGGCGCCGGCCAGGCTCGCCGCTCCGACCTGGTGGGCGACCTGCTCGGCCAGCCAGAGCCGAAGGTGCACGCTGCCCCCGCGCGGGTAGTCGCCGGGCCGGAGTCCGGCGAGCACCAGCCGGGCCACGACGACGGCGACCGCCATCCGCCCCCAGGGGGTCACGAACACCACGAGGCCCGCGACGAGCCACGGCACCGAGACCTCGGGCAGCGCGTCGAACCCGCCGAGCGACCGCAGGATCGCGCTGGCGGTCAGCAGGTAGAGCACCCAGCGGATGCCGTTGAGCACGAACAAGGGCGCGCCGAAGAAGGTCTGCAGGACCTGCATCCGCACCGGGGTCCGCGGGACGACGTGCGTGGACGCCGCGGACCGGCTCTGGGATGCCTCGGCCAGGGCGGACGCCATCGCCCCGAAACGGGGATGCGCGTACACGTCGGCGACGGTGAAGTCCGGATGCCGCGTCCGCACGAGCGAGACGAGCTGCGCGGCGGCGAGCGACCCGCCGCCGAGGTCGAAGAAGTTGTCGTCGTCGGCCTCGACCGGCAGGCCCAGCACGTTCCGCCAATCGGCGGCGAGGATGGCCGCGATGGGGTCGAGTTCGGCCTCGGCGCGACCGTCCCCGCCGTCCTCCTCGACCGGCCACGGCAGTGCGGCGCGATCGACCTTGCCCGAGGTCCGGACCGGGAGCTCGTCCACCACGGCCAGCAGAGGCACGAGCGCCGCGGGCAGCTCCTCGCGGAGACGCGTCACCGCGGCGCGCCGGTCGAACGCGGCATCCGGGGCCACCGCGAGGTAGCCGACGAGCACGTCGTTGCCGGCCGCGCTTCGTCGCACCGCGGCGGCGGCACCGGCCACGCCGGGCAGGTCCTGCAGGGCGGCCTCGATCTCGCCGAGCTCGATGCGCCGGCCGCCGACCTTCACCTGGTCGTCGGCGCGTCCCTGGTAGAGCAGCCCGTCGCGATCGAATCGCACGAGGTCGCCACTCCGGTACGCGCGATCCCAGCCGAGCGCCGGCATCGGCGCGTACTTCTCCGCGTCCTTGGCCGGGTCGAGGTAGCGGGCGAGACCCACGCCGCCGATGATGAGCTCGCCGACCTCGCCGTCGCCGACCGGGCGCCCGTCGGCATCGACCACCGCGAGGTCCCAGCCGTCGAGCGGGCTGCCGATCCGCACCGGTTCACCCTGCACCATCAGCGCGGCGCTCGCGACGACGGTCGCCTCCGTCGGCCCGTACGTGTTCCACACCTCGCGGCCGTCGACGGCGAGCCGGTTCACCAGCTCGGGCGGGCACGCCTCGCCGCCGAAGATCAGCAATCGCACGTTGTCGAGCGCCTCGGCGGGCCAGAGCGCGGCGAGCGTCGGCACCGTCGACACCACGGTGATCCGGCGGGAGGAGAGCCACGGCCCGAGGTCCATGCCGCTCCGGACGAGCGATCGCGGCGCGGGGACCAGACACGCTCCGTGCCGCCAGGCCAGCCACATCTCCTCGCACGACGCATCGAACGCGACGGAGAGACCCGCGAGGACGCGGTCGGACGTGGTGATCGGCTCGTCGCGCAGGAACAGGCGCGCCTCGGCGTCGACGAACGCCGCCGCCGACCGATGGCTCACCGCCACGCCCTTCGGCGTTCCGGTCGAACCCGAGGTGAAGATGATCCACGCGTCGTTGCCCGGTTCGGGCGGCGCCGCGACCGCCGTCGCCGCGGTGCTCGGGTGCGGGGCGGCGTCGTCGAAGACCGCGGTCGTCGGGCCGGCGGATCCCGACGGCGCGTAGCCGCCCGAGGTGATCACGCCGGCCACGAGGGCTTCGGAGAACACCAGCTCGGCGCGCTCCTCGGGGTCGTCGACGTCGACGGGGACGTACGCGGCGCCGGCGGCCATCACGCCGAGGATCGAGAGGTAGAGCTCGCGCGTGCCCGACGGCATGCGGACGCCCACCCGGTCGCCGCGCCGGACGCCCGCCGCGTGCAACCGTGCGGCCAGCACGTTCACCTGCGCCATGAGCTCGCGGTAGCTCAGCGCACCCCTGTCGTCCTCGATCGCCGACGCGTCCGGAGCGGATGCGGTGGTGGCGCGGAGGATGTCGAGCAGCGTCCGAGGGGTCGGAGCCTCGGACGAGCGGCTCATGAGGCCCGGGGAATCGGTCACTGGAGCTCCTTGCCCGCCTGGAAGAGGTCGCATGAGAAGGATGCCCCACGGTACGGCCCGGCGGTGACGCGTCGGTGAACGGAGTCGAACGCCGTCTAGCCGTTCGTCTCGCCCCGCTTCTTCTGAGCGAGCCGCTGGACCTGCCATGCGTGCACGTCGGCCAGCCAGTCCAACGGGGCCGATGGGCCGATCCGCGGATCGTCGGGAACCTCGCCGTCTCGCAGGGCCTGCACGTAGGCGCGATCCAGCTCGATCCGTGCGCGGAGATCCCCGGCTCCGCCGACCGAGCCGTGGCCCGGAACGACGGCATCGACGTCGTCGGCGACGCCCTCGAACCGCTCCAGCGCGGCGAGGTAGTCGTCGATCGGATGTGCGGTCTGGAGGTCGAGGAACGGCATCAGGATGTCGGAGAGCATGTCGCCGGCGACGAGCACGCGGCGGTCCTCGATCAGCAGGGCCGCGTGGCCCGGGGCGTGGGCCCGATGCTCGATGATCCGGACGTCGGGGCCGTCCCAGGGGATCCGCGTGGCCCCGGCGGGCAGGCCGGTGATGAGGCCGAGCCGATCCATCGGTATCTCGTCGGCGAACTCCGGCGGGAGTCCTTCGGCGACGCGGGCCTCCCAGTCCGCGTCCGCGAGCACCTCGTGCATGGACGCAGCGCAGCGCGCGGTGCCGTAGCGGGGCACGTCGCCGAAGTCCGGATGCCAGAGCACGTGGTCCCAGTGGGGGTGCGTCGAGAATCCGGCGGCGACGGGTCGGCCCAGCTCGCGGAGGTCGTTCGCGAGCGAGGCCATCTCGTCGCTCGTGATGCCGGGGTCGATGAGCAGCACACCCGCTTCGCCCTGCACGACGACGGCATTGCTCTGGATGAACTCGCTCTCGTGGACGAGTACGCCCTCAGCGACGTGCTTCAGCATGGGATGCCTCCCGCTCGTGGGTTCGACCGCTGTTCCAGACGGTAGTACGTGGGGGCGACAGAGTCCCTGCCTACGATGGGGCGCATGACCTCACTGCCGGATCGCCCGGTCTCCCCTCACCGCGCCCTCACCGAGCGGGGCGCGCAGTTCGTCGCCGATCGGCACCTCGCGACGCTGTCGACGGTCGGGCCGCGAGGCGATCTGCACGTGGTCGCGGTCGGCTTCAGCTACGTCGACGGGGTCGTCCGGATCATCACCAGCGGCGGCAGCCAGAAGGTCCGCAACGTCGAGCGCGACCACCGCGCGACCGTCGCGCAGGTCTCCGGGGCCGAATGGCTGAGCATCGCCGGCCGGGCCGTCATCGAGCGCGACCCCGAGTCCGTCGACCTCGCGGTGCGCCTGTACGCCGAGCGGTACCGGCAGCCGCGCGAGAATCCGACCCGCGTCGTCATCCGGATCGACCCCGAGCGGGTGCTCGGCTCATCCGGCATCTGGACGGCCGCGGCTCCCGGCTCGCCCGCGCGCGCTCTGTAGCTGGTCATGGGATGCAGCGCGGCCCGATCGCCGAGGGCGATCCGCGCGGTTGACGAAGCCTGGCGCGAGCCGTCGGCGTTTCACATTCACCCGAGCTTAGGGATCACCTGCCCCAGCCGTTCGGTCAGGTGCTCCGTGCCCATCGGCGTCGGCGCACCCGTGGCCGCCCGGCGCGCCCAGCTCATGCCGACGTAGCGCATGAGCCCGGCGAGCAGGTGCGTGACGATCTCGGCCTGCTCGGGCAGGTCGTCGAGCTCCGCCTCGTCGGCGCCGTCGCGCAGCGCGTCCTGGCGGAGGCGGAGCTCGATGATCTGACGCAGTTCCTCCTCGATCGCGGTCAGCCGCTCCATCTGGCGGGCGAGGAGGATCGGGTTCTGCGACACCGCGGTGATCCGTCGCATGATGAGGGCCGGATCGGCGGGCAGCCGATCGGGCTCGATGCGCACGAGCCCGGCGGCCTCGGCGAGCAGTGGCCCGTCCGAGACGATGAACTCCCTCGCGGCCCGTTGATCGATGGACGGTTCGTCGGTGCCGAGCAGCGCGGCATCCTTCGTCTTGAAGTGGTTGAAGAACGTGCGCTGGCTGATGCCGGCGGCCTCGCAGATCATGTCGACCGTGACGTTGTCGTACCCGTGCTCGGTGACGAGGTCGATGGCGGCGCCTTCGATCGCGGCCGTCGTCTCGGCGACGCCCCGGCGTCGGGGTCCTGGCTCGGTCGACATGATCCGCCTCCTGGTCGGTCTACTCGTACCGTAGCGAGTCGATCGGGTCCTGGCGGGCCGCCCGGCGGGCGGGGAGCACGCCGGAGAGGAAGGCGACCAGCATGATCACGAGGATCACGGCGACCACGTTGACGGGGTCGAACATCAGGATGGTGAGGCCTGGCAGGTCGGCCAGCGGCCCGGCCGAGAGGGCCGATGAGATCGCGGTGCCGAGCCCGATGGCCGCGAGGGCGCCGATGGCCGATCCCAGGAACCCGATCACGACCGCCTCGAGGCTGAACAACGAGAACACCCGGCCGTTCGGCATGCCCATCGCCTTCATCAGGCCGATCTCGCGGGTGCGTTCCTGCACGCTCATCAGCAGGGTGTTGACGATACCGAAGGATGCCGCGAGCAGCGCGATGACGGAGAACGCGCTGAGTACTCCGATGATGCCGTTGATGACGGTCTGGATGACGCCGAGCTGGTCCTCGACGGTCTGGCCAGCGAGGTCGGCGTCGGCGAGCTGCGCCTTCACGTCGTCGACGTCCTGAGCGGTGACGGCACCGTCCTCGCCCGTTCCGGCGAGGTACGCGACCGCGATCACGTAGGCGTCGGGTTGACCGGGGATCGCCTGCGCGTCGGCGACGGTGTCCGTCAGGGACTGGTTCACGCCGGCGCCGGCGGCGAGCAGGCTGGTGCGTGCCACCCCGACCACCTCGGCCTCGATCGTCCGGGCCGCCTGCGCCGCATCGGCGTAGCCGAGGGCGACCGACGCACCGACCGCGTCGTCGGCGCCGGCGAAGCCCAGCGCGTCGAGGTGATCCTCGGGCAGGACGATCTGCGGACCGTCGGACTCCTGGTCGAGCTGGTCTCCCGCGACGAGGTCGCTGCGTCCGATCGAGGCCGTTGCGTTCACGTCGAGCTCGTACCGATCGTCGTCGGCCGCGTCGGCTGGGGCGACCCAGTCGATCATGATCTGGCGGACGGGCTCGACGCGGTCGACGCCGTCCATGTCGCGCATCGCGTCGAGGTCGTCGTCGTTCAGCAGCGTCCCGGTGCCGAGGGGATTCGCCTGGGCGGACTGCTGGCGCCCGTCGGGGTCGTACGCGTTCGGGCCGTCGGTCGTGTCGGTGGACGCGGCCGGGGTCACGAGGAGCACGTCGCCGGTGCTGATCGTCGCGACCTGCGTGGTGACGTAGTCGTTCACGCCGGCGCCGAGCGCGGTCGTCAGGGTGAGGGTGAACGCGCCGACGAAGAGGCTCAGCACGGTCAGTGTCGTGCGGAGCCTGCTGCGGAATGCGTTCCGCGTGGCGTTGGTGATGACATCCGCGGTCCTCATCGTCCCGCTCCGTTCACGATCAGGCCGTCGGCGATGGTGATGCGGCGGTCGCAGCGTGCCGCCAGGTCGTCGTCGTGGGTGACGACGACGAGGGTGATGCCGCGTTCGCGCAGGAGGCCGAAGAGGATGTCCTCGACCTGGCCCCCGGTGGCGGTGTCGAGGTTGCCCGTCGGTTCGTCAGCGAAGACCACGTCGGGTTCGTTGATGAGGGCCCGCGCGATCACGACGCGCTGCTTCTGGCCGCCGGAGAGGTCGCTCGCCCGGTTCTTCGCCTTGTCGGCGAGCGCCAGCGACTCGAGCACCTCCATGCCGCGGCGGGTGCGCTCCCGCGGGGCGACGCCGGCGACCAGCAGGGGGAGCGTGACGTTCTCGAGCACCGACTGCTGGGCGGTGAGGAAGAACTGCTGGAAGACGAAGCCGAACCGCTCGTTGCGCAGCCGATTGATGTGCTTCGCCGGTGCGGATGCCGCGTCCTCGCCCTCGATGTCGACCGCGCCGCTCGTGGGTCGGTCGAGCAGGGCGAGCAGGTGCATCAGGGTCGACTTGCCCGAGCCCGACTTCCCGACGATTGCGAGCGATTCGCCGCGGCGCACGTCGAGCGACGCGCCCTTCAGCGCATCGAACCGGGATGCGCCCGTGCCGTACGTCTTGGTCACGGCTCGAGCACGGAGCAGCGGTGGAGCGGGGGTCGCGGGGAGGGACATCGCAGCGTTCCTTTCAGGTGTTGCAGTCTGTAGTGCAGTAACTGCAACAGTGACTGACGATGCTGTGAATCACCCGGAAACGCGGGTTGCCACCACGACACGTCGCGCTGCCATCGTCGGGGGCGATGAAGCCGAAGTCCTTGTCGGCGTTGAACCACTTGACGGTTCCGGTCGCCATATCTGTGTTTCATTCCGTAGAGCCGAGCTGCCGAAGCGGCTGCGACGTGCACCGTGAGCCGCCGTGCCCCGGCCACGATGCCGACAGCGCATCGCGCCCTGCCGACGCTGATGCCCCGGGCAGCGACGGCGCCGCCGAACCGCTCGGACGCGCGCAGCGCGTCAGGCGCCGAGGGTCGCGGTGGAGGCGCGCCGCACGAGCGTGGCGCGCAGCTCGGGGGCGACGGTCGGTGCAGGGCGCCCCTCGACCGCGCTGAGCGCCAGATCGGCGAAGAATCGGCCGAGCCCGGCCGTGTCGACGTGGATCGTGGACAGCTGCGGCTCGAACATCGCCGCGAGTGGGGTGTCGTCGTGGCCGACGACCGAGAGGTCGGCGGGGATCGACAGGCCCATCCGCAGGGCCGCACCGACGAGCGCGCCGGCGACGTCGTCGTTGTAGGCGGCGATGGCGGTGACGCCCGCATCGCGCCACGCGGTGAGTGCCGCGCTCGCCGAGGCATCCGTCAGCTCGACGTCGGCGGTGGCCATCGGGTCGATGCCGAGGTCGGCGGCCGTGCGCTGAGCGGCGGCGCGACGCACGCGGACGAGGTCGGCCACGCGGGGGTCGGCCGAGCCTGCGTACGCGATCGCGCGGTGGCCGAGCCCGTGCAGGTGACGGAGCTGGAGCACCGGCCCCTCTTCGGTCCACTCCTCGACGGCCGGATGGTCGGGGTCGGGGATGATGCGGGCGACGCCCGCGGCACGCACCGACTCGGCCCGCCCGGCCGCCCAGGGGGTCATCGACATGACGAGGTCGGGCTGGAGGGTCTCCCAGAGCGGACGCGCCTGGCCGGTGGCGTGCGGCGTGTAGGTGATGAGCGAGTACCCCGCCTCGTCGAGGGCCAGCGAGGCCTCCTCGATGTTGCGCCGGAGGTTGAAGTCCATCGGCCAGTCGGGCAGCACGAGCAGCACCAGGTGGGTACGGCCGCTGGCGAGCGCCCGCGCCGCGATGCTCGGCCGGTAGCCGAGGCGTTCGGCCTCAGCGAGCACGCGCGTGCGGGTCGCCGCCGAGATCGTCTGGCCGGGAGTGTCGTTGAGCACGAAGCCGACGGTGGCGCGCGAGATGCCGAGCGAGCGCGCGATGTCGGATGCCGTCACGCGTCGTGTGGTCGCCTGCTGCGGCATCCGCTTCACCCTTCGTCACGCGCCACTTGCGCGCGCTAGTTACTCAATGTAGCATCGCCGTCATCCGCTAGCACGCGCTAGTTATCAGCATCACCGGAGCGGGCCGAGCGGATGCCACACCCAGAGCCACCACACGACAACGGAGTCCTCATGAACCCGCCCGACCGCGACGACACGTCGCTCGTCACCCCGGTGCCGTCCCCGCTGCCCACCGCGACCGTCGACCCCGAAGTGATCGCCGACGAGCACGCGCCCGCACCCGACTTGCCCAAGGTGAACGCCCGCTACATCTGGTTCATGGTCCTGGCGCAGTTCGGCGTCTTCATGGCCTTCATCACCCCGCTCGCCATCTCGCTGTCGATCCGCATCAACGAACTGGCCCCCGGCCGCGAGGAGGTGCTCGGGTACATCACCGGCACCGGCGCGCTGTTCGTCATGCTCACCGCGCCGTTCATGGGCGTCTGGAGCGACCGCACCCGCACGCGGCTCGGCCGGCGCCGCCCCTTCATGATCGGTGGCATGGTCGTCGGCGTCGTCTCGCTCGTCGTCATGGCACTCGCGCCGAACGTGCTCCTGCTCGGCCTCGGCTGGGTGCTCGCGCAGTGGGGGTGGGGCACGGTGCTCGGCAACCTGCAGAACTCCACCGCCGACCGCCTTCCCGAGGAGCAGCGCGGCAAGGTCGCCGGCCTTACGGGCTTCGCGACCCAGGTCGCGCCGGTGTTCGGCGTGATCCTCACCGTCGGGGTAACCGGCGACGCCGTGCTGCTCTTCCTGATCCCGGGCGCCGTGGGCGTCGTGCTCGTCACGCTCTTCGTCGCGCTCGTGCACGAGGCCGACAGCCGGCCGCTGCCGAAGGAGCCGCTCACGATCGGCGGGCTGCTGCGCAAGTACCTCTACAACCCGACGCAGTACCCCGACTTCTCGTGGAACTGGCTCGGCCGCTTCCTCTTCTACTTCGGCCTCACGCTCAACACCACCTTCACCGCGTTCTTCTTCGCCAGCCGCCTCGGGGTCGAGGTCACCGAGGTCGCCGGCATCATCGCCACCCTCGGCGGCGTCGGCGTGCTCGCCGTGACCGCCGGCGCGCTCGGCGGCGGCTTCCTCTCCGACCGGTTCCGTCGCCGCAAGGTCTTCGTGGTCGCGGGCGGCGCGCTCATGGCCGCCGGCATGGTCCTCATGGCCGTCTCCTCCGAGCTGCCCGCGCTCGTCGCCGGCTCGCTCATCGTCTCGGCCGGCATCGGCATGTTCTCGGCCGTCGACCAGGCGCTCCTGCTCGACGTGCTGCCCGAGAAGGCCACCGACGCGGGTCGATTCATGGGCATCACCGGCTTCGCGACGTCGATCCCGCAGTCGGCGGCGCCGCTCATCGCCTCGGCGATCCTGCTCGTCGGGGTCACCGGCGCGGAGAAGAACTACTCGCTGCTCTTCTTCGTCGCCGCGGCCCTCGTGCTCGCCGGCGGCCTCGTCATCCTCCGCATCCGCTCGGTGCGCTGAACCCGGGCCCCCGCGCCCCGACCACCAACCCCGTCCACGTCGTTCCGAAGGATCCACCCGTGAGCATCACCGTCACCCCCGTCAGCTTCGAGCACCACCGCGAGGCGCTCGGCATCGGCGAAGCCGAGCCGCGCCTCAGCTGGATCGTCGAGACCGCCCCCGCCGGATGGCGACAGGCCCGCTACGAGCTCGAATCGAAGTCGACGGATGGTGCGGCGGCGGCGACGCACCGAGTCGACAGCGCGGACTCGGTGCTGGTGCCGTGGCCGTTCGCGCCGCTCGCCTCGCGCGATCGGCGCGAAATGCGCGTTCGGGTCGTCGGCGAGGACGGCGCCGCGTCGGACTGGAGTGAATGGGCAACCGTGGAGGCGGGCCTGCTCGAGGCATCCGACTGGCAGGCGCACCTCGTCGGACCCGACCCCGATGGTGCGCTGGCCGCCGAACGTGCGCCGCTCGTGCGCGGCACCTTCGAGACGTCGGATGCCGCGATTCGCCGGGCTCGGCTGTACCTGACCGCGCACGGACTCGTGCAGGTCGAGCTCAACGGCGAGCGCGTCGGCGACCATGAACTGGCGCCCGGCTGGACGGCGTACGCCGACCGCCTGCGCTACGCGACCCACGACGTCACCGGCGCGGTTCGCGCGGGCGCGAACGTGATCGGCGCGTGGCTCGGCGACGGCTGGTATCGCGGCCGGCTCGGCTGGGACGGCGGGAGCGCGCTCTACGGCGACCGGCTCGGCGTGCTCGCGCAGCTCGAGATCGAGTATGCCGACGGGCGCCGGCAGGTCGTCGCCTCCGGGCCCGACTGGACGGTCGGGCGCGGCCCGATCAGCGCCGCCGACCTCTACGACGGCGAGGTGTTCGACGCGCGCGAGCACGATGCCGCGTGGTCGACGGCGGACTTCGACGACGCAGGCTGGGAGCCGTCCGTCGCCGTCGACCGCGACCCGGCCACGCTCGTGGCACCCGACGGCCCGCCCGTGCGGCTCACCGAGACCCTGCCCGTGCGCGAGGTGGTCACGAGCCCCTCCGGGAAGCTGATCGTCGACTTCGGGCAGAACCTCGTCGGCCGCCTGCGCATCACCGTCGACGGCGCGGCGGGCGAGACCGTCACGCTGCGCCACGCCGAGGTGCTCGAGCACGGCGAGCTCGCGACCGAGCCGCTGCGCAGCGCGAAGCAGACCGACACCTACACGCTGCGCGGCGACGGCGCCGAGACGTGGGCGCCGCGGTTCACGTTCCACGGCTTCCGCTATGCCGAGATCGGCGGCTGGCCGGGCGACTTCGACCCCGCCGCGGTGGTCGCCGAGGTGCTGCACTCCGACATGGAGCGCACCGGCGAGTTCGCGACATCCGACCCGCTCGTCGACCGCCTGCACGAGAACGTCGTCTGGGGCATGCGCGGCAACTTCGTGGACGTGCCCACCGACTGCCCGCAGCGCGACGAGCGCCTCGGCTGGACCGGCGACCTGCAGGTGTTCGCGCCGACCGCGTCGTTCCTCTACGACGCCTCCGGGTTCCTCGTGTCGTGGCTGCGCGACCTCGAGGCCGAGCAGCGGCGGCTCGGCGGCGTGCCGATGGTCGTGCCCGCGGCGACGCCGGGTGCCGCGTCCCCCCAGGCCGGGTGGGCGGATGCCGCGACCGTCGTGCCGTGGACGATCTACGAGCGACGCGGCGACGTCGAGGTGCTGCGCCGCCAGTTCGACAGCATGGCCGCCTGGGTCGACCAGGTCGCCGACCTCGCCGGCGAGAACCGGCTGTGGACCGGCGGCCACCAGTTCGGCGACTGGCTCGACCCCACCGCACCGCCCGAGCGCCCCGACGCGAGCACGACGTTCACCGAGATCGTCGCCACCGCGTACTTCGCGCGGTCCGCGCGCATCGTCGCGGATGCCGCGGCGCTGATCGGCCGCGACGACGACGCCGAGCGCTACGGCCGGCTCGCCGGTGAGGTGCGCGAGGCGTTCCACCGCGAGTACGTCTCGGGCTCGGCGCGACTGCTGTCGGACTCGGTCACCTCGTATGCGCTCGCACTGCAGTTCGACCTGCTCGACGGGTCCGCCGAGCGGCAGCGGGCCGCCGACCGGCTCGCGGTGCTCGTGCGCGAGCACGGCTACAAGATCGCCACGGGCTTCATCGGCACGCCGCTCGTCACCGACGCGCTGAGCACCAACGGGCACGCGGATGTCGCGGTCAAGCTGCTGCTGCAGACCCAGAACCCGTCGTGGCTCTACTCGGTCAAGAACGGCGCGACCACGATCTGGGAGCGGTGGGACTCGCTCCTGCCCGACGGCACCGTGAACCCGAGCGGCATGACCTCCTTCAACCACTACGCCTTCGGCTCGGTCGCCGACTGGCTGCACCGCGTGGTCGCGGGGCTCGCGCCCGCCGCGCCCGGGTACCGTCGTCTCCGCGTGGCGCCCCAGCCGCCGAAGCGCGGTCTCACCTCGGCCTCGGCGAGCCTCCGCACGCCGTACGGCGTGGCGTCGAGCGCCTGGTCGCTCGCCGACGGCGAGGTCGCGCTCGAGTTGACGGTACCGGTCGGCGCAACCGCCGACGTCGTGCTGCCGTCGGGCGCCGAGCACCTCGGGCTCGAGCACGGCACGTACGCGTTCGCCGAGCCGTTCGAGGTCCACCCCGTCGAACTGCCGGTGTTCACGGTCGACTCGCGCCTCGCCGACCTCGTCGAGAGCGAGGAGGCCATGCGCGTCATCACGGGCGTCGTCGTCAAGCACATCCCGGCCGCGGCCAACCACATGCAGGCCGGCCTCCGCGGCCAGGACGAGGTGACGCCACGGCAGATCGCGGTCATGCTGCCCGACCCCGACGCGGTGCTCGTCGACTTCGAGCGCGGGCTCGCCGCGGTCTCGGCTGGCGAGGAGATCCCCGCCGTGCTCGTCGCGCCCGATCCCACCCCCGAGGAGGCGGATGCGGCCGACGCCGACCTCGTCGAGCAGGCCGCACTGCTCGGCGGTGCGAGCTTCTGGGCCACTCGAGAGGGCCGCGGCATCCGCTCGCTCACCCTCGTCGACGGACCCCACGGCGTGCGTCTTCAGCGCGCGGGGGAGGACCACCTCGGCCTGAACGCGAGCGTGCCGGCGACGTGCTTCCCGCCCGGCGTCGCCCTCGGCTCGAGCTGGGACCCGGCGCTCGCCCGTGAGGTCGGCGAGGCCATCGGCCGCGAGGCCCGCGCGCTCGGCGTCGACGTCGTGCTCGGACCGGGCATCAACCTCAAGCGCTCGCCGCTCGGCGGCCGCACCTTCGAGTACGTCTCGGAGGACCCGCGCCTCACCGGCGTGCTCGCGACCGAATGGGTGCGCGGCCTGCAGTCGTCCGGCGTCGGCGCGTCGCTCAAGCACTTCGCCGTGAACAACCAGGAGACCGATCGCATGCGCGTGAGCGCCGAGGTCGACGAGCGAACGCTTCGCGAGATCTACCTCCCCGCGTTCGAGCGGGTCGTGACCGAGGCGGCGCCGACGACCGTGATGAGCGCGTACAACGCGATCAACGGCGTGTACTGCTCGGAGAACCGGTGGCTGCTCACCGAGTTGCTGCGCGACGAGTGGGGCTTCGACGGACTCGTCGTCTCGGACTGGGGCGCGATCAAGGACCGCGTCGAAGCGCTCGCCGCCGGGCTCGACCTCGAGATGCCGAGCACGGGCGACGAGGGCACCGAAGCCATCGTCGCCGCGGTCCGCGACGGCCGACTCGACCGGTCGGTCGTCGAGGCGAGCGTGGCACGGCTGCGGCGACTCGCCGAGCAGACCACCCCGACGACGGATGCCGCGGGCGCGCTCGACCCCGCACTGGCCGACGCGCACCACGCCCTCGCCCGCCGCGCCGCCGGCGCTTCGGTGGTGCTGCTCCGCAACGAGGACGCGACGCTCCCGCTGCGTGCCGCGCAGCGTGTCGCCGTGATCGGCGAGCTCGCGGTCGATCCCCAGTACCAGGGCGGCGGCAGCTCGCACGTGAACCCGACCCGCGTCGACATCCCGCTCGACGAGTTGCGCAGGGCACTCGGCGACGACCGTGTCGCCTACGCGGCCGGGTACACGCGGAACGCCGATGGGGACGCCGCCGAGACGCTGCTTGCCGACGCGACGGCCGCCGCGGCATCCGCCGACGTGGCCGTCGTGTTCACCGGGCTGTACGAGATCGACCAGTCGGAGGGCTTCGACCGCGAGCATCTCGACCTGCCGGCCGCGCAGCTCGCCGTGATCGAGGCGGTCGCAGCCGTCGCACCGCGCACCGTCGTGGTGCTCTCCAACGGCGGGGTCGTCTCGCTCGAGCCGTGGCACGACCGGGTCGACGCGATCGTCGAGGGCTGGGCGCTCGGGCAGGCCGTCGGCGGCGCGCTGGCCGACGTGCTCACCGGAGCCGTGAACCCCTCTGGACGCCTCGCCGAGACCATCCCGCTGGCGCTCGCCGATACCCCCGCGTACCTGAACTTCCCGGGCGAGCAGGAGGTCGTGCGCCACGGCGAAGGGGTCTTCGTCGGCTACCGCTATTACGCGAGCGCCGAGCGAGCGGTGCGGTACCCGTTCGGGCATGGCTTGAGCTACACGACGTTCGACATCGAGGCGTTCGACGTCGAGGCGATCGGGCCCGACACCGCGGTCGCTCGCGTGACCGTGCGGAACACCGGCGCGGTCGCGGGCGAGGACGTCGTGCAGCTCTACGTCGCTCCCGCACCGTCTGACGTGCGTCGACCGGCGCGCGAGCTCGGCGCGTTCGCGAAGGTCTCTCTCGTGCCGGGCGAGGCGACGACGGTCCTCCTCGAGCTCGAGCGGCGCGCCTTCGCGCACTGGGACGCGCGCGGCTCGCGGTGGTGGGTCGCCCCGGGCACGTACCGCATCGAGCTCGGCCGGTCCGCAGGCGACATCCGAGCCGCTCGCGACCTGCCGCTCGCCGGCGACGTCGACCGCCCCGCCCCGCTCAGCCTCGCCTCGACCGTCAAGGAGTGGTTCGGCCACCCCGTGGTCGGCCCTGCGCTCATGCAGGGCATGATGGCGAACGCGACGGCAGAGCAACAGGCGGCGGCCGAGGCGAATGCCAACGCCCTCAATATGGTCGAGTCGATGCCCATGGGGCAGTTCGCGCGGTTCCCCGGCGTGGAGCTCTCCGACGACGTGCTCGGCGGGCTCATCGAGATGAGCCTCGTGGCGGCGCAGCCGGAGCCGGTCGCGTGAGGCGGGTGCTGCTGACCGGCGCCTCGGGCAACTGGGGCCGCGCGACCCTCCGTGAGCTCCGCGAGCGCGCCAACCGCATCGCCGTCGTCGCCATCGCGCTGCCGACCGAGCGCGATCGGGCTGCGCTCGCCGAGTTCGACGACATGCCGAACCTCGAGGTCGTCTGGGGCGACCTGACGGATGCTGCGACGGTCGCCGCCGCCGTCGCCCGCGCCGACGTGGTCCTCCACGTCGGCGCGGTCGTCTCGCCGCTCGCCGACGAGCAGCCCGAGCTCGCGCATCGCGTCAATGTCGGCAGCATGCGGAACATCGTCGCGGCGGTGCGGGCGCTGCCCGATCCGGCGAGCGTCGCGGTCGTCGGCGTCGGCTCGGTCGCGCAGACCGGCAGCCGCAACCCGCCGCATCACTGGGGTCGCGTCGGCGACCCGATCCGGATCTCGAAGTTCGACGAGTACGGGCAGAGCAAGGTCGTCGCCGAGCGGCTCCTCGTCGACTCGGGCCTGCCGAAGTGGGTGCAGCTGCGTCAGACCGGCATCTTCCATCCCGGCATGCTCGAGATCCGCGACCCGATCATGACGCACTCGCCGTTCGGCGCCGTCATGGAATGGGTGAGCGTCGAGGACTCCGCCCGGCTGCTCGCGAACCTGTGCGAGAACGACGTTCCCGACGCGGTCTGGGGCGGCATCTTCAACATCGGCGGCGGCGACGGGTGGCGGCTGACCAACTGGGAACTGCAGACCGCGATCGGCGGTGCGATGGGCGTGCGCGACATCCGCCGCTGGTACGACCGCAACTGGTTCGCCACCGGGAACTTCCACGGCCAGTGGTACTCCGACAGCGACCGGCTCGAGGAGCTCGTGCCGTTCCGGCGGGACACGTTCCCGGACGCGCTCGCACGCGCGATCGCCGCGGCGCCCGCCTCGGTGCGATCCGCCGGGCGTGTACCGGCATGGATCGTGAAGCACCTCGTGATGAAGCCGCTCACGCGCATGCCGCGCGGGACGATGGCTGCCGTCCGCGCCGGCGACGAATGCGAGATCGCGGCGCACTACGGCTCGCGCGAGGAGTTCGAGCGGATCGGCGATTGGTCGACCTTCGAGCCCCCGTCGCCGTCGCGTCATCCGTCGTACCTCGACCACGGGTACGACGAGTCGAAGCCGCCCCATGACTGGACTGCGCTCGACTACCTCGAAGCGGCCGCGCATCGGGGCGGACGCATGCTCGCCACCGACGTCGCGCGTGGCGATCACGCCACGCCGTTGAAGTGGGCGTGCGCGCTCGATCATGAGTTCGCCGCGAGCCCGCGCCTCGTGCTGACCGCGGGCCACTGGTGTCCCGAGTGCGTGGCCGACCCCGACGCGTATCCGGCTCAGGCGGAGCGGAGTGAGTTCCTCGCGCAGGTGGCGGTCGCCTGAGCGGGCGGTCACCTGGTACACCGTGAGAATGGCGTCGATAAGCTCACACGAAGTCGACGCCTCGGCTCGGCTGACCCGGACCCTATCGCTTCACCGACGGCTAATGATCGCCATTGTGATGCTCGCTGCCGTCGCGGCCGACGACTGAATGGAGAAGCTTTCTTTGTTCGTGATCGAAACGGATCCTCAGCGGCCTCGGAAACGTCACGTCGTCGATCGAGAACGAGATGCTGCTCTCGTGCCCCTCGGGATGCGCGCGTACGAGGCCATCCGGCTCATGAAGCTCGTGTGGGGCAAGCGGGTGATCCCGTTCGAATACGATCTCGTGCCTGTCGCCACGGAGGCCGGCAAGCGCTTCGTCGGGCGCGTCATCGGCTTCGGCACGAGCATGATCGCCGCGGAGCAAGCCGGCAAGGCCGGCTACCGGTTCGTCGACGACGCCGAGCGCCTCGCGGCCGAGCGCCTCGCGGCCGAGGCCCTGCTCGTCTACGGGGACTTCTATGACGGCTTGGAGCACCCCGACAGGGTCTTCACCGTCGAGGTGCCGACGGAGCACGGAGTCTCCGAGTACACCCTTTCCACGTTTGGTCGCGCGACCGATGAAGCTTCGCCTGAGACCACGGATGGGAGCGCCAGATGAGCGGCGAGGAACTGTTGCAGCAGCTGGCCGCCGCCGGCGTATAGAAAGCGCGTCTGATCAGGCAGTTTGCGCAGAGCCGATGACGGGAATCGAACCCGCGCTGTCTGCTTGGGAAGCAGAAGTTCCAGTGCCGGTTCACGATGGTTCACTTGGGCTCACGAGCCGCGGAATCCCGCGGAATGTGAAGGGTAGTGAGTCATCGTGAACTCGCCAGAACCGTGAGTTAATCGTGAGCGCGAGCGCGAGCGCGAACGATCGCGCGGCGATCGTCGCATCAATGCACTCGTCTCGGGAGGCCCCGCCCTGTGGCTGCTGTGCCTTCGGTCGAGCGGGCATGCACAATGCAGAAGGCCCCGGTCAATTCTTGATGCCATCACCCCCCGCGGGCTGGAGTCGTCTCCAGTGTCGCCCAGCTGCCGCTGACCTCCACGGGGCCTCGCAGCCTCGCCGGCACAGCGCAGCTGCATTCCACCGACCTGGACTGGCCCAGTGCGTCAGAATTTCCCCGGACCGGAGTGGCCACCCATGCCGGAGGCGCGGTGCTCCAGCCGGTTATCGACGTTGTGCCCCGCAGAGGGCTACGTTCGGTTCTGCCGCTCGATACGCGGCCCCCAGCGCCGAGCGGTCCCCAGGAGCGGTGTGGGCGCCCATCTTCCCGCGGGCGCCCTCGCCGTTCGTACTAGCGGTCTGGCCGTTCCCACGTCCTCGCCAGCGCGATTGGGCTGACCAACGTCTTGCCCACACAAGCGCCGGTGACGCGGGGCCGCGGGCCAATGCCCCCGTACAACCCGGCTCCCTGCCCCTTACCCAGTGCAGGCGCCCAGCGCGCCACCGGCAAGCCCCTTCTACGCGACCCGCCACAGGTCGCCAACGCCCTTGACAGATCCCAGCGTCTCGAACTGTCTTGGGGGGCGCTGCGCTCTTCCCTTGCGCGGAGAATGGGTGCAACCGGCCGACCCCTTCCCCGGTGCCGGCCCGCCCACCGAAAATCGAGTCCAGGTGTCCCAAGCATGTCGGGGATATGGCGCACCGCGGCGGTCTTGTTCACCTGCGACGGCATCGCCTCGGCGAGCATCCGCAACGCACGCTCACGCATCTCGGGTTCGAACTTCTTCGGCTTCGTCATCCATCCTGAACTAAAGGACGGAACGAAATCCAGGCCGAATCACTCCGCTATCAAAGTTCCACTTGGCAAAGTGGCAGCAATGTCTCCGGACTTGGCGGCGCCGATGAGGGGCCACACAACGTCGGCACCGTCCACTTGAATTGCCAATGCTTGCGGGCCCGCGGGAAGAAAGAGTGCCTGTCCTTCAGGTCGACCCGCTTTGCTGTCCGCTATTGCGACGTCGACGCCCTCTTGGGGTAGTCCGTCTCCCGCCACGACGAGGTACGCGACTACCGCGGCTCCCTGCGGGAACGCCGTGTCGAAGTAGGACGGTTCACGTTGGCCCGGGTTGGCGAGCTCAAGATAGACATTGCCGTCATTGCCCGACAGGAGTGCTCCCTCAATCAGCTTTACGTTGTTGACGACCAGGACGATCGAGCTCGAGCCCTTGATGGCGTCGTTGCCTGGCACGTATTCGACACGGCCCATCTGAACGCCTGCGACGGTGCCCTGAATGATCACCGTGCTCTGTGCGGCCAACTCGTCGGGCGAACGAACAGGGTCATAGTCAAACTCAAGTCCGACAAAGGCACCGAGGGTGTCGTCGACCGAGTAGCCTTCCGCCGACGAGGTCGCCACGGGCGACAGCGTCGAATCAACGCATCCCGTAAGCAGGGTTGCGCAAAGCGCAAGGCTGATCGTTGCGGCCGCTCGTGCAACTGCTGATCTCGACATCTCTGCTCCTAGTAAGCCGCGTTGATATGGTCGCGGTGGTGTTGTGAGTACTCGATGAACCACTGCTCCCCGTGACAGTGTTGGGCCCCGGGTTCATCGGCGGCTCATCATCGCCCGCTCGCGGTCGGGTCGGGGCTCGGCCGAGCAGGCTGCTGCGGCTTCATCGGCAGCTCGAGGACGTACTCATCGTCGGACTCGACGAATTCGACCGTCACGGTGATCGGGCGTTCGTCCACGGAGGAGGGGGTCTCGAATACATGCGTCGTGAGCGTCATGTCGGCGGTGCACGGATCGTGCGGGGACTGGGTGAACGCGATCGCGACGGCATCGTTGGCGAGCACCTGCAGCTCGCCGGCGACAGGCGGGCAGCTGCTGCTCCCGAACGTAATCACGCCGAACTCGGTCTCGCTCACCCAGCCGACGACGGGGCGAAGGTCGACAGTATCCGGGTCGGGTCCGTCCCCAGTCGGGTTGGGTCCTTCCCAACTCTCGGGTGCGCCCCGGATCACCCGGTCAGCCCTGGATCCGTCATTCAGACCGCCTGGACCACCGGCACAGCCGGCCATCACCAGCAGCCCGATGAGTCCGATACCCGTCGCTGCGCGCCGCATGCTCATTGAGGACGGACGACAGTCCGACATCGATGCCTTCATGGCCTGAGTGTGTCCCCACCCGGCATGTTCTCCACTGCCTGATTCCGTTCGTTACCTACTCGATGCCGAACAACGCCAAACGGGCCCTGAGTTCTGAGTTCGACCTCGGTGCTTGCGCCCGGTCCGCGGTCCGTCGGCGATGCGGGAGACGATCGTGCTCGGGCCCACGAGCGTTCTGGTCCGACTACGCTCTTGCGCATGCCAGGACTCGGGAAGGCGACATTCGGTCGGGAACTGGTGCGCCCTCAGCCAGCCCCGCGTTTCGAGCTCACTCGGGCTGTGCCGATGCCCGTTCGAGTTGCCGCCTACCTTGAGTTCGGGCTGGCGGCCTTCGGATTCCTTCTTCTGGCCACCACGCTCCTGTTCTTCGACTGGGTTGCCTACGTCGCGGACTCGGTCGGGCCGTTCGAGCACAACGGAATGCAACTTGAGGTCACCCCTGAGGGCGCCGTCACCGCCGCGGTCACAGGGATCGCACTGAGCGGTGCAGGCGTGCTGCTCTCAGTGTTCTTCGCGGTCTGGATGCTGCATGGGGCGAATTGGGCTCGGATGTGGATCACCGTGCTGTTCGGCTTGGGTGTCATCGCGCAGTTCCTTTCGGCGCCAGACCCCGTCTCCGTGGCGACCGGTCTCGTAGAGCTCGTCGCGGTGATCCTGCTGTGGCTGCCGACGTCGAATCAGTTCTTCCGATCCGTGAAGCAGGATCGGAAGAACTATCGGTCGCGACGGCTCGCATAGGGATCGTTCTTGCGCCGATGGCGATCCGCCCCAGCAATCCGAATAGGGTGAGCTCGTGCTGTGGCGAAGGTACCGCTGGATAGTCATCACGTCCGTCCCGGCGGCCGCGCTGATCGGAATACTCCTCGCCCTCGCCCTCTATCTGGGCGGCAATCCCGACTACCGGGAACAAGGAGGGAGCGCATTCGCCTCGATGGCCGCGACAGGGGCGGTGATTGGTGCGCTCACCTCAGGTCCCGCGATCGTCGGCGCTGGTGCCGCGCTCGCCCTCAAAGACCGTTGGCTTCGGCGTACGTCCGGCGCCCGCGCATGGATGGGCGCGCTCGGCGCAGCGGCCGGCGCGCTGGTCGGCTGGACCGCGTTGGCCACGATCAACGCCATGCTCACCACCGAAGCCGGTGCATGGTTCTCTGTGTACCTGATCTTCGCCGTCGTGGCTTCACTTATCTCAGGAGCTGCGGCCGCCGCGCTCATCTGGTGGACGGAGATACGAGCCCTCGCCGCGGAAGCACCAAACGTCCGCGTGAATGGTGCCGCTGAGCCTGCGCACTGAGGGATCGTCCATGCGCCGCCAGCGGACCGGCCATCGGGGCGCCGTTCCAGCGCACTGGCTGTGGTGGCGACCCATCGTCGAACCCGTGCCGAGCTCGCGACGGTATCGATGCCGTCCGTCGCGGCCGCTCCGCGCATCGCGGGGTTCCCGTGCGCAGGATCGCACGTGAGCGACCGGTCTGGAATGGGTTCGTGGCGCCTGCCTCGAAGCGGCCGATGGGCCCTCTGGGGCCCGTGAGTTTGAGAACAAGGTGACGATTAAGTGACCACTAAGGGCCTTCTGCCATCGAGAATCGGCTCATCCGGCTGGGAAAAATCCCTGATCAGAGCCGATGACGGGAATCGAACCCGCGCTGTCTGCTTGGGAAGCAGAAGTTATCCAGTAGTGATTCACTCGACTTCACTCGGGCTCACGAGCCCCGGAATCACGGGGAAGTGTGAACTCGAGTGAATCAAGGTGATCTCGATTTTGTGACCATTAAGTGACCACTAGACCTCTGTTGCAGCCCAATCGTGCAGTCTTGATCTCGATCCCCAGCGCAATCGGCGCATTCTGCGCTGGCGACAGAACGCAATGGTCATTCTTCGAGCAACCTGACGTGGCGCAGGTGACTAGGAGCCGGCGGCCTCAATCTCGAATGAAGCGGTGAGGAGGTCCCGGTCGCGCGAGCTTGTCCCGACGAGGAGCTCGACCTCTCCGACTTCGACGACTCGCTGGCCGCTCCGGTCAACCAGGGAGCATTCCTTTGCCTCGAGCTCGAATTCGACGTCGATGATCTCGCCGGGTGATATCGAAACCTGGAGGAACGACTTCAACTCCTTGTCGGCCCACGTGACGCTGGTGACGCGGTCGCGGATGTAGATCTGCACGGTCTCCAGTGCCGGTCGGTCCCCGCGGTTGGCCAGCGTGACCGACCCCCTGATTGTGCCGTCGAGGGGGATTCGATTGGCGGCCAGTCGCAGGCTCGAATAATCGACATGCGTGTAGGTGAGCCCCTCCCCGAACGCGAAGCGGGGGTCTTGGGTCAGATCGGCGTAGCGATCGCCGTGCTGACCCCGGATCGCGTTGTAGTACACCGGCAGCTGGCCGGCGTGTCGGGGGAAGGAGATCGGAAGACGCCCGCTGGGCTCGATCGCCCCGATGAGCAGCTCGGCGATCGCCCTGCCGCCCTGCATTCCGGGATTGAACGCTTCGATGATCGCGGCAACGCGCTCGGCGGAGGGCGGAAGCACGGAGGGCTTGGACTGGACGAGCACCAGGATCACGGGGGTCTCGGTCGCGACCAGCGCGTCGAGAAGCGCAGTCTGCGCGCCTTGGAGTTCGAGCGTGGCGGTCGACTTGCTCTCGCCCGTCAACGCGACCGTGTCGCCGAGGACGACGACCGCCCAATCCGCCGCATTGGCCGTGCGCACCGCTTCCTCGATCATGTCTCGGTCAGGTGCCGCCGGAACGAACAGCTTCGGTCGAGGCTGGCCGTCGCGGAGCACCTCGCCGGCGGGGTCGACGATCTCCGAGCCGATGTCTGCGCCGCGTGCGTACGTGACGGTCCATCCGGCGGGGGTGAACCGTCGGAGGCCATCCAGCACCGTCGTCGTCAGCTCTCTCGGGTGCCCGTCCGGCAGCCAGGGAACCTGCCCGGAAGCGCCCGCCCAGTCTCCGAGCTGCGCGTGCTGGTCGTCCGCGTTGGGTCCGATCACTGCGACCGTCGGTTCCCGACCGTCGGGCGGCTGGAACGGCAGCGTTCCGTCGTTGCGGAGGAGAACGAGGGACCGGCGCGCGACCTCGAGGTTGACCTCGGCGTGCGCGGCGCTGCCGATCACCGATTGGCGCGTTTCGTCGGGGAGGCGGGCGCTCTCGAACAGACCGAGCTCGAATTTGAGGGTCAGGATGCGGCGGACGGCGTCGTCGATGAGTCGCTCGTCGAGTGCACCCTCCCGCACTGCCTGTTGAGCGGCGTCGAAGAACTCCGGTGTCGTCATGACGAAGTCGTTGCCGGCCTCGACGGCGATCACCGCGGCGTCGACGTGGGAGTCGCAGATCTGTTGTTCCCAGACCATGCGACCGACGTTGTCCCAGTCGGTGACGAGTGTTCCGGTGAACCCCCATTCGCCCTTGAGGACATCGTTGAGCAGCCACTTGTTGGCGGTGATCGGCACGCCGTCGATCGCTTGGTAGCCGAGCATGAAGGTCCGGCATCCGGCTTGCACGGCTCGCTCGAAGGGCGGGAGGAACCAGGATCGCAGCTTGCGTGGGCTGAGGTCGGCTTCGCTCGCGTCTCGGCCGCCTTGAGTCTCGGAGTAGCCGGCGAAGTGCTTCGCGGTGGCGAGCACGGCGGTCGGGTCGGTCAGGCCGTCGCCCTGGTAGCCGCGGATCATCGCCGCACCGAGCTCGCCGATCAGGTGTGGGTCTTCACCGAAGGTCTCGTCGACGCGACCCCAGCGCGGGTCGCGTGCGATGCAGAGCACCGGCGAGAACGTCCAGTGCAAGCCGGTCGCCGATACCTCCACGGCCGTCGCACGGGCGGCCTGTTCGATCAGGTCTGCGTCCCAGGCGCACGCCATCGCGAGCTGGGTTGGGAAGATCGTCGCGCCCGGCCAGAACGAGTGACCGTGGATGCAGTCGTCGGCCATGAGCAATGGGATCTGCAGGCGGGTGCCGGCGACCAGGTCGGCGGCTTCGGCGATCCGTTGGGGTGAGGCGTGGAGGAGCGACCCGCTGAGCTTGTTCGAGACGAGGTCGGCGAGGTCCCCTCTGGCGTCCAGCTGCAGCATCTGCCCGACCTTCTCGGCGAGGGTCATCCGGGACAGCAGATCGCGGACACGTTCCGCGGTGGGGAGGTCGGAGTCGCGGAACGGAGCCGCGGCCAGGTCGTTCGTCGTGTTCATCATGAGTACGCCACCTGCTGCTTCTCGATCATCCGAACAATGGAGTGGGTGCCGGGGTTCAGTTCGACGTCTGGGCTTCCCGTCCAACGGACCACGGCGGACGTCCCAGCGGGGACGGTGATCTGCATCCGGATGCTGTCCGCGTCACGGTCCCATGAGACGGATGCCCGCCCGTGGGGTGTGTCGAGTGACGACGTCGCCCAGTCGATGCCAGTCGAGATCTGCGGCGCCACGAGGATGCGGCGGTACCCGGCCTCGAGCGGAGCGAGGCCGCCGATCGCCCGATGCATCCAGTCGGCGACGGCTCCGAGCGCGTAATGGTTGAAGCTGGTCATGTCGCCGGGGTTGATGCTGCCGTCGGGCAGCATGGAGTCCCAGCGTTCCCAGATCGTGGTCGCACCCATGGTGACCGGGTACAGCCACGACGGGCATTCTCGTTGGAGCAGAAGTCGGTAGGCCGTCGTGGTGTGGCCGGTCGATGTCAGGGCGTCTGCGATGAACGGGGTGCCCGCGAAGCCGGTGGAGATGTGGAAGCCGCTCTGTTCGACGAGTTCGGCGAGCCGCGCTCCAGCCCAGACGGTGTCATCCGGATCGAGCAGACCGAATGCGATCGCGAGTGAGTACACCGTCGTGCAATCGCTGAGGATACGTTCCGACCGGACGTACTCGCGATGGAACGCCTCGCGCAGACCGCGCGCGATCGTCGCGAACTCGGTGGCCTCGGCTTCTCGACCGAGCACCTCTGACGCGGCACGGATGAGATCCGCGGTGCGGTACGCGCACGCGGTGGCGACGACGCCTCGATCTGCCTTCGCGCCGCCGGGATCGTCGGTTGGCGCGTCGGGGTCGAGCCAATCGCCGAACTGCCAACCTGTGTCCCACACGCCGGACGGGGAGAGGAGTGAATGGACGCGTCTCCCGTGGGCGAGCATCGATTCGAAGGATGCCGACAACACGGCGGGGTCGCCGTACGCGTTCCAGAGCGCCCACGGCACCCAGACCGCGGCGTCGCTCCAGAATGCGGCGGCCTCGGTTGCGGTCGCACCGTCCTGTGGAGTGATGGCGTACTTGAGCACGTCCGGCACGATGTACGGGACGATGCCGTCGTGGTGGGCCTGCTCCAGGGCCAGGTCGTGCAGCCAGTCGGCGAGGAAGTCCTTGACGTCGAAGAGGAATGCGGCGGTGGGTGCGAAGGCGGCGATGTCGCCGGTCCATCCGAGCCGCTCGTCTCGCTGCGGACAATCGGTGGGGATGTCGATGAAGTTGCCGCGCATCCCGCGTACGACATTCGCGTGGAGTTGGTTGAGCTCGGGGACCGAGCACTCGAAGTGGCCGATTCGCCGCAGATCGGTGGAGATCACCACGGCGGTCAGGGCATCCGGCCGGATTGCGTCGATGCCTCCTGGCCAACCGGTGATCTCGGCGTAGCGGAATCCGTGGAAGGTGAAGGTCGGTTCGAAGGTGTCGTCGCCGCCGCTGAGGGTGAATCGGTCGGTCGCGTCGGCGGACCGCAAGGGCCGGACCCCGATCTCGCCTTGTTCGAGCACCTCGGCATGTCGCACCGTGATGGGAGCTCCCGCCTCGCCGCGTGCTCGGACTCGGAGCCACCCGACGATGTTCTCGCCGAAGTCGACCAGCACTGCACCAGCGGGACTGTGCCAGACCCTCCGCGGCGCGAGCTCCCTGATTCGCCGGACCGGTGGTGCCGGATCCGCCGTGAGCCGCGCAGTGTCGTACTCGACGATGCGGACACCGCCCCACGCGGGATCGCTGAAGCCGGGCGAGGCCCAGTTCGTGGCCGCACGGCGGGCATCGATGCTCTGGCCGTCGTAGAGGTCGTTCGCCGTGATCGCGCTGGGCCCCGCGCTCCACGTTTCGTCGGTCGCGATGAGCTGTTCGTGGCCGTCGGCGTACCGCAATCGCAACTCGGCGTACGCGGCGATCTCTTCGCCGTAGCGCTTGGTCTCGATCCATCCCAGCCGGCCCCGGTACCAGCCGTTTCCTACCGCGATACCCAGGGTCGATTCGGTGTCGATGAGGTCGGTCACGTCGTGTTCGACGTAGTGCAGCCGCCACTCGTAGCTGGTCCATCCCGGGGTCAGCACGTCGGCCGCGACGGCGGTGCCGTTGATCCACGCTTCGCATACGCCGAGCGCGCTCAGCCGGAGCGTCGCGGAGACGAGCGGCCCGTGGCCCGGTTCGATGGCGAAGTCGCGGCGGAACAGTGGGGCACTGTCGGGTTCGACATCGGCAGCGATGAAGTGCGCAGCGGCGTTGGACATAGTGGTGCCTTCTCAGGGTTGGAGAAACGTTCGGGTGTCGGCTCAGTGGCCGGGGTCGAGCAGGAGCCGGGATGTGCGGTTCCCGCCATTCGTGGCGGAACCGCACACCCGCATCGGCGGGATCCTGTGTCAGCCCTTCAGCCCACCCGCGAAGCCCTGGACGATGTACTTCTGCAGGAAGAAGTAGGCCAGCAGGATCGGCAGGATGCTGATGATGATTCCGGCGAAGATCAGGTTCCATTGGGCGCCGAACTGGCCGACGAACGAGTAGATCGCGACCGTGATCGTCTGCTGGTCGGTACCGGAGAGGTAGAGCAACGGGGTCAGGAAGTCGTTCCAGGTGAAGACTGCGGTCAGGATGATCACGGTGCCGGTGATCGGTCGCACGAGCGGGAAGACCACTGCCCAGAACGTGCGGAACGCGTGTGCGCCGTCCAACGCCGCCGCTTCCTCGTACTCCGCGGGCAGCGCCCGCATGAAGCCGGCGTAGAGGAAGATCGAGAACGGCATGCCGGCTCCGACGTTCACGATGATGACGCCGGCGAGGGTGCCGAGCAGGCCGAGGTCGCGGATGGTCTGGTACAGCGGGAGCAGCGCGAGCTGTGCCGGGAGCAGCAGGCCGGCCAGGAAGGCGAGGTAGGTGAACCTGGACCACCGTGCCCCCAGGCGCGAGAGCGGGTAGGCCGCCGCGGCGGCGAGCAGGACGGTGAACAGCACGGTCAGCCCGGTCACGATCGCACTGTTGACGAGGGCGCCGCCCAGACCTCCCTGCTGCCACGCGTCCACGAAGTTCTGCAGGGTGGGCTGCTGTGGCAGGGCGAGTGTGGAGCTCTGGTCTCCGGGTGCCTTCAGCGAAAGCACCACGAGCACGTAGATCGGGAAGAGGAAGAACAGGCCGACGAGGACCATGACGACCTCGAGGGTCGCTGTTCGCCAGGTGTATCTGAACATGTCAACGCTCCTGAAGGGCGAGCACCCGGTACTGGATGATCGAAGCGACGGCGACGAGGATCGTGAGCACGACGGCCAGGGCCGCGCCGTAGCCGAAGCGTCCGAGCTGGAACGCGTTCGTGTACATCAGCGTCGAGATGGTGTTGGTGGCCCCGCCGGGTCCGCCCTGGGTCATGACGAAGACCTGGTCGAAGAGCTTCAGCCCGCCGATGAGGGAGAGCATCACGTTGATCGTGATCGCGGGGGCGAGGAGCGGTCGGACGACGGACCAGAATCTCCGGATGGGGCCGGCGCCATCGATGGCGGCCGCTTCCAGAACCTCCTCGGGGATGCCCTGGAGCCCGGCCAGGAAGATCACCATGGAGTAGCCGACGAACTGCCAGATGACCACGACGATGATGGACCAGATCGCGATGTCCGGGTCGCCCAGCCAGTTCTGTTGCAGGGCACCGAGACCGACCGCGTCGAGCAACTCGTTGATCCCGCCGGCCGGGGTGAAGAGGTTCTGCCACAGGAATCCGACGGCGATCGTGGTGATCACCACGGGGGCGAAGATCAGCACGCGCAGGATGTTCCGGGACTTGATCCGCGAGTTCACCGCCAGGGCGATGAGCAGTCCGAGGACGTTCTGGATCACGGTGACCGCGAACGCGATCAGCAGCGTGTTCCAGATCGCGGTCGCGCCGTTCGGGTCGGTCCAGATGCGGGCGAACTGTTCGAATCCCACCCAGTTGGGGTCGGGTGTCACGCCGTCCCAGTCGGTGAACGCGAACAGGCTGCCGCGCACGCTGGGGTAGATGACGGCGAAAAGGTACAGTGCGGCTGCGGGGAGGACGAACCACCACACCGAGTGCGCGAACCCGCGGTAGGGGCGCCGTTTGCGCGGTCGCTCATTCAGGCGAACAGCTGTTGCGATGGCCATGGTGTGCTACTTCCTCACTGTCTCTTCGTCGAGAACCGGTCGCGGTGCAACGCCTGCAGTGCTGACGTCGCACCGCGACCCGTGTGTCGGCTGGGATCAGCCGTTGGTGAAGGCGTCGTCCATCTGTCCGAGCAGGTCTGCCGCGGAGGTCTGGCCGCCGATGAATCCCTGAAGGCCGTCCAGGTAGACCTGGTTCACGACGGCGTTCGGCCACGTCTGGTCAGGGAAGGAGACCGTCTGGTCGCTCTGGGCCTGCTCCGACACCCCGGCGAGGGTCTCCGGGGGCGTGTAGCCAGGGACGGGCGCGCTCGGGTAGATCGAGCCGTTGTCGAGAGCGATCTGGAGCCCCTCCTCCGAGAGGTAGAAGTCCACGAACTTCTTGGCGAGGTCGATGTTCTTCGACTTCGCGTTGACGCCGTAACCGGCGCCGAGCCCGACCGGCAGGATCGTCTCCGAGGCCTCGTCGGTTGCCGGGAACGCCGCCGTCTGGAAGGTGGTCCCCTCGGGCGCCATCTCCTCGATCGTGCTGATCTGCGGGCTGACCGTCACGATGCCGAGGGCCTCGCCCTTCGCGACCTGGCCCTGCGCGACATCCAGGCTGGTTCCCGTCGCGTCCGGCGTGAAGCAGCCGGCATCGACCATCTCACGGTACTTCTCCAAGGCGGTGGTCCACTCGGAGTCGCTGAAGGAGGTGTCCCCGTCGGTCTGCTGTTCGACGAAGTCCGGGTTCGGCCCGTACACGAGGGTGGCCGTCAGTGCGTAGGGGAGCGTGTGGTAGTTGCCGTCGGCAACGGCGGCCAACGCGTACGCCACCTTGCCTTCATCCTTCGCCGTCTTGCAGAGGTCGAGCACCTCGCTGTAGGTGGTCGGCGGGGTGGCGCCGACCGATTCGAGGGCCTGGGTGTTGTAGATGGCGGGGATGATGGTGAACGCGTTGGAGCCCATCAGGATCTTCCCGTCGGCGCCCATCACCGCCTGGTTCGCGTCGTTGTAGTTGTCCACCCAGTCCGAGGAGCTCAGGTCGGCGAGGTAGTCGCCCTTGGCGAGGGTCTGGGCGGTGATCGGGTTGCCGTTGCCGGGGAAGACCACGACGACGTCGGAGGCGGTGCCCGAGACCAGTTCGGTGTTGATCTGGGTGAGGATGCCCGGCCACGGGAGTCCCGTGTAGTCGATGGTGACGCCGGGGTTGTCCTTCTCGAACTGCGTGATCAGCGCCTCGGCGATACCGTCGTCGGCCCAGCCTGAGATCGTGAGGACCGTGTCGCCCTCGGCGTTCGAGCCGGACTGTGGGCCGGCCGAACAGCCGGCGAGTACGACGCCGGAGATCGCGGCGGCCGCGATGAGTGCGGCCGCCCTCTTGGAATCACGGGACATTGCTTTACCTCCTTGTAAGAACACCGGGGTGCGCGACCTGTGCGAAGTGTGTGAACCGGTTGACGCAGATTGGTTGTGAACCGGTTGACGATGTGCGGGAAGGTCGTTCGGAGCAATGTAGCGCTCTTCTGCGAGTCGCGTCAACCGGTTCACGGAAATTTCGTAAACCGGTGAACAAGATTCTTGATAGCATCCAACTGCAAGGCGAGTGCTGAAGGAGGTCTCATGGGTGAGGACACTGCGGCGGCATCCCGGCGCCGGCGTCCCTCGATGGACGACGTTGCGAGAGCAGCCGGGGTCTCCAAGGGTTCGGTGTCGAAGGTCGTGCGCAACGCCTACGGGCTCAGTCCTGCCATGCGAGAACGAGTCGAGGCCGCGATGCGCGAGCTCGGCTACCGCCCGAGCTTCGCCGCGCGATCGATGCGGGGTTCGAGTTTCAGCATCGGGCTCGAGATCCCCAACCTCGGCAACGAGTTCTTCACCCAGGTCATGCAGGGTGCGACCGCGCGACTGGCCGGCACCGGCTATCAGCTGATGATCGCCCCGGGCTTGGGTGAGCACAGTGGCGCTCCGGTACTCGAGAATCTCGCCGCCCGGCAGGTCGACGGGTTGATCGCGATCTCGCCGGAGGTGACGCCCGAGTGGCTCGAGGAGCTCGCACGTGAGATCCCGACCGTCCTCATCGGACGCCACGACCAGTCGGAGAGCTACGACACCGTCACGAACGACGACGAAGCGGGCACCAGACTCGCGATCGACCACCTCCTCAACCTGGGCCACAAGCGCATAGCCCACCTCACCTTGCGGATGCAGCATGAGCGGCCCGACGCGATGGCGCCCCAAGCACTTCGCCGGAGGACCTATGAGGCGGTCCTCGCGGACGCGGGACTGGAACCGACGGTGGTGTACTGCGGCGTGGCCGACGACGACGCCTACCTCACGGCGAAGGAACTGCTCGAGTCCGACCCGACCATCACCGCGATCTTCGCCGGCTATGACACGCTCGCCATCGACGCGCTCCGGGCGGTCGCCGACCTGGGCCTCAGCGCGCAGGACGTGTCCGTGGTCGGCTACGACGACATCCCCATGGCCGGCCATCCGCTCGTCTCGTTGACCACGGTGACCCAGTTCGGTGAGGCAATCGGCCGCGCGGCGGTCGATCTGCTCATGGAACGGATCCGTGGCGGTCGCACCGCCCCGCGGCACCGCGTACTGCAGCCCGAGTTGCGAGTTCGATCCTCGTCGCAGCGCGAGAGACCGGCCGACATGCCTCGACGTCGCGATTCCCCGCACTCCGCCATCTCGGCGACGTCCTCGTAGCGCATCGGCAGCCACGAGGACGATCCGACCGCCCCGACGGTCACCGGTCGAGGAACTCGACGGCGGCGGGCGCGAACCTGTCGTGGAACTGGAAGATGCCGCCATGGCCGGAGTCGGGGTAGATGGTCAGCTCCGAGCCCGAGATGCGGTCGTGCAGTTCCTCTGAGAGCACGGAGGGGACCATCCGGTCGTTGTCGCCGTTGGCGATCAGGGTGGGTTGGGTGATCGTGGACAGGTCCGCGGGCGCCGAGCGACCCCACTTCGTGATCGCCTTCAACTGCGTCCTGAACGCCGACGTCGTGATCGGCGCGTCGCGGTCGACGGTGCGTTCCTGGAGCCGCGTCACGAACGCCTTCCCGGCAGCCTTTCCCGCGGCGTTGCGGTTGAAGAACAGGAACTCCTTCGGGTCCGAACGGGTCAACGTCGCGCGGAGGATGTCGTAGTAGGTGACTCCGACGACCTTGTCCATGTCCTTGCCGCCCCTGGGTCCGGTGCCGGTGAGGATGAGCCTCCGCACGAGTTCGGGATGCGCGAGGACGAGGGCCTGTGCGACCATGCCGCCGAGGGAGAAGGAGAAGACGTCGATCGTCTCCAGTCCCAGTGCCGTGATGAACGTGTAGGCGTCGTCGGCCATTGCCTCGACGCTGTCGGGTACCTGTCCGGTGCTGGCGCCGACACCTCGGTTGTCGAAGGCGATGACGTGGTGGTCCCTCGCGATCGGGTCGATGATGCGCGGGTCCCAGTTGTCCAGGGTCCCCGCGAGGTGGACGAAGAAGACGACGGGGATGCCGCCCTTCGGCCCGAGCTCCCGGTACGCGTAGGTGACGTCACCGGCGGTGATCGTGCGGGTGGGTGCCTTGGCATAGGACGTGATGACTGGTTCGCGTGTCGTGCTCATGAGTGTGCTCCTTCGGTGCGGTCGATGGTCAGGTTCGTGCTCTGTGAGGTGGCAGCCTCGACGCCGGCGACGACGGCCTTGCCGCGGATGCCGCCCTGCGCAAGGCTCTGCAGGGCGCGCGCGGTCTCGTCGAACGGGAAGACCCGGCCGACGACGGGCCGCAGCACGCCGTCGTCGATCAGCCGTGCGATGCGGGCGAGCTGGACCCCGTCGGCGTGCATGAACAGGAACTCGTACGTCACGCCGAGCCGGCGAGCCTGCCGCCGGATCCTGCTGCTCAGGCCGGTGATGGCCAGGCGCAGCAGCGCATTGAGACCCATCGCGCGAGCGAAGGCCGGGTCGGGCGGCCCGGCGATGCCGATCGCGATTCCGCCAGGCTTGAGCACGCGGAGCGACCTCTCGAGGTTCGTCCCGCCGAGGCTGTCCAGTACGAAGTCGTACCCGGCGAGCATCTCCTCGAAGTCCGCGGTGCGGTAGTCGATGACGATGTCCGCTCCGAGTTCACGGACGAAGTCGGCGTTCGCGCTGCTCGTGGTGGTCGCGACGGTCGCGCCGAGGTGCTTTGCGAGCTGGATGGCGATGGAGCCCACCCCGCCCGCGCCGGCGTGGATGAGAACCTTCTGACCGGGCCGCACATCGCCGCGCTCGACGAGGGCCTGCCAGGCGGTCAACGCGACCAGCGGGAGTGATCCGGCCTCCGCCATGGAGATGGAGGCGGGCTTGAGCGCCACGTCCGACTCAGCGACCGCGACGCGCTCGGCGAACGTGCCGATGCGGCCTGAATCGGGCCGCGCGTAGACCTCGTCGCCTGGCCTGAACGCCCGCACGTTCGCGCCCACTCGGAGGACGGTGCCGGCGACGTCGTGGCCGAGGGTCAGCGGCAGCGAGTAACGCAGGGCCTGCTTGAACTCGCCGGCACGGATCTTCTCGTCCAGGTGGTTCACGCCGGCCGCCTCGACCCGGACGAGCACATCGTGCTCGCCGAGAGTGGGCTCGGGGACGTCCGCGGCCTGTACGGAACCTCCGTACTCGGTGATGACGAATGCTCTCATCGGTGTGCTCCTTGATTCGGTCTCGTCGTGTGATCTCGCGCATGCCGGGGATGATGGGACGGTCGTGGGATGATGAGGAATCATCCGACTCCGGTCGGTAGTGACTATACTCATAACTGAGCGCACTCAACAAATATTCCGGAGGGAAGGTCATGCCGTCAGCGCCCGAAGTGATCGGCCGGCGTGAGCGCAACAAGCAGGAGAAGCTGCAGCGCATCGTCGCTGCGGCCGGCGACTTGTTCGCGGAGCGCGGCATAGATGAGGTCACGACGCAGGAGATCGCCGACCGGGCCGATGTGGGGGCCGGGACACTGTTCCTCTACGCCAAGTCCAAGGCCGAGCTGCTCCTGCTGGTGCAGAACGACAGCTACGAGCGGGCTCTGGAGCGAGGTCGTGCCGACGCGGAGACGATGACCGACGCCCAGGACGCCCTGCTGGCGATCATCCGGCCGATCGTGGAGTGCAACCGGACGCGCGTCGACAATGGACGCACGTACCTACGGGAGATCGTGTTCGGCGACGCCGATGAACCCCATCACCGGGATGCGATCGCGATCACCCAGCGGACCGAGGAGGCGATCGCCGAGGTGGTGAGACGAGTTCGCCGCGTGAGCGATTCCGAGGCCGCCACGCTCGCCCGGGTCGTGTCAGCCGTGATGTTCGTCAGCATGGCGGGGAGCCCGAGCCTGACCCTCACCGTCGATGAGGTCGTCGAGGAGATCAGGCGTCAGATCGCGGTTCTGCTCCCCTGATCCCGCCCATTTTGCGCCTGGGGGAGTACTGCTCAGCGCGGGCTCCGAGGGGACTCACCTCGTCCAGTCGGGCTCGCTGCTCGTGTCGAAGTCGGCGGCGACTCGTGCGGCGTGCCTGACGGAGTCGCGGACCCGGATCGGCATGGGCACGAGGCGCTCTCCGTGCTCGCCCTCGCCGTCCAGCACGAGTTGCACGGCGAGGGCGCCCATCTCCTCGAACGGGGCGGCCGCGGTGGTCAGCATCGGCTCGAGGTAGACGGCGATGTCATCGTCATCGAAGCCGATGACGGACACGTCGCGGCCCGGCGAGAGATGCGCCTCCGACAGCGCGCGGTAGGCGCCGAACGCGAGTCGGTCGTTCAGGCAGATGATGGCGTGCGGCTGCACGCCGGCAGCGAGGAGGTCGCGGACGGCGGCGTATCCGTTCCTGACCGACCAGGGCTGACATGGGACCTGGGCGATGGGCTGGATCCCGTGCTCGTTCAGCGAGTCCCAGATACCGTCGAGTCGCCGACGGACCGCCACCGTGAGCCACTCGTCGGCCGGTTGGTCGAGTGAGCGACCGATGATGACGACGTTGCCGGTGTTCCCGGCATCGAGGAGCAGGCCGACGATGTCCCTCGCGCCGGCGTACTCATCGGCCAGCACCGCGTTCCGCCCGTCGTCCGAGACGGCGTTGAGCATGACGACCGGCGTGCTGCCGACGTGTTCGGGAACCCGCAGGCTCTGCGGGCGCGTCGCGGCATAGATGATCCCGTCGACCTGGCGGTCGATGAGGGCATCGACCGCCTCATCGACGGCGTCGGCCTCGCCCTCCGTCTCCGCGATGAACAGCACGTGGTTCTGCCGCTTCGCTTCCCGAAGGGCACCACGGATGAGGCCGCTGGCGAGTCGGTCGGTGGTGACCTGCTCCGAGATGAAGCCGATCACCCGTGACTTCTGCGTACTGAGGGCGCGCGCGGTGAGGTTCGGTCGATATCCGAGCTGATCCGCGGCGGCGCGAACCCGGGCCGCCGCGTCTGCAGACAGCCGGGTGCCCTGTCGGTCGTTGAGCACCAGCGACACCGCGGTCGGCGACACACCGGCGAGCTTGGCCACGTCGGCCATGGTGACTCGTCGCTGGGCCACGTGTCCTCCATTCGGCTGTCGAAGGCAATGCTATCTCCGATTCTGCTAAACCGCTTGACTTGCCGTGCTAAACCGCCTAACTTAACTAGTCAAGCGGTTTAGCAACCGGCTGGAAGCTTCAACGAAGAGGGAACCATGGGTATCGACGAACTCCGGATGGCGCGCGACGAGCGGACGGGCGGCCGACCGTGCTGAACGTCGACGGTGCGTGGGTCTGGGACTTCTGGCTCGCCGACGATGGCGAGCGGTTCCACATCTACTTCCTGCACGCGCCGACCTCGCTGGAACGTGAAGAGCGTCGGCACCGGTTCGCGCGCATCGGGCACGCCGTGTCGACCGACCTGGTCGAGTGGGACGTCCGGGAATCCCCGTTCGATGTGGGGCTGCCCGGTTCGTTCGACCAGACCGCGACGTGGACCGGGTGCGTGGTTCGAGGTGACGACGGCCTGTGGCGGATGTTCTACACCGGTTCGGAGTTCCTCGGCGACGAGCCCCTGATGGCGAACATCGAGACCGTCGGCGTTGCCACCTCAGCCGATCTCATCCACTGGCAGAAGCAGCCGGGGCCCGTCGTGGCCGCCGATGCGCGCTGGTACGAGACCTGGGGCACGTCGGGCTGGAAGGAGGAGGCCTGGCGCGACCCATGGGTGTTCCGCGACCCGAAGGGAACGGGATGGCACATGCTCGTCACCGCCCGCGCCAACCACGGTGCGCTCGACGATCGCGGGGTGATCGGGCACGCGTTCTCACCAGACCTGCTCCGGTGGGAGGTCCGCCCCCCTCTCACGGCTCCGGGCTCGGGCTTCGCGCATCTGGAGGTTCCGCAGGTCACCCAGGTCGGCGGGCGATGGGTGCTGCTGTTCTCCGCGACGCGCGACGCGCTGTCAGGTGCGCACGCGGACCGGGTCGCCGATGCGGGCACCTGGGCAGTGGTGTTGGACGATCCCACCAGCCCGTTCGACGTGACCGCGGCCCAGCCGCTGACCACAACGGAGCTGTACTCGGGGCGGCTGGTCGAAGACCGTCAAGGCCGGCCCGCGTTCCTCGCATTCCGGAACGCGGATGCGGGTCACCCGTTCGTCGGAGGCATCACCGATCCGATGCCCTTCACCTTCGACGCGTCGGGCCTGCCGGGCGTCGCGACCTCACCTGCGGGCCGGCGATGATGCGGCCCAACTCAGACACCTCCGGTTCGCTGCAGGCGCGCCCGGAGCCGCACCAACCCCCGCCTGCCGCACGTATCCAGAGTCGGGTACAACACCAGAGGAGAATCATGAGAATCACACGTATCGCACGTCGCGGTGCGCTCGCCGCCCTCGCGGTGGCCGCCACCGTGTTCTCCGTCACGGCATGCGCGCCCGGAGGGGGCGACGCTGAGGCCGGCGACGGCACCGGCGAGATCAATGTCTGGGCTTCGCAGGGGCAGGACTCCGAGAATGCCGCGCTGCAGGCCGCCGTCGACGGGTTCAACGAATCGCAGTCGGAGGTCACCGCCAACCTGCGGCTCATCGCATCCGACACGTACACCACGACCGTCACCAGCACCCCGAAGGACCAACTGCCGGATGTGCTGATGATCGACGGGCCCACCCTCGCCAGCTACGTCTACAACGGAAAGCTGGCCCCTATCAGCGACTTCGTCTCGCAGGACACCATCGACAACGCCACCGACGGGTCCATCGCGGAGGGCACTTCTGGCGGAGAGCTGTACGCGCTGGCGCAGTTCGACTCGGCGATGGGCCTGTACGGGAACAAGGCGATGCTCGACGCCGCCGGGGTCACCTACCCCACCTCGATCGACACCGCATGGACCGCGGAGGAGTTCGCGGCTGCGCTCGAGACGCTCGCCGAGGCGAGCCCGTCGGGAAAGTCGCTCGACCTGAACGAGGCGGGGCTCGCGGGCGAATGGGGCACCTACGCCTTCGCCCCGTTCGTCTGGTCGGCCGGCGGAAACCTGTTGGTCGACAACACGGCAGCCGGTGCGATTGACTCCGACGAAAGCGTCGAGGCGCTGACGGAGGTGGCGAACTGGAAGCCGTTCGTGGACTCCAACGCCGACTTCAAGGCATTCCCGGACGGACGGGTCGCCCTCGGGATCGGCGGCCACTGGAACTACCCGGTCTACAGCGAAGCGCTCGGCGACAACCTGGTCGTCATGCCGCTCCCCGACTTCGGGAATGGTCCGAAGGCGGGCGCGGGGTCGCTCACCTGGGGAATCGGCTCCGGCACCAAGAACGGCGCCGCTGCCGGGGCGTTCCTGGACTTCCTGCTGAACGACGAGAACGTCACGGCCATGATCGAAGCGAACGGCGCCCCCGCGGCGACGAAGTCCGTGTTCGAAGCCGAGGCGCTGTACAGCGAAGGCGGCGGACTGGCGCTGTGGGGCGAGCAGCTCGCCAACGCGTGCGCCTCCGACGCCATCACGGACTCCTGCATCGCCGTCTACCGGCCGGTGACCGCCGGGTATCCGACCGTCACGTCGCAATTCTCCAGCGCGCTCTCCGCGATCTGGGGCGGCGCCGACCCGGCGAAGTCGCTGAACGACGCGGCCGCCTCGATCGACCAGGACTTCACCGACAACGACGGCTACCAGCCCTGATCCGCGTGTGGGCGCCCGGCCTCGGGCGCCCACACCGACCAGCAGAAAGGCGACTCTCATGGCCAGCCCCGTATCAACGCCGATACGCGCCGCAGCGATCGATGCACGCACGCCGCGTCGCCGTTTGCGTGACACCCGTGACGGCGTTCTCATGTCCCTGCCGGCGATCCTCGGCCTCATCGCCTTCGTCGCCGTTCCCTTCATCGCGGCCGTCGTGCTGTCGCTGTACAACGTGCAGGCCGACATGGCCCGACCTCCCCGGTTCTGGGGACTCACCCACTACATCCGCCTGTTCACCGACCCAGTACTCTCCGGGACATTCCTACGATCGTTGCTGAACAACTTCGTCTTCGCCGTCGTCGTCATCCCGGTACAGACGACCCTCGCACTGCTCCTCGCCGTGCTGCTGAACCGCAAGCTGAAGGGCGTCCGGTTCTTCCGCACGTTCTTCTTCATGCCCGTCGTCTTCCCCATGGCACTCGTCGCGGTGATCTGGCGCCTCATCCTCGACCGCAGCGACAGCGGCCTCCTGAACGCCTCGGTCAGCTTCGTCACGGGCGGGCTCGTGCCGGCCCAGGACTGGCTCGGGTCGTCCGCGACCGCACTCGGATCGGTCATCCTGCTCTCGATCTGGCAGGGTGTCGGATTCCAGATGGTGATCATCCTCGCCGCGCTGCAGGAGATCCCGGAAGAGCGGTACGAAGCGGCGCGACTGGACCGGGCGAACGCATGGCAGCAATTCCGCCACGTGACCGTCCCCGGCATCCGGAACACCCTGATCTTCGTCACCCTGCTGACCACGATCCTCGCGTTCCGGGTCTACGACCAGGTGTACATCCTGATTCGAACCGCCGGCGCCAACGAGGAAGCGACGCAGACGCTGCTGTACACCGCGACCAACGCGATCTTCAGCGAGAACAACCTCGGACGGGCATCGGCGATCTCCGTCGTGCTCTTCCTCATCATCGTCGGCATCACCCTGATCCAACGAGCAGTGCTGCGCCAGAGGAGCGAAGGATGAGCACCACCCACCGCAGCCGCCGCACCGGCGCCGCGATCCGCGACTACGCGATCATGGTCGTCGCAGGCCTGCTGATGTTCGCCCCGATCTACTACCTGCTCATCGGCAGCCTGAAGCCGACGTCGCAAGTGCTCGACGGATTCGCCGGGTTCCTCCCGATCAATCTGTCACTGGACAACTACGCGAAGGTGTTCGAGTCCCTCGACTCGGATGCGACCGGGTACTTCTGGCAGTTCATGTTCAACTCGATCGCGATCTCGGTGGTCGTCGTCGGTGGCGGACTGATCGTGAACTCGCTCGCCGGATACGCCTTCGCCCGGCTGGAATGGGTCGGACGGGACAAGGCGTTCATCCTCATCATCCTGCTCGTGATCGTGCCCTTCGAGTCCGTCGCAATCCCGTTGATGTCGTTGATGCAAGGTCAGCGAGACACCTTGCTGGTGCAGATGATCCCGTTCATCGCCAACGCGTTCTCGGTGTTCCTCTTCTACACGTTCTTCCTCAATGTCCCCAAGAGCGTGGAGGAGGCGGCGCGGCTCGACGGACTCGGCGCGTGGGGCACCTTCTTCCGCGTCGTGGTGCCGAACGCGAAGCCGGTATTCGCGACCGTCGCGATCCTGACGTTCCTGAGCTCATGGGGCCAGTTCCTGTGGCCCTCGCTCGTGACGGCGGACCCAGCGGTACGGCCGCTGCCGCTCGAGATGGGCGTCTTCTCGGACCGCGAGCCGCCGGACTGGGGACAGATCTTCGCGTTCGGAACGCTGCTGGTGCTGCCGGTGCTGGTCATCTTTCTCATCTTCCAGCGGTACTTCGTCCAGAGCGTCGCGGGATCGGCTGTGAAGGGCTGACCTGTCACCTGCACCGGCCAAGAGTGATGGCCGGTGCAGGTTGTCCGCGGCCGAGGGTTCACCGCTGCGTGCGTAACCGCCGCGGGATACGTGCGATCGCGCCTGCCTCGGGGCCCAGATGAGTCCCTCTGAGACCCGTGAGTTTGAGAACAAAGTGACGATTAAGTGACCACTAGAGGCGATTCGCGATCGATATCGCAGCCGATTCTCGCGGGAAAACCCCTGATCAGAGCCGATGACGGGAATCGAACCCGCGCTGTCTGCTTGGGAAGCAGAAGTTATCCAGTAGTGATTCACTCGACTTCACTCGGGCTCACGAGCCCCGCAATCACAGGCGAGTGTGAACTCGAGTGAATCAACGTGATCTCGATTTTGTGACTATTAAGTGACTACGAGCTCCGTCCTACCTGCGGGGAATGCGCGCGAGCCGAGTCGGCTCCGGCGGTCGACCATGGGGTCTCTCATTGCACGCTTCACCATAATGGCGACCCCGATAGGTGCACCATTCGCGTAGCGAGCCGATCGTCGAGGGGGTGGCCGAACGGATAGTGCCGTTGCAGTTGGGACCCTCTTCATCGGGCACTCCACCGCATCGGCCATACGAGAACCGCAGACCGTCCGTACTTCGGCGGACCGGTCAGACGTTCGTGAGAACGACCGCCGCTGCGATCCCGACTATGCCGAGCACCGCGGGCGCCAGGAAGAGGCTGATCCCGCCGATCAGCCCGGTGAGAGCTGAAGTGCGCCCCTGGCCTTCGACCTGCCGCGCGCGACTGAGTCCGATCGCGCCGAACACTACCGCCAGAACGATGAGCACCAGCCCGGGAAGAGCTCCGGCCCACACCAGGATGACGCCGAGGGTCTGCATCTCGTTGCTGGGGACGAAGGTCAGAGCGACCGGGAGGATCCAGAAGAGCAGGACCACGCCCAATGCCCAGAAGAACATTGTCCGAGCGCGCTCGGCGAAGGGATTCGCTCGCTGGTCGGCGAGCGGTTTGGGTCGGAATGCATCGTCTGACCAGTGGGTGCCGTCCCACCACCGAAGTAGGTCCGGTGCTTCCGGGTCTTCGTACCAACCTGGGCGTGCAGCGTGGGCGATCCGCTCAGTCAACCTTCGAGTCCTCTCGATCCTGATGACCATATCGGCGAGCCGACATGCATGCCGAGGACGTTTCCTTCCAACCGCGCCCGATCTCGATGAGGGATCCCTCAATGACGACGCCCTCAGACGGGATCGAGCACGCTAACGCGATGACGAACGGATTGCAGCTTGCCAATCGGCACGAAAGCGACTCGTGCCATTGGCCACTCGCCGTTGACGCGGTGGACAAGGACCCGCTGGAGCGCGGCAATCATGTTGAGGTCGACCCATCCGAGGAACTGACCTGGTCCGACGCCAAGAACCCAGCCGAAGAGCAACCAAGCGATGAAGCCGACCGGGATGACAATCCATAGAAGCAGGCCTCGAACGACCAGCAGCGCGAATACGCTGATGCCTCCGACCGCTGGGGATGCCGCCTCCTTCATGCCTCGACCCTATGTCCGATCTCGATCCCTCATTGCGCAGGTCAGTCGCGGACGTTGCGTCGCGGAAACGGCTCGCCGTGTGGCCAGTCCGGGGGAAGTTCGAAGAAGACATGGGGCGAGATCGCCGGACCGGTGCGCGCCAGCCCGTCGGGACCGGGCAGTGCAAGCTTCCAGACCGGTAGCGGATCAATGCCCTGCGCCGGGTATGGATGAGGCCAGAACGTCGGGCTATAGTGCGCGACCCTCGCGTAATGCATGCCCTCCGCGAGCAGCACTCCCGCAACGTGCGTGTGGGCCGATCGACCCGGCCAGCCCCAGTACCCGGGCTCCGTCAAGATCGGGACAGTTTCGGCGACGGGATCAGCGGAGTCGAATCTCCAGCCGACTGTCCCGTACAGAGCCTGCTCGGTATCGAGATCATCATGAAATCCGCTCCCTACGTTCACGGCGAGCACCAGCGGATGTGCGAGCTCACCATATTTCGCGCCTTTCTCAGCGAGAGCGCCACGCAAGCTGCCGATGTCATCGATGAACTCGGCGCCGGCGGGTATGAACACCCCAAGAGGACGCTCAGCCCGCACGTCGCGAACATTCGCGCGGCGGGGAACGGGATGAAACCGCAGGTGCCAGTCGCCGTCCACCCACTCGTACTGTCGAGACGGGTCGTCATCGGCGAAGGAATCGTCGCCCGCGTCGGGGTCGAGCTGCTTCAGCCAGTCTTGTAACCGTCCGCGCAGGGATCGCGTCGATGGTGAGCTCTGCCCGATGCGCACTGTCGTTACGGCAAGGTGGAAGGCACCGCTGTCGATCGTGTCGAGTGATGCGTAGACGTCCTGCAGCCGTGCCGCCGCGGCGCGATCATTCGCCTGGAACGTGCAACGCGCCTCGACAAAGTAGCTCTCGCTTTCCTTGGAAACTAGGAAGTCCGGACGGGTACTCACTCCGGGCAGCGTGGGTTCAACCTCAATCGACCAGCCGTCCCGGCGGTACATCTCGTGAAGGTACAGCTCCCAGAACGCTGAATTGAATACCCGATCGTCATCCGACCGCAGGCGCGCGCGCAATCCAACTTGATCCGACTCCGGATAACGGCTCAGCCATGCATCGATCAGAGCCCGGGACTGGTCCCAGAAGGGGCCCGCGACGCGGTCAAGAAATCGAAAAGACGATTCGTCGTGCCTAGACGGACTCGCATCTGATCGAGCGCTGCTGGCGAACAGGCTCGAGTTCGATTCAGGACTCATGCTGCCAGCCTGTCACCGCTTGGGCGGCCGTCCCTCAATAAGATCAGCGCGTCCTTGACCGCCCGCACGCCGGCCACCGGGCGGCGCGCGGACGATCCCTCTGCGGGCGCGAGAGGTCAGGACATGAATTCGGGCCGCACCTCGGCGACCCCGTCCAGCTCGGCTTGCAGCTGAAGGAAGAGGTGCTCGCCCTGCTCTCGCCAGCCTCCAGGAACTGGGTCGTCCGTGTGGCGCGTCAGCCACCTCTCGTTCCAGTCGTACAGGGCTTGGCTGAGCTCTGGGGTGAGCGCCAGGTCGTGGCCGGTGAGCCGATAGTCGTCGGTGAAGTCCTCCCACAGCGGCCACCCACTCACCCACTCGGGGAACATCCGGATGACGCGCAAGCCGTTCGGAAGTACCGTCGGCATTCCTCGCCGATCCTTGTCGAGCAGATACCGGTCCTGCATCTGGCGCCGCCGCTGCCACTCGCGAGCCGAGCTCGGCGGGTCGTTGTAATCCATCCCTGACAACCAGATCAAGCCGCGCAACCCACGTGAGTCGTTCTCGACAAGTGCAAGAGACCATAAGTGCTCATCTCCGTTGGACAGCGCCAACGCTGACTCCAGCGCCTGCTCGATCGTCGCCTCGAGGAGGTCGAAGGTCGTTGTCGCGTTGTCAGCGCCCTTGAAGACATAGATCCGATAGCGAGCATCATCGCGCTCCCACGTCGAGTCCCGTTCATCTACATAGAAGCCGCGCATCCCATCAATTTAGGTCCCGGCTCACATTTCGGGCGAAGCGCCCGTGGGCCGATGGCTCGCGGAAGTGGGTTGGCATCCGTGGCCGATTCGGAGCGAGCTCGCGCATTCACCCGTCGAACACCTCGGCGCTGGCGAACGCCGCGTCCTCGGGGAGCAGCTCGACGAGTGCTGACGGGCAGTCATCGAAGATGGCCCGGTCGACGGAGGGCAGGGACATGGGCTGGAACTGAGCCTTGATCCCGTAGCACGTGAATACCGTGCTCGGACCCCGGTACTTCAGACCCTCGTCGGTCGCGACATCGGGTCGTGGACCCGAGGCGATGAATACAGAAAGCTCGACATCGGTATCGGTCGTGGTCGTCTCATAGAGGACCACTCCGCCCATGCGGAGGTCCAGGCCCGCGGCGTCTTCGGACCCGTCCCAACGCTGGCCGTCGATCGCGTCCAAGTAGGCGGCCGGCTCGTTGTCCTCGACGTCCGGCCGGAAGAGGCTCCACGACAAGGGGTCTTCGAAGGACGCGATCTCCCGCGCCAGCACACCGTCGATCCCACTGTCAAAGCCGTGGTACTCCGTGCGACAGCCGGTGAGGACAAGAACCAGAGCGGCCATCACGAGGACCGCTCGTCGCCGTGCTCCCGGTGCCCTTGTCACATCTGCCAGCATCTCATCGCCGTCGACCCGCGAGCACGACCCCTCACTGTCTGCAGAGGGATCGGCGGTGATCAGTCGGTTGCCGCGATGTGAGCGTTGCGCTTCTCGATGAGGCGGCGCAGGTAGGGGCCGATCACTAATTCCGCGATCGTGCCGAGCGGTCCGAGTGGCGCGTCGAACTTCACGCGATCGATCATGAGCGTGCCGGACCCGTCCGGTCGGAACTCGTGCTCGTGCCGGAACGAGCGAAACGGGCCGCGCACCTGCTCGTCGACGAAGTGCCCCGGTTCCGTCATCGCGGTGATGCGGCTGGTCATTCGGATCGGCACCCCGAAATGCCACGCCCGCCAGGTGACCTCTTCGCCTTCGCTGATCAGACCGGCGGTGACACCGGCGATCGCGCGCTCGCGCGAATCGGACATGGACGCCATGTGAAGGTCGATGCTCCGAGAGCGGTCGAATGCCGCCTGCACGCCGGCGGGCACGTGCGTCCGGCACTCGAACTCGACGGTCACACTGATCAGTGTCCCACCGCGAGCGAGTCGATGAGTCGAGGCGCATGACCGTCGGTCGGCGGGCGCTGAGGCGGAGGGTCCGCTCGAATTTGTGACTATTAAGTGACTACGAGAGTGATTCTGCAATCGAGAGTCGCGGCTCCGCGCTAGTCGAAATCCCTGATCAGCCCTGCGAACCTATCGAAGTGCATCCGCGTGGACTGTTTCCGTGCGTAATGCGGGATTGCCTGCCTGCTGGGCGAGCATAGAAAGTGCCGCTGATCAGGCAATTTACGAAGAGCCGATGACGGGAATCGAACCCGCGCTGTCTGCTTGGGAAGCAGAAGTTATCCAGTAGTGATTCACTCGGCTTCACTCAGTCTCACGAGCCCCGGAATCACGGGGAAGTGTGAACTCGAGTGAACCAAGGTGATCGCGATTTTGTGACCATTAAGTGACTACGAGCTCCGTCCGGTCTGCTGGCGATGCGCTCGGGATGTGTTCGCTCCCGCGGTCGGACTCGGGTCCCTCGCCCCACGGTTCTCCATACCGACGGCATCGATCAGCCCGTCAGTGAAGGACCGACCCACCGGTCGGCGGGTATACGCGCTCACGACGCGCTCACGACGCCTTGCCGCGAGGCGTGCGGTCTCAGCAATTCGCGGGTCATAACCCTCAAGATGTTCGCCCGTGGGTGTTAGCATCACGCCACGCCGATCCGGGGGAGATCCGTTGAAGCTGCGGGAACGATCGAATGCCCGCCAGCCGTCACTGCTGGTGGCCGTGGACGAAACGCTCGCGCGTGCGCGTGAATGGATGGTCGAGGCGGGCGGTCCGGAATGATCCGCGTCTTCATCGTCGATGACCACGAGATCATCCGATTCGGCATCGCGCAGTTGCTCGCCCTGGAGTCGGACATAGAGGTGGTGGGTGAAGCCGCGACGGTCGCAGAGGCCCTCGCCACGATCGATCCGGCCGAACCAGACGTCGCCATCCTCGATGTCCGGCTGCCTGATGGCAGTGGGCTCGAGCTGTGTCGGAGCCTGAGATCGTCCAGCCCCGGGGTTGCCTGTCTCATTCTCACGGCGTACGACGACAACGACACGGCGGTCGCCGCCGTACTCGCGGGTGCTTCCGCGTACCGTTTGAAGGGCACGCGTGGGAGCGGCATTGTCAGCGACATCCGGGCTCTCGCGGCGGGCAGGTCGGTGATTTCTCCAGCTGTGGCTGCGCTGGCGTTGCGTCGCGCACCGGCAGTGGACTTGGACGACCCGCGGTACGGTGCGCTGATCGAACGCGAACGGCAGGTCCTCGAAGGGATCGCGCGAGGGTTGTCGAACCAGCAGATCGGCGATGAGCTCGGGATCACGGAGAAGACCGTGAAGAACTATGTGTCCGGGCTGCTGACGAAGCTTGGCATGCGGCGTCGCACCCAAGCCGCCGTGTACCAGCTTCAGCGAGAGTCAAGGCGGGTGAGCTGACCCGCCACCTTCAGGATGAGGCGGCGAACTTCTCGAAGTGGAGCGTCTGCGCCACGATCATCCGTTCGATCTCGCTCGCACTGATGAAAGCCGGGACTGCGGCGTCGCACTCAAGCAGCCATGTACCACCTCGCGCGGCAGTCGAAGACGGCGAGCCGAGCCGTTGGAACCGCACCAGAGTAGCGAAGACGCGCGCGTGCAGGAAGCGGGCGCTTTCGTGACCATTCGGCAGACGGACGCCACGGTTGTGCGCACGTGAGAGGGATGCTGCGACATCCGCCCTCACGCCGACTCGCAGTCAGTCGGGCGCCGCGCGGTACCCGCGGAGGAACAGCGCCTCGCTGAGGGCGAGTCGCTCGATCTCGGTCGGGTCCACGCTCTCATTGGGTGCGTGGATGAGGGCAAGCGGTTCCTCCACCCCCATGAGAATGATCTCCGCGCCCGGGTAGGTGTCGGCGAACACGTTGCACAGCGGGATCGACCCGCCCTGGCCGAGCGTCGTCATGGGCACGCCGTACGACTCGAGCATCGCGGCGGCCATGGCGCGGTAGGCGGGCCCGTCAGTGTCCGCCGAGAACGGGGATCCGACTGCCTCGGTCTCGACCTCGACGTGCACGCCCCAGGGTGCAGCTGCGCGCAGGTGCGCTTCAAACGCCGCGTGCGCGTCATCCGCTTCGATTCCCGGTGGGATCCGGAGGTTCAGCCGAGCAGCGGCGCGCGGCACGATCGCCGCGGTGGAGCCGAGCACCGGCGGGCAGTCGATGCCGAGCACCGTCACGGCGGGTCGTGCCCAGAGCATGTCCGAGACGGTCCCATCGCCGAGGAGCGCGACGTCCTCGAGCACCCCGGCGTCGGACCGGAACTGTTCCGGCGGGTACGGCGCACCCTCCCATCGCCGGGAGGCGTCGAGGCCGGTGATCGTCGTGTTGCCGTCTGCATCCCGCAGCGACGCGAGGATTGCGATGAGCGCCGCGAGGGCGTCGGGCGCGGGCCCGCCGAACATGCCGGAGTGCACCTCCGAAACCATGGACTCGACCCCGACGACGACGTTCACCATGCCGCGAAGGGTCACCGTGGCGGCGGGACGCCCGACTGCGGCGTTGCCCGTGTCGCACACGAGGATCGCGTCGGCCCGCAGCAGGTCGGGGTTCGCGGCGACGAACGCCTCGAGTCCGCCGGTGCCCTGCTCCTCAGAGCCCTCGACGACGAGTTTCAAATTCACCGGGATGTCGTCCCCGAGTGCCCGCAGGGCGAGCAGGTGCATCAGGATGTTGCCCTTGCAGTCGGCCGCACCGCGGCCGTACCAGCGCCCTCCGACCTCGGTGAGCTCGAACGGCGGAGTGCGCCATGCCGAGTCATCGAGCGGCGGCTGCACGTCGTAGTGCGCGTAGAGCAGCACGGTCGGTGCATCCGGGTCGGGGCAGGCACGCGAGCCGACGACGGCCTTGCTGCCATCGGGTGTCGTCTCCAGCCGGGCATCGGTGAAGCCCAGCTCGGCGAACCGGTCGCGCACCCACAGCGCCGCCCGCTCGCACTCCTCGGGCGGGAACTGGCGCGGGTCCGCGACCGACCGGATCGCGACGAGTTCGGCGAGCTCGGACCGCCCGGTCGCGGCCATGAGTTCGCCGACCCGTGAACGAAGGTCGCCCACGATCAGTTCTCCGTGTCCGTGAGCTCCAGCCCGTCGATGAACTGCTGGTATTCCTCGAGCTCATCGGGGCAGTAGGTCTGGATGATGAGGACCCCTGCTTCGACGAGCCGGTCCTCGGCGAGGATCGGACGTTGGCCCGGACCGCCGGCGCCGTTCGCGAGCCGATCGAGCAGGGCCGCCCTGCTGAGGGCCGAATTCGGGTCCGCGCACACCACGCCGCCGTCGTCGCCAAGGACGCCGGCGATCTGCTGTGCCGTGAGCGTGACGTCCACGCCGGCGTCCTCGAGGGACGTGATCAGCTCCTCGGCCTTGTCGACCCCGCGTGCCTCCTCGCGGGCCGCGAGGAAGGTGAACACCGCGATCGCGCCGAGGGCGACCAGCACGACCACGGTGATGATGTAGATGATCGATCGCTCGCGCGTCGGCTGCGTCTCCATCTGGGTGCTCATGATCCCGACACCTCCGCTTCCGTCTGCGCCGCCGCATCGGGCTGCTTCCACGACGGCTTCCGGAGCCGGTAGAACAGCCATGGAACGAGCAGCCCGAGGCCGAGCGCGCCGCCTGCGACGATCACGAAGTAGACCAGGGGGTTGCCCTCACTGAACTGCGACGGCGGGATGAACCCGACCAGCAGCGCCGCGAGCGAGGCGGTGAAGCCGACGACGCACATGGTGACGAGCAGCGGCGCGCGGAAGCCGCGCGGATGGTCCGGGTGGGTGCGCCGCAGGCGCACCGCCGCGACGAACATCAGCAGGTACATGATCAGGTACACCTGCGTGGTGATCACCGAGAAGATCCAGTACGCGCTCGAGACCTGGGGGATGAGCGCGTACCCGAGCGCGATGATCGTGGTGATGATGCCCTGGGTCACGAGCAGGTTCTGCTGCACGCCGTTCTTGTTCAGCTTCTGCAGGAACGGCGGAAGATAGCCCTCCTGACGGGAGATCAGCAGCAGGCCCTTCGACGGCCCGGCCAGCCACGTCAGCATGCCGCCGAGCGATGCGGCCACCAGCGCGATGCCGATGATCGGCGTGAGCCACTGCGAGTCGAACACCGCGAGCACCGCGTCGAATGCCTGCATCACGCCGGCGGTGAGGGAGAGCTGCTCGGCCGGGACGATCCAGCTGATCGCCAACGCCGGCAGGATGAAGATGAGGAGGACGAGGCCCATGGCGAGGAAGATCGCCTTCGGGAACTCCTTCCCGGGGTTCTTCAGCGACGACACGTGCACCGCGTTCATCTCCATGCCGCTGTACGACAGGAAGTTGTTCACGATGAGCACGAGGCTCGCGAGGCCGGCCCACTGCGGGAGCAGGTTCTCGGCCGTCATCGGCGCCGCCGACTCGTTGCCCTGGCCGAGGAAGACGGCCCCGAGCAGCACGAGCAGGGCACCGGGGATGAGGGTGCCGATGATCAGGCCCCAGCTGGCGAGGCCGGCCACGCCCTTGGTCCCGCGCGACGAGATGAACACGCCGGACCAGTAGCAGACCACGATCACGAGCGCCGTCCAGACGCCGCTGCTCGCCAGGGCGGGATTGATCACGTAGGCGAGGGTCGACGCGACGAATCCGAGCAGGGTCGGGTAGTAGAAGATCGTCATCGCGAACTGGCACCACACCGCGAGGAAGCCCATCGGCTTCGAGATGCCCGTGGCGACCCAGTTGTAGACGCCGCCCTTCCATCCCGAGGCGAGCTCCGCCGAGACCAGCGATGTCGGGAGCAGGAAGACGATCGCGGGCACGACGTAGAGGAAGATGCACGCGAGCCCGTATACCGCCATCGTCGGCGACGGCCGCAGGCTCGCCACTGAGGCGGTCGTCATCAGTGCGAGCGCGATCCACGAGATGTACGTGACCGCCGGAGCCCGGGTGCGGGCCATGCGCGCGGCGTCGGCGCGTCCGGCCGCGGCATCCGCGGCGCTCATCGCTCGCACCGCCCGAGCTTCGCGGTGCATCCGGCCGATGTCGCGCCAGCGCAATGGAAGGTCGTGCCCGACTGCGTGATCATGATCGCCCCCTCGATGCCGGCTCACGTGCCGGATGGGGGCACGCTATCGCCGGGCGGTCGCCCGGCCTTGGGACTTAAGGCCGTTCACCAACCCGGCCCCGTCGAGCATCCGACGCCGCAGCACCGGCGATCCCGCCACCCGGGTCCGAGTCCCGCGGTCCACGCCGGCGCGCACCCCAGATCGACTTCGGGGTACCCGGCATGATGCGCGCCCACAGGGGCGGCGCCACTTCCTCGGTCAGTGCCGCCGGGAGGTCGATGTGGAACGCGGCGATCTCCGCGGCGCCGCGGTGCACCACACGGTACAGCGCGGTGCCGATGAGCACTCCGAGCGCGATCGATATCACCGACGTCAGCGCGGTGGCGAAGTCCTGGAAGCCCTCGCTCGTGCCGACCGCCTCGGTGAGGCCCGCGAGACCGGCAGCCCCGGGCACGAGGAGCCAGAACCCGGGGAGGAAGGTCAGCTGCGACGGCACCCCATGGCGGAGGCTCGCGATCCAAAGCACGACGGGGGTCATCGCGAGGGCGCCGACGAAGCCGCTCACCGTCGAGCCGATGAGCACCTGGCCGAGCTGCTGGCCCCCGTACGCCACGAACAGCACCAGCAGCACCCACCCGAATGTCGAGGACGGGGCTGAGAAGTGCAGGTGGTTGCCGACCGCGAAGAGCAGCACGCCGCCGATCGCGGTCCACCACGGGAACGGATCGGATCCGCCGAGCGAGAGGTAGGTCGAGCTCTCCACCCCCACCAACGTCCCCGCCGCGATGATGCCGAACGTGAGCAGCGCGAGCTGGACGAGGCCGAGGACCAGCCGCGATGCGCCGGCGACCATCTCTCCGGCGGCGAGCTCGACGGTGCCCGTCGTGAGCGCTCCGCCGGGGAGGAACGTCGCGAGCGGGGCGATGAGCAACCTGATGGGATCGCCGATTTCGACGTACGGCGCGATGAGGAACACCGCGAGCGCGCACGCGAACGCCGCGAAGACGGGGAACACCAGTTGCAGCGTCCGGGATCGCACGAGCTTCGCGAGGCCGATGAACGCGCCGAGCACGAATGCGACGAGCGCCCCCTGCCAGGTGGGCGTCAGCAGGAGCGCCAGACCCGTCACGAGGAGCGCGTGCCCGAACGTGCGCACGAACCAGCCGTACCGCGGTCGCATCGCTCCGATCTCGTTCAGCCGCCCGATGCCCTCGAGCGGCTGGATCTCGGCCCGCTTCGCCTGCTCCACCAGCGTGTAGAGCGCCGCGATCTGGTCGAACCGGAAGGAAGGGGTGAGCATGGAGCGCAGCGCGACCCTGCCTTCCTCTGCGGTTCCGGTCTGCACGAAGATCGCCGTCGGAAGCACCAGGATGTCGGTGTCTGGGCGACCGTACGCGCGCGAGACGGCCAGCATCCGGTCGCGGATCCCGTCGACCGTCTCGGAGGCCGCGTTCAGCGCCTCCGCGAGTCCGAGAAGGAATCGGCGGAGCACCGCACGGTCGCTGACCTCGGCCACTACTCGACGATCGCCATCTCGCGGGGCGTCCGGTTGAACCGGCGGCCGCCCTCGGCCGTCACCGTGACGATGTCCTCGATCCGGACACCGAACCTTCCCGGAAGGTAGATGCCCGGCTCGATCGAGAAGCACATGCCGGGTCGCATGGGCTGTCGTTCCCCCTCGACCATGTAGGGCGGTTCATGCGTGGTCAGCCCGATCCCGTGACCGACGCGGTGGATGAAGTACTCCCCGTAGCCGGCTTCGGTGATCACGGCGCGTGCGGCTCGGTCGACCTCCTGGCACTCGACGCCGGGACGGACCGCTTCGAATCCCGCCTGCTGGGCTCGGCACACGATCTCGTGCACCTCTCGCTCCTCGTCGGTGGGCTCGCCGACGTGGACCGTCCGCGTCGTGTCCGATCCGTAGCCGTGCATGAGACCGCCGAAGTCGAGCACCACCATGTCGCCGTGCTCGATCAGCCGTTCACCCATCTCGTGATGCGGGTTCGCCCCATTGGGACCCGAGCCGACCACGGTGAAGTCGACCTGCGAGTGCCCGAAGCGGCGGAGCAGGCTCGCCAGGTCGTTGCCGACATCGGTCTCGCTCCGGCCGGCGAAGCGGACCTTGAGGATCTCGCCGTACGCCGCGTCGGCTGCTGCGCCGGCCGCGGCCAGCCTGTCGAGTTCGTCGTCGTCCTTGATCGCCCGCAGCATCGGGAGCGCGGTCGTCATCGACACGTACGACGTGTCGGGCAGCCGGCCCTGCAATCCGAGCAGGTGCATCGCCCATGCCGAGTCCGACAGTGCGTAGCGGCCCGGGCCGATGAGCTGCGCGGTGGCCGCGTAGGGGTCGCTTCCGTCGGGCCAGTCGGCCAGCCGGAACACGGCCGCGCCGGGCGTCTCCTCAGCGTCGGGTCGTTCGAGCCGCGGAACGATCATCGTCGGCTCCCCGTCGACGGGGACGACCAGCATGGTGATGCGTTCCGTGATGGCGACCGGGGCGTACCCGGTGAGATAGAGGAGGTCGGGCCCGGGGGTGAGCAGCAGTCCGGACAGTCCCGCGGATTCCGCGGACCGCGCGGCCCGCTCGAGTCTCGCCGCATAGTCCGCGGCGGTGAACGGCGCAAGTTCGGATCGTGCCGCTGGAACGGTCATCGCTGCCTCCTCCGCGTGCGTTCTCGGCGCGGGTGCTCGATACGCCCGCTCCCGGGCACGTCGATCAGCTTCCGACGACGCGCCGAAGCATGCCGAATCGAGGACGAGCCGGCACGGGACTGAAGGCAGCAGTCTGGTCGATCGCGTTCGCAGATCGTGGGACGAAAGGCCCGAGGTCCGCCGTGTGCCGGCAGGCGGGACTTTCGTCGAGTCTGCTGAAGCGGACATCCGCTTGAATATCGGCCGATGGCCGCCTCGCCCTCGACGTTGTGGGCGCAGTGGTCTCCACCATCGGGCGAGAGCGGGGATGCGGATGTCGCAGGCGAAGTCGGCGAAACGGATGACGGTGACCCAGGCGACGTTCATCGGCGTCGGCTCGATGGTCGGTGCGGGGATCTTCGCCCTGCTCGGCTCGGCGGGCGCCGTTGCCGGCGCTGCCGTGTGGTTGTCGTTCCTCATCGCGGGGATCATCGCCGCGCTGCAGGGGTACTCGTTCGCCAAGCTCGGTTCGACGTACCCGTCGGGCGGTGGCCTCCTCACGTACCTGTCGAAGGGGTTCGGTGAGGGTCACGTCACCGCGATCGGCGCCTGGCTGTTCTACACGGCGGGTTCGATCGTGACGGCGATGGTCGCCGCGTCGTTCGGCGGGTACGTGAGCACCGCCTTCACCGACGACGATCCGGTCTGGGCGACCGTCTTCGCCATCCTGCTCGTCGTGGTCATGACCGGGCTGAATGCCATCGGCTCGCAGGCCGTCGCCCGCGTGCAGTCCGTCATCGTCAAGATCGTGCTGGCCATCCTCGCGGTGTTCGCGGTCGTGACCATCGCGAACCTCGATCCGACGCTGCTCGCACCGGCGCGGTACCCGGGGTTCCAGCAGATCATCGCGAGCGTCGCGCTGACCTTCTTCGCATTCCTCGGCTTCGGCGTCATCACGTTCACGGCACGCGACCTCCCAGACCCCAAGCGACAGCTGCCCCGCGCGATGTACATCGCCATCGCCATCGCGACAACGATCTATGTCGCCGTCTCGCTCGGCGTCTTCGGCACCCTGACCGCCGACCAGGTCGTCGAGTACGGCGAGACGGCCATCGCGGAGGCCGCGAAGCCCGTACTCGGCGATCTCGGGTACTCGCTCATCGTGGTCACGGCCATCTTCTCCACGACGGGCGCCGTGAACGCGGGCCTCTACCCGTCCGTCGGCATGACGCAGCATCTCGCTGCAGTCGGGCTGTTCCCGTCCGCGTTCTCGCGCTCGCTCGGTCGAGTGCCGGTCGGCCTGCTGGTGATGGCGGCGCTCACCATCGTGCAACTGCTGCTGCTCGACCTCAACGCGATCGCATCACTGGGCAGCGCTGTCGCCTTGATCGTCTTCTCAGCGGTCACCATCGCGCACTTCCGCGTCTATCGCGAGACCGGCGCCAGTCTCATCGTGCTGACCATCGCGCTCATCACGACGGCGGTGACCTTCGTGGTGTTCTGCACGACCACGCTGGTCGAGCAGCCGCGAACCGCGATCGCCCTGCTGGTGATCATCGGGCTGGCGGTGGTGCTGGATCAGGTGTGGACGCGCGTGCGTCGGCGGCGTGAACAGCGTGGGTCTGACCGACGGTGAGGTCACGTGTCCGCGGGTCCTCCTCCGTCCGACGGCCGCGCGGCCTCGACCTGTGCCCGTACCGCGTCCCGCCCCCTTGCGCCGACGGTGGCGCACTCATCGTCGCGCCGACTTCGAGGGAGTGATCGGGACTCTGGTCCCGAGCCGCCGCCGACCCCGCTGCCACTATTGGCGGAACGCAACGGGCCGCGCACCGTGTCATGTGCGCCGCATGATCGGAGGATATACATGAAGACGGACGGCGCGCGGGTCTCCGCACTCCTCACGGCGGCCACCGGGTCGCTGCTCCTCGCCACGGCGTTGGCCGGATGCAGCGACGGAGCCGACGCGGTCGACCGCGCGCGAGTCCAGGTGACGGCGAAGGAGAAGGCGGTCGCCGAGGCGCAGGCGGAGTTCGATGCGGCATCCGCCGAATTCTGCGGTGCGAGCGAGGACTACATCCTCGCGCTCGACCGCTACGGGGACGTGCTGAGCAGCACGGCTCCGACCGTCGGGGACGTGAGTGCGGCGGGAGCCGACCTCACCGAGCCGCGCGATGAGGCCGTCGAGGGCGCCGAGGCCGCGGTCGAAGCGCAGCAGGACCTCGTGGTGGCGCAGCAGGAGCTCGCGGACGCGCAGGCCGAGCTCGCCGCGGCCGAGGCCGGACCCTCCGGCACGCCGTCGGCGCCCGTGTCGACCGCCCCGCCGACGAGCACGCCCCTGGCGCCGGCATCCACGGTCGATCGGGTGAAGGAGGTCGATGCCGAGTTCGAGGCGGCGCAGGAGGGCATCACCGAGCAGACGCCGCTGGCCGAGGCGTCCGAGCGGTTCAACAGCGCGGTCGTCGCGCTCGAGATGGCCTGGCTGCGGCTGTTCGTCGACGCAGGGTGCCTCACCGACGACCAGCAGGTGCAGGCTGAGGCTGCCGTCAGGGAGTACACGCTCGCGCTGCAGCAGGACCTCGCCACGGCGGGTTATTACACAGGCACCGTGGACGGGGTCACCGGGCCGATGACCGTCCAGGCGATCGAGGACCTGCAGGCGGCGAACGGGCTTCCGGCGACCGGCACGGTCGACAAGGCGACGGCCGCGGCCCTCCAGGCCGAGCTCGTGGCGCTCGGCGGTGCGGCCGCGCAGGACTCGCTGGCCTCGACGGCCGCGGTGCAGCAGACGCTGAAGCTCGCCGGCTTCTGGGATGGGCCGGTCGACGGGGTCTGGACCGACGCCCTGACCGAAGCCATGCAGGCGTTCCAGACCGAGTTGGGTGTCGAGCCGACCGGCACGGTGGATGCTGCGACGATCGCCGCGTTCGAGCGCGCCCTCGCCGAGGTGACCGCGCCGGACGCGTCGCCGAGCCCGGAGGCGACGCCGACGAGCACGCCGAGCCCCTGATCGTCGAGTACCGCGCCCCACCGCCTCCCGTGAGTTCAGTGGACGTCAGTCGACGCCCTCCGCCGCGTCGTACCCATCGGGGCCATCGCCCAGTCGAACGCGGAGGCGGCGCACCTCGTTCTCGAGTTCATCCACGTACGCGAGGAGATCCATCTCCGCGCGGAACGCACGCCGAGACAGCTCGGCGATATCTACGGCCGACGGGCTCGCGGGGGCTAACCGGCCCGCCCGTCGCTCATCGCCGCGGCCCGGTTCACCTGACGAATCGCCGACATCTTCGCTCGATGGACCGACATCCCCTGAAGCGTCCATGCTTCCCCTCGCTATCGCAGGCTCCTGCACTCGGAGGATACGAGCCGTGAGAAATGGAAGCGAGTCCTTTACTCAGGGGCCCAGTCGGACTAGGCGCTCCCGGTGATGGGCTGTGACGGCTGTGGCCGGCGCTGGTGCGCTGCCTCAACGTTCGATCGCTCGATCGTCCGCTGCCGGATAGGGCGTGCGACCGAACGTTCGAGCCGAGCTCGTCACACGGTCGGCGAACAAAGTGCTCGAGCCGGTTAGGTCGACGGTGTTGTCAGCTCCGCTGAGGCGAGGGTCCGCTCGATTCTGGGACTATCAGGTGACTACGAGCGCGATTTCGCGATCGAGAGTCGCAGCTCCGCAGCCGCCGAAATCCCTGAGCAGCGCGCGAACCTCTCGAGGTGCATCTGCGTGGACTGTTTCCGCGCGCAATGTGGGATTAGGCGCCTGCTGTTGGATCATAAACGAACGTCTGATCAGGCGGTTTTCGTGGAGCCGATGACGGGAATCGAACCCGCGCTGTCTGCTTGGGAAGCAGAAGTTCTACCATTGAACTACATCGGCGAAGCGACATCCGGTGACGCCGCGGTGACCATCGTAGCAAGTACCGCCCGCGTCACTGGTCGCCCCGAAGGCCGAGCGATCGGCCGCCATCCACCGCGAGCTCCTGACCGGTGATGAATCGCGCACGTGGGCTCGCGAGGAAGCCGACCGCTTCGGCGACATCCTCCTCACGGCCGACCTCGCCCATCACGTTCGTCTGCCTCAGGCGCTCCAGCTCGACCGATGACTGCCGGCCGCGAGGGACGATGCCGGGCGACACGACGTTGACCGTGACTCCGAACGGGCCGAGTTCGATCGCCGCGGACTTCATGTAGCCGGCGAGCCCCGCTTTCGCGGCCGCGTAGTCGGCGAAGCGTGCTTTTCCGGCGCTCGAGATGACCGAGCCGACGCTGATGATGCGACCTGAACGTTGTGCGGTCATCTTCTGCGCTGCGGCGCGGGTGCACAGGATGGCAGCCCGGAGGTTCACGGAGAGGATGTGGTCGACGACCTCGAGCGACTGATCCCAGACGGGAGCGTGTGCTCCGCGAGAGCTCCCGCCCGCGCAGTTGACGAGGATGTCGATGGTCGGGAGTGACGCGAAGAACCGCATCACGGCGTCGTCATCCTCGAGGTCGACGATCGCGGCCTGACCGAGTCCTCCGTGCGAACGGATCTCGCTCACGACCTCGTCCAGCTTCGCGCCCGACCGCCCCAGCACGTAGACCTCGGCACCGTTGAGCGCAAGGCGCAGGGAGATGGCCCGCCCGATGGCGCCACTCCCGCCGGTGACCACCGCCACCGTGCCGTCGAGTTCCCGAGGCTCGTCGACGTGAACGACATACTGTCGAGCCATCTCGACCTGCGGGGCCCGCAGCCCGACCCTCGTGAGGATCTGGGACGCCGATCTTCTCAGCCTGCTCATGGGTCTCCCGTCACTCGAGAACGAAGCACCTGCCGGGTCAACGCAAACCCAGTCGTCGCAAGACCCGGCCGCCGAAGCGTCGGATTCTCCAGGCGAGTCCGGGCTTGACTGCGCTGCCTGCCAGTCCCGCGTAGTACCCGTGCAACTGCGCGACGTCGGACACCTTGTCCGAGAACACCTCGAGCACCCTCGGCCCGTCGATGGTCGGCTCGGTGAGCCATGCGACGCCGTCGGCAGTCGATTCCGTCGTGCTCGCCTCGCGGTACTCGATGCCGATGGATTCCACCCATCCGCGCGCGCTCATCGAGTGCGCCGCACTGACGTGGCGGCCGGCAGTCGATCTCGAGTAGTCCCCCGGAAGCGGCATGTGCATCACGGCACCGCCTCCGTTGTTGAGGAGGAGGATCCGCAGGTTCCGGGGCAGGTCGCGGATCCCGAGTGAGTTCATGTCGTAGAAGAAGGTCAGATCGCCGATCATCACGAACGTGGGGGTCGCCGTTGTCGCCGCGTAGCCGATCGCCGTGGAGAGGCATCCGTCGATGCCGTTCACGCCGCGATTGCAGAACACGTCGATCGATTCGTCGACGGCCCACAGTTGGGCCATCCGTATCGGTGCGCTGTTGGCGATATGGAGCGAACTGCCCGCCGGAAGCGCTCGCATGAGGGCCCCGATCGCCGTGATCTCACTGTGAGCAGGGGCCGGCGACGGAATCGACTTCGCGATGGTGAGCAGTCGGCGAGCGTAGTCTCCACCCACCCGTTCGCCGTGGCGGGCCGCCACCATGCGCTCCAGGAACCGCTCCGGCGTGCACTGGAAGACATCCGACAGCGTGCGGAAGGGGTCCGCGATCGCGCCGTCGGGATGGACCCGCCAGGACTCGTGCTTCGACGTGCTCAGGAGGGATTTGAGTTCATCCTTGAACGAGATGTTGCCCTCGAACGAGATCACGACATCGGGCTTCACGTTCGGTTGCGTACGGGCCACGCGAAGGAATGCGGGCGGGTTGCCGATGCGCGTGTCCACGTGGAGATTGGCCAGATGGTCGGCGATGACCGCGGCATCGAACGTCTCCATGAACGAGCGGAGCGCAGCGATGGTCCGGTCGCTCGGGCGGGGCCCCTGCCCCCAGACGAGGAGCACGCGCTTTCGCGAGAGGCGCTCCGCCAGGGCGGTCCAGTCAGTCCCGTCGAGGTCGAGCCGATGCCGCACGATGACCCGGGCTTCGGGAAGTCGGGGCGTGCTGAACGAGACGCCGGCGTGGCCCTCGATGGGAACGTTGAGGTGCACCGGGCCGCCGCCGTCGGCGCGGGCGGCGATCAGCGCCTCGTTGATCACCCGGTTGCAATACCATCGGTCGCGATCGCCGGCGATCGGGCGGAGATCTCCGGCGAAGCGGACGAAGTTCGTGAACATCCCGGGCTGGTCGATCATCTGGTCTTCCAGCTGGCCGAGGTACTCCGGGAGACGGTCGGTGGTGATCACGACCAGTGGGAGGTTCTGGGCGGCGGCCTCGGTCACGGCGGAGCCGTAGTTGATCGCGGCCGTCCCGGAGGTGCAGATGACGGCGGCCGGTTCACTCGTCGCCTGGATGAGCCCCAACGCGAAGAACGCCGCCGACCGCTCGTCGACGACCGAATGGAGTGTGAAGTCGCTGACGCTCTCGAACGTGCGCGTGAACGCGTAGTGACGACTGCCCGGCGAGACGACGATGTTCCGGACGCCGTGTGCCTTGAGCAGCGCGGTCATCTCCAGTACGAGCGGATCACTCGCGTACGTGCATCGGCCCCACTTCAGTCCGGTTCGAAATCAGCGGCGTTCGCAATGAAGATGCAACGGGCGCCGCCCCCGCGAATTGTCGCTGAATCGCGCACCGAGTGCAGCGGCCTTGATCGCGGGGGTGGCAGCAGCGCCATCCGATTCGGCCCCATCGGTAGGCTGGCATCGTGCTTCTCTCGGATCGCGACATCAGGGCCGAACTCGAGCGCGAGCGCGTCAGGCTCGATCCGTACGACCCGTCGATGATCCAGCCGAGCAGCATCGACGTGCGCCTCGACCGCTACTTCCGGCTGTTCGACAACCACAAGTACCCGTTCATCGACCCGGCTGAGCATCAGCCCGAGCTCACCCACCTCATCGACGTGCGGCCCGACGAGCCGTTCATCCTGCATCCGGGTGAATTCGTGCTCGCGGCGACGTTCGAGTCGGTGACGCTGCCCGACGACATCGCCGCGCGTCTCGAGGGCAAGAGCTCGCTCGGCCGTCTCGGTCTGCTGACGCACTCGACCGCGGGATTCATCGACCCCGGCTTCACCGGCCACGTCACCCTCGAACTGAGCAACGTCGCGACCCTGCCGATCAAGCTCTGGCCGGGCATGAAGATCGGCCAGCTCTGCTTCTTCCGGCTGTCGTCGCCGAGCGAGCGGCCGTACGGCTCGCCGGCGTACTCGTCGCGCTACCAGGGGCAGCGCGGTCCGACCGCGTCGCGCTCGTTCCAGAACTTCAGCAGAGCGGATGTCGGCGTCACCGACGCCGGCGCCGCGGGCGGTTGATCGGCGGAAAGCGATACCCGGCCGGCGTCGGCCGCCCCAGTTGTGGGGTGGAACCGGTGCCGATCGCGGAGACGTGCGAATCCGCGTGTCATCCGTCCTTCCTGTCCCCCTAAGTACCGACGTAGGATGCGGCAGACGCGAAACCCGAGCCGCGCCGCATCAACCCGATCGCGCGGCACGCAGGCGGTTCCGCGAGATTGCGAAACCGTGCCCGAAATCGTCCTCGCACACGACTACCTGGTGCAATTCGGCGGCGCCGAGCGCGTCGTCGCGCACTGGGCTTCCGCGTTCGATTCGCGCTCGCTGTACACGCTGGCGTACTCGCCCGAGGGAACCTTCGACGAATTCCGCCGCCTCGAGGTGCACCGCAGCCTCCCGGGCTCGCTGACCGCCCAGGTCGAGCGGCTCCTGCCCGCCCTTCCGTCGATCGCGGCCCGCACGGTCGTGACCGGCGGCGACGTCGCCCTGGCGTCGAGCAGCGGGTGGGCGCACCGCTTCCGGTTCGAGATCCCCCACGTGGTCTACGTGCACAGCCCGGCCCGCTGGCTCTACGCGGCATCCGACTACCGGATGCGGCTCAGCCCCGTACGCCGCGCGGGACTCTGGGCGAGCACGCCCGTCCTCCGCCACGGCGACCGCGAGGCGATGCGCCGCGCGCGTGCGGTGGTGGCGAACTCCGTCGTGACGCGGGACCGCATCCGCGCCGCCTACGGCCTCGAGGCCATCGTGATCAACCCGCCGGTGGAAGCGGTCGCCGACCGGGCGTTCCGACCCGCGCACGAGCTTCCCGACGCGTTCACGCTGTGCGTGGCCCGCGACCGCGGCTACAAGAACGTCGCGCTCGCCGTCGCGGCGTCGAAGCTGGCCGGCCTCCCGATCGTCGTCGCCGGGGCGGGCTCGGAGCAGCTCGACGCGCCGGACGAGGGCGTGCACGGCCTCGGTCGTGTCAGCGACACCGAACTGGTGTGGCTCTACCGAGAGGCGACGACGGTGATCGGCGCCGGGAGGGAGGACTTCGGCCTGACGATCCTGGAGGCCGCACTCGAGGGGACGCCGGCCGCCGTCATCCCCGCGGGCGGCTACCTCGAGACGGTGAACGAGGGCGTGAACGGGTTCCATGCCACCGCCCCCACTGCGGAGGACCTCGCCACGGCCATCCTGCGTGCGCGGGAGGTCGACGCGACATCCTGCACCGAATGGGCGCGCCGCTTCCGCCGCGACGCGCACGTCGCCCGGATCGGTAGAGTGCTGGAAGAGGTGGTGCAGCGGGCGTGAACGAGTCGCAGGTCAGCGTGCCGCTTCCGGTGCGCCTGCGATTCGGGCACGCCGCCGTGCAGCATCTCGCCGACTCGATCGGCGCCGACCTGCTGCACATCAAGGGGGTCGCGGTCGACCCGTCGCTTCGTCCGGGCGGGTACGCCGGCAGCGACGTCGACGTGCTCGTGCGCCCCTCGCAGGTCGACGCGCTCGACCGCGCGCTCCGCGCGAACGGGTGGGCCCTCTACAGCACCTTCGAGGGCGGCTCGCCGTTCGGCCACGCGCAGACGTACCTGCACGACGCGTGGGGGTTCATCGACATCCACCGGTACTTCCCCGGCATCCGCCTCGACCCGGCGCAGGCGTTCGACGTGTTCTGGGCCGACCGGCGGCCGGTCCAGATCGCCGGCGTCGGATGCCGGGTGCCGAGCGTGATCGCGCAGGCGGTGCTGCTCCTGCTCAACACGGCGCGGTCGGCGAAGGGCGCACGCGGCGATGTCGTCACCGTGTGGACCGACGCCGACGAGGCGTTCCGGGCCGACGTGACGCAGTTCGTGGCGCGGCTGCACGCCGAGGTCGCGTTCGCGGCCGCGGTGGGCGGGCTCGACCGGTACCGCGACGACCGCGAGTACCGGCTGTGGAAGGTCGTCTCCCAGGGGGGCTCGCGCGCCGCCGAGTGGCGGGCCCGCATCCGGGCCGCGCCCAGCGCGGGGGCGGCGATGCGGATGGCGCTGCGCGCGACGTTCGTCAACGTCGACCACCTGGCGCACCGACTGGGCCGCACGCCCACGAGGCTCGACATCGCGGTCGAGTTCATCCGTCGCCCGTTCGTCGGCGTCGGCCAGGCCGTCCAGGCGGTGTACCGCAGGTACGGGCCGCGGAAGGTGGTGCGCTGATGCCCGGGTACCGGCCCGCTGACGGCGTGGGCGTCGTCGAGCACGACGACGTCGTCTACGCGGCGACGCTGCCGCACGGACCGATCGTGGTGCTCGACGGCGTCGCGGGGCTCATCTGGGCCGAGGCCTGCGACGGCCCAGCCGGGTCGCTGGTGGAGCGCGTCGCCGAGCTGACCGGGGTCGAGCCAGAGGCGATCCGTGCCGAGGTCGAGGGGTTCGTGGGCGACCTGGTCGAGCGCGGCCTGCTCGCGCGCGACGGGGCATGAGCGTGTGCGGCGCTCCGGCGGCACGACGCACGGCGCGGCACGACGCACGGCGCGGCGCGCGTCATCCGCGCAGTTATGATGCCCTGAGGCCCGCCCGCCCGACATCGAGGGCGAGGTGCGGAGGAGACCCATGGCAGGAAGCGTTCGCGAGCGGAGCCTGACCGCGCAGCTGCGGATGATGCTCGACATGGCCGGCGCCGATCCGAAGCGGTGGGTCCTCGGCACCATCGGCGCGTCCCTCGTGCTCGCCGCACTCGACACCATCGGCGTCGCGGCCATGGTGCCGCTCACGCAGCTCTTCACCGGCGACACCGACAACTGGTTCGTGCAGTGGATCTCGGGGGTGCTCGGCACGACCGACCTGTCCACCCTCATCCCGGTCGTCGCCGGACTGATCACGATCGTGTTCATCGTCAAGAGCGTCGGCGCGATCCTGTTCCGCTGGTGGCTGCTCGGCCGCACGACGAAGATCTCGGCGCTCTCGTCTGCCGAGCTCGCGCGTCGCTACGCCCTCGCGCCGTACTCCGACCACCGCTCGCGCCGCATCAGCGAGGTGTACCGGAACATCAACGACGCCACCGGCCAGTCCTCGAGCGTGCTGCTCGGGGTCGTGAGCCTCGTCTCCGACATCGTGGTACTCGCGGCCATCGTCATGGTACTCGCGTACACCTCGTTCGTCGTCACGATATTCGCGGTCGTGCTCTTTGGCATCCTCGTCTTCGGCGTCCAGATGTTCCTGCGGCGGCGGCAGTATCGCATCGGCGAAGAACTCGCGGCGGCCGGTCTCGAAGCCTGGCAGTTCCTTCTTCCCGGCCTCGACGGCTTCCGCGAGGCCCGGCTCACGTCGAGTGCCAACGCCTTCATCGACGGCTTCCGCGAGGCCCGGATGCGGCGGGCGAGGGCATCGCGGGTGATGGGCATCCTCTCCGACGCGCCGCGGTACCTGCTCGAGCTCGGATTCGTCGTCGCGATCCTCGGCATCTCAGTCATCCTCTTCACGACGGCGACGCCCGCCGAGGCACTCACGGTCCTGGGCGTGTTCGCAGCGGCCTCGCTCCGGGCCCTTCCCGGCCTCAACCGCGTCGCCGCCAACCTCGCGACGATCCGTACCGGCAAGGCCGGCCTGGAGATCGTCACGACCGCCGTGGAGGAGCTCGACGCCGGTGGCGTGCACGACGAGCGGCCTCGCAGCTCCGAGCCGTTCACGGGCGACATCGTCCTGCGCGACCTCAGCTTCCACTATCCAGACTCCGAGGAGTTCGTGCTCCGCGGCATCTCGCTCGACATCCGCGAGAACCGCACCACGGCGTTCGTCGGCTCGAGCGGGGCCGGCAAGAGCACCCTGCTCGACATCGTGCTCGGGCTGCTGCGGCCGACCGAGGGCGAGGTCATCGTCGGCGGACGCTCGATCGCCGACGACCTCGCCGGATGGTACGCGGGCCTCGGCGTGGTTCCGCAGGACGTCTTCCTGCTCAACGCCACCCTCACGACGAATATCGCCTTCGGCGTGCCGCGCGACGAGGTCGACGTCGACCGCGTGCGCGAGGTGATCCGGATGGCGCAGCTCGACGGCCTCGTCGCCGAGCTGTCCGAGGGGCTCGAGACGGTCGTGGGCGAACGCGGTGTGCGGCTCTCGGGCGGTCAGCGCCAGCGCATCGGACTCGCTCGTGCGCTCTACCGCCGGCCCCGCGTACTCGTGCTCGACGAGGCGACGTCGGCGCTCGACAACGTGACCGAGCATGAGATCGCGAAGACGCTCGGGACGCTACAGGGCACCCTCACGATCGTGATCGTGGCGCACCGCCTCTCGACCGTGCGGCACGCCGACACGCTGGTCTTCCTCAAGGACGGCCAAGTCGAGACCGAGGGGACGTTCGATGAGGTGCGCGCGACGAGCGCTGACTTCGCGCGCCTCGTCGAGCTCGGCGAACTCGACTGATCAGCCTCCCGGCTGCGAGCCGGTGTCGGTCGTCGCGCGGGAGCCCGCACCGCCGCGCGCGGCCGTGGCCTTGCGCGCAGCGCGGCGCAGCGTGCGGCGGAGCGTGCCCACGCCCGAGCCGGGGAGGGTGAGCCCGGCATGGCGCGCGAACTCCCTCAGCTCGACGAGGTGCGAGTTCCGTGATGACGCGACCTCGTCGAGGTACGCCCCGCGGATGCGTCGGTAGAGCTCGAGGTCGAAGACCCGGGCATACGAGTTGAGACTGCCAGTGAGTTCGAGGGTGAGTTGCGTACGGAGGCACTTGTTGCAGCGCGAGCAGTTCCGTCCATCGGCTGTGAGGGTCGTGCACACGTGCAGGCTGTCGTGGGACTCGGGGACATGGGCGGCCACGATCGCCGTCTTCTCGGCGCGCGTGTACTGGCTGCCGTGGAAGATTGGGCGGAACTGCGCGGTCTGGAGGAGCGGCATCGAGATCGGGTCCGAGTACGCGGTGCTGTGCGAGGCGCGGACGCCCACCTTCGTGTACCGGTGAGTGCTGCCGAAGATGAATCCGCCCAGGGCGCCCTGCAGCAGGAACGCCGCAGCGAGGTTGCGCGGCCCGTGCGTCTGTACGAATGCACCACTCGGGAAGAAGTCGTCGAGGTTCGAGTCGACCGGGACGAACGGCAGGCCGAGCCGCTCGGCGCCGGGTGCGAGCTGCGCATGCACGCGCCGGAAGCGACGGCGTCCGCGATCTCCGCCGGTCATGGCGCCCACATTGAAGAACGAGAGGTGGGTCAGCCGGAGGGCGTCGGGGACGGGTTGCTCCAGGTGCTCAGCGATCACGGCGAAGCTGTCGATGCCACCAGAGAACCCCGTGCCGATCCCGGCGGCGCGCGCTCCGGCAGCAACGGGCTCCGCCGCTTCGATCGGGATCCGCATCGTGCCGGGGATGACGGCCTCGAGGATGTGCTGGTATCCATGCGTGAGCGCGTGCACGAGCTCGTCCGTGACTGCGCCATCCACCTCCATGGGCTCGCCCGCGTACATGCCCGGCACGAGGAGCCCGAGGACGGCCGGGTCGGCCACGTCCGTGAGCATCGCGGCGAACTGCTGGGGCACCTCGAACCACAGACGGCCCGGCGCATTCGCGAGCCCGCGCACCCCGACGGACCACGTCGTCGTGCCATCCGTGGATCGGATCTCGGGTCGCCCGACCTGCATTGCGCGCCTCCTCGTCGCGCCGCATGGGCGCCCTGAGGAGCGTACTCCCACGTCGGATGGCCGCATCACCGTGTGCGCGTGCGCCGATCCAGCTCGTCCATCAGCGCGGCGCTCCGCACCGGTTCGACCTTCCGGCAGAACGCCGACCCCGAGGCCAGGAGCGCATCGAGCTCGTCCAACGTGCATACGGTCGGCTGGTTGCGCTTCGAATCCCACGTCACGTGCGTCACGGGAGGAAGCGCGGCCGGCGCCCCGCGCCAGGAGAGCGGTGTGACCAGCGCGGACTCGTCGGGGATCACCGTGTGGCGATAGAACCGGCGGAGGCGAGACGACGAGGCGAGATCCTCATCGAGCAGGCGATCCAGTTCCGGCCGTCGCAGCGCGACCCACTGGCTGCCGAAGTAGCAGGGCCGTTGCGATGAGAAGGGCGTGCGGCGGCGGATTCCCCAGTAGACGCCTCGTCCGCGTGTGACCACCCGCACGCTGAGCACGGGCTCGGTGCGGAGCGACACCGCGCCCCGCACACGGCGCAGCACCGCCCCGGCCCGGCTCCCGACGCGGATGCCGCGACGCGCAAGCGGCGTCTGGAACCACCGATGGGTGTAGCGGGTGAGCTCGTCGCGCCCTTCTCCGCGCCGACGTCCCCAGTGCGGCGTGTAGTGCAGCGGCTCGGCGGTGCCCACCCAGCCGCTCGAGTCGAGCACCTCGGCCTCCCATTCGTCGAGCCGGCGGACCGGATAGTCCTGGCCGGATACGAGCACCACGAGCGCCGGATCGACGCGCTCCCGAACCAGCTCGAACGCGCGGAGCGTCGCCTCGACCAGTTCCCACGAGCCCCAGTCGGTCGCGAGCCCGTGCTCGACGACGTCGACCCGGGGATCGCCGATGCCGGCGGGGAACCCGGTTGTCCGACCGTCGTGCGCGACCATCACGTATGCGCCGGAGCTCGATGCGAGGATCGCCCGGACGAGCCGCTCGACCTGCGCCCAGTCTCGGTGGGTCAGGACGACGTAGGCAGCACGTGGCGAGCGGGTCTCGGATCGCGCCGTCGACTCCGCCCGATCCATGACGGCAGCATACGAGGTACTGCACGGCTCGTGGATAGAATCGCCCGGTACCGGCCGAGGAACGGGAGACCATGGGCGACGCACCGAAGCTGAGCGTCTGCATCGTGACGTACGAGCGGCCGGAGTTCCTGCGGCGCTGCCTGCGTTCCCTGTCCGAGGGTCTCGGCGCGGACTCGGAGATCGTCGTGGTCGACGCCTCCACCGCCGATCGACGCGGGATCGCCGACGAGTCCGAGCGACCGGTCGTCTACGTCCACGCGCCCCAGCTCGCCGGGTGGATGACCCGATCCCGCAACGAGGCCCTCCGGCACGTGCACGGTGAGATCGTGAGCTTCCTCGACGACGACGTGGTGCTCCGGCCCGGATGGGAGCCGGCGCTCCTCGCGGCGTTCGACGACCCGACCGTGGCCGCGGTCTCGGGCCGGACCTGCAACGGCGTTGCCGGCGAGGAGCAGTACGCGAAGCCGATCGGCCGCCTGCTCGCCGACGGCACGCTGACCGATGGGTTCGCGTCGCTCCCCGCCGGGCCCGTCGAGGTCGACCACGGCATCGGGGCGAACATGTCGTTCCGCCGGTCCGTGCTCGCGGAGCTCGGCGGCTTCCGAGACGACTATCCGGGCACGGCCCTCCGCGAGGACACCGACATCTTCCTCCGAATCCGGGCGATCGGAGGGCGGGCGATCTTCGCGCCGGATGCGGCGGTCGACCACCTCCCTGCGCCGCACGTGCGCGGCGCCCGGTTCGACACCCGGTACAAGCTCTACGGCCGGCGCAATCACATGGTGCTGCTCGCCCGCGACGGCGGGATCCGTTCGCCCCTCCTCCGCAGGTGGGTCGGGGGCCAGTTCCGGGCCATCGGCCGCGCCGGCGGCCTCACGGCGAGGGTCCGCCGCTTCGGAGTGACGCTCGTGGGCGTCGCGTGGGGGTACGCGGCCGTGCTGCGGTCGGCCGGGTGGCATCCGCTGCCGCCCCGACGCGACGACTCGCTCGGCCGGGAGCTCCGGAGGCTCCTCGGCGCGCCGGCCGAGGGCGTCGCCTGATGACCGCGCCCGAGCCTATCCGGTTCAACGCCTACGTGCTGGCCGGCGATCCGGCGTGGATCGCGACGAGTATCGGGTCCTACTACGACATGGTCGATCGGATCGTCGTCTCGTACGACCGGACGCATCGCTCGTGGTCGGGCCACCCGCTCTCGGTCGAGGAGTCGTTGCGTCGCATCCACTCGGCCGACCCCGAAGGCAAGGTGGCGCTGCTGCCGGGCGACCACGTGATGGGCGAGCGCTCCCTCATGGCGACCGAGACCGCGCAGCGGCAGGCGGCGCTCGATGCGGCCTCCGAGGGCGCCGACTGGGTGCTCCAGTTCGACACCGACGAGGTGCTGCCGTCGCCCGCGGCGCTGCGTCGCGAGGTGGCGGCCGCCGACGCGGCCGATGCGCAGGTGCTCGACTTCCCACTCCGCAACATCTACGCGGCCACGACCGACGGGCGCTTCCTCGAGCAGTGCGGCCGGTTCTGGGGTACGCAGGCGACCTATCCCGGTCCGGTCGCGGTGCGAGGGGGAACGCGGCTCACCGTGGCTCGGCAGGCCGGGGGCGTGCCCCACCGCCGCGTCGACGTCGCGTGGCGCAACACCGATCCGGCGCACCCGCGGAACACTCCGGTCCACGCCGTGGTGCCGCTCGACGATGCCGTCCTGCATCTCAGCTGGGTGCGGACCGAGGCGCAGATGCTCGAGAAGCGGCGCGTGTCGGGTTACGCGGGCAATCGCGACTGGGATCGGGATCTCGACCGGTGGCGTCGGCGGTCGCGCCATCCACTGCGGACCGCAGCCGCAGCGCCGTTCACGCGCAACGCCTGGGACCGCTACCGCGTGGTCGCACTGCCCGGACTCGCCGGCCGCCGACCCTGAGCCGGTCGCGGTCAGCGCAACCCGAGAAGGCGGCTCGTCCGCCTCAGACCACCCTGAACCCACCTCGGCGCGGCGGCACGGATCCGATCGACGCGGTGCGGCAGGATGTCGCGCGCGATGGCGAGCGCCTCCCGGTAGGAGCGGAGGTCACGGGCCCGCCAGCAGGCGCGCAGCGCCCAGCCGAGCACGAACCGGTAGTTCGCGCGATACGCGTCAAGCGGCCGGTGCGGCGGGGTCGGCAGGGGACTCGGCTGCCAGAACGAGCGGATGGCGCGAAGCGCGGTCAGGCCCTTGAGCGGTGATCCGGTCCGGGTGATCGAGTTCGGCAGGTCGCGGAAGAACGCGAGCCGGTCCGTGATCGACCGCCACTCCGTGAGCCGGGCGACATTGACGTACATCACCCAGTCCTGCGCGGTGACCATCCCGTGCGGGAACCCGCCGGCCCGCGCAAGGAGGTCTCGGCGGACGGCCGTGGTGCTCATCGACCCGCGCATGCGCTCGAGGAGGAGGTCGAAGCTCCGTCCCTCGATCTGGAGGTACGAGAGGTCCTTTCGCGGGGTCGCGGTACCGACCGCCGCGAGGCACTCGTCGAGTGTGTCGGCGGCGAACTCGTCCTCGGGCCCCGCCTGCGCCGCGAAGCTCCAGTACGCCGCATTCATGGCGCCGATCTCGGGCGCCGCCTGCGTCTCCGCCTCGATGCGGGCGAGGTACTCGGGATGGAGCAGGTCGTCGTCGTCGAGGAAGCACACCCACGCGGTGCGCGCGCGAGCGACTCCGGCGTTGCGGGCTGCGGCGACACCCGCCTTCTCGATCGGGTGCACTTCCACCGGCAGGTCGGCGAGCGCCGCCACGGCGGGGTCGTCGAGGCCGTCCGGCACGACGATGACCTGGTCGAATGATCGGACCTGGCGCAGCGCGCTGTCGACCGCCTGCCGGGCGAGGTCGGGGCGCCGGTGCGTCGGGATCACCAGCGCGAACGTCGTCACCGCGGCAGCCGCCTCTCCATCGTGCACGCCGGTCATGCTACCGGGGGTGCGAATCGTCCCCGGAGACAGCGCTGTGGGATGCTGCTGCCCATGACGTCGCATGCCACCGACCTTCGAGAGGAGGGCCGCGACGTCGCGCCGCTCGTCACGATCGTGATCCCGCTGTACGACGGCGGCCGATACATCGGACAAACCCTCGGTTCCGTGCTCGCGCAGGGCTTCACGCGCTTCGAGGTCGTCGTCGTCGACGATGGGTCGACGGATGACGGCCCTGCGATCGTGCGCGGCCTCGCCTCCGATCCGCGGGTCGCCTTGGTCTCCAGCCCGCATCTCGGCGTCTCGGAGGCCCGGAACGCCGGTGCCGCCCGAGCATCCGCCTCATCCCGGTACCTTCTCTTCCTCGACGCCGACGACGTCTGGCACCCCGACACGCTCGCGACGCTGGTCGACGCCCTCGAACTCCGGCCGGACGCGGCCGGCGCCTTCGTGCTCGCCGATTACATCGACGCCGACGGCGAGCCGCTCCATCCGGGCGACTTCCCGCGGCACATGCGCTCCCGCGAAGACCTCGTCGACGAGCGACTGGTGCCGCGCGAGCTCGACGCCGACGTCCGTGCCGAGCATCTCTTCCTGGCGAACCTGGTCTATCCGCCGAGTTGCCTGCTGCTCCGTCGATCGGCCTTCGACCGCGCCGGCGGGTTCGACTCGCGGTTTCTCGCGGAGGACTGGGAGTTCGTGGTGCGCCTCGCCGAGGTCGGGCCGCTCGTGCCCGTCGACCGGGTGATGGTCGGATACCGTCGGCACGCCTCGAACGCGTCCGGCGATCGTGCACGGAACGTCCGCGGAGCCAGGCAGGTCTGGTCCGCGGTCTACCATCGGCCGCAATCGCCGGAGACGCGCCGTCGGATTCACGGAGCCTGGCGTGCGCATCAAACCCGAAGGGCGGCGCGGAAGTTCGCCGAGAGCCGTGCCCTCCTCAGGCGCGGGCGACTCGTCTCCGGCGCCGCACGAAGCGCTGATGCACTCGCTCATGTGCTGCTGCGGCGCCCACCGCGCTTCTGGTGGAGAAGCGCATCGACGTCCGCCGGGCGAAACACGGTGATCGGGTGAGGTTGTAGCGATGGCCGATTCCCTCTCCCTGTACTGGTGGTCGCCCCTGCGGAGTGCTCGCGTCGCCGCCTGGGAGTTGCGCAAGAACCGCACGGCGTGGACCAGCATGACGCTGCATGGCGGCACGCCCCTTCAGAACTTCGGCGACACGCTCTCACGGCGCGTCGTGGCTGAGGTGACCGGCCGGCGAGTGCGGTGGGCGCGGCCCGAAGCGGCGAGCGTGACTGCGATCGGGTCGGTGATCGAGCACGTGATGGCTGCGCGGGGTCGGGGGGTCATCTGGGGCTCCGGGCTTCGCGCGGCGGGGGGCGCGAACGTCTCGTGGGCGGCGGAGCGACCCGAACGCTTCGTGGCGGTGCGGGGGACGCTCACCCGAGACGCGCTCGGCCTGGGGCCGGGCATCCCATTGGGTGATCCTGGCTTGATCGCTCGATCGCTGTACGAGCCAGCGCCTCGCCGGCGCGGCATCGTCGTGATTCCGCACTTCCTTGCCTTCAACAGCCCTGAGGCCCGGCGGCAGATGTCCGCCGCGAGAGTGCTCGGCATGCGCGTCCTCGTGCCGTCGGCGAGATACGACCGGATCTGCCGGGAGGTCTCGGCCGCTGAGATGGTGTTGACGTCCTCGCTCCACGGAATGGTCGTCGCCGACGCGCTCGACTGCCCGGTGGGACTCGTCTCGTTCGGCCGGACGGCGGAACCGGCGTTCAAGTTCTCGGACTACCAGACGGTCTACGGATTGCCGGCTGAGTTCACGGCACTCGCCGATGTGCTGAGCGACCCGAAGGGTCTCCGGCGTGCGCGCGAGACAGCCGTCGAGCGGCGGGAAGTGGTGATAAGCCGGATCGACGCTCTCGTCGAGGGTCTGTTGGCGAGCGGGCGGAAGCTGGCAGACCTCGAGTGACCAGAGCACGGCCCGCGGCCAAGCCTGCGATACTTGAGGCGATTTCAGCGAAGGACCGGGCATGAGTTCGACGAGCGAGCGCCGGGCGATCCGGCACCACCGGGTCGTCGACTGGTGGGCAGGCGCATGGCGCTGGGTGCTCATGGCGTTGGGTGCGGTGACGGCCACCTACCTGCTCCTCGAGCGTGCGTCGCAGGGCGGCGCGATGCTCGCGGTCGTGCTCGCCGCATTCGTCGTGGCTGCGGCCCTCACGAGCTCGAAGCCGCTCGCGATCGTGCTGTTCTCCGTGCCGGGGCTGCTGATCTCGCAGCGGATCGGCATCGGCGGCGCCGACCTGTCGGTCTCGGATGCCGCGCTGGCGGCGGCGTTCGGCGCGGCGGTGCTCCTCGGGGAGCGGCCGTACAGCAAGCCGCTCCGACAGCTCCTGCTGCTGAACCTCGTGTACCAGTTCGCGACGTTCTTCACCGTGCTCGTGAATCCCTACCTGGCGAACAGCGTCGAGTGGGTGCACGCGTGGATGCTGGTCTCCGGCGCGCTGATCGTCGGGTGGGCGCTGGGCGCGGCCGGCTACGCGCGGACGGCACTCTCGCTGATCGTCTTCACTGCGTGCGTGATCGCCGTGATCACGCTCATCGTGGCGGCCATCCAGTACCTCGCCGGGAACTTCGGCCCGGCCGCCCCGTCATGGCCGATCCCGATGCACAAGAACTTCGTCGGGACGGTGTTCGCCCTCGCCGCGATCGTCGTCTACCTGAATCCCGACTGGGTGGGATGGACGCGGGGATGGTCGAGGCTCGCGTTCTGGTTGCTCGTCGCGGGCGTCCTGGTCTCGCAGTCCCGGCAGGCGCTCATCGGGCTCATGGCCGCCGTGATCGTCGCGGTGATCCGCCGCAGCACCTCCAGGCGGTCGCGGTACCTGGTCGCGCTCCTGCTCATCCCCGCGGCATGGCTCGTGATCTCGATGGTCGTCGAGCAGGTGCAGTCGCAGAACCGGCACAACTCGGTGTTCCAGCGGCTCGACTGGTTCCGCGAGGTCTACCATTTCTGGCGGGAGTCACCGGTGTTCGGTCACGGGCTCCGGTACTGGCGGGAGCCCGGCAATCTCGGGTACCAGCCACCGCAGGGCGAGCTCGAAGTGCTCGCCAGCACCGGGGTCGTGGGGCTCGCGGCCTTCATCGTCATGTGGATCGGCATCCTGATCGTGCTGTGGCACATCGACCCGAGATTCGGCACCCTCGCCGTCGCCGTGGTCCTGAGCCGGATCGTCCAGGCGCAGTTCGACCTCTTCTGGGTCGCCGCGCAGGTCTCGATCCCGTTCGTCATCGCCGGCATCTGCCTCGGCGCCATGGCGCGCGAGGAGAGATCCGACGGTGATGCGGCGCTGGGGCCGCCGGTGGGGGCTCGACGCGTCGCTTGACGCGACCGCGCCATGCGCTGACCGCCGCCTCGCCCGCTCGGGTCGATCAGGCTCGGGAGAGCAGATCGGCGGCGACGAGCTCCTCGACCGTCGCAGCGACCACCTGAGCCGGGTCGACGTCGGGCGGCGGTGCCGGCATCTCGCGCAACGCCGCGCTCGTGAGTTCCGCCTGAGTCGTGTCCTCGGCGGCGAGCCAGACGACCGGGCCGAGTCCGTCGAGCACGGTCACCCGGTTGCGGCTCAGCACGACGAGTGCGTCGTCGACGCTGAGCGCATCGCGGTAGTCGGTGCGCCGGTAGACCGGATCCGGCCCTACGGCAGCGGCCGAAGCGGCCTCGTCGATGCCGAGCTTGGCGTCGCAGCCGCAATCGCCGACCGAGACCGCGATGTCGACCAGGTGCGGCGACTCGAGCGAGGTCGCCGCGAGGATGTCGTCGACGAGGGACGGGAGCGTCTCGGCCTCCGAGTACACCACCCGGCGCACTCCGCCGGTCGACAGGATCGCATTCACCAGCGTGCGCAGCGGCTTGGTGAGCGCCGAGAGGAAGCTCGTCTGCGGCACCACCTCGTCGAGCGCCTCGAGGAGCGGGACCTGCTCGACGAACGGCGTCGCGACGCCCTCGCGCCGGTCGAGCACCACGATCGCCGCGAGATGCAGCGAGGCGGTCGGCAAGCCGTTCAAGCCGTGCGCTGATGCCCGGACCGGAACCTTCGTCTCGGGGTGGCGGCCGATGGACAGGGGCTTGCGGTACGGGATGACGGTGCCATCCGATTCCACGGCGAGCGTCTCGTCGGTCACGTACCCGAACGCCTTGCCGAGCGCCTGCGTCGCTGTGGTCTTCCCGCGCCCCGACGGGCCGACGAGCGCGATGACGCGACCGTCATCGAGCGCCACCGCGCCGGCGTGCAGCATGAGTGCCGACCCGGACAATCCGGCGATGGCAGCGAGCGTCACCTCGGTCGCGATGGACGACGCGAGCCGCTCGGGGGTGGCCGCCGAGATCGCCGGACCGGAGGACGCATCCCGCGTCGACGGGTCGAGCGTTCCGGTGATCGTCACGTCTGGCTCGAGGCCCTCTGCGAGGACGTCGGCCCACTGGTTCCGGATCACCTCGCGATGCTCGGGCGGGACCGAAGCGTCGAGCCGGACACGGACGACGGTGTCGAGGGCGCGCACGTCGAAGGCGGTTGTCATACCATGGACCCTACTCGCTCATGATCCACCGCGCCGCGGACGGACAGCGGCACGACACGGAGGTGTTCATGGAACTTCGCGACTACCTCCGCGGGCTGCGTCGGCATTGGATCGCGATCTTCCTGATGACGGTCGTCGGCGCGGCTGCCGGATACGGCTGGACCCTGTTGCAGACGCCGGTGTACGTGGCCAGCGCGAGCGGGCTCGTGCAGTCCACCGGCTTGGGGGAAGCGGTCAGCACTGCCTCACTCGGTGACAGTCTGGCCAGGTCGCGCGTCCCGTCCTACCTCGTCATCTCCGGCTGGACCGACGTCGCCGAGGGAGTCATCGAGGAGCTCGGGCTCGAGACCTCTCCCGAGCAGCTGGTGGAACGGGTCACGGTCACCAACCCGACCGGCACCGCCATCCTGACCGTGACAGCCGAGGCGAGCACCCCGCAGGGCGCGAAGGAACTCGCCGAGGCCTGGCTGGGATCGATGAAGTCGGTCGTCGACGAGCTCGAGGCCGACAGCAGTGCCACCGGGGAGGCCCCGGTGACCGTGATCTCGCGCGAATCGGCATCCGTGCCGTCGCAGCCCTCGTTCCCCGATGTCCAGACGGCGATCATCGTCGGCGGTGTGCTGGGCCTCGGCTTCGGGATCGCCTTCGCCATGATCCGCACGGCGGCCGATCGGCGCATCCGCGCCGCCGAGGACGTCGAGCAGAAGACGGGCGTCGCCGTGGTCGGCAGCATCCCGTGGGTTCCGACGCTCGACGCCGACAACCGCATCGTCGATGCGTCCGCGGCGAACAAGACGGGCAAGAACGGCACCTTCGCGGTCTCCGAGGCGCTGAGGACGCTGCGCACGAACCTCCAGTTCATGGATGTCGACCACCCGCCGAAGACGATCGTCGTCACGAGCCCGCTCCCCGGCGACGGCAAGTCCACCGTCGCATGCAATCTCGCGCTCACCCTCGCCGCCGCCGGCACCACCGTCGTGCTCGTCGACGGCGACCTCCGCCGTTCGATGGTCGCCCGGACCATGGACCTGCCGGGCGGCGCCGGACTCAGCGACGTGCTCGCGGGTCGCGCGGCACTCTCAGAGGTGCTGCAGCGCACGCCGAAGTCGAACAACCTGCTGGTGCTCGCCGCGGGCAGCGTGCCGCCCAACCCGAGCGAGGTCCTCGGGTCCGAGCGCATGCACACCCTGATCGCCGACCTCACCAAGCATGCGACCGTCATCATCGACGCGCCGCCCCTGCTTCCGGTGACGGATGGCGCGGTGCTGACCCATCAGGCCGACGGCGCGCTCGTCGTCGTCACGCTCGGCAAGACGACGTACGACCTGCTCGACAAGGCGCTCGACGTGCTGAAGAAGGCGCGCGGGCGCGCCCTGGGTGTGGTGATCAACCGGGTGCCGCTCCGAGGTGCCGACTCCGCGAGCTATTCCTACGACTACCGCCGCGATTACACCACCCCGACAACCGAGATGACGCCGGCCGCCGAGTCGGCTGGCGAGTCCGCCGCCGAATCGGCCGATGCCGTCGAGGAACTCGTGCCCGAATCGACGTCGGGTCGCCGCGGCGGTCGTCGCGGCTGACGGATGCGCGCGACCTCGTCCGGGACCGGTCAGGACGGAACGCCCGAGCATCCCGGCGTGCGCGTCGCCCTGGTGACCTCGTCCTATGCGCCGCATGTCGGCGGGGTGGAGGAGCACGTACGGCAGGTGGCGAGTGAGTTGCACGGGATGGGTGCGGCGGTCGAAGTGTGGACGGTGGACCGCGGAACCGGCCCCGGCGTCCGGATCGTCGAGAGTCTGACCGTGCGGTACCTCCCGACTCCGCTCCCCTCCGCTTCGCTCGGCGGGATCGCACGCTTCCTGGCCGCCTTCCCCGCTGCGTGGGCCGCTTGGGTCTCGGCCCGGCGGTCGTTCCGACCCGACGTGTTCCACGTGCAGTGCTTCGGTCCGAACGGTGTCTACGCGCTCGCGTTGCATCGATGGTTCCGGGTTCCGCTCATCGTCACCTCGCACGGCGAGACGGTCGCCGACGACAACGCCGTGTTCGAGCGGTCCGCCGTGCTGCGGATGGCGCTCCGACGTGCGCTCGCGAGGGCCGTGGCGGTGACGGCGCCGTCGCGGTTCGTCCTCGACGAACTCGGCGCCCGCTTCGGACTCATCGGCGGCGAGGTCGTACCGAATGGCGTCGACCTCGCGATCGCAGGCGCCGGCGAGCGTTCCGCCTTCGACGGTCGGTACTTCCTCGGCGTCGGCCGACTGGGCCGGATCAAGGGGTTCGACCTCCTCATCGACGCGTTCGCGAGATCCGATCTCGACGCCGGGATCCGGCTCGTCATCGTCGGCGACGGCCCGGAGCGCACGCGACTCGAGGCGCTCGTCGGCGAGCGCGGGCTCGGCGGTCGCGTGGTGTTGGCCGGCCGACTCGATCCGTCGACGGTGGCCGATGCCATGGCCGGGTCGGTCGCCGTCGTCGTTCCCAGCCGCGTCGAGGCGTTCGGGATCGTGGCGCTGGAGGCGTGGCGGAGCGCCGCGCCGCTCGTGATGACCGCTCGAGGGGGCGCACCCGGGTTCGTCCGCGACGGCGTCGACGGGATCCTCGTCGACCCGCTCGACGCGGTCGCCCTGGCCGCCGCGATGCAGCGCGTGGCAGTCGATGACGGGCTCCGTGCGCGACTGGTCGAGGCCGGTCTGCGGAAGGTGCGGGAGTTCACCTGGCGACGGGTCGCCGAGGCGTACGCCGCGCTCTACGTCGCGACGCTCGACGGGTCCGTCCGTCGAGCTCGGCCGACGATGCGAACGCGTGAGGCGGACGCGCGATGAGCTACTCGAATCCGCTGCGGAGGCGAGCCCGTCAGGTGCGACGCCTCGTGTCGGCGGCGACACGCGCCCCGATGTGGCGTGACGGCCGGGTCGTCCCGGCGTTCTGGTGGGACGGTCACCCCAACTTCGGCGACGACCTCACGCCGTGGCTCCTGCCCGGGTACGGCATCCTGCCGGTGCACCGGATGGCGAGCCGGGCGCGGATGTCCGGCGTGGGCAGCATCCTCGAGTTCCTCCCGCCGGAGTTCGACGGTGCGATCTGGGGCAGCGGACTCATGCACGACCGACCCCGTCCGCTCCCGAGGGCTCGCGTCCTCGCGGTTCGGGGTCACCTCACCCGTGAGCTCATCGGGGCGCCGGATGACGTCGCGCTCGGAGATCCCGGACTGCTCGTCGCACACCGTGTCCCGCGTCCTGAAGTCCGGTGGGACGTCGCACTGGTCCCCCACGGACATCACCGGCAGCACCTGCCGTTCATGTCGCTGGCGCAGGATCGGGGCCTCCGCGTCCACGTGGTCAACGTCCACCAACCCGCCTCCCGCGTGGTGCCGGAGATCGCCGCATCGGCCGCCGTGGTGACGACGTCGCTCCATGGCCTCGTGACGGCGGACGCCTACGGCATCCCGGCGATGTGGACGATGCTCGAGCCGCCGCTGGGCGGCGGACGGTTCAAGTTCGACGACTACGAGTCGGTCGTCACGCCGGGCGCGAGTCGTTTCGCCGCATTCCGGGAGGGGATGTCGTTGGACGACCTCCTCGAGTCGGCTGAGCCCGCACCACGGTCCGAGGTCGAACGCGCGTCACGGGAGCTCGAGCGGTCGGCCGCCCGGCTCCCGGAGGTGCTGTCCGGCCTCCCGAGATTCCCCGGCGGGGCGATCCGCGTGCTCGCCGGCCGCGGATGAGCGGGGCGCCGTCCGAGCCGGCCCCTGCGGTCAGACCAGCGACGCCCACACCCGGGCGTGCCCGTCGGCGCATCGCTCCCAGGTGAACTCTCCCGCTCGCGCACGCCCGGCTTCGATGAGCGCGTCCAGACGGCTGCCGTCGGTGGCGTCGAGCATCCCCGCCGCCAGCGCCGGACCGTTCGGTTCGACCAGGATCCCTGCGTCTCCGACCACTTCGGGAAGTGAACTCGTCGTCGCCGCCACCACCGGGACGCCGGCGGCCATCGCCTCGAGTGCGGGCAGGCCGAACCCCTCGTACAGTGACGGCACGACGACGAGCTCCGCACCCGCCACGAGTCCGGGCATCGCCTCGTCGGGAAGGCGCCCGGCGAGGCGGACCCCGGGCATCCCGTCGAACAGCTGCGTGCGCCGTGCGTGCGGCGGGCCCGCCAGCACGAGCTCGAGTCCCGGTCTCTCGCGATGCACGATGGGCCAGGCTTCGGCCAGCGCCTCGAGGTTCTTGCGTCGTGTCGCGCCGCCGGCATGCAGCACGTACCGCTCCGGCAGGCCGAGCGAGGCTCGGGCCGGGTCGTCGAGCCGCGTGGCCGCGAAGAATCGCGGGTCGACGCCGTTGTGCACGACGTGCGGCTCGCTGATGCCGAGCAGTTCGACGGCCTCGCGCGCACTGAACTCGGACACGCAGATGACCGCGGCCGCACGCCGCGCCTCCTCGACGGCCGCCGGGACTGGCGCGGACTCGTCCGGGAACCGCCACGCCACCACGTCGTGCACCGTGATCACATCGTTATGCGGAGCCGGAGGCAGCTCGAGGTTCATGCGGTGCGTGACCGAGTCTCGCGCGTAGAGGACACGGCCGATCGCGCGACGCTGGGCGGCGGACGCCGTCGCGATCCGGCTGAGCGGAAGACGGCGATCACCCGGAAGCCGTGATCGCATGGACCGCATCACGAGACGACGGACCCGCCAATCGTGCTCGTCGACCCGGCCGAGCGCGGCTGCGGCGCGGCTCGCAACCTGCTCCTGGTAGGCCTGGGCGCCCATCGGGGTATCCGTCGCGATCGTCGCGATGGACAGGCGAGGCGACCGCTCCACGTCACGGAATGTCATACTCCCGCAGTCCCTCCCGACCGCGAACGGTCACGTCCCGGACGACGATGCGCCCTACCATCCCGAATCTAGCCATGGTCGGAGGCGATGCGATATGTCACCCGAAGGTGGGGTCACCTCGATTCGGCCGAGGAACACTCAACCCCTAGAGTTGCCTGTGAAAACCCGATAATGTTCCCGGGTACCTGTAACTGCACACCCGACCCGACCGCTCCGGCCGCGGGTCACCCAACCACCGCGAAAGTCCAGGAGGATCTCCAATGAGCAACCTCGAAGAGCCGAAGCCCGGCGTCTCCCGACGCACGGTCGCAAAGGCCATGGCGTGGTCGGTGCCTGCCGTCGCCCTCGCTGTTCCCGCGCCCGCCTACGCCGCCTCCGGCAACCCGCCGGATGTCGCGGTCGGCACCGCCTGTAAGCTTCCGGGCGGCAGCGCCAACAAGAAGTGCGAAGACCTGTTCGCCGGCCTTCCGGGTCTCGACCCCGAGAAGGCGTTCGCCATCCCGCTGTTGATCACGAACAACACGTCCAAGACCATCGTGCTCCAGCCGTCGATCACGATCACGTCGTCCGGTCTTCCGTTCACGGTCGTGGGCATCTCGCCCACCTACTGCACGGACATCGACCCGGGCGAGAGCGTCAAGGTGATCGTGTACGCGAACTCCGACAACAGCGCCAACCAGTCCGTCGACCTCGGCATCACGGTGCCGTGGGGTCACGACTGCGCCGACACCGACCACAGCCCGATCGTCATCCCGACGTACACGGTTCCGTCGTTCCCGCCGTGCTCGAGCAACGTGCCGTTCCCGACGGGTGCACCCACGTGTGACCCGCCGTTCTACCCGGCCGCGTAGTCTGCAGGTCCGAAAGGGGTGCGCTGCCCAGGCAGCGCACCCCTTTCGCATGCGGTGACGCGCAGCCGCATATCGGCATCCGTCCGAGGAGTTGAGTGCCGTGATCGACGTCATCCATGCGATCACGCCCGGCGACCACTTCTCCCCGCGGACGGGCTCCGCGATCCCCACGGTGGTGCACGGGCTGGCGACCGCCGCTGCGCGCGACCCCGACCCCGTGCGACACGCGGTGCTGCTCGACGCGTCGACGATGCGGCCGCGGTACGACAGCGCCGACCTGATCGAGTACGAGCGCGCGCCGTGGGTGTCGCGGAGGGACCGCGCGCTCGACGCGCTCCGCGCGCGATTCGGCGGCGAGCGCACGGCGACCGCGCGGTTCCACCAGCCTGTGGCCGACGCCCTCCGCGACCGGGAACCCGCATTCGTGCTCGCGCACAATCAACCCGTCCTCCCGTGGCTGCTGCGGGACTCGCCGCATCGGAGCGTGCTCTACGCGCACAACGACCTGCTTCGCACCTACACGAAGGCGGAGGCCGGGCGGGTGCTCGACCGCGTGAGTGCGATCGTGTGCGTGAGCGACTCGCTCGCCGAGCGGACGCGCGCCGCCCTCCCGCGCCGCCTCGCCGAGCGTGTTCGAGTCGTTCCGAACGGGGTCGACGTCGAGCAGTTCTCGCCGGCGGTCAGGCCCGGGGAACGCCGGGGCGACGGTCGGCTCCGCATCGTCTTCGTCGGGCGCATGATCTCCGAGAAGGGCCCCGACGTCCTCATCCAGGCGGCGGGCGAGCTCCGACGCCCCGATCTCGAGTTCGTGCTCGTCGGCAGCCAGGGTTTCGCGCGCGACGCCGCGCTCTCGCCGTACGAGCGCGAGTTGCGACGGCGCGCCGACGAAGCGCGGGCCGATATCCGGTTCGAGCCCTTCGTCGATCGAACAGCGCTCCCAGACCTGCTGCGCAGCGCCGACATGCTCGTGGTGCCGTCGCGCTGGTCCGAACCGAGCGGGCTCACCGCATCGGAGGGGCTCGCCACCGGGCTGCCCGTCATCGCGACGCGCGTGGGCGGGCTGCCCGACGTCGTCGGGGATGCCGGTGCACTCGTTCCGCCCGACGACCCGCACGCCCTCGCCGCGGAGATCGCTGCGCTCGCCGATGACCCGGAACTCCGCCGCGAGCGGAGCGCTGCAGCTCGAGCGCACGCGCTCGCCCACGACTGGGCGCACTCCTGGGCGCAGCTCCGCCGCGTGCTGGACGAGCTCTGAACCGTCCGGTCAGCGGGCAGGCTCCGGCGCGCCGCCCGATCCGCCGCCGGATCCCACGCCCTGCAGCCGACGCAGCACCTCCGCCATCGCCGTCACGCGCTCCGACCAGTCGGCGACCGGCCCGTCGGCGCCGGCCGGGAACGGTCGCGATGCGTGCGTCGCGGCCGCGACGGCACGGGCGAACGCCTCCCCCGACGCGATCGTCACGCGCGGGTCTGCGACATCCCGGAACCCCGCCACCGGCGTCGACACCACCGGTCGCCCGACCGCCTGGTACTCGTAGAGCTTGATCGGGTCGAGGCTGTCGGTGAACGGCGTGACGACGTGCGGCACGACGAGCACGTCGGCGTGCTGCAGGTAGCCGATGACGGCCTCTCTGGGACGCGGGCCGAGCAGCCGGACCGCCGCCCGCTGCAGCCGCTGCGTCGCGGTGTCGCCGAGCAGGTTCGGGCCGACGAGCACGAGCGTGCCGGATTCGCCGAGGGCCCGCGCGGTCGCCTCGCACAGCTCCACGTCGACGCGGTCGGGGTGTGCGGTGCCGAGGTAGAGCGCGACCGGAGGTGCGGGCAGGTCGGAGGGCCGCTCGACTGGACGCCGGTACGCCGCGGCGTCCACGCCGTTCGGGATCAGCGTGAGCGGCGGGCCGCCCGCGGCGGCGCGCTTGCGCCGCTCGAGCTCGGGTGAGCACACGACGATCTCGCGTGCGATCCGGAGCAGCCGAGCCTCGTTCGCCGCCGCGCGCTCGCGTTCCGCCGCGGGCCGGTCGGCTGCGAGCCAGTCGTCGGTGATGTCGTACACGGTCGGCCATCCCGACCGGTCGGCGAGCCCGACCGCGCCAGGATCGTTGATCCAGAGCAACGGATGGCGCATCCCGAGCGCGGCGGCGGCGCGCATGACCGCCCGCGCGAGCCGCTCGTCGGCTCGCGGGTCGAGGCGCCGGGGAAGCCACTTGGTGGACTGCAACGTCCAGAGCCGCCCGGGCGCGACGCCGGCGACCTCACGGCGCCCACGTCCGAACCTCGGCGCCCGGCGTGACCGGAGGTCGTGCGTCGGGTCGGCGGGCGGCTCCACGAAGAGCACGCGCAGCGAGGGGTCGCCCTGCAGCAGGCCGGCCACGAGATGCTGGTTGCGTCGCCACACCTCGTCCCAGCGCTCGAGCGAGACCACCACGAGATCGGTCACCGCAGCACGCTCCGATAGACGCGCTCGGTGGCGTCGGCGTGCGCGCGCAGTGAGAACGACGCCTGCTGGCGTTCGCGCGCCGCGGCGCCGAGCGCGTTCCGCGCGGCCGGGTCGTCGGCGAGCGAACGCAGCTTCCGGCCCGCGTCCTCCGCGTCGTCGGGCGCGAACCGAGACCGCGGGTCGAGTCCCGCGAGCACCTCGACGTGGCCGGCGGCATCGGCGGCGACCGGCGGCAGTCCGCTCGCCATCGCCTCGATGAGCGTCAGGCCGAGTCCCTCGACCGGGCACGGCGCCAGCAGCATCCCCGCCGTCCGCATCACGTCGGGCAGGTCGGTGCGATATCCCGTGAAGCGCACGGATGCCGCGACCCCGAGCTCATCGGCAAGCGACTCGAGCGACTCCTGCTCGGGTCCCATGCCGGCGATCTCGAGCGTCCATCCGTCGCCGGCGAGACCGGATGCCGCGAAGGCCCGCAATCCCACCGCGGTCTTCTTCTCGGGCTGCAGCCGCTGGGCGATGAGCACCGACCGCTCGCGTCGGGCGGCTTCGGCCGCCGGGCGCGACTCGATGCCCGTGTGCACCACGGCGCTCGGCCGCTCGATGGCGGTCGCGACCGCCTCGCTGATCGAGATCTCCGCTCGGATGCGGCGCCGCACCAGCGCGTGGATGGGCAGCGGCCCGAGCCGCCCGCGCGGCTTGGCGAAGTGTCGCGTCGCGACCACGGCAGGACGGGGCCGTCGAGCGACGGCGAGCCCGGCGACCGTGCCGACCTCGGCCGCGGTCATGTGCGTGTTGACGATGTCGACCTCGTGCGCGTGCCGGGCCACTGCGAGCGCGACCTCGTGCGTCCGCGCCGCCGGAATGTGGGGGATGCCCGCCGCCTCGAGCTCGGGCCGCATGCGGTCGGTCGCTCCACCGATCACCGCGACGCGATGGCCGTCCGCGGCCTGCTGCACGGCGAGGCGCAGCACGAACTGCTCGACCCCCGAGAACCCGTCCGAGCGGATCGCGTGGAGGATCCGCAGGCGGTCCGAGCGCGCGGCACGCGTGGCCTCGAGCGAGTGGACGAGATCGAGGTACTGCGCCGCCACTTCGCGCCACGAGTATCGCTCGGCGGTCCGGCGCGCGCGCACCCGCCAGCCGTCGAGCGGTTGGGCGGCGAGCTCGGCCAGCCGCGCTCCGAACGCCGCAGACGACCGCTCGACGATGTAGCCGTTCTCGCCGTCGACGATCAGGTCGGGAGCGAAGCCCACCGCCGTCGACACCACGGGCAAGCCGCACGCGAGTGCCTCGAGGACCACGAGCGCGTTCGCCTCGTAGGCGCTCGGCAGCACGAGCACGTCGGATGCGTGCAGGAACGGCACCGGATCGGGCCGCTCACCGGCGAACACGAGACGGTCGGCGACGCCGGTACGGTGGGCATGCGTGCGCGCCTTCCGGATCATCTCGGGCGTGCCGCCGACCACCAGCAGCACGACTCCCGCGGCCGCCGGCAACGCGTCGATCGCGATCGCGAGCCCCTTGCGTTCGAACTCGTGCCCGATGAAGAGGGCGGTCGTCGCGCCATCCGGAATGCCCAGTTCGGCTCGCACGCGCGCGCGCTCGGCCTGGTCGCCCGGACGGAACCGGTCGATGTCGACGCCGTTCGGGATGACGGTGATCGGCGCCCGCACGCGGCCGTACACGTCGCCGAGAAGGGCGGCCTCCCGGCTCGTGAGGGCGACGACTGCGCGATGCGTGCGGCCGCGGTAGCGGATGCGGTCGCGGAGCGCGGTGAACAGGTGCACCGGATTGCGCACCATCCGCCACGCGTAGTGGCCGCGCGCCCGCATCGCCGCCTGGAGCAGGCCGTGGTTGACGTACACGTCGCCGGCCATGACGTCGTTGTGCGTGATCGAGATCGCGTCGGGCCGCTCGGCGAGGAATCGCCGCGCTCGCCGGGTGCCGACGGTGCTGAACCAGATGACGTTGCCGGCCCGTGCCAGGTGCAGTCCGAGGGCCGTGCGATGCGGCGTGGTGAGCGTGCGCCCGGCATCGGCGGCCGTGAACTGCTCGACCTCGACGCCCGCCGCGCGGAACTCGCGCTCGAGCGCGTACGCCACGCCGCCGACGCCGCTGCCGGGCTCGATCGACGGAGCGATCTGGACGATCCGCGTCATCCGCCGGTCCGCTTCACCGGTGCGCCGTCGGAATCCGGCTCGGCGGTGCTCCTCGCGGCGCGCCCGGCCGACTTCTCGGCGGCCACCGCCTCCACCAGTTCGAGGTAGCGTCGCGCGACGCTCGGCCAGCCGAACCGCACGGCCGACTCGCGCGCCCGCCGGCGCCAGCCGTCGAGCTCGGCGTCGTCGAGGTTCGCGAGCTGCTCCATCCGCTCGCCCACGTCGCGGGGATCGCGCTCGACCAGGAAGCCGTTCTCGCCGTCGACGACGATCTCGGGGGCGAAGCCGACCGGCGTCGCGACGACGGGCAGCCCGGACGCGAGCGCCTCGAGCACCACGAGCGCGTTGGCCTCGTACGCGCTCGGGAAGACGAACAGGTCGGCGGCCCAGAGGAACGGCGCCAGCTTCGCACGCGGGCCGAGGAACAGCACGCGGTCGCCGACGCCGTGCTGCTTCGCCTCCTCGTACGCCTCGGCGATGATGTCGTCGTTGCCGCCGATGATCATCAGCAGCACGCTCGGCGCGTGCGGCAGCCCGCGGATGGCGAACGACAGGCCCTTGCGGGAGAACTCGTGTCCGACGAACACCGCGACCCGCTCCTCGGTGCCGAGCTTCAGGTCGGCGCGGGCGGCTCGCCGCTCCTCGGGCGTCGGCGGGCGGAACCGGTCGAGGTCGACGCCGTTCGGGATGACCTCGATGCGCGGGCGGACCGGGCCGTAGGTCGCGCGCAGGTCGGCGGCGTCGCCCTCCGAGAGCGAGATGACCACGCGGTGCGTGCCCCCCCGGTAGCGGATGCGGTCGCGCAGGTAGATGAACACGTGGATGGGGTTGCGGTAGATGCCCCACGCCGAGCGGCCGCGTGCGCGCATCGACGCGAGCAGCACGCCGTGGTTGACGTACACGTCGCCGGCCATCACGTTGTTGTGGCAGATCGAGACGGCGTCGGGACGCGCGGCGAGGAACCGCTTCGCGCGGCGTGAGCCGACCGTGCTGAACCAGACCATGCGCCATCCGCCGCGGATGCGCGCCAGGACCGTGTTCCTCGGCCAGCGCACCATGCGCCCGCGCCGGGCGTCGTCGAAGGTGAAGCGCTCGACCGTGGCGCCGAGTGCGCGCAGCTCCTGCTCGAGGTTCCACGCGACGCCCGCGACACCGGTGCCGGGACCGATGAACGGCACGATCTGCACGATCCGGGTCATGACGCCGCCTCCTTTCCGGCGAGCCGCGCCTCGACGCGCACGGGCCCGAGCCGGTACAGCGCCGCGCGACGCCGCGCCGCGATGCCGCGCTCGCCGGGCAACAGGATGGCACGAGTCGTCGCGCCGACCCACTGGCCGAGCCGCGCCCACTGCCATCCGACCGCGCCGTGGTGCTTGCGGAGATACCGTTCCTGCGACGCGTGGAAGTGCGCTTCGCGTCGGCGGGGGTCGCCGCCGGTGCCGGCGCCGACGTGCATCGCTCGCGCGCCGGGGACCGGGGCGTGGCGCCATCCGAGCCGGTGGGCGCGACAGGCCCAGTCGGCCTCCTCGGCGTACAGGAAGAAGCGCTCGTCGAACCCGCCGACCTGGGCGAGGGCCTCGGCGCGCAGCAACAGCACCGAGCCGATCACGTACGTCGGGTCGCGGCGCAGCCGGGCGAGGCCGAGCGCCTCGAGCCAGGTTCCGCTCGGCGAGGGCAGCCACCAGTCGACGCGGGCCGGGCGGCCGCGGTCGTCGACCTGGACGGGCCCGACGCTGGCGAGGTCGTCGCGGGCTCGCAGCGCGCGCTGCAGGGCGTCGACGTCGCCGGGCGTGACGGCCGCGTCGGGGTTGAGCAGCAGCACGTCGGCCCCGGGCACGAGCCGATCGGCGAGGCCGACGTTGACGCCCGCCGCGAATCCGCCGTTGCGGCCGGGATCGAGGTAGCGCACGCCGAGGTCGGCGCACAGCGCGGCGATCGCGGGCAACGACGAGTTGTCGACGACCGTGACGGGCAACTCGCGAACGGGCTCGAGCGCCTTCCGGAGGAGGTCGGGGGAGCCGTAGGCGACGACGATCACCTCGACGGGCGGTGCGGCGGCCTCGGTCTCGCCGGCGACCTCCGTCGCAGCGGCGGGCAGAGGGGCGACGGATGGCTCGTGCCGCACCGTGCGATACAGGTCGAGGTAGTCCCGGCCGACTGCGGCCCAGCTGCACTCCGCTGCTCGCGCCGCACCGCTCGCGCGGAGCTCCTCGGCACGCGGCCCGGCGGCGTCGGCGAGCGCCCCGGCCAGTGCGATCGGGTCGCCCGCGGGCACCACGATGCCCGCGCCGCCGACGACATCGGGCAGGGCGCCCGCGTCGCTCGCGACGACGGGGACGCCGCACGCCATCGCCTCGACCGCGACGCGGCCGAACTGCTCGGTCCATGACGGCGTCGGCAGCGAGGGCACGGCGAGCGTGTCGAGCGAGCGCAGGAACGCCGGGATGTCGTCGGGGTCGATCGCGCCGACGAACTCGACGCGGTCGCCGACCCCTGCCGCTGCCGCGAGCGAGGCGAGCTCGGCGCCGAGCGGCCCGGTGCCGCCGATCCGGAGGTGCAGGCGCGGGTCGCGGGCGAGCGCGTCGATGAGCACGAGCAGGCCCTTCTCGGGCACGAGACGGCCGAGGAATCCGACGGTGACGGGGGCGTCGGTGGCCGGCGCCGTGTCGTCCGCCAGCCCGGCGCCATCCGCCAGCCCGGCGCCATCCGGCATGGTCGCGCCATCCGCCCCCGCCGGCCGGAACCGCTCGAGGTCGACCCCAAGCGGGATCACCCGCGCGCGTCCCGCGAATCCCTTGGCCTCGACGATGCGCGCCGCCTCGGTGTTGCACGCCGATACCCCCGAGGCGTTGCGCAGCGCCCACCGCTCGAACCAGCGGAACGGGATCGGGTACCGCTTGCGCAGGTTCTGCGCGGTATAGAGCACGACGGGCGGGCGGCCGTGCCCCCGCCCCCGCAGCGCGCGCAGCAGCAGCACCTCCGCCGTCGCGAGTGCGAACGGCTCCTCGTGCACGTCGAGCACGTCCCACTGCTCGCCGAGTGCGCGCCAGATCGGCCGCGGGTCGTAGACGAACAGGGCGGGGTGGCGGCCGAACGTGCGCGCGCCGATCACCCGCTCGCCGGGGCGTGCTGCGAGTGAGACCTCGGCGCCGCCGGCGTGCCACGAGCGCGCGCAGATCAGCGCGACATCGACGCCGAGCGCGGTGAGCGCGCGCTCGCGACCGCGCCATTCGTCGACGACGGCACTGTGCGAGACCCTGAGTACGCGCACCGCACCCCCTCTAGAATCCTGTGAGGAAACCTTATCCGCCGGGCGCGCCCGGGGACGCCGGTCGAGCCAGAGGGGTGGTGGCGTGAATCGGGAATCGTTCACCGTGCTCGTCGTCTGCACGGGCAACCTCAATCGGTCGGCGCTCGGCGCGGCCCTGCTACGCACGTGGGCCGGATGGTACCTCGCGGCGCCGCTCGCGGCGCAGGTCGAGGTGACGAGCGCCGGGCTCGCCGCGCCGGTCGGCAGCCACATGCGCAGTCGCTCGCGCGCGATCGCCGCGACGCTGGGGGCCGACGCGTCGGGCCACCGCGCCGTGCAGATCACGGAGCACATGGTCCGGGGGGCCGACCTCGTGCTCGTCGCCGAGGCGTCGCAGCGCGACAAGGTGCTGGGGTTGGCGCCCGCCGCGCTGAAGCGCACGTTCACGATCCGCGAGGCCGGGGCGATCGCGGCCGCGCTCCCCGAGTCGGCGGCGCCCGAGACGTTCGACGACCTCCGCGCGCTGGTTGCTCGGCTCGCCGCGAGCCGTGCGCTCGCCGACGGCACGCCGGCCGACATCGTCGACCCGCAGGGCAAGGACGACGAGGCGTACCGCGACATGGCGCGCGAGGAGGTCCCCGCGCTGGCCCGCCTCGCCTCGGTGCTCCTGGGGATGCCGCCCAGCGAGGTCGCGGCCTACGACGATGCGGTGACGGATGCCTCGGCCTTCCGATTCGGCGAGGACGCGCCCGGAGCCGTCGACGCGAACGCCGAACGGCCGCGCGGGCGGCGGCAGGCGTGAGGGCCGACCCCGGTGCGCCCGGTCCGCGTGCCATCCGGGTGCTGCACCTCGATCACACGAGCGCGGCGGGGGGCGCCGAGTTCGCGCTGCTGCGCATGCTGCAGGCGGGGCCGGCCTGGTCGCCCCACCTGCTGATGGCGCCGCCCGCCGAGCGCGGCGGCGCCGACATCTACGACGCGGTCCCAGCGCGCATCCCTCGTCGGATCTCGGGCGTGCGGCAGCCCGCCGGCGCGAGCCGCGGCGGACGGCTGACGGCGTTGTCCGTCGGCGCGCGCGTGCTCGCGCAGGCCGCCGTCGTGCGGTCGTCCCGCGCGTTCCGCGGCGCCGACATCGTCGACGCGAACACGGCGCGGTCGGCCGCCTACGGCGCGTTCGCGGTCCGCGGCACCCGGAAGGCGTTCGTCGTGCACCTGCGCGACCTCGTCGAGCCGGGCGCGCTCGGCCGTTCGGGTCATGCGCTCATGGTGCGGGTCGTGCTTCCGCGCGCCGACGGGGTGGTGGCGAACTCGCGGGCGACGCTCGACTCGGCGCGACCCCACCTGCTGGCGGGGGTGCCGGCCGAGGTGATCCCGAGCGCATCCGGCCTGCAGGTCCGCGGGGCGGCGGCGACGGCGGCGGGCGGCACGGCCGGGCGTCCCGACGAGCCTTCCGGCCCGATCCGCGCGGTGGGCATGCTCGCGCGCATCGACCCGTGGAAGGGGCAGGAGCAACTCCTCGAGGCGTTCGCACGCGTCTTCCGTGCCCGCGAGGTCCGCCTGCAGCTCGCCGGCGGCGCGCCGTTCGGGCACGAGTCCTTCGCCGAGTCGCTGCGCCGCCGCGCCGACGAGCTGGGCGTGGGCGACCGGCTCGACCTGCTCGGGCACGTGACCGACGTCGACGCCCTGCTCGACGGGTGGGATGTCGCGGTGCAGGCGTCCACGCGCCCCGAACCGCTCGGCCAGAACGTGCTGCAGTACCTCGCGGCCGGTCGCGCCGTGATCGCGGCCGACGAGGGCGGCCCTGCGGAATGGGTCGCCGACGGCGTCAACGGGCTCCTCGTGCCGCCGCGGAACGTCGACGCGCTCGCGAACGCGCTCGCCCGGCTCGACGCCGATCCGGAGCTGCGTGGCCGGCTCGCCGCGGCTGCGGCGGAGACGCCGGGCCTCCTCGACGATCCGGCGGTCACTCGCGCGCACGAGGCGTTCTACGAGCGGGTACTCGCCTCGCTCGCGGAGCGCCGCGCCGTCGCACGCGCGCCCCGCTGAGCCGGCTCCGTCCGACATGCGACCCGCCGGGTTCGCTGACGTCGCGGCGCACGCCTCAGGACGCTCGCGTCTCCGCCGCCTCGGCTCCCGGCACGTCGACCGCAGCGGGCCCGGCGGTCACGAACGCGGTGATCGCGTCGAGCGCGGCATCGGCACCCAGCACGCGCGAGTGCCCGGCCCCGTCGGTCAGCACCAGTCGCGAACGGTCGCCGTGCGCCGCGTGCAGCCGGACCGCCTCGGAGACGGCCACCTCGCGGTCGCCGCGGTCGTGCACGACGAGCAGGGGCATGCGCTCGGGCAACGGCCGGACCACGCCGTCGAAGTGCTGCCACGGGTCGTCGACGTGCGGCAGGATGCGGCGCGCGAACCGGTCCGCGAGCGCGTCAGCGGTCGCCGAGCCCGCGCCGGCCCGCGCGGCGAACGAGTCGACGAGGTAGCGGGCGTCGGCCATGCCGCCGATCGCGACCAGCGCTCCGGCGGAGACGCCGTCGCGGATCGCCGCCGCGCTCGCCATCGCGCCGAACGAGTGCCCGATCACCGTGTGGAAGCGGCCCTCGCGCGAGTGCACCGCCTCGATCGCGGCGAGCCAGTCGCGCACGTCGGTCCGGCGACCGCGCGACTCGCCGTTGGCGGGGGCGTCGAACGCGACGAGCCGGAAGCCCTCGGCGCGAAGCTCGCGCACGATCGGAGCGAACTGCGACGCACGGCCGCGCCATCCGTGCACCAGGAGGATCGTGTCGGGGCCGGAGCCCCACTCGTAGGAGACCACGTCGCGGCCCCGGACGCGGAGCGTGCTGCGCCGCGCCGAGAGGTGCACCGCCCGGTCGGCGTCGCGCACGGGGAGCGGCGCGCCCACGCGCATGAAGAGCGGCATGGCGAGGCGCGCGGCGACCTCGGGTGCGATGCGGTCGGCGGCGCGGATGGCGGCGACCCGGGTGGCGAGGAGGGGATCGATGGCGGACACGGTGGGCTCCGATCAATGAATACGAACGGTCGTGTGTAGAGTATACGAACGTTCGTGCGTAAAATGAAGTCGTGATGTCCGAGCCCCGGTCCGCCGCGTTCGCGAAGGTCGCGAGCACCGACCAGCACCCCGACGGTCGCCGCCTCCGCGGTGAGGCGTCGCGTCGTGCGGTGCTCGCCGTGGCCGCCGACCTCGCGTCGGTCGAAGGGCTCGACCAGCTCTCGATCGGGAGGATCGCCCAGAGCGCCGGGGTGTCGAAGAGCAACGTCGCGACGCTCTTCGGCAGCAAGGAGCGACTGCAGCTCGCGACCGTCGAATCCGCCCGCGAACGGTTCGTCGAGACGGTCATCACCCCCGCCCGCGCGCACCCGCGCGGCCTCGCACGGGCGCTCTCGCTCCTCGACGGCTGGATCGCCTACTCGAGGGACCGCGTGTTCCCCGGCGGATGCTTCTTCGCCTCGGCCGCGGCCGACTTCGACGCGAAGCCGGGCGAAGTCCGCGACGCGGTCGCCCGCCTGCTGCGCGAGTGGGGCGGCTACCTCGCGGCGACGCTGCAGCACGCACACGACGCCGGTGAGCTGCCCCTCCTCGACGACGCCAAGCAGGCCGCATTCGAGTTCAGCGCGTTCCTCGAACTCGCGAACCGCGACTCGCTGCTCACCGGACGCACGTCCGCCTACCGGCGCGCCCGCGCCGGGATCGCCGCGCGCCTGCGCGCGGCGGGCGCCGACCCGGCCGCGATCGACGCGTTCGCCTCGACCCCCGACTGATCGCGCCGGCTCCTCGGGCTCAGCCTGCGACGAGCGCGCCCGAGCGCGAGATCTCCACCTGCTCGTCGCGCGGCACGACCTTCACGCGCTCGCGCGCGACCGGACCCTCGAACGCGTCGCCGAGCGAGCGCTCGTGCGCGTCGAGCGCGAGCCATCCGTTCCAGGTCGTGTACCGGATGCCGCGGGCCTCGAGCAGCTCGAGCACCTCGTCGCCGTCCGCGGCCGCCACCGTGGGCTCCGCGAGCACGCCGGAGGTCGCATCCGCGACGAGGTTCGTGATGGTCTCGAGCGCGTCGCCCTTGGTGTGGCCGATGAGGCCGACGGGGCCGCGCTTGATCCAGCCGGTCGCGTACACGCCCGGGATCGGCGCGCTCGTGCCATCCGTCACCCGGCCGCCCTCGTTCGGGATGACGCGGGCCCGGTCGTCGAACGGCACGCCCGCGATCGGCGAGCTCGCGTAGCCGACCGCGCGGTACACGGCCTGCACGGGCACGTCGACGAACTCGCCGGTGCCCGCGACCGACCCGTCGCCGACGGGGCGGGTGCGCTCGAAGCGCACGCCCTCGACGCGGTCCGAGCCGAGCACCTCGACCGGCGAGTGGAAGAAGTGCAGGTGCAGGCGGCGCGACGCGGTCGGCTGCCAGTCGGCGGGCTTGCGCCATCCGTTGAGGGTGCGCGTCATGACCTTGACCTGGTTGTTCGTCGCGAGGAGGTGCGCGGCGTGCTCGTCGCCCTCGGCGCGCGCGAAGTCGTCGTCGTACACGACGATGTCGACGTCGGGCACCTCGCCGAGCTCGCGCAGCTCGATCGGGGTGAACTTCACCTGCGACGGGCCGCGGCGGCCGAACACGTGCACGTCGGTGACGGGCGAGGCGAGCAGGCCCTCGTGCACGTTCGCGGGGATGTCGGTCGAGAGCAGGTCGGCGGGGTGCTTCGCGAGCACGCGCGCCACGTCGAGCGCCACGTTGCCGTTGCCGATGACCGCGATCGACTGCGCCTCGAGCGGCCATTCGCGCGAGACATCCGGGTGCCCGTCGTACCAGGCGACGACGTCGGCCGCGCCGTACGAGCCGGGCAGGTCGATGCCGGGGATGTCGAGCGGTGCGTCCTTCAGGGCGCCCGTCGCGAAGATCACGGCGTCGTAGCGCTCGCGCAGCTCGTCGACCGTGACATCCCGCCCGACCTCGACGTTGCCGATCAGGCGGATGGTGCCCTCGTCGAGCATCTCGTGCAGCGAGTTCACGATGCCCTTGATGCGCGGGTGATCGGGCGCGACGCCGTAGCGGATCAGGCCGTAGGGCGCGGGCAGCGACTCGAACAGGTCGATCGCGACCTGGCCGCCCGCGGCATCGACCTGACGGCGCAGGATGTTGCCCGCGTAGATGCCGGCGGGACCGGCGCCGACGATCGCGACACGGAGGTTGAGGGTCATGAGGGGCATGGCCTTTCGGAATCGTGAGGGTCGAGGAGCCGCGCAGCGGCATCTCGGGACCCGGGTGGGTCGAAGGTCAGGGGTCGGTCAGTCGATGGCAGGCGGCGCCGCGAAGGCGGATGCCGCGAGCTCGGCGGGCGCGTACGGGCTGAGCCGCACGACGTCGCCGACCACCACGACGGCGGGCGAGCGGACGCCCCGCACCGCCGCCTGGTGGGCGATCGTGTCGAGCGTGCCGATCGTCACTCGTTGGCGAGGGCCGTATCCATCCTCCACGATCGCGACCGGGCAGTCGGCACCGCGCTCGCCGCGGGCGAGCGTGATCGCGGAGTTCGCGAGCGTGCCGACGCCCATGAGCAGCACGACCGTGTGGTCGCGGCCGCCCGAGAGCGACCGGATCTGGTCGTGGCCCGTGACGACCGTGAAGGTGGTCGCGAGGCCGCGGTGCGTGAGCGGGATGCCGGCGATCGCGGGCACCGAGACGGCGCTCGTGATGCCGGGCACCACCTCGACGTCGATGCCGCGGTCGCGGCAGTAGGCGAGCTCCTCGCCGCCACGGCCGAAGATGTACGGGTCGCCGCCCTTCAGGCGCACGACGCGCTTGCCGTCGCGGGCGAGCGTCACGAGCAGCTCGTTGATCGCGTCCTGCGGCACCGCGTGGTGGCCGGGGAGCTTGCCGACGTCGACCACCTCGGCCGCGAGCTCCACGCCGTCGGCCGCGAGGCCGTCGAGCACCGAGCGGGCGCCGAGCCGGTCGGCGACGATGACGTCGGCCGACTCGAGCGCGCGCAGGCCGCGGATGGTGAGCAGGCCGGGGTCGCCGGGACCGGCGCCGACGAGGACGACGCGGCCGCTCATGCGCCCGCTCCCGTCAGGCCGCGACGGCGCAGCAGGCCGCGCTCGATGGGCGCGAAGACGAGCAGCTCGATCACGACGCCGATCGCGAGGATCACGAGGATCGTGCCGAGAGCGCCCGCGAGGTCGGCGAGGTCGCGGCTCTGCTGCAGCATCGAGCCGAGGCCGAAGCCGATGGTGCCGCCGAACGCGATGATCTCGGCCGCCATGAGCGAGCGCCACGAGAACGCCCAACCCTGCTTGAGGCCGGCGAGGTAGCCGGGCAGCGCGGCCGGCACGATGACCGAGGTCGCGAGCTGCCAGCGCGAGGCGCCGAGCACGGTGCCCACGCGGCGCAGCTGCGGCGGCACCTGCGCGATGCCGGCGACGAGGCCGTTCGCGATGGAGGGCACCGCGCCCATGAGCACGACGAAGTACACCGTGGCATCCGACAGCCCGAACCAGATGATCGCGGCCGGCACCCAGGCGACCGACGGCAGCACCTGCAGGCCCGACAGCAGCGGGCCGAACGCGCGGCGCAGCAGCCGGGACTCGGCGAGCAGCAGGCCGAGCGGCGTGCCGATCGCGATCGCGATGAGGAAGCCGAGGACGCCGCGCTCGAGGCTCGTCGTCACGGCCACCTGCAGGCGGCCGTCCTCCCATGACTGGCCGAGCGCGGCGGCCACGTCGAGCGGACCGGGCGACAGGTCGGGGCGGGGCTGGGCGATGACCGTGTACGCCTGCCAGGCGGCGATGAGGAGCACCACGAGCACGATCGGCGGAAGCGCGCTCTCGAGCACCCGGCGCCACCACGGCAGCGACGTGCGCGTCTCGGTCTGCAGCGCGTCGAGCCCGCGGAGGTCGGCGGTCAGCGAGTCGGCGTTCTCGCCCTCCTCGCCCGTGCGCCGAGTTGCCACTTCTGCGAGGTTCCCGGCGGGGGTTCCCGGCGAAAGTGGCAACTCGGCGGAGGAGGTGGCGAGAGGCGAGTGCTTGAGGGTCTCGAGGTCAGGCATTGCGACGGATCTCCCTTCGCAGGTGCTCGGTGATCTCGATCGAGAGCGTGCCGACCTGCGGCGACTCGATACGACGCGGGCCCTCGTCGGCGATCTGCCACTCGCGCACGATGCGGCCCGGACGGCTCGACATGAGCAGCACGCGCTGCCCGAGGCGCACGGCCTCGCGCACGTTGTGCGTCACGAACACGATCGTGCGGCCGGTCTCGCGCCAGACGCGCTCGAGCTCCTCGTGCAGCAGGTCGCGCGTGATCGCGTCGAGCGCGGCGAACGGCTCGTCCATGAGGAGCACGGGCCGGTCCTGCGCGAGCGCCCGGGCGAGCGCGACGCGCTGGCGCATGCCGCCCGACAGCTCGTGCGGACGCTTCTCCGCGGCATCCGCGAGGTTCACGACTTCGAGCAGCTCGAGCGCACGAGCACGGCGGGCCGAGGCCGACAGCCCCGACCCCCCGAGCCGCAGCGCGAGCTCGACGTTGCGCCGGGCGGTGAGCCACGGCAGCAGCGACGCGTCCTGGAACATCACCGCGGCCCCGCCGTCGGCGACCTCGACCGTGCCGGTCGTCGGCTTCTCGAGTCCGGCGACGATCGAGAGCAGCGTCGACTTCCCGCAGCCCGACGCGCCGAGCAGGCACGTGAACTGTCCGGGCGCGACATCCAGGTCGATGCCCTCGAGCACGACCGGGCCGTCGTCGGCGTACCGCTTGCCGAGCCCGGCGATGCGGATGGCGGGGGCGACCGCGCCGGTGCCTGCGGGCCCGGCGGACGGACGCTCCGCGGTGATGGTGGACATGGTTACTCCGTCCCGAGGCCCGCCGCGCTCACGGGCTCCTCGCCGGACTCCTCGAGCACGGCGTTCAGTGCCGACAGGTCGAACAGGCCGTCGATGTCGCCCGTCTTCGAGGTGCCCGCGTCGACGCCGTCCTGCAGCAGCTGCTCGAACGTGTCGGCGTGCGGGTCGACCGTGAAGTCGACGTGCTCGAGCGCCCGGTCGATGACCGCGTCGGAGAGGCCCTTGCCCGCGTCGGCGGTCAGGCGCGCGTTGATCACGTCGGCTGCGGCATCCGCGTTCTCATCGAGCCAGGCGACGGATGCCGCGTGGCCGGCGACGAGCGCCCGCACCGTCTCGGGGTGCTCGGCGAGGAAGTCGGCACGCACGAGCAGCACGGTCGTCGGGAACTCGCCGTCCTCCCAGAGGTCGGCCTCGTCGACGAGCACCTCGGCGCCCGCGTCGACGACGAGTCGCGACACCCACGGCTCGGGCAGCCACGCGCCGTCGATGTCGCCCGCCTGGAAGAGCGTGAGCGTCTGCGCGTTCTCGGTCGGCGAGATGGTCACGTCGCCGCCGCCCGTGGTCGAGGTCTCGTAGCCCTCCTCGGCGAGCCAGGTGCGGAGCGCGACATCCTGCGTGTTGCCCAGCTGCGGCGTCGCGAGGTTCGCGCCCTCGAGGTCGTCGGCACCCTCGATACCGGGCTGCACGACGAGCGCCGCGCCGCCGCTGGCCGCGCCGGCGACGATGCGCGCCGACTGGCCGCCCGAGGCGACGAACGTGTTGATCGCCGGGTTCGGGCCGATGTAGGTCGCGTCGATCGCCCCGGCCGAGAGCGCCTCGATGGCGGCCGGGCCGGCGTTGAACACCTGGGTGCTGAGCTCGGTGTCGCCGAGCGCGTCCTCGATCAGTCCCTCCTCGAGCCCGACGAGCGCGGGCGCGTGCGTGACGTTGGCGAAGTAGCCGAGGCGGAGCTCCTCGGCGGGCGTGCCGGTCGCCTCGGCGGCGGGCGCGTCGGGCTGGCTGCCGGCACCCGAGGCGGGCGTCGAGGCGCAGCCCGAGAGGGTCGCGGTCGTGAGGATCGCCCCGGCGAGCATCATGCCGGCGAGGTCTCCGAGTCGGGTCGAGCGAATGGCGCGCGGACGAGCGGTCATGCTGAATCTCCTTCGGTGACGATGCCGGCGGCGAGGGTTGCGCCGTCGTGCGGATGGATGACGAGGAACGCCCCCGCCCGGCGGTGTGCGGCGTACGGCTCGACGGCGAGGTCCGCCGCGAGCTTCAGTCGCACGAGTCCGATGTCGTTGGTCTCGAGCGCCGCGGTGGGCGTGGTCTCGAGCGTGTCGAGGTCGAGGCGGCCCCGGATGTCGGTGACGAGCGCCTGCACGGTCGACGTGCCGTGCTTCACGAGCACGCGGCTCCCCGTGGTGAGCGGGCGCCCGTCGAGCTGGAACACGTCGGCCTCGAGCTCGCGCCGCGGAGTCGAGAGCGAGCCGGCGGCCGCGATGACGGCGCCGCGGGCGGCGTCGACCGGGTCGGCGAGGCGCAGCGAGACCGAGAGCGGGGCGGATGCCTCCTCGACCGCGACCGGCCCGCGGTCGATGCCGACGACGGTGGTCGTGATGCCCGCCGGGAACACCTCGACGGGGTCGCCCACGCGGACCGTGCCCGACTCGATGCGGCCGGCGAAGGCGCGGTAGTCGCGGAAGTCGTCGGCGGTCCCGTCGTCGACGGCGAGCTCGGGGGAGAGCGCGCCCTGCGGTCGGACGACGAGCTGCACGGGCAGGCGCAGTGCCTCGAGGTCGGTCTCGAGCTCGTCGATGGTCGAGAGCTCTTCGAGCAGCTCGAGCAGGCTCGGACCCTCGTACCAGGGCGTGTTCGCCGAGCGCTCCACGACGTTGTCGCCCGCGAGCGCCGACACGGGGATGACGTGCGCGTCGGGCAGGCCGAGGTCGCGCGCCAGCACCGCGACATCCGCCGCCACCGTCTCGAACGCGGCGCGGTCGTAGCCGGTCAGGTCGATCTTGTTCACCGCGACGATCACGTGCGGCACGCGCAGCAGCTGCACGACCGCGAGGTGACGGCGGGTCTGCTCGAGCACGCCATTGCGCACGTCGACGAGCACGACGACCGCGTCGGCCGTGGCGGCACCGGTGACCATGTTGCGCGTGTACTGCACGTGGCCGGGGCAGTCGGCGAGGATGAACGACCGGCGCCCGGTCGAGAAGTAGCGGTAGGCGACGTCGATCGTGATGCCCTGCTCGCGCTCGGCGCGCAGCCCGTCGGTGAGGAGGGCGAAGTCGATCGCTCCGGGTTCGCCGCCGAAGCCGCGCTCGGCGCTGGTGCGCGCGACGGACTCGAGCTGGTCGGCGAGGATCGCCTTGGAGTCGTGCAGCAGCCGGCCGACGAGCGTCGACTTGCCGTCGTCGACCGACCCGGCGGTCGCGAAGCGGAACAGCGATCCGCTCTGTGCGGGTTGAGGCGCCGGGTTTCGAGACGGGCGCTGGGCGCCCTCCTCAACCCTCGAGTGTGCGGCGTGTGCGGGTTGAGGAGCCGACGAAGGAGGCGTCTCGAAACCCGGGTGTGCGGAGTCCGGGTTTCGAGACGGGCGCTGGGCGCCCTCCTCAACCCTCGAGGAGGTGTCGTGGCTCATCAGAAGTACCCGTCCTTCTTGCGGTCCTCCATCGCCGCCTCCGAGAGGCGGTCGTCGGCGCGGGTCGCGCCGCGCTCGGTGAGGGTGGATGCCGCGACCTCGCGCACGATGTCGGCGAGCGTCGCCGAGTCCGAGAGCACCGCGCCGGTGCAGCTGAGGTCCCCGACGGTGCGGTATCGCACGGTGCGGCGCTCGACGGTCTCGCCCTCGCGGGGCGCCGACACGTCGCTGACTGCGAGCCACATGCCGTCGCGCGCATACACATCGCGCTCGTGGGCGAAGTAGAGCGGCGGCAGCGCGATCTGCTCGCGTTCGATGTAGCGCCACACGTCGAGCTCGGTCCAGTTCGAGATCGGGAAGGCGCGCACATGCTGGCCGACCGTGTGGCGGCCGTTGTAGAGGCTCCAGAGCTCGGGGCGCTGGTTGCGCGGGTCCCACTGGCCGAACTCGTCGCGCAGCGAGATGATGCGCTCCTTGGCGCGCGCCTTGTCCTCGTCGCGGCGTGCGCCGCCGAAGACCGCGTCGTGCTTGCCGGCCGCGATGGCGTCGAGCAGCGGCTGGGTCTGCAGCGGGTTGCGCGTGCCATCCGCTCGCTCCTGGAGTCGGCCGTCGTCGAGGTAGTCCTGCACCGAGGCGACCTCGAGGCGGATGCCGAGCCGCGCGACGGTCTCGTCGCGGAAGCGCAGCACCTCGGGGAAGTTGTGGCCGGTGTCGACGTGCAGCACCGGGAACGGCACCTTCGCGGGCCAGAACGCCTTGGTGGCGAGGTGCAGCACGACCACGGAGTCCTTGCCGCCCGAGAAGAGCAGCACGGGCCGCTCGAACTCGGCCACGACCTCGCGGATGATGTGGATCGCCTCGGCCTCGAGCGCGTCGAGCGCGTCGAGTGCGTGTGAGGGTTCAGGAGCGACCTGTGAGGGTTGAGGAGCGACCGGAGGGAGCGTCTCGAAACCCGGCTCGGGCGAGATGGTCTCGAGACGGGCCTTCGGCCCTCCTCGACCAGCAGAGAGATCGGTCATAGGTGCAACCCGCATTCCGTCTTGGCGAGGCCGGCCCAGCGGCCCGACCTCGGGTCCTCGCCCGCGGCGACGGGCTTCGTGCACGGCTCGCAGCCGATCGAGGGGTAGCCCTGCGTCATGAGGAGGTTCACGGGCACCTGGAACGCGCCCGCGTAGTCGAGGAGGTCGTCGAAGGTCCATGCCGCCACGGGATTGACCTTCACGAGTCCGTTCCGCTCGTCGTACGTGACGAGCGGCGTGAGCGTGCGCGTCGGCGCCTCGTCGCGGCGGACGCCGGTGAACCACACCTCGTAGCCGCCGAGCGCGCGCTGCAGCGGCTCGACCTTGCGACGCGCGCAGCAGAGGGCGGGGTCGCGGGAGAAGAGCGCGGCGCCGAACTCGGCGTCCTGCTGGGCGACGGTCTGCTCGGGCAGCACGTCGACGATCCGCACGTCGAGCTGACCCGCGACCTCGTCGCGCGTCGCGTACGTCTCGGTGAAGTGGTAGCCGGTGTCGAGGAACAGCACGTCGACGCCCGGGAGGTACTGCGCGACCAGGTGCGGCAGCGCTGCGTCGGCCATGGAGCAGGCGACCGCCGCGGCATCCGTCGCGAAGTTCGCCGCGACCCACGCGACGACCTCGGCGGGGGATGCCTCGTGGTCGGTCAGGCTGCCGAGCGCGGCGTTGCCGGCCTCGGCGAGGGCGCGGAGTTCGTCGGGCGTGCGGCGTGCGGCGGCCGGGTTTCGAGACGGGCGCGGAGCGCCCTCCTCAACCCTCGAGAGACCGATGTTCTGCGCGCTCATCGGAGTGCCTCCTCGTCGGCGCGGTGGGCCCATTGGGCGAACGTCTCGTCGGCCGCGGCATCCCGGTCGGAGAGGAAGCGGGTGACGACGCGCTCGACGTAGTCGGCGATGCCGTCGGCCGTGACCTTGAGGCCGCGGACGGTGCGGCCGAGGCCGGCCTCGTCGCGATCCTGCGAGGCGAGGCCGCCGCCGAGGTGCACCTGGTAGCCCGGCACCTGCTCGCCGGAGTCGTCCATGATGAGCTGGCCCTTGAGCCCGATGTCGGCGGTCTGGATGCGAGCGCACGAGTTGGGGCATCCGTTCACGTGCAGTGCGATGGGGTGCGGCAGGTCGAACGCGGCGAGGCGGTCCTCGAGGTCGAGCACGGCCGCCGTGGCGAACGCCTTCGTCTCGACGATGGCGAGCTTGCAGAACTCGATGCCCGTGCACGCGATCGTGCCCCGGCGGATGAGGCTCGGCCGGGCCTGGAGCCCGAGCTCGTCGAGGCCGGCGATGAGCGACTCCACCCGGTCCTCGGGGATGTCGAGGATGACGACCTTCTGGTGCGGGGTCGTGCGCAGCCGGGTCGAGCCGTGCGCCTCGACGAGGTCGGCGAGCTTCGTGAGCGTCGGGCCGGAGACCCGCCCGACGATGGGCGTCGCGCCGATGTAGAAGCGGCCGTCCTTCTGCCGGTGCACGCCGACGTGGTCTCCGGTCGTCGCGGGCGTCGGTGCGGCCGGCCCGTCGGGCAGCGCGGCACCGAGGTACTCGGTCTCGAGCACCTCGCGGAACTTCTCCACGCCCCAGTCGGCGAGCAGGAACTTGAGGCGGGCCTTGTTGCGGAGGCGCCGGTAGCCGTAGTCGCGGAAGATCTGCGCGACGCCGTGCCACGCATCGGCCACCTGGTCGGGGGCGACGAAGACGCCGAGACGCTCCGCGAGCCGCGGCGCCGTCGACAGGCCGCCGCCGACCCACAGGTCGTACCCGACGCCCAGCGAGGGGTGCTCGACCGCGACGAACGCGACGTCGTTGATCTCGTGCACGACGTCCTGGCTGGGGTGGCCGGTGATCGCCGACTTGAACTTGCGCGGCAGGTTGGCGAGCGACTCGTCGCCGATGAACCGCGAGGTGATCTCGTCGATCTGCGGCGTGGGGTCGATGAGCTCGTCGGCCGCGATGCCCGCGACGGGCGAGCCGAGGACGACGCGGGGCACGTCGCCGCACGCCTCGGTCGTGCCGAGCCCGACTGCTTCGAGGCGGCGCCAGATCTCGGGAACGTCCTCGACGCGGATCCAGTGCAGCTGCACGTTCTGGCGGTCGGTGAGGTCGGCGGTGTCGCGCCCGAACTCGGTCGAGATGCCGCCGATGACGCGCAGCTGCTCGGTCGTGAGCTGCCCGCCGTCGATGCGGACGCGCAGCATGAAGTACTCGTCCTCGAGCTCGTGCGGCTCGAGGGTGGCGGTCCGGCCGCCGTCGATGCCGGGCTTGCGCTGCGTATAGAGGCCCCACCAGCGGAAGCGGCCGTGCAGGTCGGTCGGGTCGATCGACGCGAAGCCGCCCGCGGCGTAGGTGGTCTCGATGCGCTCGCGCACGCTCAGGCCGCCGTCGGCCTGCTTCCACTCCTCGTTGGCGTTGAGGGGAGCCGTGCCGTCGACCTTCCACTGCCCGTTCGGCTTCGCCGAGGGGCGGGGCGGGCGGATGGCGCGTGCCGCGCGCTCGCCGCCGGCGGCTCCGCCCTCCACGGCACCGTCGGCCCGCGCGGGACGCTCGGCGCGCGGCGGCCGCGTCGCGGCATCCGTCGTCTCGATCGTCACGAAGATCCCCTCCTTGCTCACGCGCCCCGTTCGGGGTGCGTGGGCTCGAAGGTACGGGGGTCGGGCGGATGCCGGTAGGCGAGCCCGTCACGGTGGGTCACGCACCGTCACATGAGGCGTAACGCAGCGACGCGGAGGGCTCAGCCGAGCCCGGTGGCGGCCTCCGCGTAGCGATCGAGCACGACGTCGACGAGCTCGGCGGGCGCGGGCTCGTCGGGCACGAGCAGCGGCCGCGCGGTCACGTCGGCGCCGCCGGCCCGGGCCAGGTCGTCGAAGTAGCCCGGGGCGAGCAGGTAGTTCGCCACGACCACCCGGCCGCCGGTCGCCGTCGCAGCGTCGCGAGCCGCCGCGACCGCGTCGGGCAGGCGGGGCTCGGCCGCCGACAGGAAGCCCACGGCGATGTCGCGCCCGGATGCCGCGGCGAGCCGCCGCGCCTGGTCGTGGCAGTCCTCGACCGCGCGCCGGTCGCTCGAGCCGGCGACCGCGAGCACGATCCGGTCGTCGTCGCAGAGCCCGGCCTCCTCGAGTCGGCGGAGCAGGAGGGTCGCGAGCCGGTCGTCGGGCCCGAGCGCACCCGCCAGCGTGACCGGCCGGGCGGTCTCGTCGGCGACGGCCTCGGTCAGGTCGACGTAGACGTGGTAGCCCGCCGAGAGCAGGAGCGGCACGACCACGGCCGGCTCGCCGGGCTCGAGCGAGGCGAGCGTGGCGGGCACGTCGGGCTGCTCGACGTCGACGTGTCCGAGCCGCACGCTCGGCGTGGCATCCGGATGCCGCTGCGCCACCGCCCCGGCGACGGCGTCGCGCAGCCCGCGCACCGCCTGCTGCCCCTCGGGCGAGGACGTGCCGTGCGAGATGCCGACCAGGGCGGGAGGACGCGTCATCCGTTCATGCTCGCAGACCCGCCGTTCGAACGGTGGCCGCCGAGGCTCAGAAGCTCGTGACGAGGTCGCCGAGCACCTCGTCGACCTCGGTCGGGTCGGTCGCGTCGTAGTAGTGCGCGCCGGTCGCGCTCGAGATCGACTGCAGCGTCGCGACGTCGGCATCGGCGCCGTACGCGAGCGTGAAGACGAGCACCGGCGTCGTGTGGTGGAGTTCCTCGAGCGTGCCGAGCATCTGCTCGGACGAGACGCTGGGCGCCTCGGTCTCGTTCCTGCCGTCGCTCAGCAGCACGATCGCGTTGATGCGGTCGGGGTCCCAGGCGGCCGCCTGGCGCTTCGAGAACGTGTCGACCGCCTCGTAGAGCGGGGTCCACTCGATCGGCGTGAGCCCGGCGAGCGCCGACTCGAACCGGTCGCGGGTCTCGACGACGTCCTCGACCGCGCTCACCTCGCCGGGTGCGAGCTCGTTCGCGTCGACCTCGGAGAACGCCGCGAGCCCGACGTTGTCGCCGGCGGCGAAGTGGTCGAGGGCCTGCGAGATGGCGTCCTTCGCGGCGTCGAGCTTGGACGGCCCGGTGGCGATCGGTGCGCTCATCGAGCCGGAGACGTCGAGCAGGAAGAGCACGTTCGCGCGCTTCCGCACGTCGGGGAAGGCCTCGTGCATCGCCACCACGACCGGCGGCTCGGGGAAGGCCAGCCCGCCGTTCGGCGACGCCGCGAGCGCGCCGACCTCGGCCACCTCGGGGTCGAGCTCGCCGTTGAGGTCGCGGTAGCCGGTCTCGCGCACGACCTGCTGGCCCTCCTTCGTGCCGGCGAAGCGCAGGAAGTCCTCGGCGGCGGCCGCCTCGGCGTCGTCGACCCACGCGCCGGTGAGCACCACGGCGGGGTTGTCGGCGACGTAGAAGCCGTCGGTCGGGTAGATCGGGACGAGCTGCTCCTGAGGCGGCTCGCTCTCGATCCGGGTGACGCCGTCGCGGCTCGTGATGCCGCGGTTGTAGTCCCACACGGACTTCTCGTCGACGATGACCGCCGAGAGGAAGTCGGCGGCCGAACCGCCCTTGTCCTCGGTCTGGCGGGCGTGCCAGAGGAAGTGCTCGGGCGTGGCCATGTAATGGCTCGTCGCCAGCTCGTGCGCCCTGACCTCGTCGGTGACCTCGTCGTCGGCGATGTCGTCGGTCGTGAGATCAGCGACGGAACCTGCGGCCGAGCCATAGGAGGCGAGCATGGCCGCCTCGCCCGAGCTGGCGACCAATGGGCTGGTCTTGCCGAGCTTGAACTCGCCCCACTCCGGGTGGTCGAGGTCGCTCCAGACCTCGGCATCGTCGGCGGTCTCGAACACCTCGGCCCAGGTCGGCGGCTCCTCGTCCCAGCCGATCGCCGACGCGAGCTGCTCGGGCATCGCGAGCACGACGTCGGACGAGCCGATGCTCTCGCCGCTCTCGGGCACGTTGGCCGACCCTCCGGCCTCGCGGGCGGTGCCGAGCCAGGAGTTCGCGTCGGGGATCCACAGGGTCGGGCGCTCGCCCTCAGCCTGCTCGGTGAACCCGACCGCGGCCTCCTCGGCGGCGATGCCGGACTTGTCCCTGGATGCGACGACCTCGACGCACGCCCCGTCGACGTCGCGGGGCTGGGCGTTGTACGCCTCGGCGAGTCGCGTGACCATCTCGGCGTTCTCGAAGGACGACAGCACGCGCACGGTCGTGCACGGCACGGCGCCGTCGGCCTCGGCAGGCTCGTCGTCGGGGAACACGATGAGCTCGGCCTCGGCGGGCTCGCTCGGCGCGGCGCTCGTGCCGTCCTGGCCGGCCAGCAAGGACGCGGTCGCGACGCCGCCCACGACGAGCAGGACGGCGACGGCGCCGGCGATCGAGATCCACATCACGCGTCGGCGTCGTCGTCGGCCCTCCTCGCGCAGGCGTCGCCGATCACGTCGAGGGGTCTCGTGTGCGTCGCGCATCGGGTCCTCCAGTCGGGCGGCTGGCTCGTTCGTGAGCCTAGCTCAGGCGCCTGTGCGAGTGCAGGGACCGAGTCACGATGTGGAGTTCAGCATGCCGATCACGACCGCGGTCCACCAGCTCAGTTGCGACACGATGGCGCTCGAGAGGAATCCGAAGCGCGCCCGCGGCGGGAGCGAGCCGAACGCCGCGCGGGCCGGGAGCCGGGCCAGTTCGGAGGTCCACCGGGTGAGGGCGACCCCGTTCAGGCTGAGCACGAGCACCGCGACGAGCTTCACGAGGGTGAGCGGCTGGTCGAGGTGGGGTTGCAGCAGCGCCCCGCTCGCGAGGAGGCCGCCGAGGCCGGCCCAGACGGGCAGGATCATCGTGCGGTCGGCCTGGCGCAACTCACGCAGGTTGCTCCATCCGGTCGCCCAGAGCAGGCCGTGCCACTCGATCATGAGCACCGCGCCGAGGCCGACGACGAGCGAGGCGAGGTGCACGAACAGGGCGACGACGTGGAGCCACTCCGGCGGCGCGAGCAGGGCGCTGACCCAGACCGTGAGCGCCCACGCGGCGGTCACGCCGGCGTACGCGGCGAACCGCCGCCGCCTCCTGCGGGCCTGCTTCTCCCTGATGGTCATCGTCACCAGTCGACCGCCGGTCTCGTCCTGCTGCGGGTCCGCACGCACGGACACGCGTCCGATTGCGTAGGCCATCACTGTACCGGCAGCGGATGCCGTCGCGGCGCCGCTTCGTGCGGGTGACGGATGTCGCTACTCGACCACGAGCGCGAGCGACGTGTCGCCGCACGGCACGACGTCGGCGCCACCGGGCAGTGGGGCGGCATCCGTCACCCGGCCCTCGGCCTCGGCCTCGCGGAGCGGGGCGAGCGCGTCGGCCAGCCCGTCGAGCCGGAGCAGCGCGCCGGTCGCGCGGTGCGGGTCGGTCGATGCGACGATGCGGCCGGAGGCGTTGACGATCGTGCAGGTTCGGTCGGCCGCACGCACCACGGGCAGCAGCGCCTGCTCGAGCCGGGCGACGTAGACGTCGGCGCCGACGAGCCCCGCCATCTCGCCGTCGAGCATGACGGGGGTCGTGATGGTGACGGTGTAGTCGTCGGTGCAGAGGTAATCGACGTAGGGTCCGGTGAGGTGGCGCCGCCCGGTGCGTGCCGGGACGCGCCACCATTCGAGCGTCGTGTAGTCGCGGAAGGCCTCGGCGTCGGGGTCGCTCACGGCATCGAGGCGGCGCAGCCCGCCGCCGGCGGCGCCGCCCGACTGGTCGATGCCGAAGGACGAGCTGCCGGAGAGCCACCAGGCGAGGTGCCACGGCGCATCGAAGAGGAAGCCCGGTGCGGCGACGAAGCCGGCCCCGGTGATGAGCGTGCCCGCCCGCTCGAGCTCGTCGGCGACGAGGTCGGCGACGATCGGGTCGAACGTGGCGGCGCGCGGCTCGCCGTCGGCGGCGAGGAGGCGCTCGACGCGCGCCTGCCACTCGTCGATGACGGCGAAGACGGGGTCGATCGTCGCAGCGACGCGCTGAGCGATGCCCGCGGCGGTGTCCACGAGGGTCATGACCGGCTCCCTTCGGTCGATCGGGGCGGCGTCGCCGCGGCCTCGGTGACGGAGGCCGCCTCGAGCCGGACCTTCTCGTCGACCAGCCACTCGACGGCCGACGTGATGTGCTCGACGGTCGCGTGACGGGCGGATGCGCCATCCGCTCGCCTGATCGCGTCGATCACCTCGAGGCGAGCCTCCCTGCTGCGGTCACGGTACTCCTGTTGCCGCAGGCAGAGCCAGAGCAGGACGCCCGTCTCGGCCTGGAGCCGGAGCTCCTCGTGCACGAGCCGCGGTGACTGGCTGACCGCGGCGACCTCGAGCTGGAAGCGGCCGACCGCGCGGCGGGCGCCGCCCGTCGAGGCCAGGTCGGCGCGCGCGTCGATCTCGACGAGGCTCTGCACGTCGTCGTCGCTGGCGCGGTCGGCGGCGACGTCGGCGGCCATGCCGGCGATCGCGGCGACGTGGAGCGAGAGGTCGCGCAGCTCGATGCGGCTGGTCGCGCGGAGCCGCTCGTCGATGAGGCGCGTCGAGGTGTCGCGGTCGTAGGTGACGAAGCTGCCGCCGTCGCGGCCGCGACGGGTGCGGACGAGCCCCTTGTGGCGGAGGGCGACGAGCGCCTCGCGCGCGGTGACGAGCGCGACGCCGAGGCTGCGGGCGATCTCGGCCTCGCTGGGCAGGCGCTCGCCGTCGTGCAGCACGCCGGAGACGATCGCGTCGGTGAGGCGCTGCTCGACGAGCTCGGCCCGGCCGGCGCCCTCGAGGGGGGAGAAGATCACGGCGCGGGCGGCGTCGGCGCGCGCGGTGGCCTGCGGCATCCGGTCCTCCTCGATGAAGCGCCTCCGACCCGCAGCCGTCCCCCGGACTGGGGGCGCCGGTCGGCGAATCCGTGATGCGACCGTAACACGGACCTCTGGACTATGACATATGAATCCATATGATTTAGACCACGACATCGAAGGAGATCGTCATGACCGACCAGCAGCCGGCCATCCGGCTCACCGGGCTCACCAAGGAGTTCGGCGCCGTCACCGCCGTCGACCACGTCGATCTCGAGATCGCGGCGGGCGAGTTCTTCTCGATGCTGGGTCCCTCCGGGTCCGGCAAGACCACCGTGCTGCGGCTCATCGCCGGCTTCGAGCAGCCGACCGGCGGCACGATCGAGCTCTTCGGCGACGACGTCACCAAGCGCGCCCCCTTCGACCGCGACGTGAACACGGTCTTCCAGGACTACGCGCTGTTCCCCCACATGTCGGTGCTCGAGAACGTCGCCTACGGGCTGCGCGTGCGCGGCATCGGCCGCAAGGAGCGCCTCGAGCGCGCCCGCCGCGCCCTCGCGTCGGTGCGCCTCGAGCAGATGGCCGACCGCCGGCCCGCGCAGCTCTCCGGCGGCCAGCGGCAGCGCGTCGCGCTCGCCCGCGCGACGGTCGTGCAGCCCAAGGTGCTGCTGCTCGACGAGCCGCTCGGCGCCCTCGACCTCAAGCTCCGCGAGCAGATGCAGGTCGAGCTCAAGCAGATCCAGCGCGAGCTCGGCATCACCTTCATCTTCGTGACCCACGACCAGGAGGAGGCCCTCACCCTGAGCGACCGCGTCGCCGTCTTCAACGACGGCCGCATCGAGCAGCTCGGCACGCCCGCCGAGCTCTACGAGCGACCCGTCTCCAAGTTCGTGGCCGACTTCGTCGGCACGTCCAACCTCTTCGACGACCGCGCCTCGCAGGCGCTCCTCGGTCGCGGCGGCACGCACTCCGTGCGCCCCGAGAAGATGACCGTCGACTCGGGCCCCGCCGCGGGCGACGGGGTGCACGCGGCGCCGGGCACCGTCGTCGAGACGATCTACCTCGGCAGTGGCATCCGCATCGTCGTCGACCTCGACGCCGGACCGCGCGTCAGCGTGCTCGAGCAGAACGACCGCAACCGCATGCACGACGAGGACCGCGGCGACCGCGTGACCGTCAGCTGGCACGACGACGACGTCGTCGCGCTCGGCGGGGCGGATGTCGCGGCGCCCGCCGCATAGGGGTCTCGAGACGGCCTCCGGCCTCCTCGACCCGCACACACCTGCACCACACCCACCCACACACAGAGAAACCAGGAGAGAACCATGATGCGCATCCCGCGCACGGCGCGCCGCGGCGCGACCGTCGGCATCGCGATCGGCTCGATCGCGCTGCTCACCCTCACCGCCTGTGGCACGACCTCCGGCAGCGACACGGCCGACGGCGGCGACGAAGTCGTCACCGAGCTCGGCGAGGGCGAGGGCCAGGTCACCATCCTCGCGTGGCCCGGCTACGTCGAGGACGGCACGAACGATCCGGCCGTCGACTGGGTCACCCCCTTCGAGGAGGAGACGGGCTGCGAGGTCACCTCGAAGACCTACGGCACCTCCGACGAGGCCGTGAACCTCATGAAGACCGGCGAGTACGACGTGGTCGCCGCCTCCGGCGACGCGACGCTCCGCCTCATCGCGGGCGGCGAGGTGCAGCCGGTCAACACCGACCTCATCCCGAACTACGAGGGCATCTACGACTTCCTCAAGGAGAAGGAGTGGAACTCGGTCGACGGGCAGTCGTACGGCGTGCCGCACGGCTACGGCGCCAACCTCCTCATGTACAACACTGAGACCTTCGCCGAGGCCCCGACCTCGTGGGACGTCGTGTTCGACAAGGCGAGCGAGAACTCCGGCAAGGTGACGGCGTACGACTCGCCCATCTACATCGCCGACGCGGCGGTCTACCTGATGACCCACCAGCCCGAGCTCGGCATCGAGAACCCGTACGCGCTCGACGAGGAGCAGTTCCAGGCCGCGGTCGACCTGCTCAAGGAGCAGCGCCAGCACGTCGGCGAGTACTGGTCGGACTACCTCAAGGAGATCCAGGCGTTCGAGACCGGCGACTCGGTCGTCGGCACGACGTGGCAGGTCATCCAGAACGTGCTCGCCGGTTCGGGCGCGACGACCGAGGTCCTGCTCCCCGAGGAGGGTGCGACCGGATGGTCGGACACCTGGATGATCGCGTCCGACGCGGCGAACGTGAACTGCGCGTACGAGTGGCTGGACTACATCGCGAGCCCGGAGGCGAACGCCCAGGCGACCGAGTACTTCGGCGAAGCGCCCTCCAACCAGGAGGCCTGCGAGTTCCGCAGCGAGGGCTCGTGCGAGGCGTTCCACGCCGGTGACGAGGAGTACGCCTCGCAGATCTGGTACTGGACCACCCCGATCGCGGAGTGCGTCGACGGCCGTACCGACGTCGAGTGCGTCGACTACGCGCAGTGGACCGAGGCCTGGTCCGAGATCAAGGGCTGATCCCCCGTGCGGGTCGAGGAGTCGCACCCCCCGCTCCTCGGCCCGCACCTCCCCGCCCACCCTTCGCGCACCACCCGACAGGAAGCAGCATGACGATGAACGCGACGGCACCGGCATCCGCTCGCGGTGCGGCACCCGGGCCCGACGAGCCCGCCGCCCACGACGACGGCCCCGGCGGCACCCCCGGCCGCGCCATCCCACGACCGAAGGCCACGCCGGCCCGCCGCACCTCGGTGTTCCTCAGCACGCACCCGAGGCTGCGGCTCGCCCTGCTGCTCTCGGCCCCGCTGTTCTGGCTCGGCCTCGTCTACGTGGTCGCGCTGGCCGCGCTGCTCGTCACGGCCTTCTGGTCGGTCGACAGCTTCACCGGCCAGATCACGACCGAGTGGACGCTCGACAACATCATCACGGTGCTCACCGGCTCGCTCTACCAGACGGTGACGCTCCGCACGGTCGGCGTCGCACTGCTCGTGACGATCATCGACGTCGCGCTCGCCCTGCCGATCGCGTTCTACATGGCGAAGGTCGCCTCGCCGCGCGCCCGCCGCATCCTCGTCGTCGCGGTGCTCATGCCGCTGTGGGCGAGCTACCTCGTGAAGGCCTACGCGTGGCGCTCGGTGCTCTCGCAAGACGGCATCCTCGAGTGGATGCTCGCGCCGTTCGGCCTGCACACGCCCGGCTACGGGCTGCCCGCGACGGTCATCACGCTGTCGTACCTCTGGCTGCCGTTCGTGATCCTGCCGATCTACGCCGGGCTCGAGCGCGTGCCCGACTCGCTGCTCGAGGCGTCGGCCGACCTGGGCGGCAAGGCGTGGCCGACCATCCGCCACGTGGTGCTGCCGCTCGCGATGCCGGCGATCATCGCCGGAACGATCTTCAGCTTCTCGCTCTCGCTCGGCGACTACATCACCGTGAACATCGTCGGCGGCGCAAGCCAGATGCTCGGCAACCTCGTGTACACGAACGTCGGCGCGGCGAACAACCTGCCGCTCGCGGCGGCGATCGCGCTCATCCCGATCGCGATCATCTTCGGCTACCTCGCGCTCGTGCGTCGCACGGGTGCCCTCGACAACCTCTAGGGGCGACGGATGCGACTCTCGCGAATCTCACGGACGGCGCTGGGCGTCGTGGCCGGCATCATCCTCGTCATCGTGTACGTGCCCCTGTTCGTGGTTCTGGTCAACTCGTTCTCGACGTCGACATCCCTGTCCTGGCCGCCGCCGGGCTTCACGCTGGAGTGGTGGCAGCGGGCGTTCCAGAGCGCGGGCGCGATGGAGGCGGTCGCCACGAGCGTCGTCGTGGCGCTCATCTCGACGGCGATCGCGCTCGCGCTGGGCACGCTCATCTCGTTCGCGCTGCAGCGGTTCGACTTCTTCGGGCGTCAGACGGTGAACCTGCTCATCATCCTGCCCATCGCGCTGCCCGGCATCATCACCGGTATCGCGCTGAACAACTTCTTCCGCACGATCATGGGCGTCCCGCTCTCGATCTGGACGGTCGTGATCGCGCACGCGACGTTCTGCATCGTCACGGTGTTCAACAACGTGATCGCGCGACTGCGCCGCACGGGCACGAAGCTCGAGGAGGCCTCGGCCGACCTCGGCGCCGGCGTGTTCACGACGTTCCGGCTCGTCACGTTCCCGCAGCTGCGCTCGGCGCTGCTCGCGGGCGGCCTGCTCGCGTTCGCGCTGTCGTTCGACGAGATCATCGTGACGACCTTCACCGCGGGGTCGGGAGTGACGACGCTGCCGATCTTCATCCTGAACAACATGTTCCGGCCGAGCCAGGCGCCGATCGTCGCGGTCATCGCGGTCGTGCTCGTGATCGTCTCGATCGTGCCGATCTGGCTCGCCCAGCGGCTCTCGGGCGACGAGCAGAAGGCGCCGTAGGCCGCTACTCGCCCACCGGCACAGCCCGCACGGCGACCTCGACCGGGTCGTGCCCCTCGGCGCGCACGGTGATGCGGAGGTCGCCCGCGACCCCCGTCGGCCTGATCACCGCCTGCGCACGGCCTTCGAAGGTCGTGCAGCGCGTGCCGAGGTACGACTCCGTCGTGTCGGGCCGGGCGCTGCCGAGCCCGAGCAGCTCGCCGGGCCCGTCGACCTCCACCGCGATCTCGACGTCGCGATCGGGCCACGCGGTGCCCGCGGCATCCGTCAGCTCGATCGTCACGTAGGCGAGGTCGTCGAGCGCGGCACGGATGTCGCGGCGCTCCGCCTCGGCGCGCAGCACCACGTCGCCCGTGGCCGATCGCAGGACCTCGCGGCCCATCTCGGTGCCATCCGCCGCGTACGCGATCGCGACGAGCTCGCCCGGCTCGAACGGGACCTCGAACGCGGCGCGGTAGCGGTGCTCGCGCCCGGCCAGCGCGCGGCCGACGGGCCGTCCGTTGCAGCGCAGCTCGACCTCGTGCGCGTCGCTGTACACCTCGACCGCCATCGGCGTGCCGGGCTCGACCGCTCCCGACCACGACCACGACGCGACCGTGTCGCTCCACGACCACGGCCCGCCCGCCGCCACGAGCCCGTCGGCGCGCGGTCGCTCGACCGCGAGGTAGGGCCTGCTCCGCAGCCCGAAGACGATCTCGCGGAAGTACGACGCGGGCCTCCGGAACCCCGTGATGTCGAGGTCGCCGCACCACGCGAGCTGCCACGGGTACGGTCCCGAGGTGCCGCCGAACGAGCCGCCGGGCTCGACGTGGTCGACCCGGCCGATGCCGGCCTCGCCGAGGTAGTCCCACCCGGTCCAGGTGAAGTCGCCGATCACGTGGTCGTGCTCGAGCGCCATCGGCCAGGCGAGGTCGATGCGGGTCGAGAAGGTCTCGGTGCCGATGATGACGCGATTCGGGAAGGCCGACGCATCGGGCCCGTACCGGCCGTCGCCGTAGTTGAACCCGGCGGCATCCACCGCGGCGAAGCTCTCCTCGGTGCGCTCGGTGACGAGGTCGGAGGACACGAGCTCCGTCATGGTCGTGCCCATGTCGGCCACCGCGTCGTTGACGTCGCCCATCGGCGGCAGTTCGCGGATGACCGAGACGAGCCCGTTGATGCTGTTCGTCGTGAACCGCGTGGGGTCGAGCGCGCGCACCTTCTCGGCGAGCAGGCGCCCGATGCGCGAGCCGTGGGGGCGGCCGGTCTCGGGGATCTCGTTGCCGATCGAGTAGAACACCACCGAGGGATGATTGAAGTCCTTCGCGACCATCGACTCGAGGTCGCGCTCCCACCATTCGGGGAAGCTCGTGGAGGAGTCGAAGGGCGACTTCGACTCGGCCCACATGTCGAACGCCTCGTCCATGACGAGCATCCCGAGCCGGTCGCACGCGTCGAGCGTCTCGGGGCTCAGCGGGTTGTGGGCGCTGCGGATGGCGTTGAAGCCGGCCTGCTTGAGCAGCGCGATGCGCCGCTCCTCGGCCGCCGCGATCGCGCGGGCGCCGATCACGCCGTTGTCGTGGTGGAGGCACGCGCCGCGCAGCTTCACGGTGCGGCCGTTCACACGCAGCCCGTGCCGCGGGTCGAGCTGCAGCGAGCGGATGCCGAAGCGCGCGTCCGCGGTATCCGCGACGCCGTCGTGCTCGACCGTGACCCGCACGCGGTGGAGCTGCGGGTCGTCGAGGTCCCACCGGGCGGGGGCGTCGAGCCGGAGGCGCTCGCGGTGCGTGCCCGACTCGCCGGGGAGGAGCGTGATGGGCGCCCGGCCGCGCGCGACGACCGTGCCATCCGGGGCCTCGATCTCGACCGCGACGACGGGTGTCGCGGTGCGCAGCGAGTCGTTGGCGACCGTCGCGTCGACCTGGACGAGCGCGCCGTCGTCGTCGAGGTCGGGGGTCGTGACCCGGATGCCGTCGAGCGCGAGGTGCACGAGCGGGCCGGATGCGAGCGAGACGTTGCGGTGGATGCCGAGCCCCGAGTACCAGCGGGAGTCGCGGTGCGCGCGCGACTCGACGCGGATCGTGTTCGGCGCGTCGTCGCGGAGGAACGGGTCGAGCCGCACTGCGAACCGCGCGTAGCCCGACGGGCGCTGCGCGGCGAAGTGGTCGTTCACGAACACCATCGCGTCGCGGTACACGCCGTCGAATACGAGCACGTGCACGCGCTCGCCGGCACCGGGGTCGAGCTCGAGCGTGCGCGTGTACTCCACGGCGCCTCCGGGGAAGTAGGCGCCGTGCGATCCGGATGGCGCGTCCGGCGTGCGCTCGAGGGCGAGCATGGCGTCGTGCGGCAGCGTCACCGGCTGGTCCGGTGTCGGCGCGCCGCCGACGCCGTCGAACAGGCCGCGCTTGGGCGCGACGCGCCATCCGTCGTTCAGGGGGGTGGTCCTCATGGGTGCGCCTTCACGTCGTGCTCGCCAATATCCAATGAGCGTTGGAAATTCAGTGGGCACGACTCTACGCTGCGACCGGCCGCTCGGCAACTCAGAGGTCGACGGTCGTGATGCGTCGCAGGTGCGCGCGCAGCGTCTCGGTGACGCTCACCGCGGACGGATCGATCAGCCAGTGGATCTGGACGCCGTCCCAGAGCGCGAACGTCGAGGTCGCCGCATCCTCCGGGTCGACGCCCGGCGCGAGCAGGCCGGCCTCGTGCATGCGCCGGAAGCCGACGGTGAAGTCGCGCCGGGTGCGCGCCGTGCGCTCGCGGAAGTACTCGCCGCCCGGGTGATCTGCCGTGGTCGACTCGGCCGACAGCACGGCGTAGAGCGAGATCAGGCCCGGCCGGCGGTCGTTCCGCTCGGCGAGCTCGATGAGCCCCTGCGGGATGAGCGCCGGGTCGAGCCGGTCGACGTCGGGGAGCGACTGCGTGTCCTGCGCCTCCTTGTCCTCGAGCACCGCACGCAGCAGGCCCTCCTTCGAGCCGAAGTGGTGCAGGATCGTCGACGGGTCGATCCCGATCCGCTCGCCGATCTCCTTGAGCGAGCCCGCGCGGAACCCCGACGCCGAGAACACCTCGAGCGCCGCCGCCACGATCTCGCGCCGCCGATCGGCCGACTTGCGGTACGGGCCGCGCCGCGGTCGCTCAGCCCCGGATGCCTCTGGCACGCGACTCCTCTCCGTCGTCATGCCGACCCTAGCCCGCGCCGCCGGCCGGCCGCCCGAGCGGCTGCGGGTGACGGCCCGGGCGCGTAGGCTCGCGCGCGACGGCGAATCCGGGCGGGCGCCGTCCGGCGGAGGGGACCGTCATGGGGATCGACAACGAGGTCTACGACCGGCTCGGCGGGACGTGGTGGGACGAGGGCAACCCGCTGAACCTGCTGCACGGCAGCTGCACGCCCGGGCGGATGGCGTACTTCCGCACGGTGCTCGACCGCCTCGGCCTCCACGAGGGGCGGGCGCTCGACATCGGGTGCGGGGCCGGGTGCATCACCGAGGAACTGGCGCGAACGGGATTCGCCGCCGTCGGCATCGACCCGTCGACGGTCGCGATCGAGGCGGCGCGGTCGCATGCCGCGGCGTCGGGCCTGGCGATCGAGTACCTCGTCGGCGTCGGCGAGGAGCTCCCCGTCGCCGACGAGGCGTTCGACCTGGTCTCGTGCTGCGACGTCCTCGAGCACGTCGCCGACCTCGAGCGCGTCATCGCCGAGACGGCGCGCGTCCTCCGTCCGGGCGGGGTCTACCTGTTCGACACCATCAACCGGACGCGGCGGAGCCGCCTGCTCGCGATCAAGGCGATGCAGGAGTGGAGGTGGACGCGGATCGTGGACACCGCGATCCACGACTGGTCGATGTTCATCACGCCGGAGGAGCTCACGGCCGCGCTCGACCGCAATGGGATGGACCTCGGCGAGCTCGTCGGGCTCGCCCCTCGCGCGGGGGCGGCGACGATCATCCGTGGCCTGTCGCAGGTGCGACGTGGCCGGATCACCTACGGGGATCTGAGCCGCCGCCTCGACTTCGGCGAGGTGCGCTCGCTCGGGCTGTCGTACCTGGGCTACGCCGTCCGTCGCTGACGCGCGCACCCGGCTAGTGCGGCCGAGGGGCAGAATGAGGGCATGGATGCCGCGTTGCCGACCTCGTTCGAAGCGTCCCTGCCCGCGTGGCTGGTGCACGAACTCCCACGGCTCGCGTCGACGCCGCTGCCCGACGACGAGGCGCGGGTCGGCCTCGCGATCGAGCTCGCCGACCGCAACTGGCGCGCCGGCAACGGCGGCCCGTTCGCCGCGCTCGTGGTGGACGCGGCATCCGGCGAACTCGTGTCGGCCGGGGTGAACGTCGTGCTCTCGAGCGGGCTCAGCTCGATGCACGCCGAGGTCACCGCGCTCAGCCTCGCGCAGGCGCGGCTCGGCCGGTGGGACCTCGGTGCGGAGGGCGCCGAGCTCGAGCTCGTCGTCAACTGGGCGACGTGCGTGATGTGCTACGGCGCGACCATGTGGTCGGGCGTGCGCCGGCTGGTGCTCGCCGGGCACGGCGACGAGTGCCAGCAGCTCACGGGATTCGACGAAGGGCCCATGCCCGACGACTGGATCGGGGAGTTCGAGCGCCGCGGCATCCGCGTGCACTCGGGCGTGCGGCGCGAGGACTCGATCGAGGTGTTCCGCGCGTTCGGCGCGTCGGACGCCGTGGTCTACAACGCGCGCGGCCGGTCCGAACCGTAGTCCGGACCGGCCGCGGCGTCGATCGGTCGCGTCGGGTCGGGCCGGGTCAGCGGTCCGCGTGCTCGCGGTGACCCTGGTGCCCGCGGTGCCCGCGACGACGGCCGCGCGGGTCGTCGAGGTGGACGTGCACGTGCACCTCGCCGTCGCGGCCGACGTGGCCGCGGCTCGCGTGCCCGTGCCTGCACCCGTGCCCGTGCCCGTGGGTCTGCTCCGCATCGGGACCGGGGCCGAAGCCGGGGCCGAAGGGCGGCCGGCCGAACCGGCGGAAGCCCGGTCCGGGCCGCATGCCCCAGGGGCCGCGGCGGCCGGCGCCGCGCCAGGCGTCGGCGTCGGCCTCGTCCCATCCGAGCTCGCGGGCGATGGCCTCGAGCGAGGCCACCGTGGTGGCGTAGTCGTCGGATGACACGGCGCCGCCGATGCGCGAACGGATGGCGCTCACGCGCTCGCCCAAGGTCGCGAGCGCCTCGCGCCCCTCGTCGGTGAGCGCCCAGGCGCCCGGCTCGCCCGTCACCCAGCCACGCTCGACGAGCGGGAGGAGGCGGTTCGGGCGGGCGTCGAGCTTGCCGCGGAGGCGGTCGTCGCGCACCTCGCCGCCGATGAGGTTGAGCAGCCGCCAGTCGCGGCGGGTGACGCCGAGGTCGGCGAACGCGGTCTCGAACTCGCGGTCGATGAGGCGGTCGACGGCCTTCAGCCAGAAGCCGAGCGGCCGAGGGCCGGCAGTGTCGGCCGCGGCGTCGGTGCGGTCGCCGGTCGGCGCGGCACCGTGGTCGTGGTCGTGGTCGTGGTCGTAGTCGTGGTGGTTCATCGGAATCCTCTCGTGGGCCGGATGTCGCTGCGCCCATCGGGCGGGCATCCGGCGCGTGCGCATCGCTCGGGTGTCGAGCGATGCATGTCGCATGACATGTGCATGCAGCATGACATGCAAATGCAGTGCATGTCAAGTGACATGTACTATGGAGGCATGACCGAATCGCCGTCCGGCCGAACCGGGCGCGACCCGGTCGAGCTCATCGAGCAGTCGCTCGCCGCACTGCGGCGCGGGCGGCGGCACGGCGGTCCGCATGAGCACGGGCCGCATGAACACGGGCCGCATGAACACGGGCCGCATGAGCACGGCGATCCCGGCCGGGCGCATGCGCACTGGGGCGCTGGTTCGATGGGCGGCCCGCCCTGGGGCGGCGGTGCCGCCGGGCCCGGCGAGTCGCCTGGGCCTCCGTGGTCGCGGCGTGGCCCGCGCGGGGCCTGGGACTTCCGGGCCGGGCCGGTGGCGCGATTCCGCCTGCTCTCGGCGCTCGACCAGGCCGATCACCCGCTCTCGGTGACCGAGCTCGCCGCCGCGATCGGCGTCGACCAGCCGCGCGCGAGCCGCCTCGTCCAGGCCGCGGCCGAGGAGGGGCTCGTCGTGCGCGAGGCCGATCCCGACGACGCCCGCCGCACGCGCATCCGGCTGACCGACGAGGGTCGCAGTGCCGTCCGCAGCGTCACGTCGAACCGACGGCGAACGATCGAGTCGGCGCTCGACGGGTTCAGCGAGGACGAGCGCCGGCAGTTCGCCGCGCTCCTCGCCCGCTTCGTCGACGGCCTGCGAGCCGACCGCGCCTGAGTGGCTGCTCATGTGAGCAGCCGAAGGGGCTGGTCCTGCACATTTGCGCGCATCGCGTGAACGTCGCATGACGACCCTTCCCAGAGCCCGTGGCGCGTGCCTAGGCTGACGCCCGTCCGGGGGGTCACGGTGGCCCGTGCCGGGTTTCGTGAGGAGCCCCGATGAAACGCCTTCTACGTCGTCCCGCCGTCGCCGTCGCGACCGCCTCGCTGCTCGCGATCGGACTCGCCACCGTGCCGGCCACGGTCGCGCAGGCTGCGACGCCGACCGACCTCATCATCAGCGAGTACGTCGAGGGCGGCTCGAACAACAAGGCGCTGGAGCTGTACAACCCGACCGACGCCCCCATCGACCTCTCGACAGGCGGATACAAGGTTCGCATGTACTCGAACGGCGGCACCGCCGCCGGCGTGAACATCACGCTCACGGGCTCCGTGCCGAGCGGCGAGGTCTGGGTGATCGCCCACTCCTCGGCGAACGCGACGATCCTCGCCCAAGCCGACCAGACGAACGGCGCCGGATGGTTCAACGGCAACGATGCGGTCACCCTGACCAAGGGCGGCGACCCCGGCATGGTCGTCGACTCGGTCGGCCAGATCGGTGTCGACCCGGGTTCGCAGTGGGGGACGGGCCTCACCTCCACGGCAGACAACACGCTCCGCCGCAACGCATCGGTCTGCGTGGGCGACACCGTGACGAACGACGCGTTCGACCCCGCGGCCGAATGGACCGGCTTCGCGATGGACACCGTCGACGGTCTCGGCGCCCACACGTCCGACTGCATCGAGGCCGGGCCGCAGGAGCCCGTGATCAACGAGTTCTCGGCGTCGACCGCGGGCAACGACGTCGAGTACGTCGAGCTGCTCGTCGAGCCCGGCACCGACATCAGCGGGTACCGAGTGCTCGAGATCGAGGGCGATGCCGGGTCGACGCTCGGAGTCGTCGACGAGGTGGTCTCGTTCGAGGCCCCCGACGCCGAGGGCCGCGCGCTCGCCTGGCTGCCGCTGAACGCACTCGAGAACGGCACCATGTCCCTGCTGCTCGTCACCGGCTTCGCCGGGGCGCTGGGCGACGACCTCGACGCAGGCGACGACGGCACGCTCGACGCGGTCGCCGGCATGACGATCCTCGACTCCGTCGCCGTCAACGACGGCGGCGCGGGCGACCTCGCGTACGGCGACACCGTGCTCACCGTCGCCTACGACGGCGCTGCGTTCGCCCCGGGCGCCGCCTCCCGGATCCCGGACGGCACCGACACCGACACGACCGCGGACTGGGTGCGCAACGACTTCGACAAGGCCGGCATCCCCGGCAACACCGGCACGCTCGTCGCCGGCGAGGCCGCGAACACCCCCGGCGTGCGGAACTCGCTGACCGTCGTGGTCGTGCCGCTGCCCCCGGCCGACTGCAACGCCGGCGTCGTGACGATCGGCTCGGTGCAGGGACCGGGCGACGCGTCGCCGCTGCCCACCGGGACCCTCGTCCAGGTCGAGGGCGTCGTCACCGGCGACTTCCAGGCCGGCGGCTTCGCCGGGTACTACGTCCAGGATGCGGGCGATGGGAATGCCGCGACCTCCGACGGCATCTTCGTCTACGCCCCGACGGGCATGGACGTGGTCCAGGGCGACGTCGTGCACATCGCCGGGACCGTGAGCGAGTTCTTCGGGATGACCGAGATCACCGCCACCGCCAACTCGGTCTGCGACAGCGGTGCGGCGCTTCCGCCGGCGGTCGACGTGACGCTGCCGGCCGGACCCGAGGTGTACGAGCCGCTCGAGGGCATGCGTGTGAGCCTGCCGCAGGATCTCGCCATCCTCGAGTACTTCGAGTACGGCCGCTTCGGCACGATCACGCTCGGCACCGAGCGCCAGATGCAGCCGACCGCGCTCTACGACGCCGAAGACCCCAAGGCCGCAGAGCTTCGCGACGAGAACCTGCGCAACCGGATCACCCTCGACGACGGGCGCAGCGAGGAGAACCCCGACCCGGCGATCCACCCGAACGGCGAGGAGTTCACGCTCGAGAACACCTTCCGCGGCGGCGACCTCGTCGGAGACGCGACCGGCGTGCTCGACTACCGGTTCGACACGTGGGCCGTGCAGCCCACGCAGGGCGCCGACGTCACGGTCGCGAACCCGCGGCCGGAGGCACCCGTGGTGGACGGTTCGACCACGGTCGCGAGCTTCAACGTGCTGAACTACTTCACGACGCTCGGCAGCCGCGGCGCGAACGACGCCGTCGAGTTCGAGCGGCAGGAGGCGAAGATCGTGAGCGCCATCGCCGAGCTCGACGCCGACATCGTCGGCCTCATCGAGATCGAGAACAACGGCGACACCGCGGTGGGCACGCTCGTCGAGGCGCTCAACGAGCGGATGGGCCCGGGCACGTACGACTTCGTGTCGACCGGCCCGCTCGGCACCGACGTGATCACCACCGCGTTCATCTACAAGCCCGCCGAGGTCGAGACCGTCGGCGACTGGGAGGCGCTCGAGGAGGAGGACGACGCGCGCTGGATCGACGACTACAACCGCCCGGCACTCGCGCAGACGTTCCGCGACCTGCAGACCGAGGGCGATGTGACGGTGGTCGTGAACCACCTGAAGTCGAAGGGCTCGGCGTGCGCCGGCGAGCCGGAGGACCCGTTCCAGGGCAACTGCAACCTGGTGCGCACCGCGGCGGCCGAGGCGATGGTCGACTGGCTGGCGACCGGACCCACGGGTGCCGAGCCCGGTCGCGAGCTGATCATCGGCGACCTCAACTCGTACGACAAGGAGGACCCGATCCAGGTGCTCACGCGCGAGGGCTACACCGATCTGCTCCTGCGCGACCAGGGCGAGAACGCGTACTCGTACGTCTTCGACGGCCAGCTCGGCTACCTCGACTACGCGCTCGCCGGGCCGGGACTCGTCGACGACGCCCTCGAGGCCACCACCTGGGCGGTCAATGCCGATGAGCCGAGCCTCATCGACTACGACATGACGTTCAAGAAGCCTGCGCAGGATGCCCTGTACGACGATGACGCCTACCGTTCGAGCGACCACGACCCGGTGCTGGTCGGACTCGAGCTCGACAACGTCGCGCCCGAGCTGACCGTCACTGCGACGCCGGAGAGCATCTTCCCGCCCGACGCCAAGTGGCACACGGTCGACCTCGACATCGACGCGACCGACAACTCGGGGCGCGAGGTCACCGTCGAGATCGTCGAGGTCCGGTCCGAGGGGCACAAGGCGAACGCCCGCATCGTGTCGGACACCGAGGTCGAGGTGCTCGCTCGACAGGGCGCGGTCTACACCGTGGTCGTGGAGGCCACCGACGTGGCCGGCAACGTCACCATCACGGAGACGACCATCCGCGTGCTGCCGTAACCGGCAGCGCCCCCAGAAGACGGCGCGCCGCTCCCCGACGGGAGCGGCGCGTCGTCGTCGTGCGGGCCGCTTCCGGGCTCGGCCGGACGGCTACTCGGCCGTGGCCGGTGCGGCCGCGGCATCCGCGACCCGCTTCGGCACCTGCACGAAGAGCATCATCACGAAGCCCGCAGCCAGGATGAGCGCGATGCCCAGGATGCCCCAGTACTGCGCGCCGAACGCCGCGATGAAGCCAGCCCATGCGAGCGGCGCGAGGAAGCTCGCGGCGCGGCCGGTCGTCGCGTAGAGGCCGAAGATCTCGCCCTCGCGGCCGGCGGGCGTGACCCGGGCGAGGAACGACCGGCTCGCGGCCTGCGCCGGGCCGACGAGCGCCGACAGGAACAGTCCGAAGACCCAGAACACGGTCTTGCCCGCGTCATGGGCGAAGAAGACGACGATCGCCGAGACGACGAGGCCGCCGAGCGTCGTGAGGATCACCGCGCGCGGCCCGAACCGGTCGTCGAGGCGGCCCGAGAGGATCGTCGAGACGCCCGCGACGACGTTCGCGGCGACGCCGAAGATGACGACCTCGTTGAAGGTGAAGCCGAACGTGATGCTCGCGATGACGGCCCCGAAGGTGAAGACGCCCGCGAGCCCATCTCGGTAGACGGCGCTCGCCAATAGGAACCAGAAGGTCGGCCGCGCCTCGCGCCACAGCCGCGCGATGTCCTTCACGAGCACGACATACGACCGGAAGAACCCGACCCGCTCGCGTCCCGGCGCGGGCGGGGCCTCGGGCACGTTGAGGAAGATCGGCAGCGAGAACACCAGGGTCCAGACGGCGCAGAAGAGGGCGACCAGCCGGATGTTGAGGCCGTCCTCGGTGGGCAGCCCGAACCATCCGCTCAGCTGGGCCACCACCACGAGCGCGAGCACCACGATGCCGCCGAGGTAGCCGAAGCCCCAGCCGAGCCCGCTCACGCGCCCGACCGTGCGCGGCGTCGAGACCTGGACGAGCATCGCGTTGTAGTTCACGCCCGCGATCTCGCCGAACACCGTGCCGGCCGCGAGGAGGCCGGCGCCGAGCCAGAAGAACTGCGCGTCGGCCTCGACGAAGAACATCATCGCCATGCTGAGGATGACCCCGCCGGTGGCGAGCGCGAGCCAGAACTTGCGCCGGCCCGTGGCGTCGGCCCGCTGCCCCAGCACGGGTGCGAGCAGGGCGATGAGGATGCCGCCGAGGCCGACCGCCAGCCCCAGCCAGCTCGAGAGGTCGGCGAGCGCGCGCTCGACCGCGGGGTCGTCGGCCGGGAGCCCGTCGAGGCCGGCCGGCAGGAAGAGCGTGCTCGTGATGTACACCGAGAACACGAACGTCGTGATGACCGAGTTGAACGGCTGCGTCGCCCAGTCCCAGAGCGCCCACGACCACACCTGCCTGCGGGGGATGCGCCGTTCGCCCTGCAGCTCGAGGCCCGTGAGCGGCTCGACCGCCCTGTGGTCGTGATGGTCGGGTGCGGGCGCCTGCGGCGCGAGGGGGTCGGTCATGGGGGCAGTCTTCCGACGAGGGGTGAACGGGCGGTGACGGCGCGCCCGGTTCACCGATCCGCGTCGATCCCGTGCAGGCTAGCGCCTCGGGATCCGCGCGCGGAAGCCCGCCGTGCTCGCGTCGCCGACGTCGCCGCCCGCGCGCGACGCCGCACGACCCGTCGGGTCGGCGACGCCGCGCGATGCCCGACTCAGGCGGCCGACTGTGCGGCGCTCTCGCGCTTGATCGCCGAGATCTCGAACTCGAGGGTGATCTTCTCGGAGACGAGCCATCCGCCCGAGTCGAGCGCCATGTTCCACTCGAGGCCGTACTCACGGCGGTCGATGCGGCGCGTGCCCTCGAAGCCGGCGCGGAGCGCGCCGAACGCATCGGTCTCGGCGCCCGTGAACTCGATCGGGATGGTGATCGGCTTCGTGACATCGCGGATCGTCAGGTCGCCCGACACGACGAGCGCGTTCTCGGCGACCTCCTCGATCCGGGTGCTGCGGAAGACGATCTGCGGCCACTGCTTCGCGTCGAAGAAGTCGGCGCTGCGCAGGTGCTCGTCGCGCTGGGCGTTGCGGGTGTCGACGCTCGCGACGTCGAGCAGGATCTCGGCGGTCGACTCGGCCGGATCGTCGAAGTCGACGTGCAGGTGGCCGGTCACGTCGTTGAAGGCGCCCCGGACGTTCGCCACCATGGCGTGCTTGGCCGAGAAGCCGATGCGGCTGTGCGCCGGGTCGATGTCCCAGTCGCCGCTCAGGTCGGGTCCGTTGTCGGTCATGATCTCCCCACGGGTCGTTGCACGAACCTCCTCAGTCTGCCATCCGACGGCTGGCCGAACGCTCCGCGGCCGCGTTGCGCCGTTCCGCACCATCCGCGCGACGCGTCGATCACCGGTACACGTCGCCGACGAGTTCGGCGAACAGCGCCTCGGCATCGCACTCGAGTCGCTGCCGCGTGAACCACGCGCACACGTTGACGCAGTCGCGGTGCAGCAGGTCGAACCCGTTCGGGTTCGCGACCACGTCGACGACCTGCGGCAGGTCGATCGCGACGACGCGTCCGCGGTGCACGAGGAGGTTGTACGGCGAGAGGTCGCCGTGCGCGAGGCCGGCGTGGGCGAGCGTGCGCATCAGGTCCATGACCTGGTGGAACAGCTCGCGCAGCTCGTCGGGCGTCGCCCGCACCTGCGCGAGCCGCGGCGCCGCCGTGCGGCCCTCGCCGACGAACTCCATGAGCACCTCGGTCTCGCTCACCTGCACCGGGTACGGCACGGGAGCGCCGAGCTCGGTGAGGCGGCTGAGCGCGGCGAACTCCGCGTAGGCCCACTCGGTGCGCGCGACCTCGCGGCCGTACGCCGAGGAGCGCTGCACGGCGCGCACGTCTCGGCTGCGGCGGGGGCCGCGGCCCTCGGTGTAGATCGCCGAGCGGTGGAACATCCGGTGGTCGGCGCCGCGGTACCGCTTGGCGGCGAGCAGGGTCGCGTTGCCCGGCACGTCGGCGGGCTCGCCCGGCACGGCGCGCTCGATGAGCCAGAGGTCGGCCTCCTTGCCGGTCTTGACGATGCCGAGCTCGGTGTCGAGCGCGGCCGCGGAGGTGACGAGCCAGTCGGGCCGGGGTTCGGGTCCGCGTTCGCTCGGCTGGGTCGCCGGCCAGGTCGACCAGCGCTGGCCGTCGCCGGGTTCGACGTCGGCGAAGGCGAGATGGGCGGATGCCGCGCCGAAGGGCGCAGCGGATGCCGCGCGGCGCGCGGCGGAATCGTCGAGTGACGACAGCATGTTCACGGTGGTGTCTCCGAGATCGTGGAGGCCACCGCGCGGATGCTAGCGGGCGGCCTCGCAGGGAAGGATGTCTGCGAAACGCGCGACAAGGACGGTGTTCATCGCTCGACTCCTTCCGGTCTCGGCCCGCTCGGCGGGGTTCTGGTCGCCTCGTTGGGCGACGGATGCCGCGTGGCGCGGCCCGTCGGCGAGCATACGCCCGGTCCGTACCATCCGTAAAGGGCCATCCGCACGGAGGCCGGACGCGGGCCTTTGGTCCCCGACGCCGGGCGGCGGGCATGCTCGGATGGCACATGGCCACGTCATCGGCCGGGCCGGACGCGGGCGCGCCATCCGGTACCGAGAAGTTCAACGGGCGCCTCGCCATCCTGCTCGCCATGGCGATGTTCGTGCTCGTGGTCGACACGTCGATCATGAACGTCTCGATCTCGGCGGTCGTGCGCGACCTCGACACCACCGCGAGCGGCGTGCAGAGCGCGATCGCGCTCGAGGCGCTCGTGTCGGCGGCGTTCATCCTGATCGGCGGCAAGACCGGCGACCTCATCGGGCGCAAGCTCGCCTACATCCTCGGCCTGCTCGGCTACGCGATCGGCGCGATCGCGATGACGCTCGCGCAGGGCCTGACCGCGATCATCGTGTTCTGGGCGATCATCGGCGGCATCGGCGCGTCGCTGCTGCTGCCGTCGATGCAGTCGCTCATCCACGGCAACTTCGCCGGCGCCCACCAGAAACGGGTCTACGCGCTCGTCGGCGCATCTGCGGCCATCGCGGCGGCCGTCGGCCCGCTCATCGGCGGCTTCATCACGACGTTCCTGTCGTGGCGGGTCGGCTTCCTCCTGGAGGCCGTGATCATCGCGATCGTGCTCTCCGGGATCAAGCTGGTCAAGGACGTCCCGTACACGGGCTCGCGCGCCGTCGACTGGGTCGGCGCGGCGCTGTCGGTCGTCGGCATGGGCGGCATCGTGCTGGGCATCCTCGTCTGGCAGGAGGGCGGCGAGTGGGTCGGCCTGCTGATCGGCGTCGGCGCGATCGCCATGGCGGGACTCGTCTGGTGGCTCCGCAGCCGGAAGCAACGCCGGCGGGCCACGCTCATCGACCCCGGCCTGTTCGACTCGAAGCTCTTCCGCGCCGGCGTGAGCGGCCAGTTGCTGCAGCAGGTGGCGCTCGGCGGCACGATGATCGTGCTGCCGCTCTACCTGCAGATCGTGCTCGAGTACAACGCGTTGTGGGCGGGCCTGTCGATCGCGCCGCTCTCGCTGACCATGTTCGCGGTGGCGATGCTCGCCGGACGGCGCGGGCTGGGCCGGCCGGCCAACGTCATCCTGTGGGGCTTCATCCTGCTCGTCGCCGGGCTGGTCGTGCTGCTGCCGATCGTGCCGCGCGCCGACTCGGGCTGGTGGCTCACGATCCCCCTCATCATCTCGGGCGCGGGCCTCGGCCTGCTCGTGTCGCAGCTGAACAACTACACGCTCTCGCCGATCTCCGACGAGCGCGTCAGCGAGGCGGCCGGCGTGAACTCGGCCGCCGGGTCGTTCGGCCTCTCGTTCGGCCTCGCGTTCGCCGGCGCGATCATGCTGGCGACGCTCGCCTTCACGTTCACTGCGAAGGCCGACGCGAGCACGGTGCTCTCGCCCGAGCAGCAGCAGCAGGTCGCGGCCGTCCTCGAGGAGGACGCCGAGCTCATGTCGAACACCGGGCTCGAGGAGCTGCTCGCCGACGAACCCGAGGCGGTGCAGGAGGAGATCATCGCGATCAACGCCGAGTCGCGACCGATCGCCCTGCAGGTCGCGCTGTTGATCCCGCTCCTCGCGGGGCTGCTGGGACTGCTCAACGCGCTGCGGATGCGCCGACTCCCCGATCCGAAGCCGTCGGCGGCGGCCGAGGGGGTGCTGGGCGGATGAACGCGTTCAGCCCAGCTCGGCAATCGACGGGAGCAGGTCTCCGGTGCTCACGAAGTACGTGATGCCGTCGACGTGGACGATGGACGGCACGTAGTTCGCGTCGTACTCGGAGGGGGCGGTCAACGTGCCGGGCACCGGTTCGTCGCCCTGCGTCCAGCCGGCGGCGACCAGCTCGGCCTCACGCGCCTCCCAGTCGTCCTCCGACTCGGGAAGCCGGGCGACCCATGCCGCGACGTCGCTCTGGTCGGCCGCCCAGACGCAGGCGAGCGCGCCGTCGCCGACCAGGTCGGACATCGCAGGTCCGAGCGGAGCGGCGTCGGTCCGCTCCGTCAGCCCGCTGGCCGCAAGGCGCGCGTACTCGGCGGAGATGAACACGTTCTCGCACGTCACATCCTCGATCGGCGTCGCGGTGGGCGGAGAGCCCGAGCCCGGCGGCACGGGCGATTCGGACTCCGCGGTCGACGACGAGGGCGCGGCATCCGGTGCCGGGGCCTCGGTGCAGCCTGCGAAGAGGAACGCCAGCAGCAGTGCGCCGAGCACGAGACACGCCGGTGTGCGACTCATGGCCGAACGGTACGCCCGATCGTCCGAGCGACGCCTCAGGGAGGCCCCTGAGGCGTGCCGGCGATCGATGCCCTGCCCTCAGGCGAACGAGGCGACCCAGGCGCAGGGGCGGAGCTCAGGCGGGCGTGGCGGCGGCCGCCCGCTCGTCCTCCTCGGTGACGACGAGCTGCCCGCAGGCGCCGTCGATCTCCTTGCCGCGGGTGTCGCGGATGGTGGTCGGGATGCCGGCTGCGGTGAGGCGGCGCACGAACTCCTGCTGCACGTCGAGCTCGGACGCCGTCCAGATCGAACCCGGCGTCGGGTTCAGCGGGATCGGGTTGACATGCACCCACCCGTGGCCGCGCTCGTTGAGCTTCTCGGCGAGCAGGTCGGCGCGCCATCCGTGGTCGTTCATGTCCTTGATGAGCGCGTACTCGATCGAGACGCGGCGACCGGTCTTCTCGAAGTACTCGCGCGCCGCATCGAGCGCCTCGTCGACCTTCCAGCGCGAGTTCACCGGGATGAGCTCGTCGCGCAGGCCGTCGTCGGGTGCGTGCAGGCTGAGCGCGAACGTGACGGGCACGTGCTCGTCGGCGAGCTTGCGGATGGCGGGCACCAGCCCGACCGTCGAGACGGTGATGTTGCGGGCCGACATGCCGAGGCCGTTCGGGGCCGGCGCGGCCATCGTGCGCACCGCGCGCATGAGCCGCGCGTAGTTGGCGAGCGGCTCGCCCATGCCCATGAAGACGATGTTCGAGACGCGCTCGGGCGTGCCGTCGTCGGCGCGCTTGCCGTGCAGGGCGCCCGAGGCGATGACGCGGTTCGCCTCGACGACCTGGGCGAGGATCTCGGCCGCCGACATGTTGCGCGTGAGGCCCGCCTGGCCGGTGGCGCAGAACGGGCAGTTCATGCCGCAGCCGGCCTGGCTCGACACGCACAGCGTGATGCGGCCGGGGTAGCGCATGAGCACCGACTCGACGAGGGCGCCGTCATGCAGCTTCCACAGGAACTTGATCGTGTCGCCGCGGTCGGTCTCGAGGCGGCGCACCTCGGTGAGCAGGGGCGGCAGCAGGCCGGAGACGAGCTCGTCGCGGCCCGCTGCCGGCAGATCGGTCATCTCGGCGGGGTCGGTGGTCCAGCGCGTGAAGTAGTGGCGCGCGACCTGCTTGAGGCGGAACGCGGGCACGCCGAGCTCGTCGGCCTTCGCCTTCCACTCCTCGGGCGCGAGGTCGGCGAGGTGGGCGGGCGGCTTGCCGCGCTTGGGCGAGGCGAACTGCAGGAGCGGCCGGCCGTCGGCATCCTTCGCCTGCTGCCAGCCCTCGGTCTTCGGGCGCACCTGCCTGGGCTTGGTCGAGCGGATGTCGCCGCCGCCCGGCCCGCGCACCGCGCCGTCGCGCGGGGTCGCCGCGGGCTCCGCGGGGAGTGCGGGAGTCTCGGGCGCGTCGGACGACATGCCCCTAGGGTACGCGGGCTCGCCTCGGCATCCGCTGGGTATGGGGTGCGCGGCGCCGAGTTGCCCAGCCGCCGAGTTGCCCAGCCGCCGAGTCGCCCAGCCGCCGAGCCGCCACTTCCGCGGGGTCCACAGCGGGGGATCCCGGCGGAAGCGGCATCTCGACGCGCGCTCGGCTCAGCTCGCGGGACGGACCCACCCGGCGTAGGCGGGCAGGTTGACGAACGTGACCGTTCCGTCCGCGACGATGACGGTCGGAACGGCGCCCATCGCGGCGTCGGGCTGCCCGCTGTAGGCACCGGGCTCCGGGTCGTCGGTCCGCGAGTAGCCGCCTTCGGCCAGGGCGTTCGTCCACGCGGTCTCGTCGTCGCCGACCGAGATCTGGGCGACGGAGAGGATGAGGTCGGTCTGGGGCCGGCCCCACGAGCACGTGAGGCCGCCTTCCTCGGTGATGCGGACCGCGAGCGGATCGAACGGGGTGGCCGGCGTCGGCTCGAGCCCGTCTGCCTCGATCTTCGCGTAGGCCTCCGGCGTCATGACGGTGTCGCACGTCGCCGCGATCCCGGCAGGCGCGGTGGGCGAGGGCGTCGGCTCTGCCACGGCCGATGCGGACGGCTCCGGCGACGCGGCCGCGGAAGGCTCAACGTCGTCGGTTGCGGGCGTGCCGGGGGAGCACGCCGCCAGGCCGAGGGCGAGCAGGATCACCGCGGCGGGAAGGGCGCGCCGCACGATTCGTCGGGTCATGCGCTCACGATAGGGCGCGGGGATCGTCCCGCGGAAGCGTGCGTTCCGCGGGACGACCGCCCGTGTTGCCTACGGCAGCGTCCAGGTGGCCGGCGGCTTCTCCTGGTCGTACAGCCACGTGTCGAAGAACTCGTCGAGGTCCCTCTCGGATACCTCCTCGTACACCGCCTGGAAGTCCTCGGCCGTGCCGGCCGAGTCGTTGTAGCGCTCGAGCCAGAGCTGCGTGGCCTCGAAGAACGCCTCGTCGCCGACTTCGAGCCGGAGGGCGTGCAAGGTTCCGGCACCGCGGTCGTAGACCGGTCCGAAGAAGAGCCCGAGCGGACCCGGATCGCCGATCTGAAACTCCCAGTAGTCCGAGTCAGCGGGTTCGGAGTCATACCAGTCGTTGTACGCCTCCTGTGCGGTCGCTCCGCCGTCGTACTCGTCCCACAGCCATTCGGCGTAGCTCGCCCAGCCTTCGTTGAGCCAGATGTCCTGCCAGCGTTCCGGGCTCACAGCATTGCCGAACCACTGGTGCGCGAGTTCGTGCGCGACCGTGCCTTCGCGGGCCACCCGGGAGTACACGGGGCGAGTCTGCGTCTCGAGCGCATAGAACACCGTGTCGTCGTCGACGATGGACCCGTACGCGACGAACGGATACGTGCCGAACCGGCTCTCGAAGAAGTCGATCATCTCGATCTGCCGCGCGAGGCTCGCATCGGTGATGCTGCGGTTCGCCGCGGTGAGGTTGTCGTCCACGGCGTCGAGGATCGGCAACCCGCCCTCGGTCTCGCTCTCGCGCAATTCGTAGTCGCCCACCGACGCAGTCGTCAGGTAGCTCGCCTGCTGGTCCGGGGCATCCCAGAACCAGGTCGTCCAGCCGCCCTCGGTCACGGGGTCGGCGGAGGGGAGGCCGTTGGCGACCGCGACCTTGCCCTCGGGCACCGTGATCTCGAACGAGTAGGTCGCCTTGTCGGTCTGGTGGTCGCTCACCGGATACCAGGTCATGGACCCGTCGGGTTCGCTCACCACCATTGCGCCGTCGCGCGTGGTCACCCAGCCGTAGAGCGCACCCTCGATGTCCTCCGGCCGCGTGGTCGCGCCGCCGTACTCGACGACGACCTGCACGGCCTGGCCGGCCTTGAGCTTGGGGCGGGGCTGGACCGTCAGCTCCCAGACGCGCGCCGTGTCATCCTGCGTCTGCCAGTAGGCGGCGCCCTCGACCTCGGCGCCCGCCACGGGCGGCGCGATCTCGGCGGCAGGCTTGCCGTTCACCATGAGGGACGAGACATCCATGCCCCGCAGGTCGAGGTTGAACCGGTCGAGGTCCTGCGTCGCGACGAGGTCGATCGTCGCCGTGCCCTCGAACTGCCCCGAGAGCGGCGCGGGCGCCGGGGCCGGGGGCTGATAGTGGATGTCGAGGTCGTAGTGCTGCACGTCGTACCCGCCGTTGCCGGCGAACGGGAAGTACGCGTCGCCGGCGCCCTCGGCACCCGCCGTGTACTTCGGCTCACCCGGCTTACCGGGCGCTGCGGTCGCACCGGTGGCGCCGAGCGCCCCCATCGCCAGCACCGCGGCCGTCACGCCGCCGATCATCCTCACCCTGGAACGGATCATGGTCTCCCTTTCGCGCTCGTGGTTCGAACTCTAGGCTTGCGCCGCGCGCGCCGACAGACCCCCGTTTGTCCCCGCACTCGCCCTCCTCGTTCGTCGTCCAGTTCCCACTTCCGCCGGGTGCGCTCCGCGTCCTACCGGCGGAACTGGAAACTCGACCTCACGCCGTCCGTCTGCCGTCCCAGCCTCGGGCTCGCAATGCACGTTCGAGCTGATCGAGGGCCCGCGGCATCGGCAGCCGGCGACCGACGCGGATGACGATCCATCCGGCGGTCGCGAGGTCGTTGAGCCGCTCCACGTCGCGATGGAACTGGGCGTCGTCCTCGCGGTGCTGCTCGCCGTCGTACTCGAGCAGCACGCGGTACTCCCGGAAGACGAGGTCGCCGTGCGTCGTCCGGCCGCCTTCGAGCTCGATGGGCGTGTTGAGTTCCGGCTCGGGGAAGCCCCCACGGAGCACGCGCAGCCGGAGCCGGGTCTCGCGCCGGGAGGCGGACCTGGCTCTGAGGTCTGCTCGTGCCGCTCGAAGCCGGATCGCCCCACGGCGCGAGCCGAATCGCGCGATCGCGGCGTCGATCTCGTCGAGCGTGGCGAGCGGCTTCGGCCATCCGACGACCCGGTCCCCGGCCGCCACGAGGTCGTCGTGCGGCAGGAGGGTCGCGAGTTGGCACCAGGCGTCGGCCGCGGCCACGACGGGAAGTCCACGCGTCCGGGCGACGCGGATGCCCTTACCCAGCCGATGGCCGACCACGCCCCGCATCCGGGGCTGACGCCGCGGCGCCGGCGCTGACACATGCAACGGCAGCGGAGTCTCGTCGGGGAGGGGCAGTCCCCAGAGTCGCGCCGCGGTCGCGTGACTGAACACGTGGCCGCGCGGCATCCTCTGCGCGTACGCCCCGCAGAGGTCGATGAGCGCGCTTGCGCCGGCCGGAGCGCGGACGCCGCGGAACGGCGCCGCGAGATCCCGCGCTCCCAGGCGCCCGCGCGTGACGCCGAGCTTCAGGGCGCGGGCGGTGCGGAAGGGGCGCCCGGCGAGTCGGGGCGGGAGGGGCGTGGCGCGCATGTGCGAGATCCTGCGCCGCCGTCTCGCGCGCTTTGCGCCATCCGTTCACCGAGGTGGACACTCGTGCCGCTCGCCCGATTGGGGAGGACCACTCACCCGGACCCGACTCGATTCGAGTTGCCAGTTGCGCCGAGTGCGCGGGTCGCGAACCCTGCAGAACTGGCAACTCGGGGGAGAAGGGGAAGAGGGGAAGGGAAGGAGCCGACCGCCCGCCCCGGTCGAGTTGCCAGTTGTGTTGAGTGCGCGCGCCCTGAACCCGGCGGAAGTGACAACTGGGAGAGGGAAGGGCGGAATAGGGCGGGCCGGCACGAGGTTGAGTCGAGGGGGCTCAAGTCTTGCGACGCCGACTTGACATCGATCGGATGGCGCTGCGAGACTTGAGCGGCCGGGACTCAAGTTCCGGCCGTCATGAACTTCGGCCGCGGGCGGGCACCGCCGGGCCGATCGCCGGGGGGCGACATCCGCGAACCCTCCTGGCAGAAGGAGAATCACACATGTCACGTGCAGTCGGTATCGACCTCGGCACCACCAACTCGGTCGTCAGCGTCCTCGAGGGCGGCGAGCCCGTCGTCATCGCGAACGCCGAGGGCTTCCGCACCACCCCGTCGGTGGTCGCATTCACCAAGGACGGCGAGGTGCTCGTCGGCGAGACCGCGAAGCGCCAGGCCGTGACGAACGTCGATCGCACCATCGCGTCGGTCAAGCGCCACATGGGCACCGACTGGAAGCGGGAGATCGACGGCAAGCAGTACACGGCGCAGGAGATCTCCGCCCGCATCCTGCAGAAGCTCAAGCGCGACGCCGAGCAGTACCTCGGCGACACCGTCACCGACGCGGTCGTCACCGTGCCGGCGTACTTCAACGACGCCGAGCGCCAGGCCACGAAGGAGGCCGGCGAGATCGCGGGCCTCAACGTGCTGCGCATCATCAACGAGCCCACCGCGGCCGCGCTCGCGTACGGCCTCGACAAGGGCAAGGAGGACGAGCTCATCCTCGTCTTCGACCTCGGCGGCGGCACGTTCGACGTCTCCCTCCTCGAGGTGGGCAAGGACGACGACTTCTCGACCATCCAGGTCCGTGCCACCGCGGGCGACAACCGCCTCGGCGGCGACGACTGGGACCAGCGGATCGTCGACCACCTCATCAAGCGCTTCAAGGACACCACGGGCGTCGACGTCTCGAAGGACAAGATCGCCCTCCAGCGCCTGAAGGAGGCCGCGGAGCAGGCCAAGAAGGAACTGTCGTCGAGCATGTCGACCAGCATCCAGCTGCCCTACCTCTCGCTCACCGAGTCGGGCCCGGCCAACCTCGACGAGACGCTCACGCGCGCGCAGTTCGAGAACATGACCTCCGACCTGCTCGACCGCACCAAGAAGCCCTTCGAGGACGTGATCCGCGAGGCCGGCATCAAGGTGTCCGACATCGCGCACGTCGTGCTCGTCGGCGGCTCGACCCGCATGCCCGCCGTCTCCGAGCTCGTGAAGCAGGAGACCGGCGGCAAGGAGCCCAACAAGGGCGTGAACCCCGACGAGGTCGTCGCCGTGGGCGCCGCCCTGCAGGCGGGCGTCCTCAAGGGCGAGCGCAAGGACGTGCTGCTCATCGACGTCACCCCCCTGAGCCTCGGCATCGAGACCAAGGGCGGCATCATGACGCGCCTCATCGAGCGCAACACCGCCATCCCGACCAAGCGCAGCGAGACCTTCACGACGGCCGACGACAACCAGCCGTCGGTCGCGATCCAGGTCTTCCAGGGCGAGCGCGAGTTCACGCGCGACAATAAGCCGCTCGGCACGTTCGAGCTGACCGGCATCGCCCCGGCCCCCCGCGGCATCCCGCAGATCGAGGTCACCTTCGACATCGACGCGAACGGCATCGTGCACGTGTCCGCCAAGGACAAGGGCACGGGTAAGGAGCAGTCGATGACGATCACCGGCGGCTCGTCGCTGCCGAAGGACGACATCGAGCGGATGGTGCGCGACGCCGAGGAGCACGCGGCCGAGGACAAGAAGCGCCGCGAGTCCGCCGAGACCCGCAACCAGGCCGAGCAGCTCGTCTACTCGATCGAGAAGCTGATCAAGGAGAACGAGGACAAGCTCCCCGCCGACGTCAAGTCCGACGTGCAGGGCGACGTCGACGCGCTGAAGACCGCGCTCGCCGGCGACGACGACGACGCGGTGAAGTCGGCGTTCGAGAAGCTCAACCAGTCGCAGGGCAAGCTCGGCGAGGCGATCTACGCGCAGGGCCAGCAGGCCGAGGCGGCCGCCTCCGGCGCCAACCCCGGCGAGGACGCGAACGCGTCGGGCGCCGAGGGCGCCGAGTCCGCCGATGAGGACGTGGTCGACGCCGAGGTCATCGACGACGAGGATGAGAAGAAGTAACGATGTCGGACGAGAACCAGAACCACGAGGAGCCGGTCATCCGCGATAAGCGGCGCATCGACCCCGAGACCGGCGAGGTTCGCAAGCCCGAGGGGGCGGGCGCCGAGTCCGCCCCCGAGGCGGCGCCCGAGGCGAGCCTTCGAGAGTCTCAGGGCGAGGCGGATGCCGCGGCATCCGCGTCGCCCGACGCCGACGAGGAGGTGCTCACCGTCGACGACATCCTGAACGCGGCCCAGGCCGAGGTCCAGGAGCCGAGCGACGAGCATCTCGCCGACCTCAAGCGGGTCACCGCCGAGTACGCGAACTACCGCAAGCGCACCGAGGCGAACCGCGAGGTCGAGCGCGAGCGCGCGGTCGGCGCCGCCGTGGCGGTGCTGCTGCCGGTGCTCGACGACCTCGACCGGGCCGAGAAGCACGGCGACCTCGAGGGCGACGCCCCGTTCGCGACGATCGCGGCGAAGCTCCGCGCGGCCGTCGAGAAGCTCGGGCTGGTGCCGTTCGGCGAGGTCGGCGAGCCGTTCGACCCGCAGCGGCACGAGGCGATCTTCCAGCAGCACTCCGACGAGGTCGACACCGACACCGTCGCCGACGTCGTCGAGACGGGCTACACGCTCGGCGGCACGCTGCTCCGCGCCGCGAAGGTCGTCGTCAAGACGCCCGCGTAGCGACATCCGCACCACCGGTGGTCTCGCCCGCCGAACCCGTGAGCAGAATTCAGGAGCGCGCGGGCGAGATCACCACCAGGGGGCACGAATCGCCGGGCCGACCGCAGTCCGGCCGCCGTGCACTCCTGAATTCAGAACCAGACGCGGATTCGGCACCAGATCCGGATTCGGCACCCGACGCGGCAGGATGAGAGGAAGGAGGCGCCGATGGCCAGCCAGGATTGGTTCGACAAGGACTTCTACGCGATCCTCGGCGTCTCCAAGGACGCGAGCGACGCCGACATCAAGAAGGCCTACCGCAAGCTCGCGCGCAAGTACCACCCCGACCAGAACCCGGGGGATGCGGCGTCCGAGGCGAAGTTCAAGGAGGTCAGCGAGGCGCACTCGGTGCTCTCCGACCCCGAGGAGCGCAAGGAGTACGACGCCGTGCGCGCCATGGGCGGCGGAGCACGGTTCACCGCGCCGGGTTCGGGCGGCGCCGGCGGCTTCGAGGACGTCTTCGGCGGCATGTTCGGCGGCCCGGGCGGCACGCGGTACACCTACCAGCAGGGCGGCGGGCAGTACGACGACCTGCTCGGCGGCCTCTTCGGCGGTGGCCGCTTCGGCCAGCCGACCGGCGGCTACCGCGGCTTCGGCGGCCCCACGAAGGGCCGCGACGTCACCGCGTCGACGACGCTCGACTTCATCACCGCGACCAAGGGCGACCGCATCACGCTGCAGACGTCCGAGGGGCGTGAGATCACCGTGAACGTGCCCGCCGGCGTCGCCGACGGGCAGAAGATCCGGCTGCGCGGCAAGGGCCACCCGTCGCCCGACGGCGGAGAGCCGGGCGACATCGTGCTCACCGTCAAGGTCCGCAAGCACCCCGTGTTCGAGCGCGACGGGCTCAACCTGCGCGTCAACGTGCCCGTCACGTTCGCCGAGGCGGCGCTCGGCGCCACCATCCAGGTGCCGACGCTCGGCGGCGAGCCCGTGAAGCTGCGCGTCGCACCCGGCACGCCGAGCGGCCGCGTGCTGCGCGTGAAGGGCCGCGGCGTGCAGTCGTCGAAGGGCACCGGCGACCTCCTCGCCGTCGTCCAGGTCGCGGTGCCGTCGCACCTGTCGAAGGAGGCCGAGGACAAGCTCCGCGAGTTCGCGTCGCAGCTGCCCGACGAGAACCCGCGCGACGACCTCCTCGCCAAGGCCCGGGGCGCGTGATGCAGGTCGACGGCGAGAGCCCGCTCTTCGTGATCTCGGTCGCGGCCGAGCTCGCCGGGATGCACCCTCAGACGCTCCGCCAGTACGACCGCATGGGCCTGGTCTCCCCGAAGCGCACCGCCGGCAAGTCGCGTCGCTATTCGATGCGGGATGTCGCGCAGCTCCGCGAGATCCAGCAGCTCTCCAGCGAGGGCGTGAGCCTAGAGGGCATCCGGCGCGTGCTGGGCCTCGAGAACGAGGTGACCGAGCTGCGCGCCCGCGTGCGCGAGCTCGAGCGCGCGCTCGCCGACGAGATGCTCAACCGCCCGGGCCGGCGTGTGTTCGCGGCCGGCAGCGAGGGCGAGGTCGTGTCGCTGCGTGCGGGCACGCGCGTTCGCCGCGAGAACGCCGTGGTCGTCTGGCGCCCGCTCGAGCGCAGCTGAGCCGACCTCTCCGCCGGGCGGCGGAGCCCGGCGGTGGCGCGCCGCCGCCTACATGGCCGCGATGGCGAGCCACGCCCCGGCCGTCGCGAGCACGCCGGCGGCGACGAGCGCGAGGCCGATCCTGAAATGCCGGTGCGACTGGTACTCCCTCGAGACGAGCACGATCACGCCCGCCGTCGAGAACGTCATGACGGTCGCCGCGGCCCAGAGCCACGCATCGAACGTCGGATCGGTGCCTGCGGCACCGTCGGCCGCCATCCGGAGCCCGCCGCAGACCACGGCGACGAGCACTCCGAAGATGAACAGCAGCCCAGCCCCGTCCCGGGCGCCGGCGCCGGGTGGGACCGGCTCGACATCAGGCGTCATGGCGGCAGGATGTCACGGCGCACGCTCCGCGTCGATGACTTTGGGCCCGTCCGGCATGGGCGCGCCGCCGCGACGCGAGCCGCGACATCCGCCCTCGCACCCCCAGTGTTGGGGGGAAGGCCCGCATCGCCGCCGCCGAGGGGCCTTCGGTCATTGTGCGCCATCCGGAGCGGTGCGACCATGAGGCATCCTCGCTCGTGCCCATGGACTCGGGAGGCCGTCATGGTCGTGACGAACGTGAGCGCGCCGCCCGACGCGGCGGCCATCGAGCACGTGGACGCCGTCGTCATCGGATCGGGGTTCGGCGGCTCGGTCGCCGCGTACCGCCTCGCCGAGGCCGGGCGCTCGGTCGTGCTCTTGGAGCGCGGTCGCGCCTACCCACCCGGAAGCTTCGCCCGCACCCCGACGGAGTTCGGCGAGAACTTCTGGTCGCCGCCCGACGACCTGTTCGGGCTGTTCGAGACCTGGAGCTTCCGCGGACTGGAGGGCGTGGTGTCGTCGGGCCTCGGCGGCGGTTCGCTGATCTACGCGAACGTGCTGCTGCGCAAGGATCCGGAGTGGTTCGTGCACGACTCGCCGCTGCCCGGCGGCGGCTACGAGAACTGGCCGATCAGCCGGGAGGACCTCGACCCCCACTACGACCGCGTCGAGGACATGCTCGACGCGACGCCGTTCCCGTATCGCGACACGCCCAAGACCGAGGCGTTCGAGCTCGTCGCGCGCGCGGCCGGGCACGACGTGCTGCGCCCGCCGCTGGCGGTGACCTTCGCCGACGCCGACGGGAAGGTCGGGCCGTTCCTGCCGATCGCGCCGAAGCCGTACGGCAACATCCACGGGCGCGCCCGGTTCACCTGCTCGCAGTGCGGCGGCTGCGACATCGGCTGCAACTACGGCGCGAAGAACTCGCTCGACCACACGTACGTGTCCGCGGCCGCGCACCACGGCGCCGACATCCGCACGCTGCACGAGGTGCAGGGCATGCGACCGGTCGACGGCGAATGGGAGGTGCGCTACCGCGCGCACCGCCCCGGCGAGGGTCCGCCGGTCGACGGCGTGATCCGGGCGCACCGCGTCGTGCTCGCCGCCGGCACGTTCGGCTCGACCTACCTGCTGCTGCGCAACCGCGCGGCACTGCGCCACCTCTCGCCGGCGCTGGGCACGCGCTTCTGCGGCAACGGCGACCTCATCGGCTTCCTGATGGGCGCGAAGGAGCAGATCGACAAGGTCGCGAAGGCCCGACGCATCGCGGGCAGCCGTGGACCGGTGATCACGAGCGCGATCCGCGTCGGCGACCGCGTCGACGGCGACGGCAGCACCGGGCGCGGGTACTACGTGCAGGAGGCCGGCTATCCAGGGTTCCTCAACTGGCTGCTCGAGACCGCGCAGCTGAGGTCGGTGGTCTCGCGGTCGACGCGGGTGGCGCTCACGATGCTCGCCAAGCGCCTGAGCCTCGCGGGCGAGTCGAACATCTCGGCCGACCTGGCGCACGTGCTCGGCCGCAGTGCGATCTCGACGAGTTCGCTCCCGGTGCTCGGCATGGGCCGCGACGTGCCCGACGGGCGGATGTACCTCGATCGGGGCCGCCTGGCGATCGACTGGACCACCGCGACCTCGCTCGAGTACTTCGGCGCGATGCGCAAGACGATGTCGGATTTCGCCGCGACGCTCGGTGCGAAGTACGTCGACAACCCGCTGTGGCTCGCCAAGCGCGTGATCACGGTGCACCCCCTCGGCGGCGCGCCGATGGGCCGCAACGAGTTCGAGGGCGTCGTCGACCCGTGGGGCGAGGTGTACGGGCACCCGGGCCTGTGGGTCGTCGACGGCTCGGCCATGCCCGGGCCGGTCGGCCCGAACCCGTCGCTCACGATCGCCGCGTTCGCCGACCGTGCGGCCGACCGCATGATCGACACCTGGCCGCACGTCGCGCGACGGCGTGCCGGTGGTCGAGGCGCACCGACGGTGCGTACCGAGACGGCAGCGCGTGCCGAGACCCCGGACTCGAAGGAGAAGCCCCGCATGGATGCCACGCCCGCCACGGCCGCCGGCACGCCCGCCGCCACGCCCGACGGCACGCCCGCCGCCACCCCCACCTCCGTCGCGTTCACCGAGCAGATGAAGGGCTTCTTCGTGCTCGGCGACGGCGACCCCCGCGCGGCGGCGAAGGATGCCAGGGTGCGAGACGAGCGCATGATGTTCGAGCTCACGATCATGGCGCCCGACGTCGACGCGTTCGTCGAGGGCGAGGCGCACGAGGGCGTCGCGACGGGGTACCTCGAGTCCGACGCGCTCGGCGGCCGGCAGCAGGTCGAGCGCGGATGGTTCAACCTCTTCGTCGCCTCGGGGCGCGACGACGAACGGCTCATGAAGTACCGGCTGTGGCTCACGACCGACGCCGGCGCCCCGATCACGTTCGTCGGGTTCAAGGAGGTCCGCGACGACCCCGGCTTCGACCTCTGGGAGGACACCACGACCCTGTTCGTGCAGGTGCTCGAGGGGCACGTGCCCCCGCCGGCCGACGTCGCGGCGACCGGCCTCCTCGACGCCGCCGACCCGTCGGTGCTCGGCGCGGGCGTCCTGCGCATCGCGCCGGTCGACTTCGCCGAGCAGCTCACGACGTTCAGGACCACGGGCCCGGATGGTGCGCAGGCGATCGCGCGGTTCGGGTCGCTGTTCCTCGGGCGCCTGTGGTCGACCTACGGGCGGCTCGCGAAGGAGGACGCATGAGCAGCGGCGACGCCGCGACATCCGCGGCCGGCGACGCCCGCCCCGACGCGCCGGACCGGCCCGAGCCGGTGCCCGCGCGCACGACCCGCGACGACCATCGCACCGAGCACATTCCGTTCCGGGCCCTCGACGGGCAGTGGCTCACGATGCTGCACGTCGAGAACCCCGCGATCACACCGACCCGCGGGCCCGTGCTGCTGGTGCACGGCGCGGGCGTGCGCGCCGAGATCTTCCGCCCGCCGCTGCGCCGCACCCTCGTCGACGCGCTGATCGACGACGGCTTCGACGTGTGGATGCTGAACTGGCGCGCGTCGATCGACCTCGAGCCGGTCGCGTGGACGCTCGACGACGCGGCTGCCTACGACTACCCGGCCGCGGTCGCGCTGGTGCGGGAGCGCACCGGTTCCGACACCGTGAAGGCGTTCGTGCACTGCCAGGGCTCGACGTCGTTCACGATGGCCGCGATCAGCGGCCTGCTGCCCGACGTGCCGACGATCGTGACCAACGCCGTGTCGCTGCATCCGGTGCTGCCGCTCGGTTCGCGCGTGAAGATCCTCGGGCTGGCGCCCGCGATCAGCCGCATCTCGCCGGTGCTCTCGCCCAAGTGGGGGTACAAGTCCGAGGGGCCGTTCGCGAAGGCGCTGCGCACGGGGGTCGTCGCGGTGCATCCCGAGTGCGACAACCCGGTGTGCGCGATGGTGAGCTTCACGTACGGCAGCGGGCATCCGGCACTGTGGGCGCACCGCAACATCGACGCGGCCACGCACGACTGGATCGCGGGCGAGTTCGCGGGCGCGCCCATGACGTTCTTCCTGCAGATGCGCGAGTGCGTGAAGGCGGGGCACCTCGTGCCCGCAGGCACGGCGCCCGGCATCCTGCCCGAGCTGACCGTGCCGCCGCGCACCGACGCGCGCTTCGCGTTCATCGCCGGGGAGGACAACCGCTGCTTCCTGCCCGAGAGCCAGCAGCTGAGCTTCGAGCACTTCGAGCGGATGGCGCCGGGCCGCCACTCGCTGCACCGGATCCCGGGATACGGCCACCTCGACGTGATCTTCGGCGCCGACGCGTGGCGCGACACGCACCCGATCATCGTGGACGAGCTGCGGCGCTGAGCGGCGCGCCGCGCGCGCCGCGGCCGGTCGCTGAGCGGCGGGCTCGCGCGGGCGCGCCGAGCTGCGTGATGCTTCCGTTTACAGGAGATCGCACGGTCTACAGGACGATCTGGCGCGATCGGTCCTGTAGAGCCGTGGTTGACCTGTGAAGCGGGCCGATCCTCCGCCGCAACGTATGGCAACCCTTGAGATGTCGGACGTGTGCGGCTTCGTAGGACCGAAATGGCGGGAATCGTCAGATATACCTGCCCATGTCCGACGAACCCGGCTTCGTCCTACATTCCGAAGCGGGGCGGGCGGATGACGCGGCGCGCGAGGGATGCAGCGCGGGCGGCGGCAGCGCGTCAGCGCGAGGCGGTGACGTCGAGCAGGTGCGAGAGTTCGCCGAGGGCGCCGGGCACGAGCTTGTAGTACGCCCAGGTGCCGCGCTTGCTCCGGGTGAGGAAGCCCGCCTCCATGAGGATCTTGAGGTGGTGCGACACGGTCGGCTGGCTCAGGCCGACGGGCTCGATGAGGTCGCACACGCACGCCTCCTCGCCGTCGGAGGCGGCGACGATCGAGACCAGCCGCAGCCGGGTCGGATCGGCCAGCGCCTTGAGCTTGCGGGCGAGGAGGTCGGCCTGCTCGGCGTCGATGGTCTCGCGCGTGAGCGGAGCGCAGCACACCTCGACGTTCGACTCGGCGATCGGGAGCAGGTTCACGGTCATGCCGCCATCCTAACTCGAATATTGACAAACTTCGATGGAATGGCCACACTCAATATCGAAGTTCATCGATATCCGAGGAGTGCCCGACCATGACCCTGATCGATCTCACCGTCCAGAGCCTGCAGAGCCGCAAGCTCGACACCCTGCCCGTCGCGATCATCGGCGCCGGGCCGATCGGGCTCGCCACCGCGGCGAACCTGGTCGAACGGGGGATCGACTTCGTGATCTACGAGGCGGGCGACGAGATCGCGAGCAGCATGCGGCAATGGGGTCACACGCGTCTCTTCTCACCGTGGAAGCACGTCGTCGACCCCGCCTCGCGCCGACTGCTCGAGGCCACCGGGTGGGAGCTGCCCGCGCCCGAGTCGCTGCCGACCGGCACGGAGCTCGTCGAGCTCTACCTCGAGCCGCTCGCCGCGCTCGAGCCGATCGCGTCGCGGATCCGCACCGGCGTCGCCGTCGACGCGGTCACCCGCCGAGGCATGGACCGCACCCGCACGGCGAACCGCGCCGCGACCCCGTTCCTGCTGCGCACGCGCTCGACCGACGGTGTCGACGAGGTCACCGCGCGCGCCGTGATCGACGCGTCGGGAACGTACGAGCAGCCCAACTCACTGGCCTCCTCCGGCCTCGACCCGCTGGGCCTGCCCGAGGTCGCCGACCGGATCGGCCACGCACTCCCCGACGTGCTCGGCCGTGAGCGCGCTCGCTTCGCGGGCCGGCACACGACGGTCGTCGGCGCGGGGCACTCGGCGGCGAATACCCTTCTCGCGCTCGCCGCGCTCGCCGAGGAGGAGCCGAACACGAGGATCACCTGGCTGATCCGCAACGCGAGCGCCGTCCGCGTGACCACGTCCGACGACGACGAGCTCGTCGCCCGCGCGAACATCGGCCGCCGCGTCGACGCGCTCGTGCACGCCGGCCGGATCGAGGTCGTCGACCGCTTCGAGACCGTGCGCCTCGGCCGGACCGACGACGGTGTGCGCCTCTACGGTCTCCGCGGCGACGACCTCGTCGAGCACGAGACCGACCTCGTCGTGAACGCGACCGGCTTCCGCCCGAACCTCGGCATGCTCCGCGAGATCCGCCTCGAGCTCGACGAGACCGTCGAGGCGCCCAAGCGCCTCGCGCCGCTCATCGATCCGAACGTGCACACGTGCGGCACCGTCGAGCCGCACGGCTTCGCCGAGCTCGAGCACCCCGAGCCGGGCTTCTTCCTCGCCGGCATGAAGAGCTACGGCCGCGCGCCCACGTTCCTCCTCGCGACCGGGTACGAGCAGGTCCGCTCGATCACCGCGTGGCTGGCGGGCGATCTCGCCGCGGCGCGCAACGTCGAGCTGGTGCTGCCGGCGACGGGCGTGTGCTCGACGAGCCTGGCGGCGGATGGCACCAGCGCGGGCTCCTGCGCGACCGAGCCGGCCGCGGCATCCGCGCAGTCGAGCTGCTGCAGCTGACCTCGGTGCCCGGGTCGTGGAGCGAGTTCCTCACGACCGGCGGCGAGGCCGCGTGGCGGTCGTGCCGTTGCTCGCGGAGGAGCCGGTCGGCGTCGCCCGGCTCGCCGCGCTGAGCGACCCGGTCGCCCAGCATGCGTGACGTCGCCCAGCACGCGTGAGGTCGCCGGGGCGTCCTCGGGTCGACGCCGAGCGCGCTCGGGCGTCACGCCCGGTCAGGCGAGCTGTTCGGCGGCACGACGGTCGTCCAGCTCGGCTCGTGACGACTCGGCCCGCGGAGCGAGGAGTTGCACGGCGGCCCAGCCGACCAGCGCGCCGACGCACTGCGCCGCGATGAACGGCAGCACCGAGCTCGGCGCGATGCCCGCGAACGTGTCGGTGATCGCGCGGCCGATGGTGATCGCGGGGTTCGCGAAGCTCGTCGAGCTCGTGAAGAAGTACGATGCGCCGATGTACGCGCCGACCGCGGGCGCGACGAGCCCCGTCCGGCCCGTGCGGACGAGCACGAAGATGACCACGACGAGTCCCGCGGTCGCGACCACCTCGGAGAGCAGGTGTGCCGGCGTGGCCCGCTCGGTCTGGCTCCAGGCCGCCGCGGGCTGTTCGAACATGACGTTCGCGAGCACGGTGCCGGCGAGGCATCCGGCGACCTGCGCGGGCAGGTAGGCCAGGGCGTCGCGCCACGGTCGCCCGCCCAGCGCGGCGTCGACGGCGGTGACGACCGGGTTGAACTGGGCGCCCGAGATCGGTGCGAGCACGAGGATCAGCACCGTGAGGCCGAACGCGGTCGCGATCGCGTTCTCGAGGAGCTGCAGTCCGGTGTCGGCATGCGAGAGTCGCTGGGCGGCGATTCCGGAGCCGACGACCACGGCGGCCAGGCCGCCGCTGCCGAGGAACTCGCCGAGGATGCGTCGCCCGAGTGCGGGGGCGTCGCTCATCGCGAGGCGGACGTCGGCAGGATCTCGGCGAGCAGCTGCTCGACGTGCGTGCGGATGTCGTCGCGGACCCGCCGCACACCGTCGAGGTCGAGCTCGGCCGGGTCGGCGAGGTGCCAGTCGAGGTACCGCTTGCCGGGGTAGACGGGGCAGGCGTCGCCGCAGCCCATGGTGATCACGGCGTCGGCGGCGCGCACGACGTCGTCGGTCAGCGGCTTGGGGTACTCCTCGCCGAGGTCGACACCGACCTCGGCCATGACCTCGACGACGGCGGGCAGGATGGCGCCGCCGGGCTCCGATCCGGCCGAGCGCACGTGCACGCGGCCGGCGCCGAGCTCGCGCAGCAGTGCCGCGGCCATCTGCGAGCGGCCCGAGTTCTGCACGCACACGAACAGGACCTCGGGCACCGCTTTCGGGATGACGCCCTTGGCCTGCGCGAGCGCGGTGAGGCGCTCGTTCGCGAACCGCGCGGCCAGGCTCGGCAGGTGCACCGTGATGCGGGCGGTGCGCAGCAGCGCCGCGTACGACTCGAAGACGACGCGCTCGACGGTCTCGGCGTTGACGATGCCGTCGTAGCGGGCGGCGAGGTGCTCGGCGTTGCGCTGCAGCACCTCGGCGGGGTCGTCGAGGGCGAGCTGCCCGTCGCGGGCGCTCATGCCCGCGCCGCCTCCGCCTCGGGGAGGATCTCGCCGAGCAGCTCCTCGACGCGGCGGCGGATCTCGTCGCGGATGGGGCGGACGGCGTCGATGCCCTGGCCCGCCGGGTCGTCGAGCTCCCAGTCCTCGTAGCGCTTGCCGGGGAAGATCGGGCACGCGTCGCCGCAGCCCATGGTGATCACGACGTCGGAGTCCTTCACGGCCTCGGTGGTCAGCACCTTCGGCGTGTTGCCGGCGATGTCGATGCCCTCCTCCGCCATGGCCTCGACCGCGACCGGGTTGATCTCGTCCTTCGGCGCCGACCCGGCCGAGAGCACTTCGACACGGCCGCCACCGAGCTCGCGCAGGTACCCGGCGGCCATCTGCGAGCGGCCCGCATTGTGCACGCAGACGAACAGGACGGTGGGCTTCTGTGACATGGGCGACCTCTCTCGCTGGTTCACGAGAAAGCATAGATCGTGATCTATGAATTGTCGAGCGGATGCCGCGGCTCGCTCCATCCGGCCTCCCGCCCTCAGTCCAGGCTGGCGAGCAGCCCGCGCACGCGACGGTCGATGTCGTCACGGATGGCGCGGACCTCGCCGAACGGACGCCCGACGGGATCGTCGAGCTCCCAGTCCTCGTACCGCTTGCCGGGGTAGACGGGGCAGGCGTCGCCGCACCCCATGGTGATCACGACATCGGCGGCGCGCACGACCTCGTCGGTGAGCGGCTTGGGGTAGGCGCCGCCCAGTGGCACGCCGATCTCGTCGAGCACGTTCACCACCGCGGGCGACACCGCATCGGCCGGTTCCGAGCCGGCGGTCCGCACGTGCACGCGGTCGCCCGCGAGGTGGCGCAGGATCGCGGCCGCCATCTGCGAGCGGCCGGCGTTCTGCACGCACACGAAGAGCACCTCGGGCGTCGCCGGTGCGGCGTCGTGGGCCTGGCGCGCGAGCGCGGCGAGCCGTTCGGCGGCGAAGCCGGCCGCGCGCGACGTGAATCGCCGCGAGACACCGCTGCGCTCCGCGAGGAGGTCGCGACTCTCGCGGACGTAGCGCTCGACGGTCTCGCGGCCGAAGGTGCCCGCGAAGCGCGCCGCGAGGTCGTCGACGATCCGCGCGACGACGGCCTCGTCGGCGGGCGGCGCCTCGGGCTCGCCGAGCAGTTCGGTCACGCGATCGAGCTGGTCGGCTGCGATCGAGTACCAAGCGCGGCGGCCGTCGGGCGAGCGGACCAGCACCCCGTCGTCGAGCAGCGCCTTCGCGTGATGCGACACGGTCGGCTGGCGCAGGCCGAGCTCCTCGGCGAGTCCCGTCACGGTCGCGCGCCCGTCGGGGCTCGCAAGGATGAGCGAGAGCATGCGCGCCCGCGTGGGGTCGGCGATCAGCGCGAGACCGCCGGCCGCGGCATCCACCCCGCCCGTCCGCATAGACGCCAGTCTATGCGACCCCGGCCGCACTCACGGATGCATGAGGATCCGCGCGATGCGGGCCGTACGCGCGCTATCGGGCGGATTCTCATGCAGGCGCGAAGGGCACGGCGCGCTCAGCGCGCAGGCGCGAAGGGCACGGCGCGCTCAGCGCGCAGGCGCGAAGGGCACGGCGCGCTCAGTGCGCCGGCGCGAATGGGCACGACTCGCGCAGCGCGCTCAGCGCCCCCAGGCCGAGGCGGGCGCCGTCACGACCGGCACGGGCGACGTCGACCACCAGGTGCCGTACCCGTAGTGGCTCTCGGCCCACGGCGACGCCCAGATCGCCTGCGCCGTGGCGTGCGCTGACGTGCCCGCCTCGAGCCCGGCGACGATGTCGACGTAGAACGACCGCTTCTTCAGGTTGTCGGCCGCGTACCGCGCGGCGTCGACGAGGTTCGCGTAGCTGCCGAGCCCGCTGCCGCCGCCCGACCCGTAGCCGTTGTTCATCGGGTTGTTGCGGTTCCACCAGTTGTCGGCGCCGTTCTCCTCGCGCATCCACTGCATCATGAGGGTCACGTTCTCGTCGGTCAGCGGCCAGTCGCCGAAGACGAGCACGAGCTTCGCCCAGTCGTAGTTGGTGCCGGATGCCACGAGCGTGTCGGGCCCGGTCGCGGTCGAGTAGCCGTCGCGCGAGACGCCGGCCGTCGTGATGTCGCCGTCGACGGTCACCTGCTGCACCGCGCCGGCGAACGGCGAGAGCGCGGCGACGGCGGGGTCGGCCACGGCGACCGACGGGCGGGGCAGCGGTGCGAGCGCGACGGTGGCGAGCAGGCCGCCGACGGCGACGGTCGCGGCGAGTGCGGCGACGCTGCGGCGACGCGCGGGACGCGGGCCGGGTTCGCGCGGCGGCCGGGCAGGGCGGCTCGGTGGCGGGTGCGCACGCGACGAGCGCCGTGCGGCCGACCGGGTCGCCGCGCGGCGCTCCCCCTGGAACTGCGCCGAATGTCGCATCGGGGGCCGAGGGTAGCAAACCGGTCTGGATGCCGCATCCGTCCCGGGCAGCGGCGGAAGGGCGGACGGGCGAGAATGGGGGGATGGGACGCGTGCGGCTGGTGCGGGGCCACGGGGTGCAGCTCGTGCGATGGCGCGCGGTCGAGCACGGCTGGGTCGCCGACGTGCGGCGCGGGCGACGCATCGCTGAGGATGCCGACGGCTGGACCGTACTCATCGGCGGAGCGAACCGGCGGTTCGAGCGTTCGGAGTGGAGCGAGTTCGTCGGCGAGCTCGCACCGCCCGGTGATCGGCCCGCGAAGGTCGCGCGTCGCACGGTACCGTTGCCGTCGCCTCCGGAGGGCGGAACGGGGTCGGCGCCGGCGCACCCGCGGAGCACCACGCTCCGCGACGTGCCGTCGACCCGACCGATGATGGAGCCGGGCCCGTCCGACTCGCGCGGCGACCACCCCGAGACACGCTGACGTGATCGACTTCGATGCGCTCCGGCGCCATCCCGACCTCGAGGCGCCGGGATTGCAGGCTGCGGATGCCGCGGACCGCCTGGTCCTCGACGAGGCGGCGCCCGCGCTCGCCGAGGTCGGTTCCACGCCCGGCGCGGTCGTCGTGATCGACGACGCCTACGGGGCGCTCGCGCTCGGGGCGATCGACGCCGGAGCGCGCGACGTGCGCGTGCACCAGGACCCGATCACGGGCGAACGCGCGCTCGCCGAGAACGCCGACCGGCTCGGCGTCCCGCCGGCCGAGCGGCCGAGGAGCCTGCCGCTCGACGCCGCGCTCGTCGCAGGCGCGCGGATCGTGCTCCTGCGCCTGCCCCGCTCGCTCGACCGGCTCGACGACGTCGCCACGCTCCTCGCCGAGCACGCGTCGCCCGACGTCCGCGTGTTCGCCGGCGGGCGGATCAAGCACATGTCGCTCGCGATGAACGAGGTGCTCGCCCGGTGGTTCGAGCGGGTCGACGTGACGCACGCGCGGCAGAAGTCGCGCGTGCTGGTGGCGTCGGGGCGACGTGCGGGCCTCGAGACGCGCGCGGCGGGCGCGCCTCAGCCCGCGGAGGCGCACGACGACGAGCTCGACCTCACCGTGGTCGCGCACGGCGGCGTGTTCGCGGGCGCGGGCGTCGACATCGGCACGCGGTTCCTGCTCGGCGTGCTGAGCGACGCGGTCCCGGATGCCGCGACCGCCGTGGACCTCGCGTGCGGTTCGGGCATCGTCGCGGCCTGGCTCGCGCGCCGCCGCCCGGGCCTCGTGGTGCGCGCATCGGATCGCAGCGCCGCGGCCGTGGCATCCGCTCGACTGACCGCCGCCGCGAACGGCGTCGCCGACCGGGTGCAGGTGACCCACGCCGACGGCCTGGAGCACCTGGCCGACGCGAGCGAGCGGCTCGTCGTGCTGAACCCGCCGTTCCACTCCGACGCGGCCGTGCACACCGGCATCGCGACGCACCTGTTCGCCGAGGCCGCGCGCGTGCTCGAACCCGGCGGCGAGCTGTGGTGCGTCTGGAACTCGCACCTGCGGTACCGGCCGCTGCTCGAACGCATCGTCGGGCCCACGCGGCAGGTCGCACGCAACCCGAAGTTCACGGTCACGGCATCGACGCGCGCGGGCTGAATCGGAGTTCAATGGGGGTATGACATCGTCGTCCCGTCTGCCGACGGGGACCGTCACCTTCCTGTTCACGGACATCGAAGGGTCGACCCGCCTGGCGCAGGCTGCCGCCGACCGATGGCCCGCGCTGCTCGCCGAGCACGACCGGCTGGTGCGCGAGGCCATCGCCGGCAACGGCGGCACCGTGGTCAAGACCGAGGGCGACGGCTTCTTCGCCGTGTTCCCCTCGGCGGTGGGCGCCGTGGCCGCGGCCGCCGACATCGAGCGCGCGCTCGCCTCCCACCCCTGGCCCGAGGGGCTCGCCGTGCGGGTGCGGATCGGGATGCACACCGGCCTCGGCATGCTCGGCGGCGACGACTACGTCGGCATCGACATCCACCGCGCGGCCCGCGTCGCGGCCGCGGGGCACGGCGGCCAGGTCGTGCTTTCCGCGCCGACCGCCGCGCTGGTCGAACGCGACCTCCCGCGCGGGGTGGCGCTGCGCGACCTCGGCCGTCACCGCCTGAAGGACCTCTCGCAGTCCGAGAGCATCTTCCAGCTCGACATCGGCGGACTCCCGTCGCACTTCCCTGCGCTGCGCACCATCGATTCGGTGCCGAACAACCTGCCGCTGCAGGTCACGAGCTTCGTGGGTCGCCGCGCCGAGTGCGAGGCGGTCCGCCGGCTGATCGAGGCGTCGCGGGTGGTCACGATCACGGGGGCGGGCGGCACCGGGAAGACGCGTCTCGCACTGCAGGTCGGTGCTGACATCGGCGGGCGGTTCCGCGACGGTGTGTTCTTCGTCGACCTCGCTCCGGTCCACGACCCCGACCTGGTCCCCTCGCAGATCCTGCGGGCGCTCGGCGACAGCTCGTCGTCGGGGCGCCAGTCGCCGCGCGACACGCTCTCGGAACGCCTCGCGGACCGGGAGGTGCTGCTCATCCTCGACAACTTCGAGCAGGTCATCGCCGCAGCGCCGGTGGTCGCCGATCTGGTCACGGCGTCGCCTCGCTCGAGGTTCCTGGTCACTTCGCGCGGCCCGCTCCGGATCGCGGCGGAGCGGGAGATGCCGCTCGATCCCATGCCGCTCCCGGCCGCACCCGATCCGGAGTCGGTGACCGACTCCGACGCCGTCGCCCTCTTCGTCGACCGGGCCCTCGCGGTGCGGCCCGACTTCGAGGTGAACCGCGACAATGCCGACGCCGTCTCCGCGCTGGTTCGCGGCCTCGACGGCCTGCCGCTCGCGATCGAGCTCGTCGCGTCGAGGGTGCGCCTGCTGCCAGTGCCCGAGATCCTCGCCCGGCTCGACCCGGCCAGCCCCGGGACGGGCGCCGTGGACCTGCCCGCGCGCCAGCGCACCATCGAGGGAGCGATCGCCTGGAGCCACGACCTCCTCGAACCGCCGGTGCAGGACCTCTTCGCGCGGCTCGGCGTGTTCGCGGGCGGCGCCGATCTCGATCAGATCGAACGCGTGTGCGCCGACGTCGGCGTCGACGTGCTGGGCGGACTCGCGGAGCTCGTGGACCAGGGGCTGCTGCGACAGGTCGCCGCGCCGGGAGGGCGAGCCCGGTTCCGCACGCTGCACGTGATCCGCGAGGTCGCGCTGCTGAAGCTCGAGGCGAGCGGGGCGAGCGACGCCGTGCACCGGGGACACCTCGAGGCCTACGTCGCGTGGGCGGAGGAGCTCGCGCCGCACTTCATGGGCGAGGACCGCAAGGACTGGCTCGACCGCTTCGACGTCGATCACGACAACGTGCGCACCGCGCTCGACTGGGCGGCCGTGCACGGCGAGGCCGACCTCGCGCTCCGGCTCGCCGCGGCGTCCTGGCGGTTCTGGCAATCCCGCGGGCACCTCCACGAGGGCCGGAGCCGTCTGGAGACGGTGCTGTCGCTGCCCGGCGGCGGGCCCCGCGATCGAGCGGGCGCGCTGGAGGCGCTCGGCGGCGTCTACTGGTGGCAGGGCGAGATCGACCGGTGCATCGGGCCGTACCACGAGGCCCTCGAGATCCAGCGGCGGCTGGGCGATCCTGCCGCGATCGCGAACGCGATCTACAACGCGGCCATCGCCGAGGGCGTCGCCGCCAATACGGCGGGCGTCACCGACGAGACCAGGCGCGAGGTGTACGCCCTGTATGACGAGGGCGAGCAGATCTACCGGCAGCTCGGCGACGAGAACGGGCTCGGCAACATCGTCTGGGGGCGCGCCCTCGCGGTCTCCGACCTCGACGACGACATCCCGAGGGCGCTCGAGCTGTTCCGCGAGAGCATCGAGCACTACCGCCGGGCGGGCAACCAGTTCGGGACGGGCTGGGGCCTGTTCGAAGTCGCGATCTACTCCGCCAGGCTCGACGACTTCGACACCGCCCGGGAGTACCTAATACAGGGGCTCGAGCTCTTCGCCCGGCACCGCGACGTGTCGGCCGTCGTGCTGTTCATCGCGCTCGCAGCGGGCCTCGCTCGCGCGGCCGGCGACGACGAGCGGATGGCCCGGCTCGCGGGCGCCGCGAAAGGCCTCCGGAACGCCTCGGGCACGAAGCTCGTCGACCACGAGCTGACGCGGATCCGCGGCCTCACCATCGACGAGCTCGACACCGCGCGCGAGGATCTCGCACCGGCCTACCGGGAGGGCATGGAGATGGACCTCGATCACGCGGTCGCCTATGCCCTCGGCCGGGTCGACAAGGGCGACGAGCGGGGCTGAACCGCGGGGCCGGGCGCCCGACGGGGGACGTGCGAGCGGGCCGCGAGCGTGTCAGGCTGGGATCGTGACGTCCACCATCGAGCAGCTCGACGCCGACCTCGTCGCCGACGAGGCCGTGCGGCCCGACCTGCCGTGGCAGACGATCGTGTGGGACGACCCGGTCAACCTCATGACCTACGTCACGTACGTGTTCCGCAACTACTTCGGCTACCCGCGCGAGGAGGCCGAGCGGCTGATGCTGCAGGTCCATCACGAGGGGCGCGCGGTCGTGGCATCCGGCAACCGCGAGGCGATGGAACGGCACGTGCATGCGATGCACGGCTACGGCCTGCAGGCGACCGTCTCGAGGGTCGAGCCGTGATCGTCGCCGGTCGCGAGGGGGGTGCCGACGGCGTCCGCATCGTGCTCGAGACCGAGGAGGCGATGCTGCTCTCCGAGCTCGCCGACCAGGTCGACTCGGTCCTGCTGCTCGGCGGAGACGACGACCCCGCGCTCGGCAGGCTGTTCCCATCGGCCTACCAGGAGGACGAGGCCGCCGCGCACGAGTTCGCCCGGTATACGCGCGAGAGCCTCGTCGACGGCAAGCGGCAGGCGGCGCAGGCCGTGCGGGATGCCACGGCGACCGAGCGCGGCGAAGGGCTCGTCGAGATCGAGCTCGACCAGGCGCAGGCGTGGGGGTGGCTGACCTTCCTCACCGACCTCCGGCTGATCCTCGCCGAGCGGGTCGGCGTCGCCGACCCCGACGAGGCCGATTCCGCCGACGAGGAGCGCGACGACTACCTGCGCGCCGCGTACGAGTGGGCGGGCATCGTGCAGGGCTCGATGCTCGAAGTGCTCGACCCGATCGGCCGCTGACTGGCAGTCTGGTCTCGCGGGCCCGGAGCCTGCGCCGGGGGACGGCGCGACGGGCGTCGCTGAGCGGAGGACCGATGTCGCAGTCGTCGTCGATCGTGGGCATCCTCAGGGAACCCACGCGCACCACCGAATCGGTCGAATCGTCGGCCCTCATCGTCGGTGCGTTCGTGTTCGCGGTGTCCGGGTTGCTCGGACTCGTGCTCTTCTGGGGAACGGCCCTGCCGATCGCCGGCCGCGGCTCGCTCGGCGCGGCGGTCGCGATCGGAGGGGGCGTCGTCGCGGCGCTCGCCTTCGCGACCGGGCAGTTCGTGCTCAAGCGCCGGTTCGGGTCGTTGCCCGTGGCCGGAGCCGACCCCGCTCCGGTGACGCCGGCCGAGGGGACGACGCCTGGCCTGCACTGGTTCGACGTGCTCGCGCTCGCGATCGCGCACGCGGTCATCGCCCTGCTCGGATGGACCGGGCTCGCCGACGTCCTCGAGCAGAGCTTCATCGGCGCCGAGGTGTACACCATCCCGGCGGCGCTCCTCTTCGGCGTGGGGCTCGCCCTCACGGCCTACGTGAGCTTCCTCTCATCGGTGCGGATGACGCCCATGCTGCTCTCGCTCGTGCTCGCCGTGTTCCTCGTGGTCGGCGTGATCACCGCCATGCTGAGCGCGAGCGACCCGGACTGGTGGAAGGAGAACCTCTCGGCGCTCGGCATGACCGACGACATCTCCGCACTCGCCTTCAACCTCACGCTCATCATCGCGGGCGCGATCGTCACGATCGTCGCGCGGTACGCCACGGCGAGCCTGCCCGACGCCACGCCCGAGGAGCGGCGCGGCCGCGACGTGGTGCGCTACGGGCTCATGCTCATCGGAGTGCTGCTGGCGTGCGTCGGCATCTTCCCTGTCGACGAGTTCTTCCTCGTGCACAACACCGTGGCGACCGGCATGGCCGTCGTCTACGCGGTTCTCGTCGTCGGCCTGCAGGCGTTCCTGCCGTCGATGCCGCGCGTGTTCGTGATCCTCGGCTGGGTGTACGTGGGCGTCATCGTGGTGCTCGGCGTGTTCTTCGCCGTCGGGTACTACAACCTCACCGCCGTCGAGCTCGTGGCGGGGGTGCTCATCTTCAGCTGGATCATCCTGTTCCTGCGCAACACCGGATCGGTCGCGGCCCGGCGGGTGGTCGCCGTCACCGCCTGAACCGACGTGCGGCGGGATGTCGCGGCATCCGCCCCGCACGACGAACGGCCGGGCACTCGGTGCGCCCGGCCGTTCGGATGGACGGATCAGGAGTGGGAGAGGGCCTTCGCCTTCAGCGCCTCGTACTCCTGGGCGTTGATCGTGCCCGAGTCGAGGAGCGCCTTGGCCTTGGCGATCTCGTCGGACGGGCTGTGCGCTCCGGCCGTCTGGCGGATGTACTGGTCGGTCTGCTGCTGCATCTCCGCGGCCTGCTTGGCGGAACGGCGGGCCATGCCGTCACCGCGCGCGATGAGGTAGACCAGCGCGGTGAGGAAGGGCAGGAAGACCAGGAAGATGATCCAGATCGCCTTGAGCCATCCGTTCAGCTGGTGGTCGCGGAAGAGGTCGCCGATGATCGCGAACAGGGCGAAGAGGTAGGCGATGAATGCGAAGCTCCAGAAGAAGATCCACACGAAGTTCCAGAAGTTGTCCCAGAAGTCCACGGGGGTGTGCCTTTCAATCGGTGACGGGGACGACGAACCCGCCCCCTGAGCGTCACACTAGCGAGGCCCTTCGGCCGGGCTGGGACTTTCGGCACTTCGGCGCGCCGAGGCGTCGACTTGAATCGTCAGGGCGGCGAGCGCCGCGACATCCGGGAAGGCAGGGGAACCGATGGCCGAATTGGAGTACGGACCGGTCGACATCTACGTCGTGAGCTTCGAGGGCGACCGGCCCGACGATGCGACGCTGGCGGCGCTCGGCGACCTGATGGTGGGCGACGAGATCCGCCTGCTCGACCTGCTGATCGTCGCGCGCGGGGAGAACGGCGAGGTCACGGTGCGCGAGTTCGAGGAGTTCCGCGACGACTACGGGTTCACGGTCGTCGAGCTCGAGGCCTCAGGGGTGATCGGCGACGAGGACATCGACGACCTCTCCGACGCGATCCCGCCGGGCATGGCGGGCGCGATCATGGCGATCGAGCTGCTCTGGGCGAAGAAGCTCGCCTCGGCGTTCGCGGCGTCGGGCGGCGAGGTGCTGCAGGTCGAGCGCATTCCCGCAACGGTGGTCAACGAGGTGTTCGCCGCCGCGGCGGCGGCGGAATAGGAGAGGAAGACATGCCACTTGGACGAGGAGGCCGGCCGGGACTGATCGGCATGGCGGCGCGGACGGCGGTGGTCGCCGGAACCGCGACCGCGGTGAGCGGGAGGGTCGCCCACCGCCAGCAGGGGAGGTACGCGGACCAGCAGGCCCAGGAGCAGGCCGCAGCCCAGCAGCAGTGGGAGGCGGAGCAGTACCAGGCCCAGCAGGCGGCGGCCGCACAGGCCGCCGCGGCCCCGCCGCCCCCGCCTGCGCCCGCGGCGCCGGCCGGCGGGGTCGACGTCGTCGCCGAACTCCAGAAGCTCGCCGCGCTGAAGGATCAGGGCATCCTCAGCGACGCCGAGTTCGCCGCGGCGAAGGCCAAGCTGCTCGGCTGATGCCACGACCGACGGGATCCGCGCCGACGAGCGGGTCCCGTCGGTCGTCGCTCCGGCGTTCACTATCGTGGCGCCATGAGCGGTGAACGCACGGAGACGACGCCCGCGCCGAGCCTGCGCGGCGCCGTGATCGTCATCGCGGTGCTGCTCGCACTCGCCGCGCTGTGGTTCGCCCGCGAGATCGTCGCGCCGCTCGCGCTCGCCGCGGTGCTCGTGATCATCGTGCACCCGATCCGGCACCCGCTGCAGCGGCGTGGCTGGCCGCGATGGGCGGCGACCACCGTCGTCGTCGCCGTCGCCTACCTGATCCTCGGTACGCTCGCGGCGCTGCTCGTCTTCGCCGGGTACGAATTCGGCCTCCTCGTGGCCGACGTGCTCGACGAACTCGACGCCGCGGCCGGATCGCTGGCGACGTGGCTGGGTTCCGTCGGGCTCGACGCGCAGGCCTCCGACGCCACGGCCTCCGCCCTCGACCCCGCGGTGCTGCTCGACGTCGCGCAGGGCCTGAGCGGCTGGCTCCTCGGCTTCCTGACGGCGGCGTTCTTCGTGCTCGCCTACGTGATCTTCATGGCGGCGGACGCGGCACGCTACGGTCGCGCCGAGCAGGCGTTCGGCGACGCCGTCCGCCCAGCCCTCGGGCGGGTCCGCGCCTACAACTCCTCGGTGCGCCGCTACTACGTCGTGAATGCGTCGTTCGGCCTGGTCGTCGCCGTCATCGACGGGCTCGCGCTCTGGGCGCTCGGCGTGCCCGCTCCGGCGGTGTGGGCCATCCTCGCCTTCGTCACGAACTTCATCCCGAACATCGGCTTCGTGCTCGGCCTCGTGCCGCCCGCGGTGCTCGCCTTCGTCGTGGGCGGCCCGCCCCTGATGCTCGCGGTCATCGCGGTCTACAGCGTCGTCAACGTCGTGCTGCAGGTGCTCGTCCAGCCCAAGTTCATCAGCGACACCGTCGACCTCTCGCTCACCCTGAGCTTCTTCTCGGTCGTGTTCTGGACGTTCGTGATCGGCCCGCTGGGCGCCATCCTGTCGATCCCGCTCACGCTGCTGTTCCGCGACGTGCTGCTCGATCGCGACCCCGGGGCGAGATTCCTGCGATGGCTGTCGGGCGACGCGAAGATCCCCCAGCAGACTCCCGGCGGAGCACCCTAGACCGGCCCGCACCGGCGTGGTTAGTCTGCAAGCGGGAGAGGGGGCACCCATGCCGCAGCACCGACGCACCGATCCGAGGCCGACGGCATGAGCGCGGGAGTGCACCTCCGCGGCCTGTCGACCGCCGTGCCGCCCACGATCCTGCCGCAGCCGGCCGTGCGCGACGTGTTCCGCGCGCAGCCGGGCCTCAACCGCCTGGCGCAGCGCATCATCGGCACGTCGTTCGACGTGTCGGGCATCGAGCGGCGCTACACCGTGCTCGAGGAGCTCACCTTCGACGACCGCGGCGACGACCCGATCTTCTTCGACCGGTCGAGGGGCGAGCTCATGCTGCCGGGCACCAAGGCCCGCAACGAGATCTACGCGGTCGAGGCGACCAAGCTCTACCTCGAGGCCGGGCGGCTCGCGATCGAGGCGACGCCCGGCGTCGAGGCATCCGACATCACGCACGTGGTGACCGTGTCGTGCACCGGCTTCTATGCGCCGGGCCCCGACTACATGCTCGTGCGCGACCTCGGCCTCGGGCCGGCGGTGCAGCGCTACCACCTGGGCTTCATGGGCTGCTACGCGTCGATGCCGGCGCTGCGCACGGCCGCGCAGTTCTGCGAGGCCGACCCCGACGCCGTCGTGCTCGTCGTCAGCGTCGAACTGTGCACGCTGCACCTGCGCTCGTCGAACGACCCCGACACGATCGTCGCGTCGTCGCTGTTCGCCGACGGCGCGGGCGCGGGCATCGTGACCGCGCGCCCGCTCGAAGCTGGGGAGCGGGCCCTCGCGCTCGACCGCTTCGAGACCCGCATCACTCCGGTCGGCGAGGGCGACATGGCGTGGAAGATCGGCGACCACGGCTTCGAGATGGTGCTCTCCAACGCCATCCCCGCGATCATCGACGACCACATCACCGGCGCGCTCGAGCCGCTGTTCGCCCCCGACGACGAACTGGCCGAGGCGCTCGCGACCGATTCCGCGGGCGAGCGCGTCGCGCACTGGGCGATCCATCCGGGCGGGCGCAGCATCCTCGACAAGGTCGAGTCGCGGCTACAGCTCAGCGAGGCCCAGCTGGTGCCCGCGCGATCGACGCTGCGCGACTTCGGCAACATGTCGAGCGCGACCGTGCTCTTCGTCATGCAGCACATCCTCGATCAGGCCGGCTCGGTCGACGGCGACCGGGTCGCCGCCATGGCGTTCGGCCCCGGGCTCACCGTCGAGTCGGCGCTCATGACGGTGAAGGGCTGACGGATGGCGCGACCCGCCGCGGGCGAACCCGGCCTTCTCCACGCACTGGCCACGATCGACCGCCGCGACGCCGACGCGCGCGAGCGCATGGACGACCCCGGCGCCGATCCCGCCGCGCTCGAGCGGACCTTCCGCCGGTTCGACCTCGTCAACCGCATCGTGTCGCGCCCCGCGGCGGTCTACGAGGAGTGGGTCCGGCCCCGCCTCGGGCCGACGCACGCCGCGCGACTGCTCGACATCGGCGCGGGCGGCGGCGACCTGCCGCACCGCATCCTCGGCCTCGCGGAGCGCGACGGCTTCCGACTCGAGGTGCTCGCGATCGATCCCGACGAGCGCGCGGTGCGGGTCGCGTCGCGTCATGAGGGCCCCCGGTTCCACGCACGCGTCGCAACCACCGCCGACCTCGTCGCCGAGGGCGAGACGTTCGACGTCGTGTGGTCCAACCACGTGCTGCATCACCTCACGCCCGAGGAGCTCGGGTCGCTGCTGGCTGACACCGAACGGCTCGTCGCACCCGGCGGCATCGGCGTGCACGGCGACATCGAGCGCGGCCCCGGCGCGTACCTCGGGTTCTGGGCCGCGACGCTGCCGTTCGCGTGGAACGTGCTCGCCGGCTCGTTCATCCGGCCCGACGGGCTCACCTCGATCCGGCGCAGCCACACGGCACCAGAGCTCGCGGCCGCGATCCCCGACGGATGGCGCGTCAAGCGCGGGTTCCCGTCGCGGCTCGAGCTCGTCTGGGGCAATGAGATCGACGATGGATGACGCGGACGGCCCGATCCACGACGTCGCCGTCGTGGGTGCGGGCTCGGTCGGGCTGCTGCTCGCGTGCCTGCTCGCGCGACGCGGGCTCGACGTCGTCGTGCTCGAGCGGCGCGCCGGGGCCGCCGCAGCCGACGCTGCCGGCTCGGAGGGCGCGACCGGTCAGCCCGCGACGACTGCTGCGCCGTCTCGTGCGATCGGCATCCACCCGCCGGGGCTCCGCGCGCTCGACGCCGCCGGCGTCGGCGACGAGGTGCGCCGCCGCGCGGCCGAGATCCACGACGGCCGGGTGACCTGCGACGGCCGCACGCTCGGTGCGATGCGGTTCGCGAAGTCGGGCATCGTGCGCTCGCTGCCGCAGCGCGAGGTCGAGGCGCTCCTCGAGGAGCGGATCGCGGCCGCGCCGTCGGTGCGCGTGCGTCGTGGGGTCGAGGTCGCGCGCCTGCGCGACCGCGGCACCCACGTCGTCCTCGACGGAACCGAGGCCGGCTCGCCGGTCGCGGTGGCCGCGCGCTACGCGGTCGGCGCCGACGGGGTGCGCAGCGGCATCCGCTCGCTCATGGGCGCCGACTGGCTGCCCCGCCGCGGCCGAGCGAGCTACGTGATGTGCGACACGCGCGACGACACCGGGGCGCGCGAGAGCGCCCTGCTCCACTTCGAGCCCGCCGGGGTGGTCGAGTCCTTCCCGATGCCCGGCGGGCAGCGCCGCTTCGTCGCGTGGGTGCGGCGCACGCCGGCCGACCTCGACGCCCGAGCCGTGGCGACCATCGTCGCGTCGCGCACCGGGGCGAGCTTCGCGACGGATGCCGCCGGCCCGCCGACCGCGTTCGAGGCCGCGCAGCACCTCGCGCGCCCCATGGCCGCGGGTCGCGTCGCGCTCGTCGGCGACGCCGCGCACGAGATCAGCCCCATCGGCGGGCAGGGCATGAACCTCGGATGGAGCGACGCCGTGCACCTCGATCGGGAGCTCGCCGCCGCGATCGCCGCGGGCGCGCCGATCGACGTGTTCGCGGCCTACGACCGGTCGCGGCGGGCGGCCGCGCTGCGCGCGACCCGCCAGGCGGCGTTCAACATGCGGATGGGCGCGCCGGCGTCGGGCGTGCGGCTGCGCACGCGGAACGCGGCCGTGCGCGTGCTGGCGCTGCCGGGCCTGCGCGGCCTGCTCGCGCGCTCGTTCACGATGCAGTGGCTGTGAGGGCTCGCGGCGCGGTCCTCGCCGCCGTTCCCGCCCGCCGAGTGTTCCCGTTCGGTCCGAGCGTGCCCCGTCCAACGGTGCAGCTCGCGACGTACGGGAACAGTCGACGTGCTCAGGCCACCGTCGGGTCGAACGGCGTGAGCACGAAGATCGGGATCTGCCGGTCGGTCTTCGCCTGGTAGTCGTCGTACGCGGGCCACACCTCGGTCGCGCGCGCCCACCAGAGGTCCTTCTCGTCGCCCGTGACCTCGCGTGCGACGTAGTCGCGGGTGACATCGCCGTCCTGGAGCTCGACGTGCGGCTGCTTCACGAGGTTGAAGTACCAGGCGGGGTGCTCGTGGTGCCCGCCCTGCGAGGCGACGACCGCGTACTCGCCGTCGTGCTCGACGCGCATGAGCGCGGTCTTGCGGAGCTTCCCGCTCTTCGCGCCGACGGTCGTGAGCACGATCACGGGCTTGCCGCGCAGCGTGTTCGCCTCTCGCCCTCCTGTCGCCTCGTAGGCCTCGGCCTGGTCGCGTGCCCACTTCGACGTGCTGGGTGCGTACTCGCCCTGCAGCGGCATCCGTTCCTCCTCGTTCAGGTCCTTGCTCGACGCCAACGCCCGACCCGTCCCGCAGATTCCCGCCACCTCACCCCACCCCGGGCCGCGCTGCCCTCCGCGAATCCCGGGTTGGTGCGGGTGCACCCGCAGAAAACCGGGACTCGGGTTGGTGGTGGTGGGCCCCGCGCCATCCGGTTACCGTGAAGGACGGGGGAGCGGACCGGCCCGTGCGTCCGCGACGACGCGAGTGCGCGGCATCCGGAATACGAACCCCTTCGCAGAAGTTGAGCGTAGTAGGCTCAAGTTTGAAGAAGGGAGTCCCGTGGCCAACATGCAGGGCGCGCCGTCGACGCAGGAGGAGCAGAAGTCGGCGCTCGAACAGTACGGCGTCAACCTCACCGAGATCGCGCGGCAGGGCAAGCTCGACCCGGTGATCGGCCGCGACGCCGAGATCCGGCGCGTCAGCCAGGTGCTGACCCGCCGCACGAAGAACAACCCCGTGCTCATCGGCGAGCCGGGCGTCGGCAAGACGGCCGTCGTCGAGGGGCTCGCGCAGCGCATCGTCGCGGGCGACGTCGCCGCGTCGCTGAAGGACAAGCAGCTCGTCGCACTCGACATCTCCGCGCTCGTCGCCGGCGCCATGTACCGCGGCCAGTTCGAGGAGCGGCTCAAGGCCGTGCTCAAGGAGATCAACGAGGCCGAGGGCCGCATCATCACGTTCGTCGACGAGCTGCACCTGCTCATGGGCGCGGGCGGCGGCGAGGGCTCCGTCGCGGCATCCAACATGCTGAAACCCATGCTCGCGCGCGGCGAGCTGCGGCTCATCGGCGCGACCACGCTCGACGAGTACCGCGAGTACATCGAGAAGGATGCCGCGCTCGAGCGCCGCTTCCAGCAGGTGTTCGTCGGCGAGCCGTCCGTCGAGGACACGGTCGCGATCCTCCGCGGACTCAAGGGCCGGTACGAGGCCCACCACGGCGTCACGATCACCGACGCCGCGCTCGTGGCCGCGGCATCCCTCTCGAATCGCTACATCACGGCCCGCCAGCTGCCCGACAAGGCCATCGACCTCGTCGACGAGGCCATGAGCCGCCTGAAGATGGAGATCGACTCGAGCCCCGTCGAGATCGACCAGCTCAAGCGCGAGGTCGACCGGCTCAAGCTCGAGGAGCTCGCATTGAAGAAGGAGAAGGACGACGCCTCGAAGGAGCGCCTCGAGCGCCTGCGCGAGATCCTCGTCGACAAGGAGCGCGAGCTCGTCCAGCTCGAGGAGCGCTGGTCGCGCGAGCGGATGTCGCTCAACCGCGTCGGCGAGCTGAAGAAGCGGCTCGACGAGGCCGTGACCCAGCGCGACCGCGCGATGCGCGAGGCCGACTACGCGACCGCGTCGCGGCTGGAGTACGAGACCATCGCGCAGCTGCAGCGCGACCTGGAGGAGGCCGAGCGCGCCGAGGAGGCGCCCGACGAGCCGCGGATGGTGAACGAGCAGGTGACCGAGGAGGACATCGCCGCGGTCATCGCGCAGTGGACCGGCATCCCCGTCGGCCGGCTCATGCAGGGCGAGACCGAGAAGCTGCTGCACCTCGAGCAGGAGCTCGGGCGACGCGTCATCGGCCAGAAGCGGGCCGTCGCCGCGGTCGCCGACGCGGTGCGCCGCGCCCGCGCCGGCGTGTCCGACCCCGACCGGCCGACCGGATCGTTCCTGTTCCTCGGCCCGACCGGCGTCGGCAAGACCGAGCTGGCGAAGGCGCTCGCCGAGGTGCTCTTCGACGACCCGCACGCCATGGTACGCATCGACATGTCGGAGTACGGCGAGAAGCACACGGTCTCGCGCCTGGTCGGCGCCCCTCCCGGCTACATCGGCTACGAGCAGGGCGGCCAGCTGACCGAGGCCGTGCGCCGCCGCCCCTACTCGGTGATCCTGCTCGACGAGGTCGAGAAGGCGCACCCCGAGGTGTTCGACGTGCTCCTGCAGGTGCTCGACGACGGCCGGCTGACGGATGGCCAGGGCCGCACGGTCGACTTCCGGAACGTGATCCTCATCCTCACGTCCAACCTCGGCTCGCAGTACCTCATCGACCCCACGCTCTCGTGGGAGGAGAAGGAGCAGGCCGTGATGGCCGGCGTGCGCCAGGCGTTCAAGCCCGAGTTCGTGAACCGGCTCGACGACCTCGTGGTGTTCGCGACGCTCTCCGAGGAGGAGCTCGGCGAGATCGTGAACCTCCAGGTCGATCGGCTCACGGCCCGGCTGCACGAGCGCCGCCTCGAGCTCGGCGTCACGCCCGACGCGCGCACCTGGCTCTCCGAGCGCGGCTACGACCCGCTCTTCGGCGCGCGTCCGCTGCGCCGGCTCATCCAGACCGAGGTGGCCGACCGGCTCGCGCGGGCGCTGCTCGCGGGCGAGATCCGCGACGGCGACACGGTCGTGGTCGGGCTCGATCCGAGCGGCGAGCACCTCGAGGTGACGCGCGCCGAGGCGCCCGGCGAGGCGCCGGTCGGCGGCGACCACGACGTGATCGACGCCGAGATCGTCGAGGAGTAGGCGGCGGGCGTCCCGCTCGACGCCGAGCGTTTCCGCGTCGAGTGTTTCCGTTCGCGCCGGATGTTGCCGCTGGAGCGGGAACACTCGGCGCGAACGGCAACACTCGCGCGGGCGCGGGCGCGGGCGCGGGCGCGGGCGGGGGCGGGGGCGCGGGCGCGGGCGGTGGCGAAGGCGACCGGATGTCGCCTCCCGTTCACCCGCGGTCCGTAGCCTGCGGCGCATGGGGGACCCGCTGATCGTCGAGACCGACGCGGGCGCGGTGCGGGGTCGCCGCCGCCGCGGGACCCTGCAGTGGCGCGGAATCCCGTACGCGGCGGCGCCGACCGGCGAGCGGCGCTTCCGGGCGCCCGCGCCGGCGGCCGGCTGGGACGGCGTGCGCGACGCGTCGGAGTTCGGGCCGGTGGCGCCGCAGCTGCGCCGGGCCCAGTTCCTCGGGGCCGCCGACCACCTGCCGCGCAGCGAGGACTGCCTGACCGTGAACGTCACCGCACCCGAGCCCGCCCAGACCGGCGGCCCGGGCCGCCCGGTGATGGTGTTCATCCACGGCGGCGCGTACAGCGTGGGCTCGTCGCACGAGTACCCGCGCCAGGGCGAGCGGCTCGCGCGCCAGCACGGCATCGTCTACGTGAGCCTCGACTACCGGCTGGGGGCACTCGGATGGCTCGACCTCCGCGCGTACTCGCAGCCGCCCCATCCGATCGAGGTGAACCTCGGGCTGCGCGACCAGGTCGCCGCGCTCGAGTGGCTGCGCCGCAACATCCGCTCGTTCGGCGGCGACGCCGACCGCGTGACGCTCTTCGGCGAGTCATCGGGCGGCAACTCGGTCACGACCCTGCTGGCCGTGCCATCCGCCGAGGGTCTCTTCGCGCGCGCGATCGCGCAGAGCTCGCCGGCGAACGCGGTGTACGCGCCCGAGGTCGCGCAGCGCTGGGCGGGCGAGTTCGTGCGCATCCTCGCCCGGCTGGTCGACGACGACGACCTCGACAGCGAGTCGACCGAGGATGCCGCGGCGATGCTCCGCGCGGCCGACCCCCTGCGGCTCGCCGAGGCGACCGCCGCGCTCACGATCCGGACGCCCGACGAGCATCCCGGCACGATCGCCCTCGCGCCCGTGATCGACGGCGAGTTCCTGCCGCATCGCCCGCTCGACGCGTGCCGCGACGGGCTCGCACACCGCGTGCCGCTCATCGTCGGCACGAACGACCGGGAGGGGTCGCTGTTCGAGGGCCGCATCGACATCCTGCCGACCACGAAGCCGCGCATCCGGGCGATCTTCGCGAACACCCCGAAGAAGGCGCGCAAGGCGATCAAGGCGCGGTACCCGGGGCTGCCCGAGCGCCGCGCCTCGGCCGACTTCGCGGGCGACTTCACGTTCTGGTTCCCCACCGTGAAGGTCGCCGAGCGGCACTCCCGGTGGGCGCCGACCTGGTGCTACCGGTTCGATGCGGCCCCGCGGATGGCGCGGCTCCTCGGTCTCGACGCGACCCACGGGCTCGAGCTCTTCGCACTGTTCGAGAAGTTCGACACGCGGGTCGGCATGGGCCTCACGGTGCTCGGCGGGCGGCGGATGTTCCGCGCGGTCGGGCGAAGGATGCAGGCGCACTGGGCCGGCTTCGCGGCATCCGGAACGCCCGGCCCCGGCTGGCCGCGTTACGACGAGACCCGTCGGCGCACGCTCGTCTTCGATCGCGTCGACCGGGTCGTCGCCGATCCGCGACGCAAGAAGCGGCTCGCGTGGCAGGCATTCGTGCCGCACGTGTGAGCGCTGGGCGAGGGCTCCGCGGCATCCGCCCATCTCACTGAGGCGGATGCCGCGGCAGCACCCCGAGTCACCTGAGGAATGCTCGTGATTGCGGTGGCTCGGACGGTACTCCCGACATCCCGACGCGGGAACCCCCCGTTCGCGCGTCGACGGGCTCCGTCGACCTCGCCGCGAATCGACCGGCCGCCCGGCCGCGCGTAGGCTCGAACCCATGCTCGCCACCGTCATCCACGCCGCCCGTGACATCCGCGTCGAGGAGGTGCCCGACCCCGAGCTCTCGACCACCGGCGCTGACGCGATCGTGCGCGTGGTCGCCGCCTGCGTCTGCGGTTCCGACCTCTGGCCGTACCGCGGCATCACGCCGACGAACGAGCCGCACCGCATCGGGCACGAGTTCGTCGGCGTCGTCGAGTCCGTGGGCTCCGACGTGACGGCGGTGAAGCCCGGTGACTTCGTGATCGCCCCGTTCTACGTGTGCGACGGCACGTGCGTGAACTGCCGCAACGGGGTCAGCACGTCGTGCGTGCAGGGCAGCTGGTGGGGCGGCGAGGATCGCTCGGGCGGGTTCGCCGACGGCGGGCAGGGCGAGCGCGTGCGCGTGCCGCTGGCCGACGGCACGCTCGCGGTCGTGCCCGGCCCGGTCGCCGACGACGAGATCCCGGGGCTGCTCACGCTCTCCGACGTGATGGGCACGGGCCACCATGCGGCGGTCTCGGCGGGCGTCGGCCCCGGCGACTCGGTCGCGGTCGTGGGGGACGGCGCGGTCGGACTCTGCGCGATCATCGCTGCGAAGCGGCTCGGCGCGACCACGATCATCGCGATGTCGCGGCACGCCGACCGTCAGGCGCTCGCGCGCGAGTTCGGCGCGACGCACGTCGTCGAGGAGCGCGGCGATGAGGGCGTCGCGCGCGTGCAGGAGCTCACCGGCGGCATCGGCGCCGACCGCGTGCTCGAGTGCGTCGGCACCAAAGAATCCATGGACCAGGCGCTCCGGTCGGCGCGGCCCGGCGGCATGGTCGGGTTCGTCGGCGTGCCGAACGGCGGCCCCGAGCTGCCCGTGCGCCTGATGTTCAACCGCAACGTCGGCGTGAACGGCGGCGTCGCGCCGGTGCGCGGGTACATCGAGGAGCTGCTGCCCGACGTGCGCTCCGGCGCCATCCGCCCCGGGCTCGTGTTCGACCTCGAGCTGCCGCTCTCGCAGGCGGCCCAGGCGTACGCCGCGATGGACGAGCGGCGCGCGACGAAGGTGCTCCTGCGGCCGTAGCGCCGGCTCCGGCGACGAGCGGATGTCGCGACCTCCGCGCCGTGCCGACCGCCGCGGTTCGATAGCCCGGATGAGCACGAACCGGAGGCGACCCTTCCCTTCATCGGTGGGGTGTGCCAGCATTGCGCGAGTGTGCGCACCCCCCGAACGGGTGCCGCCCGAAGAAGGGAATCCATGTCTATGAGAGTGATGCGATCCATCGCCGCGACATCCGTGCTCGCCCTCGCCGTCACGGGCCTCGCGGCCGCGTCGGCGGGCGCCGCCACCGCCGCCCCCGCCGACGGTGAGCAGCAGTACGTCGTGCTGTTCGAGGAGGGCACGACCGCGGCCGACGCGCGCGCGGCCGTCGAGGCCGCGGGCGGCACGATCGTCAGCGAGAACGCCGAGGTCGGCGTCGCCACCGTCGTCACGAGCGACGCGGCGTTCGCCGCATCGGCCGCTGCGCAGGGCGTCATCGAGGGCACCGCGCAGAACCGCGTCATCGGCGGCGTGCCCGACGATGCCGCCGCGAAGGCCGAGGCGAAGCGCAAGGCCGCCGATGAGGCCGTCGAGCGCGAGACCCGCCTGGGCGCCGACGAGGCCGCGGCGCTCGGCAAGCCCGCCGACCCGGGCAAGCCGGTGAAGGGCGCCGAGCCGCTCGCCGATCTGCAGTGGGACATGCAGCAGATCGACGCGACCGTCGACGGCTCGTACGCCGTCGAGCGGGGCGACAAGAAGGTGAAGGTCGGCATCATCGACACCGGCGTCGACGGGAGCCACCCCGACATCGCCCCGAACTTCGACGGCAAGCTGAGCCGGAACTTCACGGTCGACATCCCGGTCGACGCGAACGGCGACCCCGTCGACGGCGCCTGTGAAGACGAGGTCGACGGCTCCTGCGAGGACGCCGCCGACGTCGACGAGAACGGCCACGGCACGCACGTCGCCTCGACCATCGGCTCGCCGATCAACGGCATCGGCATCGCGGGCGTCGCGCCCGAGGTCTCGCTCGTGAACCTCCGCGCCGGCCAGGACTCGGGCTACTTCTTCCTGCAGGCCTCCGTCGACGCGCTCACCTACGCGGGCGAGAACGGCATCGACGTCGTCAACATGAGCTACTACGTCGATCCGTGGCTGTTCAACTGCATCGACCACCCGGCCGACAGCGCCGAGGACCGGGCCGAGCAGCAGACGATCATCACCGCCATGCAGCGCGCGCTCGACTTCGCGCGCGACAGCGGCGTGACGCTCGTCGCCGCGGCCGGCAACGGCGCGAGCGACTACACCAAGGTGATCTCCGACGCGTCGAGCCCCGACTTCGCGGGCGTCCCCGGCGAGGTCGCGTACGTGCGCGACCTGCTCGACCCCGAGTCGTGCGTCTCGATGCCGACCGAGGGCGAGGGCGTCATCTCGGTCTCGAGCACCGGTCCGTCGGAGCGCAAGTCGTACTACTCGAACTACGGTGACGACTTCGTGGATGTCGCGGCGCCGGGCGGCGACGTGTACGACACGGCCGCCGGCACCCGCGACTACGCGGCCGGCATCCTCGCGGCCTACCCGGCGGCGCTCGCCGAGGCCGAGGGCGCGATCGACGAGAACGGCGACGTGGTCGTGCCGTGGGCGGTCAAGAGCTGCGACGACAAGGGCACGGAGTGCGCGTACTACCAGTACCTTCAGGGCACCTCGATGGCCTCGCCGCACGCGGCGGGCGTCGCGGCGCTCATCGTGAGCCAGTACGGCGAGCGCCAGCGCGGCGGCGGCCTGGGCATGAGCCCGGCCGACGTCGAGAGCGCGCTGCTCGAGTCCGCGACGGCGAAGGCCTGCCCCGACCCGGCGGCCTTCACCTACACGCGCACGCTGCCGACCGGCCAGGTCGTGACCGCGACGCACACGTGCGAGGGCACCGAGGAGTCCAACGGCTTCTACGGCGCCGGCATCGTGAACGCGCTCGCGGCCGTGGGCGGCTGATCGGCGGGGTCTCGTCGTCCCGCTGAGAGGCACTGGAGGGGCGGATGTCGCGCACGCGGCATCCGCCCCTTCGCAGCTCCGGTGCTCAGGCGGCCGTGATCACCAGCTCGTCGAGCGGCTTGCGGCTGCGCGGGGCGACCTCGCGCTCGCGGAGCGGCTCGGGCAGCGCCGAGGCGTCGCCGACCTTGCCGACCGCGGTGATCGAGACGACCTCGAGGCCCTCGCGCAGGCCGAACGCCTCAGCGAGGCGGGCCGCGTCGAAGCCGCCCATCTGGTGGGTGTGCAGCCCGTCGTGCTGGGCCTGCACCGACATGTGGGCGACGGCCTGGCCGAGGTCGTACTTCGCCCACGGGCGGGGGGTTCCGGCCTCGTCGGCGACCTCGGCGATGTTCACGACGAGTGCGGCGGCCGAGTCGGCCCACGCCTGGTTGAAGCCCATGAGCGCGTCGTGGATGGTCGTGAACGACGCCGTGCCGCGGCGGGCGACGATGAAGCGCCAGGGCTGCACGTTGTTCGCCGACGGCGCCCAGCGGGCGGCCTCGAGCAGCGTGCGCACGGCGTCGTCGGAGAGCTCGGCCGCCGGGTCGTAGGCGCGGGGGCTCCAGCGCTCGACGAGCGGGGTGATGAGCGGTGCGTCGGTGTCGGCGTGGCGCGAGGCGAGGTCGATCAGGGTCATGGGCGTGCCTTTCCGGGGATGGTGCTGGTTCCGGGACGCCGTCGGCCCAATCTATTCCAACGCATGGATTCTCTGGATATTCCGAACGGGCGTCACGGAACGACGCATGACGCGACGCGTCATCCGCTCGGAATCAGCCGTTCGCGCGGGCCAGCTCGTCCCGGATGCCGTCGACGAACGCGTCGATGTCGTGCTCGCTCGTGTCGAACGAGCACATCCAGCGCACCTCGTTGCGAGCGGCATCCCAGTCGTAGAACTTGAAGCCGCGGTCGCGCAGGCGGTCGGCCACCCCGGCCGGCAGCACCGCGAAGACGCCGTTCGACTGCGTGGCCTGCGTGAACGACAGGCCGGGCAGCTCGCCCGCGGCGATGCCGGCGTCGAGCGCGTCGCGGAGGCGCCGGGCCATGGCGTTCGAGTGCGAGGCGTTGCGCAGGTACAGGTCGCCGTCGAGCAGCGCGATGAGCTGGGCCGACACGAACCGCATCTTCGACGACAGCTGCATGTTCAGCTTGCGCAGGTACTTCAGCCCGGTGGATGCCTCGGGCTCGAGCACCACGATGGCCTCGCCGAGCAGCGCGCCGTTCTTGGTGCCGCCGAAGCTGAGCACGTCGACGCCGGCGTCGCGCGTGAACGCGCGCAGGGGCACGCCGAGGGAGGCCGCGGCGTTCGAGATGCGCGCGCCGTCCATGTGCAGGCGCATGCCGCGCTCGTGCGCGTGGTCGGCCAGCGCCCGGATCTCGTCGACGGAGTAGGCGGTGCCGAGTTCCGTCGTCTGCGTGACCGACACGACGAGCGGCTGCGCGCGGTGCTCGTCGCCCCAGCCCCACGCCTCCCGGTCGACGAGCTCGGGCGTGAGCTTGCCGTCGTCGGTCGGCACCGTGAGCAGCTTGATGCCGCCCACTCGCTCGGGCGCCCCGCCCTCGTCGACGTTGATGTGCGCGGTGGATGCCGCGATGACTGCGCCCCACCGGGGCAGCATCGACTGCAGCGCCGTGACGTTCGCGCCCGTGCCGTTGAAGACCGGGTACACCTCGACCGGGTCGCCGAAGTGCCGTGCGAACACCTCGTGCAGGTGCTCGGTGTACACGTCGTCGCCGTACGCGACCTGGTGGCCGCCGTTCGCGGCCGCGATCGCGGCGAGCACCTCGGGGTGCACGCCGGAGTAGTTGTCGGAGGCGAAGCCGCGGATGGCAGCGTCGTGGAGGGACTGGAACTCGTGGGTCACCGGACGATTCTCCCAGACCCGCCGGCCGGGTCCGCATGTGAACGGTTCGTGAACGCGGGCCGCAAGGGGTTGACCGCGATGGGGCGCGGCGGCGAGCGTGGGCGGGTGCACGATTCCTCGAGGTCCCTGATCCCGTACATCGCCGGATTCGCTCTCTGCGTCGGCGCGGTGTTCGCACTGGTCGCGTGCACGACGCCCGCCCAGCCCGGCGCGAGCGGCGACGGGCGAGCCGCGGCGGTCGTCGAGCACCAGGGCGGCTGACCCGCCGGGACGGACCGCGACCCGCGACATCCTGCCGGATCCGGGACGGGGGATACCGGGTGTCGGTGGTCGTCGGTAGCCTCGCCCCCATGTCCGAGGAAGTGCGAGGGCCCGGCGTCGAGCAGGCGATCGGGTCCGAGTCGGCGACGGATGGCGCGGGCGTCGCGCCGAACCCCGAGCCGCCGCCGAACGGCATGCGCGTCTTCGTGCAGCTGCTCGCCAACACGATGATCGCGAACGTCACGACGAGCTTCCTGTGGTTCGCGCTGACGTTCTGGGTGTACCTCGAGACGCGGTCGGTGCTCGCGACGGGCATCATCGGCGGCGCGTACATGCTGCTGATCGCGTTCTTCGCGATGCTCTTCGGCACGATCGTCGACCGGCACCGCAAGCACGCCGTCATGGTGCTCTCGAGCGTCGTCACGCTCGGCGCGTTCCTGCTGGCGGGCGTGGTGTACCTGCTGCAGCCCGAGTCGGCGCTCGTCGACCTGGGCGGCCCGTGGTTCTGGGTGTTCGCCGGCGTGATCCTCTTCGGCTCGGTCGTCGAGCACATGCGCAACATCGCGCTGTCGACGACGGTGACGCTGCTGGTGCCGGTCGACCGGCACGCGAACGCGAACGGCATGGTCGGCACCGTGCAGGGGCTCGCGTTCATCGTGACGAGCGTGTTCAGCGGGCTCGCGATCGGCCTGCTCGGCATGGGCTGGACGCTCGCGATCGCGATCGCCCTCACCCTGGTCGCGCTCGTGCACCTGCTGTTCCTCCGCATTCCCGAGGAGCAGCCGACCGTCGACGGCGAGCACCAGCCGATCATCGACGTGCGCGGCAGCATCGCCGCGATCCGGCAGGCGCCCGGCCTGCTCGGCCTCATCCTCTTCGCGTGCCTCAACAACCTCATCGGCGGCGTCTACATGGCCCTCATGGACCCGTACGGCCTCACGCTGTTCCCGGTCGAGGTGTGGGGCATCGTGCTCGGCGTGTCCTCGACCGGGTTCATCATCGGCGGCATCGCGATCGCGAAGTTCGGCCTCGGGCGCAACCCCATCCGCACGATGCTGCTCGTGGTGGTCGGCATGGGCGTGCTCGGCGCGGTCTTCACGCTCCGCGAATGGTGGTGGCTCTACGCCGTCGGCATCTTCCTCTACATGGCGCTCGTGCCGGTCGTCGAGGCATCCGAGCAGACCGTGATCCAGAAGGTGGTCCCGTTCCGACGCCAGGGGCGGGTATTCGGCTTCGCCTCGGCGGTCGAGGCGGCGGCGGCGCCCATCACGTCCTTCCTGATCGCGCCGATCGCCCAGTTCTGGATCATCCCCTTCATGGAGTCGGAGGACGGGCAGGCCGCATGGGGCTGGCTGCTCGGCGACGGCGATGCGCGGGGGATCGGGCTCATCTTCCTGTTCGCGGGCCTGATCATGGTGGCCCTCGCGCTGCTCGCGTTCACGACGAGGTCGTACCGGCTCCTGTCGGCGGAGTACACCGGCAACGAGGAGTCCGTCGCGCCCGAGGAGCCGACCGAGCTCGACCGGGTCGTGTCCGAGCCGCGGCGGTAGCGCCGCGATCGGCGGGCTGACGTCTCAGCGCAGCCGGTAGTGGAGCGTCACATGGCCGGACGGATGGGTGACCGCGTTCATCAGGTCGAGCGGACGCTGCCCCAGCGCCTCCGGGGTGAAGGGTCGGCCGTCGCCGATGAGCACGGGCACGATCCGGAGGCGCAACTCGTCGACGAGCCCGGCTGCGAACAGTGCGTCGGCGAGCTGCAGGCTGCCCCAGACGACCGTGGCGTCGAACCGCGCCTTCAGGCGGGAGACGGATGCCGCGAGATCCCCACGCAGCATCTCGATCTCCCCGTCGCCCCAGGGTGCCCGCTCGAGCGTGTTCGAGGCGACGTGCTTGGGCAGCCGCGCGATCGGCTCGGCGACGGGGTCGACCGCGGGGTCGACGCCCGGCCAGTAGTCGGCGAACATCCGGTACGTGTTCCGGCCGAGCAGGATCGCGTCGACGCCCTCGAGCCACGCGAGTTGCTCGCGGTCGATGGGGCCCCCGCCGGCCTCGGCGTCGCCGGCCACTTCGGGCGAGAACTCGAAGAAGCCCAGGCCGCCGTCGGCCTCCGCCGCGTACCCGTCGGCCGAGACGATCTGCTCGACGATGAGCCGGCCCATCAGCGCGCCCGCCGTTCCGGTGCGGGTTCGGCCGCGAGCTGCTCGCCGAGCAGGTCGAATGCGGAGTCCCAGCCGTCGTAGACGTTCTCGTCGCCGGGTGCGCCGGCGAAGCCGCGCAAGTGGAAGAGCATCTCGGTGCGGCCGCCCTCGAGTTCGCGCAGGTCGACCGTGATCACGGGCGCCTTGTCATCCGGATCACCGGGCGACGCCCAGGTGAAGACGAGCCGCTTCGGCGGTTCGACCTCGCGGTAGACGCCGGCCGTCGGGTACTCGGTGCCGTCGGCGGGGTCCACCATCGTGTAGGCGTACCGTCCGCCGGGCCGGGCATCGACCGCGACGCTGCCGTCCTTGATCTCGATGCCGCGCGGATGCCACCACTGCGAGGCATCCGCCTGCTCGGTCCACGCGCGCCAGACCAGCTCGCGCGGGGCGTCGAAGACGCGGGTGATGGTGAACTGCGCGTCGTGCGTTCGCTCGTTCATGGGGTCTCCCCTTTCATGCGGCGGAGTTGCGCGTCGAGCAGGTCGAATCGCTCGTTCCATTCCCCACGGTGCCGCTCGACCCACGCGGATGCGTCGTCGAGGGGCTCGGTGCGCAGCGAGCACGTGCGCCACTGCGCCGTGGCCGTGCGTTCGATCAGGCCCGCGCGCTCGAGCACGTTCAGGTGCTGCGAGATCGCGGGGCGGCTCATCGCGAACGGCTCGGCGAGGGCGCCGACCGTGGCGGGCCCGGCGTGGAGGCGCGACAGGATGGCTCGGCGCGTCGGATCGGCGAGTGCGTGGAACACGCGGCTCAACTCGTCATCCGCGGCTTTCACGTAAGCAACTCCTTAATTAATGATGTGCTTACGCTACGCTCGCGCCGGGCTCGCGTCAACCCCTGCGCTCGCTGTGTGACGCCCCGAGCAGCGGCGGAGCGCAGGTGAGGCTAAGCTAAGTTGGGCCCGCAGTCGACGGGCCCTCACCTTCCACCGACCGATGGAGTCAGCACGCCCATGCGCGCCCGCCGCGGAATCGCCCTCGCCACCGCCGGCCTCACGGCCGCCCTCGCCCTGACCGGCTGCACCGCCGGGCCGGCCGACGAGGAGGGGAAGCTCACCGTGTACATCGGCCGCGACGAGGAGCTCGTCGCGCCGCTCATCGAGCAGTTCGAGGAGGAGACCGGCATCGAGGTCGAGGCGCGCTACGCCGCGACGCCCGAGCTCACCGCGCTCCTGCTCGAGGAGGGCGAGCGGACGCCGGCGCAGGTGTTCCTGTCGCAGGACGCCGGCGCGCTCGGCGCGCTGGCCGATGCCGGTCTCGAGGCGACGATCCCGGCCGACCTCGCCGACCTCATCCCCGACGGCTTCACCTCGCAGGACGACTCGTGGATCGGGGTCACCGGCCGCGCCCGCGTGATCGCGTACGACGGCGAGCAGCTGTCGGAGGCCGACGTGCCCGACACCGTCGACGCGCTCGTGGGCGAGAAGTGGAACGGCCAGGTCGCGTTCGCGCCCGGCAACGCCAGCTTCCAGTCGTTCATCACGGCGCTGCGCGTGCTCGAGGGTGAGGATGCCGCGGCCGAATGGGTCGCGGGCATCGCCGCGAACGACCCCGAGCTCACCGAGAACAACCTCGCCTCGCTCGACCTGGTGAACACCGGCCAGGCGCAGCTCGGCCTCATCAACCACTACTACTGGTTCCGCCAGGTCGCCGAGGTCGGCGCCGAGAGCATGCGCGCGCAACTGAAGTTCCTGCCGGGCGACCCGGGCGGCATCGTGAACGTGACGGGCGCCGCCATCCTGAAGAACGCCGCCGACGACCCCGACGCGCTCGCGTTCGTCGAGTTCCTCGTGTCGGAGCAGGCGCAGCAGTACTTCGTCGAGGAGACGTTCGAGTACCCGCTGCTGCCGGGCATCGACGCTCCCGAGGGCCTGCCGTCGATCGACACGCTCGTGAACCCGGGCCTCGACCTCAGCGACCTCGACTCGGTCGAGGAGTCGCAGCAGCTCCTCGCCGACAACGGCCTGATCTAGCCTGAAGGGATGACCGCGGTCGCGACTCCGAGCCCCCGCCGCCCGTGGGGGCTCATCGCGGCATCCCTCGTGGCGGTCGCGCTCGCCGCGATCCCCGTCGTGCACCTCGTCGTGCGGGTGGTCTCGGCCGACCCGGCCGAGCTCGCGGCGGTGTTCGAGCGGCCGCGGATCCCGCTGCTCGTCGGCAACTCGGTCCTCCTCGCGACCTCCGTCACCGTCACCGCGGTCGCGCTGGGCGTGCCGAGCGCCTACCTGCTCGCCCGCACCCGGCTGCGCTGGCGCGGGTTCTGGGCGGTGCTCGCCGCGCTGCCGCTGGCGATGCCCTCGTACCTCGCGGCGTACGGATGGCTCGCCTGGCAGCCGTCGATGCAGGGATTCTGGGCCGCGTGGTTGGTGCTCAGCTTCGTCTCGGTCCCCTACGTGACGCTGCCGGTCGCGGCGGCGCTGCGGATCGGCAGCACCGGACTCGACGACGTCGCGCGCACGCTCGGCCGCGGCCCGCTGGGCTCGTTCATGCTCGGCACGTGGCCGCAGATCCGCCCGGCGGTGCTCGCGGGCGCCCTGCTGGTGTGCCTGTACACGCTCGCCGACTTCGGCGGCGTGGCGCTGTTCCGCTTCCCGGTGCTCACGACCGCGATCCAGCAGGCGTACTCGGCGAGCTTCAGCCGCGACGAGGCCGCCGTGCTCGCGGTGCTGCTCGTCACGCTCGCGCTGATCGTGGTGGTGGGCGAGCAGTTCGCACGCGGCCGCGCCGCCCGGCGCATCCACGCGGCGCCCGCCACGGGCCGGCGGCGGATGGTGCGCCTCGGCCGGTGGACCGTGCCCGGCGTGCTGCTGCTCGCGCTCGTTCCCGCGGTCGCCGTGCTCGTGCCGGTCGCGGTGCTGCTCGCGCGCGTGCTCTCGGCCGAGACGCTGCGGGCGTTCGACGCCGCCAACCTCGCGCAGGCGATCGGCAACACCATCCTGCTCTCGGCGGGCGGCGCCGTCGTCGCCGTGGCGCTCGCCCTGCCCATCGGCGTGCTGGCCGCGCGCCACCGCGGGCGCCTCGTGCGCGCGATCGAGTCGACGGGGTACCTCGCGCTCGGCCTGCCCGGCATCGTGGTCGGCCTCTCGCTCGTGTTCTTCTCCCTCAGCGTCGTGCCCGCGCTGTACCAGACCGCCCTCGTGCTCGCGTTCGGCTACGGGGTGCTCTTCATGCCCAAGGCGATCGGATCGATCCGCGCCGCGACCGGCCAAGTGCCGACCTCGCTCGAGGACGTCTCGCGCACGCTCGGCAACTCGCGCGCCCGCACGTGGCTCACGGTCACCGCGCGCCTCGCCCGCCCCGGCATCTTCGCGGCGGCGCTGCTCGCCGCGGTGAGCGCCATGAAGGAACTGCCCGCCACCCTGATGCTGCGTCCGACGGGCACCGACACGCTCGCAGTCGAGCTGTGGCAGCGAACGGATGTCTCCGCCTACGGCGCCGCCGCGCCGTACGCGGTCGCACTGCTGCTGGTCGCCGCGGTGCCCGCGTTCCTGCTCTCCGACGCGCGCGCCGGGCGCGAGGCGACCCGGGAGGCGATCGCATGAGCCGGCTCGAGGTCCGCGGCCTGACCGTCGGCTACGAGAGCGGCCCGGTGCTGCACGCGGTCGACGTCGAGGTGCCGCACGGCGAGCTGCTCGCGATCGTCGGTCCGAGCGGCTGCGGCAAGACGACGCTGCTCCGCACGATCGCGGGCCTGCTCCGCGCCCAGTCGGGCGAGATCCGAATCGGGTCGCGCATGGTCACGACGCATGGCATCCACCTCGCTCCCGAGAAGCGGCGCATCGGCTGGGTGCCGCAGGACGCGGCTCTGTTCCCGCACCTCACGGTCGCCGAGAACGTCGCCTTCGGCATGCTCGCGGGGCGCGGCTCGTCGCGGGCCGCGCGCCGCGCCGCGAAGTCCGACGAGGTGCGGCGCCTGCTCGACCTCGTCGATCTCGCGCCGCTCGCCGGCCGCGTGCCCGGCCAGCTCTCGGGCGGTCAGGCGCAGCGCGTCGCGCTCGCACGTGCCCTCGCGTCGGGTCCCGAGCTGGTGCTGCTCGACGAGCCGTTCGGCGCGCTCGACCCCATGCTGCGCGCCGACCTGCGCGCCTCGGTACGCGAGCTGCTGCGCGCCGAGGGCGTCACCGGCATCCTCGTCACGCACGACCAGGCCGAGGCGCTGTCGGTCGCCGACCGCGTCGCGGTCATGCGCGGCGGCGAGGTGCTGCAGCTCGGCACCCCCGAGGAGGTCTACCGGGTGCCCGCCACGCCGTGGGTCGCCGGGTTCGTCGGCGACGCCGTGTTCCTGCCCGGCGTGCTCCACGGTGACGAGGTCGCCACGTCGATCGGCCGGCTCCGGGCCGTGCCGGTGGCGGATGCCACGGGCCTCGTGCCGCAGGACGGCGACCAGGTCATGGTGCTCGTGCGGCCCGAGGAGCTGCGCGTGCTGCCGGCAGACGCGACCTCCGGAGACGCCGCCGTCGACCCCGAGTCATCCGCCCCGCTCGACGGCGTGGTGACCGACGTCGAGTACACGGGCCACGACGCGATGCTCGCGGTGTCGCTCGCCGACGGCCAGCGCCTTCGTGCGCGCGTGACGGCGTCGGGACTCGTGCCCCGGGGAAGCCACGTGCGCGTCTCGGTCGCCGGCTCGGTGCTCGCGTACCGCCCCGAGGCCTGAGCCCGGCGTCGTGCCCGCGCGCTACGCCGCGCGCTTCTCGCGGCGGTTGCGGAAGATCAGCAGCGGGATCAGCCAGGTGCCGAGCGCGGTCACGATCCACATCAGCAGCGTCGCGAGCACCCAGGTCACCACGCCGTCGATCCGGATGCCGCCGGGGAAGAACGAGGCGATGAGGAGCGCGACGAACGTCGAGACGAGCCCGATGCCGCCGAGGATGGCCGACGCGTACTGGCGAGCCACGTTGAAGATGAACGGCGCGAGCACCGCCTGCGCGATCGTGAAGACGGCCACCGCCACGAGGAAGCCGGTCGTGTCGAGGTGGAAGTCGGGCAGGATCCACGCGCACAGTAGGAGCCCGATCGCGGCCATGACGAGGGAGACCACGATGTTCACGAGGAAGCGCACCATGATCGAAGGCTAGCTGGGGTCGATCGCGCGCGGCGCACGACGCGCAGAATGGAGTCGGGCCGTGCTCCTGAGGAGCACGGCCCGACTCGTTCTTGGTGCGGCCGGCGGATCCCGCCAAGGTCGTTTCCGACCGCACCGGCCTGGGTTCGCGGCGCCGGGACCGAGACCCGACCAGGGCCCGGCGCCGCGAGGTTCTGCTACAGGTCGGCGATCACCGCCTCGACCGCGCGGATGACGAGCGCCGCGGCGTCGGCATCGGTGCGGACGCGGTTCGGCACCTGCGTCACGATGAACTCGAGCCGCGCCGTCGCCGTGGCGGTGTCGCCGGCCGCGAGTGCGGCGTCGACCTCGGCCAGGACGTCGCCGAACGATGCCTCGACGCCGCGGGTGATGCGACCGTCGGCCTCGAGCTCGGCGAGCAGGGCGCGGATGTCGTCGACCGACGTCGTGAACTCGAACTGGTCGAGGTCCACTCCGCCCGTCGAGGTCACCACGATGCGGCCGGTGCCGTCGGGGATCACGGTCAGCGGGACCGAGACCTCCTGCCAGGCGGCGGAGTCGACCTCGAACGTGCCGAGCACGTCGCCGTCGGCGTCACCCCAGTGCAGGGTCACCTCGCCGGCACCCTTGGCGCGGAGCTCCACGCCGGTGATGCCGCCGAGCTCCACCGGGTCGTAGGCGATCCACTCGCCTTCGCCGAGGCCGCTCAGGTAGCGGAAGCCCGCCGCCGTCTCGTCGTCGACGGCCGTGACCTCGCCGCTGCGGGCGTCGTTGTGCTCGGCCTGCAGCGCACGCGGGTTGAGCAGCACGACGTCGTCACCGGTCAGCGCCGGGGCGGTGAGGGTGCCGGCGTCGGTGTACGACGCACCGATCTGCGCGTAGATGTTCTCGGTCTCACCGTGGCCCGCCTCGAGTGCGGTCTCGATCGTCGCGGTGCAGCCGGTGCCCGTGAACAGCGGGTGCGTGTGCGTGTTGTCGTGGCCGAGGCCGTAGCTCCACAGCACGCGGCTGCAGTCGATGGGCTCGTCCGGGTCGGTGACCTTCACCTCGAACGCGACCTCGTCGCCCCAGTCGGTGAAGGAGCCGTCGACCGGCGAGACGATCTCGACGACGGGCGCGGTGTTGCCGACCGTGATCGTGACCGAGGCGAGGCTCACGCGTCCGCCGGCGTCCGTGACCCGCACGCGGGCCTGGTACTGGCCGTCCTCCTCGTAGGTGTACGAGGCGGTGGCTGCGCCATCCGTGAAGCTGCCCGTGTTCTCGAAGTCCCACGCGAAGCTCAGCGCGAGATCGTCGGGGTGCGACGAGCCCGAGGCGTCGAACTCGACCTCGAGCGGACCGTCACCCGACGTGACCGAGGCCTCGATGACCGCGCGCGGGCCCTTGGTGCCCTCGACGTAGTCGATCCGGTAGAGGCCCGCGTCGGGGTTCGGACGGAAGAAGCCGTCGCCGTAGTTCAGCACGTAGAGCGCGCCGTCGGGGCCGAACTCCATGTCCATCACGTTGTCCCACGCGCCGAGCGTCGCTCCGCCGAGCGCGGCGTTCGGCAGGAAGTCCTCGATCTTCGTGACGGGGCCGTCGGGGTCGTCCTGCGAGAATACGAACGCGCGGTCGCGGGAGAACTCGCCCATGAACGACTTGCCGTCCCAGTACGCCGGGAACTTCGTCGGCGACGCGTTCTCCTCGTCGTAGCGGTAGGTCGGGCCGCCCATCGGAGCCTGCCCGCCCGAGCCGAACTCCGGCCAGGGCTGGTGCGTGGGTTGGTCGCCGTACCAGAGCTGGGGCGCGGTCGCCGACGGCAGGGTCTGCAGGCCGGTGTTGTAGGGCGACGGGTTCACGAGCGTGCCTTCGCAGTCGTACCAGCCGCGCACCGTGAGGGTCTCGTAGTCCCAGTTGCTGTAGTTCGCGTTCGGACCGTGGCAGAACGGCCAGCCGCCGTTGATCGGCACGGTCGTGCTCTGCCACTCGACGTAGCCCATCGGGCCGCGCAGGTCGTTCGCCGTACCCGCGTCGGGGCCGTAGTCGCCCCACGTGACCGCCCCGGTCACCGGGTCGAAGTCGATGCGGAACGGGTTGCGGAGCCCCATCGCGAAGATCTCGGGGCGAGCTCCGGCCGTGCCCGGCGCGAAGAGGTTGCCCGAGGGGATCGTGTAGGAGCCGTCCTCCTGCACGTCGATCCGGATGATCTTGCCGCGCAGGTCGTTCGAGTTGCCGGCACCGCGACGAGCGTCGAATCCGGGGTTGTAGCCGGCGCGGTCGTTCATCGGCGCGTAGCCGCTGGCGCCCGGAGTGCTGGCCGGCGTGTTGTCACCCGTGGCGAGCAGCACGTTGCCGTCGTTGTCGAAGGCGACGTCGCCCGCGACGTGGCAGCACTGGCCGCGCTGGACCTCGACCTTGATGATGACCTGCTCGGTCGAGAGGTCGAGGGAGTCGGTCTCCTCGTTCCACTTGAAGCGGCTGAGCTGGTTGTAGCCCTTCCACTGGTCCCAGTACGACGCGTCGGCGCCGGCCGGCAGGGTCTGCGGGGCCGATCCGGTCGCGGTGGTCTCGGGGTAGGGCGCCGTCATCACACGCGGCGCGTAGTAGAGGTAGACCCAGCCGTTCTCCTCGAAGTCCGGGTCGAGCGTGACGGTCTGCAGTCCGTCCTCGGAGTTGGCGTACACGTCGATCGTGTTGACGACCGTCGTGGTGCCCTGGGCGGGGTCGGTGAGTCGGACCTGACCGCCGCGCGTGGTGTGCAGCACGCGCGAGTCGGGCATGACGGCGATGTCGATGGGTTCGCCGACCGCGGCGGTGGTCGCGAGCGTGACGCGCTCGTAGTTCGCCCACGTCGTGGCCGAGACCGGGTCGCCGTGGTCGTGGCCGGGGTGAGCGGCGGCGGGCCCCGCGACGGCGGCCGTGACCGCGACCGCGGCCCCGATCACCAGCGCCGCGAGGCGTGTACGTGCGATGTGCATGGATGTGCTCCAGTCAATGAGGAGGAGGTTCGGCGGGATCCATGTGTGGTCCCGGGCCGCGCGGGGGGTTCGGTCACCGCGCGGCCCGGAGTATCGCGTCAGCCGCGGAGCGCGGCCAGGTTCTCGTACGACGACGCCGCGTTCTGCAGCGACAGCGCCGGCGAGGCCGGGGCGGGCACCGTCGAGGCGTTGTCCTGCTCGTACATCGCGTTGTGGTAGCCCTTCGCCCCGATGCGCTGGAAGAACGTCGTGTAGTCGATGTCTCCCTGGCCGAACGGCACGATCGAGTAGCCGGCCGCGCTCGTGTTCTTGGCGCCGTCCTTCGCGTGGAAGAGCGGGAACCGGGTGGTCTGCGCCGCGACGAGGCCCGCCGGGTCGAAGACGTTCGGCACGATCGTGCCGTCGGGCGCGGTGTAGCTCTGGAAGCGGTGCTGGGCCACGTGCGCCCAGTAGACGTCCATCTCGAGGTACACGTAGTTCGGGTCGGTGTTCTGCAGGAACCACTCGAGGCGGCGGAGGCCGGTCGAGCGGGTCGGGCGACCGGCCGCGTCGAGCGGTCCGCTGTCGAGCAGGAAGCTGTACGCCGCGTCGTGGTTGTGCGTGTAGAGCTTGAGCCCGTGCGTCGCGGCCCGCTCGCCGAGGATGTTCCAGCGGTCGGCCGCAGCCTGCCAGTCGGCGAGGTACGAGCTGCTCGTCGGGTCGTTGCCCGTGCCGATGTGCCCGAAGCCGAGGATGTTCGCGATCTCGCACGCCTGGTCGAACGCGAGGAGCGTGGCATCCGTGATCGTGCTCGGGATCGAGCCGTGGTTGCCCTCGGCCTCGAGTCCGTTGTCGTCGAGCCAGGTGCGGAGCAGCTGGGCGCCGGCGACGTTGTTCACGTTGCCGCCCTCGGCGTTGGCGTGCTGGTTGTAGCCGGCGAACTCGATCTGCTTGTAGCCGATGCGCGACAGTTCCTGGAAGACCTCCTTGAAGCCCGAGGGCAGGTCGGTGGCCAGCGGGTCGCGGCCGACCGCGTCGCGAACCGTGTAGAGGATGATGCCCCGCTTGCCGGGCGGGACGAGCACGCCGTTGCCGCCGGGTGTGGCCGCCGCGGGTGCGGCGTGGGCGTGGGTGTGGCCGCCCGCGAGGCCGACCGCGGCGGCGGCGGCCATGCCCGTGGTCGCCGCCAGCAGCTGCCGGCGCGTCAGGCCGAGGCTGCGCCCGAGGATCCGGGCGTCGTGCTCGGCCTGTTCCGTCAGTTCATCCATGATGCTCCCTTGCACTGAACCGTTCGATGGGGACGGGCGGTGAGGCCCGCGACGCGGGAGGACCGCGCCCGACGCGAGGGAGGACTGAGCCACTCTTCGCACCGTTGCTCGTGAGTTGGCATCACGAACTTTTTCGGAGGCTACGGCATTTGTCTCGCTGAGGTCAAGCAAAAGCAATCGTGATATGCGCGGCTTTTCACATTCCACGACAAAAGCCTCGAAGTGCAGTGGGATTCGTACGTCCCATCCGATGGCCCTTGGGCGAAGCCCGTCCGGGGGGCATGATGGAGGCATGGGTCGTCCGGGGCGCCGCGAATGACCGCACCCGGGGGCCGCGAGGCGGACGGGCGTGCGGCCCGGCGCGTGCAGGGCACGTACTACACGCTCATGCTCGGCAACACGCTGGCGGCCTCCTTCATCTGGGGCATCAACACGCTGTTCCTGCTCGATGCCGGGTTGACCAACCTCGAGGCCTTCGCCGCGAATGCGTTCTTCAGCCTCGGGATGTTCCTGTTCGAGATCCCCACCGGCGTCGTCGCCGACACGCTCGGGCGACGCGCCTCCTACCTGCTCGGCACGCTCACCCTCGCCGCGACGACCGTCATGTACTGGCTGCTGTGGGTGTGGCAGTCGCCGTTCTGGGCGTGGGCGATCGTCTCCGTCCTCCTCGGCCTCGGGTTCACGTTCTTCTCGGGCGCGGTCGACGCCTGGCTCGTCGACGCGCTGCACGCGACCGGCTACACGGGCAGCCTGGAGGCGGTGTTCGGGCGCGCGGTCATCGTCGGCAACGTGGCGATGCTGAGCGGCTCGGTCCTCGGCGGCATCATCGCGCAGCTGTCGAACCTCGGCGTCCCGTTCCTCGTCAGGGCCGGCATCCTCATGGTCATGTTCGTCGTCGCCGCGCTCCTCATGCGCGACCTCGGCTTCACGCCCGAGCGCGGCGCCGGGCCCGTGGCCGCCACACGGACGGTGCTGCGCGCGTCGGTGCGCTACGGGCTCGGCAACCGGCCCGTCCGCTGGCTGATGCTCACGACGCCGTTCACGACCGGCGTCGGGTTCTACGCGTTCTACGCACTGCAGCCCTACCTCCTCGAGCTCTGGGGCGACGAGGGCGCCTACTCGATCGCCGGTCTCGCCGCGGCGCTGCTCTCCGGTGCGGGCATCATCGGCGGCATCCTCGCGCCGCACGTCCGTCGCCGCTTCCGCAAGCGCACCTCGGTGATCCTGCTCGCGACCGCCTCGAGCACGCTGGTGCTCGTCGCGCTCGCCTTCTCGGCGAACTTCTGGGTCGCGGTCGTGCTCATCGCCGTGTGGGGCGTCGCGTCATCCATCGACGACCCGGTGCACCGCGCGTACCTGAACGACATGATCCCGTCGAAGCAGCGCGCCACGGTGCTCTCGTTCGACTCGCTGCTGGGCAGTGCGGGCGGCGCGGTGGTCCAGCCCGTGCTCGGCCGCTCGGCCGATCTCGGCGGCTACGGCTGGTCCATGCTCTGGAGCGGCGTCATCCAAGCCCTCGCGATCCCGTTCGTGCTCCTCAGCCGCGCCGAGGGCGACCCGGCCGACACCGCGCGCGAGGTCACGTCGGCGCCGACGGCCGAGGACGAGCTGACGACGGATGCCGCGCTGCCGCCGACCACGGAGTGATCCGTCTCCGCGCCACTTCTGCGCGCTCCGCGCCATCCGGTCTGGCGCAGGGCACGTGGAAGCGGCGCGCCGACGCGCTCAGCCCGCGAGCGTCGTGACGCGTCCGTTCAGGTCGGATGCCGCGGCATCCGTCGACCACAGCGCGACGACCTCGTCGGCCAGGCGCGACTCCAGCCCGGCGAGGGCCTTCACTCGGAACGTGACCGCCGCGCCGGGCGACCCGGCCTTGGCGAACCCGTCGGCGAGGGAGCGCATCCACGACTCGCTCGCGGCCTTGACGGCCGTGTAGTTCGCGCCGCCGGCGGTCGGCCGCTCGACGGTCGTGGACGACACGATCGCGACGCGGCCGGCGTCGGAGGCGACGAGGTCGTCCCAGAACACGCGGCTCGCGAAGCGCAGCGCCGTGAAGGAGCGCTCGAGCAGCCGGTAGTCCTCCTCGGTCTGCCCCGGGATTCCGCCGCCGCCGCGCCATCCGCCGACCAGGTGCACGACGCCGTCGACTTCGCCGACCTTGGCGTGCACCCGCATGGCGAGTTCGAGCACGTCGTCGCCGTCGGTGAGGTCGGCGCGCTCGCCGATGACGCCCGGGATGTCGACCTCGAGCTCGTCGAGGCGGCCCCGGTGGCTGCCCACGACGATCACGCGGGCGCCCGCGTCGACCAGGGCGCGCGCGACGACCCGGCCCGACGCGCTCGTGCCGCCGGCGACGACGACGACGCGGTCCTGGAGTGCGCTGGTCATCGGGGAATCCTCTCATGACGCGAGTCACCCCGGGCGGCGGGGCGGATGCCTCGGGTATCCGCCGTCCCGGGGTGACTCGGCTTCGGGTGGCTGTTCGCCGGCGCGTCAGGCGTCGGCGGCGGTGATGCCGACCGTCGACTCGATGACCGGCTTCATCTTCTTCTCGAGCGCCTCGTAGAACATCGAGAGCGGGAACTCGTCGTCCATCACGAGGTCGGTGTAGCCCTTCGGCGGGCCGGCGAGCACCTCGCGCGGCAGCCCTTCGGCCCACACCGACGCCGGGTTGGGCGTCAGCACCCCGCGCACGAGCTCGTACGCGGCGAGCCAGTGCGCCGTCTTCGGGCGGTCGATCGACTTCCAGTACAGCTCGTCGATGGCGTCGCCGAGCTCGACGACGGCATCGGGGACCGCGGCCCAGTCGAAGCTCAGCGCGACGTCGGTCCACTCGAGCACGTGCTTCTGGTGGAGCCAGGCGAAGAGCAGCTGACCGCCGAGGCCGTCGTAGTTGCGAACCCGCGACCCGGTGATCGCGAACCGGAAGATCCGGTCGAAGATCACTGCGTACTGCACGAGCTTGGCGTGCTCGAGCAGCTGCGTGTCGACCGCGTCGAGCTGCTCGCCCCGGTCGACCCGCGCGCGGAGGCCGCGCTCGATCGTGACCGACTCGCGGAACGCGGTGAGGTCGCACCGCAGCTCCTCCAGCGAGTAGAGGAAGAAGGGCATCCGCTGCTTGATCATGAACGGGTCGAACGGCAGGTCGCCGCGCATGTGGGTGCGGTCGTGGATGATGTCCCACATCACGAACGTGCGCTCGGCGAGCTCCTGGTCGTCGAGCAGCGAGGCCGCGTCGGCGGGCAGCTCGAGCTTCGTGATCTCGGAGGCCGCGCGCACGACCCGGCGGTACCGGGCGGCCTCGCGGTCCTGGAAGATCGCGCCCCACGTGAACGGCGGGATCTCGCGCATCGCGACGGTCTCGGGGAACAGCACCGCCGAGTTGGTGTCGTACCCAGGCGTGAAGTCGACCAGGCGCAGGCTCACGAACAGCTTGTTGCCGTAGTCGCCGGCCTCGAGGTGCGCGATGAACTCGGGCCAGATCGTCTCGACGACGAGCGCCTCGACGTGCCGGTCCTGCGAGCCGTTCTGCGTGTACATCGGGAAGACGACGAGGTGGCGGATGCCGTCGACGCGGTGCAGCTGCGGTTGGAACTCCACGAGCGAGTCGAGGAAGTCGGGCACCCCGAGCCCCTCCGACTGCCAGCGACGGAAGTCGGCCTGCAGCGCCTCGAGGTACGCGGCCTCGTGCGGGAAGCGCGGTGCGAGGGCGGCGACCGACTCGACGATGGCGTCGACGAGTGCGGATGCCTCGGGCTTGTCGGACTCCTCGGGAACCGAGCCGTCCTTCACCTGCAGCGACTGCAGCGCGGTCGCGGACTCCTTGAGGCGAACCCACGCCGGGTCGGCCTCGACGCCGTCGGCGAGCGCGATGAGCTCGGCGGTGATCTCGACGCCGGTCTCGTCCTCGAGAACCTCGGGTTCGCCAACGATTGCAGCAGTCATGGTGTTCTGTGACATCGGAACCTCCGTTCTCAGCTCGGCGCCGGTTCGGCGACGGATGGCGCGACGGGATCGTTCGCGCGGTTCAAGGCTACGTGCGCGACCTCCGCGATTGATTGCGGACGGACGCAGGATTCATGCGTTGACGCAAGGATTCGCGCTCGCAAGCTGCGAGCGGGTCGGCGGCCGTCCGGGGCACTGCGGGAGGCATCCTCCGCTCGGAGCGTGATCGGAACGACGACACTGAGGGAATCTCAGGATTTTCCCACGTCACCTCAGGTGACCGCCCGGATCCCGCCGGAACCCATCCTTCGTACCTTCGCCTCAACCCGAAAGCCACCAGAGGCAATGGAAGGAATCGAACCATGAACACCAAGCCGGCGGCACCCGTGATCTTCACCGTGTCGCTCGTGGTTCTCATCGGCGGCGGTGCAGGCACCGCCGCATGGGGCGGACCGGTCCAGGGCGACCGCTCCGCCACCGTCGTCGGGCTCGCCCGCGGCGACGTCGTCGTGCGCGACTACCTGTCGCCCACGAAGGGCGCCGATCCGATCCGGGCGATCGAACGATCGGGCACGCAGGCCGACGCGTTCAGCGCGGACGCGCTCCGCGAGCTGCACTCGCAGGCCGTCGCGCCGCAGGCCGTCCCGGGTTTCACCGCGGACGCGCTCCGCGAGCTGCACTCCCAGCCCGTGACGACGCGATCCGACCGGTCGTACAGTGCGGATGCCCGACGCGAGATGCACGCGCCGGCGCCCACGCAGCCCGCACCGGACGGCCTCAGCGCCGACGCCATCCGCGAGATGAAGTCCGGTGCACCGAAGGGCGGCACCGTCGACGACGTGCTGTCGCCGCTCGGCGGAGACAGGTGAACCCACGACTCCGACTGCATCGAGCGGAACGGGCGCGGCGATCCCGATCGGGAGCCGCGCCCGTTCCGCGTGCACCCGACGGTCAGCCGCACTGGCTAACGTGGCGGCATGCACCGGGCGCGGGGAGGGCGCCGACGGACGTGGCCGGCGCCCGTCGCGCTCGCGGCTGCGCTGCGATGAGCGCGTGCACGTCGCCGGGCGGCGGCGCGGCGCCCGCGACCGACTCGGCCGCGCCATCCGGATCGCCCGCCCAGACCGCCGCGCCGACGACCACCGCGGCCCCGCCGCAACCGGGGCCCCGGGTCGTGGCGGGCCCGCCCCGGCTCGGTCCCGACCGCACCGGCGCACTCGTCCCCAGGCTCGCCGCGATGCGTACCGACGGGTTCGCCGCGGCCGCGCGATGGGCGACTCCGCCCGGCGTCACCGAGCTGGGGGACGCGCTCACCGCTCGCGTCGAGACGGCGCTCCGCGCCTACGCCGGCGAACGCGGCGCGGCCTGGTCGCCCGGGGTCGACATCGTCGCCGGCGGCTCGCGCGACGCGTGCTGGGGCGGTTCGATCACCGGGCCGGTCGAGCACCGCCTGGCCATCGACTGCGCCGTGGTGGTCGCCTCCGGCACGCTCGTCGGCGAACGACTCGTCGTGACGCGCCGTGATCCCGCCGCGGGCACGGTCGTCACGCGCGAGGTCTGGTACGCGGATGCCGCGGGCGGCGCGCCGTTCGACGGCGCCGCGCTCTACCGCCCGGGGGGAGAGCAGCGCGTGCTCGCGCTCGTGGCCGAGGCGCTCCGCGCCGCCGAGCGGATCGCACCGGGCGAGGAGCCCTTCGCGGCGCTCGACGCGGCGGGCGCGCGCGCCGCCCTGGCCGACTCGGCGGTCACTCCGGCCGGGGTCGTCGTGACCCTGCCCGTGGCGTCGGGGGCGGCGTCGGGCACGGGGCAGGGGGAGGACGCGCGGCTGACCTCCGTGCACGTGCCGGCACGGCTCCTCGACCCGTTCCTGTCGGACGCGGGCCGGGCGGCCATCGCCGCGGCCGCCTCCGGCACCCCGTACACGCCGTCGCCGACGCCGGCAGGAGCCGACCCGGTCGACTGCACGCTGGTCGCGTGCGTCTCGATCACGTTCGACGACGGCCCGTCGTCGCTGACGTCGGGCCTGCTCGACGTGCTCGATCGAGAGCGCGCCCCCGCGACCTTCTTCGTCCAGGGCGGCGCCGTGCAGTCGCGCCCGGAGGTCGCCGCGCGGGTCGTCGCATCGGGCCACGAGATCGGCAACCACACGTGGCGACACCCGAACCTGACGAAGCTGCCCGACGAGGAGGTCCGCAGCGAGGTCGAGCGCACGCAGGGGGCGATCACGGCGGCGACGGGCGAGGTCGCGTCGAGCATGCGGCCGCCGTACGGCGCGTCCGACCAGCGCGTGCGCGACCTGCTCGGTCTCCCGGTCGTCGTGTGGGACGTCGACACGCTCGACTGGCAGGACCCCGGGCCCGCCGTGGTCGCGGAGCGCGCGGTCGGGCGGAGCTCGCGCGGCAGCATCGTCCTGATGCACGACACGCACGAGCAGACCGTCGAGGCGGTGCCGGCCGTCATCGACGGCCTCCGCGCGCGGGGCTTCACGCTCGCGACGGTCGAGGAGCAGCTCGGCGGCGCCCTGCCGGCCGCGGGCACGATCGTGAGCCACGGACCGCGCTGAACCTGCGTGACCTTGGTCCGTGGGCGACGCGCCGTCGCACGTCATCATTCGGAGCATGGACGCCACTCCGGCGCGGCCCGACCGCACCCTCCTCGTGATCCTCGGCGTGATCGCCGCGCTCGTGATCATCGCTCTCATCGTCGTGCTGACGCGCGGCGAGCCGGCACCCCTCGACGAATCCACCCCCGAGGGCGTGGTGCAGCGCTACTCGGCGGCCGTGATCGACGGCGACGAGGAGGCCGCGAAGGCGTACCTCGTCGCCGAGCTCGCCGACGACTGCGTGCGCATCGAGACGAGCCCGGCCGGGAGCATGCGGGTGACGCTCATCGACACCGAGGAGCGCGAGGATTCCGCGGACGTGCACGTGCGCATCGTCACGACGTACGGCGGCGGACTGCTCGGCTCCGACGAGTACGAGGAGGAGGGCGTGTTCGACCTCGTGCGGGAGGGCGACGGATGGCTCATCGAGCGCGCCCCGTGGCCGCTCACGATCTGCGACCCGACGGAGGTGAACCGATGACCGGCGCGGTCGGATCGGAGCCGCCCGTCGCCGACGCCGTCGACGCGTCGGCCGCACCCGGTGGTTCCGCGCAGCGCACCGTGCGCCGCCTGATCGTCTACACGCTGCTCGCGGTGCTCGTCACGATCGCGGCGATCGGCGTCGCCGGGTTGCTCGAGCGGCTCCTCGACCGCGCCGCGCCGCTCGCGGGCGGCGGCACGACCGACCTGGCGCTCTCGCTCGCGTTCACGTTCATCGGCGGGCCGCTCGCGGCGGTGCTGTGGTGGTCGGTGTGGCGCCGGCTCGCGGACGAGTCGGAGCGGACCTCGCTCGCGTGGGGCCTGTACCTCGCGGTGCTGTACCCGGTGTCGCTCATCGTCGCGACGTCGGCGCTGCTCGGCGCGGCCGCATCGCTCATCGCCGGGCGCTGGCCGGCCGCCGAGGTGGCGACCGCGTTCACGTGGGCGGTCGCCTGGGCGTGGCACCGGTGGATGCTGCGCCACCCGCGGAAGGGGCCGGTCCGGCTGGCGACGGTGCCGGCCGTGATCGCCTCGGTCTACGGGCTGGTGCTCGGCATCGGCGGCGCGGTCACGGCGCTCGGTGAGCTCCTGGACGCTGCGATCCGCGGCGCCGACGCGACGTCGATCGCCGGCGGGCCATGGTGGCGCCTGCCGCTCGAGGCCACGGTCTCGGTGCTCGTCGGCGGGGCGATCTGGGCGTGGCACTGGTTCCGCGACGGCACGCGGCACCTCGTCACCGGCCTGGCCGACGTCGCGCTCGTGGTGATCGGGGTGCTCGCGACCGCGGCAGTCATGCTCGGCGGCATCGGCGTGGGGCTGTTCGTCGCGCTCCGCCTGCTCTTCGATCCGGGCGAGCCGGCCGCGATCGTGCTCGAACCGCTCGGCACCGCGATCGCGGCGGCTGCGGTGGGCGCGCTCGCCTGGGCGTACCACCGCCGCATCGCGCTCGAGCGGTCGGAGCGCACGCGCCGTGCGGCGCGCCTCGTGATGTCCGGCCTCGGGCTGGTCGCCGCGGCGTCGGGCATCGGCGTCGTGCTGAACGCCGGGCTCGCCGCGCTGGCCGATCCGCTCGCGTCATCCGGAACCCGCACGCTGCTGCTCGGCGGCCTCAGCGCGCTCGTCGTCGGCGGGCCCGTGTGGTGGCTGAGCTGGCGCCCGACGCGTCGCGTCGAACCCGCCGAGAGCGCCGACACCGGGCGCCGGGTCTACCTCGTCGTCGTCTTCGGCATCAGCGCGGTCGTCGCACTCGTCGCGCTGCTCGTGGTCGGCTACCGCGTGTTCGAGTTCGTCCTCGATCCGGTCACGACCGCGAGCCTCATCGATCGAGTCCGGGCGCCGCTGGGCCTGCTCGTCGCGACCGCGCTCGTCTTCGCCTACCACTTCGCGGTGTGGCGCCACGACCGCGCCGTCATCGCCGCGCACGGGCTCGCACCGGGGCGGCGCATCGGCCGCATCGTGCTCGTCGCGGCGGGCGACACGGACGCGCTCGAGCGCGCCGTGCAGCAGTCGACGGGCGCCTCGGTGACGGTGTGGCACCGTGCCCTGGCCGAGGCGGGCGAGGCGCCGGATGTCACGACGATCGTCGCGGCGCTCGAGGGCGTGACCGCGCGACGCGCGCTCGTGATCGCCGGACCGGGAGACCGCGTCGAGGTCGTGACGCTCGCCGACTGATCCGGGGGGCTAGAGCGGCTTGGCCATGTGGACCGACGCCGTGCGGTAGCCGAGCGCCTCGTAGAGCGCGATCGCGCCCTCGTTGTACGCGAACACGTTGAGCATGAGCGAGGTCGCACCGTGCTCGCGCGCCACGGCCTCGGCGGCGAGCATGGCGCGACGGGCGACTCCCCGGCGGCGGTACCCGTGGTGCACCATCAGGTCCCACACCCACCACAGCGTGCCCCCGTCCTCCCACGGGCCGAGCCACAGCCATCCGGCGTCCTCGTGGTCGAGGCGGATGGTGTGCAGCAGCTGGCCCGCGACGATCCGGCCGTCGGGGAAGAACCGCTCCTCCGAGGCCCGCCGGCCGGCCGCCGCCTGTTCGGGCGTGTCGCCGGCCTCGATGCGGGCCTGCTCGTAGTGGGCCATCGCGACGGGCAGCCACTCGGCGACCTGCGCATCGCTCTTCAGCACGAGTTCCACGCGATCGGGGCTCATCGCACCATCGTGGCATCCGCCGCCGCACGAGGCTAGATGATCCTCGCGAGCCACGGCACCCGGCTGACGAGCAGCCAGGCGAGCGCGAACGACCCGGTGACGCCGCCCGCCGCGACGATGATCGCCTTGAGCTCGGCCGGAAGGCCGAGCGGCCGGAGCGCGACCGCAAGGCCGATGAGGACGAACCCCTGCAGGAGGAAGGCGCCGTACGCACTCCGACCGAGCACCTCGCCTCCGCGGACGGGGCGGGCGAGGCGGCGCTGCGCGGCGCCGAGCAGCCACAGGGATCCGAAGACCATGAGCGCGCTCTCGACGACCGCGAACGCCAGCGCGGGCCACGTCCATCCGCCGAACATCAGCCCGGTCAGGTCGCCGCGGAACGCGACGAACAGCAGTCCCGCCGCCGCGGCCCCGGCGACGAGCGTGATCGCCCGGCTGCCGCGGAGGAGGCGGTCGGGCACCTCGGTGAGCCAGCCGCGAGCGGACGCGGTCACGCCGAGGCCGAAGAGGGCGAGGCATCCGGGCCATTCCCAGAAGTTGAGGTCGGCGTACCACTCGCTGCCGTACGGGAAGACGAGGCGCACGAGGACGGTCGCCGCGGCGGTGGCGACCGAGAGCACGGCCAGGTCGGCGAGCCGGATGTCGCGGGCCGACGCCTCCACGCGCGCGTCGTCCGCCGCGCCCGTGTGGGCCGGGTCGGCCGGCTGGACCGCAGGGCGCCGCCGACGGCGCAGAACCGCGATGCCCGCGTACCCGAGCGAGAAGGCCAGGAGCACCCCGAGGAACCACAGGTGCCCGGTGTCGATGTAACCCTCGTCGCTGAGGTACTCCTCCCAGAACGATCCGGGTGCTGCGCCGAACGGGTGGTACAGGGCGTACATGAGCGCGGGCCAGATCACGAAGGTGAAGAGCGCGAACGGGATGCCGAGCCGCAGCAACCGGTCGACGACGAAGCGCCGCGCCCCCTTGCGTCGGAACGACGGCGGCGTGAGCAGGCCCGCGACGAGGAACAGCAGCGCGATCATGAACAGGCCGAAGGGCACGACGAGGACCGCCAGCACGATCTCGGTGACGGGGTGCAGCGTCGTCTCCTGCACGTCGGCGTACGACCAGTACTGGTCGGATCCGACGTAGCCGAGCACGGCGTGGATCGCGATGATCGCGCCGATGAGGAGCACCTTGAGGTTGTCGAGGTACGTCGCGCGGCCCGAGGTCCATCCGGTGCGCGCGGGAGTGTGCGCCACCATGCCGTGCAGGCTAGGCCGCGCCGCAGTGTGCCGGCAGGGGCGAACGGCCCGCGGGCCGGAGCTTGCGAGAATGTTCGGCATGGCGAGAACCGCGCGCGGAGCGCACATCCTGATCACCGGCGCAGCGGGCGGCATGGGCCGCATGTACGCCGAGCGCGCGGTCGCCGACGGCGCGGCATCCGTCGTGCTCTGGGATCGGGACGCCCCGGCGCTCGCGCGCGCTGCCGACGAGCTCGGCAGCATCGCCCGCGGACGCACGCAGGTGCGGTCGTACGCGGTCGACGTGTCCGAGCTCGGCGCGATCGCGAAGGCGGCGCACCGGGTGCGTCGCGAGGTCGGCGACCCCGACGTGCTGGTCAACAACGCCGGCATCGTCCGCGGCAACCGCTACTTCTGGGAGAACCACGCGGGCGACGACGTGCGCCCCACCATGCTCGTCAATGCGCTCGCGCCCATGTACGTCGCGCGCGAGTTCCTCCCCGCGATGATCGCGTCGGGACGCCCGTCGCGCGTGGTGAACATCGGCAGCGCGGCGGGCACGCTCGCGAACCCGCGCATGGCGGTCTACGCGGCGTCCAAGGCAGCCCTCAACGGCTGGAGCGACTCGCTGCGACTCGAGCTCCAGCAGGCCGGGCACGCGCACGTGAAGGTCACGACCGTCACGCCGTCCTACATCTCGACCGGCATGTTCCACGGCGCCCGTGGTCCGTTGCTCGCGCCGATCCTCGAACCCGAGGTCGTCGTCGACCGCGTGTGGCGAGCGATGCTCGACGGCCGGCCGCTCGTCGAATTGCCCGCATCGGTGCGACTGTCGCGGGCGCTGCGCGCCCTGCTGCCGACGCGGGTGTTCGACCGGGTCGTCGGCGACGCCTTCGGCGTGTATCGCTCGATGGACGGGTTCCGCGGGCGCGACTGACGGGCGTCAGTCCTTCTCCTTGCCCTTGCCCTTGTCCTCGCCCTTGCCGGTGTTGGCGTTGTCGCCGCTGTTGCCGGGCCCTGACGAGTCGTCGTCGTCGTCGTCGTCGTCGTCTCCGTCGTCGGCCGTCTCGGTCGGCACGGGCTCGGGTGCCGTGGCCGCCGCGATCGCGGCATCGAGGTCGGCGCGCACGAGCGCGATGGCCTCGCGGATCCGCTGCTCACGGTCGCCGGTGAGCGTGCCGTCGGCCGCGGCTGCGTCGATCTCGGCCTGCAGCGCGTCGAGCGCGGCGATCGCGGCGGCGTAGTCTCCGGCCGCCGACGACTCGGCGATGGCGACGACCTGCGCGCGGTACGCCTGCGACTGCTCCGCGGCGAGGTCGGGCTCGGCCGCGCAGCCGGCGAGGCCGCCGACGAGGGCGAGGGTCACGGATGCCGCGGCGATCGCGCGGCGGAATCGGCTCGTCATTGCGTCACCGCCTCCTCCAGCTGCTCCAGGTGCACGCCGAGGTCGCCGGGAACGGCGGGCAGCGTCGGCGTCGGGGTGGGCGTCGGGTCCGGCGCCGCGGCGCCGCCGACCGCGCCCGCGAGGCTCGGGATCAGCACGGCCGCGGCGAGCAGCGTGACGACCGCGGCGATCGCGAGCACCGCCCACTGCGGGATCCGCCGACGCGCGCCGGTTCCGGATGGCGCGCCGACCGCGCCGCCTCGATCGTCGGGCACGACGACGCCGGTGAGCACGCGCGTGGCGGCCGTGGCGTCGTCGTCGTCCGTCGTCGTCCCCGTCGCCGTCGGTGACGGCGACGTGTGCGGGGCTGCGGCGATGATCCGCGTGTCGTCCTCCGCCTCGGCTGCAGGCGCGTGGGTGATCGGCGTGGTCGGGGCGACGGAGGCCGTCGGGGCCGGCGAGCCGGCCGCCGTGGTCGTCGCCGAGACGTCGAGCGACTGGGCGGCCAGCGCCACGTCGAGTGCGCTCGGCCGACGGGCCGGGTCGCGTGCGGTCATCGCGGTGAGCAGCTCGACCCAGTCGGACCCGAGCCCGGCCGGCACGACCGGGTCGCGGACCAGCCGTGCGCTCGCCGACTCGAGCGCCGGGCCGGGGAACGGCTGCTCGCCCGTCAATGCCTCGAGCATGAGCAGGCCGAGCGAGTACACGTCGGCCGAGCTGCCGACGGACTCGCCCCGCACCTGCTCGGGGCTGAGGTAGCCCGGCGTGCCGATGATGCGGCCCGTCGCGGTCAGGCGCGACTCGTCGAGCAGGCGCGCGATGCCGAAGTCGGCGAGCTTGGCGTTCCAGCGGCGGGTGGGCAGGTGGGCGGGCGCGAGCAGCACGTTCGCGGGCTTGACGTCGCGGTGGACGATGCCGCGCGAGTGGATCACGTGCAGGCCCTCCGCGAGGTCGGCCAGCAGGCGAGTCGCGTCGGGCCGGGACACGGGCCCGTCGGTGAGGATCTCGCGCAGGTCAGGGCCCTCGACGAGCTCCATCACGAGGAACTCGCGGTTGGTCTCCGGGTCCTTCGCGGCGTCGAACAACGTGACGAGGGCAGGGTGCGTGAGGCTTGCGAGCAGGGCGGTCTCCGACCGGCGGCGGTCGGCGTCGTCGATGCCCTCGGTCGACGGCGTGAAGATCTTCACGGCCACGCGCCGCCCGAGCGCGAGGTCGCCGGCACGGTACACCGCGGCCATGCCGCCGCGGCCGATGAGGCCGTCGATCCGGTACCGGCCGTCGAGCGTCGCACCGACCAGCGGGTCGATCGCGGTCGCCGGGACCTGTTCGGTGGGGGAGTCCATCAGAGGAAGGGTAGCCGCTCCGTCTGGACATGCACCCGGGGTTGCGTTCCGGCCGGATGGCGCGCAGGCGCGCCATCCGGGTCAGCCGAAGATCATCGGCAGGTCGTCGTCGTCGCGGCTCAGCTCGAGGTCGACGAGCACGGGGACGTGGTCGCTCGGGGCGTCGCCCTTGCGCTCGTTGCGGTGGATCGTGGCCGCGGTCACCGCCTCGGCGAACGGCGCCGAACCCAGGATGAAGTCGATGCGCAGGCCCTCGTTGCGCACGAACTTCAGCTGCTTGTAGTCCCAGTACGTGAACCCGGTGGGCACCAGCGGGCGGACGACGTCGGTGACGCCGGCGTCCTCCAGCGTGAAGAACGCCTGACGTTCGGCCGGCGACACGTGCGTGGTGAGCCCCTCGACCACGGCGGGGTCGCCGTTGTCCTCGTCGAGCGGGGCGATGTTGAAGTCGCCCATGAGGGCGAAGGGCACCTCGGGGTGCGCGGTGGTCTCGGCGCGCGTGTGGTCGGCCAGCGCCGCGAGCCAGTCGAGCTTGTAGGTGTAGTGGGGGTCGCCCAGTGAGCGCCCGTTCGGCACGTAGAGGCTCCAGACCCGCACGCCGTCGACGGTCGCCCCGATCGCGCGCGCCTCCTTCGGCAGGTCGGGACCCTCCTGCCCCTTGAGGAAGCCGGGCATGCCGGGGAACTCCGTGACGACGTCGGCGATCGGCGTGCGGCTCGCGATCGCGACGCCGTTCCACTGGTTCAGGCCGTGGATGGCGAGCTCGTACCCGGCCGCCTCGAACGCCTCGTGCGGGAACTGCTCGGCGGTGCACTTGATCTCCTGCATCGCGAGCACGTCGACGTCTTCGCGCACCAGGAAGTCGACGACGCGGCCGAAGCGGGTGCGGATCGAGTTGACGTTCCAAGTGGCGATGCGCATGGCGTCCAGCCTATTCGGGGCGGTGACGCCGGAACGCGAGCGGGCGCGCACCCGGGTGGGTGCGAGCCCGCGATCAGCGCGCGCCGCGCTCGCGAGGCTCGCGCTTCCCGATTCGGGGCACGACGATCCAGAACAGCAGCAGCAGCACGATCGCGATCGCGCCGGCCAGCCAGCCCGCCTCGCGGTTGACCGTGACGTCGAAGATGAGCATCGCGACGCCCGACGCGACGAGGGACACCACGACGAGCAGGGTCAGCAGCAGCCCGTTGGCGATCCGCACGACGCGTTCCTTCTGCTTCTGCCCGCTCAGCTGGCGGTGCAGGATGACCGGCGCGAGGCCGAGCATCGTCGAGGTGGTCGCGAGCACGACGAGCACGAGGTACAGGACCACCTCGTACTGCTCGAGCTCGGCGAACTTCGGCTGGAACGCCACCGCCAGCAGGAAGCCCGTGATGAGCTGCGTGCCCGTCATGACGACCCGCAGTTCCTGCAGGATGTCGTTCCACTTGCGATCGAGGCGCTCGCCGGGCGTCTCGTTGCGGACCTCCTCGGGGTTGCCCTCGTCGGACAGGGTCTCGGATGCGGGGTCGTACGCCATGCGTGGATGGTACTGCCGTGCCATCCGGTGTCGCAGGCCCTTGTGCCCGGACCCGGCGATGGTGCAGGCGGCCCGTTCAGGCGTTCGGCTGCACGCCGCTCGTCGCGATCGCCGCGCCGAGCACGAACGCCCCGACCATGAGCAGCATCCCGACGATCGGGATCCAGAACGCGATGCGCTTGAGCACGAGCACGACGATCGCCGCGATGAGCGCCAGCACGCCCACGCCGATCGGCAGGATCATCGCCACGAGCATGCCGGTCGCGATCAGGTCGGTGTCGCAGGTCGCCGACGCCCCGCACGAGTCGCTCGCGAACGCGAGGAAGAACGAGAAGAAGAACAGCACGAGGCCGAGCGCCGCCATCAGCAGGAGCAGCACGATGGTGACGACGAGGTCCCACACGATCACCGGGCGCTTCGCGGGCGCGACGGACGCGGTCATCTTCCCTCCCCCGGGCGGCGCGGATGCGCCTCACCGAAGTCTGTCAGCGCGCGGGTGGTGCTGCCAAGATGTCGGAAGGGGCCGGAGTGGAGGGGTGCAACGTGCGGTACAGCATCGAAGGCGTCGAGGGCCTGCCCGAGATCGTCGCGGGCGCCGACCTCGCGGCGATCATCGTGGCCGCCCTGCCCGAGCCGCTCGAGGACGGCGACATCCTCGTCGTCACCTCGAAGATCGTCTCGAAGGCCGAGGGCCGCCTCGTGCGCGCCGACGACCGCGAGCAGGCGATCACCGACGAGACCGTGCGCGTCGTCGCGACGCGCGACAATCCCGGCGGCGTGCCCACGCGCATCGTCGAGAACCGGCTGGGCATCATCGGCGCGGCGGCGGGCGTCGACGCCTCCAACGCGCCCGAGGGCACGGTGCTGCTGCTGCCGGTCGACCCCGACGCCTCCGCGCGGGCGGTCGCGACCGGCATCCGCTCGCTCACCGGGGCGCAGGTCGGCGTGCTCGTCTCCGACACGCTCGGCCGGCCGTGGCGCGAGGGCCAGACCGACATCGCGATCGGCGCGGCCGGAGTTCGCGTGTTCGACGACCTGCGGGGGCAGACGGATGCCTCGGGCAAGCCGCTCGCGGTGACCATGCCGTGCGTGGCCGACGAGCTCGCCGCCGCCGCCGAGCTCGTGAAGGGCAAGGCCGCGGGGGTGCCGGTCGCGCTCGTGCGGGGGCTCGGGCATCTCGTCGGCGACCTCGACCTGCCGGGCGCGCGTTCGATCGTGCGTCCCGCCGATCGCGACATGTTCCGCCAGGGCGCCGACGAGGCGTACGACGAGGGATACCGCGCGGGATTCGACGAGGCGCAGTCCGAGGGCGTGCTGCGCGACGCCTGACGCCGCGGATTCTCGAATTCTGGATCCAGAACGTGGGTTCGTCGTGATCTTTCCGATACATTCGGGATCCATGACCGTACCCGACACACGCGGATCCGTCGACGACGCCGGTCCGGGCCCCGCCGCCGATCCCGAGCAGGCGCTCGCACGGTTGGCCAGCCGTCACGCCGCCGGGTACCGCTCGGTTGGCACGATGGCGTACGACATCCTCCGTGACGCCATCCTCGACGGCAGCCTGCCGCCCGGGCACAAGCTGCGCCAGGAGACGCTGGCCGAGCTGATCGGCGTCTCGCGGCTTCCCGTCCGGTCGGCGCTCATCCAGCTCGAGGCCGACGGGCTCGTGGAGTTCCACGACCGTCGGGGTGCGGTCGTGAAGGCGCTGTCGGTCGAGCAGGCGCGGGAGGTCTACCAACTCCGGATCCTGCTCGAGACCGATGCGCTCCGCCTCTCGATGGCCGAGATGACCGACGCCCGCCTCGAGCGGCTGCGCGAACTCGGACGCACCGCCGACGAGGAGGAGGAGGGTGCGGACTTCGTGGATGCGCGGACCGCCTTCTACGCGGAGCTCTACGACGCCGCGCGGCACCCGATCCAGTGGGAGCTCATCGAGCAGCTCCGGCTCAAGGTCGGCCGGTACGTGCTCGGCTGGCGGCTCGTCGGCAACGACGGTCACCATCATTCGCACGGCGAGCTGACGGATGCGGTCGCGGCGGGCGACGTCGAGCCCGCGGTCGAGCTGCTCCGGCACCACCTCGAGGTGGTCCGCGACGGCGTGCTCGAGATGCTCGCGGCCGAGTCGCCCGCGGCCGCCGCGGCGACGAAGCGTCGTCGTCGATCCTGAGCGCGGTCGCCCTCGGGGCGGACCGCGGTCTCACGCTTGCATTTTGGATCCAGAATCCGAAATAATGATCCCGCGGGAGGTGGACCCGCCGTTCGGGCCGATCGGCTCCGAATGACACCATTGCGACGACGCGTCAGGATGGAGGGGTGTCAGTGCACATCGGCTACGCCGCGATGCTCGAGCAGTTCCCTCCATCCGACGCGGTCGCGTATGCGGAACTCGCCGAGCAGCACGGGTTCACCGGGGTCATGGCGACCGACCACTTCCAGCCGTGGCTGCCGCAGCAGGGCCAGTCCGGGCACGTCTGGAGCGTGCTCGGCGCGATCGGCGCCCGCACGCGCGGCGACTTCGGCCCCGGAGTGACGACGCCCACGTTCCGCACCCACCCCGCCGTCGTCGCCCAGGCGAGCGCGACGCTCGCCTCGATGTACCCGGGCCGGCACTGGCTCGGCATCGGCTCGGGCGAGGCGCTCAACGAGCACGTCGTCGGCGAGTACTGGCCCGAGGCCCACGAGCGCATCGCCCGCATGTTCGAGGCGGTCGAGGTCATCCGCAAGCTCTTCACCGCGTCGATCGCCGGCCGCGAGGTGCGCCACCACGGACCGCACTTCCGGCTCGAGACCACGCGGCTCTGGACCATGCCGAAGGTCGCGCCGAAGATCCTCGTCGCGACGGCGGGACCGGTCACGGCCCGCCGCGCCGGAAAGGTCGCCGACGGGCTCATCACGACCGGGGCGCCGTACGACCGCCTCGCCGCCCTCGTCGCCCGGTTCGCGGAGGGCGCCCGGGAGTCCGGCCGCGACGCCTCGACGATGCCCCGGGTCCTCCAGCTGCACCTCTCCTGGGCGGCGACCGACGAGGAGGCCATGCGCAACGCGCTCACCGAGTGGCCGATCGGCGGCATGCGGTTCTCGCGCAGCGACATCCGCTCGCCGTTCGAGTTCGAGCAGCTCGCCCGGACCGTCCGCCCGGCCGACTTCGAGGACCGCATGCTCGTCTCGGCCGACCCCGACCTCCATCGCGCCCACATCCAGCGGCACCTCGACCTCGGCTTCGACCGCATCTACCTGCACAACGTCGGTCGCAACCAGGCCGAGTTCCTCGAGGTCTTCGGTCGTGACGTGCTCCCGGGGCTTCGCGCATGAGCGCCCTGCAGCGCGGCGTCGGCGTCCGGGTGCTCGAGGGGATCGGCGAGATCCGCCCCGGCGACGACCTCGTCGACCTCATCGCGAGCGCGGCGTCGGGCACGCTCGTCGACGGCGACATCCTCGTCGTCACCTCGAAGATCGTCTCCAAGGCCGAGGGGCGGCTCGTGCGGGCGCGCCACCGCGAGCAGGCCATCACCGACGAGACGGTGCGGGTCGTGGCGACACGCTCGCACCCGGGCGGCATCACCCGGATCGTGGAGAACCGCCTCGGCATGGTCGCGGCCGCCGCGGGCGTCGACGCGAGCAACACGGAGGCGGGCACCGTGCTGCTCCTCCCGGTCGATCCCGACGCCTCCGCGCGCGACCTCGCCGCGGGACTCCGCGAGCGCGCCGGCCGCATGATCGGCGTCATCGTCAGCGACACGCTGGGGCGTCCCTGGCGCGAGGGTCAGACCGACGTGGCGATCGGCGCGGCCGGCGTGCACGTGATCGACGACCTGCGCGGCACGACGGATGCCGCGGGCGCGACCCTCTCGGTCACGATGCCGTGCGTGGCCGACGAACTCGCCGCGGCGGGCGACCTCGTCAAGGGCAAGACGAGCGGATGCCCCGTGGCCGTCGTCTCCGGGCTCGGGCGCCTCGTCGGCGCCCTCGACCTCCCCGGCGCCCGCTCCATCGTGCGCCCGTCCGACCGCGACCTCTTCCGGCTGGGCACCGACGAGGCGATCGAGCACGGGATGGCCGCCGGACGATCCGCCGGGTACGCCGCCGGACGCGCGATCGGCTACGCCGAGGGGTTCGCGGCCGCGCTGGCCGCCGTCGACCGCGAGCGGGTGGCGTCGTGAGCGGCTGGACCGTCGTCGTGCCCGTCAAGTCGCTGAGCGCGGCGAAGTCGCGGCTCGCGCCCGAGCACTCGCCCGCCGAGCGTGCCGCACTCGCGCGCGCGTTCGCGCTCGACACCGTCGACGCGGCGCGCACCGCTCGCGCGGTCGACCGCGTGGTCGTCGTCTCCGACGAGCCCGTGATCGAGCGCGCGCTGCGCGCCGCGGCCGGGGTCGAGGTCGTGCCCGAGGTCGGTCCGCGCGGCCTCGCCGCCGCGATCGCGCGCGGCATCGCGGTCGCGTCTGCCGACGTCGCACACGCCCCCCTCGAGATCGAGACGTCGCAGATGCACGGTGGAACCCGCGATCCGCGACGTCTCGATTCCCCCTCGTCGCCCGGTGATGACCCCGAGCAGTACGAGAAGTCGCAGCTGCACGGTGAGACTCGCCATCCGGGACATCTCGATTCCGGCGTGGCGGGCGCGGGTGCGGGTGCGGCGGATGTCGCGGTCGCGGTGCTGCTCGGCGACGTGCCGGCGCTGCGCGCCGGCGACCTCGACCGGGCGCTCGACGTGGCGGCGCGCCATCCGCTCGCCTTCGTGCCCGACGCCGAGGGCACCGGCACGACCCTCGCGACCGCGCGCGCCGGCGTGGCGTTGATCGCGCACTTCGGGGCGGACTCGGCGGCGCGTCACGCCGCCGCCGGGTTCGCCGACCTCGCCGCCGCGCATCCGGAGGCGATCGCGCCCGGGCTCCGGCGCGACGTCGACACCGCCGCCGAACTCCGCGACGCCGTCGCGCTCGGCGTCGGCGCCCGCACCTCCGCGGTGCTGCGCACGCTCCCCGACCTCGCCGAGGGGCCCGCCCCGCGGCATCCGCTCGACCGCTCGACGTCGACAACGACCGCGCCGGCCGGCGCAGACAGGAAGGCCGCATCATGACCCTCACCCTCGGATACAAGGCCAGCGCAGAGCAGTTCGACCCTCGCGAGCTCGTCGAGATCGCCGTCGCGGCCGAGGCGCACGGCATGGAGTCCGTCTGGACGAGCGACCACTTCCAGCCGTGGCGGCACACGGGCGGGCACGCGCCGTTCTCGCTCACGTGGATGGCCGCGGTCGGCGAGCGCACCTCGACCGTGAAGATCGGCACGAGCGTCATGACGCCGACGTTCCGCTACAACCCGGCCGTGCTCGCGCAGGCGTTCGCGTCGCTCGGCGTGATGTACCCCGACCGCGTCATCGCGGGCTTCGGCACGGGCGAGGCGCTCAACGAGATCGCGACCGGGTTCCAGGGCGCGGGCGAACAGGAGTGGCCCGAGTTCCGGGAGCGCTACGCGCGGCTCCGCGAGGCCGTGCGACTCATGCGCGCGCTGTGGAACGGCGAGCGGGTGAACTTCGAGGGCGAGTACTACTCGACGCACGACGCGTCGATCTACGACCGCCCCGAGGGCGGCGTGCCGATCTACATCGCCGCCGGCGGGCCGCAGGTCGCGAAGTACGCCGGTCGTGCGGGCGACGGGTTCATCTGCACGTCGGGCAAGGGTGCGGAGCTCTACGCCGACCAGCTCATGCCGGCCGTGCGCGAGGGGATCGAGGCCGGAGGCAAGTCCTTCGACACGTACGACCGCATGATCGAGATCAAGCTGTCGTACGAGGAGGACGAGGACGACGCGCTCGACAACTGCCGCTTCTGGTCGCCGCTGTCGCTGTCGAAGCAGCAGAAGCACGACATCACCGACCCCGTCGAGATGGAGCAGGCGGCCGACGCCCTGCCGATCGAGGAGATCGCCGGGCGCTGGATCGTGGGCACCGACCCCGATGCGGTCGTCGCCGAGATCGGGCAGTACGTGGAGTGGGGGTTCAACCACCTCGTGTTCCACGCGCCGGGGCACCACCAGCGCCGGTTCCTGGAGCTCTTCGAGCGCGACCTCGCGCCGCGCCTCCGCGCGTTGCCGACGGCGTGACGCCGGTGGTCGAGGAGGCGCCGTGCGCCGTCCTCGACCACCGGCCCGGGGTCACTCCGCCGGGTCGAGCACCAGTCCGGTGCCGCCGCCGCGCCGTACCGGCTCGGCCGCGGCGGTCATGAGCCCGTCGGCGTCGACCTCGATCGCGGCGACCGCCCCGATCTCGGCCGAGGTGCTGAACAGGTGGCCGTACGTCGCGAGCTCAGCCTCGTAGGCTGCGCGGAACGCCGGTTCGGCGAAGACGCTCGCCGTGTTGCGCTGCGACGCCCGCGGTGCGGCCACCGCCTCGGGCAGCGTCATGCCGAGGTCGATGCGGTTCAGCAGCACCTGCGTCACGGTCGTGATGATCATCGACCCGCCGGGCGAGCCGACCACGTACCGCACGTCGCCGTCGTCGAGCACGATCGTCGGCGACATCGACGAGCGCGGGCGCTTGCCCGGCTCGACGGTGTTCGGGTCGCCGGGGAACGTGGGCACGAAGTTGAAGTCGGTGAGCTCGTTGTTGAGCAGGAACCCGCGGTCCGGCACCGTCATGCCCGAGCCGCCGGTCTGCTCGATCGTGAGCGTGTACGCGACCGCGTTGCCCCACTGGTCGACGACCGACAGGTGCGTCGTCGAGACGCCCTGGTCGACGGATGCCGCGGCGGCCGCCGCCTCGCACCCGGTCGCGCCGAGGTCGCCCGGCGCGACCGGCTTCACCGACGCCTGGTCGGGGTCGATCTCGCACGCGCGTGAGTCCGCGAACTCCTGGCTGAGCAGCGTCTCGGTCGGCACGTCGACGAACGCGGGGTCACCGACGTACGCGTTGCGGTCGGCGAACGCGTGCGCGGTGGCCTCGAAGTAGAGGTGCAAGGCCTGCCCCGGGTCATCCGCCGACGGCTCGAAGTTCTCGAGGATGTTCAGCGACTCGCCCACGGTCGTGCCGCCCGACGACGACGGGGCCATGCCGTAGACGTCGAGGCCCCGGTACTCGATGTGCGTCGGGTCCTGGAAGATCACCTCGTAGTCGGCGATGTCGTCGGCGGTCATGAAGCCCGGGTAGGCGGGGAGCGCCGTGGCCGGGTCCGTCTGGGGATCCTGCACGATGGCCGCGATCTCGTCGGCGATGGGCCCGTCGTAGAACACGTCAGTGCCCTTCAGCGCGATCTCCCTGAGCGTCGTCGCGAGATCGGGGTTCCGGAACGTCGACCCGACCACCGGGAGCTCGCCGTTCGGCAGGAACAGCTCCGCCGTGGCGGGGAATGCCTCGAACCTCACCCGCGCGCCCGCGGTCTGCTGGACGAACGTCTCATCCACCGTGAACCCGCGCGTGGCGAGCAGGATCGAGGGCTTCAGCATCTCCTTCAGTGACTCGGTGCCGAACTCCTCGAGCGCCGCCTCCCACGTTGCGAGCGTGCCGGGAACGCCGACCGACAGGCCTGAGGGCACCGCATTCGCGAACGTGTACGGTTGGCCGGTCGCCGGGTCGATGAACGCGTCGCTCTCCATGCCGGCCGGCGCGGTCTCGCGCCCGTCGATCGTGGTGACCTCGCCGGTCGCGGCGTCGAAGTACACGAAGTACCCGCCGCCGCCGATGCCGGCGCTGTACGGCTCGGTGACCCCGAGCGCAGCGGCCGTGGCGACCGCCGCGTCGGCGGCGTTGCCGCCCTTGCGGAGCACCTCGAGGCCGATCGCGCTGGCCTCGGCGTCGACGGATGACACGGCGCCGCCGTAGCCCGTCGACGTCGACGGCGCGGGCGGTGCGGGTCGCGCCGTCGCGACGCCGGTCGCGGACGGTGCGGCGGTGGCGGGCGCCGCGAGGGCGACGCCCCCGAGCGTCATCACCGCGGTGAGGGCGAGCGCCGACCCGCGAAGCGCGGGCCGGCGGTGGACGACGTCAGTCATGAGTAGTACCCCCCGAACTGGTTACGTGATCAGGACGCACGATAGACCCGTACGCGGCGCGCGGCAACGGGTTGCGGCATCCTGTGGGTTCGCCTCGGAACAGCCCCTGGCCGCCCGCGCAGGCGTAGCCTGATCGCATGAGCCCACGCGCCGGCGGGGCGAACCGCTTCCGCCCGAGCCTCCTGATCCCGGCGGTCGGCGTGCCCGTCGCGGTCGCCGCGGCGGTGCTCGTGCCGATCCAGGCGACGGCCGCGGTCGACCTGCCCGACAAGACGGTCGAGGAGCTCATCGAGTTCGCCCGGTCGAGCGACGTCGACGCGCTCTCGGGCACGATCGAGCAGCGCTCCGAGCTCGGACTGCCCGATCTCGGTGCCCTCACGGGCGGCACGGGCGGCGGCATGGGGCCGGGCGCGGGCGCCGACGGCGACGCGGACTCGGATGCCGCGACCTCCGCCGATCTGGAGGACCTGATCGCACTCGCCACGGGCAGCTTCGACGCGAACGTCTACCTCGACCAGGACCACGCACGGCTGCAGGTGCTCGACCAGCTCGCCGAGCGGAACGTGTACCTCTCGCCCGATGAGGCGTGGTTCGTGGACTCAGAGACGAAGACCGCGACGCGGCTCACGCTGCCCGAGGGCACCGACCTCGAGCAATTGCAGGCCGACGTCGAGGCCGAGGCCGCTCGCCTCGCCGACGAGGCGAGGGCCCGCGCCGAGGCGGAGCTTCCCGACGGCGAGCAGCTGCCGTCCCCCCAGCAGCTGCTCGACCGCGCGCTCGATCGGCTCGACGAGACCACCGAGGTCGCCGTCGGGACCGACGGGCGCGTCGCCGGCCGCGAGGCGTACGAGCTCGTGCTCACGCCTCGGACCGGCGAGACGCTCGTGGGCGAGGTCCGGATCGCGATCGACGGAGCGAACGGCGCGGCGCTCGCCGCATCGATCACCGCGCGGGGAGCGTCCGATCCCGCGTTCTCCGTCGGCTTCACCGACATCGACTTCAGCGCGCCCGATCCGGCGGTGTTCGCGTTCGAACCGGCCGACGACCTGACCGTGACCGAGGAGGTCGTGCCGATCCCGACCGCCGAGGAGCAGGCCCAGTGGAAGGCCGAGGCCGAGGCCCGCGCCGAGGGCGACGATGGGGTCGCCCCCGACGTGGAGGCCGACGTGCCGGATCCGGTCGTGCACGGCGAGGGCTGGGCGACGGTCGTCGAGGTCGACGCGGCCGCGGTCATGGCCGCGATGGCCGAGCATCGGGGCGAGACCGGCGACGGGTCGGCAGCCGATGACGCGGGCGGAGCGCCCTCCGCGGAGCAGCTCGCCGAGGCATCCGACGCCCTCGAGGCCCTCACGACGCCGGTCGACGGCGGCCGGGCGCTGCAGACCTCGCTGCTGTCGGTGCTCCTCACCGACGACGGTCGCGTGCTCGCCGGGTCGGTGCCCGTCGACACGCTGGTCGAGTACGCCGCCGAGTCGGGTCGCTGACGGGCCGCCGGTGAGCGACCCGGGTGGCCTGGGCGACCTCGCGATCGAGACGCACGGACTCACGAAGCGCTTCGGCGCGCAGGCTGCGGTCGACGGCATCGCGCTCGCCGTGCCGCAGGGCGCCGTGTACGGCTTCCTCGGACCGAACGGCTCGGGCAAGACCACGACCATCCGGATGCTGCTGGGCCTCGTGGGGGCGACGGATGGCACGGCGAGCGTGCTCGGAGCGGAGATGCCGCGGCACCTCGACACGGTGCTGCCGCGCGTGGGCGCGCTCGTCGAGGGGCCCGCGTTCGCGCCGTTCCTGTCGGGCGCCGCGAACCTGCGCCGGTTCGATGCCGCGGACCGGCACGCGCCGACGGCCACCCGCGCCGCTCGCGTGGCGGCGGCCCTCGACCGGGTCGGGCTCTCGCACGCGGCCGGCAAGAAGGCCGGCGCCTACTCGCTCGGCATGAAGCAGCGGCTCGGGCTCGCGAACGCGCTGCTCATGCCGCGCGACCTGCTCGTGCTCGACGAGCCCACGAACGGCCTCGACCCGCAGGGCACGCGCGAGGTGCGCTCGCTGATCCGCTCGTTCGCGGCCGACGGCACGACCGTGTTCGTGTCGAGCCACCTGCTCGCCGAGGTCGAGCAGCTCTGCACGCACGTCGGCGTGATGAGCGCCGGGCGGCTCGTCGCGCAGGGCACGCTCGAGGAGTTCCGCCGATCGGGGGAGACGAGCGTCGAGGTGCTCACGCCCGACGCCGCGCGCGCGCAGGCGGTGCTGACGCGGTTGGGCCTGGTGCCGGATGCCGCGACGCCGGCGGCCGACGCGGGCGCCGACGCGCTCGTCACGGCCCGCATGGGCGAGCGCGCACCCGAGCCCGACGCGATCGTCGCGGCACTCGTCGGCGACGACGTGCGCGTGCGCGGATTCGCGGTGCGTCGCACGAGCCTCGAGCAGCGCTTCGTCGAGCTCACGGGGGAGGGCTTCGATGTCGTCGCCTGAGGCGCCCGGAGGCGTCGAGACGGTCGCTGCGCGACCTCCTCGGCCGGCACGGCGGCCGCGGGCCGCGGCGTGGTTCACCCTCCTCGGCTCCGAGACGCTCACCCTGTTCCGCCGCTGGCGCACGTGGGCGATGCTCGCCGCGCTCGCCCTCATCCCGATCCTCATCGCGATCGCGATCCGCATCGCGGGCGGCTCGTCGCCGGGGCGCGGGCCGGCCTTCCTCGACCAGATCGCGGGCAACGGGCTCTTCGTCGGCGTCACCGCGCTGGTCGTCGCGACGCCGCTGTTCCTGCCGCTCACCGTCGCGGTCGTCGCGGGCGACGCGATCGCCGGCGACGCGAGCCTCGGCACGCTGCGGTACCTGCTGATCGCCCCGGCCGGCCGCATGCGCCTGCTCGTCGTGAAGTACCTCGTCGCGGCCGCGTTCTGCGTGGCTGCGGCGCTCACGGTGGTGGTCGTGGGCACCCTGATCGGCTGGGCGCTCTTCCCGATCGGCCCGGTCACCCTGCTCTCGGGCGCCCAGGTCTCGGTCGGCGAGGGGCTGCTGCGGTTCCTCGCGATCGCCGCGTACGTCACGGTGTCGCTCCTCGGGCTCTCCGCCATCGGGCTCTTCGCGTCGACGCTCACGACCGTGCCCGTCGGCGCGATGGCGGCCACCGCGATCCTCGCCGTCGCCGCGCAGATCGCGGGCGCCATCCCGCAGCTCGAATGGCTGCACCCCTGGCTGTTCACCGATCGCTGGTTCGACCTGGCCGACCTGCTCCGCTCGCCGCCGTCGTGGGGCTCGTTCGTCGACAACGCGCTCGTTCAGGCGGGCTACGTCGCGGTGTTCGGCGGCCTGGCCGCGTGGCGCTTCGCGACCCGCGACATCCTGTCGTAGCGGATGGCGCGGCGCGGTCGCCCGGCACCGCCGGCGGCGATCAGGGTGCGTCGGGCGAGGCCTCGGTCCGCACGGCGAGGATGCCGGACCCGTGCTCGGCCTCGAGGCGCTCGCGCACCGCGAACCACGGCGTCGCTCCGATCGCGGCGGCGACCCCGTCGAGGTGCCCGGCGTCGGCGAGCGGCACCGGCCCGATGCCGTACGCGACGAGCAGTCTCGCGCCGGGGCGGAGCGCCTGGGCGAGCGCCCGGAGCTCCGGCACCGCCGCCGAGGTCCAGAACACGTTGACGTTGACGCTCACCGCCGCATCGAACGGGCCGATCGCGGAGTCGAGGGCGGCGAGGCCGGCCTGCACCACGTCGACCGTGCCGTCGGTGATCGCGTCGGCGAGGCGTTCGCGCATGTGCGCGACGGCTGTGCCGGACCGGTCGATCGCGACGACGCACGGCCGCGCCGCGGCATCCGCTTCGCCCAGCTCGGCGAGCAGCGCCTCCACCGACGCGCCCGTGCCCGACCCGATGTCGAGCACGCGCTCGCCCGGCCGCGGGTCGAGCACCCCGACCGCCCAGCGCACGCGCGCCGGCACCGCCGTCGGGTTCATGCTCCGAGCATGCCAGACCGCTGCTGCGGGCGGGTCGACCGCTCAGCGGTAGATGCGCTCGGCGTACGACGAACCGTAGTACTCGTCGAGCGCCGCGACATCCGCCCCCGGCTGCTCGACCGCCTGCGCGATGAGCGCGCGGCGCCGCACCGCGTCGGGTCGCCAGGTCTCGGGCTCCCACGTGCGTGACCGCAGGAACGCCTTCGAGCAGTGGAAGAAGACCTCGTCGATCTCGACCACGAGCGCGAGCGTCGGCCGGTGCCCGCGCACGATCATGTCGTCGAGGAATGGGGCGTCGCGCACGATGCTCGCGCGGCCGTTCACGCGCAGGGTGTCGCCACGGCCCGGGATCACGAAGACCAGCCCGACGTGCGGGTTGCGGAGGATGTTTCGGAAGCCGTCGGCGCGCCGATTGCCCGCCCGCTCGGGCAGCGCGATCGTGGTGTCGCCGAGCACGCGGGTGAACCCCGCGGGGTCGCCCTTGGGCGAGACGTCGAGCCGCCCGAGCTCGTCGCTGGTCGCGACGAAGACGAGGGATGCCGCGGCGAGCCACTCGCGATCGACCTCGTGCAGGCGGTCGCGGGCCTTCTCCGCGACGCGCGGGATCGGCGTCCCGATGATCGCCTCAAGCTCGTCGACCGTCGTGACGGGGATGCCGCGTTCGCTCATGCCCCCATCCTGCACCCGTGTCGCGCGGACGATTCGGCCGCTTCCCGCTTCCCGGGCGGATTACAGGAGATTCGGCGATGTGCAGGACGCGATCGCGGGCGGATTCGGGCCAGTGCATCGCCGGAACTCCTGTAATCGGGTTGGCAGGTGGCCGGGTCGAGGGCGGCTACAGCAGGTTGCGCGTCGCCGTGGGGAACGTCGTCTCCGCGCGGCGCTCGCCGATGCTGGGCGGGAGCTTGCAGAGGTCGTAGAAGTAGCGGGATGGCGCGGCCTCGTCGGTCACGTCGACGTCGACGTTCACGCCGGCGTGAGGGAGCTCGTCGCCGGCGAGCGTCCAGATCGTGAAGTGCCAGATGCCGCGCACCCGGTCGTTGAGCAGGCGCCGGCCGTCGACGACGAGCACGCTGTCTGCGCCATCCGCGTCGGGCAGGGTGCCGGCCCGGAACGGCTCGATGGTGTCGCCGCGCAGGGTCGCCTCGTCGACGTCGCCGACCGAGCGGCGGACGACATCCTGGTCGCGCTCGCGGAGGATGGCGGCGAGGTCGTCGGCGAATCGGCCCGCGTGGTCGCCGGATGCGCCCTCGACCGCGACGAGACGGCGCCCGCGCCATGAATTGTGCAGGAACTCCTCGGCCACCGACTCGACCAGTGCACGGCGGGTCTCGCTCAGCTCACCCATGTCGACCACGCTACGCCCACTACTCGACCAGCGGGGCGGGCGCCGTCAGGTGCGCGTCGGCGGGCGCGAACGCGATGAGCGGGCGGCCGGTCGCGGGGTGCTCGAGCACGGTCGCGTCGACGCCCCACACGGCGCGGATCAACTCGGCTGTGAGCACCTCGGCGGCCGGCCCGGCCGCGACCACGGCCCCCTCGGCGAGCACGACGACGTGGTCGGCGTACGACGCCGCGAGCGACAGGTCGTGGAGGGCCGCGAGCACGCTGAGGCCGTCGTCGGCGAGACGGCGCAGCAGGGCGAGCGTCGCCAGCTGGGCCCGGATGTCGAGGTGGTTCGTGGGCTCGTCGAGCAGCAGCAGCTCCGGCTCCTGTGCCAGCGCGCGGGCGAGGTTCACCCGCTGGCGCTCGCCGCCGGAGAGCTCGTCGTAGCGGCGTGCGGCGAACTCGGCGGCCCCGGCCGCGAGCAGCGAACGCGCCACGATCTCGCGATCGCGCGCCGAGTCGCCGCCCCAGGCCGACTGGTGCGGCACGCGTCCGAGGCCGACGACGTGGTCGACGCGGAGGCCGTCGGGGGACTGGGCGTCCTGCTCGACGAGCGCGATGCGACGCGCCCGTTCACGGCGGCGGAGCGACACGAGGTCGTCGCCGTCGAGCGTGAGCGCCGCGACATCCGGCTGCTCGACCCCGGCGACGAGGTGGAGCAGCGTGCTCTTGCCCGCGCCGTTGGGGCCGAGAAGCGCGCCCACCGCGCCCCGCGGGACCGTGACGTCGACGCCGTCGACGATGAGCCTCGAACCGCGGGCGAAGCGGACGCGCGATGCCTCGAGGCCGCCGCGCCCGTCTCCCGGAGCGTTGCTCGGCCCGACCGCCGCGTTCACGACGCCCTCCGCCCGCGCAGCATGAGCGCCGCGAACACCGGCCCGCCGACGAGCGCGGTCAGGATGCCGACCGGCAGCTCGCGCGGGTCGAACAGCGTGCGCGCGCCCGTGTCGACCCACACGAGGAAGATCGCGCCCGCGAGCGCCGACAGCGGCAGCAGCGCCCGGTGCCGCGGCCCGACGACGAGCCGCACGGCGTGCGGCAGGATGAGCCCGACGAACCCGATCGCGCCGCTCACCGCGACGAGCGCGCCTGTGAGCAGCGCGGTCGCGACGAGCAGCAGCGCGCGGGTGCGCGGCACGTGCACCCCGAGGGCGGATGCCGCGGTGTCGCCGAACGCGAACGCGTCGAGGGTGCGCCCCGTCGCGAGCAGCGGCACGCCGACGACGAGCAGTGCCGAGCCCGCGAGCGCGACCGCCGGCCAGTCCGCTCCGGAGAGCGACCCGAGCAGCCAGTTGAGGATCTCGCGGTAGCTGTCGTTCGTCGCGCTCCAGAAGATGACGAGGCTCGTGATCGCGCCGAACACGGCCGACACCGCGAGGCCGGCGAGCACGGTGGTGGTCGGGCTGAGCCCGCCCGCGGCGCGCGCGAGGCCCAGCGTCGCCGCGAGCGCCGCGAGCGCCCCCGCGAACGCCGCGACGGGCAGCGCGATCGCCATGCCGAGCACGAGCACGATCACGGCGCCGACCGACGCGCCCGAGGACAGCCCGAGCAGGTACGGGTCGGCGAGCGGGTTGCGCGTGAGCGCCTGCATGACGACGCCGCAGATCGCCAGGCCCGCGCCGACCGCCGCGGCGGTGAGCACGCGCGGCATGCGCAGCTCCCAGACGATGCCGTCGCGGAGCGGCGAGAGCGTCGGCTCGCCGACCCCGAGGTGCGCCGCGATCGAGGCGAGCACGTCGGCGGGGGCGAGCCCGGCCGGCCCGATGGTGACGGCGAGCACGACGGATGCCGCGAGCAGGGCGGTGAGGGCGACGCCGACGCCGAGCCCCACGAGTGCTGGTCGAGGAGGCCGCCCCGCGGCCGTCTCGAGACCTCGCCTGGGCGCCCGCGGCGGTCTCGAGACGCCGACTTCGTCGGCTCCTCGACCCGCAGACGCCTCGCGCACCGTCATCAGAGTGCCCCGAGCTGCTCCACGATCGAGGCCACCGCGTCGACGTTGCGCACGCCGGCCTCGGTCGCGGGGAAGTCGACGATCACGTACCGGCCCTGCTGCACCGCGGGCATCGCCGCGGTCGCGGGGTTCGCCTCGAGCTTGGCGATCTTCGACTCGGCGGTGTTCCAGGCGGCGTCGACGAGCACGAGCACGTCGGGGTTCGCGTCGACGACGGCCTCCCACGACAGCGAGGTCCACGAGTCCTGCACGTCGCCGACGACGTTCTCGAGCCCGGCGGCCTCCATGATCATCTGCGGCGCGCCCGTGCCGGCTCCGACGAACGGCTGGTCGTCGCCCGACGAGTACCAGAGCGCGGTGAGGCCGGTGTCGCTGGGCTCGATCGCGTCGAGGGCGGCGCGCTGGGTCGCGACGAGGTCGGCCGCGGCATCCTCGACCCCGAAGATCGCGCCGGCCTCCTCGAAGCCGGCGAACACGCCGTCGAAGGTGAGCGGGTCGGGCTGGTAGCCCTCGCCCTGGCATGCCGCCGGCGCGACGTAGGTGTGCACGCCGAGCTGTTCGAGCGCGGCGCGGTCGCCCGCGCCCTCGGCGGTGAGGTTCGACTCCCAGCCGGCGAACACGAGATCGGGCTCCACCGCGAGCGTCGCCTCCTGCGAGGGCACCTTGTCGGAGAGGATGTCGATGCCCTCGGCCGCGTCGGCGACCTCGTCGGGCACGGGCCCGTCCGTGAACGCCGCGCCGACGATGCGGTCCTCGAGGCCGAGTGCGAGCAGCAGCTCGAGCGTCGACGACTTGATCGTGACGACGCGTTCGGGCGCCTGCTCGAAGGTGACCTCGGTGCCGCAGTTGTCGATGGTGAGCGGGTAGCCGGATGCCGCGGCATCCGCTTCGGGGGTCGGGTCGCCGCCGGCACGGGCGCCGGGAGCGCAGGCCGCGAGCAGGGCGACGGAGGCCGTGGCGGCGACGATCGCGGCGACGCGACGGCCGCGGGCGAGGGCGTGCTGACGGGCGACGGTGGGCTGGGGCGTGGGCATGGGTCCTCCGGGACGGTGTGCGGGTGCGTGGTCCGACGTGCGTCGGCGACTCGCGGCCCAAATCCCGGGCCGGCCCGACCGATCAAGCCCGACCGGTCGTCTCCGTCATCCTCGCACGCTGGTAAATTCGAATCAATACTGGATTCTGGATCCAAAATAGGTCATGATCTGAACCACGGGCGACGGAATTCGCCCGAACCACGCGTCGCAGCGTTCAACGGAAGGACGTCGCATCCATGCAGACGACACCGGTCGAGTTCTACAGCGAGGGAGACCGCCTCGCGGGGCTCTGGCGCACCCCCGAGGGCCCCGGTCCGTTCCGCGCGATCGTGCAGGGCCCAGGATGGCTCGGGCTGAAGGACGCCAAGCTCTACGTGCGCTACCACGAGGCGCTCGTCGCCGCCGGGTTCGGCGTGCTGGTCTTCGACTACCGCGGCTTCGGCGACTCGGGCGGGGACCGCGGCATCCTCTCGCCGGCACGGCAGCTGCAGGACCTCGTGAACGCGGTCACCTACCTCACGACGCGCGACGACGTCGTCGCCGACGCGATCGGCGTGTTCGGCACGGGCGGCACCGGCGGCGGCAACGCGGTCCTGCTGGCCGACGCCGACCCGCGGGTCACGGCCGCCGTCAGCCAGGTGCCCGTCGCCGACGGCACCGACTGGCTGCATCGCATGCGCCAGGAGCACGAGTGGCTCGCGTTCCTCGCGGGCCTCGAGGAGGATCGTCGGCTCCGCGTCGCGACGGGCGAGGGTCGGCTCGTCCACCCACGCGAGGAGATCATGGTCCCGACGCCGGAGCGCCGCGCGACCACGATCAAGGCCGACGTCGACGACCGGATCCCCAGTGCCATCCCGCTCTCGTGCGCCGAGGAGATCCTCGCCTACAAGCCCATCGACGCGGCATCCCGCCTCACCACTCCGCTGCTCGTCATCGGGGTCGAGGGCGACGCGACCACCCCCACCGACCACGCCGAGCGGCTCTACACCGCCGCGCGCGGCCCGAAGCAGCTCGTCATGCAGCGGCACACCACCCACTACGCCGCGTACGACCGCTACTGGGAGCAGACCACCCCGCTGATCGTCGACTGGCTCGACCGCTACGTGCGCCCGAGCCACGTCGACGTCCGCACCACCCGCTCGCCCGGCCAGGGCGAGTCGATCGACCGCATGGAGGCACCGCAGTGACCATCGACCTGAGAATCGCGGGCGGCATCGTCGTGACGCCCGCCGGCCCGGCGGCCGCCGACCTGCTCGTCGACGACGGGCGCATCGCCGGCATCGTCGCCGCCGACGTGCCCGTCGCCGCCGAGCGCACGATCGACGCGACCGGGCGGCTCGTGCTGCCCGGCATGGTCGACGTCCACGTGCACACCCGCGAGCCCGGTTACGAGCACAAGGACGACATCCTGACGACCACGCGCCAGGCCGCAGCCGGCGGCGTCACGACCATCTTCGGGATGCCGAACCTGAACCCGCCGACCGTCGACGTCGAGACGCTCACCGACGTGTTCGAGCGGTACGCGTCGACCTCGATCGTGGACTGGAACCACAATCCCGCTCCGACGAAGTTCGACGACATCGTGCCCATGGCGAAGATGGGCATCAACGCCTACAAGATCTATATGGTCGTCGACACCGGCCGCACCTATCCGCACCCCGCGGGCACCGGCATCCACGACCACGGCCACCTGCTGCAGATCATGGACCGCATCGCCGGCACCGGCAAGCGGTTCATCGTGCACCCGCACGACCAGGCGCTCATGGACTACATCGAGGGCGAGGTGCTGGCGCGCGGCGAGAACACGCCGCAGGGCTACGCCTCGGCGTACGCCGCGCGCGAGGGCGTCATCTGGGACACCGCGATCGATGTCATCCTGCGGCTCGCCGAGGCATCCGGATGCCCCGTGCACATCGCGCACATCCAGACGCGCCGCTCGATCGAGGCGGTGCGCCGCGCGAAAGCCGCCGGCATCGACGTCACGTGCGAGGTCAACCACTGGGCGCCGTTCCTCTCGACCTGGAACGACGTCGAGACGCTCGGCCCGTACGCGCTGTCGTACTGGGTGCCCGACGACAACCGCGCTGCGATCTGGGAGGGCATGCGCGACGGCACGATCGACATCGCCAGCTCCGACCACGCCCCGCACACGCGCGAGGAGAAGGAGATCGGCTGGACCGAGATGTGGAGCGCCCACACCGGGACGCCCGGTATCCAGTACTACTACGAGCTGATGCTCGACGCCGTGAACCGCGGCGAGCTCACGCTCGAGCGAGCGGTCGACATGGTCGCCCGCATCCCGGCTGAGAAGTTCGGCCTGGCCGGCGTGAAGGGCACCCTCGAGGTCGGTGCGCACGCCGACGTCGTGATCGCCGACATGCAGCACGAGTGGACCATCACGAACGACGACGTGCTGTCCAAGATCGGCTGGACGCCGTACGACGGCCGCACCATCAGCACCCGGATCGAGCGCACCCTCGTGCGCGGCCGGGACGTCTACGCCGACGGCGCCGTCGTCGGCGAACCCGGATTCGGGAAGCTCGCGGCCGCTCCGGCCGAACTCGCGGCCGAGACGGCCGGAACGGAAGGGAACTGACCATGGCGATGAAGTTCGGACTGCTGCTGCCCCACTTCGGCGAGGAAGCCAGCCGCGAGAAGCTGCTCGAGGGCTCCAAGCTCGCCGAGCAGATGGGCTTCGACTCGGTGTGGGTGCGCGATCACCTCGTGTTCGAGCCGCACGGCGAGATGGAGAAGCCGAACCGCACGTTCTACGACGCGATGACGACGCTCACCGCGATCGGTGCGGTCACGGAGCGCATCGAGCTCGGCACCGGGTCGCTCATCCCGTTCCGGCACCCGCTCATCACCGCGCTCATGGCCGGCACCATGACCCAGCTGGTCGGCCCGCGACTCATCCTCGGCTTCGGCGCCGGCACCTTCGACCACGAGTTCGAGGCGGTCGGCTGGGGCGACCTCGATCGCGTCGAACTCGTCCGCTCGAACGCCGAGATCCTCAAGCGCGTCTTCACCGAGAACGACGTCACCTACGACGACGGCGTCTTCTCCTTCGAGGACGTCACGATCGAGCCGAAGCCGGTCGGCGGCCGCATCCCGTTCTGGTACTGCGGCGCGACGCCACGATCGGCGCGCCTCGCGGCCGAGTACGCCGACGGCTGGATGCCGGGACGCATCTCACTGCGGACCATGGAGAAGCGCATCGCGACGATGCGCCAGATGACGGATGCCTCCGGCCGCCCGATGCCGACCATCGCCGTCATCCCGCCCACCTCGATCGAGGAGACCCGCGAGGAGGCGCTGAAGCACGTGAACATCCCGGGCCTGCTCGCCTGGGCGAACAAGGCGAAGTTCGCGGTCATGCCGCCCTCGGGTAGGTTCGAGACCGTCGAGGACCTGGAGGGCCAGCTCATCGTCGGCGACCCCGACGAGGCCGTGCAGGAACTCAAGAAGTTCGAGGCCGTCGGCACCGAGCACCTGGTCTTCGACTTCCGGTTCAAGTTCGACCGCTTCTTCGAGCAGATCGAGCTGCTCGGCACCGAGGTGCTGCCCAAGATGCGGGAGCACGCCGCCGAACCGGCACTGACGTGAGCAACGGGGCTCCCGTGAGCGTGGAAGAGGGGACTGCGATGACGACGACCGAACCGGCCGAGGGTGCCGAAGGCGAGGCATCCGCTGCCCCGCTGATCTCGGTGCGCGACCTGACCGTGAGCTACGACGTGGCCCGCACGGGCACGAAGCTCGTGGCCATCGAGGGCGTCGACCTCGACGTGCGCGAGGGCGAGTTCGTGACCGTGCTCGGCCCGTCGGGCTGCGGCAAGACGACCTTCATGAACGTCATCGCGGGGCTCGTGAAGCCCACCTCGGGGCAGGTGCTCGTGGCCGGTCAGCCGGTCACGGGCCCCGGCCCCGATCGGGCGGTCGTGTTCCAGGACTACGCGCTGCTGCCGTGGCGCACGGTGTTCGACAACGTGAGGTTCGGCCTCGAGATGCAGAAGGCGTTGAAGGGCAGCGGATGGCGCGACCGCGTGCAGGAGGCGATCGAGCTCGTCGGGCTCGCCGGCTTCGAACACTCGTACCCCCGCGAACTCTCGGGCGGCATGCAGCAGCGCGTCGGCTTGGCGCGGGCGATCGTGGCGCAGCCCCGGATCCTGCTGATGGACGAGCCGCTCGGCGCGGTGGACGCGCTCACCCGCGAGGTCATGCGCGAGGAGATCGAGAAGCTCATCGCCGCGACCGGCAAGACGGTGCTCTTCATCACGCACTCGATCGAGGAGGCGATCCTGCTCGGCGACCGGATCGTGGTGTTCAAGAGTCATCCGGGCGCGATCAAGGAGGTCATCGTGACCGGCCTCGAGCGTCCGCGTTCCGAGCGCAGCGTCCAGAGCGACCCGCGCTTCCTCGAGCTGCGCGACCACCTGTGGGACGCGCTGCAGGGCGAGGCGACGGCAGCGGCGGTCTCGAAATGAGCACGTTCCTCGCGGCGGGGCCGAACCTCGGCCGGGGCGGCATCGGAGCGTGGCTCGCCGGGCTGAGCGCGCGCGGCAAGGCGCTGGTCCTCGCCGGCGAGGTCGTCGTGATGCTCGTCGTCTGGGAGCTCGTCGTCGGGGTGTTCGGGTGGATCAACCCGGTGTTCTTCCCTCCGCCGTCGGCGGTCTGGCAGGGGTTCCTCGAACTCCTGCAGAGCGGTGCGCTCGCCGCCAACCTGGCGGTGTCGATCCAGGCGTGGCTCACGGGCTTCGCGATCGCCGTCGTCATCGGGATCCCCGTCGGCCTGCTCATGGGGTCGGTGCTGCCGGTCGACCGGATCGTGGGCCCCATCGCGTGGACCATCTACGCGACGCCGACGATCGCCTACCAGCCGCTCGCGAAGGCGTGGTTCGGGTTCGGCATCGGCCCGGTGATCTTCCTGGTGACCATCAGCGCGCTGTTCCCGATCCTGCTGAACATCGCCGCGGGCATGCGCACCACGAATCCGTCGATCATCCGCGCCGGCCGGGTGTACGGGGCGAGTCGCCTCGAGCTGTACCGCTCGGTGTACCTGCCGTCGACGGTGCCGTTCCTGTTCGCCGGTCTGCGGCAGGCCGTCGTGCTCGCGACCATCGGCATGGTCGTGGCCGAGATGGCCGGCTCGTCGTCGGGCATGGGCGCACTCATCATCCGCTCGGCGAACACGTACCAGACCGACCAGGCGTTCGCGGCGATCGCCGTCGTCGTGGTGTGGAGCATCGGCATGACCCAGGTGGTGACCCTCGTCGAACGCTGGGTCGCCCCGTGGACGAGGAAGGGCCGCCGATGACCGTCACGTCAGCGACCGGCACCAACCGGATCGTGCGCCCGCGGCGCGTGGTGCGTGGCGGCGAGGCCAAGTGGGGGCTGCTGCTGTTCGCGGTGGTGGTCGGCATCCTGCTCGTCTGGGAGGCGGCGGTCAGCTGGCTGCAGCTCGTGCCGGCCGCGTTCCTGCCGCCGCCGTCGGAGATCATCGTCGCGTTCGTCCGCCTGCTCGGCGAACCGGAGTTCTGGGCGGCGTTCGCCTACAGCATGACCAACGTGCTCATCGGCCTCGCGATGGCGATCGTCGTCGGGGTGGTCGTCGGGCTCGCGGTCGGCTGGTCGCCCGTGCTCCGGTTCACGGTCGCGCCGTTCCTGTGGCTGCTGTACTCGACGCCCAAGGTCGCGCTCGCGCCGTTGTTCATCCTGGTCCTCGGGCTCGGCAACGAGTCGAAGATCGCGCTGGTGTTCCTGCTCGCGGTGTTCCCGATCATCCTGAACACGATGGAGGGCGCGGTCACGGTGAGTCCGTCGCTCGTGAACGCGGGGCGCGTGTTCGGCGTGAACGGCATCGCGCTCGGCTGGAAGGTCATCTTCCCGGCCACCCTGCCGTACAGCCTGTCGGGCATCCAGCGCGGTGCCGCACTGGCGTTCACGGGTGAGGTGCTGGGCGAGTTCCTCGGCGGCACCGGGGGGCTGGGGCACCTGCTCGAGTACGCGGCGTACCAGTTCATGATGGCGGAGGCCATCGCGATGGTGATCGTCATGGTGATCATCGCGAACCTCACCCTCTGGCTGATCTCGACGCTGCGTCGCCGACTCGCGCCCTGGTACGACGACCGCAAGATCGTCGGGGCGACGTAGGAGGGCGCGCGTGCACAAGCAGATCGTCGAGCCCGTCGGGGTCTACCCGCCGACGGCGGACTTCAGCCAGGCCATCCGCGTCTCGGGCGGCGACCTCGTCTTCGTGAGCGGCATCGTCGGCATGCGAGCGGATGGCACGATGCCCGACGGTGCGCGCGAGCAGGTCGAGCTCGCCTTCGCGAACCTCGCCGCGGTGCTGGATGCCGCGAGCGCGACGCCGGCCGACGTCGTCAAGGTCAACGTGTTCGTCCGCGACGACTTCCGGCTCGTGCGCGACGACGTGCGCGAGATCCGGGCTCGCTACTTCACGCACGACTTCCCGGTCTCGACGCTCGTGCAGGTCGCGGGCTTCGCCTCGCCCGAGTACCGCTTCGAGATCGAGGCGATCGCGGCGGTGCCCACTCGAGCGGATGCCGCGGCGTCGGCCGCCGCCCCCAGCGGCTGACGCCGCATCCGCTCGCCCGCCCCCAGACCGCCGGCCCCCGTCTCATGCGCGATGACGGGGGCCGGCTGCTCGTGCTCGCGCATGCGCCTCCACTCGCTGCCGACGGCGATCGGGAAGCCTCGCGCGGGTCGCTCATCGAGAAGTCGCGGATGGCACGTGCAGCCAGCCATCTTCGACTTCTCGACCCTCCTCTTCCTGCGCACGCGACGGGCCCCCGCCGTCATGCGCTGCGGCGAGGGCCCGTCGATCGTGCGGGGGGACCGGGTCAGGGGTAGGGGAGCGTCTCCGGTCCGGAGTTGTCGAGGCCGAGGAGCTCCTGCGCCTTCTCGAGGTAGACGAGCTGCGCGGTGTCGAACTCGATCGGGTCGAGTTCCTGCGTCTCGACCGTGGTGTCCCAGGCCTCGGTGTCGAAGTAGAGGTTCTGGCACGCGAGGTGTCCGTCGAGGACCCAGACGCTGTCGGAGCCGCGGAGGCCCGAGACGTCGAAGTCGTTCGCCTCGTAGATGTCGAGGACCTCGTCGACGTTCTCGGGGAACTCGCCCGGCGCCGGGGCGGTCATGAACCCGACCGCCTTGAGCGTCGCCCGCAGGAACCGCACGAGCGTGTTCGGGTTCTCCTCGACGTAGCCGGAGCCGGCGACCATGACGTCGTTCGCCCAGTTGCGCAGGGCCTCGACGGGGAACTCCGCCCCCGCCTCCTCGAGCGCCGGACGGTCGTCGCCGTAGAACGGCTGCAGGGTGATGCGGTCGTTCACGAAGAACTCGGTCCACGACTCCGACCCGGGGCCGGGGTAGACGACCTCGACGTTCACGCCCTCGAGGTCCCAGCCCTCCTCGGCGAGCACGCGGGCCCGCTGGAACTCGGCCGGGTCGCCGGGCGTGCCCGCGAGCACGATCGCGGTGCCCTCGAGGTCTTCGACGGACTCGATCTCGGGCTGCACGGCGAAGTCGAAGTTCTGCCGGCAGTAGTGGCCCGAGACCAGGTCGACCTCGACGCCGCCGCGGATCGCCTCGATGACCGTACCGGTCGACTCGACGCCGATGTCGGCGCTCCCGGATGCCACGGCAGCGGTGACGTTGTCGGCGGTGATGACCTCGACGGTGAGGCCCTCCTCCTCGTAGTAGCCGAGGTCGGTCGCCAGCACGTACATCGAGTACATCGTGATGTCGGGGAAGGGGATGGCCACCGTGATGTCGGTGTCCTCGGGCTCGCCGGGCTCGCCGTCGGCGAGCTCGACGGGTTCGCTGTCGCTGCCTCCGGCGGCGTCGCCCGCGGTGGCGCATCCGGTGAGCAGTGCGAACACTGCCAGTCCGGCGGCCGCTGCGAGGCCGGAGCGGGGGATGGATCTGCGCATGACTCTCCATTCTTGGCGGGTGGACTCGCGGTCGGCGTCCCGCGGAGAGCGGAGCCTCTCGCGAATTGGTGGATACGGTATCCAAAATGTGAGCGACTGTCCATGCTTTTCTGCGAACGGGGTTCGGGGGACGATGAATCTCGAGACCCGGGTCTGGACGTATGGGTGCATTTTTGGATACGGTATCCAAGAAGCGGCACGGATGCCGCGACCGAACGGAATCGAGGCGAACCGTGCGCGCAGCCCTCCTCCAGGCCCATGGCCTCGATGGATTGGACGTCGCACGTGTCGCCGTGCCCGCGCCCGGCGCCGGCGAGGTGCTGATCCGCGTCGAGACGGTCGGCGTCAACCAGCTCGACCTCAACGTCATTGCCGGCCGGGGCCCCGGCGCCGCGGCGAAACTTCCCCGTGTGCTCGGCATCGACCCGGCCGGGGAGATCGTCGACGTGGGCCCAGGGGTCGACCGGGCGCGCATCGGCGAGCGGGTCGTCGTCAAGCCGAACATCCCGTGCGGCCGTTGCGCCGCGTGCCGTGCCGGCCGCGAGTCGGAGTGCCCCGCCCAGTCGGTCGTCGGCGTGCATCGCGATGGCGGGGCTGCCGAGTACGCGGTCGTGCCCGCCGAGGTCGCCTTCGATCGCTCCGACCTGGATGCCGCAACCGCGACCGCGGCGGTGCACAGCCTGCCGATCGTGCTCAACGCGTTCGACGCCGCAGGCGTCCGCGCCGGGGAGCGGCTGCTCGTCACCGGCGCCGGCGGAACGCTCGGGCGTGCCGCCGTCGAGTACGGCGTGCACCTCGGCGCCGACGTGACCGCCGCGACGCGGAATCCGCTCGACGACGCACCCGACGGCGTGCACGTCGTCGCGACCGGTCCCGGCGCCGACCTGGCGGGCGCGCTCGAGCGCGCGGCCGCCGTGAACGGGCTCGACGCCGCACGCTTCGACGCGGTCGTCGACGTGAGCGGCAGCGCCGCACTGCTCGGCCAGGCGGTCGACGCACTCGGCTGGGGCGGCCGTGCGGCGTTCTGCGCGGCATCCGTCGACACGCGGCTCCTGATCGACGCCCGCGACTTCTACCTCTCGCGCAAGCGCCTCGCCGGCGTCGCGAGCGCCGACCTCGACCACGTGCGGCGGGCGCTCGACCTCGTGCGCGACGGTGCCGTGCGACCGCGCATCGGCGTGCGCTATCCGCTCGACGACGTGCGCCGCGCGTACCGCGAGTTCCCGACCACGACCCCAGGCAAGGTGATCATCGATGTCCGCTGAATCCCAGGAACGAGCACCGAGCGGGGCGGACCCGACGAGCTCACGCCCCGCGCCATCCGGTCGCTCAGCGACGCAGGGGGGCGGCGGCCCGCTCGCCGGCATCCGCGTCGTCGAGCTCGGCCAGTACATCTCCGGGCCGTACGCCGCGAAGCTGCTCGCCGACCTCGGCGCCGAGGTCGTCAAGGTCGAGGCTCCGGATGGCGACCCGATGCGGCGCTGGGAGGGCAGCGGCACCATGAGCCCGCAGTTCGCGGCCTACAACCGCGGCAAGCGCGCGGTGCGGCTCGACCTGAAGACCGTCGACGGGCTCGCGGCCCTGCTCGCCCTCGCGCGCGACGCCGACGTGCTCATCGAGAACTTCCGACCGGGCGTCGCCGCCCGGCTCGGCTTCGGGCCCGAGGTGCTGCACGACGTCAACCCGCGGCTCATCACCTGCTCGATCACCGGGTTCGGACCCGCGGGCCCGTACGCGGCGCGACCCGCCTACGACACCGTCATCTCCGCGGTCGGCGCGATGTACAGCCAGGTCGTGCCCGCCGACACGCTGCGCCCGCTCGGGCCGGCGTTCTCCGACCTGCTCTCCGGGATGTCGGCGGCGCAGGCCGTGCTGGCCGCGTTGCACGCGCGCGAGGCGCGCGGCGCGGGCGAGCACGTCGACGTCTCGATGGTCGGCTCGCTCATCGACTTCCTGACCGAGGCCGCCTCGACCTACCTCGAGACCGGGCAGGTCGCCGGGCCCGACTCCCGGCCCCGTCGCGCGCAGGCCTACGCGTGCGTCGGCTCCGACGGGAAGGCGTTCGTCATCCACATGTCGGTGCCCGAGAAGTTCTGGACCGGGCTGCTCGACGTGCTCGAGCGGCCCGACCTCGCCGCCGATGCCCGCTTCGCCACCCGCGAGGCGCGCGTGCGCAACTACGACGAGCTCGACGCCGAGCTCAAGGCGATCACCGCGCGGATGCCGCGGCAGCACTGGCTCGAGCGGCTCGCCGCGCACGACATCCCCCACGGTCCGCTCAACACCGTCGCCGACCTGTTCGACGACCCCCAGGTCGCGTCGATGGGACTCGTCGAGGAGATCCTCGGCCACGACGGAACGCCGCTCCGCGTGCCCGCGCCGAGCACCCGGTTCCACGGCAGCGGGCGACCGGTGCTGCGGGCGGCGCCGCGGCTGGGCGAGGGCGACGCCGACGTGCTCGCCCGCGCCGCGGCATCCGTCACCGCCGTCGCATCCGCCGCCGCCGTCGCATCCGCCACCGCCGAAGGGACCCCCGCATGACCCGCACCGACCTCGTCGCGATCGACGTGCACACGCACCCGCAGACCGAGGAGTTCCTCGCCGCGATGGGCAACCGGCACCAGCAGATGGCGAAGCACTTCGGGCGCGAGCGGCCGGTGGTCTCGTTCGCCGAGCAGGCCGACCAGTACCGCGAACGGCGCATGATGGCCGTGATCGTGAACTCCGACTCCGAGACGACGTCGGGCATCCCCGGCGCGCCGAACGACCTGCTCGGTCGGGCGCAGGCCGACCACCCCGACGTGTTCCTCGCGTTCGCCGGCATCGACCCGTGGAAGGGCGAGGCCGCCATCGCCGAGATCCGGCGCATGCACGCGGAGTACGGCATCCGCGGCGTCGGCGAGCTCAACGCGTCGCGGCAGAAGTTCCTGCCGAACGACCGGCGCTTCTTCCCCATCTGGGAGACGTGCGCCGAGTTGGGGCTCGTGGTCATGTTCCACTCGGGTTTCCCGGGCGCCGGCGCCGGGACGCCGGGCGGCGGCGGCTACCGGCTCGAGAACGCCAGACCGATCCCCTACCTCGACGATGTGGCCGCCGAGTTCCCCGAGCTGAAGATCATCAGTGCGCACCCGGCCTGGCCGTGGCACCTCGAGAACCTCGCGATGGTGTGGCACAAGTCGAACGTGTATCTCGACCTCTCGGGCTGGGCGCCGAAGTACCTGCCGCCCGAGGTCGTGCGCTACGCCGACTCGCTCATCACCGACCGCGTTCTGTTCGGTTCGGACTGGCCCGTGATGACCGCCGACCGCTGGATGGACGAGTTCGCCGAGCTGCCGTTCAAGGACGAGTCGCGGCGGAAGATCCTCCTCGACAACGCCCGCGGGCTGTTCGGGATCTGAGGCGGGGTCGATCATGGCGAAACTCGTGCTCGCGGCCGCGACGCCGCACAACCCGCTCCTCTGGCGTGCCATGCGCGACCCGATGCCCGACGACCTGGTCGCCGTCGCCGGGAACTTCGCGCGCATCCGCGACGCCATCCGCGACCTCGGCGTCGAGGTGCTCGTCGTCGTCGGCACCGACCACATCCGCCAGTTCTTCTTCGACCACGCGCCCGCGTTCGTCGTCGGCAAGGCCGCGCGGTACCACGGCACCTACGAGAACGAGGTGCGCACGTTCGGCATGGAGTACGTCGAACTCGAGGGCCACCCCGAGCTCGCCGAGCGCATCGCCGGGCGCGAACTGCTGCCCGAGGCGATCGACTTCGCGGTGAGTCACGAGTGGCGGCTCGACCACGGGTTCGTGATCCCGCTGCAGTACCTCCGCCCCGAGCTCGACCTGCCGATCGTGCCGATCCACACCAACGCGACCCTGCCGCCGCTGCCCTCGCCGCGCCGGTTCGCCGTGCTCGGCGAGCACCTGCGTGATGCCATCGCGGCCTGGGGCTCCGACGCGCGCGTCGCGCTCATCACCTCGGGCCACATGGCGACGGATGTCGGCGGGCCGAAGCAGTTCGCGGGCTCGCCCGACCCCGCCTTCGACGCCGAGGCTGTGGCCTGGATGCGCGACGGCGACCTCGAGGGCGCGATCGCCGGATGCCGCTTCGACCGCGTCATGGCCGCCGGCAACGTGACCTACCAGTACGTGAACGTCATCACCGCGCTCGCCGCCATGGGCGGCCGCCCCGCCGACCTTGCGGAGGCGACCGAGTCGCGCTTCGCGTCGAGCCCGTTCTTCATGTGGAGGGACCCGTCATGACGAAGTACATGATCGACAAGTTCATGCGCGCGGTCGAGATGAGCGACGCCGACGTCGCCCGGTACATCGCCGACCCGGCTGCGTTCGTCGACGCCTGGCTGGCGGGCGGCGGCGGCCCCGAACGGCCGACCGACGACCGGTCGCTGACCGAGGCCGAGCGGGACGCGTTCGCCACGATCGACCACGAGGCGCTCTACGCGCTGGGTGCGCACCCGTACCTGCTGTGGCACTTCATCGAGGCCGCGCACACGCACGAGTTCGGTGACGGCTTCGGGTGGCGCGACCTCGTCGAGCGCTACCGGGCGGATGTCGCGCCCCACGGGCACGTCGACTACATCCCGTGAGCCGGCGCGCGGCGGCCGGGGTCAGGTGACGGCGCCGCGGCGCGCGAAGCGCGGCTCGCGCCAGATCCCGGTCGAGAGGATGTCCTCGAGCGCGTCGACGGCGTCCCACACGTCGGCGTGCGAGACGTAGAGCGGCGCGAAGCCGAAACGCATGAGATCGGGCGCGCGGAAGTCGCCGATCACCCCGCGCTCGATGAGCGCCTGCATGACCGCGAACCCGTCCTCGACCCGCAGCGCCACCTGGCTTCCACGGCGGGCGGACTGACGCGGGCTGACCACCTCGACCTCCCACGGTTCGAGCCGGGCGTCGACGAGCGAGATGAAGAGCTCGGTGAGCCGCAGGCTCTTCTCCCGCAGCTGCGCGAGGTCGACTTCGCTCCAGATGTCGAGGCTCGCCTCGAGCGCCGACATCGACAGCAGCTGGGGGGTGCCGACGCGGAACCGGGTGATCCCGTCGGCCGGGGCGTAGCCCAGCTCGAAGTCGAACGGGCGCGCGTGGCCGTGCCATCCGGTGAGGGCGGGCCTTGCGGCCGCATGGTGGCGCTCGGCGACCCAGATGAACGACGGCGACCCGGGGCCGCCGTTGAGGTACTTGTACGTGCAGCCGATCGCGAAGTCCGCGCCCGCCGCGTTCAGGTCGACGGGGACGGCGCCCGCGCTGTGGCAGAGGTCCCACAGCATCAGGGCGCCGGCGTCCTGCACCTGCCTGGTGACCTCGGCGAGGTCGCGCATGCGGCCCGTGCGGTAGTCGACGTGGGTCAGGACGACGACGGCGACGTCCTCGTCGAGTACCTCGGCGAGCGTGGGGCCGTCGTCGTGGATGAGGCGACGCTCCAGCGGGTCCGTGCCGCCGAGGAGCTCCTGCACGGCCTCGAGCATGTAGAGGTCGGTCGGGAAGCTGCCCCGCTCCGAGACCACCACGCGACGACCGGGGCGCATCCTCACCGCCGCAACCGCCGCCTGGAAGAGGCTCGCCGACGTCGAGTCGCCGAGCACGACCTCGCCGGCCGCGGCGCCGATGATCGGCGCGATCCGGTCGCCGAGCGCGACGGGCTTCGCGAACCACCCGGCATCGTTCCAGCTTCGGATGAGCCCGGTGCCCCACTCGTCGGCGATCACGCGCTGCACGTGCCCGGCCGTGGCCTTCGGCAGCGCGCCGAGCGAGTTGCCGTCCAGGTAGATCACGCCCTCCGGGAGCGCGAAGCGGTCGCGGAACGATGCCAGCGGGTCGGCGGCGTCCAGTTCGGCGCACATCGCGCGGTCGATCGAGGGGGTGACGGCGGTCTCTGCGGTCATGGTGTGCTGCCTTCGGTGGGGGTCGGGTCTCAGATCGCCAGGAAGCGGCGGGCGTTGCCGTGTCGGATCAGGGCCTTCTCGTCGTCGGTGAGGAAGTCCGCCCGCTCGACGACCGCTCCGACCGGACGCTCGCCGAGCGGATACGGGTAGTCGCTGCCCACCATCACCTGGCCGGCGCCGAGGGAGTCGACGAGGACGCGGAGGGGTGCCGGGTCGAAGACGACCGAGTCGACGCTGAACCGGTCGAGGTATCCCGACGGCGGACGCTCGCTCACGCCGATCAGGTCGGGACGTCGGTGCCAGGCGTTCTCGAACCGGCCGAGCCAGAAGGCGAAGGAGCCTCCGCCGTGGGCGAAGGCGATCCGCAGCGTCGGCGGCACCCGGTCGAAGACGCCGCCGAGGATCATCGCGATGATCGACAGGTGCGTCTCGGCGGGCATGCCGGTGAGCCAGCGCGCCATCCAGCGATCCAGGCGCGGGGAGCCGGCCATGTCCCACGGGTGCACGAACACCGGGATGCCGCGATCGGCGCAGTGCTGCAGGAACGTGACGATGCCCTCGTGGTCGAGGTCGCGGTCGCCGACATGGTTGCCGATCTCGACCCCGACGTGGCCCGACGCGACGGCGCGATCGGCCTCGGCGCAGGCGGCGTCGGGGTCCTGCAGCGGCACCTGCGCGAACGGCAGCAGGCGATCGCGAGCCGGCTCGCAGATCTCCAGGGCGAGGTCGTTGAAGATCCGCGCGACCTTCGCGGCGTCGTCTCCCGACTTGTCGTACGCGAAGAACACCGGCGTGGGGGAGACGACCTGGATGTCGACGCCGTCGGCGTCCATGTCCGCCAGGCGGGCCCCGGCATCCCAGCAGTCGGGGCCGATGCGCCGGAACTCGGTCGCGCCGAGCATGATCATCGCGTCTCGTTCGGAGTCGACCCGCAACGACGGCCAGGTGCCCGGCCCGACGTGCGTGGGCAGGTCGGGCCAGGCGCTCGGCACGTAGTGCGTGTGGACGTCGATCGTGCCCACCCGGGTCAGCCCTTGCCGGGGTGGACCGTGCCGCAGTTCGGGCAGGTGCGACCCTCTTCGCTCTCGTAGAACTCGCGGAACACGGGCGGCAGGTCCTCGACGATGTCGCGGACCTGCAGCTCGACCTCGTGCACCTTGGTGTCGCAGTTCGGGCAGAACCATGCGAACTTCTCGAGCGTGCCCTCCTCGCGGATGCGCTCGATGACGATGCCGATCGAGCCGGCCTCCGGACGCTGGGGGGAGTGGTAGACGTTGCCGGGCAGCAGCCACATCTCGCCCTCGCGGATGTCGATCCGCTGGGGGCCGTCCTCCGTCATGACGTTGACGTGCATGTTGCCCCGGTACTGGTAGAACCACTCCTCGTAGGGGTCGAAGTGGTAGTCGGTGCGCTGGTTCGGGCCGCCGACGACCTGCACGATGAAGTCGCCGATCGGCTGCCAGGCCTGCTTGTTGTTGACCGGCGGCTTCAGCAGGTGCTCGTGCTCCTCGATCCACGCGGCGAAGTCGATGACGGGTGGCATGGTGCTCATTGGTCCTCCTCGGGAGTGGGGGTGATGGTCGGGTCGGCGGTCCGGCCCGGGCGCCTCGCGATCGCCTGGATCTCGATGCGCAGGTGCGGGTGGGGCAGGGCGTGCACCGCCACAGTCGTGCGGGCCGGCCCCTGCTCGTCGAAGTACTCGGCCCAGACCGCGTTGTACCCCGCGAAGTCGTTCATGTCGACGAGGTAGCTCGTCGCCTGCACCAGGTCGTCCAGCCCGCATCCGGCGGCGGCGAGCACCTCGCGGAGGTTCTCGATGACCGCGCGCGTCTGCGCGGCGATGTCGAGCCGCGTCGTGCCGGACTCGTCGACGGCGGCGCCCTCGATCGAGTCGTCGGGCCGGCGACTCGAGGTGCCGGACACGAAGACGAGGTCGCCGGAGGCCTTCGCGTGCGGGAAGCGCCCGCGCGGGGTCGCCGCGCCGGCGACGATGATGCCTCGGCGTTCGGTCATCGGGGGTCCTCCTCATGATCCTCGACGTGCAATGCGATGCTGCCGAGCCCGGAGATCGCCGCCTCGACGAGGCCGGGCCGGTCCAGCGGCACCGCGACCGTCGCCGCTCCCGCGAGCAGCACCATCCCGGCGCGAAGCGCGGAGCCGTGCGCGGTCGCGAGCCGCTGGGCCGCACCCAGAGCGCGCTGCGGGTCGCCCAGGATCGCGGCGGTGGACCCCGTCTGCGCGAGGCGGCCGTCGAGCTCGAGGCGCACGGCGCGGTTGTCGAGCGGCCCGACCTCGGCCGGGCGCCGCCACGGTCCGACCGCGAACGCGGCGGCCGAGGTGTTGTCGGCCACGACGTCGTCGAGGCTGAAGCGGAAGTCGCGGTACCGCGAGTCGATGACCTCGAGCGCCGGGGCCACGGCCGCGACCGCGGACGCGGGGTCGACGTCGCCGTCGAGGTCCGAGCCGAGCAGGAAGGCGACCTCGGGCTCGACCCGGGCGTGGATCGCCGAGCGGCGATCGAACCGCCCCCCGTCGTCGAGGCGCATCGCATCGGTGAGCGTGCCGATGATCACGTCGTCGACGCCCATCTGCTGCGCCTTCGCGCGGCTCGTGAAGCCGAGCTTGAGGCCGACCACGCGCTCGCCGCGTGCGAGCCGGCGCGCGATGAGCGCGTGCTGCGTCGCATAGGCCCGGTCGAGGCCGATCGGTGCCTCGGAGGCGAGCTGGGCGATGGGCGACGCCGTGCGCTGGGCCCGGTCGAGCGCGGCGGCGAACGCCGCGGCGGCGGTCACGCCGCCCCCTCGGCCTGCGCCGCGTCGCGCGCGCCGACGAGGTCGAGCGCCACGTCGACGATCAGGTCCTCCTGGCCGCCGACCATACCGCGGCGACCGAGTTCGACGAGGATGTCGCGGGGATCGAGCCCGTACCGGCCCGCCGCGCGCTCGGCATGGAGGAGGAAGCTCGAGTAGACCCCGGCGTAGCCGAGGGTGAGCGTCTCGCGATCGACCCGGACGGGCCGACGCTGCAGCGGGCGGACGAGCTCCTCCGCGCCATCCTGCAGCGCGAAGAGGTCGCACCCGTGCTGCCAGCCGGACAGGTCGGCGACCGCGACGAACGCCTCGATCGGGCAGTTCCCCGCTCCAGCGCCCTGTCCCGCGAGCGAGGCGTCGACCCGGGTCGCCCCGTGCTCGACCGCGGTGACGCTGTTCGCGACGCTCAGCGAGAGGTTCTCGTGCGCGTGGATGCCGATCTCCGTCGATGGGTCGAGCACCTCGCGGTACGCGTCGACGCGCTCGGCGACGTCGCGCATCGTGAGGCGGCCTCCCGAATCGGTGACGTAGACGCAGTGGGCGCCGTACGACTCCATGAGCCTCGCCTGCTCGGCGAGGCCGCGTGGATCGTTCATGTGGCTCATCATGAGGAACCCCGAGACATCCATGCCGTGCTCTCGCGCCCAGCCGACGTGCTGGGCGGCGACGTCGGCCTCGGTGCAGTGCGTCGCGACCCGCACGCTCCGCACGCCGAGCTCGTGCGCCCTGGCCAGGTCGTCGATGGTGCCGATGCCCGGAAGGATCAGCGTCGTCAGCTTCGCGCGCTCGAGCACCGAGGCGGCCGCCTCGATCCACTCCCAGTCGGTGTGCGCACCGTGGCCGTAGGCGACGCTCGAGCCGCCGAGGCCGTCGCCGTGCGCCACCTCGATGGCGTCGACGCCGGCGGCGTCGAGGGCCCGGGCGATCTCGCGCACGTCGTCGAGCGCGTACCGGTGGGCGACGGCGTGCATGCCGTCGCGCAGGGTGACGTCCTGCACGTACACGCGGGGGGTCGCGGCGGTCATGCGGGAACCTCCGTTCGGACGGAGACCAGCCGTTCGGCGGTGCGAAGGGCGGCCGAGGTCATGATGTCGAGGTTGCCGGCGTACTCCGGAAGGTAGTGCCCCGCGCCCGCGACCTCGAGGAGGATCGTGATCCGGGTGCCGCGGAAGGAGCGGCCCAGCGCGGGGACGAACGTCTCGTCGACCCCGTCGAACTGCATGTCCTGCGTGAGCCGGTAGCCGCCGACGTAGCCCTGCACCTCGGCGATCATCGCGGCGACCGAGTCGCGTACGGCGGTCTCGTCCACGTCGCCCTCCACGAGGCAGAACACGGTGTCGCGCATGATGAGCGGCGGGTCGGCCGGGTTCAGCACGATGATGGCCTTGCCGCGCTCCGCCCCGCCGATCGCCTCGATCGCCCGGGCAGTGGTCCGGGTGAACTCGTCGATGTTCGCCCGCGTGCCCGGCCCCGCCGACCTCGACGCGATCGACGCGACGATCTCGGCGTACGCGACCGGGGTGACGCGCGACACGGCCGCCACCATCGGCACGGTCGCCTGGCCGCCGCAGGTCACCATGTTGACGTTCGTCGCCCCGAGGTGGTCGTCGAGGTTCACGACGGGGACCACGTAGGGCCCGATCGCGGCGGGCGTGAGATCGACCATGAGCCGCCCCCGGTCGCGCACGACGGCGTCGTTGCGGGAGTGCGCGCCGGCGGAGGTCGCGTCGAAGACCAGCTCGACGTCGTCGAACTCGGGCATCGCGACCAGGCCGTCGACGCCCTCGTGCGTCGTCGCGACCCCCAGCCGTCGCGCACGGGCGAGCCCGTCGGAGTGCGGGTCGATCCCGGCCATCGCGGCGACGCGCAGCGTGTCGGAGCGACGTGCGACCTTGATCAGGAGGTCGGTGCCGATGTTGCCCGAGCCGATGATGGCGATGCCGACGGTCATGCCGCAGCTCCTTCCGAAGGGGCGTCGCCTCGGGACGAGGCGGACGCGACGAGATCGGCGCGCACCTCGCCGAGGCCGTCGAGGCGAGCGCGGTACACGCCCGCGCTCGCCGCGACCATCGGGCCGAGGGCGCCTGAGAGGACCACCTCGCCGGCGCGCAGCGGCCGCCCGTGGCGGGCGACCGCGCGGGCCAGCCAGGCGACCGCGACGACCGGGCTGCCGAGGCACGCGGCACCCGACCCGGTCGAGAGGGGGTCGCCGTCGCGCTCGAGGCTCATGCCGACCTCCGCGAGGTCGAGCCCGTCGAGCGTGCGAGGGGTGGTGCCGAGCACGACCGCCCCGCTCGAGGCGTTGTCGGCGATGGTGTCGGTGATGCGGATGTCCCAGTCGGCGATCCTCGAATCGACGATCTCGATCGCCGGCAGCACGAACTCGGTCGCACGCAGCACCTCCGCCACGTGCGTCGACGGGGACGCGAGGTCGCGCCCGAGCACGAAGGCGACCTCGGCCTCGATGCGGGGCTGGATGAACCGCTCGAGCGAGAGCGGCTCGCGGTCCGCGGCGACCATGTCGTCGAAGAGCACGCCGTAGTCGGGCGTGCGGACGCCGAACTGCGCCTGCACCGCGGGCGAGGTCAGGCCGATCTTGCGCCCGACGATGCGCCGGCCGTCGGCGAGGCGCCGGGCGACGCCGAGCGACTGCACGGCGTACGCGGCATCCTCGTCGAGGTCGCCGATGAGGTCGCGCACGGGTGCGCAGGCGGTGCGGGTCTCGGCGGCGAGCCGGAGGCGGGCGTCCGCGTCGCGCGCCGCGCGGTCGACGGGGGTCGTCGCGCTCACAGCTGCACGCACACGTTCGTCGGCTCGGTGTAGAAGGCGAGCGAGTGGTGCCCGCCCTCGCGGCCGATGCCCGAGAGCCCGACCCCGCCGAACGGGCTGCGGAGGTCGCGCAGGTACCAGGTGTTCACCCACGACATGCCGACGCGCATGCGCTGCGCGACGCGGTGGCCGCGGGCGAGGTCGGTGGTCCACGTGACGGCGGCGAGCCCGTAGTCGGTGTCGTTCGCGAGGGCGATCGCCTCCTCCTCGGTGTCGAACGGGATGAGCGCGGCGACCGGCCCGAAGATCTCCTCGCGGACGGTGCGATGCGAGTTGTCGAGGCCCGTCCACAGCGTCGGCTCGATCCACGACCCGCCGTCCAGGCCGTCGCCGAGGTCGGGGACGCTGCCGCCGGCGAGCACGGTGGCCCCCTCCTCGATCGCGAGGTCGAAGTACGAGCGGACCTTCTCGCGGTGCGCCTGGGAGATGAGCGGCCCGGTGGTCGTCGCGGGGTCCTGGGGTCGGCCGAGGCGGAGGCGGCCGGCCCGCTCGGCCAGGCCGGAGGCGACCTCGTCGAACACCCGCCGCTCGACGTAGATGCGCTCGGTGCACAGGCACACCTGACCGGTGTTCAGGTACGTCGAGCGGGCCAGGCCCGCGATCGCCGCGTCGAGGTCGGCGTCGGCGAAGACGACCGCGGCGTTCTTGCCGCCGAGCTCGAAGGAGACCGGCCGCACTCGCGGCGAGGCGGCTCGCATGATGGCCGAGCCGGTCGAGGACGCTCCGGTGAACGTGATCCCGTCGATGCCCGGATGGCTCGTGAGCAGCTCGCCGGCGGAACCGGCGCCGAAGCCGTGCACGACGTTCACCACGCCGGCGGGGACCCCGGCCTCGTCGAGGATCTCGGCGAGCAGCGTCGCCGAGGAGGGCGTCTCCTCCGACGGCTTGACGACCACCGTATTGCCGGCGGCGAGGGCGGGGGCGAGCTTCCACGTGAGCAGCAGCAACGGCAGGTTCCAGGGCACGACCACCGCGACGACCCCGAGGGGTGCGCGGACGGCGTAGTTGAGCGCTCGCCGGCCGTCGGGCAGTTCGGTCAGGTACGAGTCGAGACCGGCCGCCGACACGGTGTCGGCGAACGAACGGAAGTTCGCGGCCGCGCGGGCCACGTCGAGGTCCCGGGCGAGGGCCTCGGGCTTGCCGGTGTCGCCGACCTCGGCAGCCACGAGCTCCTCGGCGCGCCGGTCGATCGCGTCCGCGACGCGGCGCATCACCCGGGCTCGATCCGCGACGGACATCCGGCCCCAGGGGCCGTCGAGCGCGGCACGCGCGGCCGCGACGGCGCGGTCGACCTGCTCCGGCCCGGCCTCGTGCACCTCGGCGATGATCGTGCCGTCGACCGGGTCGACCTTCGCGAAGGCGCCGACACCGTCGACGGGTGCGCCGCCGATCATGTTCCTGATCGTGCGGGGCGCTCGGGTCGGCATCGGAGCCGGGGCCGGCGGCGTCATCGTCTCGGAGGGCATGGGCTCAGGCTAGGAACGCGGTGGGATGCCGACAAATGCCCTCTTGCTGCGCTGCCATGTCCGTACGGCTATAGTCCGGGCATGGCCACCGATCGCCTCCTCGACGGCCGGCTCAAGATCCGGCACCTCGTCCTCGTCACCGCCATCGCCGACGAGGGCACTCTCGTCCGAGCCGCGGAGTCGCTGCACATCACCCAGCCGGTCGTCACCCGCGGACTCCGCGAGGTCGAGGAGGTGCTGGGGGTGCCGCTGTTCGAGCGGATGCCCCGGGGCGTCACCCCGACCGCGTACGGGCGGTCGTTCATCGATCGTGCGCGCTCGGTCCTGGCCGAGCTGCGTGCCGCCGGCGAGGAGGTCCGGCTGATGCAGGCCGGACACCTCGGCACGGTCTCGGTGGGCACCCACCTCGCCGGCTCGAACCTGCTGCTGCCCCGGGCGATCGCCGGCCTCAAGGCCGAGCACCCCAAGCTCACCGTGATCGTGCGGGAGGGCACGCCCGACGCGCTCCAGCAGTGGCTCCTCGCGGGCGACCTCGACCTCACGGTCGGCCGGCTCTCGCCGACGGTGCCCGTCCGGCTCGAACAGGAACGACTGCACCAGGAGCCGATCCGGCTCGTCGCGCGCGCGGGGCACCCGGTGCTCGGCGGCTCGAAGGCGAACTCGCTCGCCGGGCTGATCGCCTACCCGTGGATCTTCCCCGTGGCGCAGACCGCACTGCGGGCCGAGCTCGAGGCGGTCTTCTTCCACGAGGGCGTGCCGCTCCCGGCCGACCGTGTCGAGTGCACGTCCATGCTGACGCTGCGCAACCTGCTCGTCTCGACCGACGTCATCGCGGCGCTGCCGATGTTCATCGCGGTCGACGACCGGGAGCTCCGGATCCTGCCGACACCTCTGAGCTCCATCCGCCGCTCGGTCGGCGTCACGCTGCCCAAGGATCGGGCGCCGTCGCCGGCGGCGGCCGCCCTGCTCGTGCACCTGCGCCGAGAGGGCGAGCGGCTCGCCGAACTCGAGCGCGAGTACGCGCGCACGGAATCGGGCACGTTCGGCTGATATGTCCGTTCGGTCATAGCTGCGACCCGTATTGATATTGGACAGCATCGCTCGGCCCGATGACGCTGAGAACGTCGACGCCCCCCCGTCGGCACGAACTCAGTCCCCGCTGCCGATGGAGGCGACATGGCCGGCTCTCCCTACGTTCCCGACGCGAAGAAGTATCGTCCCGAGGACTTCGAACGCGTCGCCGGCGAACCGATCGACCCCGATCCGTCGAGCTGGGGCATGCAGCCCGACGGCTCGTTCCTGCCGCCGGCCCACACGCCCTCGGTCCCCCGCGACGTCTTCATCGACTGGCCCGGCCAGCTGCCCTACCGCGACCCCGAGACCTACACGCTGAACACGACCGCCGAGGCGTTCTATCCGATCGTCGTCAACACCAGCCACTCGTGGCAGGCGATCTACGACTGGGACGACCGCCGGTACATGCTGCACTACGGCGGCGGGAACCGATGGAACGTCTACGACATCACCGACCCTCGCGCACTCGTCGTCGTCGACGAGGAGACGCTCCCGTGGAGCGGGCCGAGCTTCGGTGCGGTCACGATCCAGTGGAACGAGAAGCTCGGGAAGCACATCGCCATCCAGGCCAACGAGACCCCCCGGTACTTCCTCAACGGCCGCGTGGCGAACAAGTGGACCGACCCGACCGTCGAGGGACAGCTCCTCGAGTGGGAGGGCCTGCGCGGATTCCGCGTCTTCGAGGTGAACGGCCCCACGCCGCGCGACTGGAGGCTGCTGACCGAGGTCTCGACCGACCCGAACCACGGGCCCGACGAGATCCAGGAGGGCAACGGCGTGCTCGACCTGCCGCTCTACTACGGCGACCGGTACCTCTTCGTGGCGACCGCCCCGGACAACACGTTCGTCAACCAGCCCTACAAGACCACGCTCTGGGCGGCGGGGCACGCGGCGTACGACGTCTCCGACCCGGCGAACCCGGTGCACCTCTCGACCTGGTGGGTGCCGGGCACCCGTGTCGGCGAGGAGGCGGACTCGTCCTACCTCGCGGTGAACGACCGCTGGAACAACCGGACCTCGTGGTTCGGCTCGCGCATGGGTATCTTCATGCCGCGTTCCGTCGAGTCCGGCTGGAAGTACGGGTACGCCGCACAGGGCGGCCAGGGGTTCTTCGTCCTCGACGTCTCGGACCCCGAGAACATCCACCACGTCGGATGGTGCGACCTGCCGGTGAGCGTCGCCGGCACGGAGGGTGACAACGTCGACACCACCCAGGTCGAGGCGACCGGTTACGTCTACGTCTCCGGCTACCCGATGAACACCGACTGCTACGAGCCCGCCAAGGAGATCTACCAGGTCGACGTGAGCGACCCGGCGAACCCGCGGGTCGTGCGGACGATGCCCCGTCCGATGCCGCCCGCAGCGGCGCCGTTCACCGACTGGGCGCAGCGACGCGGTTCGTTCGGGCCGAAGCGGTCCGGCTACTTCATCAACACGGGTACGCCCCACGGGGGCGTCATCCCCTATGCGTTCTACGCGGCGGGGCTGCAGATCTTCGACGTGCGCGACCCGGAGGACCCGAAGGTCGGGGCGTACTTCGTGCCGCCGATGGGCCTGAAGGACGACGACGACCTCGCGGCGCCCGTGCACGGCATCTTCGTCGAATGGGACCGCAACCTCATCTGGGTGTTCGCCAACCACGGGATCTACGCCGTCTCCACGCCGCTCCTGGGCGAGCCCGTCGTCGGCGTGCCGACGCCATGAACACGCATGCGAGGCCCTGGCCCGCGCTCTGGGCGCTCGTCCTGGGCTTCTTCATGATCCTGGTCGACACGAACATCGTGACGATCGCCAATCCGGCGATCCTCCGCGACCTCGACACCGACCTCACCGCGGTGATCTGGGTGACGAGCGCGTACCTGCTCGCGTACGCCGTGCCGCTCCTGATCACCGGACGGCTCGGCGATCGCTTCGGTCCGAAGCGCGTCTACCTCGCCGGCCTGGTGATCTTCACGCTCGCCTCGCTCTGGTGCGGGCTCTCGTCCGATATCGGCATGCTCATCTCCGCCCGTGCGGCGCAGGGTCTCGGCGCCGCCCTCATGACGCCGCAGACGATGGCGGTCATCACGCGCATCTTCCCGCCCGGCCGGCGCGGTGCGGCCATGGGCCTGTGGGGGGCCGTCGCGGGCGTCGCCATGCTCGTCGGTCCCATCCTCGGCGGCGTGCTGGTCGACGCGTTCGGCTGGGAGTGGATCTTCCTGGTGAACCTGCCGGTCGGCGTCGCGGCGTTCGCCCTCGCCTGGCGGTTCGTGCCGCACCTCGAGACGCACGTCCGCCGCTTCGACTGGCTCGGCGTCGTGCTCAGCGCGGTCGGCATGTTCCTCGTCGCGTTCGGCATCCAGGAGGGTGCAACGTTCGGCTGGGGCACCATCGTCGGCCCGATCACCGTCTGGGGGGTGATCCTCACCGGGATCGTCGTGCTCGCGATGTTCGTCGCATGGCAGGCGTTCAACCGGGCTGAACCCCTGCTGCCGCTCGAGCTGTTCCGGGATCGCAACTTCGCGCTTTCCAACCTCGCGATCGCCATCGTCGGCCTCGGCATCGTCGCGATGCCGCTTCCGCTCGCGTTCTACTACCAGGTCGCGCGCGACCTCACGCCGACCGGGGGTGCGCTCATGCTCGTCCCGATGGCGGTCGTCTCGGGCGTCATGGCCCCGCTCGTCGGGCGCCTCAGCGACCGGGTCGATCCGAAGTGGATCGCGTTCACCGGGCTCTCGATCGTCGCACTCGCACTCGGCTGGTACATGGTGCTGATCACCCCGGATGTCGCGCTCGGGCTCCTCCTGCTGCCATCGGCGCTGCTCGGCCTCGGCATGTCGGGCGTCTTCGCTCCGCTCGCCTCGACCGCGACGCGGAACCTGCCGCCTGCGCGTGCCGGCGCCGGCTCCGGCGTGTACACGATGACCCGTCAGGTCGGATCCGTGCTCGGCTCGGCGGCGATCGCCGCGCTGATGAACGCGAGGCTCGCGGCCGAGCTGCCCGGCTTCGACGCGGCGGCGTCCGACGCCCTCGTCGGCGATCCGGCCGGTGCGCCGTCGATCGCGGTCGATGCGGGGTTCTCGGCGGCGATGTCGCAATCGCTCTGGCTCTCCGTCGCGGCCTTCGGGCTGTGCGCGGTCGTCGTCCTGCTCTTCGCGAAGCCGAGGGTGACGGTGGCCTGGGGCGAGGAGACGCACGCGGACGCCGCCGCATCCGACCTGTCCGTCACGGCCTCCGACCGGTAGCCACCCATCGGATCGACCGTCCGTCTGCATCGCATTGGAGCGAGTTAATGGATCCAGAATACAAACTTCGCCAAGGGGTCGGCGGCGGACGCCTCGTCGTCGACGGCCTGGAGAAGCACTACGACCTCGACGGCACGCAGGTCCAGGTCGTCAAGGGCGTCACCTTCACGATCGAACCCGGGATGTTCACCTCGCTGCTGGGCCCGTCCGGCTGCGGGAAGACGACCACGCTCCGCTGCGTCGCCGGCCTCGAGGACAGCAACGGTGGACGGATCACCCTCGACGGGAGGGTGCTCTCCACCGGAAGCGAGCACGTCTCGCCCGACAAGCGCGACGTCGGCATGGTGTTCCAGAACTACGCGATCTGGCCGCACATGACGGTGTTCGCCAACGCCGTCTTCCCCCTGCAGGTGTCCTCGGGCAAGGTCTCGAAGCGCGAGGCCCGCACGCGCGCGATGGAGGCGCTGGAGCTCGTCCAGCTCGACGGCTTCGCGGACCGGCCGGCGACGGCGCTCTCGGGCGGACAGCAGCAGCGCCTCGCCCTCGCTCGTGCGCTGGCGCACCGCCCCCGGCTGCTGCTCCTGGACGAACCGCTCAGCAACCTGGACGCCAAGCTGCGCGACACCATGCGCAACGAGCTGCGCAGTCTGCAGCAACGCCTCGGCATCACCGCGCTGTACGTGACGCACGACCAGTCCGAGGCGCTGTCGATGTCGGACCGCGTCGCAGTGATGAACCAGGGCCGCATCGTGCAGGAGGCCACGCCGCGTGAGCTGTACTTCCAGCCCGCGGAGCGATTCGTCGCGGACTTCGTGGGTCGGGTCAACCTGATCGCCGCCGTCGTCCGCGACCGCGACGAGCACGGAGACGCACTCGTCGAGGCGTTCGGGACCCGGCTGACCACGCCCTGCCCCGCCGGCGTCGGACGCGGCGAGCAGGTCACCATGACCTTCCGACCCGAGAGCGTGCGCTGGCACGAGGTCGCGCCCGATCGTCCGAACGTGCTGCCCGCCCGCGTGGTCCGCGTGGAGTTCCTCGGCGAGATCGTCGAGTACGAGGTCGAGGTCCTCAGCGGTGACACGGTCGCCGGCCGCCTCGTCGCGCGCGGCGCCCCCCTGAACGCGCCGTCCACGGGCAGCACGCTCCACGTCGAGCTCGCGCCGAGCGCGTGTCGCGTGCTGACGGCCTGAGCCGCACCATCCCCCCGAGAAGAGACAGATCCACGTCAGAGAGGACATCCGGATCATGCAATCACGAACCGCACGCGGAGTACCCATCGCCCTCGCGGCGGCAGGAATGCTCCTGCTGAGCTCATGCAGTTCCACCGGATCGGCGGCGCCGGTGCCGATCGAGCCCGACGGCGGCGGCGCACAGGCGGCCGCCTGCGACGCCGTCGAGGTCGGCGCCATCACCCGCTGCGAGAACTTCTACGAGGACTTCTGGCCCGAGATCGACCGCCAGATGGACGCCCTCTACGAGACGGCCAAGGAGACCGACGGCGGACGGATCGTGGTCTGGGACTGGTACGAGCTCGCGCCCGAGGTGATCGCCGAGTTCACCGAGCGCTACCCCGACCTGACGATCGAGACCCGGGGCCTCACCTACAACCTCTCCTCCGCGGTCATCTCGGCCGAGGCGACGGGAGCGCGCAACACCGACGTCCTGTCGGGCTCGCTCGTCTCCGCGGCCGCCATGACCGACGAGGGCTACTGGGCGGACGTCGACTGGAAGGCGTTCGGCGTGCCCGAGGAGTTCCTCACGATCGGCGCTCCCGAGATGCTGCCCGACAGCATCAACGGCTCGCTCATGCAGCACAACGTCGACGAGATCGAGGTGCCCGCCACGCTCGACGGCCTCCTGGACCCGGCGTACCAGGGCAAGGTCTCGATCGCGAACTACAACCCGATCGTCTTCTCGGGCTACGGCATGGCCGAAGGCGAGGCGGCCATGGTCGACCTCATCGGCGAGCTGACGTCGTCGGGCAACCTCGTGGTGCTCGAGGACCAGAACGCGCCGCTGTCGAGCGGAGACGTCCCCGTGGCGCTGAACCAGACGCTGTTCAACCCGAACCCCAGCCTCGCCGTCTCGCCGTTCGAGCACTCCGGCGTGTTCGCTCAGTTCTCCGGGGTGAACGTCGACGCGGAGAACCCGTCCGGTGCGATGCTGTGGTCGCTCTGGAACGCCTTCGACCCCGAGTGGCTCGAGCTGCGGATGACCGATGAGCGGTTCTCGACGACCCAGGTGCCCTACGCGGGCCTGCCGTCCGCGCTCTTCGAGCAGGCGACCGGCCTGATGAAGACCAACGCCGACGCACTGCTGCAAGGTCTCGAGAACGGGTCGGGCACCGAGACGGTCGAGACCCGCGACGAGTGGATCGCCATGATCACCGCCGCCGACGAAGCCCTGAACGGCTAGCCGATGTTCCAGGCAGGACGGACCACGAAGGCCGAGCGCACACGCCCGACCGCGATGAAGGTCGCGACGATCATCGCCGGCGCGGTGATCTTCCTCCTCCTCGCGATCCCCCTGGTCGTGCAGGTCGTCACGGCGTTCCGTGGTCCGTTCCTGCCGTTCGGCGTCTCGTCGGCGCGATGGTCGGTGGACAACTTCGTCACGCTGTGGGAACTGCGCGAGGACTTCTGGGCGGTGCTCGGATCGACGGCGGCGTTCGTCGGCGGATCGACGCTGCTCTCGCTCCTGATCGCGTTCGGGCTCGCCTGGGCGACGGTCCGAACGGATGTCCGGTTCCGGCGCGTGATCTCCGTGCTCGTCATCGTGCCGTTCATCATCCCGCCGATCGTCAAGGCACAGGCCTACCTCCTGATGCTCTCGCCGCAGTCGGGGGTGCTCAACCAGCTCCTCCACGCCGTTCCGGGGATGGAGGCGGTCACGATCGACCCGTATGCGTTCTCGACGATGATCGTGATCCAGTCACTGACCAACGTGACGTTCCCCTACCTGATGATCGTCCCCATCCTCACGAACATGGACGGATCGCTCGAGGAATCCGCCCGGGTGTCCGGAGCGTCCTGGGCGCAGACCCTCAGGCGCGTCACGCTTCCGATGCTGTGGCCCGGCCTGCTCGGCGTGACCGTGCTGACCTTCATCCTCGGGCTCGGCAGCCTGGAGATCCCGCTGCTGTTCGGGCAGGACTCGGGTCAGTCGATCTTCGCGCTGAAGCTCTGGACGTTGATCAGCGCCGACGCGGGCGAGCTGCCGCAGTACGGGCTGGCAGCCGCATGGGGGTGCGTGTTCCTCGTCATCACCACGATCGCCTTCGTGATCTACCTCCGGGCGACCCGGAACGCCGAGCGACGCGCCTCGGTCTCGGGCAAGGGGTTCCGCCCCACGACCATGCGGCTGGGGCCCTGGCGCATCCCGGTGCTCGCCGCGATCGCCGTCTTCGTGCTCCTGACGGCCATCCTCCCGCTGTTCGCCCTGTTCTGGGCCGCCATCACGCCGTACCCGATCGCGTTCTCGTTCCCGGCCCTCGCCGAGCAGACGCACTTCAGTGCCTTCGGAGCGGTGCTGGGCGACGGGGAGTTCTGGGCCTCGCTCGGGCGCACGTTGGTCATCGCGGGCGGGAGCGCGACCATCGCCTGCGTCGCCGCGACGGTGCTCGCCTACGGGATCGCTCGGAGCCGGTCGACCGCGCGGACGAAGGCCGTCGACCTCTTCGCATCGTCGTCGGTGGCGATCCCGACCGTCATCGCCGGATTCGCGATGTTCCTCACCTTCATGGTGATCAACCCGGTGATCCCCCTGGCCGGCACGATCGCCGCACTCGTCATCGCGTACTCGTACCGGGTGTCGATCGCCTACCGGGCCGGGTACAGCGCGACGCTGCAGATCCGGAAGGAACTCGAGGAGGCGGCGCTCGTCAGCGGGGCGAGCCAGATGGAGGGATTCCAGCGCGTCGTCGTGCCCCTGCTGATGCCGACCGTGTTCGCCGTCTGGATCCAGATGTTCATCCTCGGCACGAACGAGTTCACGATTCCGGCCTTCCTGGCGACGCCGGAATCCCGACCCCTGTCGGTCTACATGTACGCGATGATCAACCCGCGGTCGGCCCAGCTCTACGCGCCCGACCAGGGGGCGGCGATGGCGCTGATCTTCACTCTGCTGGTGTTCGTGATCGGGTACGGCCTGCAATGGGCGGTGTCGCTGCGCGCGATCGGTCGGCGTGCTGGTCAGCCTTCGGCCCGCAGGCGCACCGCGAGGTCGAGCGCGTCGCCGGCGAGCGCGGCCGCGTGGTCGAGGTCGTTCATCCAGAGCGGGACGGATGCCGCGGCGATCCCGGCCGCGTCCAGTCCGGGCACCGCGGCCGCGTCCGCCTCGTCGACGAGCCAGCCGTCGAGCAGGCCTCCGGTCGCGGCGGGGTCGGCGTCGGAGCGGCGGCGCGCGCCGTAGTGCAGCGCGACGGCCGCGGCATCCGTCGCCACGCCGATCGCCGACAGGCAGGCGTCGGCCATGCCGCGCACCACGCGGCCGCCGATGATCGGTGAGACGCCGACGACGGGCGCCGGCGTCGCCGCGAGCGCCTCGCGCATGCCCGGGACGGCGAGGATCGTGCCGATCGACACGACCGGGTTCGACGGGGCGAGCAGGACCACGTCGGCGTCCGCGATCGCGGCCTCGACGCCGGGCGCCGGGCGGGCGGCGGCGAGGTTCCGCTGCGCGAACCCGAGCGCGGGGATGGACGCGCGGTGCCGCGTCCACCACTCCTGGAAGTGCAGCTCGTCGCGCCCCTCCGCCTCGGGCAGTGCCGGGTCGATCCGCACGTACGTGTCGACCTCGGTGTCGGTCGCCGGGGTCAGCCGTACGCCGAGCGGCCAGCGCCGCTGCAGTCGCTCGCCGACCCGCGTGGGCGTGAGGCCCTCGCGCAGCCACGAGGTGCGCGCGAGGTGGGTGCCGAGGTCGAGGTCGCCGAGCGTAAACCACGGCCATCCCACGCCCCACTCGCGGAGCTCGGCCGCGACGCGCTCGGTCTCGCCGGCGCGTCCCCAGCCGCGCTCGGTGTCGTTCACGCCCGCGAGCGCGTACAGCAGCGAGTCGAAGTCGGGCATGAGCCGAACCCCGGCGAGCCAGAGGTCGTCGCCCGTGTTCACGACGACCGTGACGTCGGCGGAGGTCGCGGTGCCGGCGTCCGGCGTCGTGGCCTCGGCGCCATCCGACCCGGTCGCCGGCCATCGACGTGCGCACGCCGCCCGCAGCCCGCGCACGAACCGTGCGCCTCCGACCCCTCCGGCGAGCACGACGATCTTCACCCCTCCACGCTATCCCGTGGCCCCGCCGCGCAACGCGTGCGTCAGACGTCGCGCACCAGCACGAGCGACCCCGACGCGCCGCCGCGCAGCAGCGCGTCGACCGCCTCGGGTGCCCGCTCGAACGGGTAGGTCGTCGTGGACGGACGAAGGCCCAGCCGGTGCGCGAGCCGCAGGAACTCGTCGCCGTCGGCGCGGGTGTTCGCCGTCACCGTGCGGAGGTCACGCTCGAGGAACAGGTGGTCGCCGTACGTCATGGCGGGCACATCGGTCATGTGGATGCCGGCGAGCACGACCGTGCCGCCGCGCGCGGTCGCCTCGAGCGCGACCGGCACGAGCTCGCCCGCGGGGGCGAAGACGATCGCCGCGTCGAGCGGCTCGGGCGGCGTCGCGCGTTCGTCGCCGACGAACGCGGCCCCGAGCTCGCGCGCGAGCGCCCGGTTGGCCTCGCCGCGCGTCATCGCCGAGACGGTCGCGCCCGACGCCATCGCGAGCCGCGCGGTGAGGTGGGCGCTCGAGCCGAACCCGTAGATGCCGAGATGGCCGCCGGGCGGCAGGTTCGCGCGGCGAAGCGCGCGATACCCGATGATGCCCGCGCAGAGCAGGGGCGCGACCGCGACCGGGTCGACGTCGGCCGGGAGCGCGTACGCGAACGACTCCGGCACGGTCGCGACCGAGGCGTATCCGCCGTCGGCGTCCCAGCCGGTGAACGTCGCGTCGGGGCAGAGGTTCTCGCGGCCCGACCGGCACCACGGGCAGGTGCCGCACGTCGAGCGCAGCCATGCGATGCCGACCAGGTCGCCGACGCGGGTCCGTCGCACGCCGGGCCCGATCGCGGCGACGCGGCCGACCACCTGGTGCCCCGGCACGACCGGCGAGCGATGCGGCGCGAGCTCGCCGTCGATGACGTGCAGGTCGGTTCGGCACACCCCGCACGCGAGCACGTCGACCACGAGCTCGTCGCCGACCGGTTCGGGCACGGGCAGCCGCGCCGACTCGAGCATGCCGTCACCCCGCGTGATCCATGCATCGACCTCGCGCATGCGCCCCCTCCGTCGATCGCGCCGTCCTCCTGCCAGCAGCGTGCAGCGGATGGCACCGTGACCTCCGGGCCCAAGGTCACCCGGGCCGCGACGGCGGCGCGTCTCGGGCACCTGCGGACCAGCGCCGACGGGGCCCAGCGCCGACGGGGCTGGCTCGTCAGGGGACCTATGACTCTCGCGTCGCGGCCCCTCCGGGCGAACGCTGGAATCGTGTTCCGGGATCGAGCCGATGCGGCGGTCCAGCTCCTGAGCCGCCTCGATCACCTCCGCGGCGAGGACGCCGTGGTGCTGGGCCTTCCACGCGGCGGCGTGCCCGTCGCGGCGATCGTCGCCGAGGGCCTGGGGGTGCCGCTCGACGTGATCGTGGTGCGCAAGCTGGGCCTGCCGTTCCAGCCCGAGGTCGCGATGGGCGCGATCGGCGAGGGCGGCGTCCGCGTCGTCAACTCCGACCTCGTCGGGCGCGCGGGCGTGTCGATCGCGGAGCTCTCGAAGGTCGAGCGGCACGAGCGGGCGACGCTCGATCGTCGCGTCGCCCTCCTGCGCCGTGGGTCGCGGCCGCGGTCGCTCGCGGGGCGCACCGCGATCGTCGTCGACGACGGGCTGGCGACGGGCTCGACGGCCGAGGTCGCGTGCCGCGTCGCCCGGTCGCTGGGCGCGCATCGCGTGGTGCTCGCGATCCCGGTGGGGCCGACGGATGCCGCATCCCGCGTGCCGTCGGCGAACGAGGTCGTGTGCGCGACCTCGCCCGAGTGGTTCCACGCGGTCGGGCAGGCGTACGACGACTTCTCGCCGACGAGCGACGAGGAGGTCATCCTCCTGCTGGATGCCGCGGAGCGGCGACTCGCGGGCGAACCGTGGCGGCCCGCTCGGACGGTCAGGTGGGCCGAGGTCGAGATTCCGCACGAGGGCCTCCGTCTCGCCGCGGACCTGCACGTGCCCGAGGCGCCGACGGGCTTCGTGGTGTTCGCGCACGGCAGCGGCAGCAGCCGGCACAGCCCGCGCAACCGGCTCGTCGCCGAGGCGCTGCAGCGCGCGGGGCTCGGCACGCTCCTGCTCGACCTGCTGCTGCCTCGCGAGGAGCACGACCGCGCCAACGTGTTCGACATCCCGCTGCTGGCGGCGCGACTCGTGTCGGCCGTGGAGTGGCTGAGCGAGCGACCGGGCGCGGCCGGCCTCCCGGTCGGGTACTTCGGCGCGAGCACCGGCGGCGGCGCCGCACTCTGGGCGGCCGCAGAGCCGGGCGCCGACATCGCCGCGGTCGTGTCCCGCGGCGGGCGCCCCGACCTGGCGGGCGAGCGACTGGGGGCGGTGCGCGCACCGACCCTGCTCATCGTGGGCGGTGCCGACCACCAGGTGATCGAGCTGAACCGGTGGGCGCAGGCTCGCCTCGTCGCGCCGTGCGAGGTCGCGATCGTCCCCGGGGCGACCCACCTCTTCGAGGAGGAGGGCACGCTCGCGGAGGTCGCGATCCTCGCGCGGGACTGGTTCCTGCGGCACTTCGCGCCCACGGTCCCGACCGGCGCGGCCGAGCCCGCGGCGCCGGCCAGCGGCGGGGGCACGCCCTGAGACCCGGGATGCCCCGCGACGCGCGCGGCGCGTAGCGTTGGCGCATGCCCGACTACGGCCGCCCCCTCGAGTTCGGCACCTTCATCACGCCGTCGGCGCTCGATCCGGAGCGCACGGTCTCGCTCGTCCTCGCGACCGAGGCGGCGGGCCTCGAGTTCGCCACGTTCCAGGACCACCCGTACCAGCCGCGCTTCCTCGACACGTGGACGCTCATGTCGTGGGTCGGCGCGCGCACGAGCCGCATCCGGATCTCGGCGAACGTGCACAACCTGCTGCTGCGCCCGCCGGCCGTGCTCGCCCGCGCTGCGGCATCCCTCGACCTGCTCACCGGCGGGCGGGTGGTGCTCGCGCTCGGTGCGGGCGGCTTCGCGCAGGCGGCCGTCGCGATGGGCGCCCCCGACCGGACGCCCGCCGAGTCGGGCGACGCGCTCGCCGAGGCGATCACGGTGATCCGCGAACTGCTCGACACGGATGCCGCGGGCGGGGTGTTCCTCGACCATCGGCAATTCCCGATCCGCGGGGCCAAGCGCGGGCCCGCGCCGGTGCAGCGACCGATCCCGATCTGGCTCGGCGTGCTGAAGCCGAAGGGGCTCCGGCTGGTCGGGCGTGCGGCCGACGGATGGGTGCCCTCGCTCGGCCGGCTCGAGGGCGGTGCGGAGGCGCTGGACGCGGGCCACGCCGTGATCGACGCGGCGGCACGGGTCGCCGGGCGCGAGCCACGCGCCATCCGCCGCCTGCTGAACGTCGGGCCGCGGGAGGCCCGGCCCGACGTGCTCGCCGACCTCGCGACCCGGCACGGCATCGACACGTTCGTCGTCACCGGCGACGACGAGGCGTTCATCGCCGACCTGGCGGCACGCGTGGTGCCCGAGACCCGGGCGCTGGTCGCCGAGCGGCGCGCGTCGGTCGGGTAGTCGCCGACGGCGTCGTGCCGGGACCCGTGCGCGGCGCGGTTCGCGGATCCGCGTGTCGTTGGGACCTCCGCCCTCTGGCGTTCCGGGCGCGACGGGGTCAGGATGGATGGACTGACGGAGATCCGCAACGTCGCGGGAGGCCCAATGAACTCGGCACCGAACGCCACCCACCGGACCATCGCCCTGGTGGGCGCGGCGGGTTCCGGCAAGACCACCCTCGCTGAGGCGCTGCTGCATCGGGCCGGTGCCATCCCGAGGGTCGGCACCGTGGAGCAGGGCAACACCGTCTGCGACCATGAGCCCGAGGAGATCGCGCGAGGCACGACCCTCGGGCTCTCGCTCGCGTACCTCGACTGGACAGGGCCCGACGGCGTCGCCTACGGCGTCACGCTGGCCGATGCGCCGGGGCATCCCGACTTCGTGGGCGGCGTCGATGCGGCGCTGTCGGTGGCGGATGTCGCGCTGGTCGTGGTGAGCGCGGTCGACGGCGTGACCGCGGGGACCCGGTTCGTCTGGGCGGCCGCCGAGGCGGCGGGTGTGCCGCGCGTGGTCGTCGTGACGCAGGAGGACAAGGCGCGCGCCGACTTCCGTCGCGTGCTCGCGGAGCTCCGCGCCGCGTTCGGCGAGCACCTCTGGCCGCTCGAGCTGCCGCTCGGCGAGGAGCAGGCGTTCCACGCGATCGCCGACGTGCTGAGCGAGCAGGCGCTCGTCTACGACGACTCCGGACGCCACCACGACGAACCGCTGCCGGCCGAGGCGCAGGCCGAGGAGCACCAGATGCACGTCGACGTGACGGAGGACATCGTCTCGCACGACGATGCGCAGCTCGAGGCGTACCTCGAGGGCAACGAGCCGCCGGTGCGCGAGCTCGAGCGCACGCTCGCGGCCGAGATCGCGGGCGGCGAGGCCGTGCCGGTGCTCGTGTGCTCGGGCGTGACGGGCACTGGCGTGGATCGCGTCGCCGACCTCGTGTGCGAGCTGTCGCCGTCGGCGCTGGACCACGACGGGCGGATCATCGTCGGCGGGTCGGTCGAGGAGGGCGGCGGCAGCGAGCTGCGAGTCGCGCCGAACCCCGACGGGGAGGTCCTCGTGCACGTGTTCCGCACGGTGGCCGACCCGTTCGTCGGGCAGGTGTCGATGCTGAAGGTGCTGTCGGGCACGCTCCGCACGGGCGACAAGCTCCGCAACGCGACGACGGGGGTCGACGAGCGCATCCACGGGCTGTTCCGCCTCCGCGGTGCGGAGCACCTCACGGCGGGCACACTCGCGGCGGGCGACGTCGGCGCCGTCGCGAAGCTCGCGGGCTCGCCATCCGGTTCGCTGTTGTGGTCGCGCCCGAACGGGACCGCGCGGCCGGCGACGCTGCCGTCGCGTGCGCCCGTGTTCGCGGTGACGCTCGAGCCGGCCTCGCAGTCCGACGACGAGAAGCTCTCGCTCTCGCTCGCCCGCCTCGTCGCCGAGGATCCGACGCTCGTCGTCGACCGCGCAGGCGACAAGACGATCCTGCGGGGGCTCGGCGACACCCACGTCGCGGTGGCGGTCGAACGACTGGCGCGCGTGTTCGGCGTGCACGTCACGACGGGCCCCGCACCGGTCGCGTACCGCGAGACGATCGCGGGGTCGGCGCAGGTCGAGGGCAAGCTCAAGAAGCAGTCGGGCGGCCACGGCCAGTTCGCGGTCGTGCAGCTGCGGCTCTCGCCGCTGGCGTCGGGCGAGGGGTTCGAGTTCGTCGACTCGGTGACGGGCGGTGCGGTGCCGAGGCAGTACATCGCCGCCGTCGAGCGCGGAGCGCGGGATGCGCTCACGGCCGGGGGGCCGCAGGGGCATCCGGTCGTCGACGTGCGCGTCGAGCTCCTCGACGGCAAGGCGCACTCGGTCGACTCGTCGGAGATGGCGTTCCGCACGGCCGCGTCGATCGGCGTGAAGGCGGCGCTCGCCGAGGCGGGCACCGTCGTGCTCGAGCCGATCTCGTCGGTGACGGTGACCGTGCCGAACGACCTGCAGGGTGCGGTGCTGACCGACCTCTCGGGTCGTCGCGGTCGCGTGCACGCGACGGAGTCGGCCGAGGACGGTCGGGCCCGCGTGGTCGCCCACGTCCCGGAGGCCGAGCTCACCCGGTACGTGCTGGACCTGCGCTCGATCACCGCCGGGCAGGCCGAGCTCACCGTCACGCCAGACCACTACGCGAAGGCGCCCAACGGCGCGAAGGGGTGAGGGTCGCCGACTCTCCGGCCGGATCGCCGGCGCGGCCCGCGCGCGTCACCCCTGCGGCGCGTGCCCGGGTGGGGCGTCGAGCACCGTCGGCACGTACTCGAGCAGTTGCAGGCCTCCCTGGAACGTCCGGCTCCCGGCCATCTCGAGCCGGACGTCGGGATAGCCGTCGAAGATGCGGTCCGTTCCACTCTCGCCGGTGATGACGGGGAACACGACCACGCGGTAGAGGTCGACGAGCCCCGCCCGCAGCAGCGAGCGGCACAGCGACACGCTCCCGAGCGTCCGCAGCGGACGGTCGGAGTCCTGCTTCATCGCACGCACGGCGGTCACAGCATCCGTCGTGACGAGCGTGCTGTTCGCCCACGCGAGCGGCTCGGTCAGGGTGGAGGAGAACACGACCTTCGGCACCCCGTCCAGCATGTCGGTGCCTGGCTCGCCCGACTCGGCGAGGGTCGACATCAGGCGGTAGGTCGTCGAGCCCATCAGGATCGGGTTGTCCTTCTCGGGTGACTGCTCGAGCCACTCCAGGTACTCCGGGCTCTCCATGCCCCACCAGCCCGGCCAACCCTTGGCTGCACCGTAGCCGTCCAGCGAGATGATGAAGTCCACGGTCAGTCGCTGCATCGCTCGTCCCTTCGCTGCTGGCGCGCGGATCGCACGGATCGCACGGGTGGCGCGGATCGCACCGTCGCCGCGGGCGCCGGTCGGTCCCGAGGGTAGACCGACGGGCGCGCGGCGGCCACCCCGCAATCCGTGCCGCGCGTCACGCCGCCACCTCCGACGTCGCGATCTCGAAGCGTGCTCGGCCGCCGAGCCTGGGTGTCTGGTCGGGGTCGATGTGCGGGGGTGGGATGAACCAGATCGAGTTGGCGGTCGCGCGGATGATCCAGCCGTCGCGGTGGATCATGCGGTGGCAGTAGCTGCACAGGTGCACCCCGTTGGCGAGGTCGGTGGGGCCGGTGTCGCGTTCCCACCAGTCGATGTGGTGGGCTTCGACGTAGCCGATGTTCTGTCCGCAGCAGGCGCAGCCGCCGTCCCGTTCGCCGAGCGCGAGCCGCTGCGCCTTCGTGAACAGGCGGGCGGCGCGGCCGAGGTCGAGGGGGAGGCTCTCGCCGCCGAGCACGGCGGGGATGAGTTCGGCGTCGGCGGCCATGCGGCGGGCGGTGCCGGCGGAGATGGGCTGGTCGAGGCCGTCGATGCTCGCGTGCCCGAGCCCGGTGACGAGGGTGTCGAGGTCGAGGCGGACGATGACGGTGGTCTTGGCCAGCGGGGTGGGCGCGTCGGTGCAGCCGAGGGCGTGCCGGGCGAGGTCGGCGAGCGCGTCGGCCTGGATCTGCGGGATGCTGCGCCGGTCGTCGAGGACCGGACCGGGGCCACCCGCGACGGGTTCGCGCCTGCGCAACACGTCGGCCACGAGCGCTTCGATCGCCGCCTTCACCGGCGCGGCGCTCTCGGGATCGAGGCGAGCGTGCAGGTGCACCATGCCGGTGCGATCTTCACGGATGGTCAGCGAGCGCTCCATGCGGAGCGCGTCTTCACGGGGTTCGACTCCGTCGGCGTCGAGCCGGGCCTCGGCCTCGCGCACCCCGCGCTGCAGGATCTCGAGCGGTACTTGGCCGGCCAGGCGCACCAGCGCGGCCTCGGCGGTGTCGGCCAGGGCCGGGTCGGCGCGCATCGCGACCCGGTCGAGCATGCCCGTGATCGCAGCGGCCGCGTCGAGGCTGATCGCAGCCGAGCCCAGCGCGGCGGCGACGTGCGGGTGCCGGGCCGGCGCCCGACCGCCGGTGAACGTGGCACGTCCGGCGGTCGCGGCGCCCACCGCGACCAGCCGGGCCGCGTCAGCGCGCGATCCGCCGGTGGCCGCGGCGATCAGTCGCACCGGGTTGTGGAACCCGTGGGCCTTCGCTAGCCCGGTGTCGCCGAACTCGGGCCCGGACCGGCGGGCGATCTCGGCCGCGACCCGGACCAGCACCCCGTCGACCTCACGCCGCAGCCGCGCCAGCGAGTCGGTCACCCGCACCAGCCCGGCATCGCTCATCTGCTCGACCTCGGTCTGCGCGTCGCCGGGCATTGCGCCGAACGCGGGCATCGCGTCGACCCACGCCGCGCGCAGCGCCGCGACCTCTCGCTCGAGCGACGCCACCGGTGATCCCATGCCTCGATCCTGCACCCACCCACCGACATTCGTGCAGCGCAGAATTCCACCCCAGATCAGGCATTTCACTGTCGAGAACGCACGCCGATCAGGGCTCTGCGGAGGGCGAGTCGAACACGGCTCAGTACCCGCCCGCGGCCACGTGGCGCGCCGCGCTCGCGAGCGCGTCGGCGACGGATGCCGCGTCGTCGCGCACCACGCCCACGGTGACCCGCACGAACTCACCCTCCGGCCCGCGCCGAGCTCCCGCCACGGGCGACCCGTTCGCCGCGGCCAGGAACGGGGTCCCGCCCGCGACGCGGATCCCCGCCGCGGCGAGTTGCACGAGCGTCGAGCGCTCCGAGAGCACCGGCATCCACAGGTTGATCCCGTCGGCGTGCGCGACGGGCACGCCGCGCGCACGCAGCGCATCGCCGAGCGCGCGCTGGCGCGTGTAGTACGCGCGCCGGGCCTCGGCGACGGCGTCGATGGCCGCGCCATCCGTCAGCAAGTCGAGCAGGATCGACTGCAGGAGGCGCGACGTCCACCCCGGGCCGAGCATGCGGCGGGCCATGATGCGGTCGATGAGCTCGCGCGGCCCGCCCATCGCGGCGATGCGCAGGTCGGGCCCGTGCGACTTCGCGAAGCTGCGCACGTGCACCACGCGCTCGGGCAGGTGCGCGCCGAGCGTGACGTCGCCCTCGGTCGAGATGAGCCCCGAGTGGTCGTCTTCGATGACGACGACGTCGAGCGCGTGGTCGTCCACGGCCGAGCGGATGACGCGGGCGAGCGCCTGCACTCGCGCGGCCGTCATCGACGCGCCCGTCGGGTTCTGCGCGCGCGGCTGGAGCAGCACGGCCGACGGTCGACGCCGCAGTGCCGTGGCGAGCCCCTCGGGCGACATCCCGTGCTCGTCGACCGCGACGGGGATCGCCTCGGCGCCGAGCAGGTCGAGCAGGTCGAGGAACGGCGGGAAGCCCGGGTGCTCGACGACGACATGGTCGCCGAAGCGCACGACCTGGTCGAGCGTGCGCGAGATCGCATCGAGCGCGCCGTCGACGACCGCGATCGACTCGGCATCGCTCGGCCACGAGTCGCGCAGCACCGCGGCGAGGCCGGGCAGGACGGGCTCGTCCTGGTAGCTGCCGACGTCGGCGCGTGCGGAGATTCGCGAGATCGCCGGGCCGAGCGGGGGCAGCAGCAGTGGGTCGGGCGTTCCGCGCGAGAGGTCGAGTCGTACGGGGTCGTTCGGTGCGGCCATGCCGCGCATGCGCATCGCGGGGCCGTCGGCCGCATCGCGTCGCACGTAGCTGCCCGCGCGCCCGCGCGACTCGATGAGCCCGGCGCGGGCGAGCGCCTGCCACGCCTGGCTGATCGTGGCGGGGCTGACGCCCAGCGTCGAGGCCAGGTCGCGCACGGTCGGGAGCCGCACGCCCGCGGCCAGTTCCCCGCTGTTCACGAGGCGCGCGAGGTCGCCCGCGATGCCGCGCGGGGTCGTGTCGTCGAAGGAAGCGAGCGTCGTGAGCTCCGAAACATCCACCCGACCACCTGAATGCACCATTGCCTCCTCACGCAGCAAGGGACAGGATGTTTAACCACCACGTCACAGAGTGAAACAAAAGGGAAATGTTCACGCCGAAGAATAACAGAACGGGTCGCAAGCCCCGCTCCTCCGTCGCCGGTCCCCAGCCGACGCCGGTCCTCGGCACCATCTCTCGGCGTCCCGGCACGCACGGAAGGCACTAGCGCAGCACGCGCTCCACGCCTGTCCGGGCGGGCGGCAACGACGCCGACCGACTCAGGAGGCACCATGACGATCGTTCGAGCAGCCATCACCCAGACGACCTGGACGGGCGACAAGGAGTCGATGCTCGACAAGCACGAGCAGTTCGCCCGGCAGGCCAAGGAGCAGGGCGCGCAGGTGATCTGCTTCCAGGAGCTGTTCTACGGTCCGTACTTCGGCATCACCGAAGACGTGAAGTACTACGACTACGCCGAGCCCGCCGACGGCCCGATCGTGCAGCGCTTCGCGGCGCTCGCCAAGGAGCTCGGCATGGTCATGATCCTTCCCATCTACGAGGAGGACCAGCCCGGCGTCTACTACAACACCGCGGTCGTCGTCGACTCCGACGGCACCATCCTCGGCAAGTACCGCAAGCACCACATCCCGCACCTCGACCGGTTCTGGGAGAAGTTCTACTTCCGCCCCGGCAACCTCGGGTACCCCGTCTTCCAGACCGCAGTCGGTCCGATCGGCGTCTACATCTGCTACGACCGGCACTTTCCCGAGGGATGGCGCGAGCTGGGCCTGAACGGCGCGCAGATCGTCTTCAACCCCAACGCGACCAAGCCCGGCCTTTCGGCGCGCCTCTGGGAGATCGAGCAGCCCGCCGCGGCCGCCGCCAACGGCTACTTCATCGGCGCGCCGAACCGAGTGGGCCTCGAGGACAACGAGTACGGCGAGCTCGCCGTGAACTTCTACGGCTCGAGCCAGTTCGTCGACCCGCAGGGCAACATCGTCGGCGAATACGGCTCGGATTCGCACGAGGAGGTCGTGGTCCGCGACCTCGACATGGACATGATCCGCCAGGTGCGCAACGCCTGGCAGTTCTACCGCGACCGCCGGCCCGACTCCTACACGTCCATCCCGAAGCCGTAACGAAGTGGTGGTCGAGTAGCGCGGAGCGCGTATCGAGACCCGGCGACGTGATCTCGATACGGGCCTTCGGTCCTACTCGATCCGCAGAACAGGAGAAGCAATGACGACCACCCTCATCTCCGGCGGCACCGTGGTGAGCGCGACCGGGCGCGTCGAGGCCGACGTGCTCGTCGACGGCGAGCGCATCGTCGCCGTGCTGCAGCCCGGCAGCGAGCTCATGGGCACGGATGTCGCGGCATCCGTCGATCGCGTCATCGACGCCGCCGGCAAGTACGTGATCCCCGGCGGCATCGACGCGCACACCCACATGCAGCTGCCCTTCGGCGGCACCGAGGCGAGCGACACGTTCGAGTCGGGCACGCGTGCCGCGGCGCACGGCGGCACGACCTCGATCATCGACTTCGCGGTGCAGACGTACGGCCAGCGGCTCGAAGACGGGTTGGCGGCCTGGCACGAGAAGGCCGGCGGCAACTGCGCGATCGATTACGGGTTCCACCAGATCGTCGGCGACGTCAACGAGGCATCCCTCGAGGCGATGAAGAAGCTCCCCGACGAGGGCGTCACGAGCTTCAAGATGTTCATGGCCTACCCCGGCGTCTTCTACTCGGATGACGCGCAGATCCTGAAGGCCATGCAGGTGTCGCGCGACACCGGCATGCTCACGATGATGCACGCCGAGAACGGGCCGGCGATCGACGTGCTCGCGCAGCAGCTCGTCGACCAGGGCAAGACCGACCCGTACTACCACGGCATCGCCCGCGCCTGGGAGATGGAGGAGGAGGCGACGCACCGCGCGATCATGCTCGCGAAGCTCACGGGCGCGCCGCTCTACGTGGTGCACGTGTCGGCCAAGCAGGCCGTCGAGCAGCTCGCGTGGGCGCGCGACAAGGGCCAGAACGTCTACGGCGAGACCTGCCCGCAGTACCTCTACCTCTCGCTCGAGGACCAGCTCGGCGCGAAGTCCGACGAGTGGGGCGCGTTCGAGGGCGCGAAGTGGGTGTGCTCCACGCCGCTCCGCAGCCGCGCCGAGGGGCATCAGGACTCGATGTGGCAGGCCCTCCGCACGAACGACCTGCAGATGGTCTCGACCGACCACTGCCCGTTCTGCATGAAGGACCAGAAGGAGCTCGGCCTCGGCGACTTCCGGAAGATCCCGAACGGCATCGGCTCGATTGAGCACCGCATGGACCTCATGTACCAGGGCGTCGTCACGGGCGAGATCACGCTCGAGCGCTGGGTCGAGCTCACGAGCACCACGCCGGCCCGGATGTTCGGACTCTACGGGCGCAAGGGGGTCATCCAGCCCGGGGCCGACGCCGACATCGTCGTCTACGACCCGAAGGGCCACACGTCGATCGGCCTCGAGAAGACCCACCACATGAACATGGACTACTCCGCGTGGGAGGGCTACGAGATCGACGGCAAGGTCGACACCGTCATGAGCCGCGGCCGGGTGGTCGTGGAGAACGACGCGTTCACGGGTGCGGCCGGCCACGGGCAGTACCTCAAGCGCGGCCTCAGCCAGTACCTCATCTGAACATCGTCTGCGGGTTGAGGAGGCGCGCCAGCGCCGTCTCGAAACCGCAGGGCCCGAGCAAACCGGGTCTCGAGACGGCCGCGAGCGGCCTCCTCGACCCGCACAACGAAAGGAGCATCGGATGGAATTCGGAGCGGTCCTCCAGACCAACCCCCCGGCATCGCGGACCATCCAGCTCGCGAAGCTCGCCGAGGTGCACGGCTTCAGCCACGTGTGGACGTTCGACTCGCACATCCTGTGGCAGGAGCCCTACGTCATCTACAGCCAGATCCTCGCGCAGACGCAGCGCATCAAGGTGGGCCCGTTCGTGACGAATCCGGCGACGCGCGACTGGACGGTCACGGCGTCCGTCTTCGCGACCCTCAACGAGATGTTCGGCAACCGCACCGTGTGCGGCATCGGCCGCGGCGACTCGGCGGTGCGCGTCACGAACGGCAAGCCGACGACGATGACCGAGCTGCGCGAGTCGATCCACGTGATCCGTGAGCTCGGCAACTCGCGGGCCGTCGACTACCACGGCTCGAACATCCGGTTCCCCTGGAGCAAGGGGTCCGAGCTCGAGGTGTGGGTCGCCGCGTACGGCCCCATGGCGCTGCGCGTCGCGGGCGAGGTCGGCGACGGGTTCATCCTGCAGCTCGCCGACCTCGACATCGCCGAGTGGATGATCAAGACGGTCCGGGATGCCGCGGAGAAGGTCGGCCGCGACCCGATGTCGGTCAAGTTCTGCGTGGCGGCGCCCATGTACATCGGCGAGGACTGGTCGCACATGCGCGACCAGTGCCGCTGGTTCGGCGGGATGGTCGGCAACCACGTCGCCGACATCGTCGCGAAGTACGGCATGCACGGCACCGTGCCCGACGCGCTCACCGACTACATCCGCGGTCGCGAGGGCTACGACTACAACACGCACGGCAAGGCCGACAACGACCATGTCGACTTCGTGCCCGACGAGATCGTCGAGCGGTTCTGCGTGCTCGGCTCCGCCGACCAGCACATCCAGAAGCTGAAGGCCCTCGCCGAGCTCGGCGTCGACCAGTTCGCCGGGTACCTCCAGCACGACAACAAGGAGGAGACGCTGCGGGTGTACGGCGAGACCGTGATCCCGGCGCTCTCCGAGCACGTCGTGGCGAAGGCATGACGGATGTGACGGCGGGTCTCGAGACGCGTCCGGCTCCGCCGGGCGCTCCTCGACCGGCACGCGCGGGCGCGCGCACGCGCCGCTGGCGCGCGGTGCTGTGGGGTGCCCTCGGGGTCGTCGCGCTCGCCGCGCTGTGGGAGCTGTACAAGCTCGTCGGTCCCGCCGACGGATGGCTGATCGGCGCGCAGGAGGGCGTGACGGGCAGCGGCATCCGGCTCCTGCCGCGCACGAGCGACCAGGCGATGCCGCACACGTGGGAGATGTTCGCCCGCATCGTCGAGCCCGTGACCCGCGCGCCGGGCGCCCTGCCGCTCGGCGTCGTCGTGCTGCTTGCGGCGCTCACGAGCCTGGGAGTCGCGGCCCTCGGGTGGCTCGTGGGCGTCGTCGTCGGGTTCGCGCTCGCGCTGCTCATGCTCGGGTTCCGCATCGCCGAGCGCGCCGTGCTCCCGTTCGTCATCCTGAGCCAGACCGTGCCGCTCATCGCGCTCGCGCCGCTCATCCGCAACTGGGGCTCGCGCCTGGAGTTCGGCGCGTTCTCGTGGGAGAGCTGGATGTCGGTCGTGATCATCGCCAGCTACCTGGCCTTCTTCCCGGTCGCCGTCGGCGCCCTGCGCGGCCTGCAGTCACCGGATGCCGCGCACCTCGACCTCATGCGCAGCTACGCGGCCGGCTGGTGGACCACGCTGTTCCGCCTGCGCCTTCCCGCGAGCGTGCCGTTCCTGATCCCCGCACTGCGGCTCGCCGCTGCGAACGCGGTCGTCGGCACGGTGGTGGCCGAGATCTCGGTGGGCTTCACGGGCGGCATCGGCCGGCTCATTCTCGAGACCGCGGTCGCCGCGTCGAGCGACCCGGCCAAGCCCTGGGCGCCCATCCTCGGGGCGGTCCTGCTCGGCCTCGTTGCGGCCGGCTTCGTCGCCCTCCTCGCCGCCTTCCTCAGCCCGTTCCGCCGACAGGAGACCGTCGCATGAGCTCGACCGCCCCCGCCCCTGCCGCGACCCCCGCCGCCGACGCCTCCGAGGCCGTCGTGGTCCGAGGCGTCGAGCGCGTGTTCACCGGCGCGAAGGGCGCCACGGTCACCGCCCTCACCGGCATCGACCTCACGGTGCACGCCGGCGAGTTCGTCTCGCTGATCGGCCCGTCTGGCTGCGGCAAGTCCACGCTGCTGCGCCTCATCGCCGACCTCGACGAACCCACGGCGGGCGACATCCGGGTGTTCGGCAAGACCGCGAAGCAGGCCCGCATCGACCAGTCGTACGGCATCGCGTTCCAGCAGGCAGGCCTGCTGCCGTGGCGCTCGGTCGCGGCGAACATCGAGCTGCCCCTGCAGCTGCACGGCGTCGCCGCCGCCGAGCGCCGCTCGCGCGTGGCCGAGCTGCTCGACCTCGTCGGACTCGCCGACTTCGCGAAGCACTACCCCGACCAGCTCTCGGGCGGCATGCAGCAGCGCGTCGCGATCGCCCGCTCGCTCGCCGAGCAGCCGCGGCTGCTGCTCATGGACGAGCCGTTCGGCGCGCTCGACGAGATGACCCGCGAACGCATGCAGACCGAGCTGCTGCGCATCCGCACCGAGACCGGCGCCGCCGTCGTGTTCGTGACCCACTCGATCCCCGAGGCCGTCTACCTCTCCGACCGGGTCGTCGTCATGTCGCCGCGCCCCGGGCGCATCACCGACGAGATCGACGTGCGCCTCGGCGACGCGGCCGAGCGCGGCGAGGACCTGCGCGAGGACGCCGCGTTCTTCGCCGGCGTCACGGCCGTCCGCGAGGCGCTGCACGGACCCCAGGCCGCGCCCGCAGCCGGCAGCGCGCGGGGGGTGGACGTGCGATGACGAATGCACCGCCTGTGCGGGTCGAGGAGGCGCCCCCGGCGCCGTCTCGAGACCCCGAGGTCGCCGTCACGGGCCTCGAGACGCGCGCTTCGCGTGCTCCTCGACCCACAGGATGGCTCCGCCGCTTCGTCGCCCTCGTCGTGCCGCCGATCCTGCTGTTCGTCGTGCTGGTGCTGCTCGTCGAGCTCGTAGTGGTCGCGGCCGGCATCCCGCCGTTCGTGCTCGCGAGCCCGTCGGCCATCTGGGCGCAGCTCGTGCAGTACGCGCCGCAGGTGCTCGCCGCGACGCTCGCGACCGGCCTGAACGCGCTCATCGGCCTCGTGATCGGGGCGGTGCTCGGCGTGGTACTCGCGATCGCGGCGTCGACCATCCGCGCGATCGACGGCATGCTCGCCCCGATCGTCGCCGCCGTGGCGGTCGTGCCGATCGTCGCGCTCGCGCCGGTGCTCTACACGATGTTCGGCTCGACCTCCGAGGTCGCGCGCATCCTGATCGCCTCGCTCGCCGCGTTCGTGCCCGTGTTCCTCAACACGCTCCGGGGCCTTCGCCAGGTGCGTCCCGTGCACCGCGACCTCATGCGCTCGTACGCCGCGACCGGATGGCAGCAGACGCGCGCCGTCACCATCCCCTCGGCCCTGCCGCACTTCTTCACGGGCCTGCGCATCGCCTCATCGCTCGCCGTGATCTCCGCGCTCGTGGCCGAGTACTTCGGCGGCCCGCGTGAGGGGCTCGGTTCCGCGATCACGACGGCCGCGGCATCCAGCGCCTACGCCCGCGCATGGGCGTTCGTGATCGGTGCGATCCTCCTCGGCCTCGTCTTCTTCGCCCTCACCAGCCTGATCGAGAGGGTCGCCTCCCGCCACCGCTGACCAGACCCGAACACCAGCGCACCACCACCAAGAGAGGAACGCACATGAAGCGCAACAGGATCCTCGCGGGCGCCGCAGCAGCAGCGGCGACCGCCCTCGTGCTCGCCGGCTGCTCCAGCGGCGGCGGCGACACGGGCGACGGCGACGGCGACAGCGCCGACGGCGAGCTCACGCCCGTCACCCTGCAGTTGCAGTGGCTCACGCAGGCGCAGTTCGGCGGCTACTACCTCGCCGAGGCGAACGGGTACTGGGAGGACCTCGGCCTCGACGTCGAGATCGTCCCGGGCGCGGTCGACATCGTCCCCCAGGACGTGCTCGCCGCGGGCGACGTCGACTTCGCGATCGCGTGGGTGCCCAAGGCGCTGGCGTCGATCGAGGCCGGCGCCGGCATCACGAACATCGCGCAGATCTTCGAGCGGTCGGCGACCCTGCAGGTCGCCTGGGCCGACAGCGGCATCGCGGGACCGGAAGACCTGTCGGGCAAGCAGATCGGCAGCTGGGGCTTCGGCAACGAGTGGGAGCTCTTCGCGGGCCTCACCGAAGCCGGCGCGTCCGACTACACGATCGTGCAGCAGAACTTCGACATGAACGCGCTGCTGAACAAGGAGATCGACGCCGCCCAGGCCATGACCTACAACGAGTACGCGCAGCTGCTCGAGGCCGTGAACCCCGAGACGGGCGAGCTCTACCAGCCCGAGGACTTCTCGGTGATCGACTGGAACGAGGTCGGCACGGCCATGCTCCAGGACGCGATCTGGGCGAACACCGAGCGGCTCGAGTCCGACGAGGAGTACCGCGAGACCGCGGTCAAGCTCATCCAGGGCGCCATCCTCGGCTGGATCGACCAGCGCGACGACCCGCAGGCCGCCGCCGATGCGGTGACCGCCGCCGGGTCGACCCTCGGCACGAGCCACCAGCTCTGGATGGCCAACGAGATCAACAAGCTGATCTGGCCGTCGACGAGCGGCATCGGCCACATCAACGAGGACCAGTGGGACGCCACGGTCGAGATGGCCCTCGCCACGAACAACCAGGACGGCGCGCAGGTCATCACGACCGACCCGCCCGACACCGCGTACACCAACGAGTACGTCGACGAGGCCATCGCGAACCTCGAGGCCGACGGCGTCGACCTGCTCGGCGAATCGTACGAACCCATCGAGGTCACCCTCAACGAGGGCGGCAACTAGGTACGCCTGCGGGTCGGGGAACGACCGGGTGCCGCTCCCCGACCCGCACAGGCGCATCATTGAACTGAAAGGCGACGACGCTGATGACCGAGAACCTGACCGCCGACCTCGACGCGCTCGCGCGTGAGCTCGATGCGAAGCACGTCTTCCACTCGTGGTCGGCGCAAGGCAGCCCGCCGCAGCTCGTGATCGCGAGCGGCCGCGGCGCCCGAGTGTGGGATCACGCCGGCAACGAGTACCTCGACTTCTCGAGCCAGCTCGTGAACGTGAACATCGGGCACCAGCACCCGGCGGTCGTCTCAGCGATCACCGAGCAGGCGAAGCTGCTCGCCACGATCGGGCCGGCGACCGTGAACCTCGCGCGCGGCGAGGCCGCCAAGCGCATCGTGGCGCGCGCCCCCGAGGGGCATGACAAGGTGTTCTTCACGAACGGCGGCGCCGACGCCAACGAGAACGCGATCCGGATGGCGCGCCTGCACACCGGCCGCGACACCGTGCTCTCGACCTACCGCTCGTACCACGGCAACACGGGCGCCGCGATCGTCGCGACCGGCGACTGGCGGCGCATCCCGAACCGGTATGCGCGCGGACACGTGCACTTCTTCGGTCCGTTCCCGTACCGCAGCGAGTTCTGGTCGGAGACGCCCGAGCAGGAGACCGAGCGCGCGTTGCAGCACCTGCGGCGGGTCATCGAGGCCGAGGGGCCGACGACGATCGCGGCGATCCTGCTCGAGACCGTGCCGGGCACCGCCGGCGTCATCATTCCGCCGCCCGGCTACCTCGCGGGCGTGCGCGAGCTGTGCGACCGGCACGGCATCGTGCTGATCCTCGACGAGGTCATGGCCGGCTTCGGCCGCACCGGACGCTGGTTCGCGTTCGACGGCTACGACGTGACGCCCGACCTCATCACGTTCGCGAAGGGCGTGAACTCCGGCTACGTGCCTGTCGGCGGCGTGATCATCAGCGACGAGATCGCGGCCGACTTCGACGAGCGCGTCTTCCCCGGCGGGCTCACCTACTCGGGTCATCCGCTCGCCATGGCGTCGATCGTCGCGGCGATCGACGCGATGGAGTCGGAGGGCATCGTCGACCACGCGCGCGACGTCGGCGCCGAGGCCATCGCCCCCGCGCTCACCGAGCTCGCCGAGAAGCACCGCGTCATCGGCGAGGTGCGCGGCGAGGGCGTGTTCTGGGCGCTCGACCTGGTCACCGACCCGGAGACGCGCGAGCCGCTTCCGGCCGCCGAGATGGGCCGCCTCAAGGGCGCCCTCCTCGAGCGGGGCCTGCTGCCGTTCGTGGCCGACAACCGGATCCACGTGGTGCCGCCCTGCGTGGTCACCGCCGACGAGGTCGCCCAGGCGGCCGAGATCTACGACGAGGTGCTCGGCACCGTCGCCGTGTGAGACGGATGCCGCGGCATCCGTCGACCTCCCCACCCTACGAAGACCCGGACACTCGACCGAGAGGAACGAGACCATGACCGACACGACCACCGACCGGGCGACGCGCAGCGACGCGCCCGCCGCCGAGGTGCTCGACCACTGGATCGACGGCGCCCCCGCCGCCGGCGCATCCGAGCGGACCGGACCCGTCTACGACCCGGCGCGGGGCGTCGTGCAGCGCGAGGTGCGCTACGCGAGCGCCGACGACGTGGATGCCGCGGTGCAGGCCGCCGCGCGCGCATTCCCCGCGTGGCGCGACACGTCCATCGCCAAGCGCCAGCAGGTGATGTTCAAGTTCCGCGAGCTGCTGGCGGGGCGCGCGACCGAGCTCGCCGCGATCCTCACGAGCGAGCACGGCAAGGTGACCTCCGACGCGCTCGGCGAGATCGCGCGCGGCCTCGAGGTCGTCGAGCTCGCGTGCGCGATGCCCGAGTACACCAAGGGCGAGTACTCCGAGAACGCCTCGTCGGGCATCGACGTGTACACGGTGCGCCAGCCGCTCGGCGTCGTGGGCATCATCAGCCCGTTCAACTTCCCGGCGATGGTGCCGCTGTGGTTCTTCCCGCTCGCGATCGCGACCGGCAACACGGTCGTGCTGAAGCCGTCGGAGAAGGACCCGTCGGCGTCCGTGTGGCTGGCCCGCCTGCTGCAGGAGGCCGGACTGCCCGACGGCGTGCTCAACGTCGTGCACGGCGACAAGGTCGCGGTCGACGCGCTGCTCGAGCACCCGACCGTGCGGGCGATCTCGTTCGTCGGCTCGACGCCGATCGCCAAGTACATCTACCAGCACGGCACGGCCGCCGGCAAGCGCGTGCAGGCGCTCGGCGGCGCGAAGAACCACATGCTCGTGCTGCCCGACGCCGACCTCGACCTCGCGGCAGATGCCGCCGTGAACGCGGGCTTCGGCTCGTCGGGCGAGCGCTGCATGGCGATCTCGGTCGTGCTCGCGGTCGACACGGTCGCCGACGCCTTCGTCGACAAGGTGCGCGAGCGGATGGCGCGCCTCACGGTCGGCGACGGCACGCGCGGCACCGACATGGGTCCGCTCATCACGCGCGAGCATCGCGACAAGGTCGCCGGGTACGTCGACACGGCGAGGTCCGACGGGGCCGACGTGGTCGTCGACGGGCGCGAGCACGCGATCGACGGCGCCGACGAGGGCTTCTGGATGGGGCCGACGCTGTTCGACAAGGTGCCCGTGTCGTCGGCGGTGTACCGCGACGAGATCTTCGGGCCCGTGCTCTCGGTGGTCCGCGTCGAGGGCTACGAGGACGGCGTGCGGATCATCAACGACAGCCGCTACGGCAACGGCACGGCGATCTTCACCAACGACGGCGGCGCCGCCCGGCGCTTCCAGCGCGAGGTGACGGTCGGCATGGTCGGCATCAACGTGCCGATCCCGGTGCCGGTGGGCTACCACTCGTTCGGCGGGTGGAAGGACTCGCTGTTCGGCCACGCGAAGGCGTACGGACCGCGCGGCTTCGACTTCTACACGCAGGAGAAGGCGATCACGTCGCGCTGGCTCGACCCGAGCCACGGCGGGATCAACCTGGGCTTCCCGCAGCACGACTGAAACGCGCGCGCCTCCGCCCGCCCCGATCTCAGTCCGTCGGGGCGGGCGAGCGCGGCGGCCATGTCGGTGCCCCGAGTTCCCGGGAGACGTTGCGGGCGGCCTCCCTCAGTTCCTTCAGGACCCGTTCGGAAGGGGGCCACTCGCTCGTCGGCATGACCACGGCCATCGCGGCGATCACCTCGCCCTCGTCGGAGCAGACCGGCGCGGCGACGGAGGACTCGCCGATCACGGCCTCCTCGTTCTCGAACCCGAGCCCCTCGCGACGGATCTGAGCGAACCCCGCGCGGACGAGGTCGGGGTCGGTGATGGTCTCGGCGGTCAGTGCGACGAGCGGGCGCGAGAGCGCGTCGGCCGCGTGCGCCGGATCGTAGGCGAGCAGGACCTTGCCGAGCGCCGAGGCGTGGCTCGGGATCGTCACGCCCGTCTCGGGCATCTGCTCGCTGCCGTCGGGGCGGCGGTCGTGGTGGATCACGATCACCTCGCCGAAGAGTTCGACGCCCAGGCGGGTCGCGAGGCCGGTCCGGCTGGACAGCTCGTGCATCCAGCGCATCGATCGGGCGCGCACGTCGAGCGTGTCGAGGTAGACGCTCGACAGCTTGAGGAGGGCCGGACCGAGCACGTAGCGGTTGCCGCTCGGCTGCTGCGCGACGAGCCCGTGCGCCTGCAGCGACTTGACGATGCCGTGCACGGTCGAGGGCGGCAGCTCGAGTGCGGCCGCGAGTTCGGTGATGCCCATGCGCCGCGAGCCCTGCAACAGGGCGAGGATCTTCGCTGCGCGGTCGATCGACTGGATCACAGCGTTCCCCCTCCCGGTCCGTCGCGGCGCCATTGCGCATCCCATTCTGTCTGGTTCTTGACATCGGGATGCCCGAGGTCCAGTATTCGGTATTACCGAACGGAATTCGACAATGTCGAATGACTTTCGGATCCCGGGCCCGTGTCGGGTCTCACCCCGGTTCAAAGGAGAACGCAGATCATGGATGACAACAGGACTTGGCAGCGGCTCGCGGCCGAGTTCCTCGGCACCGCCTTCCTCGTGTTCGTCGGCGTCGGCTCGGTGCCGGCGTTCGCACTGGTGAGGGGCGACCAGCCCTTCGCCCCCGCCGACCTCGGCTTCATCTCGCTGGCCTTCGGCACCATCGTCGTCGCGACCGTGTACGTGTTCGGGTACATCTCGGGCAACCACATCAACCCGGCCGTGACGCTCGCCCTCGCCGTGACGGGCAAGTTCGCCTGGCGCGACGTGCCCGGCTACGTCATCGCGCAACTGCTGGGTGCGACCGTCGGCGCCTTCGCGATCGTCGGGGCGCTCGGTCCGCAGGCGAGCGAGCTCGGCCTGGGCGTGGCCTCGTACGGCGACATCCCGGTCTGGCAGGCCTTCACGGCCGAGTTCCTCGGCACGTTCCTGCTGGTGTTCACGGTCTTCGGCGTGATCCACCGCAAGGCCGCCCCCGGCTTCGCCGGCCTGGTGATCGGCCTCGTCGTCTTCGCCGCGATCATCCCGGTGGCGCCCGCGACCGGCGCCTCGATCAACCCCGCCCGCACCACCGGCCCGATGCTCGTGCAGCAGGTGCTCGGCGGAACGGTGCAGTGGGAGCAGTGGCCCGTGTACGTCATCGCCGAACTGGCCGGCGGCGTCCTCGCGGCCCTCGCGTTCGGGCTGGTCTCGCGCACGCAGGCCGACCGCACCACCCTGACCGAAGCGCTCGTCGAAGAGGAGGCACGCGCATGAAGAAGCTCATCGATGCACCGTCGTCGGTGCTGGCCGATGCCCTCACGGGCGTCGCGGCGGCCCACCCCGAGCTCGCCGTCGACTTCGAGAACCGCGTGGTCTCGCGCGCGACGGCGAAGCAGGGCAAGGTCGCCCTCATCTCCGGCGGCGGCTCGGGGCACGAACCGCTGCACAGCGGCTTCGTCGGCCTCGGGATGCTCGACGCCGCCTGCGCCGGCGAGGTCTTCACATCGCCGACGCCCGACCAGATGCTCGCCGCCACGCACACGGTGAGCGCCGGTGCCGGAGTGCTCTACATCGTCAAGAACTACACGGGCGACGTGCTCAACTTCGAGATGGCCTCCGAGCTCGCCGAGGTCGAGGGCATCCCGGTGAAGACCGTGCTGGTCGCCGACGACGTCGCCGTCGAGGACTCGACGTGGACCGCCGGGCGGCGCGGCGTGGGCACCACGGTGCTCGTCGAGAAGATCGCCGGGGCCGCCGCCGAGGAGGGCGCCGACCTCGACGCCGTCCACGCGATCGCCACACGCGTCTCGGAGAACGGCCGCTCGATGGGCGTCGCGCTCACGAGTGCGACCCTGCCCTCGGTCGGCAAGCCGAGCTTCGACCTTCCGGAGGACGAGATCGAGATGGGCGTCGGCATCCACGGGGAGCCCGGCCGCACGCGGGCGCCGCTGCGTCCGGCCGCCGAGATCGCCGAGGTGCTCGTGTCGGCGATCCTGGCCGACCACGACTTCACCGGGGCGCCCGTGATCGCCATGCTCAGCGGTCTCGGCGGCACGCCGCTCATCGAGCTCTACCTCATGTACGGCGCCGTCGCGTCACTCCTGGAGGAGCGCGGCGTCACCGTGGCGCGCACGCTCGTGGGCGACTACATCACGAGCCTCGACATGGCCGGGTGTTCGCTCACGTTGCTGCGCGCCGACGACGAGCTTCTGCGGCTCTGGGACGCCCCGGTGAGCACGCCGGCTCTCCGCTGGGGAGCCTGAGGAATGCCGGCTCTCGAGGGCGGCCGCCTCACGGTCGACGACCTGGTCGCCTGGATGCTGCGGTTCGACGAACAGGTCGTCGCGCAGGCCGAGCACCTGACCGAGCTCGACTCCGCGATCGGCGACGCCGACCACGGCACCAACATGGCGCGAGGCACCGCCGCCGTCCGCCTCCGGCTCACGGAGACGCGCTCGGAGGACGCCGGCGCCGTGCTCAAGTCCACTGGAATGGCGCTCGTGTCGACGGTGGGCGGGGCGAGTGGATCGCTCTACGGCACGCTGTTCCTCGAGATGGGCAAGCGCGTCGGCCCGGCCTCCGAGCTCGACACGACGGTCGTCGCCGAGGCGTTCCGCGCCGGCGTCGCCGGCGTCGTCGCACGGGGCCGGGCCGAGCCGGGAGACAAGACCATGGTCGATGCGCTCCAGCCGGCGGTCGACGCCCTGAGCGCCGCGGCGGCGGACGGTCGCCCACTCGCGGCCTCGCTCCGGGCCGCGGCCGCCGCTGCGGTCGTGGGCAGGGACGCCACCGTGCCGCTCGTCGCCCGCAAGGGCCGCGCGAGCTACCTGGGCGATCGCAGCGCCGAGCACCTGGATCCCGGCGCGGCCTCGGCCGCGATCCTGGTGCAGGCCCTCGCGGACTCGCATGCGGAGCGCATCGGATGATCGGCCTGGTCATCGTGTCGCACAGTCCGCGCCTCGCCGAGGCCGCGGTCGAGCTCGGGATGCAGATGGTGCATGACGGTCCGCCCCCGATCCGCATCGCGGCCGGCGTCGACGGGGGATTCGGCACGGATGCCGCGGCGGTCGCTGCGGCGATCGACGAGGTCGGCGCGACGGGCGACGTCGACGGCGTGCTTGTCATCCCCGATCTCGGGTCGGCAGTGCTGAGCGCCGAGCTCGCCCTCGACCTCCGGGAATCGCGCACGGCGGTCGTGGTCAGCTCGGGCCCGTTCGCGGAGGGCATCACCGCGGGCCTCGTGCTCGCGACGACCGACGCTCCGCTCGAGGAGGTCGCTCGCGAGGTCGCCGGAGCGCTCGCCTCGAAGCGCGATCAGCTCGAGTCGTCGCCCGGTCCGGCACCCGGATCGCCATCGGCGTCAGCCGATCCGCTCTCGGCGGACGAGGTGCTCATCAACCCCGAGGGCCTGCATGCCCGGCCGGCCGCCATGCTCGTCCAGGCGATCGGCGGGTACGACGCCCTCGTCGACGTGACGAACGTGACGACGGGTTCCGGTCCGGTCGCCGCCAGGAGCATGATCGGCCTGCTGTCGCTCGGCGCCAAGCAGGGCCACCGCATCAGGCTCGACGGCAGCGGGCCCGATGCCGCGAGCGCCGTCTCCGCGCTTCGCCTGCTCCTGGTGGACGGGTTCGGCGAGGTCCCTGCCGGGTCTCGTTGATGCCTGGTGCGCCGCGTCAGTCGAGGGCGCGGCGCACCAGGCCGAGCGCGGCGAGCACGGTCTGCTCGACGACCGCCGAGGGGTCGCCGTCGAACCGCCACGTGGCCTCCGTCACGTTGTCGCGGACGGCGACGGCGGCGTAGACCGTGCCGGGCGGCAGGCCCTCCTCGGGGTCGGGGCCGCCGACGCCCGTGACGGCGACCGCGAGGTCGGCGTCGAGCAGGCGCGCGACGCCCGTCGCGAGCTCCCGCGCGCACTGCGCGGTCAGCACGGACGTCGCCGTCACGCCGAGCACCTCGCGCTTCACGCGCTCGGCGTAGGCGACCACCCCGCCCGCGAACCATTCGGACGCCGCCTCGCCGCGTCCGAACGCGCTCGCGATCGCGCCCGAGGTGAGCGACTCCGCCGCGGCGATGCTCACGGCCCGATCGCGTGCGATGCGGCCGATCTCGTCGGAGAGGCTCTGCAGGTCATCGGTTGCCATGGCCCCATCCTGCCGAGCGGATGGCGCGACGTCACCCGGTTGCGTCGGTGCGCGGCGTCCCGAGGCCCCGCCCGCGGCCCACCCCTCAGCGCCGCGACGCGGCTGCAGCGGCGAAGCGGGCGACCGCGGCCTGCGCGTACGGCGTCTCGAACGCGGCGCCGATGGTGCGGGCCTCGTCGTCGAGCGCGTCCTGGAAGGGCCGCCCGAGTCCGGAGTGCACGAGCCGCTTGGTCTGCCCGAACGCGGCGCTCGCCGCAGAGAGCCATCCCGCCGCGATCTCGCGGGCCCGCGCGTCGAGCGCGTCGGGCGCGACGACCTCGGCGACGAGCCCCCAGTCGAGCGCCTCGGCGGCGGTGAGCGTGCGCGAGGTCAGCGTCAGCTCGAGTGCGCGGCGCACGCCGATCGCCTCCGGCAGGAGCGTGCTCACGCCGCAGTCGGGGGTGAGCCCGATGTCGGAGTACCGGCTCGCGAAGGTGGCGCGTTCGGATGCGACGATCACGTCGGCGACGAGCATGTAGCCGAGGCCGCCGCCGGCGACCGGGCCCTGCACCGCGGCGACGATCGGCTTCGTGCTCTCGCGGAGCGTGCGGTGGCCGTCGTGGATGCGGTCGGCGAGCCGGCGCACCACCTCGCCGGGGCGATCGCCGTCGCCCTCGGCCGCCGCGAGCCCGGACATCGCGACGACGTCGCCGCCGGCGCAGAACGCGCGCCCGGCGGCATCGAACAGCACCGCGCGGATGTCGTCGCGCTCGGCGATCTCGTGCGCGAGCTCCTGCCACCGCGCGATCGCCTCCGGATCGACGGCGTTGAGCCGCGCGGGGCGGTTCAGGGTCAGATGCGCGAGGCCGTCGCGCACGTCGAACAGGATCACGTCGTCGGGCATCCTCGGATGCTACTCCGCGCCGCCGCTGTCGCCGCTCCCACCGGTGCCGGCGCGGCCGGCGCCGCCTCCGCCGCGCGACGGATGCCCGTACGCCTGCTCGAGCCGCGCGGCCCGATCGACGAGCACCTCGAGCACGGTCCGCACGGCGAGGCGCTCCGAGACATCCGGCCGCACCAGCGCGAAGATCTGGCGAACGGATGCCACGCCCCGCAGCGGCTTCAGCACGAGGTCGTCGGGCACCGCGCCCGAGGTGTACCGCGGCACGAGCGCGATGCCGTGCCCGGCCCGGATGAACGCCTCGACGATGCGCATGTCGCTGAACCGCTGGCTCACCTCGATGCGACCGCCGGCCGCCTGCTCGATCGCGTGCAGGATGCGCTCGAACGGGTACCCGGACGGCACGCCGAGCCACGTCTCGTCGACGAGGTCGGCGGGTGTCACGTGCGCCCGGCCGGCGAGCCGATGGTCGGCGGGCATGCCGATGTCGAGCGGCTCGGTGAGCAGGGGGAGGGCCCGGAGGCCGCGGCCGCCCCACGGCAGTTCGCCGGGCATGGTGTGGGCGAGCACGATGTCGTACTCGTTGGTGAGCTCGGGGAACTCGGCGAGTTCGGGGTCGAGGTCGGTCGCACGCACGACGAGGCCGGCCACCGCGCGGAGGTCGGTGAGCACCGCGGGCAGCAGTGCCGCGCCGACGGTCGGGAAGGTCAGCAGCGTGACCTCGCCGCTGGGGTGGTTGCGGAACTCGTCCCACAGCGCGGTCGCACGCTCGAGGGCGATCGCGACCTCGGTCGCGCTGCGCGCGAGCGCGTGCCCGGCGCTGGTCAGCACGAGGCCGCGGCCGACGCGCTCGGTGAGCGGCATGCCCGCCTCGCGCTCGAGCACCTTGAGCTGCTGTGAGACCGCTGAAGGGGTGCGGCCCGTGGCCTCGGCGACGGCGGTCACGCTGCCACGTTCTGCGAGCTCGCGAAGCAGGTCGAGACGGTGCACATCCATGTAGTCAGACTACATCCTCAGTGTAGTTTCGTGCGCTTGTGCTGAATTGTTTCCCGCGCAACAATAGGAACGTCGGACATGTGCAAGGGCGCACCGGATCGCCCGACATCCTCGCGTTCACACCGAAAGGAACACCGCCATGTCCTTCTACATCCTCCTCGCCGTCGTCTCGACCGTCGGCCTCGTCGGCTCGGTCGTCGTCGCCGCCCGCGACGGATACCGTCGCCAGCCGCGCGAGACGTTCGCGCGCACCGTCTGAGTCGCGCGAACGTGGAACGCCTCGGCGTTCCACGGCAGGGCCGCCGCGCGGGGGAGGGACACCCCGCGGGGCGGCCCTTCCGCATCCGGCGCGGGCTCCCGGCATCCGCCGCCGCTGCGGTTAGCGTGACCGCGTGGGGCGACGAGCCCACGGCGCACGCAGCTGACGCGAGGAGGGCGGATGGCGCACGTGGTCGCGAGCGGGGCCGGCATGGCGCTGATGGAACGCCGCGACGACCCCCTGCACGACTACGTGCTCGCCCTCACGGGGAAGGAACGACCCCGGGTGCTCTTCGTCGGCACGGCCGCCGGCGACGACCCCTCGTACGCGCTCGCCTTCTACGCCACGTTCCACTCCGACCGCTGCGTGCCGCGGCACCTGCCGCTGTTCGCGCGCGACGTCGACGACCTCGCCGCGTTCGTGCGCGGCTTCGACGTCATCCACGTCGGCGGGGGCAACACCGCCAACCTGCTCGACGTCTGGCGCCGGCACGGCCTCGACGACCTCCTCGCCGAGCTCTGGAGCGATCCCGCGTCCGACGTCGTGCTCACGGGTGGCAGCGCCGGGGCCATGTGCTGGTTCGAGGGCGGCGTCACCGACAGCTACGGGCCGACCCTGCGCGCCCTGCCCGAGGGCCTCGGCTTCGTCCCCGGCTCGTTCTGCGCGCACGCCGACGCGGATCCGGCCCGCCTGCCCGCACTCCGTCGGGCGATCCGGTCGGGCGAGCTGGGCGAGGTCGGCTATGCGGTCGGCGAGTCCCGGGCGCTGCACTTCCGCGGCCATCGCGGTCGGGCGGAGCTCGTCGGCGCCATCGGCTCCGGCGAAGACGGGTTCGCCCTCCGCGTGGAGCGCGACGGCGACCGGCTGGTCGAGACCGCGCTGCCGCGCGGACCGCAAGCGCTGGCGAGGGGCGTGCGCGAGCGCTAGCGTGACCGGCACGCGACCAGGGAGCGAGCCCGATGCCGATCACCCCCACACCCCCGCAACCCCCCGACACCGAACGCACCGTCGAGGACCCCGCGCTGCTGCGCACCTTCCTCCTCGGCCTCGCGGAGGGCATGACCGCCTCGGCCGAGTCGACCGATCGCATCCGCGCCGACATCGTGCAGATCGCGCGGGCGTACGGCTGGGAGGACGTCGACGTGGTCGTGCTGCCGACGATCGCGATCGTTCAGACCGGCCGGGGGGACACCGCGCGCGTCGCCCTCCAGTCGGTGCAGGCGTCGTTCCGCTTCGACCAGATCGCCGAGATGGGCCGCCTGCTCCGGCAGGCCCGGGGCGCCGAGATCTCGCCCGCCGACGGCATCCGGCGCCTGAACGAGATCGGGGCGATGCCGCCGTCGCGGCACTGGTTCATGCGGACGCTCGGCCACGCCATCCTCACCGCGGGGTTGGCCCTGCTGCTCGCACCGAGCTGGCAGGCCGCGCTCGTGGGGTTCGGGCTGGGGGCGATCATCGGCGTCGCGAAGCTCGTGCGCTCGCAGACGCTCACGATCGTGCTGCCGATCATGGCGTCGTTCGTATGCGCGCTCATCGTCTTCCTGCTCGCGCCATATGTCGCGGTCGGCGATCCGCTGCGCGTGCTGATCGCGCCGTTGGCCACGTTCCTGCCCGGCGCGCTGCTCACCACGGGCGTCCGCGAGCTCGCCGCGGGACAGATGGTCGCGGGATCCTCGCGGCTCGGTGCAGGCCTGGTCCAGCTCGCGCTCCTCGCGTTCGGCATCCTCTCCGCCGGCACCATCGTGGGCGTGGGCGAGGACGACTACACCCCGGCCGAGGTGACGACGACGCTGCCGTGGTGGGTCGCCGGCATCGGCCTCGCACTGTACGGGCTCGGCGTCTACCTCCACTTCGCGGCGCCCGGCCGCACGTACGGCTGGGTGCTCCTCGCACTCGTCGTCGCGTACGGCGCGCAGCAACTTGGCGCGTTCCTGCTCGGCCCCTCGGTGAGCGGGTTCTTCGGTGCACTCGTCGTCGCGCCGCTCGTTCTCTGGATCGAGGACCTCCGACGCGGCGGGGTGCCGTCGCAGATGATCTTCCTGCCGGCGTTCTGGGTGCTCGTCCCGGGCGCGTCGGGGCTCATCGGCGTCACCGAGGGGGCGATCGCGACCTCCGCGGGCGTCGCCGACTTCTCGGCCGCCTTCGTCACGGTCATGTCGATCGCGCTCGGCGTGCTCATCGGGTCGGCGCTCTACCGCTTCGTCCGCCGCAGCGCCGAGGAGCTCGCCGAGTTCCACATCGACCTGCCCGCGGTGCTCGCGCCCTCCGACGAGCCCGTGCTCACCCGGATCGCGGACGCGACGACCACCCGATCCTCGCGGCGCCGGAGTCGCCGATCCGACGGCTGACGAGGCGGAGCGGCCCCTCCGGAAACCGGCCTCGGACGCTCAGGAAGCACGACGTAGAGTATTCGGGTGACCTCCGGAGCCCCTCTCGCCACCGACGCGCGCCGCCGACTCATCGATCACATCTCCGACGAGGCGGTGTTCCACGGCGACTTCACGCTGACCAGCGGCAAGAAGGCGACCTACTACGTCGACCTCCGGAAGGTCAGCCTCGACCACCGCGTCGCTCCGCTCATCGGCCAGGTGATGCTCGACCTCATCGCCGCGGTTCCCGATGTCTCCGCCGTCGGCGGCATGACCATGGGCGCCGACCCGATCGCGACCGCGGTGCTCCACCAGGGCGCGGCGCGCGGGCTCGCCTACGACGCGTTCGTCGTGCGCAAGGAGCCGAAGGACCACGGCCGCGGCAAGCAGGTCGAGGGGCCGGATGTCGCGGGCAAGCGCGTCATCGTCCTCGAGGACACCTCGACCACCGGGGGCTCGCCGCTGAAGGCCATCGAGGCGCTGCGCGCCGTCGGGGCCGAGGTCGCGGCCGTCGCGGTCGTCGTCGACCGCGACACCGGCGCGCGCGAGGTCATCGAGGCCGCGGGGGTGCCCTACCTCGCGGCGATCGGATTGAAGGATCTGGGACTGGAATGAACGGACGCGACGGACGCTACGATTCGGGCGATTTCGACGACGCCGACTGGCTGCTGAGCCAGCTCGGCAGCGGTCGACGACCCGACCTCGAGGGTCGCACGACCCCGCCGCAGCCTCCCGTCGCTCCCGAGCCGTTCGCTCCGCCCTCGGCCGAGCCGACGTCCCCGCCGCACGCCGACCGTGCGCGTCGCCGCAGCGAGGAGTCGCTCGACTGGTTCTCGCTGGCCGAGCCCGCCGGTGAGACCGACGCCGTGACGCGGGCCCTGCCCGTCGTCGGCGAGCCCATCGAGCGTCATGAGCCCGAGCCGCAGCAGGCGCCGCCCGTCTGGAACCAGCCCGCCTGGAACCAGCCGGCCTGGAACCGGCCCGCCTGGGAGGAACCCGCCCACCCGGCGCCGCCGCGCGTGCCCGGGCCCCCCGGGGCGTCCGAGCGGCTCACCTCGGTCGAGCCGCCGGTCGGCTCGCCGGTGCCGCCTGCGTTCGGTGGCCCACCTGCGCCGCCCGAGGTGCCGCCGCCCGGGCCGGTCACGCCGCCCGCGAGCTTCGCGCTCACGTGGGGCGACCAGGAGGGCATCGGCTCCGAGGACGGGCTGCGCGCCGCGTTCCGCCGCCTCTCGGAGCCCGCCTCCGAGGCGCGGCGCGACGATCAGGGACGCGACGAGCCTCCGCACTGGGAGCCGGAGCCCCTGCGTGAGCCCGAGCCCGCCTGGGACGACCGGAGCGACGACGCGTACGCCGCCGATGCGCGCGATCGGGGCGCCGTCGACGACGGCGGACCCGACGATCGCGGAGCGGCACCCGAGTCGTCCGATGACAGCGCCTCGCCCTTCGCCGGCTTCACGCCGCCGCCCGTGGCGCGGCAGTCGTTCACGCCCGTCCCCCCGTCGGCTCCGGGCGCGTACCCGCCCGCGGGCGCCGAGTACGACGACGAGCTCTGGTCGGCGCTCACCGAGGACGAGACGCCACGCGACGAGCAGCGTGCGCACGATGGTTCCGGCGGCGACGCCGGCGCCGACTGGCGAGACCGCGTGGCGGGCTCCGCCGGACGGGACGACGGTTACGGCGACGGCTATGACGACCGCGGCGACGACGACCGCAGCTGGGACGCCGGCGGCTGGGCGCCCGGCGGCGATTTGGGGCGATCGGCCGACGGTGGCGGATTCGAACCCGATGTCTACGCCGCCGCCGACGGGGCGCACGCAGGCGGGTACGACGACCGCGGCGGGTACGACCCGCAGGGCTACGACGACCGAGACGATGGCGACGGGGGCGCTCCGTGGCCGCCGGAATGGCAGGATGCGGGCCGCGACGCGAACGAGGACGTGCGCTGGTACGCCGACGAGGTCGCCGAGCGCGAGCGCCGCCGGCAGGCCGAGGCCGGCACCGCGGACGGGTTCGCCCACGAGTGGACGCCCGAGCCGGCCGACGAACCTCGCGAGCCGGCGCCCTGGGAGCGCGAGGAGAGCTCGCCCATGGCGCGCGAGCTCGCGCAGACCGGCTACTTCTGGAACCTCACGCCCGACCCGACCGGACGGGACCCGAAGGCGGAGCCCGACGACGAGACCTCCGGGCCGCGCCGCCGTTCGGGCTCCGACGCCGCTCCGGCCCGCGACGAGCAGCCGTTCGGCGTCGACACGTACGCGTCGGTCGAGCGCTATGGCGACGAGACGCCCGCCGACGACGGATACGACGACCCGTTCGCCCGGTTCGCCCGTGACGAGGCCGACGCGCACGCCGACGACCGCCGCGACGACGCGTATGCGGATGACGCCGTGTACGACGACCCGTTCGCCGCTCGCGACGAGCCGTTCGACGACCGCCGCGACGAGCGCCGCCCGACCGAGCCGGGGACCGAGACCGGCGACGGGCTCGCGGCGCTGTTCGGCGGATCCGGGTTCGGCGTGACGGGGCCGATGGGCGTGGTCCCCGAGGCGCCGCCCGCCCGCACCGCACCGGGCACCGACGCGCGGCCCGACCGGTTCGATCCGAGCGACGATCCCTTCGCGCGCGACCCCTTCGGGCGCGACGACCGGTACGACGACCCGTTCGCCCGCGACGACGCCTACGGTCGCGACGACGCCTACGGCCGCGACGACGCCTACGGCCGCGACGAGGCCGCTCGTCCCGTCGGCGGCGGGTCCGGCACCGGCCGGCCCGCCCAGCAGGTCGACGGCGGCGGACGCTCGCCCGTGAAGGTGCTCGCGTGGGTCGCGGGTGCGCTCGCCGCGGTGCTGCTCGTGGTCGGCGGGTTCGCGCTCGTCACGCGCGTGATCGGCGGCGGCGGGGCCGAGCAGACGGCCTCCGACGCCCAGGACACGGTGGAGCTCCCGGACCCGACCGCGATGCAGGCACCCGGCGTCTACCCGTGGAACCAGCTGTTCGGCGGCGAGTGCCTCGAGCCGTTCCAGGACGCGTGGGCCGAGGAGTTCACGGTCGTCGATTGCGCGGCGCCGCACGCGGCGCAGCTCGTGCTGCGCGGCGAGGTGTCGACCGACCCGGCGGCGGCCTTCCCGGGTGAGGCCGAGGTCGCGGCGCAGGTCGCACAGGTGTGCGCCGCCGAAGGCGTGATCGACACGGCCGCGGTCGGCGACGTGACCGACCTGCAGATGCAGGCGTCGTACCCGGTGACGGAGGAGCAGTGGACCTCCGGCGAGCGGACGTTCTACTGCTTCGTGAACCGGTCGGGCGGCGAGGCCCTCGCGGTGAGCGTGCAGGGTCCCGGCCCGCAGGCCTGACGTCGTGGCGCCACGCGGCACCGTCGTCGTGTTCGGCTCGGTGAACGTCGACGCGACGAGCTACGTGCACGAGTTCCCCGGCCCGGGCGAGACCGTGCACTCGCTCGATTTCCGGGTCGCGCTGGGCGGCAAGGGCGCGAACCAGGCGGTCGCGGCGCACCTGTCGGGTGCGTCGGTCGAGCTGGTCGCGAGGATCGGCGACGACCCGAACGCCGAGGTCCCGATGCGGACGTTCGCCGGGTTCGGCCTGGCGACGGATGGCGTGGCCGTCGTCGTCGGCGAGCCGACGGGCGTCGCGCAGATCACCGTGTCGGGCACGGGCGAGAACACCATCGTCGTGACGGCGGGCGCGAACGCGCGGTTCGGCGCCGAGGTCGTCGCCGCCGAGGCCGGACGCATCGCCGCCGCTGCCGTCGTGCTCACCCAGGGCGAGCTCCCGGTGCCCACCGTCGAGGCGATCGCCGCCGCGTGCGCGGCGGCCGGCGTGCGGTTCGTGCTCAACCTCGCGCCGCCCGTCGCGGTCGCGGCCGAGGCGCTGGCGGTCGCCGACCCGCTCGTCCTCAACGTGCACGAGGCGCGCACGCTCGGGCTCGGCGCCGGCGTGCCCGATGACGCGCCGGCCGAGGCATGGCGGGATGCCGCGGCATCCGTCGTCGGCGACCTGGCCCGTTCGCTCGTCGTCACGCTGGGCGCGCGGGGCGCCGTCGCCGCCGATGCGGGCGGGTCGTGGGCCCTCGCCGCACCCGCGGTCGAGGCCATCGACACGACCGGCGCCGGCGACGCCGCGACCGGCACCCTCGCCGCCATGCTCGCTGAGGGCCGCCCGTTGCCCGACGCGGTGCGGGCGGCCGTCGCCGCAGGCGCGCTCGCCGTGCAGCGCCGCGGCACCGTGGACTCCTACGCCGCGCGCGACGCGGTCCTCGAACTCGCCGACCTGATGGAGGCCCCGTGACCGTGCCCGTGATCGTCGACTGCGACCCCGGCCACGACGACGTGATGGCGCTGTGGCTCGCCGCGGGGCATCCCGAGCTCGAGCTGCTCGCGGTCACGACCGTGGGGGGCAACGTGCCCCTCGAGCACACGAGCCGCAACGCGCGCGTGGCGCTGGCGGTCGCGGGCGTCGCCGGCGTGCCCGTGGCGGCCGGTGCGCCCGGCCCGCTCGCGCGCGAGCTGTCGACGGCGGAGTGGATCCACGGCGAGAACGGCCTCGGCGGGCCCGAGCTGCCCGACCCGGAGGATCCCGGCGCGGTGGCCGCGACGGTGCGCCTCGACGCGCGCAGCGCCACCGAGCTCATCGCCGACACGCTCGCCGCGGCATCCGAGCCCGTGGCGATCATCGCGACCGGCCCGATCACGAACGTCGCGGTGTTCCTGCGCGACCGCCCCGAGCTCGTCGATCGCGTGCGCGAGATCGTGTGGATGGGCGGTTCGACCGAGCGCGGCAACGTCACGCCGTACGCGGAGTTCAACGCGTGGGTCGACCCGGAGGCGCTCGACCTCGTGCTGCGCAGCGGCATCCGGTTCACCATGGTGGGCCTCAACGTCACGCACCGGGCGCTCGTCACGTCGCGCGTGCGCGATCGGCTCGCGGCGGTCGGCAACCGCACGGCGGCGTTCGGCGACGAACTGCTCGAGTTCTTCTGCCGCACCAACGACGAGGTGTTCGGGATGCCCGACGGCCCGCTGCACGACCCCGTCGCGGTCGCCGTGCTCGCCGACCCCGACGCGGTCGAGGTCGTGCACACGCGCCTCGACGTCGAGCTCGTCGGGTCGGAGACCGTCGGCGCGACGAGCGTCGATCTCGACGACATGCTCGCACGCGAGCCGAACGCGCACGTCGCGATCGGCCTCGACGTCGAGCGCTTCTGGGCGGGCGTCGAGCTGGCCTACGGCCGGCTGGCCTGAGGCGGGCGATCGGGCATGGACTGGACGTTCTGGGTCGGCGGCATCGTCATCCTCGCGCTGTTCGTCGTGACGCGGGTGTTCCTGCACGAGAGCCGCTGGTCGCAGCGCCCGCGGCCGGAGGACGAGGAGGACACGGAGGACACGGAAACGGTCGCCCGCGAGGAGCCGAACCATCGCGATGGGTCGTCGGAGCCGCCGACGCCGCAGGACCCGGACACGCCGTAGCCCACCTCGACGGCCGCCGGGGTTACCCTCGACGGGTGACTCCTCGCGACGACGCGCCTCCGACCGCCCGCGCGCAGCTCGCCGCGCTCATCGGCGACCGGTGGCTCGCCGACACGTGGGCGGCGGTGCGCGAGCCGATCGACGACGACGCCCGCGCCGCCGCCGTGCTGATCCTCTTCGGCGTGCTCGACGGGATGCCCAGCGACCACGCCGCGCAGGCGGCGGCCGTGTCGCGCGACCTCGACGTCCTGCTGCTCGCGCGCGCGACCACGCTCCGCTCGCACGCGGGCCAGATCGCGTTCCCGGGGGGTCGGGTCGAGGACGGCGACGAAGGCCCGGTCGATGCCGCGCTGCGCGAGGCGAGGGAGGAGACCGGCCTCGATCCCGGGGGCGTCGACGTGCTCGGCACGCTCGACGCCATCCCGCTCGCCTACTCCCGGCACCTCGTGACGCCCGTGCTGGGCTGGTGGAGCCGTCCGACGGCCGTGGGTCCGGTCGACGTCGGCGAGTCGTCCGCGGTGTTCCGCACGCCCGTCGCCGACCTGCTCGATCCGGAGAACCGAGGCACGACCGTCCTGCGTCGTGATGGCGACGAGTGGCGCGGCCCCGCGTTCACGGTGAACGGAGGCGGCGAGGAACGGCTCGTGTGGGGCTTCACCGCGCTCGTGCTCGACACGATGTTCGACCGGCTCGGCTGGACCGAGCCGTGGGATGCCGGTCGCGAGATCGACCTGCCCTGGGACTGAGCCGGTCGAACGGCGCGCGTGCGGCGCGAGGCCGCGGCATCCGCTTCACCCCCCGCTTCAGTCGGGCAGGAACCCATCCGACGCGTGCGAGGCGAGGCGCCTGCCGTAGCGCTCGGTCAACTGCACCATGAGGTCGGGGGTGTCGCGGTCGAGTCCGAAGACGTACTCGGGGAAGTCGAGCTCGCGCTGCACCGCCCAGATCTCGTCGTGACGGTCGGGCGAGAAGAGCTGCGCCGGGTTGCCCACGGCGACCCAGCCGATCGGGACGACCGTGCCGGGCTCGAGTTCGGTGCGCAGGTGGACCACGGCGTTGATGCGCACCTCGCTGCCACGACCGATGCGGGCGCCGTTGAAGATGCGCGATCCGGTCGCGATGAACGTCTCGGGCTCGATGCGCGCGCCCGAGACCGACGCGCCCGGGCCGATGAGGCAGTGGTCGCCCACGATGGCGGGGTCGCCCTTCACCCCGCGTACGACCGCGTTCTCCATGACGATCGAGCTCGCCCCCACGACGACGCGTCCACCCTCGGCGGTGATGACCGCGCCGTGCAGCACCTGCACGTCGGCCTCGATGGTCACGTCGCCGCTGATCACCGCACTCGAGGCGATCACGGCCGTCGGATCGATCGTCGGGCTCGCCCCGTCGTGTTCGTAGCGCATGCCCCACTGTATTCCGCGGCGAGGCGTGCCCGGGAGGCCTACAGCTCGGTCTCGACCGGCTCGATCTCGACGAGTTCGGAGACGCCCGAGAGGATCTCCTCGGGCCGGAACGGGTACTTCTCGATCTCGGCCTGGTCGCTGATTCCCGTCATCACGAGGATGGTGTGCAGGCCCGCTTCGATGCCGGCGACGATGTCGGTGTCCATGCGGTCGCCGATCATCGCCGTGTTCTCGGAGTGCGCGCCGATCTTGTTCAGCGCGGAGCGGAACATCATGGGATTCGGCTTGCCCACGACGTACGGTTCCCTGCCGGTCGCCTTCGTGATGAGCGCCGCGATGGCGCCGGTCGCCGGCAGCGGACCCTCGGCGCTCGGTCCGGTCGCATCCGGATTGGTCACGATGAACCGCGCGCCGTTCCCGATCAGGCGGATCGCCTTCGTGATCGCCTCGAACGAGTAGTTGCGGGTCTCACCCACGACGACGAAGTCGGGATTCGTCTCGGTCATCACGAACCCGGCGTCGTGCAGGGCGGTGAGGATGCCGGCCTCGCCGATGACGAACGCGGTGCCGCCCGGCAGCTGCTGCTTGAGGAAGTCGGCCGTGGCGAGCGCCGACGTCCAGATCCGCTCCTCGGGCACGTTGAGCCCCGACGCACGCAGCCGCGCCGAGAGGTCGCGCGCGGTGAAGATCGAGTTGTTCGTGAGCACGAGGTAGGGCGTGCCGGCATCCTCCCACTGCTGCAACAGCTCGGCCGCGCCGGGCAGCGCGTGGTTCTCGTGCACGAGCACGCCGTCCATGTCGGTGAGCCAGCACTCGACGTCATCACGCTTCGCCATGCGCCAAGCCTAGGCCGCGCAGGTCACAGGCCGATGAACAGCGGATGCCGCGCAGCGCCCATCAATCAGAGAGCACGAGGTCCCGCCAGTTCGGCGGTACCTTGCCCTCCGGGCCCGGTGACGGCTGGTCCTCGGGCCGGGAGAGCGGCGGGGGCAGCGGGTACCTCTCGGCGGAGGTGTCGGCCAGGTAGTCCCAGAACCAGTACTCGCCGGGTTCGAACGAGGCGACCACGGCGTGCCCCGTCTCGTGCGCGTGCCGGCTGGCGTGCTGCTCGGGCGACGAGTCGCAACAGCCGATGTGGCCGCACTCGACGCAGCGCCGCAGGTGCCACCACCAGCCGCCGGCCTCGAGGCACTCCACGCATCCCGTTCCCGACGGTGCGGGGGGCTGCTTCTTCTCATCCGTCATGCGAACACCTCCATCATTGCCAATGCCTGGTGGACCGAGGCGACGGCGCTCGACCCCTCGCCGACCGCCGCCGCGACGCGTTTCATCGAGCCGCGGCGCACGTCGCCCGCCGCGAACACGCGCGGCACCGAGGTCTCGAACGGCAGCGGCATGCGGCCGAGGTCGCGCCACGCGTCGCCGAGTCCGATCACCTCGGCACCAGTGTGCACGAAGCCGTCCCCGTCGCGTTCGAGGTCGACGAGCCAGTCGGTGGCGGGCACGGCGCCGATGAAGCAGAAGAGGCCCGCGCAGTCCACGGTCTCGTCGCCCGTTCCGCGGAGGGTGACCCTGCCGAGCCGGCCGTCGCCGTGGAGGGCGACGACCTCGGTGCCGGTCCGCACGTCGATCCGCGGGTCCTCGCGGATCCGGTCGACGAGGTAGCTCGACATCCGCTCGGACAGGTCGCCCGAGCGCACGACCAGGTGCACGCGGCAGGCGTTCGCGGCGAGGGCGAGCGCCGCCTGGCCGGCGGAGTTCGCCCCGCCGATCACGACGACCTCGGATCCGGCGACCTGCCGGAGCTCGAGCGCGGAGGCGGCGTGGTGGATCCCGGCGCCCTCGAAGTCGTCCCATCGCTCGAGCGGGAGCCCGCGGTAGGCGACGCCGGTCGTCACGACCACGGCCCGTGCGCGGACGATCTTCCCGTCGGCGAGGAGCAGGCGGTGCAGGCCCGACCCGGCGTCGAGCTTCACGACCGGGCAGGGCGCCGCGATGCGCACGCCGAACTTGAAGGCCTGGAGCGACGCCTGAGAGGTCAGCGCGTCGCCGGTCACCCCGAACGGGAATCCGAGGTAGTTCTCGATGCGCGACGTCGTGGCCGACTGGCCCCCGGGGGCGACCGCGTCGAGCAGCACCGTGCGCAGCCCCTCGGACGCACCGTAGATCGCCGCGGCGAGCCCCGCGGGCCCGGCTCCGACGACCGCGAGGTCGAAGTCGGCATCGTCCTCGGACTCGTAGGCGAGCCCCAGCATCTCGGCGACCTGGCCGGGCGTGGCCTTGCGTATGATCTCGCCCTGCACGATCGCGACCGGGAGGTCGTCGCGCGTGTAGCCGTGCGACCAGATGTCGTGGCCCAGCTCGGGGTCGTCGACGTCGACCCACTTGTAGACGAGCTCGAGCCGCTCGGCGTACCGGCGCAGCGCCGCCGATTCCGCCTCGCGCTCGGATCCGACGATCTTGAGGGTCCATGCCGCCGGCCCGTGCCGCAGCATCTCGCGCCGTTCCCAGAGCGTGCGCAGCATGAGGTCGCACAGCTCGTCGTCCTCCGCCATCATGCGCTGCAGCGCGTCGTGGTCGATGCGGAGGATGCGCCCCGGCTCGATCACGCGCGCGGTGAGGAAGGCGCGCTGCCCGTTCAGCAACCCCAGTTCACCGACGAAGGTGCGGGGCCCGAGGGTCGCCAGCCGCGCCTCCTCGGTCCACCAGAGCGCCTCGCGGACCACCTCGACCTCGCCCGTCTCGACGAGGATCAGGTCGTAGCCGCGATCGCCCGCCCGGAACAGCACGTCGCCCGCCGCGGTCTGTTGCGGCGTGCCGTACCGCCGCAATCGCTCCCACTGCGCGTCCGTGAGTTCGGGAGTGATCTTCTCGCCCGGGTGGCCCATCTCCTCATCCTCGCCGACGGAGCGCGCGAGCGGGAGGGTTTTCGGGCGATCGTTCGCTGACGGCTCAGGCCGAGATCCAGATGCCGGAGGCCGCATCGTGGCCGATGGCGCGAGTGCTGCCGTCGACGACGATGGTGACGGATGCCGCGTCCGCGCCATCCGTCACCCGCAGTTCGCTGCCAGGGCCGACGCCGGCCCCGTCGAGTTCGCGGAGCACGGCCGGGTCGCGGTCGCTGATGCGGATGACGCGACCGACGTGCCCGGCGGCCGCTTCGTCGAGCCGCACCGCGGGCTCGCTCACCAGGGTGCCGTCGGCAGCGGGGATGGCGTCGCCGTGCGGATCGCGGACCGGGCGGCCGAGTCGCTCGTCGATGGCCTCGAGCAGGCGGTCGGAGAGCGCGTGCTCGAGCACCTCGGCCTCGTCGTGCACCTGGTCCCACGCGTAGCCCATCTCGCGCACGAGCCAGGTCTCGATGAGGCGGTGCCGTCGCACGACCGCGAGCGCACGGGTGCGGCCGGACTCGGTCAGGCGGATGGCGCCGTACGGCACGTGCTGCACGAGACCCTGTGCGGCCATCTTCTTGACCATCTCGGTGACCGACGACGGGGCGACGCCGAGCGCGGCGGCCAGGCCCGAGGGCGTGATGGGGTCGGGCTGCCACTCGGTGTGGGCGTACACCGTCTTGAGGTAGTCCTCGATCGCGGGGCTCGGGGTCGTCGGCATCGGCCCCAGACTACTCGGGGGTTGACCCGGCCCCCGGACGGGGGTAGCCTCGGCCGGGCACGGAAAGCGCTATCCCGATCAAGCCATCCACGACGGGCCCCTGTCGCCCAGAGAAGGATTCGACGATGAATCTCGGACACCATCCGTTCCGCGCTGCGCTGGCGGTCGCCGCCGCCGGCTGCCTGATCGCCGGGGTCGCGCAGCCCGCGACCGCGGCCCCGCCCGACGCCGGCCCGCCCGCGGGCACGCCCCAGCTCGAGACGCTCGACCGCGGCCTCGTCGCGGTCGCCACCGGCGAGGGCGTCTTCCTCAGCTGGCGCCTGCTCGCCTCGGAGGCGACCGGCGCGACCGACACGGGCCTCGCCGGTCCTGACTTCGCCATCTACCGCGACGGCGAGCGCGTCGCCACCGTGACCGACAGCACGAACTTCGCCGATCCCGACGGCACGGCCGCGGCCGAGTACGCCGTGGCGCCGATCGTCAACGGCGTGGAGCTCGAGGCGAGCGCGGCGACATCCGCGTGGCAGCAGGGCTACTACGACCTACCGTTGCAGAAGCCCGCCGACGGCGTGACGCCGCCCGGCGTGATCTGGGGCGAGGCGGGCGAGCCGTACACGTACTCCGCGAACGACGCGTCGGTCGGTGACGTCGACGGCGACGGCGACTACGAGTTCGTGGTCAAGTGGGACCCGTCCAACTCGAAGGACGTCTCGCAGGTCGGCTATACCGGCCCGGTCTACCTCGACACCTACGAGCTCGACGGAACCCTGCTGAACCGCATCGACCTCGGCGTGAACATCCGGGCGGGCGCGCACTACACGCAGTTCCTCGTGTACGACTTCGACGGCGACGGCCGCTCGGAGACCATGCTGAAGACCGCGCCGGGCACGAAGTCGATCACGTACGCCGCCGACGGCACGGTCGCCGGCGAGCGTCACGTGACGATGCCCGAGGCGGATGTCGCGGCCGGCTACTCGCACGACGACGACTACCGCATGAGCGCAGCCGACTACGAAGCGCACCTCGTGGAGATGTTCCAGGGCTGGACCGAGCATCCCGAGGTGGTCGCGGGGAACTGGCCCGCGACGCTCGAGGAGGCCTTCGGCATGCCCGTGAGCCACGAGTACCCGCTCTCGAAGCAGAGCGCGGAGGAGCTCGTCGGCCACTTCATCGACGTCTACGCGCCCTCGCGCAGCACCCGCAACGTGCTGCGGAACTTCGAGGGCTTCATCGTCGACGGGCCGGAGTACCTGACCGTCTTCGACAGCGCGACGGGCGAGGAGCTGCAGACGATCCCGTATGCGCCCGGCCGCGACGACGACGGACTGCTGTGGGGCGACTACGCCATGGCGCGCATCGAGCCGGGCAACCGCGTCGACCGGTTCCTCTCGGGCGTCGGCTACTTCGACGGCGAGCACCCGTCGGCGCTGTTCGCCCGCGGCTACTACACGCGCACGACCATGGTCGCGTACGACTGGGACGGCGAGGCGCTCACCGAGCGCTGGTCGGTCGACAGCGGACACGTGCCCATGTCGAACCCGTTCAACGACTCGCCCCACGGGCGTGACGGCACCGACCCCGAGTTCGCGACGATCACCACGCAGGGCGACCACTCGCTGAGCGCGGCCGACGTCGACGGCGACGGGAAGCACGAGGTGGTGTACGGCTCAGCCACGATCGACGACGACGGCAGCCTGCTCTACAGCTCGTTCGACGTGCTGCCCGCCGGCAGCGCCGCGCCGGGCGAGAACGTGCGCCTCGGCCACGGCGACGCGATGCACGTCACCGACATCGACCCCGCGCGCGAGGGCATCGAGGTGTGGACCGCGCACGAGGGCGGCACGTTCGCGCCGTACGGGTCGGTCATGCGCGATGCCGCGACCGGCGAGTCGCTCTTCGGCGCATACTCGGGCCGCGACACGGGCCGCGCGATGATCGGCGACGTCCGCAGCGACGTCCCCGGCATCGAGGTCTGGGCGAGCATGCCCGGCGGCACCGAGGCGAGCGGCCTGCTGAGCGCGACCGGCGACATCATGTCGTCGTCGATCCCCGGCACCAACATGTCGATCCGCTGGTCGCCGGACCTCACGACGCAGATCGTCAACGGCAGCGGCAACGCGACCCCGACGATCGACGATTGGGAGCGCGGCCGCGTGCTCACGGCCGAGGGCACCCGCACCAACAACGGCACGAAGGGCAACCCGTCGCTCGTCGCCGACGTGTTCGGCGACTGGCGCGAGGAGCTCCTGGTGCGGACCGCGGACTCGACCGCGCTGCGCATCTACACGCCCACCGAGGTCACGACGCACAAGCTGACGACGCTCATGCACGACGTGCAGTACCGCGCCGAGACGGCCCGCCAGCAGACGACGTACAACCAGCCGGCGTACACGTCGTTCTACCTCGCGAGCGACATGGACTTCGCCGACGTGCCGGTGCTGACCGCGCCCGCGACCCCCGTCGGCCCGACGTTCAAGGACCGTCCGGGCACCGACCACGACGAGGTGCAGATCCCGCACGACCCGGCGTTCGCGTACGCCGTGGACGGCGAGCTCGTCGAGAAGGGCAAGTTCGACGCCGACGGCGAGGTCACCGTGGTGGCCGTGCCGAAGGCCTGGGTGTCGATCGCCGAGGGCGCCGACACCGAGTGGACGGTCGCGTTCGACGACTGATGACCGAGCAGCGGTGACGGATGCCGCGTGCCGCGCGCCGCGGCATCCGTCACCGCCCCACGACCCCGCCCCGGGTGCCGATCCGTGCCGTGCACCCGGGGCGGACCCCTGTCAGACCGGCTGCTCCTCCCGCACCGGCGCGACGGATCGCCGGCGGCGGGCCGCGGCCGTGCGCCGGCCGATCACACCGTGGCTCGGAGCGAACAGGTACGCGAGCGCGAAGGCGACGCCCATGGTGAGCACGACCATGCCGCCCGAAGCCGCGTCGAGGTAGTAGCTCGCGTAGATGCCGACGACGGCGCTCACCGCGGCGATGGACGGGGCGATCACGAGCATGCGGGCGAAGCGGTCGGTGAGCAGGTACGCGGTCGCGCCGGGGATGATCACCATCGCGACGACGAGCACGACGCCCACGGCCTGCAGCGCGACGACGACCGTGAGGGCGAGCAGGCCGAGCAGGAGCGCGCCGAGCGCCTTCGGGTTGAGCCCGATCGCATGCGCGTGCGTGGGGTCGAACGCGTAGAGCGTGAGGTCGCGGCGCTTGAGCACGAGGATCGCGAGCGTGACCGCGCCGAGCACGAGCACCTGCACGAGGTCGGCGACGCTGACGCCGAGCAGGTTGCCGAACAGGATGTGGCCGAGGTCGGTCTGACTGGGCACCACCGAGATGAGCACGAGGCCGAGCGCGAACAGGGTCGTGAAGACCACGCCGATCGCGGCGTCCTCCTTCACCCGGCTCGTCGAGCGGACGAGGAAGATCAGGGCGACGGCCCCGAGGCCGAAGATCAGCGCTCCCAGGGCGAACGGCGTGCCGAGCAGGTACGCGAGCACCACGCCGGGGAGCACCGCGTGCGAGACCGCGTCGCCCATGAGCGACCAGCCGATGAGCACCAGCCAGCAGCTGAGCACCCCGCACACGATCGCCGCCGTGATCGTGACGAGGAACGCGCGCTGCATGAAGTCGTAGCCCAGCGGTTCGAGCAGGAAGTCGAGCACCGGCATGTCAGTCGCCTCCGTCGTCGCTCGTGCGCCCGGTGAGATCGAGCCCGAAGGCGCGCGCGAGCTGCTCGGGCTGCAGCGCCACGTCGGGGTCGCCGTGGTACAGCACGCGCCGCAGCAGCAGGATCGCCTCGTCGGCCAGTCGCGGCAGGGCCTCGAGGTCGTGCGAGGAGACGAGCACGGTGGCGCCGCCGGCGGCGAGGTCGCGCAGCAGCTCGGTGATGGTCGCCTCGCTGCGGCGGTCGACGCCCGCGAACGGCTCGTCGAGCAGCAGCACGTCGGCGCCCTGGGCGAGCCCGCGGGCGACGAACGCGCGCTTGCGCTGCCCGCCCGAAAGCGCGCCGATCCGGCGGTCGGCGAGGCCTGTGAGCTCGACCCGGTCGAGCGCCTCGGCGACGGCGGCGCGGTCGGCGGGCCGCGGCCGGCGCGTGAAGCCCTGGAACCCGTACCGGCCCATCATGACGACGTCGTGCACGCTGAGCGGGAAGGACCAGTCCACGTCCTCGCTCTGGGGCACGTAGCCGACGATCCCGGCACGGCGTGCCTGCTTCGGCGACAGCCCGGCGATCGCGACGGAGCCGCGGTCGGGCTTCACCGTGCCCATGATCGACTTGAACAGGGTCGACTTGCCCGAGCCGTTCATGCCGATGAGGCCGCACACCGTGCCCCGGCGCAGGGTGAGGCTGACGTCGTCGAGGGCGAGCACGTCGCCGTAGTGCACGGTGAGCGCGTGCACGTCGAGTGCAGGCGCGTCGGCCGGGTCGCCGGCGGCGCGCGCGGATGCCGCGGGGCCGCTCATCGCGCGCCCCCGGTCAGCGCCTCGGTGATGACGTCGACGTCGTGGCGGAGCAGGTCGAGGTAGGTGGGAACCGGGCCGTCGGCCTCGGAGAGGGAGTCGACGTAGAGGGTGCCCCCGAACGCGGCATCCGTCGCCTCGACCACCTGCTGCATGGCGTCGTCGGAGACGGTCGACTCGCAGAACACCGCCGGGACGCGCTGCTCGTCGACGAACTCGATCGTGCGCGCGATCGACTGCGGGGTGGCCTGCTGCTCGGCATTGACGGCCCAGAGGTACTGCTCGGTGAGCCCCGCGTCGCGCGCGAGGTACGAGAAGGCGCCCTCGCACGTGACGAGCGCGCGTTCGTTCTCGGGCAGCGCCGAGAGTGCGGCGACGAGTTCGTCGTGCACGGCCTGGAGCTCGGCGCGGTACGCCTCGCCGTTCGCGGCGAACTCGTCGGCGTGCTCGGGGTCGAGCTCGGCGAACGCGGCGACCATGTTGTCGACGTAGACCTGCGTGTTGAGCGCCGACATCCACGCGTGCGGATTGGGCAGCCCCTCGGCCGCTCCGTCGGCGATCGACATGACCTCCACGCCCTCGCTCACGACGACGTGCGGTACGTCGAGCCCCTCGACGAACTGCGCGAACCACGCCTCGAGGTTCAGCCCGTTGTCGAGGATCAGGTCGGCGCCCGCGGCTCGGCGCAGGTCGCCGGGCGTGGGCTCGTAGCCGTGGATCTCGGCGCCGACCTTGGTGATCGACTCGACCCTGAGGTGGTCGCCGGCCACGTGCTCGGCGATGTCGGCGAGCACGGTGAAGGTGGTGAGCACCACGGGGCGTTCGTCGGTGCCGCCGTTGGCGGGCGCGCCGCTGCAGCCGCTCAAGGCGAGGGCGGCTGCGGTGAGGAGCGTGACGACGGCGGCACGTTTCGGCATACCGAAATCGTAGCGGGTTTTCGGTAAGCCGAAAGCGTCGTGCCGGCGCGAGGTGCGGCTAGCGTTGCCTCGTGGTCGATGAGCGAGCGGATGGCGCGGGCGCGCCCGGATCCGGCGACGACGCCCCGCACGACGAGCCGCAGCTTCCCCAGCACGGTGTGGGCCCGTGGCCCGGCGGTCGCGACGCATGGCCCGACGACGCCCGCTACGACCCCGAGCTGCTCGAGCACGGCGACCGCCGCAACGTCGTCGACCGGTACCGGTTCTGGCGGCTCGAGGCGATCGTCGCCGACCTCGACGAACGGCGACATCCGTTCCACGTCGCGATTGAGAACTGGCAGCACGACCTCAACATCGGCTCGATCGTGCGCACCGCGAACGCGTTCGCGGCCGCGACGGTGCACATCATCGGGCGGCGGCGCTGGAACCGGCGTGGGGCGATGGTCACCGACCGCTACCAGCACCTGATGCACCATCCGGATGTCGCCGACTTCGTCGCCTGGGCCCGCACCGAGGACCTTCCGATCGTCGCGGTCGACAACGTCGAGGGCTCGCGCCCGGTCGACCTCGTCGAGCTCCCGGAGCGCTGCGTGCTGCTGTTCGGGCAGGAGGGGCCCGGCCTCAGTGAGGAGGCGCTCGCCGCGGCCGACTCGGTGGTCGAGATCACGCAGTACGGATCGACCAGGTCGATCAACGCGAGCGCGGCCGCGGCCATCGTGATGCACGAGTGGGCGCGCCGTCACGCACGGCCCTGAGCCGGTTGGCCACGCGGCCAAGAGCGTACGATGAGCGGATGGCGACCCGACTCGATCCCGCGCAGCGGCGCGAGCAGATCATCGCGGCGACCCTGCGGCTCGTCGCGCGCGACGGCTTCGCGGGCGTGACCCTGCGCGACGTCGCCGCCGAGGTCGGCGTCGTCCACGGCCTCATCCGCCACTACTTCGCGACCCGCGAGCAGCTCGTCGCCGCGGCCTTCGACGCGGCGGTGCAGGCCGAGTCCGTCGAGGACGAGGCGCTCGCCGAAGGACTCGAGCCCGTCGCCGCGCTCGCCGACTGGCTCAGCACGACGCCCCGCGAGCACTACCTGGTCTGGATCGACGCCTGGAGCGAGGCGCCGCGCAACCCCGAGCTGCACGCCGCACTGACCCGGCACCACCGCGACTCCGACCGCCGGTTCGCGCGCATCATCGAGCGCAACGTCGCCGCCGGGCTCGCCGCGAGCGCCGACGCCGAGGCCGACGCGCGGATGCTCACCGCCCTCGTCGACGGCGTCGCCGTGCAGCACCACGCGATCGGGCTCATCGACGAGAACGAGGCCGATCGCATCGTCTTCGCCGCCGCGGAGGCCCGACTCGGCATGCGGCCCGGCGCGCTCGCGCGCACGCGCCCGACGCCGACGCGCGGCCGATGGGCGGCCACGCACTGACGTTCGAGAGGACACTGGTCTGATGCCGGTCATCGACAACGCCGTCTACCGGGACGGTCGCCGCGTCGCGAGTCCCGCGACCCTCGAGGAGTCGTTCGAGGAGCACCAGCGGCACGGTGGCTTCTCCTGGATCGGGCTGTACCGGCCGACCGACGAGGAGCTCGCGGCGGTCGCCGCCGAGTTCTCGCTGCACCACCTCGCCGTCGAGGACGCCCGCAAGGGCCACCAGCGCGCGAAGCTCGAGCGCTACGGCGACACCCTCTTCGTGGTGCTGCGCCCCGCCCGCTACCTCGACGAGACCGAGGAGGTCGAGTTCGGCGAGGTGCACCTGTTCGTCGGACGCGACTTCGCGATCACGATCCGCCGCGCCGAGTCGCCGAACCTCGCGCGGGTGCGACGCCGGCTGGAGGGCAGCCCGGAACTGCTCGCACGGGGCCCCGAGGCGGTGCTCTACGCGGTGCTCGACGAGGTCGTCGACGAGTACGCACCCGTGCTCGCCGGACTCGAGAACGACATCGACGAGATCGAGGAGGAGCTCTTCGACGGCGACCCGCAGGTGACCCGCCGCATCTACGACCTCGCGGCCGAGGTCATGGAGTTCCAGCGCGCGACCCGGCCGCTCGTCGACATGGTGCAGTCGATCGAGCGCGGATTCGAGAAGTACCAGGTCGACATCGAGCTGCAGCGATACCTGCGCGACGTGCTCGACCACGTCATCCGGGTCGTGGAGCGCGGCGAGTCGTTCCGCCAGCTCCTCCAGAACGCACTCGCCGTTCACTCGACGCTCGTGACGCAGCGCCAGAACGACGAGATGCAGCGGCTGACCGAGACGAGCCTCCGGCAGAGCGAGGAGGTGAAGAAGATCTCGAGCTGGGCGGCGATCATCTTTGCCCCGACCCTCATCGGCACCATCTACGGCATGAACTTCAGCAACATGCCCGAGCTGGACCATCCGCTCGGCTATCCGGCCGCCCTCATCGCGATGGTCGGCTTCGGCGTCGCGCTCTACCTGATCTTCAAGCGGCGCAACTGGCTCTGACCGCCTGCGGGTCGAGGAGCGGCGCAGCCGCGTCTCGAGACCCGCGCGTTGGGGGTAGCGTTGCCGCATGACCGAGATCACCGACGATCTGCCCGCCCGACTGCTGCACGAGGAGCACGCCGGATGGCGCGCCATCCTGGCCGGCCGCGGGGGGCCGCACTACGCGCGCGCGATGACCCGCGATGGGCTCATGATCGTCGAGGGGGCCGCGTTCGGCCGCGACGAGGTCATGGGCGCGTTCGCGAGCGCCCCCGCGTGGGACTCCTACGAGATCCACGAGCCCGCGATCGTGCGCCTCGGCGACCACGCCGGCATCCTCGCCTACCGCGCCGTCGCGCGCCGCGGCGACGAGGTCGCGAACCTCCGGATGTCGACGACCTACCTCTACGACGACGGCGCGTGGCACGTCGCCGCGCACCAGCAGACGCCCGCGTAGCGACCCCTGCGGGTCGAGGAGGGCGCAGCCCGTCTCGAGACCCTCACTGCAGCGCCGAGGTCAGGCGGGCGATCCCGTCGAGGAAGGTCGCCGACGCCGGCTCCCGCTCCCACTCCTCGAGCGTGAGCTCGCGGCCGAGCTCGCGGTACTTCGCCTCCACCTCGCGCATGTCGGCCACGAACGACGCCCCGCGCACGAGCAACGTCACCTCGAAGTTCAGGGCGAACGAGCGGATGTCCATGTTGCTCGACCCGATGACCGCGACGTCGTCGTCGATCGAGAGGTGCTTCGCGTGCAGGATGTACGGGCCCGGGTACAGCCAGATCCGCACGCCGGCCGTGAGCAGCGCACGGTAGTACGAGCGCTGGGCGTGCCAGACGCCGCCCTGGTCGCCGATCTCCGACACGAACAGCTGCACGTCGAGCCCGCGCAGCTTGGCCGAGGTGATCGCGTACATCATCGCCTCGTCGGGCACGAAGTACGGGCTCGTGATGATCACCCGCTCCTGCGCCGAGTTCACGAGCGTGAGGAACTGCCTGAGGTTGTTCTCGATCTCGAACGCCGGACCGCTCGGAACCACCTGGCAGTCGAGCGCCCCGGGCCCGGTGTCGACCGGGATCTCGGTCGCGGGCGTGTTCCACTCCTCGCCGAGCACCTCGCCCGTCTCGGCGTACCAGTCCGAGCGGAACACGGCGTTCAGCTCGGCGACCGCGGGGCCGGTGACGCGGGCGACGAGCTCTTGCCACATCAACCCGCGCTTGAGGTTCTTCGGCGAGTCGTAGTCGCGGGCGATGAGGTTCTGCGATCCCATGTGGCCGATCACGCCGTCGACCACCACGATCTTGCGATGGTTGCGCAGGTCGGGCCGCTGCCACTCGCCCTTCAACGGGCGCACGGGCAGCAGGTAGTGCCACTCCACCCCGATCCGGTCGAGCTCGGCGACCGTGGCCTTGTGCAGTGGGACCTTCCCTGACGCGATGTGGTCCATGAGGAGCCGCACCCGCACCCCGCGCTGCACGGCGGCCTCCATCGCAGCGAAGAAGCCGCGCGTCGTGTCGTCGAACGCGACGATGAAGAACTCGACGTGGACGAAGCGCGTCGCCGCCGCGACATCCGCCGCCATCGCATCGATCGAGCCCTGGTAGTCGTCGATCAGGGTCGCGCGGTTGCCGGACGTGGCGGGCAAGCCCGTGAGACGGGTGTTCTGCGCGACGGCCGAGGCGAACCAGGCCGGCCAGGCGTCGTGGTCGGCGACCAGGTCGAGGCCGTCGGCGCGCTCGGCGATCATTCGGTCGGCCTCCTCCTGGCGTGCCGTCCGCTTCTTCGGCAGCCGGATGTTGCCGATGAGCAGGTAGAGCACGATCCCGACGAACGGGATGAGGAAGATGGCCAGCAGCCACGCCATCGCCGCCGTGGGCTTGCGTTCGCGCGGGATGATCACCAGCGCGACGATGCGGATGATCCAGTCGGCGAGGATCGCGATGCCGCCGATGACCGCGGTCCACTCGCCGCCGCTCACGCGCGGGCTCCCGCCGGCGCCGAAAGGTCCACGGTCATCGCGCCCTCCCCGAAGGTCTGCGTTCCGCAGCCCGGGGTCGGTGCGTGCGGCCGATGCCCGAGTATGGCACCGGCCGTACCGCCCTGTCAGGACCTTCGGCTCAGATCGCGCTGCTAGTCGGTGCCGAGGTCGAACGCGGCCGCCTCGTTCGCGGCATCGGTCGCGGCGTCGAGGTCGGTCTCGGTCTCGCCCGCGGCGATCTGCGAGGCCTGCCCCGAGGCGATCTCGCCGACGAGCTGCGCGGTCGCGCCGCCGACGATGCCGAGCTCGGCGTACTGCTCGAGTCGCGCGCGCGAGTCGGCGATGTCGAGGTTGCGCATGGTGAGCTGGCCGATCCGGTCCTCGGGGCCGAACGCCTGGTCGCCGACGCGCTCCATCGAGAGCTTGTCGGGGTGGTAGCTGAGCGCCGGACCGGTCGTGTTCAGAATCGTGTAGTCGTCGCCGCGGCGCAGGCGCAGCGTGACCTCGCCGGTCACCGCCGAGCCCACCCAGCGCTGGATCGACTCGCGGAGCATGAGCGACTGCGGGTCGAGCCAGCGGCCCTCGTACATGAGGCGCCCGAGGCGACGGCCCTCCTGGTGGTAGTTCGCGATGGTGTCCTCGTTGTGGATCGCGTTGAGGAGTCGCTCGTACGTGACGTGCAGCAGCGCCATGCCCGGCGCCTCGTAGATGCCGCGCGACTTCGCCTCGATGATGCGGTTCTCGATCTGGTCGCTCATGCCGAGGCCGTGGCGACCGCCGATGCGGTTCGCCTCGAGCACGAGCTCGACCGGGTCATCGAACTCGACGCCGTTGAGCGCGACCGGGCGGCCCTGCTCGTAGCGGACCGAGACGTCCTCGGCCTCGACCGCGACCGACTCGTCCCAGAAGCGCACTCCCATGATGGGTTCGACGGTCGTGATGCCGGCGTCGAGGTCCTCGAGCTTCTTCGCCTCGTGCGTGGCGCCCCAGATGTTCGCGTCGGTCGAGTAGGCCTTCTCGACGGAGGCGCGGTAGGGCAGGTCACGGGCCTGCATCCACTCGCTCATCTCCGTGCGCCCACCGAGCTCGGTGACGAAGGCGCTGTCGAGCCAGGGCTTGTAGATGCGCAGGCGCGGGTTGGCGAGGAGCCCGTAGCGGTAGAACCGCTCGATGTCGTTGCCCTTGTAGGTCGAGCCGTCGCCCCAGATGTCGACGCCGTCCTCCATCATCGCGCGCACGAGCAGCGTGCCGGTGACCGCGCGACCGAGCGGGGTCGTGTTGAAGTAGGCCTTGCCGCCCGAGCGGATGTGGAACGCGCCGCACTGCAGGGCGACCAGGCCCTCCTCGACGAGCGCGGTCTTCACGTCGACCAGCCGGCTCAGCTCGGCGCCGTATTCGAGGGCGCGGCCGGGCACGGCCTCGACGTCGGGCTCGTCGGGCTGGCCGAGATCGGCGGTGTAGGTGCAGGGGATGGCACCCTTCTCGCGCATCCACGCGACGGCCACGGAGGTGTCGAGACCTCCCGAGAATGCGATGCCGACGCGTTCGCCGGCGGGCAGGGAGGTGAGGACCTTCGACATGGCCTCCAGCCTACGGGAGCCGCGGAATGCTCGCGTTCTCGTGACCGTCGCCCTCGGGCACCCACTCGAGCAGGTCCCCGGGCTGGCAGCCGAGCACGCGGCACATCGCGTCGAGCGTGCTGAAGCGCACCGCCTTCGCGCGGCCGTTCTTCAGCACGGCCACGTTGGCCGGCGTGAGGCCGACCCGTTCGGCGAACTCGCCGACGCTCATCTTGCGCCTGGCGAGCTCGACGTCGATGCGCACGACGATCGGCATCAGATCACCTCTTCGAGGTCGGTGCGCATCACGGCCGCCTGGCGTAGCAGCGCGCGCAGCACCACGATGACCAGCACGACCACCCCGCCGATGAGCACCATGCCGGCGAGCACGACGCCGTTGCCGGGGTCACGGAGCGCGGGCGTGGTGAGGAACACCGTCATGAGGAAGGCCGAGACCGCGAACAGCATGAGCCATGCCGCCGCGATCGCCCAGACCATGACGTCGACCCAGACGAAGGCCTTCTCGCTGAAGATGCGGTCGGCACGGATGAGGGTGAGCAGGCGCCAGATGCAGACGAGCACGACCTGCACGCACACGACCTCGAGGATGGCGAACACGAGGAGGATCCACGGCACCGGGCCGAGCTCGGGCGCCTCGCGGGCCTGCTGCATGAACTCGCCCGGCAGGCTCATGACCTGCGCGACGACGAGGCCCGCGAACACGAGCACGATGAGGACCCGAAGCGGCACGATCACGCGATTGAGTGAGGTCATATCTCGAATATCGCGCAGTACCTATCGATTGTCAATCGTCACTGCACGCCATTCGTTGGCTCTGGCTGCGCCGGATGGCGCGGCGTAGGGTCGGAGCGTGAGCGCCGACGCACGACGACCCACCTCCCCGTCGCCCCGCGAGGGCTACACGGCCGAGCAGGTGCGCGCCGCCGAGGGGCCGCTGCTCGCCGCGGGGGAGCCGCTCATGCAGCGCGCAGCGCTCGCGCTCGCCGACGAGATCCCGCGGCTGCTGACGGATGGCGCGCCACGCCCGCTCGTCGTCGTGCTTGCCGGGTCGGGCGACAACGGGGGCGACGCGCTGTTCGCCGGCGCGCACCTCGCCGAGCGTGGCGCCGACGTGCGGATCGTCGCCGTCGGGACGCGGATGCACGAGGAGGGGGCGGCGGCCGCGCATCGCGCGGGCGCGACCGACCTCGACCCCGACGCCGACCCTGCAGGGTTCGATGCCGCGATCGTCCGCGCCGACGTCCTCGTCGACGGGATCCTCGGCATCGGCGCCGCGGCGAGCCCCGGCCTGCGGGGTCGCGCGCGCGAGGTCGTGGGGCGCGTCCGCGCGGTGCTCGGAGCCGAGTGGGTCGCGCGTGCGGGGCGCGCGGCGCGCCATCCGCTGGTCGTCGCGGTCGACCTGCCGAGCGGCATCTCACCCGACGACGGGAGCGTGCCGGACCCCACGGTGCTGCCCGCCGACGTGACCGTGACGATGGGCGCCGTGAAGGCCGGTCTGCTGATGCCGCCGGCGGTCGAGCTCGTCGGGCGCGTGGTGCTCGTCGACCTCGGGCTCGGGCCGGCGCTCGCCGGGGTGCAACCCGCCGTCACCATCTGAGCCGCGCCCGGCCCGCGGATACCCCATGCGATACCGTTGAGTGTGACTCAGGACCAGACGCCGCAGGGCGACGAGGCGGTGCTCGCCGACGAACCCGAGGTCCGGCAGGCGCTGACCGACGCCGACCGGGGTCACGTCGCCGGAGTGGTCGTCGAGCATCCGTCGTCGCCGCTCGCGTGGGCCGAGCTGGCCGACCTCGCCGATTCCGAGGGTCGCGCGCTCGACGCGTTCGCCTACGCGGTCGTCGCCGTCGACCTCGCGCGCGAGCAGCTCGCGGCATCCGGGTGGACGGCCGGTGCTCCGGTGCCCTGGTCGGAGGAGCCCAACCGCGCCTACCTGCGCGCGCTCGACGCCGAGCGTCGCGCCGCCGGCCGGCTCGGACTGGGCGATCGCGCCGAGCGCGCCGCCGCCGATCTCGCGGCGGCCGACCCCGAGGCGCCCGCGCGCATCGCGTCGGAGTTCACGCCCACCCAGCTCATCCCCGTCATCACGGTCCCCCTGCCGTCGGCCGAGTCGCCCGGGGCGACCGCCGACGACCCGTCCGACCAATCCGCCGCGCCGGGTGCGGCACGAGAGGACTGACATGCCCGCGGTCGTGCTGATCGGAGCACAGTGGGGCGATGAGGGCAAGGGCAAGGCGACCGACCTGCTCTCCTCGCGCCTCGACTACGTCGTCAAGTTCAACGGCGGCAACAACGCCGGGCACACCGTCGTCGTCGGCGAGGAGAAGTACGCCCTCCACCTGCTGCCCTCGGGCATCCTCACGCCGGGCGTCACGCCGGTCATCGCGAACGGCGTCGTGGTCGACATCGAGGTGCTCTTCGAGGAGATCGAGGGCCTCGAGGCACGCGGCGTCGACACGTCGAAGCTGCGCATCTCGGCGAACGCGCATGTCATCACCCAGTACCACCGCACGCTCGACAAGGTCACCGAGCGCTTCCTCGGCAAGCGGCAGATCGGCACGACCGGTCGCGGCATCGGCCCGACGTACGCCGACAAGATCAACCGCGTCGGCATCCGCATGCAGGACCTCTTCGACGAGAACATCCTGCGCCAGAAGGTCGAGGGCGCCCTCGACCAGAAGAACCACCTGCTCGTCAAGGTCTACAACCGTCGCGCGATCGGCGTCGACGAGGTCGTCGACGAACTGCTCGCGTACACCGACCGGCTGCGCCCGATGGTGACCGACACGTCCCTGCTCCTGCACCGCGCGCTCGAGGCCGGCGAGATCGTGCTCTTCGAGGGCGGCCAGGCCACCATGCTCGACGTCGACCACGGCACGTACCCGTTCGTCACGTCGTCGAACGCGACGAGCGGCGGCGCCGTGACGGGCTCGGGCATCGCGCCGAACCGCATCGACCGCGTCATCGGCATCGTGAAGGCCTACACGACCCGCGTCGGCTCCGGGCCGTTCCCGACCGAGCTCTTCGACCAGTGGGGCGAGTTCCTCGCCGAGCAGGGCCACGAGTACGGCACGACCACGGGCCGCCGCCGCCGCACCGGATGGTACGACGCGCCCATCGCGCGCTACACCGCGCGCATCAACGGCGTGACCGACTTCGTGCTCACCAAGCTCGACGTGCTCACGGGCATCGACCGCATCCCCGTCGCGGTCGCGTACGACGTCGACGGCGTCATCATGGAGGAGGTCCCGGTCTCGCAGTCCGACTTCCACCACGCCAAGCCCGTCTACGAGGAGTTCCCCGGCTGGACCGAGGACATCTCGGGGGCGCGCGAGTTCTCCGACCTGCCGGCGAACGCGCAGAGCTACGTGCGCGAGCTCGAGGCGATGTCGGGCGCCCGCTTCTCGGCGATCGGCGTCGGCCCGGGCCGCGACGAGATCGTGCAGCTGCACGACCTGCTCGACTGACCCGCTCCACGCGAGTCCCGGGTTCCTGCGAGTGCACCCGCACGAATCCGGGAACGGGCCCGGGGTGGATCGCCGTGCGCGGCGGACTGCTCCGCGTCCGCGCTCAGGCCGGTGACCGGAGCACCCGATAGCGCAGGTGGAGCACCCGATCTCCCTGGATCACCACGTCGGGATCCTCCAACAGGTGCTGCGCGCGGACCGGCCCGAAGTATCGCCTGCCGGACCCGAACACGACGGGCGCGACATCCATGCGCACCTCGTCGACGAGGCCGGCGGCAAGCACCTGGCCGCCGACGTCGCCCGCGGCGACCTCGATGTCGCGATCGCCCGCGAGCTGCTGCGCCGTGGCCATGGCTGCCTCGACGCCGTCGACGAAGTGGAAGGGGGACTCGGGGTCCCAGCCGTCGGGCTGCGGCCGGTGCGTCACGACGACCACATGGTCGACCCCGCTCGGAGGCGTCCCGTCCCAGCCGTCGGTCAGGTCGAACACGTGGCGGCCGACGATCGTCACCCCGATCCGGTCCCAGTACGGCCGGACGTAGTCGTAGGACGCCTGCGACACCTTCAACACGCCGCTCTCGTCCAACGGGACGTCGCCGCTGGTCAACCAGTCGAACAGCGGTCCGGGCTGGTCGTCCTCGTCGGCGATGTAGCCGTCCACCGATACCGACGCATACAGGATCACCTTGCCCACGGCGCACTCCTCTGCTTGAGGCTGTCTTCACGCTAGCGCGTCGTGAGCGCTCGTGTCGGCTGGAGATCCGCGACGACCGAGGGGTGGATGCCCCACGGCATCCACCCCTCACTTCGTGATCGTCGCGGCCGGGCCTACGGCTCGGTGCCGATCGACTGGTCGAGGTGCGCGCGGACGTCGTCGACCTTCGCGTCGTGCTCGTCGGGCGTGACCTTCTTCGCGGCGTCGGACACCGCGTCGAGGACCTTGTCGCTGATGTCCTCGGCCTGCTCGCTGTTGAGCGCCTCGTTGATCTTGTCCTTGTTCTGCTCGACGAAGTCCTGCGCGTTCTTCGCCAGGTCGTCCAGTGCTCCCATACCCCCGGATCCCTTCTCTGCGACGGGTGTCGATCCGGGCTCATCGTACGGCGGGCGGATGGCGCGCGGCACGAATCCACAGGTGACGCTCGGGTGCCGCTCGCGTGCGAGACTCGGGCACATGCCTGCACGCCGTCCCGCGCCCGCGACCCTCGTCGGTCGATTCGTCACGCTCGCGCCGATGAGCGTGGCCGACGTGCCGGCGCTCGAGCGTGCCATCCGTCGCACCGAGGTGTTCGCGGGCGGGTTCGGGGGCGGACCGTCGGGCCTGCCGGGTGACGCCGCGGCGTTCGCCGCGTTCGCCGCCGCCTCGTACACGCCCGCCGAGGACGCGCTGCCCTTCGCGGTGCGCCTTCGTGGCGGACCCGACGACGGCACGGTCGTCGGAGCGACCAAGCTCGGCGACCTCGACCTCTCGAACGAGTCCGCGCACCTCGGCTGGACCGCATACCACTCGCTCGTGTGGGGCACCGCGGTGAACCCCGAGACGAAGCTGCTGGTGCTCGGGCTCGCGTTCGACCACGGCTTCGGCCGCGTCAAGCTCCAGGCCGACGCGGTCAACGCGCGCTCGCGCGCCGCGATCGAGCGGCTCGGCGCGCGCTTCGAGGGCGTGCTCCGCAGGGCGCAGCGACGGCCCGACGGCTCGTGGCGCGACACCGCGGTGTACTCGATCCTCGCCGACGAGTGGCCGGGCGTGCGGGTCGGCCTCGAGCGGCGGCTGGCGGCTCGGGGCGACCGCCCGGTGCGACTCGCGGATCGCACGCCCGTCGAGTAGCGCCACCCGCCCGTCGCTCAGGCCCCGTCGCGCTCGGGCAGGTGCAGGCGCGCGAGGAACGCGTCGGTGCCGCGCGGCACGCGGCGCCGGTCGGCGCGCGACGCGAGCACGGTCACGAGCACCGCGATCGGCACCGTCCACGCGGCGGGCTGCTCGATGAGGGGCCGGATGGCGGGCGCCGACGCCGCGACGAGCGCCCCGCCGAGGATCGCCGCCCCCGAGAGCGACGCGCCCGTCGCCATGCCGGCGATCGCGCCGCGCGCAGTGAGGCCGCGCCACCAGATGCCGAGGATGAGCACCGGGCACAGCGTCGACGCCGTGAAGGCGAACACCAGGCCGACGCTGCCCGCGAGCCCCGCCGGCTCGGTCGCGAGCGCGACCACGAGCGGCACGGCCGTCGACGCGAACGCCGCGATACGGAAACCGCGCACGCTGCCGCCGAGGAGGTCCTGCGAGATGACGCCCGCGACCGAGACCACGAGGCCCGACGACGTCGAGAGGAACGCCGCGAACGCGCCGCCGATCACGAGCGCCGTGAGCAGGTCGCCCGCCACACCGGGCACCAGCCGGTCGGGCAGCACGAGCACGAGCGCGTCGGCGTCGCCGGCGGTCGCGAGGTCGGGCGCGAACGAACGGCCGAGCAGGCCGAACACCGTGGGGAAGAGGTAGAACGCCGAGAGCAGCACGAGCACGATGAGGGTCGTGCGGCGCGCGGCCGGGCCATCCGGGTTCGTGTAGAACCGCACGAGCACGTGGGGGAGTCCGAGCGTGCCGAGCAGCAGCGCGATCATGAGCGAGACGGTCCGGTAGACCTCGAGCGAGCCCGGGCCGGCCTCTGCGGGGAACGCCGCGCTCGGCGCGAGTTCGGGCTCGATCGCGCCGGTCACGAGGAGCAGCGCCACGACCGGGATCGCGAGCGCCACGAGCTTCAGCCAGAACTGGAACGCCTGCACGAACGTGATCGAGCGCATGCCGCCGGCCGCGACCACGACGGCGACGAGCAGCGCGACCGCGACCGAACCCGCCCAGCTCGGCAGGCCCGTCGTGATGCGCACCGTGAGTGCGGCGCCCTGCAGCTGCGGCACGATGTAGAGCCATCCGATCACCACGACGAGCACGCTCGTGACGCGGCGCACGGCGGGCGACTCGAGCCGCGCCTCGGTGAAGTCGGGGATCGTGTACGCGCCCGAGCGCCGCAGCGGCGCGGCGACGAACAGCAGCAGCATGAGGTAGCCCGCCGTGTAGCCGATCGGGAACCACAGCGCCGACGCGCCCGTCAGCAGGATCAGCCCGGCGATGCCGAGGAACGACGCCGCCGAGAGGTACTCGCCGCCGATCGCCGACGCGTTCCACCACGGCCGCACCGTGCGGCTCGCGACGTAGAAGTCGCTCGTCGTGCGCGAGATCCGCAGGCCGTAGACCCCGATGAGCACGGATGCCACGGCGACCGTCGCGATCGCGGCGTACCCGATCGCGGGGTTCACGGCTCCTCCGCGAGCGAGCGGTAGCGCGCCTCGTTGCGCGTCGCGGTGCGCACGTAGAGCGCGGCGACCGTGATCGCGAGCGGGTACACGCCCAGGCCGAGCAGCAGCCACGACACCGGCACGCCCGCCACGAACGTCTCGTCGAGCGCGGGCAGCAGCGCGACGGCGATCGCGTAGACGGCGGTCGCGACGACGAACGCGACCGCGCACACGATCGCGAGTCGCAGCTGCGAGCGGATCAGCGAGCGCACGTACACCGCCTCGACGTCGGTCGTGGGCCCGGGGCCGCCGGTGCCGGCCCGCCCGCGGGCCGTCGAGCGACGAGCGGATGCCGCGACCGCGCCGGTGCGCGGTGCGGTGACGCGCACGCGCTGCGGTGCCTCTGCGGGTCGAGGAGCCGGCGAAGCCGGCGTCTCGAGACCCGGCGCGGCGTCAGGGGGTCTCGAGACGGGCGCTTCGCGCCCTCCTCGACCGGCACTCGCCTCGCTCACGGACGTGCCCGCGGGGTCGCGGCCTCGAGCCGCTCGCGGAGGCCGGGCAGGAGCCGCCGACTGACGGGCAGCTCGGCCTGGCCGACGACGACGGTCGGCCGCTCGCCGCCGAGCCGGACGCGTGTGACGTGGGGGAGCGCGACGAGGTACGAGCGGTGCACGCGGACGAAGCCGGCGTCGGCCCACTGCCGTTCGAGGTCGGACATGGGCACGCGCACGAGATAACTCGCCTCGTCGGTGTGCAGCCGTGCGTAGTCGCCTTGGGCCTGCACGTAGCGCACATCGTCGCGCCGGATCATGCGGGTCGTGCCGCCGAGGGTCACGGCGATCATCTCGGGGCGTGCGGATGCGGCATCCATCGCCCCCGGCTGGGCCTGCCGCATCGCCTCGACGATGCGCGTGATCGACCGCTGCAGCCGCTCGGTGCGCACCGGCTTCAGGAGGTAGTCGACGGCGGCGAGGTCGAACGCCTCGAGCGCGCCCTCCTCATCGGCCGTCACGAACACGAAGGCCGGCCGGTGCTCGAAGCGCTGCAGCGCGCGGGCGAGGTCGAAGCCCGACAGGCCCGGCATGTGGATGTCGAGGAACGCCGCGTCGACGGGTTCGCGCGTGAGGATGCGGATCGCCTCGGACCCGGAGGTCGCGCGGTGGATGGTGCCGATCCGCGGGTCCTGGCCGAGCAGGAATGCCAGCTCGTCCACGGCGGGCTGCTCGTCGTCGGCGATGAGGACCGAGATCACGGCACCAGTCTCCCATCGGCGTCGTCGACGGATGCCACGGAGCGGCCGGGTTGCGACTTCGGCACGCGCATCCGCACGAGCGTGCCCGCGCCCACGTTCGTCTCGACGACGAGTCCGTGCTCGTCGCCGTACACCTGGCGCAGTCGCGCGTCGACGTTGCGGAGGCCGACGTGCTCGCCCGGGCGACCGCCGGCGAGCACGTCGGCGAGCCGCTCGGGGTCGATGCCGACGCCGTCGTCCTCGACGGTGATCTCGGCGAACGCGCCGCGGTCCTCGGCGGTGATCGTGATGCGACCGCCGCCCTCCTTCGCCTCGAGGCCGTGCCGGACCGCGTTCTCGACGAGCGGCTGCATCGACAGGAACGGGATCACCGTCGAGAGCACCTCGGGCGCGACCTGCAGCGTGACCGTCAGCCGATCGCCGAACCGGGCGCGCTCGAGCTTCAGGTACGAGTCGATCGAGCGCAACTCCTCGGCGACGGTCGTGAAGTCGCCGTGGCGGCGGAAGGAGTACCGCGTGAAGTCGGCGAACTCGAGCACCAGCTCGCGCGCCTTCGCCGGGTCGGTGTTGATGAACGACGCGATCGCATTGAGCGAGTTGTAGATGAAGTGCGGGCTGATCTGCGCCCGCAGCGCGCGCACCTCGAGCTCGGCCAGTGCCGCCCGCGAGGCGTCGAGCTCGCCGAGCTCGACCTGCGCGGCGACCCACTCGGCGACCTCGCCCGTGGCGCGCACGAGGCCCGCTCGGACGCGCGGCGAGAACGCCACGACCGCCCCGACGACCTCGTCGCCCGCGCGGATCGGCGCGGCTGCGGCGTCCGTCTCGCCCGAGGGCGCCGGCACCCGGCGCTCGACCTGCGGCCGGCCGGATGCGACGGCCTCGTCGGCGAGCCGTTCGGCCGCCGCGGTGAGGGTCTCGTCGCCGTCGACGGCGACCGGTCCGCCCGCGATCACGAGCGCGAGGGTGTCGGCGCCGAGTAACGCCCGGAGCTGCTTCGCGGCGCGCGCGGCATCGGTGCCCGTCATGTCGCCGCGCAGGTGCTTCGCCGCCCGCGAGGCGAGATGCAGGGTCTGATAGGTCGCCTGCTCGGCGTCGGTGCCGAGCTCGCGGGACTGCACCACGAGCCGCCGCAGCAGCACCACGACCCCGACCGCCAGCGCGCCCGCGACGACGCCGGCAGCGGCGGCGAGCAGCATCGACTCGGGCATGCACGTCACTCTAGAGGCCGCGCGGGCAGGCGGCGCCGTCGTTCGTCGTCGCGCTCCGCCGTTCGGCGCACCGCTCGCGCCGTTCGGCGACGACGAACGGTCGGGGCCCCCGGCGCGACATCCGACTCGCCAGCATTGACGAATCGCGACCGCAGCGACGCGGGCCCAGGCCCCGCCGCATTCCCTCGAAGGAGAGACGCCATGGGCAACGAGGCCCTGAGCGCGGACGTCGACCTGAGCCACGTCGACTATCCCGCAGTGCAGCAATCGCAAGAATTCCAAGAGCTCCGCCGGACGCACCGGAGCTTCGTCTTCCCCGTGCTGGGCGTGTGCCTGGCGTGGTACCTGGCCTACGTGCTGCTGGCGGTCTACGCGGTCGACTTCATGTCGACGCGCGTGTTCGGCAGCATCAACGTGGCCATGCTCCTCGGCCTCGCGCAGGTCGTCACGACCTTCGCCGTGACCATGTGGTACGTCCACTTCGCCAACAAGAACCTCGACCCGAAGGCCGAGCGCATCCGCGACGAGATCGAGACGGGCGTCTTCCTCGGCGAGGCCGACGAGGAGGTGGCGCGCTGATGTTCCACTTCGAAGCGGCATCCACCTCGCCCGGCGAGCCCTGGCTCAACATCGCGATCTTCGGCGCGTTCGTCGCCGTCACGATGGTGATCGTGTTCCGCGCCAGCCGGAACAACAAGACCGCGGCCGACTACTACGCGGCCGGGCGCTCGTTCACCGGCGGCCAGAACGGCTCGGCCATCGCGGGCGACTACCTGTCGGCGGCCTCGTTCCTCGGCATCGTCGGCGCGATCGCGATGACCGGCTACGACGGGTTCCTCTACTCGATCGGCTTCCTGGTCGCGTGGCTCGTGGCGCTGCTGCTCGTCGCCGAGCTGCTGCGCAACACCGGCAAGTTCACGATGGCCGACGTGCTCTCGTTCCGCCTGAAGCAGCGCCCGGTGCGCATCGCAGCGGCGACCACGACGCTCGTCGTCTGCTTCTTCTACCTGCTCGCCCAGATGGCGGGTGCGGGCGGACTCGTGTCGCTGCTGCTCGGCATCGGCGACCAGGTCGGCCAGGCCGTGGTGATCACCGTCGTCGGCGGGCTCATGATCCTCTACGTGCTCGTCGGCGGCATGAAGGGCACCACCTGGGTGCAGATCATCAAGGCGGTCCTGCTCATCGCGGGCGCCGGCATCATGACCGTCTGGGTCCTCGCGATGTACGGATTCGACTTCTCGGCGCTGCTCGACCGCGCCGTGGAGGTCACCTCGAACCCGGCGATCCTCGACCCCGGCCTGAAGTACGGCGTCTCCGAGATCACGAAGATCGACTTCGTCTCGCTCGGCCTCGCACTCGTGCTCGGCACCGCGGCGCTGCCGCACGTGCTCATGCGCTTCTACACCGTGCCCACAGCCAAGGAGGCCCGCAAGTCGGTCGTCTGGGCGATCTGGCTGATCGGCATCTTCTACGTGTTCACGCTCGTGCTCGGCTACGGCGCGGCGGCCCTCGTCGGCCCCGAGGTCATCGCCGCGGCGCCCGGCGGGCCGAACTCGGCGGCCCCGCTGCTCGCGTTCGCGCTCGGCGGCCCGCTCCTGCTCGGCGTCATCTCGGCGGTCGCGTTCGCGACGATCCTCGCGGTCGTCGCCGGCCTCACGATCACCGCGGCGGCCTCCTTCGCACACGACATCTACGCGTCGGTCGTGAAGAAGGGCAAGCCCGAGCCGGGCGCAGAGGTCAAGGTCGCCCGTCGCACGGTGGTCATCATCGGCATCGTCGCGATCATCGGCGGCATCGGCGCCAACGGCCAGAACATCGCGTTCCTCGTGGCGCTGGCGTTCGCGGTCGCGGCCTCGGCGAACCTGCCGACGATCGTGTACTCGCTCTTCTGGAAGGGCTTCACGACGCGTGGCGCCCTGTGGAGCATGTACGGCGGCCTGATCTCGGCGATCGTGCTCATCGCGTTCTCGCCGGTCGTGTCGGGGTCCGAGACGTCGATGCTGAAGACGGAGGCGATCGACTTCGCGATCTTCCCGCTGTCGAACCCGGGCATCGTCTCGATCCCGCTGGCGTTCCTCCTCGGCTGGATCGTGAGCGTGCTCGACAAGCGCCGCGAGGACCCGCTGAAGCAGTCCGAGATGGAGGTGCGCTCGCTCACGGGCCTCGGCGCGGAGAAGGCGGTGCACCACTAGGGGCTCCGGCGGCCGCCCTCAGGGGGAGCGGGGCGGCCGCCGGAAACGACTGCGACGGGGTGGGAACGCCTGCCCTGGCCTCGTCGCCGGCACGACGGGGGCGGATGCCTCGGACCTCGGGTCCGGGCCTCCGCCCCCGTTGCGCTGCCCGCGGGGTGTGAGGGTTGAGGAGGCCGCGGGCGGCCTCCTCAACCCTCACGGGCGCGGCGGTCAGGAACCGTCACGATCCGAGACGTGCTTGCGACTGACAACGCTCACGAGCAGCGTGTACCCGGCGAAGACCACGCCCGCGGTGAGCGCCGTCACGTACAAGGCCTCCTCGGCGGCAGGCCAGACGCCGGTGATGATCACGATCAGGCTGCCGGCGATGACGAGATGCAGCGGAAGCCCGACGACTGGGAAGAACCGGTCCACCGGTTCGAGGTCCTGACTGCGGTTGAAGGCTCGCAGATCGGCCGTGCTGTTCAAGCCGAAGACGGCGATCACCCACACGGTGAGCGCCGCGACGGCACACCACAGCCACAGCGGGTGTCCTTCCACGCCGTACCGTTCGACGGCGATCGGGATGAGAGCCAAGACCACCACCCAGACGCCGATGGCGAGCACCGACTTCAGGTAGACGACATCGTGCAGGTCGAGCCGCTCCGTGCTGCGCAGGCCGATCAGCGCCCCGAATCCGACGAAGATGCCGGCGATCTCGGCGAAGTGCACGAACAGCTCGGTATCCATGATCCCCCCGGTTGAGATTCTCGATCCGGCAGGGCGGGATCGCAACGAACGGGGCGGGTTACGAGACGGCCGCGAGCGGCCTCCTCTTCTCGAGGGTTGAGGAGCGAGCGAAGCGAGCGTCTCGAAACCCGGAACCCCGTACCCAGGGTTTCGAGACGGCCGCGAGCGGCCTCTTCAACCCTCACATGTTGATCATGTGACCGGCGAGGCCGTGGAACGCCTCCTGAAGCGCCTCCGACAGCGTCGGGTGGGTGTGCACGTTACGGGCGAGCTCGAGCGCGCCGAGGTCCCACTTCTGGGCGAGGGTGAGTTCGGGCAGGAGCTCCGAGACATCCGGGCCGATGAGGTGACCGCCGAGCAGCTCGAAGTGCGTCTTGTCGGCCACGAGCTTGACGAAGCCGACCGGATCGCCGAGGCCGTTGGCCTTGCCGTTCGCGCTGAACGGGAACTTCGCGACCACTACGTCGTGGCCCTCGTCGCGGGCCTGCTGCTCGGTCAGGCCGAAGCTCGCGACCTGTGGCGAGCAGAAGGTCGCGCGCGGCATCATCCGATAGTCGCCGAGCTCCATGGTCTCGGCGTCTCCGATCGTCTCGGCCGCGACGACGCCCATCGCCTCGGCCACGTGCGCGAGCATGAGCTTGGCGGTGACGTCGCCGATCGCGTAGATGTGCGGCACGTTGGTGCGCATCCGCTCGTCGATGGCGATCGCGCCGCGTTCAGTGAGCTGCACGCCCGTGTTCTCGAGCCCGAAGCCCTCGACGTTCGGGGCGAAGCCGACGGAGATGAGGGCCTTGTCGACCTCGAGCGATCCGGGCTGCCCGTCGGAGCCGGTGTAGGTCACGGTCACCGAGGATCCGTTGTCGACGACCGTCTCGACCTTCGTCGAAGCGAGGATCGGAATGCCGAGGTTCCGGTACTGCCGCGTGATCTCCTTCGAGACCTCGACGTCCTCGTTGGGGAGGGCCCGGTCGAGGAACTCGATGACCGTGACCTCGACGCCGTAGTTGCGCAGCACGTACGCGAACTCCATGCCGATGGCGCCGGCGCCGACGATCGCGATCGAGCGGGGCAGGTCGCGGGTGAGGATCTGCTCCTCGTAGGTGACGACGTTCCGCGAGAGCTGCACGCCGGGCAGGAGCCGCACCTGCGAGCCCGTCGCGATGATCGCGTTGCGGAACGTCACCGTCTCGACGCTGCCGTCGGCCTTCGTCACGTCGATCGTGTTCGCATCGCGGAAGCTTCCGCGGCCGTCGAACTCGGTGATGCCGTTCTTCTTCATCAGGAAGTGCACGCCCTTGACGTGCTTCTCCGACACCTGTCGGCTCCGGTCGAACGCGACGCCGAAGTCGAAGCGCACGTCGCCCGAGATGCCGAAGGTCGCGGCCTGGTCGTGGAAGATGTGGGCGAGCTCGGCATTGCGCAGCAGCGCCTTCGACGGGATGCAGCCCACGTTGAGGCACACACCGCCCCAGTACCTCTCCTCGATCACGGCCACCTTCAGGCCGAGTTGGGCGGCGCGGATGGCGGCCACGTACCCGCCCGGACCCGCGCCGAGGACGACGACATCGAACTGTTCGGTCATGGGGGTCAGCCTAGGCCGGACCGCGGCGCGCGGGCGGGTCGGGTTTCGAGACGGCCGCGGGCGGCCTCCTCAACCCTCAGGTGTGTGGCACCCTCCTGCCAAGGTTCGGCGGGTTCCGGACATCGCGTTCCGGAGGCCTCCCGGCCGGCAGAGCGCGGACGTACCGTGGGTCCGTGAGCACCCGCACCACCACCGCACAGGCCGCCGCCGCGGCATCCGTCGACCGGACCGCTGACAGCTCCGACGCGCCGGGCCGCCGTGGCGGAGTGCGCACCTGGGTGCAGTTCCTCAGCGCCGGGCTGGTGTGGGGCGCGAGCTTCCTGTTCATGGCGGTCGCCCTCACGGGGCTGTCGTTCACGCAGGTAGCGTGGGCGCGGGTGGTGCTGGGCGCGCTGACGCTCGGGGTCGTCGTGCTCGTCGCGCGCCCCCGGGTCGACGGCGGCCCGGTGCTGCCGCGCGAGCCGGTCGTCTGGCTGCACTTCCTGGTGATCGGCGTGACCGGGTGCGTGGTGCCGTTCCTGCTCTTCACGTGGGCGCAGCAGACGGTGACCTCGAGCCTCGCGTCGATCCTCAACGCGACGACGCCGATCATGACCGCGATCATCGCGACGCTCGCGTTCCGCGTCGAGAGGCTCGACGCGTCGCGCTGGCTCGGCGTGCTGATCGGCATCGTCGGCGTCGTGGTGATCATCGCGCCGTGGCAGGCCGCCTTCGGCGGCGACCTCGCCGGCCAGCTCGCGATCCTCGGTGCGACCGCGTGCTACGGCGTGATGTTCGGCTACACGCGCAAGTTCCTGAGCGGCCGGCCGATCGCGGCCACGACGTTCGCGTTCCTGCAGGTCGGCATGGGCGGCGCGGTCATGCTGCTGCTCACGCCGCTGCTCGCGATCGGGCCCGTGCGGCTGGACGTCGCGGTCGTCGTGTGCCTCGCCATCCTGGGCATCGCCGGCACGGGCCTGGCCTACGTGTGGAACATCGCCGTCATCCGGGACTGGGGCCCGACGAACGCGTCGACCGTGACGTACGTGACGCCCGTCGTCGGTGTCGTCCTCGGCGTCGCGATCCTGGGCGAGCCGCTCACGTGGAACGAGCCGCTCGGCGCGCTCGTCGTGATGGCCGGCATCCTGCTGGCGCAGGGCCGGGTCCGGATGCCGCGGCGCGCCGTCGCACGCACCTGATCGCGGCACGGCTCGCTGCGCCATCCGCTCGACCTGATCGCGCGCGCCGCGCGCCTCGCCGAGTGTTTCCGTCCGTCGCGAGTGCGCCCGTCGTAGGGGAGACGCTCGCGTCGAACGGAAACACTCGGCACGAGACGTCGGCTGCACACCGGTTGCGGAATACCCCAGTGGGGTATATGGTTCACATGAGTGATACCCCAGTGGGGTACTATCAAACCGAACCACATCCAGAGGGAGTCGAGATGAGCGAGCGCGAGTACCAGGTGACCGGCATGACCTGCGGCCACTGCGAGCTGTCGGTGCGCGAAGAGGTCGAGCAGCTCGGCGGCGTGACGGGCATCCAGGTGTCCGCCGCGGCCGGTCGGCTCACGATCACCGCCCCGGCCGACCTCGACGACGCCGGCGTGATCGCCGCGGTCGAGGAGGCCGGCTACAGCGCCGTGCGCGTCTGACCCCGGTCGACATGCACACGGCCGCCAAGCTGGGGCTGTTCGCGGCGGGTGCGGCGGCGGTCTTCGCCGTCGCGCTCGTCGCCGCCCCACTCGTCATCCCGGCCGACGCCTCGGCCGCATGGACCTCGAACGAGGAGCACCCGATGGACACCGCAGAATCCGGGCACGGCGGGCACGCCGGCGCCGCGACATCCGCTTCACCGACCGCAGCCGACGACGTGCGGGGCCTCTCGGTCTCGCACCGCGGCTACGCCCTCACCGCACTGACCGCCCCGGCGGCCGCGGGCGAGGCCGGCACGATCGCATTCACCCTCGTCGACGGTACGGGCGCGCCCGTGACCGAGTACGAGACCGCACACGACAAGCAGCTGCACCTGATCGTGGTGCGCACCGACGGTGCGCACTTCCGGCACGTGCACCCCGAGACCGACGGCCGGGGCACGTGGACCATCCCGTTCACGTTCGACGCCGCGGGCACCTACCGCGTGTTCGCCGATTTCGTGCCGAGCGCGCACGGCGAGACCGTCACCCTCACGAGCACGGTCGACGTCGCCGGCGACTTCATGCCCGAACCGCGCACCGCCGACGTGCTCGCGAGCACGGTCGGCGACCTCACCGTCGAGCTCGAGGGCTCGCTGGTCGCCGGCAGCGAGCGCGAGCTCGTGTTCACCGTGCTGCGCGACGGCGAGCCCGTCACCACGCTCGAGCCGTACCTCGGCGCGTACGGTCACCTCGTGGCGCTCCGCCAGGGCGACCTCGCGTACCTGCACGTGCACCCGATGGGCGAGCCCGGCGACGGCGTCACCGACGCCGGTCCCGAGATCTCGTTCATGGCGACCGCGCCCACCGCGGGTCGGTACCTGCTCTACCTCGACCTGCAGCTCGACGGCGTGGTGCGGTCGGTGCCGTTCGTCGTCACCGCGACGGCAACGGCGGCGGATGGCGCGAGCGCCGGGTCGCACGGCGACGGCGGGTCGCACGGGGCCACCGAGGGCGGCCACGGGGAGGACCACTGATGACGACCGACCTCGCGACGTCCGGTGCGGGCGCCGCGGCCGACGAGCGGATCGTCGAACTCGAGATCGGCGGCATGACCTGCGCGTCGTGCGCGATGCGCATCGAGAAGAAGCTGAACAAGCTCGACGGCGTCACCGCGACGGTGAACTACGCGACCGAGAAGGCGCGCGTGGCCGCGCCCGCGGGCGTCGACGCGGCGGAGCTGATCGCCGCGGTCGAGGCCGCCGGCTACCGGGCCGAGGTGCCCGCGCCGCCTGCACCGCCCGCTGCCCCGACCGGAGGGGCCGGCACGCACGCGGGCGCGGCCCCGGCCGCCGAGTCGCGCGCCGACGCCGAGCTGCGCTCGCTGCGCACCCGGCTCATCGCGTCGATCGTGCTCTCCGTGCCGGTCATCCTCATCTCGATGATCCCCGCGCTGCAGTTCACCTACTGGCAGTGGGCCTCGCTCGCCCTCGCCGCGCCGGTGGTCACATGGGCGGCATGGCCGTTCCACCGCGCGGCGCTCGTGAACCTGCGGCACGGCGCCGCGACCATGGACACGCTCGTCTCGCTCGGCGTGACCTCGGCATTCCTCTGGTCGCTGTACGCCCTGTTCCTCGGCACGGCGGGCGAGCCCGGCATGGTGCACCCGTTCGAGCTGACCGTCGCGCCGAGCGACGGCGCGTCGAACCTCTACCTCGAGGTCGCCGCGGGCGTGACCATGTTCGTGCTCCTCGGCCGGTACCTCGAGAAGCGCTCCAAGCGCGCCGCGGGTGCGGCGCTTCGCGCGCTGCTCGAACTCGGCGCGAAGGACGTCGCGGTGCTCCGCGCCGGCGTCGAGACCCGCATCCCGGTCGAGCAGCTCGCGGTGGGCGACGCGTTCGTCGTGCGTCCCGGTGAGAAGATCGCGACCGACGGCATCGTGGTCGAGGGGCGCAGCGCGATCGACGCGTCGCTCGTGACCGGCGAGTCGGTGCCGGTCGAGGTCGAGGCCGGCGACGCCGTCATCGGCGCCACGGTCAATGCGGGCGGACGCCTCGTGGTGCGCGCGACCCGCGTCGGCGCCGACACGCAGCTCGCCCAGATGGCGCGGCTCGTCGAGGACGCCCAGGCCGGCAAGGCGCAGGTGCAGCGGCTCGCCGACCGCGTCGCGGGCGTGTTCGTGCCCGTCGTGATCCTGATCGCGGTCGGCACGCTCGGCATGTGGCTCGGCGGCGGCTTCCCGCCGGCAGCCGCGTTCACGGCCGCCGTCGCGGTGCTCATCATCGCCTGCCCCTGCGCGCTCGGGCTCGCCACCCCCACGGCGCTGCTCGTCGGCACCGGTCGCGGTGCGCAGCTCGGCGTGCTCATCAAGGGCCCGGAGGTCCTGGAGTCCACGCGTCGCGTCGACACGATCGTGCTCGACAAGACCGGCACGGTCACCAGCGGGCGGATGTCGCTCGCCGGGGTCCACCCGGCCGACGGCGTCGACGAGTCCGAGCTGCTCCGCCTCGCGGGCGCGCTCGAGCACGCGTCCGAGCACCCGGTCGCGAAGGCGATCGCGGATGGCGCGGCCGCTCGCGTCGGCGCGCTCCCGACGTCCGAGTCGTTCGAGAACCGCCCCGGGCTCGGCGTGCACGGCGTCGTCGACGGGCACCTCGTGCTCGTGGGCCGGCCCGCGCTGCTCGCCGAGTGGGCGATCGAGCCCGACGCGAGAGTCGCGGCATCCGTCACCGCTGCCGAGGCCGAGGGCCGCACCGCGGTCGTCGTCGCGTGGGACGGCGCCGTGCGCGGCGCGCTCACCGTCGCCGACGCCGTGAAGCCCACGAGCGCCGATGCGGTCGCCCGCCTGCGGGGGCTCGGGCTCGAGCCGATCCTGCTCACGGGCGACAACGAGACCGTCGCGCGGCAGGTCGCCGCCGAGGTCGGCATCGACCGCGTGATCGCCGAGGTTCTGCCCGCCGACAAGGCCGCCGTGGTCGCGCGCCTGCAGGGCGAGGGACGGTCGGTGGCGATGGTCGGCGACGGCGTGAACGACGCCGCGGCACTCGCGCAGGCCGACCTCGGCATCGCGATGGGCACCGGCAGCGACGTCGCGATCGAGGCAGCCGACCTCACGCTCGTGCGCGGCGACCTGCTCGCGGCCGTCGACGCGATCCGGCTGTCGCGGCGCACGCTCGGCGTCATCCGGGGCAACCTGTTCTGGGCGTTCGCGTACAACGTCGCGGCGATCCCGCTGGCGGCGCTCGGCCTGCTGAACCCGATGCTCGCCGGGGCGGCGATGGCGTTCTCGAGCGTGTTCGTCGTCGGCAACAGCCTCCGACTCCGTGCCTTCCGTTCGGCGGTCGGGAGCGGCCGGGCCTGAGTGGCCGTAGGGTCGAAGCATGACCGCCGAGACCCCCGCCGCCCCGTTCGACGATCGCGACGCCGCGATGACGGAGCTGCTCGGCATCCGCTCGAGCATCGACAACATCGACGCGGCGCTGATCCACCTGCTCGCCGAGCGCTTCAAGTTCACCCAGCAGGTCGGGCGCCTCAAGGCGACGCACGGGCTGCCGCCGAGCGACCCCGATCGCGAGCGGCGCCAGATCGCCCGGCTGCGGGCGCTCGCGGAGGACGCGCACCTCGACCCGGCCTTCGCCGAGAAGTGGTTCAACTTCGTGGTGGCCGAGGTCATCCAGCACCACGAGGCGCTCGCCGACGGCAACGGCGCGGACGCCCCCGTCGGCACGGACCGCGCGTGAGCTGGTACCCGGTGCCGATCCCGTCGCAGGCGGGGCGCTCCGTGCTGGTCACGGGCGCGAACGCCGGGCTCGGGTTCTTCACCGCGGCACGGCTCGCCGGCGCGGGCGCGAACGTCACGTTGTCGGGTCGAAGCCGCGAACGGCTCGCCGCGGCCGTCGCCGCGATCAGGGAGCGGATGCCGCAGGCCGCCGTCGACACGCTCGTGATCGACACGTCCTCCCTCGACTCGGTGCACGCGGGCGTCGAGCACCTGCTCGATCGTGCGCCGCTCGACGCGATGGTGCTGAACGCCGGCATGGTCCACACGCCCGGCGCACGCCTGGAGAGCGTCGACGGGCACGAGCTCGTGCTCGCCACCAACGTGCTCGGGCACTTCGCACTGCTCGCGCGGCTCGTGCCGAACCTCGCCGCGGGCGCGCGGGTCGTGACGCTGGGCTCGCTGTCGACGCGGCTGTCGTCGTTCCGCGTCGACGACCTGGAGCAGCGTCGCTCCTATGATCCGTGGCGCGCGTACGCGCAGTCGAAGATCGCGGCGGCGTCGATCGCGTTCGAGCTCGACCGGCGGCTGCGCCGTGCGGCGGAGGATGGTGCGGAGGCCGTCGGCGCGGCATCCGCGACGCCCCGCGTGCACAGCCTCGTCGCCCACCCGGGTTATTCGATCTCGGGTCGCACCCCGCGCGTGCCCGGGGTGAGCGCGCCGCCGCGCATCGACCGGTTCGCCGACGCGCTCCAGGCGCCGTTCGCGCAGGGCAAGCACCGCGGCGCCGAGGTGATCGTGCACGCGGTCGCGGCCGACGACGTCGAGGGCGGGCAGTTCTGGGGTCCGAGATATGCCGTGAAGGGCGAGCCGCGACTCGCGACGCCGACGCGCACGTCGCGCGACCCGCGCGTCGGGGCGCGCGTGTGGGCGTTCGCTGAGGAGGCGACGGGCGTCCGATTCGACGCCGAGGCGGTCGGATCGTGATCCGCGGCGTGGTCGGGCGTTGGTGGTCGCAGCCGCGGACCCGGCTGCGGATCGCGCGCGTGCTCGTGATCGTCGGCGTCGTGCTCGGGGTGATCGGCATCTTCACGGCACGCTACGGGTTGCTGTTCGCGGGCATCATCATCGTCGGCCTGGCCGCGGGCCTCGGGCCGGCCCGCATACGGCGCCGCCCCGACGGGGAGTCCCGATGATCAGCCGCGAGCTGTCACTGCAGCTTCGCGACGCGGGGCTGGTGTGGCATCCGGACTCCGGCGACCGATTCCAGCTCGACCTGCCGAGCAACGTCGAGGCCGAGGTCGAGGCCGACACGTTCACGGTCAGCGACATGACGATCGAGACCCGCAAGTACCCCACGGGCACGATCCTCGCCTTCAACGGCACGACCGAGTGGGCGCTCGACTCCGTCGCGCTCGCCGACGCGGTGTGGCTGCCGCGCGAGGACCAGCTGCGGGAGCTGCTCCGCGCGACCTTCCGTGCCCTGCGCCGGCTGCCCGACGCATTCGAGGTCGAGATCGACCTCGCCGGTGAACCGCGTCGCTTCGAACACCCCGATGCGGCCGAGGCCTACGGGATGGCGCTGCTCGCGCTCATCGAACGCACCCGCTGAGCGCAGGCGACCGCCCGCGACATCCGTTCTGCACGGCGCCGCGGGCGATCGAACCCTCCGCTGCTCAGGCCGACTGGAGCGCCTTGGCCTTGAGCGTCTCGTACTCGGCCGCCGTGATGGCGCCGCTGTCGAGCAGTTTCTTGGCCGACTCGATCTCGCCCGCCGCCGATTGCTGCGTGCCCGCGACCGACCGGATGTACTCGCTCTGCTGGGCGTTCATCGCCTGCGCCCGTTCCATGTTGCGCTGGGTCATGCTCTTGCCCCGCGCGATCAGGTAGACGAAGGCCGCGAGGAACGGCAGGAACACGAGGAAGAGCACCCACAGCGCCTTCGCCCAGCCGTTCAGTTCCGGATCCCGGAAGATGTCGACGAACACCGTGATGAAGATCCAGATGCACGAGATGATCACGTAGAACCAGAAGAGCCAGACGAAGAAGTCCCAGATGGTGTTCACGGCGTTCCCCTTCTCTCGTGGGTGTGAGGGTCACTCCCGCGTGGCCCTGACGCTAGTGACGGGTCGCCGACGCCGCATGGGACTTAAGGCACGTCGCTTCCGAGCGCGCGCGCCGAATACGCTCGGGACATGGGTGGGGCGGATGCCGCGGCGGCGGTGGAACGGGCGCGTGAGGCCGTCGGTCGGGCCGTGCGGGCGCTCGCCGCGGCATCCGCTCGGACCGAGACGCTCGCCGAGTACGTGCCGGGGCGCCGGGTGATGGGGATCCCGCGCGCGCCTCGGATGCACATGATCGGGCCGGTCTGGCGGCTCGGAGTGCTGCTGCTCGATGCCCACGGGCGGCTGTACGCCACGGGACGGGTCATCCGGGCCGAGCGGGCGGTCCGCAAGAGCGTCACGGCGGAGGCCGTCGCGGAGCAGCGCGCCTACCGTGCTGCTGCGATCAAGGGCGGCCTGGCCGAGGGCGCGACCGTCGTGTTCGACGCCGAGCCGATCGAACTCGACGCCGGCGCGCTCGCCGCGGGCGCGACATCCGGCACCCTCGTGATGCGCGGCGACGAGGTGCTCGTACGGTGGAGCCCGACGCAACCCGACGCGCTCATCCCGTTCGAGTCGTACCTTGCCGAGCGCGTCGACCTGCTCGTGAACCCGCCGCAGGGCGCGTGAGCGGCGGCCTCAGCGTGCGCCGCGGCCGTCGTCGGCGTCGGTGCGCGAGGGGCGCTGCTCCTGCTCGGCGATCGACTCGATGACCGAGTCCTGCAGCCCGCGCTGCCCCGTGTGCAACTCCTGGTAGGTCTCGCCGGCGCCCATGATCGGACCGAACGCCGCCCGCATCCGCTGACCACGGGGCGCCCGGATCGCGCGTACCGTCATGCCCACCACGAGCGCCGCCGCGAAGAGCGCCGCGAGGATGCCGACCGCGACCTCCACGTCAGAACCCGAACGCCGTGATCGCGGGCAGGCCGCCGTCGCGCCATCCTTCGAGCGCGAACCGCTCGTGGTGCACGAGCCGCTCGGGCAGCGAGTCGAGCGGGAACCACTCGAGCGCGCTCGCCTTCTCCTCCTGCAGCGACGGGATGCCGCGCCACGACCGCGCGACGAAGAACACGTCGAGCCGCTGGTCGACCGGCAGGCCCGTGGGTGCCGTGCGGTGCATCGCGGTGATCGGCTCGAGGTCGGACTCGGCGACCTCGACGCCGAGTTCCTCGAGCAGCTCACGCACGGCGCCCGCCATGACCGTCTCGCCGAACTCGACGTGCCCGGCCGCGGAGGCCGCCCACCAGTCGTCGTAGTAGCCCGTGCCGGCGCGCATCTGCAGCAGCACTCGCTCGCCGTCGACGAGGAACACGTATGCGGCCGGAATGAGCGCGAAGGAGCCGTGCGCGGCGGCGTAGTCGGCGGGGTACGTGTGCCGCGGCTCGTCGTTCATCGCGCGCCGCCGGACCGGGTCAGTATCCGACGACCGGCCCGAACGCGTCGGCCAGCGGGGCGCGATTCACGCCGCGGAGCTCGTCGACCGACACCGTGAACGCGTCCTGCACCTCGAGCGCCTGCGACGCGGCATCCGTCACGCCGATGCGGCGCACGGCGTAGCCGCGACCCTCGCAGAGGCCGCGGAAGCGCACGTCGTCCTCGCGCGGCACCGTGACGATCACGCGACCGGTCGACTCGGAGAAGAGCGCCGTCGCGAGGTCGATGCCGGCGTCCTCGGTGACCTCGCCGAGGAACACGCGGGCGCCGACGCCGAAGCGGTTCACGGCCTCGGCGAGCGCGATCGCGAGGCCGCCGTCGCTGAGGTCGTGCGCCGAGTCGATGAGGCCCTCGAGCGCCGCCGCCTGCAGCAGCTCGGCGAGCTGCTTCTCGCGGGCGAGGTCGACGTACGGCGGGAGGCCGCCGAGGTGGCCGTGCACGACGCCGGCCCACGCCGAGCCGTCGAGCTCGGCGAACGTGTCGCCGAGGAGGTAGATGTTGTGGCCCTCGTCCTGCCAGCCCGACGGCACGCGGCGCGCGACGTCGTCGATCACGCCGAGCACCGCGACCACCGGGGTCGGGTGGATCGGCACGTCGCCGGTCTGGTTGTAGAAGCTGACGTTGCCGCCCGTGACGGGGATGCCCAGCTCGAGGCATCCGTCGGCCAGGCCCTCGACGGACTGCGCGAACTGCCACATGACCTCGGGGTTCTCGGGGGAGCCGAAGTTGAGGCAGTCGCTCACGCCCATGGGCTTCGCGCCCGTGACGGCGACGTTGCGGTACGCCTCGGCGAGGGCGAGCTGGGCACCGGCGCGCGGGTCGAGCTGCGAGTAACGGCCGTTCGCGTCGGTCGCGACCGAGACGCCGAGGCCCGACTCCTCGTCGACGCGGATCATGCCCGCGTCGTCGGGCGAGGAGAGCGCCGTGTTGCCGAGGACGTAGTGGTCGTACTGGTTCGTGATCCACGCGGCATCCGCCTGGTTCGCCGAACCCACGAGCTGCAGGAACTGCGCGCGCAGCTCGTCGCCCGTCTGCGGGCGGGCGAGGTCGGCGGCCGTGTCGGCCTGCAGCGCGTCGAGGTACGAGGGGTACCGGACGGGGCGCTCGTAGACCGGGCCGTCGACGGCGACGGTGCGCGGGTCGACGTTCACGATCTCCTCGCCGCGCCAGGTGATCGAGAGGCGGCCGGTGTCGGTGACCTCGCCGAGCACGGAGGTCTCGACATCCCACTTCTTCACGACCTCGAGGAAGCCCGCGAGCTTCTCGGGGCGCACGATGGCCATCATGCGCTCCTGGCTCTCGGACATCAGGATCTCTTCAGGCGTGAGCGTGGGGTCGCGCAGCAGCACGTCGTCGAGCACGATCGACATGCCGCCGTCGCCGTTCGACGCGAGCTCGGAGGTCGCGCACGAGATGCCCGCCGCCCCCAGGTCCTGGATGCCCTCGACGAGGTCGCCGGCGAACAGCTCGAGGCAGCACTCGATGAGCACCTTCTCGGCGAACGGGTCGCCGACCTGCACCGCGGGACGCTTGGTGGGGCCGCCCTCGGCGAACGTGTCGGACGCGAGGATCGATGCGCCGCCGATGCCGTCGCCGCCCGTGCGGGCGCCGAACAGCACGACCTTGTTGCCGGCGCCCTTCGCGTTGGCGAGGTGCAGGTCTTCGTGCCGGAGCACACCCACGGCGAGCGCGTTGACGAGCGGGTTCGCCTGGTACACCGGGTCGAACCAGGTCTCGCCGCCGATGTTCGGCAGGCCCAGGCAGTTGCCGTAGAAGCTGATGCCCGCGACGACGCCGTGCACCACGCGCGCCGTGTCGGGGTGGTCGATGGCGCCGAAGCGCAGGGCGTCCATGACGGCGACCGGGCGCGCGCCCATCGAGATGATGTCGCGCACGATGCCGCCGACGCCGGTCGCGGCGCCCTGGAACGGCTCGATGTAGCTCGGGTGGTTGTGCGACTCGATCTTGAAGGTGACCGCCCAGCCCTCGCCGATGTCGAGCACGCCGGCGTTCTCGCCCATGCCCACCATGAGGTGCTGCTTCATCTCGGGCGTGACCTTCTTGCCGAACTGGCGAAGGTAGATCTTCGACGACTTGTAGGAGCAGTGCTCGCTCCACATGACCGAGTACATCGCGAGCTCGGCGCTCGTGGGGCGCCGGCCGAGGATGTTGCGGATGCGCTCGTACTCGTCGGGCTTCAGGCCGAGCGCGCCGTACGGCTGCTCCTTCTCGGGGCTGGCGGCGGCGACCTCGACGGTGTCGAGCTTCGCGGTGCGGGGCGCCTCGATCATCTCGGCCGCGGCGGGGTCGCCCGGCCGTGCGGTGCTGGCAGCAGTGGGCGAGGTCTCAGTGGTCACGGGTGGCGAGCTCCAGAAGGTGGCGGCGAGCGGATGCCGCGGGGCGGATGCCGGACCCTGCGATTCTACCCGTCGCGCTCACGTGAGCACGGCGCTCGCATGCTCGGCGGTCGGAGCGGCGAGTGCTCGCGTGAGGCGGCAGGCTGGGGCGATGACTCCGACGCCTGGACTCGCCGACACCATCCGCCGCATCTTCGACGCCCGCGACCGCGCGGACATGCAGCCGACGATCGATGCGTTCCTCGCGCTGCTCGACGAGCACCCGGGCGACGCCGAGGTGCTCTACGAGGTCGGCGGGTCCTACGACACCGCCGGTGAGGAGCAGACGGCGCTCGGCTACTACGAGGCGGCGATGGCGGCCGGTCTTGCGGGCGAGTCGCTTCGCAAGTGCCTCATGCAGTACGGCAGCACGCTCCGGATCCTCGGCAGGTTCGACGAGTCGCTCGCCGCGCTCGAGCGTGCACGGGCCGGCTGGCCGGACTCGCCGTCGGTGCGCGCGTTCCACGCGCTGGCCCTGCACGCCGCGGGCCGCAGCAACGCCGCAGTGGGCGAACTGCTCGCCCTGGTCGCCGACGGGATCGCCGTGCCCGAAGTGCGCCGGTACGAGGCCGCACTGCGAGGCAACGCCGCGTACCTCGTCGGAATCGACGCCGAGCGCGTCGAGCGCGCCGAGCGCCACGCGTAGCCCGAGGGCAGCGGATGCCGCGGCGCCGGCCCTACTCGGCGCGGGAGAAGGCCGAGGCGCGCTCGACCTGGTCGCGCGTCAGCGCGACGCCCGTGTAGCGCTCGAACTGTCGCGCGGCCTGCAGCGCGATCACCTCGGCTCCCGTGATGACGGGCGTGCCCGACGCGCGCGCGGCCCGGATGAGCGGCGTCTCGGCGGGGAACGCCACCACGTCGACGACCGTCGAGGCGCGCTCGATGAACGACTCGTCGAAGGCCAGCGTCGCGGCATCCGCCCCCTGCATGCCCAGGGGGGTGACGTTGACGATGACGTCGAAGGATGGCTCGGGGTCCTCGCCCTCCCACGCGTAGCCGTACTTCTCCGCGAGCGCCGGCCCGGCCTCGGCGTTGCGGGCGAGCACGGTGAGGTCGTCGAATCCGGCGCCGCGGAACGCCGCGACGACCGCCTTCGCCATGCCGCCCGAGCCGCGCACCACTACGCGCTCCGCCGGGTCGAGGCCGTGCTCGGCGATGAGCTGGGCGACCGCCTCGTAGTCGGTGTTGGATGCCGAGAGCCGGCCGCCGTCGTTGACGATCGTGTTGACCGACTCGATGGCCGCGGCCGACTCCTCCATCACGTCGACGAGCGGGATGACCGCCTCCTTGAACGGCATCGACACCGAGCAGCCGCGGAAGCCGAGCGCGCGCATGCCCCGGATCGCGCCCTCGAGGTCGTCGGTCGTGAACGCCTTGTAGAGGAAGTTCAGGCCGAGCTCGTCGTAGAGGAAGTTGTGGAACCGCGTGCCGAGGTTCGACGGGCGACCCGAGAGCGAGATGCAGACCTGCATGTCCTTGTTGAGGATGGGCATGCGCCCATTCTCCCCGTGGCCCGCACCCGACTCACGCGAAAGGGCCCGACATCGGGCCCTTTCGCGTGAGTCGGTGACCTGATCGGTGCGCGGCGGGCGTGACGGGGCCGAACGCGCGGCCGACGACGCTGGGATTTGTTGTGAGAGCGCTCTCTCGAAGAACGGGCCGGTGAGCGGTTTCCCGCAGGCGGATGCCACGACCCGCCCTGGGCGCGTCGAGAACCGCATGATCACAAGGGGTTGCGGACCGTCGGGTGATCTGCGTAACCTGACCCGGACCAGCTCGGTCGACCCATCCCACAACTGCAATGGAGCAAGAATGGACGTCAGAATGAGAGCGCTCTCACGCCCACTAGGGGTTCTGCTCGCCGGCACCGTCGTCGCGGTGCCCCTGATCGCGGCGGTCCCGGCGGCGGCGGCCGCGGGCAGCCTCGCCGTGATCGCCGACTTCGAGACCGGCGCGCCCGACGGCTTCTTCTCCTACGGCGCGGCCGGATTCGGCATCGTGGACGTCGCGGCGGACTCGCCCGACGCGAAGCCCGGTCAGACCGAGCCCACCAAGGTCGTCTCCTACGGTTGGGACGTCACCGCCCCCGGGTCGTTCGGCGGCGTCGGGCAGACCTTCGGAGCCGCACGGGACTACAGCGCCTTCGACGGCGTGCGCCTCATGGTCGACGGGTCCGGCAACGGCGCCGTGTACCAGGTCGAGCTCTTCGACGGCGGCCCCAACGCCGACGCCTCGGAGCGCTTCGACGTCGACCTCGTCGACGACGTCGACGGATGGCGCGAGGTCGTGCTGCCCTGGTCGGCGTTCGGTCGGGCCACCGACTACCAGCCCGGAGGAGCGCCCGACGACGGTCTCGGCCTCACCTCCCTCTGGGGCTACGCGATCCCCGCGGTGAACGGCGCCGACACGATCCGCGTCGACGACATCGCGGTCTACTCCGACACCGAGCTGCAGCCCTCCGTCTCGTTCGCCGTGGCGGAGGACCAGGCGATCGAGGGCGACGTGCTCGACGTCGAGGTGCGGCTCGACCTCGCGTCGACCGAGACGGTGACCGTCGCGCTCGGCGCCGTCGACGGCACCGCGACCGTCGGCGACGACGTCGTCGACCCGTCGACCACCGTCGAGTTCGCCCCCGGGCAGACGAGCCGCACCGTCCAGGTCGCTACCGTCGCCGACGACGCCGAAGAGGCCTCCGAGACGTTCACGCTCGAGCTGGCCGACCCGGCGGGCGCCGGTCTCGGCAGCGTGTCGGCGCTCGAGGTCACGATCCTCGACGACGACGGCGAGGTCGTCGGACCGCCCGACGGGCGGACCCTCATCGTCGACGACCACGAGGCGCCGCTCGTTCAGGGCGACGCGGGCGGGATCCCCGTCGGATGGTTCGGCGCGCAGGACCCGAGCAGCACGGTCGCCTTCGAGCGCACGGCTGTCGCGCCCGCTCCGATCCCCGGCGCACCCGCCGACAACGACGTGCTCGCCGCCGACTTCGACGTGACCTCCTTCGGCGTGGTCGTGCGCAACTTCACGAACGAGACGGCCGACGCGTGGACCACGCAGGACTGGTCGACGTACGAGGGCATCGGCTTCTGGATGTACGGCAACGGCTCGGGCACCGACCTGTTCCTCGACCTCCTCGACAACCGCAACCCCGGCTCGACCACCGATGACGCCGAGCGCTTCGTGGTGTCGTACAGCGACGACTGGCGCGGATGGCGCTTCCTCACGTTCGACTTCGACGAGTTCTCACGCAAGAACATCGGCAACAACGCCCCGAACGACGGCCTGACGCTGACCGAGATGCACGGCTACGCGTTCGGGTCGCTGCGCACGAACGCGCCGCAGACGTTCCGCTACGACGACGTGCTCCTCTACGGCGAGGCCGAGCCGCCCGCGCTGTCGGTCGGGTTCGACCGGGCCGGGTACGAGGTCACCGAGGGCGACACGCTCACCGGTGTCATCCGCCTGAACCGCGTCGCTGAGACGGAGGTCACGGTCGACTACGAGTCGCTCTCGATCGAGGCGCGCACCGCGACCGAGGACCTCTCGGCCACCGCCGACCGCGACTTCACGCCGGTCAGCGGCACCGTCACGATCCCGGCCGGCGAGCGTGAGGCGACCATCGAGCTGCCGACGCTGCAGGACGGCAAGTACGAGGTCGACGAGACCTTCGTGGTCCGGCTGTCCGACCCGCAGCAGGCCGAGTTCGGCTTCGTGCGCACCGCGACGGTGAGCATCCAGGACGACGACGAGAAGGACCCGACCCTGGTCGAGGACTTCGAGACGACGCCGTGGCTGTACGACACGACCGGCAAGTCCACGCTCACCACGCGCGAGATCGCCGCCGACTCCGGCGACGGCTACGAGGGACAGGACGCCTACGAGAACGTCGCCGACTTCGCCTACACGGGCGAGTCGACGCTCGGTCGCGAGTTCGCGGGCGGCCAGGACTGGTCGGACGCCGAGGGGCTGAGCTTCTGGGTGAACGGCTCGGCCAAGGCGACCCCGATCACTATCGAGATCCAGGACGACCCGGCGCCCGACGGCGGCCCCGACACGTGGGAGCTCGCGTGGAGCGACGAGTTCGACGGCCCGGCCGGCGCACCGGCGAACCCCGAGAACTGGACCTACGAGACCGGCGGCTGGGGCTGGGGCAACGACGAGCTGCAGTACTACACCGACAGCACCGACAACGCGGCGCTCGACGGCGACGGCAACCTCGTCATCACGGCCCGCGAGATCGACCCGGCCACGACCGACCTCGAGTGCTGGTACGGCCCGTGCGAGTACACGTCGGCGCGCCTGATCACCGAGCAGAAGCAGGAGTTCGAGTACGGCCGCATCGAGTCGCGCGTCCAGGTCCCCGAGGGCTCGGGCATCTGGCCGGCCGTGTGGTCGCTCGGGACCGACTTCCGCGAGGTCGGCTGGCCCCAGACCGGTGAGATCGACGTCATGGAGTTCGTCGGCCGCCTGCCGAACGAGATCTTCGGCACCATCCACGGTCCCGGCTACTCGGGCGGTCAGTCGTACGGCGGCATCTACGACTTCGGCGCCCCCGTGCCCGGCGACTGGCACGAGTTCGCGGTCGAGTGGACGCCCGAGGAGATCGTCTGGTCGGTCGACGGCATCGTCTACCACCAGGCCGACCCGGCGGATGTCGCGCCGAACGAGTGGGTCTTCGACCACCCGTTCTCGCTGCTCACCAACGTCGCCATCGGCGGCAACTTCGGCGGCGCGCTCGGCGATGACCTCGAGTTCCCGCAGTCGCTCACGGTCGACTACGTCCGCGTCTACCAGGCGCCGGACACGGCCGAGCGGTTCGCGGCGAGCACCGTCGTGCGCGGCACCGGCTGGCAGCAGGTCACCGTTCCGTTCGACGCGTTCGAGCGGGCCGACGAGCAGCCCGCGGGCGCACCCGACGACGGCCTCACGCTGACGGATGTGCAGGGCTACTCCCTGACGTTCGCCGGCAAGGGCACGGTGTCGATCGACCGCGTCACCGTCGAGTGACCGGGCGCTCCTGACCCGACGAACGAGGGCGGGGCGGATGCCGCGGCATCCGCCCCGCCCTTCGTCATGCCGGGACGAGGCGCCCCGGAGGTGCGACTACTGCACCGACTCGTGCTCGTGCTCGTGCACGGGCGGCCGGAAGTTGCCCTTGGACTTCGTGCCGTTGATGAGCTCGGTGCTCATCGCGTACGACAGCGAGGCGTAGGCGACCGCGTCCGAGTTCACATCGAGTGCGTGGTCGTTGTTGTTCGCGAAGGTGTCGCAGGCCAGGTGGTAGCACGGGTCGTACTGCTGTCCCGCCGTGCCGCCCCAGATCGCCGCCTCCTCGGCCGTCTTGATCCCCTCGGCGCCGGTGAAGAGGCCGCCGGCGGGGATGCCGGCGAGGATGAAGGCGCTGTAGTCGGAGCGACCGGAGAAATCGGTGCCCTTGTACGGCTCGTCGACGGACTCGAAGTACGCCTCGAACGTCTGCTCGATCTGCGCCGAACCGGCCGGCCCGGGACCCGCCCCGACACCGTCGGAGTCATCCCCGTCGTAGATGAAGAAGACGTGGTTCGGGCTGCCGATCATGTCGAAGTTGAGGTAGAGGGCGATCCGGTCGAGCTCGCTCTGCGGGAGGTTGGCGACGTAGTAGTTCGACCCGACCAGCCCGGACTCCTCGGCACCCCACCAGGCGAAGCGCAGGGTGTTCTGCGGCGTGACCTTGGAGAGGTTCTCGGCGATCTCGATGAGCGCGGCCGATCCGCTGCCGTTGTCGTTGATGCCCGGACCCGCGTTCACCGAATCCAGGTGCGCGCCGGCCATGACCACGTTGTTCGCGTTCTTGCCCGGCAGCTCGGCCAGGACGTTGTAGGTCGTCGCGATGCCGCGGAACGTCTCGGTCGCCACTCGCATGGTCAGGCCGGGGATCGCGGCGGCGAGCGCAGCGCCGTCAGCCTGAGTCGCGGACACGACCGGGAGGTCCAGCGAGAAGCCGTTTCCGAGCGTCCCGTTGATGACGCCCGCCTGGTTGTTCCAGATGACGACCGCCGTGGCGCCTGCGTTGTACGCGTTCGTCGCCTTGATCGCGAAGGTGCAGGAACCTCGCTGCACGAGGGCGATGTGGCCCGGCGTGAACCCGGCGAAGTCGGCGGCGTCGCAGCCCTCGTTGCCGCTGCCGGCGTCGGCCGGCCGACTGACTGCCGCCGTGACGTCGCCGCTGCCGGAATAGCTGAAGATGGTCGTCGACACGGGGCCCGCCGGTGGCGGCGCGATCCGCTCGAGCACGGGCGGCGTCAGGCTGATGAACGTCTGGAACTGGAAGTCCTGGACGCTGGTCTGCCAGCCCGCCGCGGTCAAGCGCTCCACGACATAGTCGACGGACTCGTCGTACCCGGGGCTCCCGGAGACGCGCGTGTCTCCATTGGCGTCGGCGATGTCCTGGAAGACCGCCTGGTGTTCGCGCACGCCCTCGAGCTCGACGCACTCCAGGAGCTTGGCGATGGTGTTGTTGACGCGGGTGTCGCAGGAGGAGGATGCCGCGGCAGCCGTGGCGACGGCGCCGCCGGTGATGATGAGAGCGGCCGACGCGGACAGGCCCGCAACCGCTCGGACGAGACGAATCCCCATGAGGTGCTCCTAGTCTTCGGTGGAGCGGGCGCGGTGCGCGTCCAGTGCGAGACTACTGAGCCTTCGTCACGACTGTCGAGGGTCGCTTCCGACCGAGCGGGTGCGCGGCAGCGGCCCCGGTCACGCCTCGCGGCCGCCGGGCGGGCCGACGACGAGCAGCGCGGCGAACACCGCCGCGACGCCGACCACGGCGAGCACGGTGAGCAGCACCGGCCGTGCGAGTCCCCAGCGCAGCAGCCGGTTCACGACGTTGTCGTCGGCGGGGTGATCGCCCGCCTCGCGACGCCAGTCGCCCGCGAGGCGGCCGCGGCGCACGAGCCACAGTTCGAACGGCACCGTGGCGTACGGCACGATCGCCGTCACGACGCCGAGCGCCATGAGCCCGATGCTCCAGCGCTGGTTCACGCCGACGAGCAGCACGGTGGCGGCGTACGCGAGGAAGACGAACCCGTGGATCGAGCCGCCGACGACGACGGCCACGTCGAGGCCGGCGGTGGCGCGGAGGATCAGGCCGGTGATGAGGAGGGTCCAGGTGATCGCCTCGGCGATCGCGAGGCTGCGGAAGAGACGGAGGGGTGACACGATGCTCCTGGGGGTGGGGGTCCCTCCATCCTCGCAATCGCGGCTGGGCGCGGCATCCGTCGAAGGATGGACGCCGCAAGACCGGCCGAGGACCGGGCACGGGCACGACGTCGGAGGGGGCGCCGATGGGCGAGGGCGACTCGGCCGGCCGCAACGCGGTCGACACCGCGGTGAAGCAGGCGGGGCTCGTGCTGCGCGCGTACCGCACGGAGTCCGCGATCTACGGCGTGGTGCTCGTCAGCGCGCTCATCGCGATCGGCTGGGAGGACGACACCGACCTCGAGGTGCTCCTGTTCACGCTCGGCACGACGGCCGTGTTCTGGCTCGCGCACGTCTACGCGGGCACGATCGCACGCGAGGAGGGACCCGAGTCGGGCCGGCCGCGGTGGCGTGCGATCTGGGCCGCCGCGCTCGCGTCGGCCGCCGACTCGTCGGGCCTGCTGCTCGCGATGGTGCTGCCCACCGCGTTCCTCGGGCTGGCCGCGATCGGCTGGCTCGACGAGTACGTGGCGTACTACCTCGCGCTGTGGGTCGGCACCGCCGTGCTCGCGGTCATCGGCTGGGTCACGGCGGCGCGTCGCGGCGGGTCGTGGGGATGGCACCTGCTCAGCGCCGTCGTCACCGCGAGCCTCGGCCTGCTCGTGATCTGGCTCAGCGCGCTCGTGCACTGAGCGGGCGGCCGCGCCGCCGCCGGGGATACCCTTGCCGGATGCACGAGTCCGAGGTCCGCGCCCTCGTCGAGTCCAAGCTCGCGACCATCCCCGACTTCCCCGAGCCCGGGGTCGTCTTCCGCGACCTCACCCCGGTGTTCGCGCACGGTCCGGCGTTCCACGCGCTCGCCGAGTCGCTGACGGCGCCGTTCGCGGGACGGTTCGACGACCTGGCCGGCGTGGAGGCGCGCGGGTTCCTGCTCGCGGGCGCGGCGTCGGCGCTCTGCGGCGCGGGCGTGCTGCCGGTGCGCAAGGCCGGCAAGCTGCCGCGCGCGGTGATCCGCGAGGAGTACGAGCTCGAGTACGGCACCGCCGCGCTCGAGGTGCACGAGGGCGAGCTCGAACCCGGGTCGCGCGTGCTGATCGTCGACGACGTGCTCGCGACCGGCGGCACCGTCGAGGCCGCCGCGCGTCTCGTCGAGCGCGCCGGATGGCACGTGGCCGGCATCGCGGTCGCGATCGAGCTCGAGGCGCTCGGCGGGCGTGCGCGGCTCGGCGACCGCTACGAGATCCACAGCCTGCTGACCTACTGAGGCCCCCTCGGCGCGCCTGAACGTCGCCTGTCAAGGCAGCGCCATCCGCTCGCGGTCGGAGTACGTTCGGCCCATGGCAGCCGAACCCGACTACAGCGACCTCAGCGCCGTCTTCGTCAACTGCACCCTGAAGCGCTCGCCCGAGGTGAGCAACACGCAGGGCCTCATGGATGCGAGCATCCGCCTCATGCGCGAGCACGGCGTCGCCGTCGAGAGCCTCCGCCTCGTCGACCACGACGTGGCGACGGGCGTCTACCCCGACATGCGCGAACACGGATGGCAGTACGACGCGTGGCCAGAACTGATCTGGCCGAAGGTCGCGGCCGCCGACATCCTCGTGGTCGGCGGACCGATCTGGCTCGGCGACAACTCGTCGGTCACGAAGCGGCTCATCGAGCGGCTCTACGCGATGAGCGGCGAGAAGAACACCGAGGGCCAGTACGCCTTCTACGGCAAGGTCGGCGGCGCGATCATCACCGGCAACGAGGACGGCATCAAGCACTGCGCGTCCAACATCCTCTACAGCCTGCAGCACATCGGCTACACGATCCCGCCGGCCGCCGACGCCGGCTGGATCGGCGAGGCGGGCCCGGGGCCGAGCTACCTCGACGAGGGCTCGGGCGGGCCCGAGAACGACTTCACCAACCGCAACACCACGTTCATGACCTACAACCTCATGCACCTCGCGCACCTGCTGAAGCAGGCGGGCGGCATCCCCGCGATCGGCAACGTTCGGTCGGAGTGGGACTCGGGCGAGCACTTCGGGTACGTGCCCGTGCCCGACGATCCGAACCCCGAGTACCGCTGACGCGGAAGCTCAGCGCGCGCAGCGGAAGCCGAGGTGCGTGGTCGCCGAGTCCTCGGCCTGCGACGACCGCGCGGCCGGGCGGTACCGCCGGCAGTACTCCGGCGCGCACAGGTGCGAGCCGCCCTTGGTGACGCGCAGCGCCTGCGACGCCGGGGCGCCCGCGAGCAGGTCGCCGCGCTCGCCGCGATCGACCGACGCCGCGCCGGGCGGCAGGTGTCGCGGCGTGAACGCATCAACGGTCCACTCCCACGTGTTGCCGATCATGTCGACGAGTCCGAACCCGTTGGCCGGGTAGGAGCCCACGGGCGACGTGCCGCCCCAGCCCTCGTTGCGGTACGGGAACGCGCCCTGCCAGGTGTTCGCCATGACCTCGCCGCCGGGCTCGCGCTCGTCGCCCCACGCGTACTCGGCTCCGGTGAGCCCGCCGCGCGCCGCGTACTCCCACTCCGCCTCGGTGGGCAGGCGGCGGCCGGCCCACTCGGCGTAGGCCGTGGCATCCGCGAACGAGACGTGCACGACCGGGTGGTCCATCCGATCGTCGATCGTCGAACCGGGCCCGAACGGATGGCGCCACTGCGCGCCCGGCACCCACCGCCACCACTGCCGCCAGTCGCGCAGGTCGACGGGGCCGTCGGTCGCCGTGAAGACGAGCGAGCCCGGCACGAGCTCGGCCGGATCGGCGCCTGCGAACTCGGCCGGATCGAGCTCGCGCTCGGCGACCGTGACCCATCCCGTCGCGGCGACGAACTCGGCGAACTGCGCGTTGGTGACCGGGTGCCGCTCGATCGCGAACGGCTCGACGCGGCGCTCGTGCTGCGGCGCCTCCTCGGGGTAATGCCGGTCGGAGCCCATGAGGAAGACGCCGCCCGGCAGCTCGACGAGTTCGGTGAGGCTCACCGGATCAGGCTACCCGCGGCGCGACCACCCGGGTCTGGCCGCGCCATCCGGCCGATGCCATACTGCTGGCATGGGGCAGCACGACCCGGTCGTCGACGCGTGGTTCGAGCGCTACGGCAACCCGCAGCGCGACTTGGTCATGGCCGTCCGCGACGCAGTCCTCGACGCCGACGAGCGCATCACCGAGACGATCAAGTGGCAGGCCCCGACCTTCATGTACCGCGGCAACATCGCGTCGTTCTACCCGAAGTCGACCAAGCACGTCAGCCTCATGTTCCACCGCGGCGCCGAACTGCCCGACCCGTCGGGCCTGCTCGAGGGCGAGGGCGACGTGTCGCGCGTGGCGAAGTTCGCCGACGCCGGTGACCTCGAGGCCAAACGCGCGGCCCTTCAGGACATCGTGCGGGCATGGGTCGCCGCCCGCGACGCGGACTGACCTCAGTTCATCGAGGTCGTGCCGTCCTCGGTTCCGTCCATGCCGGGCATCTCGCCGCGATCGCCGAAGCCGGGACGGCCGGGTCCGAAGCCGTCGCCGTCGCCGTCGTCCATCCAGCCCGGGCCGGATGGCACGCCCGTGGGCACGCCGAAGACGCCGTCGAACAGCGCGGCGGCGTTGCCCGCGACGAAGCCGCCCGCGAACGAGAGCAGCGCGAGCAGCACCGCGCCGACGGCGAGCACCCAGACACGGCGATACCAGGGCATGCGTTCCGGCGCGGTCACCGGCGCGGTGGAGACGGGCGGCGCCGCTCCGGCGGGCGTGGCCTGACCGGGCGCGGGCGCTGGCGCTGACGCGGCGGGCGCGGGGTGGAACATCGGCGGCGGCGCGTCTGCGGCCGGGGTGATGGGGTCGGTCGGCGCGGTCGGCGTGCTCGACGCGTCCGGGGTCGTGGTGGTCATTCGGTCCCTCCGGCATCCGGGCGAGACGGATGTCCCGCATGCTCCGAGCCTCCGACGCCACGCTATGCACGGGCTTTGCCCCAGCCCGGCGTGCGCCGCGAGTCCGTGACATCCGCTCAAGTTGTTTTGAACGACTCAAGACAACTGCTACGGTCGACGCATGGCGACCGCGATGCACCGAGACGAGGCCGAGGCACAGCTGCGCGCCGTGGGCCTCAAGGTGACGGCGCCGCGACTCGCCGTGCTCGGCGCCGTCACCGACAACGGGCACCTCGACGCCGATGCCGTGCACGCGCGGGTCGCCGAATCGCTGCCCGGCACGTCGCTGCAGTCGGTCTACAACGTGCTCGGCGCGCTGAACGACGCCGGGCTGCTTCGCCGCATCGAGCCCGCCGGCTCGCCCGCACTGTACGAGAGCCGCATCGGCGACAACCACCACCACGTCGTCTGCACGCGCTGCCACACCGTCGCCGACGTCGACTGCGTCGTCGGCCACGCGCCCTGCCTCGTACCGGGCGACTCGAGCGGCTTCGCCATCCACACCGCCGAGGTCACCTTCTGGGGCCTCTGCGCCGACTGCCAGCGGGAGGTCGCCGGCTAGTCCGTCGGCATCCGCTCGCCCCGGGCGCCCCTGCGCGCCGACCGCCCGACCGGGGCGGTGCTCGTCGTGCCCGCACGTCGTGCATCGCCGCGGCCGCGGCATCCGTTCACCGAAGAGAGAAGGACGACATGTCGAACCCCGCGAACCCGCCCGTCACGACGACCCAGACGGGCACGCCCGTCGCGAGCGACGCGCACTCGCTCACGGTCGGCGCCGACGGCGCGACCGTGCTGCACGACCGGTACCTCGTCGAGAAGCTCGCGCAATTCAACCGCGAGCGCATCCCCGAGCGGATCGTGCACGCGAAGGGCGGCGGCGCGTTCGGCCGGTTCGAGGCGACCCACGACGTGTCGGCCTACACGCGGGCCGCGGTCTTCCAGCCCGGTGCCGAGTCCGAGACGCTGCTGCGCTTCTCGTCGGTCGCCGGCGAGCAGGGTTCGCCCGACACGTGGCGCGACGTGCGCGGCTTCTCGCTGAAGTTCTACACCACCGAGGGCAACTACGACATCGTCGGCAACAACACCCCGGTGTTCTTCATCCGCGACGGCGCGAAGTTCCCCGATTTCATCCACTCGCAGAAGCGCCTGCCGGGCTCGGGCCTGCGCGACGCCGACATGCAGTGGGACTTCTGGACGCTCTCGCCCGAGTCGGCGCACCAGGTGACCTACCTCATGGGCGACCGCGGCCTGCCGAAGTCGTGGCGCGAGATGCAGGGCTACGGCTCGCACACCTACCAGTGGACCAATGCCGCCGGCGTGAAGTTCTGGGTCAAGTACCACTTCCGCTCGCAGCAGGGCGACCTGCACCTCGACGCGGCGACCGCCGAGGCCATCGCGGGCGCCGACGCCGACTTCTATCGCCGCGACCTGTACGAGGCGATCGAGCGCGGCGAGTTCCCGAGGTGGGACCTGCACGTGCAGGTCATGCCCTACGACGACGCGAAGACCTACCGCTTCAACCCGTTCGACCTCACCAAGGTGTGGCCGCACGCGGACTACCCGCTGATCCCGGTCGGCACGCTCACGCTCGACCGCAATCCGCAGAACTTCTTCGCCGAGATCGAGCAGGCCGCGTTCTCGCCCGCGAACACCGTGCCGGGCATCGCCATCAGCCCCGACAAGATGCTCATGGCGCGCGTGTTCAGCTACCCCGACGCGCAGCGCTACCGCGTGGGCACGAACTACAACCAGCTTCCGGTGAACGCGCCGCACGCGGCATCCGTGCACAACTACTCGCAGGACGGCGCGGGGCGGTACCACTTCAACTCGCCCTCAGCGCCCGTGTACGCGCCGAACTCGTTCGGCGGGCCGGTGGCGTCGGCGGATGTCGCGGGCGAGGGCGGCTGGGAGGCCGACGGCGAGCTCGAGCGCACGGCGTACACGCTGCGCGCCGAGGACTCGGACTTCGGCCAGGCCGGCACGCTCTACCGCGACGTGTTCTCGGTCGAGGCGAAGGCCCGGTTCCTCGAGACGCTGTCGGGCCAGGCGCACGCGATCTCCATCGACGAGATCCGCGAGCGGTTCTTCCAGTACTGGACGAACGTCGACGGCGACCTCGGCGTCGCGCTGCGCGCGGCGTACGCGGCGGGCCTGAACGCCCACGCGCCGCAGCAGCCCGAGGCCGACGAGGCCGACGAGGACGTCGCCGCGGCGTAGTCCCGGCGCGGGCGTCCGGGTCGCGTGCTGCGCGATCCGGGCGCCCGGATCGACGGACGTTCGGTGCGGACTTCGTCCGGACCGCGGACGATTGTCCCTCGACAACCGGAGATGATCGTCCGTAGGCTCGCCCCAAGTCCTCGGGAAAGCCTCTTCCGGGCGGACACTGGGGACCTGTGCCGCCTTCACCGGCACGACCGTCTCGAGGGGGAGTCTCAGATGACCATCGGCCCGAACCCACCGCACCGCCGCCGTCGCACCACCGCCATCGCCGCCGCCGCGGCGTTCGCCGTCGCCATCCCGTTCACCGCAGGCGCCCCGGCCCTCGCCGACGCGACCTTCCCGTCGCCCGAGGGCACCACCAACATCGCGAGCATCACGACCTACGCCGACCTCGTCGCCGAACTCGAGCGCATCGAGAAGACCTCGCGCTTCGGCGTCGACGTGTTCACGCTCGCCGAGGCCGGCACCGAGGTCTCGACCTCCGAGCAGGGCCGCGACCTCCACGTCGCCACCGTCGGCGACGGCGACGAGCACGTCTGGCTCCAGGGGCGCATCCACGGCAACGAGCCGTACGGCACCGAATCGCTGCTCGCCGTGCTGAAGGAGATGGGCACGAACGGGTCGCCCGACTGGACCCTGCTGCGCGAGACGTACACGTTCCACGTCATCCCGATGTACAACCCCGACGGGTCCGAACTGAACATCCGGCACACCATCCTGCAGGACGGCTCGGAGCAGCGCATCGACCTGAACCGCGACTGGGGCGTCGGCAAGTTCGCCGCCGCCGAGTCCAAGGCGTTCTACGAGTACTGGACCATGGTCGACCCGGCGTTCGCGGTCGACATCCACCACCAGGGCCTCAAGCGCGAGTACGGCACGGGCGACGAGGTCACGCTGTCGCTCGGCATCTCGCTCGCGCCCGGCGGCCCGACGCTCCCTGGCGTCGAGGGCGGCGCCTACGACGTGCTCACGCGCCAGATGCACGTGCACGTCTACGACGAGCTGCAGCAGGCGGGCTACGTCAACATGGACCGCTACCAGGTCGGCGGCAGCCTCGAGATCGACATCAAGGGCGGCGTCGTGTCGGCCATGATGCTCGGCCTGAACCACGACGGGCTCAACCCCGAGGGCCACAGCAACCCGGCGATCTTCTTCGAGACCAGCGGCAACACGAGCGACGGCAGCCTCGGCCAGAAGGCGCGCGGCAAGTCGATCCAGCAGAACATCCTCGCCCTCACCGAGCTGCTGACCGGCATGGCCACTGGCGAGGTCCAGCAGGAGGACCCGGAGCGCTGGGAGGAGATCCCGCACGCACCGGTCACCGGCTACCAGACCGACGACGGGATCATCCCGGCGTCGTACTGACCGGCGCGCGCGAGCGCGACGCGACACCTCGGGGCGGGGCGGCTGGACGGCCGCTCCGCCCCTCCTGTCAATCCGCTGGGCTGGTTTGAGACCCGGCGGGGATGCTCGCAAGGCTGGAACGATGTCCCCGCTCCAGCAGTCCTGGTCCGCGTTCGCCCTCGCCGTGCTCGCGGTCGTCATCGCGGTGGGCGTCGTGTCGGCGCTCGCCTCGCTCGCCGTGCGCGCCATCGCGCGCCGCCGCGACTGGGCGATCGTGCTGATCGGCCGCGTGCGCTGGCCCTTCCGCACGGTGCTCCTGGTCGGCGGCCTCTGGATCGCCGTTGCCGCAGCCTTCCCGGCGGGCGAGTGGCGCGAGGCGGTCGATCACGCGTTCCTCATCGCGATGATCGCCACGGGTGCGTGGTTCATCTGCCAGGCGATCCTGTTCCTCACCGACCTCGGCATGCTCCGCTACGACGTCGACGTCGCCGACAACCGCCTCGCGCGCCGCGCCCGCACCCAACTGCTCGTGGTGCGCCGGCTCATCGTGGTGGTCCTCGTGATCGTCGCGCTCGGCGCCATCCTGTTCACCTTCGACAGCGTGCGGGCGCTCGGCGCGTCGGTGCTCGCGTCGGCGGGCATCGTGTCGATCGTCGCGGGCTTGGCGGCCCAGTCGGTGCTCGCGAACCTGTTCGCCGGGATCCAGCTCGCGTTCAGCGATGCGATCCGCGTCGACGACGTGGTGATCGTCGAGGGCGAGTGGGGCCGGATCGAGGAGATCACGCTGAACTACGTCGTCGTCGGGCTTTGGGACGACCGCCGTCTCGTGCTGCCGTGCACGCACTTCACGACGAAGCCGTTCGAGAACTGGACGCGCACGTCGAGCCAGCTGCTCGGCTCGGTCGAGCTCGACCTCGACTGGCGCGTCGACCCCGCGGCGATGCGCGAGCACCTCGACGTCGTGCTCGAGCGCACCGACCTGTGGGACGGCCGCGCCAAGGTGCTGCAGGTGACCGACGCGGTCGGCGGGCTCGTGCGAGTGCGCATCCTCGTCACGGCGATCGACGCGCCGACGCTGTTCGACCTGCGGTGCTACGTGCGCGAGGAGATGGTGCACTGGATCCGGCGCGCGCAGCCCGAGGCCGAGCCGGCGCAGCGCGTGCTGCTCGCCGGCGGCGGCTTCGCTGCCGAGTCCGAGGCGTCGGCGCGAGCGGATGGCGCGTCCGCGCGCTCAGTCGACGGCGCCGTGGTCGCGACGGACGACCACCGCCCCGGCGACGGCGACCGCGCGGGCCTGTTCACCGGCACCCCCGAGGCCGAGGAGCGCGCGCAACAGTTCACCCAGGCCATCCCGGTCGTGCGGCCGGATGACGCGGAGCCGGCGCCCGAGCCGCAGCCGACCCGGTAGCCGCGCGGCCGGCTACGCCTCGACGAGCGCCTTCCGCACGACGCTCGTGAAGAAGCCGAGTCCGTCGACGCCCGAGCGCATCGCGGCCGCGGTGTCGGGGCCGAAGCCCGGCTCGACCGCGTGCTCGGGGTGCGGCATGAGGCCGACGACGTTGCCGCGCTCGTTGGTGATGCCCGCGATGTCGCGCAGCGATCCGTTGGGGTTCACGCCGACGTAGCGGAACACCACGCGGCCCTCGCCCTCGAGGCGGTCGAGCGTCTCCTCCGACGCGATGAAGCCGCCCTCGCCGTTCTTCAGCGGGATCGTGATCTGCTGGCCGGCCTCGAACTCGCCGGTCCAGTCGGTCGAGGTGTTCTCGACGCGCAGCACCTGGTCGCGGCAGATGAACGAGCCGTGGTCGTTGCGGATCAGGCCGCCCTCGAGCAGGTGGGCCTCGGTGAGCATCTGGAAGCCGTTGCAGATGCCGAGCACCGGCATGCCCTTGTTCGCCGCGTCGACGACCTCGGTCATGATCGGGCTGAGCGAGGCGATCGCGCCGCAGCGCAGGTAGTCGCCGTAGCTGAAGCCGCCGGGCAGGATCAGGGCGTCGACGCCCTCGAGGTCGTGCGAGCCGTGCCAGAGGGCGACGGGCTCACCGCCCGCGAGCCGCACGGCGCGCTGCGCGTCGCGGTCGTCGAGCGAGCCGGGGAACGTGATGACGCCGATGCGCATGCGGGGGCCTCCGGTCCGGATCTCAGTGGGTCTCGCCCGCGGGCGCGTCGTAGCCCTCGTGGTGGTGGGCTTCCGCGGCCTCCTCGGCGAGCTCGACGTTCGACTGCTCGTAGTGGATGCCCACCACGTCTTCGATCACCGCGTTCGACAGCACGTTCTCGGCGAGCGCCGCGACCTCGGCCTTGACGGCGTCGTCGATCGGGCCGTCGACCGTGAGCTCGAACCGCTTCCCGACCCGCACGCCGGAGATGGAGCCGTGGCCCGTGCGGGCGAGGGCGCCGGCGACGGCCTTCCCCTGGGGGTCGAGCAGTTCGGCCTTGGGCATCACGTCGACGACGATGGTGGGCACTGCGGTGCTCCGTTCGATGGGGGAGATGCGGATGCCTCGATTCTATCCGGCACTCGAACCGCTCGGTCGCGCCGCCCCCGTCGCCCCGGCGTGCGCACGCCGCGGTCGTAGACTGCGGCCGTGGCCAGCCGTGCGGCGGGGCGCGAACGGCTCTCGCCGGCCGACGCGTCGAACATCGTGATGGACGCGCCCGACCAGGTGAACGCGTTCCTCATGGCCGGCGTGCTCGCGCCCGGTGGTCCGGTCGGCGCCGATGGCGAGGTCGACCTCGCGGCGCTCCGCTCGTCTGTCGGGCGGCTCGTGCCGGCGGTCCCGCGGATGTCGCAGCGCGTCGTGCGCGACGGGCGCGGGTACGCGTGGGAGCCCGTGCCCCTCGACCTCGAGCGGCACGTGCGGCTGGTCGACGCCGTCGACGGTCGCCGCGGGCTCGAGGCGCTGTGCGCCCGCCTGATGGTGACCCCGTTGCCGATCGACCGCCCGCTCTGGGAGCTGCTGATCGTCCCAGGCGTCGCGCCCGCCCGCGTGGGCATGGTGCTCCGCATCCAGCACGCGATGGCCGACGGGCTGGCCGCCGTGCACCTCGTCGAGGAGCTGCTGCGAGCCGGCGCGCCATCCGTGCCGGCCGAGACGGCACCGACGGATGACGCGGCGCCCGCCCTGCCCGCGGCCCGCCGGGGCCTGCGCGCCCGCCTGCGCACCCTGGCCTCCGGGTGGGAGCGGACGGTCGCGATCCTCCGCCCGGCGGTCCCGCGCACCGTGCTCCTCGGGCCGATCGGACCGCGGCGCGGCGTCGCGTTCGTCGACGCGCCCCTCGAGTCCGTTGCCGCGGGCGCCGCGTCGGTCGGCGCGACGGTGAACGACGCGCTGCTCGCCGCGGCCGTCGCCGCTGCCGAGGCGGCCCTGCGGGCGCGCGACGAGCCCGTGCCGCCCGCGATCCCCGTGAGCGTGCCGGTCGCGCTCGCCGAGCGCGGGCGGTCGGGCAACGCGGTCGGCGTCATGCTCGTGCCGCTGCCCACGGGGGAGGCGGATCCGGCGCGCCGCCTTCGCCGCATCGCGGAGCTCACCCGGGCGCGCAAGGCCGACGCGCGCTCCCGCGGCTCGTTCGAGCTCACGAGGACGCGGTTCGGCGCCCGCCTGTTCGTGCGCGCGGTACGGCACCAGCGACTCATCGCCTTGTTCGCGACGAACGTGCCCGGCCCGCGGCATCCGCTCGCCCTCGCCGGCGCGCCCCTCGAGCGCGCCTGGCCGCTCGCCGCGATCCAGGGCAACGTGCGGCTCGGCGTCGCGGCGCTCTCGTACGCCGGAGTGCTCGGCTGCGCCGTGCACAGCGATGCCGACGCCGTCTCGGCCGACGTGTTCGCGCAGGCCCTCGCCGAGGAGTTCGCCGCCATCGCCGGGCTCGCGGGGCTCGCCGGGCCGCCGGCGGGCCGGGCGGGCTCGCCGGCCTAGTCGTACCGCTAGGCGGGCTGCGCCATCCGCTCGGCCCGGTGCCGTCGCAGCACCACGACCAGCAGCACCGCCGCCGCGACCTGCAGCACGGCGACGATCGCGACGAGCACCGGCACGCTGCCGTACAGGGCGCCCGCCACGGTCGCGCCCGCGAGCGCGCCCACGCCCTGGAACACCGCGAACCAGCCGTACGCCGAGCCGCGCTGCTCGGCCGGCACGAGGTCGGCGACGAGCGCCTTGACCGTCGAGTCCTGCACGCCCGTCGCGAGGCCCCACACGACGACGCCGGCGATGACGAGCCCCAGTTCGCCCGCGAGAGTGAAGCCCGGCACGAACGCCGTGAGCAGCGGCACGACCATGAGGATCGCCGAGCCCAGGCGGTCGTACGCCCATCCGGTCGCGAGGGCGGCGACGGCGGCGGCCGCCATGCCGGCGGCGTACACCAGCGGCACGCCCGCGACCGGAACGAGATCGGCTGCGACGAGATGGAACGACATGACGCCGAAGCTGAGCAGTCCGAACGTGGTGAGCGCGGCGAACGTCGCGAACAGGAGGAACGTGGTCCGCACGTGCGTGGGGATGGAGGCGAGGCCGGCCAGGCGCGCGAGCATCGAACGGCGGGCGGATGGCGCGGGACCGCCGCCGGCGGCGGGCACGGCGGGCGTGGCACCCGTCGGCGTCGCGGCGTCCCGGTACACGCTCGTGTCGGGCACGCGCGACCGCAGCCACATGAGCAGCACCATCGCGACCGCGGCGGGCACGGCGAGCGCGAGGAACGCCGGCCACAGTTCGCCGGTGAGCGCGACGATCGCCGCGACGACGAGTGGCCCCGCGAAGGCGCCGATCTGGTCGAGGAGCTTGTGCACGCCGAAGCCCGTGCCGCGGCCGACCACGCCCGCGGCATCCGCGAGCAGCACCGTCTTCGACGGGCCGCGTACGGCCTTGCCCGTGCGCTCGACGAGGATGAGGGAGCTCGCTGCGGCGAGTGAGGCGGTGCCGAGCACGGGCGTGAGCGCGAGCAGCGGCACGCTCACGGCGCTCATCGCGTACCCGGCGATCGTGAACCCCCAGTAGCCGCCGGTCCGGTCGGCCCACGGTCCGGTCACGAGCCGGAGCACCAGCGCGATGGCCGTGGCGGCGCCCGTCACGACGCCGACGAGCGCCGCGGAGGCGCCGAGTTGCTCGAGCAGCGCGCCGCTCACCGAGATCGCCCCGTCGGAGACCATGTCGATGAAGAGGCTCACCAAGCCGAGCCCGATCACCATGGACCAGGGGCGCAGGCCCGGCGATCTCGTCGTGGCAGCGTCCGTCACGAACGCGAGACTACCGCCGGAAGATCGAGCGGAAGATCGCCCCGACGCCGACGAGCAGCGCCACGCCCGCGGCCAGGGCGAGCACGATCACCAGCGTCGGGTTCTGGCGGTACTTCTCCTCGACCCATTCGGCCGCGTCCTCGATGAGGTCCTCGGCGTCGTCGAGCGCGTCTTCCGTGACGGCCTTCGCCTGGCTCGCCGCATCCGAGATCGCCGCGGCGCCCTTCTGCGCGGCGTCGGCCGCGGCCGACTTCATCGCATCCAGGGTGTCCTCGGCCTCCTTCGAGGCCCGGTCGGCAGCGGCCTTGGCCTCGCCGATGGCCTGCTCGACCCGATCGTCGAGCTCGTCGCCGGACGCATTCGGCTGGTTCGTCGCATCCGTCATGGAACGTCCTTCCGTCGGGCATCGGCTGATGCGGCCATGCTACGCGCGTCGGGGCGGGCGGAGGCAGCCCCCGCCGTCGGCCTCAGCGCCGACGTCCGAGCCCGCGGGCGATCGCGCCGAGGAGCACGACCGCGCCGACCGCGGCGCCGATCACGACGCCGGGGCGTCGCCGGTACTCCTCCTTGATGCGTTCGGTCCACTGGCCGGTGGCGCGCTTGGCCTGGTCGGCGAGCTCGTCGAGGTCGGCGCTCTGCGCGGCCTCCTTCAGCTTCGCGCCCGCCTGCTTCGCGGCGTCCGCGGCGGAATCGGCGATCTTCGTCACGGGGGAGCCCGAGGTGGCGCCGACCGCGTCCGACCCGATCGGGGGAGTTGCCGGCATGGTGGTCGGGTTGCCGGATTCCCCGTCGTTCACGCCGCCCGCGGTCGTGGTCGCATCCGTGGTCGCGTCGCTCGTGGTGGCGTCAGTGCGCGTGGTGTCCTGGTCGGTCATGCTTGTCGCTCCTCGGGTCGCGGCGCGCCCTCCGGTGCATGGGCTCGGGTGTGCGAGGGGGTCGCGCCACTGGCAGTCTCACCCGGCCCGGAGCCCACGTCGAGGGCATTGACATCCCTCGACGCACGGCATAGCAGCGAGATTGCCCGTGAACGAGGGTCATCGCCGTTCCTGAATCGGAGGACAATGCCACGCATGAACGGGGTCGCGCAGGTCCTCGCCGCCCTCATGGCGCTGACGCTACTGGTCATCGGCGCGCTCGAGTCCTTCTTCTTCCGGAGCGCGGAGCTGTACCCGATCTTCCTCATCGAGCCCGACGAGTACGACGCGGTGGCACTGTGGACGCGCAACGTCGGCGTCTACAACATGCTCATGGGACTGGTCATCGTCGTCGGACTCGTCCTCGTACGCCGTGGGCAGGTCGATGCCGGACGGGCGCTGATCCTCGCGATGAGCGCGATGCACGTCGTGCTGGGCGTCAGCCTCGTCGTGACCGCGCCGGAGCTGTGGCTCTCCGCCGTGTTCGAGTCGGGGCTGTCGCTGGCGGTGTTCCTCGCGACGCTCCTCGGGGGTCGGCGCGCTGCTCGGACCGACGCCGCCTCCGGCCCCGGCTCCGCGCGGGCCCGCGCCTAGCTAGCCGAGCCCCGCCCGCTCCGCGAGCACCTCGCGGAGCACCACGCGCGTCGCGTCGAGCCCGCGGTAGACCTCCTCGTAGCTCGTCGAGAGCGGCGCGAGCCCGACGCGGAGGCCCCCGACGTCGCGGTAGTCGGGGATCACGTCGCGCTGCCAGAGCCGCGCCGTCACCTCGCGCATGGCGTCGTGCTGGAGGAGCACGTGACCGCCGCGCTCCTCCGGATCGCGCGGCGTGCCGAGCGTGACGCCGAGCGGGCCGAGCCACTCGTCGGCGAGGTCGATCGCGAACGCGGTGAGCCCGATCGACTTGGCGCGGACGGCCGCCAAGCCGGCCTCCTCGATCATCGCGAGGGTCTCCTGCATGGCGATCATCGCCGAGATCGGCGACGTGCCGCTGACGAAGCGGCGGATGCTGCGCGCGGGCACGTACTCCGGCCCCATGGCGAACAGGTCGGCGGTGCCGAACCAGCCCTGGATCGGCTGTCGCAGTACCGCGTGGAGGTCGTCGCGCACGTAGGCGAAGGCGGGCGAGCCCGGACCGCCGTTGAGGTACTTGTAGGTGCAGCCGACGGCGAGGTCGAACTCCCACCGGTCGGCGTGCACGGGCACCGAGCCGGCCGAGTGGCAGAGGTCCCACAGCACGAGCGCGCCCGCGTCGTGCGCGATGCGCGTGAGCTCCTTGGCGTCCGCGATGTACGCGGAACGGTACGAGACGTGGTTGAGCACGACGAGCGCCGTCGTCGGCCCGACGGCCTGGGCGAGTTGCTCCGAGGTCACGCCGCGCGTGAGGTCGACGTCGATCCAGCGGAGGTGGCATCCGGTCTCGCGCGCGATGCCCTCGAGCACATAGCGGTCGGTGGGGAAGTTGTCGCGGTCGACGACGATCTCGCGCCGCTGCGGATCGCGTGCGATCTGCGCGTCGACCGCGGCGCGGGCGAGCTTGTAGATCAGCACCGTGGTGGAGTCGCCGATGACGGTCTGCCCGGCCTTGGCCTCGATGACGGCGCGCCCGATCTGGTCGCCGATCTCGTACGGCAGCTGCAGCCAGGCCTCGTCCCAGCCGCGGATGAGGCGCCCGCCCCATTCCTCGCGCATGAACCGCTCGACGCGCGCGATCGCGGCGGCCGGCGGGCGGCCGAGCGAGTTGCCGTCGAAGTAGACCAGGTCGGTCTCGGCGCCGACGAAGCGCTTGCGGTAATGCGCGAGCCCGTCGGCGCGGTCCATCCGGCGGGCGTAGGCGAGCTGGGGGTCCATGGTCAGCAGGGCTCCAGTTCCTCGGTGGGCAGGATGCGCGCGGTGCCGAGCCAGGCGGCGACCACGTCGGGATCGGCGAGTCGGTCGGGCTCGGGGGCGGGGCCGGGCACGAAGGTCGCGACGCCCGCGTCGGTCCAGTCGGCCGTGGCGTCGGGCCACGGGTCGGCGAGGGCCGCGATGACGTCGGATGCCGCGAGCCCGGCCCGCACGAGCGCGGCGACCTCGTCGGGGTTCACGCCGGGCACGAGCTCGCCGTTGCCGAAGTCGGTGCCGTAGAGCACGCGGCCGCCCGCGGCGTGGAAGTGCCGCACGTTCTCGATCGCCGTCTCGGCGGTGCTCGCGTCGTCGCGGACGTGGATCGCGAGGGTCGAGATCCACGCCTGCCCGGCGGTCGCCGCGCGGCGCACGAGCTCGTCGGGCAGCCGCTCGGTGAACGGCGCGTGGACGAGCACGTCGATACCCGCGTCGATCGCGAGCTGCGCCATCCCCTCGCCCTCGGCGTGCGCCGCGAGCGGGAGGCCGCGCTCCCGCGCGGCGGCGACGATCGCGTCGAGCGTCGCGCGGTCGAACACGGGTCCGGCGACCGAGTTGAGCATGACCTTGATCAGGGATGCCCCGAACGAGCGCTGCTCGTCGACCGCGGCCTCGATCGGGCCCGCGAGCGCGTGATGCGATCGCTCGCGCGCCAGGTCGGCGGCGGCGGCGTCGCCGTCGACGGACGGCAGCTCGCGCACGCTGCCGTCGGGGCGCCACGGCCGGTCGGACGGGTAGCCGCCCGGCGCGGTGAGGAACGCGCCCGCGTAGCGGACGTGCGGCAGGCCCTCGGTGCGGGCGATCGTCGCGATGGCACCCGGGTCGGCGCCGAGGTCGACGACCGCCGCGATGCCGCGCGCGACCGCGTCGTCGGGTCGCGCCAGCTGCAGGTGCACGTGGTGGTCGACGAGGGGCGGGAGCATGGTGCCCATCTCGCCCGGGTGGTCGCCGTTGAGCGAGCGGCGCACTCGCAGGGCGAGCGGGCCGAGGCTCGGAGCAGCGCCATCCGTCATCTCGCTCACCCCGGGATCTCGGTGCGGACGGCGAACAGCTCGGGGAAGAACGTCAGCTCGAGTGCCCGCCGCAGGAACGGCGCACCGCTCGATCCGCCGGTGCCGGTCTTCGAGCCGATGATGCGCTCGACGGTCTTCAGGTGCCGGAAGCGCCAGAGCTGGAAGTTGTCCTCGAGGTCGACGAGTTCCTCGCAGGTCTCGTACGCGGCCCAGTTGCCCTCGGGGTCGGCGTAGATCGCGGTGAACACCGGCACGAGGTCGGGCCTGAACGTCCAGGCCCGCGTCACGTCGCGCTCGAGCACGTCGGTGGGGATGTCGTAGCCGGATCGCGCGAGCAGGCGCAGGAACTCGTCGTAGAGGCTCGGTGCCTCGAGGGCGCGGCGCACGATCGCGGATGCCGCGGGGTCGGCGTCGAAGACCTGCAGCATCCGCTCGTTCTTGTTGCCGAGCACGAACTCGACCGCGCGGTACTGGTACGACTGGAAGCCGCTGGCGTTTCCGAGCACCCCGCGGAACTGGGCGTACTCGCTCGGCGTGAGCGTCGCGAGCACCGACCACTGCTCGGTGAGGGTCTTCTGGATGTGCTTGACGCGCGCGATGCACTTCAGGGCCGGCGCGAGCTCGTCGGCGCGCATGAGCCGGCACGCCGTCTCGAGCTCGTGCAGCACGAGCTTCAACCAGAGCTCGGTGGTCTGGTGCTGGATGATGAACAGGAGCTCGTCGTGGTGCTCGGGCCGCGAGATGGGCCGCTGCGCCGCGAGCAGCGTGTCGAGGTCGAGGTAGCCGCCGTAGCTCATCCGATCGCTGAAGTCGGTGACGACGGATGCCTCGATCCGCCGGGTGTTCGCCTCGACGCCGTCGGCGACGCGTTCGTCCTCGTTCGGTGCCACGCCGCCAGCCTAGCCAGCAGGGCGAGTCGCGCGTCAGGGGGTTCGGGAGGTCGGATGTCCGGGGTTCCGGACGCTCGGCGGCGGTGAGGGCGGGTGTCGGTGTCGGTGTCGGTCGATAGGGTCGCCCCATGGGCGAGACGTACCGCTTCACCAGCCGCGTCTACCGGTGGGAGGAGCGGGCGACCGATTCGTGGTACTTCGTGGACGTGCCCGAGGAGGAGTCCGACGACATCCGCGATCGGCCGCGCATGCCACGCGGCTTCGGATCGGTCCGCGTCGAGGTCACGATCGGCGGCACGACCTGGCGCACCTCGATCTTCCCTGGCGGGCAGCGCTACGCACTGCCCCTGAAGAAGGCGGTGCGAGTCGCCGAGGGCATCGAGCCCGGCGACGAGGTCGAGGTGCGGATCGACATGCTCGAGTGACCACGGCGGAACTCGATCGGCCGGATGGAATGGGGCGCGGCGGGCGCCCCCCCATCGCCCCACTTCCACGATGTCGCCCGCCGCACCGCCCCCTCTCCCCCGAGAGGCCGGTCGCTCCGCTCGGCTAAACGGAGGATCCACTCCGAATGCTATCCCATCCGCGGGCCCCGCCCGACCGCGTGACGCCGTCCGACGCGTGCGACGCGCGCGGGCCGTTGGTCCCCGGCGCGACTTCGACGGGGCGTAGATTTGTCGCGTGGGATCGATCGCGTCTCCGCGCCGCGATGCGCGGCGGAATCACGAGCGCCTCCTCGTCGAGGCGAAGCGCCTCTTCGCAGAGCGCGGCATCGACGCACCCCTCGACGAGCTCGCGACCCGCGCCGCCGTCGGCGCGGGCACGGTGTACCGGCACTTCCCGACCCGCGACGCCCTGATCCGCGAGCTCTACGACGACGGCGTCGCCGACCTGCGCGCGTTCACCGCCGACATCATGGCCGCCGAGACCGGATGGGGCGCCATCGAGATGTGGCTCGAGAACCTCGCCTCGTGGCTGATCGAGCGCCCGTTCCTGCCGGCCGTGTTGCGGCGGGTCGCCGAGATCGATCCCGATCACCGGCCGGGCGCAGAGCTCCAGGAGGCCGCCGACGGCATCGTCGAGCGCGCCCAGGCCGAGGGGGCCCTCCGGGCCGACGTGAGCTCGGTCGATCTCAGCGTCCTCGTCGACATGCTCGGCTCGCTCGGCCAGTACGGCGGCGCGTACCTGCCGTTCTGGCGGCGCCAGCTCGCGATCATCCTCGACGGCCTGCGGGCGCGCGAGGACCTCACGCCGCTGCCCGGCGTCGCGCTCGAGTTCGGCGAGTTCCACGACATGTCGCACCAGAAGCGTCCCGAGGGCTGAATCCCGAGGGCTGAATCCCGACGCGGCGGCGGAGTGTCGCGGGTTGTCGGCGGGCGCCGGGACGTTGGGCCCGAGCGCGTCGCGGGCCGCGACCTACCGTGGTCACCGATCAGCGCCCGCGACCGCGGGCGCCGGAGGGGGAAGGGTGCCATGGGAATGGACAACCTGATGCTGTACATCGCGACGTACGACGACGCCGCGTCGGCCACCGAGGACTATCGGCAGCTCAAGGCGGCCGAGGCGGCCGACCTCGAGATCGTCTCCTCGGTCGTGGTGCACCGCGACGACGACGGTCGCGTCAGCGTCGACGAGCACGGGACCGGGCACGTCGCGGGCGGGGCGGTGATCGGCGGTGCCGCCGGACTGGTCCTCGGCCTCTTCGCCCCGCCGCTGCTCGCGGCGACGGCGATCGGCGCCGGCGTCGGGGCGATCGCGGGCAAGATGGCGGAACGGCACGAGGAGAAGAAGATCGGCGTCGATCTCGAGGAGACGCTGCCGAAGGGGTCGTCCGCGATCGTCGCGGTGATCGACGACCGCTACCTCGACCGGATCGACGCGGCCCTCGCCAATGCGCTGAAGAAGATGGACAAGGCCATCGACCGCGACGACTACGAGGCGCTGCAGAAGGCGATCGACGAGGGCGGCGACCAGATCGCCAAGGCGATCGCGTCGTAGGCGGCTCGCGAGGGGCCGCCTCCCGCTACAGCCCGAGCGTCAGGCGCTCGACGAGCGCCCGATACCGCTCGGACGTCTGCTCGACGATCTCGGCGGGCAGCGACGGCGGCTCCTCGGTGTCGGCCTGGTTCCAGTTCGCGGCGAGCCAGTCGCGCACGATCTGCTTGTCGAAGCTCGCCATGCGCACGTCGGGGGTCACGCCCGTCAGGTACGCCTCGAGGTCCCAGTAGCGGCTCGAGTCGCTCGTGAGCACCTCATCGGCGAGCGTCACGATGCCCATCTCGCGGTCGGCGCCGAACTCGAACTTCGTGTCGGCCAGGATCAGGCCGCGTTCCTCGGCGACGCTCGAGGCGTGCTCGAACACCTCGAGCGAGATCGCCCGCAGCTGCTCGGCGACCGTCTCGCCGACGAGTTCGACGGTGCGCTCGTAGGTGATGTTCTCGTCGTGCTGGCCGAGCGGCGCCTTCCACGCGGGGGTGTAGATCGGCTCGGGCAGGCGGTCGCCGTCGCTCAGCCCCTCGGGCAGCGGGATGCCGCCGATCGCGCCGGTCGCGACGTACTCCTTGTACCCGCTGCCGGTGAGGTACCCGCGCACGACGCACTCGATGGGGAACATGTCGAGCGAGCGGCACAGCATCGCCCGCTCGGCGACCTCGGCGGGGATCGGCGGCAGGTCGTAGCGGTCGTCCTCGGCGTACGCGAGGTGGTTCGGCACCTCGGGCAGCTGGTCGAACCACCAGCGGGTGAGCCGGGTCAGCAGCGCGCCCTTGCCGGGGATCGCGGGTTCGAGCACGTGGTCGAACGCGCTCACGCGGTCGCTCGCGACGACGAGCACGACGGGGGAGACGCCGAGCGGGTCGCCGGTCCACGTGTCGTCGTCGGTCATCAGGCTCGTCGGCACGTAGAGGTCGCGCACCTTGCCCGAGTACACGTGGGTCCAGCCGTCGAGGTCACCGGTGTCGGTCATCCCTGTCTCCTCTCGATGGTCGGTCGGTGGGCGGATGTCGCGGCGCGCGTCAGTCGGCGACGCGCGCGGCGATGTCGGTGCGGTACTGCCCGCCCTCGAGCCGCAGCCGGCCGAGCGACTCGTACGCGCGGCGCCGTGCCTCGGCGAAGTCGGCACCGACGGCCACGACGTTGAGCACGCGGCCGCCCGTGGCGACGAGGTGCGGCTCGGCGTCGTCGGCGGTCGGGCCGAACGCCGTCGCGGCGTGGGCCAGGTGCACGCCGGGCACCGATGCCGCGGCGTCGAGTCCGTCGATGCGCCGGCCGGTCTCGGGCGACTCGGGGTAGCCCTCGCTGGCCAGCACTACCGTGACCGCGGCGTCGGGACGGAACTCGGGGCGCGGCTGCTCGCCGAGCTGCCCGGTCGCGGCCGCGAACAGCAGGCCCGAGAGCGGAGTGGCCAGGCGCGGCAGCACGACCTGCGTCTCGGGGTCGCCGAACCGCGCGTTGAACTCGATGACGCGGATGCCGCGGCTCGTGATGATCAGGCCCGCGTACAGCAGCCCGATGAACGGCGTCTGCTCCTCCTCGAGTCGCCGCACGGTCGGCAGCGCGATGGTCTCGATGACCTCGTCGACGAACGCCTGCTCGCTGCCGAACCGCTCGTCGAGCCACGGCAGCGGCGAGTACGCCCCCATGCCGCCGGTGTTCGGGCCCTCGTCGCCGTCGCGGAGGCGCTTGTAGTCCTGGGCGGGCGAGAGCGGCAGCACGTTCCAGCCGTCGGAGAGCAGGAACAGCGAGACCTCCTGGCCGTCGAGGAACTCCTCGACGAGCACGGGCCCCTGCTGCAGGTAGTGCGCGGCGTGCGCGAGTGCGGCCTCGCGGTCGTCGGTGACGAGGACGCCCTTGCCGGCGGCGAGGCCGTCGGCCTTGACCACGTAGGGGGCGCCGAACTCGTCGAGCGTCGCGACGACCTGGGGCAGCGACTCGACGAGGCTCGCGCGCCCGGTCGGCACGCCGGCCTCCTCCATGACGCGCTTGGCGAAGGTCTTCGAGCCCTCGAGCTGCGCGGCCGCCTTGCCCGGGCCGAAGGTCGCGATGCCGCGCGTGCGGAGCGCGTCGGCGACGCCCGCGACGAGCGGCGCCTCCGGGCCGATCACGACGAGCTCGACGTCGTTGTCCATCGCGTAGTCGGCGACGATCACGGGGTCGGTGGGGTCGAGCGCGATGGTCTCGACGCTGCCGCGCGACGACGAGGTCGGGGATGCCGCGATGCCGGCGTTGCCGGGCGCCGCGATGATCTCGTGGCCGGCCTCCTCGTCGAGCAGGGCCAGGATGATGGCGTGCTCGCGCGCGCCCGAACCGAGGACGAGGATTCTCACCCCGTCAGGCTACCGCCTCTCAGAATTCAGGAATCGCTCGCGGATCGTCGACCGTAGGGCGGCGAAACGCCGCGCCGACCGAGCCCGGCACCCGGCGGGCTCCTGAATTCTGCGCGATGGGTCTGCACGAAGGGGAGAGGATGGGGGCATGGCACGCGCGCGGATCGGGGACGACGTCGGCAGGGCGGCGGTCGGGGTGGTGGTGCGCGTCGGCGGCGCCGACGGCGCGACCGGCGGCATCGCCGTCGACCGCACGACGCTCGCGCTCGCGGTCCGCTACACGCTGCAGCTGCTCGCCGAGCAGTCGCCCGGCGGATCGGTCGAGGTGCGGGTGCCGCCGTACGGGGCGGTGCAGTGCATCGAGGGCCCGAGGCACACGCGCGGAACGCCGCCGAACGTCGTCGAGACCGATGCCGCGACCTGGCTCGCGCTCGCGACCGGCGGTCTCGCCTGGGCCGACGCCCGCGCGGCTGGCCGCGTGCACGCGTCGGGGCAGCGCGCCGACCTCGACGGCGTCGTGCCCGTGATCGACGCGTCGCGCGTGCGCTGACCCGGCGGCGCCGGCGACCGGTCTGTCGTCTCCCGGGCGGATGACGCGGGTGGGGGAGAATGGTCGGGTGAGCGATGCGCCGAAGAGCCCCGAGCCGACCGAGCACGAGCCGAGCGAGGCGTCGCCGGCCGCGCCGGAGGTATCCCGTCGACAGGCTCAGGACGGCGCCGTCGACCGCGTCGAGCCGCTCGCCGAGCCGCCGCATCCTACGGTCGCCCACATGGATGTCGACCCCGACGCGCCCACGGGCGAGCACCTCGAGACCGCCGTCACGAGCGACGCGGTCACCGTGCGCAGGGCGCCGCGGTATCCGGCGTTCATCGGGCTCGGCGTCGTGCTCGGCGCATTCGTCGCCCTGGTGCTCACCTTCGCGTACCCCGAGAGCGGCGAGTACGACCGGGGTCAGGTGTTCGGCTTCCTGCTGCTGTGGTTCGGCGCGGCCGGCGCCGCGCTCGGCAGCATCGCGGCGCTCATCATCGACCGGATGCTCGCCAAGCGTGCCGGCACGGCCATCGCCGAGCACGAGTCGACCCACTTCGTCGACGACGAGCAGGGCTGAAGATCAGCTCAGCTGGGTCTTCTCCACCCAGTCGAGGTACTCGGGCGTCACGGTGCCCGTGACGTACTCGCCCGTGAAGCACGAGAGGTCGAGGTCGGTGATCCCGGTGCCCTCGGTGATCGCGGCTTGGAGGTCGGCGACCTCCTGGTAGATCATGTGGTCGGCGCCGAGCTCGCGGGCGATCTCCGGGATCTTCCGGTCGTGCGCGACGAGTTCGCGCCGGCTCGGCATGTTGATGCCGTAGACGTGCGGGTAGCGCACGGGCGGCGCGGCCGAGGTGAACGTGACCTTGTTCGCGCCGGCGGCGCGGGCCATCTCGACGATCTCCTTCGATGTCGTTCCGCGCACGATGGAGTCGTCGACGATGAGGATGTTCTTGCCGCGGAACTCGGTGCCCATCGCGTTGAGCTTCTGCCGGACCGAGCGCTTGCGCGCCGCCTGCCCGGGCATGATGAACGTGCGGCCGACGTAGCGGTTCTTGTAGAAGCCCTCGCGGTACTCGATGCCGAGCTTCTGGGCGACCTGCATCGCGGCAGGGCGCGACGAGTCGGGGATCGGCATGACGACGTCGATGTCGCCCTGGTCCATGTGCGCGGCGATGGTGCTCGCGAGGCGGTCGCCCATGCGCAGCCGCGCCTCGTACACCGAGATGCCGTTCATGACGGAGTCGGGGCGGGCGAGGTAGACGTACTCGAACGAGCACGGCACGAGGCGCGGGTTCGCGGCGCACTGCCGCGAGATCATCTCGCCGTCGAGCGTGATGAAGATCGCCTCGCCGGGCTCGACGTCGCGCACGATCTCGTAGTCGCCGTTCTCGAGCACGAGCGACTCGGATGCCACGATCCACTCGTCCTTGCCGGCCTCGGTGGTGCGGCGGCCGAGGATGAGCGGGCGGATGCCGAACGGGTCGCGGAAGGCAAGCAGGCCGTACCCGGCGATGAGGGCGATGACGGCGTAGGAGCCCTCGACCCGCTCGTGCACGTGCGACACGGCCTGGAAGACCTGGTCGGGGTCGAGCTCGAGTCCGGTGATCTGGCCCTGGAGCTCGGTGGCGAGCACGTTGAGCAGCATCTCGGTGTCGCTCGTGGAGTTCACGTGGCGGCGGTCGATGCGGAAGAGGTCCTCGGAGAGCTCGCGCGTGTTCGTGAGGTTGCCGTTGTGGACGAGGATGATGCCGTACGGCGCGTTCACGTAGAAGGGCTGCGCCTCCTCCTCGCGCTCGGCGGCGCCCTTCGTGGTGTAGCGCACATGGCCGAGGCCGATGTTGCCGAGCAGCGATCGCATGTCGCGCGTGCGGAACGCCTCGCGCACCTGCCCGCGCGCCTTCGTCATGTGGAAGACGGGGCCGTCGGCGGTGGCGATGCCGGTCGAGTCCTGGCCGCGGTGCTGCAGGAGGAGCAGGCTGTCGTAGATCTGCTGGTTGACGGGCTCGGTGGAGACGATGCCGACGATGCCGCACATGCGAGCGATGGCTCCTCGTGGTGTGGGGATGCGTCCGAGCTGGACGGTCCATCATCCCACACGCGCGCGTGTGAGCCGGCTGAGCGGATGGCGCTGCTCACGTGAGCGCGACCGACAACAATAGCCCTGAAACCGCTCCGTGCGACCAGGTCTTCGGTTCCGTGCGGATCTTCGTCGATTCCCACGAATCCGCGCTCGAGGGCTCCCCCCGAATGAGGGTCACCTGTCAGGCTCTCCCGCATTCCGTTTCACCGCGGCGCAGGGACCGACCAGGGGGGACCGGCCGCTGCCAGAGAAAGGACGAACCGTCCATGAAGCTCACCTTGCTCCGCGCCGCCCTCACCGGCGCGGCCCTCGTCGCGTGCGGCCTGCTCGCCGTGCCGACCGCGGCCTCCGCCGCGCCGCCGTCGGTCCCGCCGGGAATCGACCAGCACGCCGTCCCCGCCGCGGAGGCGGCCGCGGCATCCGGCTACTGGACGGCCGAGCGCATGCGCGCCGCGATCCCCGCCGAGACGCTGCTCGCCGGCAAGGCGGCATCGACGCCGGCAGCCGAGGTCGCCGCGGGGGATCCGGTGACCTACGGCAGGCCCGCTCCGAGCGGCGACATCGACCTCATGGCGGCGAGCGTCTCGCCGATCTCGAACATCGGCAAGGTGTTCTTCACCCTCAACGGCCGCAACTACGTGTGCTCGGGCAACTCGGTGAGCGCGGCGAACGGCAGCGTGGTCTCGACCGCGGCGCACTGCGTGCACGGCGGCAAGGGCAAGTACGCCACCAACTGGGTCTTCGTCCCGGCCTACCTGAACGGCTCCGCACCGTACGGCCAGTGGGCGGCGCGCAAGCTCACCGCGCCGACGCAGTGGACCAAGGGCGGCGACATCAGTTACGACACCGCGTTCGCGACCGTCGGCACGGTCGGCGGCAGGACGCTGTCGGCCACGGTCGGCGGGACGGCGATCGCGTTCAACCAGGCACGCGGGCTCGGCTACACCGCGTACGGCTACCCGGCCGCCGCGCCGTTCGACGGGCAGTCTCTGAAGTCGTGCTCGGGCACCGCGAGCCCCGACCCGTACGGGCAGACGCAGTCGCAGGGCATCCCGTGCGACATGACCGGCGGTTCGTCGGGCGGGCCCTGGTTCCTCGGCAGCGGTGCGCAGAACTCGGTGAACAGCTTCGGCTACAACAACATCCCGAACGTGATGTTCGGGCCGTACTACGGCTCGGTCGCCCAGGCCACGTACGCGACCGCCGCGGCATCATGACGCGCTGACGTCGCTCACACGGAGCGCCCCGCACCGAGGGACAGGTGCGGGGCGCTCTGCCGTCTCCGGGCCGACGCGGCGTCCGGCCGATAGGCTGCAGTCGTGGCCTGGTGCACTCGCGAGGAGGCGGCCGGTCGGGCAGGGGTCGAGCCCGACTACATCGCGCGCCTGGTCGAGATCGGGCTGCTGAATCCCGAGCGGTCCGATCGCTTCTCGGAGGGCGACGTGCGCCGGGTGCTGACGGCCCGATCGCTCGAGGACGCGGGCATCTCGCTCGACGAGATCGTGGCCGCGATGGATCGAGGCACCCTGTCGCTCGACTTCCTCGACGCCGCTCCGTACGAGCGCTTCGCGGCGCTCGTGCCCGAGACGTTCCGCCAGGTCAGCGAGCGGACCGGGGTCCCGATCGAGCTGCTGACCGTGATCCGCGAGGCGATCGGGATGGCGGAGCCGTCGCCCGATGACCGCCTTCGCGAGGACGAGATGGAGATCGTGCCGTTCGTGGAGCTCCAGTGGTCACGGGGCTTCCGGCCGACGGCCATCGAGCGCCTCCTCCGCGTCTATGGCGACAGCATCCGCCGCATCACGGAGCAGGAGGGCGCCTGGTGGTCCTCGGAGGTGATCGGACCGGCGGTGACGGCGGGACTGGGCCCCGAGGCGATCGCGGACGCCGAGCTCGCCGAACTGACTTCGCCGCTCGCCGAGCGGGCGGTCCTGGCCGTCTACCACGCACAGCAGGCGCGCGTATGGACCGGCAACATCATCGACGCGTTCGAGACGATGATGGCGAACGCCGGGATCCACAGCCGCCTCGACCGACTGCCGGCGATCTGCTTCCTGGACATCGTCGGCTACACGCGGCTGACTGAGGAACTCGGCGACGATGCGGCCGCCGATCTCGCCGGGACGGTCTCGCTGCTCGTAGGGCGCAACAGCGTGCAGCACGGCGGGAAGCCGATCAAGTGGCTGGGCGACGGCGTGATGTTCCACTTCGGCGACCCCGGCGAGGGCGTGCGCGCTGCGCTGGGGATGGTGGATGAGCTCGCCCATGCCGGCCTGCCCCCGGCGCACGTCGGCCTGCACGCCGGGCCGATCCTGTACCAGGAGGGCGACTACTTCGGCCAGACCGTGAACCTCACGGCGCGGATCGCGGACTACGCCCGCCCGGGCGAGGTGCTGGTCACGCAGGTCGTCGCCGACGCCTCGGGCGACGCCGGCATCGGGTTCGACGACATCGGCCCCGTTGAGCTCAAGGGCGTCTCCGGCACGGTGCACCTGCTGCGCGCCCACGGCGCCTGACGGCCCTCCCGGACGGAGCCCGCCCTACCGGGCGTGCAGCTCCACGAAGTTGCGCAGCATTCGGCTCGGTTCCGACACGACCGCCCGTCGCGCCGCGGTGAGGGTGAGCTCGAGCTCGTCGTCGGCGAAGTAGCCGTAGCTCGCGTACGCGTGGATGCGCACGATGATGCCCTCGAGGTCGAGCTCGGGGTGGAACTGCGTCGCGTAGACGTTCGAGCCCACCCGGAACATCTGGACCGGGCAGGTCGGCGACGACCCGAGCAGGGTCGCCGAGGCGGGCAGGGCGCGGATCGCCTCCTTGTGCCCGACGAAGGCGTTGAACGTCGGCGGCAGTCCGGCGAGCAACGGGTCGGATGCCCCGGCGCCGCTCAGCGTCACCGGGACCACGCCGATCAGCTCGCCGTAGGTGTGGTCGATCACGGCGCCCTGGTGCACGCCGAGCGTGCCGACGCCGTAGCAGGCGCCGAGGAACGGGAAGTCGCGCTCGACCACCTCGTCGAGGAGGACCGCGAACTCCGCCTCGACCCGGTGCTGCACCGCCGACTTGCGCTCGGCCGGGTCGGACGCGTTGAACGGCCCCCCGCCCACGAAGATGCCCGACAGTCGATCGAGATCGAGCCTCGGCATCGGCTCGGCCTCGAGGCGCACCCGGATGAGCTCGCGCTCGTCCAGTCCGGTGCCGCGGAGGAAGAGCGCGTACTCCTCGTCGGCGGGCACGTCCTCGGCGCGGGTCGCCAGGAGCACGAACGGCTTCACGGCCCCACGATACCGAGGCGCCCGGGCGGGCGTCAGTACTGCGACGGCGTCGCGAGCACCGCCATGGTGCACCGCGAGATGCACACGAGGCGCCCCTGCTCGTCGGTGATCCGGATGTCCCACACCTGCGTCGTGCGGCCGCGCGTGATCGGGCGGGCCTCGCCGTACACCCAGCCCTCGGTGACGGGGCGCACGTGGTTGGCGTTGATCTCCATGCCGACGCAGTAGTACTGCGCCGGGTCGACGGTGAACGACGCGCCCCAGCTCGCAAGCGTCTCCGCGAGGGCGACCGAGGCGCCGCCGTGGAGCACCCCCGCAGGCTGGCGGGTGCGGTGGTCGACCGGCATCCGGCCCTTCAGCGAGTCCTCGGTGAGCTCGGTCATCTCGATGCCGAGGGTGCTGATCATGGCGTGCTCGCCGCGCGAGTTCGCCCACTCCAGCGAGGGGTCGCCGAACCAGATGCTCATGCGGTCGAGTCTGCCACGCGTCGCTGGTGCGCTCGCGGCGACCGGGCGTCCATGATGTTCACATGGGGGACCAGGATCGGACCCGGGCGCTGGCCCATCCGATGCGCGCCGCGACATCCGGGCCTCGCGATCTCGTCGTCGACCTCGCGAGGGTCGCCTGCATCCTGCTCGTGGTGCTGGGTCACCTCCTCATGGTCGGCGTCGGAGTCGATCCCGCCGGGCGGATCGTGCTCTCGCGCCCCGTCGAGGAGCAGCCGTGGTTCGTCCCGGCGACGTGGGCCGGGCAGGTCATGCCGCTGTTCTTCGCGCTGGGCGGGTTCACGGCGGTGACCTCGTGGCGTCGCCGTCGCGCGCAGGGCGGCACCGACGCCGGCTTCGTCCGCTCCCGGACCCTGCGCCTCGCGGCGCCGGCGCTGCCGCTGTTCGCCGCGATCACGGCCGCGATGACGATCGCGACGTTCGCCGGCGTCGATCCCGGGCTGCGCGACGCGATCACCGCCGGCATCGGCGTGCCGTTGTGGTTCCTCGCCGCGTACCTCCTCGTGCAGTGCCTGGTGCCGTGGCTCGCCGAACTGCACCGGCGGGCGCCGGGGCTCACGCTCGCCGGGCTGGCCGCCGCCGCGATCGTCGTGGACGTCGCACGGTTCGACACGGGCAGCCGCGAGGTCGGACTCGTGAACCTCCTCTTCGTCGGCGCGTTCGTGCAGCAGCTCGGCTTCTGGTACGCCGACGGCTGGTTCGGCCGGCGCACGCGGCTGCAGCTGGGCGTGCTCGCGGTCGCGGCGTACTCGCTCGCCTGGCTGGGCGTCGCCGCAGGATGGCACGCGCCGAACATGCTGACCAACCTCGACCCGCCGACCGTGTCGCTCATGCTGCTCGGCATCGCCCAGATGAGCCTGCTCACCCTCGTCCATCCGGCCCTCGTGCGGCTCATGGCGGCCCGCCCCGCGCGCGCCGTCGTCGCCGCCGTGTCGACGAGGGCGTTGACGCTCTACCTCTGGCACCTGCCAGTCATCGCCGCGATCGCCGGACTCTCGCTGCTCGTACCCGACGCGGCCCCGGACCCGGCGGACGCCGCCTGGTGGATCGGGCGTCCGCTGGTGTTCACCGCGGTGCTGGCCGTCGTGTGGGCCATCTCGTACCCGCTCGCGCGGTTCGAGCGGTTCGCGGCCGCGGTGCCCGCGGGATTCCGTCCGCCGTCCACGACCGCGATCGTCGCGGCGGCCGTGCTCGCGCTCGTCCCGCTGCTCGCCGTGATCCTCCGCTCGCTCGACCTCGCGCTCGCCGCCGTCGGGACGGTGCTGCTCGCCGCGTCGGTCGTGCTCGACCGGGGTCGGCCGATCCGGTCAGCGGCGGTGCGACGCGGGCGGCTCAGGCGAGCTCGGCGATGATCGGGTGGATCGCGTCGTCGAACGCCGCGGCATCCGCCCGCAGCGAGTCGGTCACCGCCACGGTCTTGCGGCCGATCCACCAGACACCGGATGCCGCGAGCGGCAGCACCTCGACGTTCAGCTCGAACGAGTGGGCACGCCGGCCCACCTCGCGCTCGTGCTCGGCGATGCTGCCCGCGTACGCACGGTACGTGTCGCCCGACCGCGCCGCGGACGCGGTGCGGTACCGCTCGTGCGCCCAGTCGGCCCACGCGAGCGCCGCCTCGGCGTGCGGGCGGATGGCGGCGGCCAGCGCCTCGGCGCCCGTGACCGGCAGGGCGATCGCCGTGCCGTACTCGTCGACCAGCTCGAGCGGCACGGACGACGGGTGCTCCTCGGGCTCGACCGTCATCGTCCACCAGTCGCGCCACTGCTTCTCGAGCGCGTCGTGCGCGTCGACGTCGCGCGGCCCCTCGGGGCCGACGCGGCCGACGTCGCGCAGGCGCGGCAACTCGGCCGGCGAGGCGATGCCGAGCACCTCGCGGAGGTAGAGGGCGAGCAGGGTCGCGGTGCTCGCGTTCTCGCGAATCACCCACGACGGCGTCGACCCCGCGTGCATGCCCGGATTCTACCGCCGGCCCCTGTCATGCGGCCCGGAGGCGCGCGCCCGCACGGGTACCCTTGTCGGGTGAGCGCGAACTCGTCCTACGCCGCTGCCGGAGTCGACACCGCCGCCGGCGACCTCGCCGTCGAGCTGATGAAGGAGGCGGTCGCGAAGACGCACGGGCCGAACGTGCTCGGCGGCGTCGGCGGCTTCGCCGGCCTCTACGACCTCTCGTTCGCCAAGGACTACCGCCGGCCGCTGCTCGCGACCTCCACCGACGGCGTCGGCACGAAGATCGCGATCGCCCAGGCGCTCGACGTGCACGACACCATCGGGCAGGACCTGGTGGGTATGGTCGTCGACGACATCGTCGTGGTCGGCGCGAAGCCCCTGTTCATGACCGACTACATCGCGTGCGGCAAGGTCGTGCCCGAGCGCATCGCCGCGATCGTCACCGGCATCGCGCGCGCGTGCGCCGAGACCGGCACCGCCCTCGTCGGCGGCGAGACCGCCGAGCACCCCGGGCTGATGGGCGTCGACGACTACGACGTCGCGGGCGCCGCCGTGGGCGTCGTCGAGGCCGATCGCGCGCTCGGAGCCGACCGCGTCGGCGCGGGCGACGCGGTGATAGCGATCGAGTCGAGCGGCCTGCACTCCAACGGCTTCTCCCTGGTGCGGCACATCCTCGCGAACGCGAACCTGCAGTACACGGATGCCGCGGCCGACCTCGGAACGACCTGGGGCGAGGCGCTCCTCGAGCCCACGCGCCTCTACTCGGGTCCGCTGGTGAAGCTCCTCGAGCACGAGCGGCTCGGCACCGCGATCCACTCGCTCTCGCACGTGACGGGCGGCGGCATCGCCGCGAACCTCGCGCGCGTGCTGCCCCGCGGCTCGTGGGTCGAGGTCGACCGCTCCACCTGGTCGCCGCAGCCCGTGTTCCGCGTGCTGAACGACCTCGCCGGCACGACGCTCGAGTCGACCGAGGGCACGTGGAACCTCGGGATCGGCTTCTTCGCGGTCGTCGCGGCCGATGTCGCGGCCTCCGTCATCGCCGAGCTCGAGACGCTCGGCCTGCCGTCCTGGCAGGTCGGCACCGTCGCGACCGGCGCGTACGACACCTCGGCCGCGGGCTGGGAGCAGGGCGCGAAGGGCGTCGACGGCGGCGCGGTGCGCCTCGTCGGCTCGTACCGGAGCTGATCATGCGCGCGGCGCTCTCGCTCGGCCTGCCCGGCGCGACCGACCACGACCTCCTCCGCGCGCTCGCACCGCGGCTCGAGCGGCTCGGCTTCGAGCGGCTCTGGCTCAACGACGTGCCGGGCGGCGACTCCCTCGGCGGGCTCCGGGCGGTCGCCGAGGTGACCGAGCGGCTCGGGCTCGCGACCGGGGTGATCCCGCTCGATCGCAGACCGGTCGGGAAGCTCGTCCTCGACGGGCTCCCCCTGGAGCGCACGACCATCGGGATCGGCTCGGGCGGTGCGCGCCATCCGCTCGTGATCGTCTCCGAGGGCATCGCTGCGCTGCGCGACCGCACGGATGCCGCGATCGCGGTCGGCGCGCTCGGCCCGCGGATGCGGCGACTCGCCGCCGAGCAGGCCGACGCCGCCGTGTTCAACTGGCTCACCCCGACGGCCGCCGCGGGGGCGATGGACGACCTCCGCCGCGATGCCGGCGAGCGAGCCGACGTCGTGCGAGGCGTGCTCTACGCGCGCACGATCGTCGACGGCGCCGCCCGCGCCGCGCTCCGCCGCGAGGCCGACCGCTACGGTTCGTACGCGTCGTACGCGGCGAACTTCGCGCGGCTCGGGGTCAACCCGATCGACGCGACGATCGACCGGGGCGCCACGCTCGCCGCCTACGACGTGGTCGACGAGGTCGTGCTGCGCGCGATCACGGTCGGCGGCACGCTCGCCGAGCTCGAGCAGTTCGCCGACGAGGCCGCGCGCTGGCGCGCCGCCGCCTGAGCCGCGAGCGTACGGGACCATCGGCCGTCGCCGCGCACGGTGCCCCGCCCTAGCGTGGACGCATGTCCGACCCGACGCTCGCGTCGCCGACGCGCACGCCCCGCTCGACCCGATTCCGGCTCGGGCGGTGGGTCGGCTTCACGGTGCTGGGCGAGAGCCTCGGGTTCCTCATCCCCGTGACGGGGTTCGCGCTCGCCGCGCTCCTCGGGCTGGAGGCGTGGGGCGCGTGGGCGTTGCTCGTCGTGTTCGGTGCGGGGGAGGGCGCGCTCCTGGGTCTCGGCCAGTGGCTCGGGCTCCGCGGCTCGAGCGCGGAGGTGCCGATCGGTCGCTGGGTCGCAGCGACGGCCATCGCGGCCTCAGCGGCATGGGCGATCGGCATGCTGCCGACCACGCTCGCCGACCTCGGCGTCGTGATCGACTGGTCGTCGCCCGTGACGTGGACCGTGGTGGGCGTGGCCGGACTCGTGCTCCTCGCGACGATCCCGTTCGCCCAGCGGCCCGTGCTCGCGCGCGCCGGAGTGCCGCGGGCCTGGCGCTGGGTGCCGATCAACATGGGCGCGTGGCTCGGCGGCATCGTGTTCACGTTCCTGCCGTCGCCGTTCATCGACGAGTCGAGCCCTCCGGCGCTGGTGTTCGCGCTGTTCGCGGTCGGCGGCGTGCTCATGGCGTCGACGGTCGCGCTGCTGACCGGCCTGGGCCTGCGGCGGATGCTGCGGGGATGACGTGCCGCGCCGCGCCGGTCGGCGCGGTCGATCAACGGATCAGCGGCGCCCCGGGAAGGGCGCCGCTCACGCGTGGGGACTCAGGCGCGGTGACTGCCGTCGTCGGGCACGTAGGAGTCGTCGTCGGAGTACTCGGACCACTTCGACACCTCGTCGTCGTGATCGTGGTTCGAAGCCGTGAGCTCGCGCTCGAGCGCGCTGTAGTCGGTCACGGGGCTGAAGTACTTCAGCTCCCGCGCGACCTTGGTGTGCTTGGCTTTCTGACGGCCGCGCCCCATGCGTGACCCCCTTACGACGTCTGGCCGGGTGGGATGGTCGTCACCCGGCTCTTTCTGATATGAACAATCCCGGCTGGTAGTTTACCACCGCCGCGAGGCCCGAACGGCTGCCGCGACGGCGATGCGGAGGCCCTCCGAGCGGCGCCGCGACCGCTCCGGACATGGTGGGATAGACGGGTGGATGCGATCCCCGACCGTGTGAAGGTCGCGGTGATCGGCGCCGGACAGGCGGGGCTGTCGGTCGCCTATTACCTGCGGCGCTTCGAACTCGTCTCCGACGAGGATTTCGTCATGCTCGACCGCGCCCCCGGACCGGGTGGCGCGTGGCAGCATCGCTGGTCGTCCCTGCGCCTCGGAACGGCGCACCGGGTCAACGACCTGCCGGGCATGGGGGAGCTCGGCCTCAGCTTCGAGACGGCCGACCGGAGCCTTCCGGCCAAGCAGGTCGTCGCCGACTACTACGGGCGGTTCGAGCGGCATTACGACCTGCGTGTCCACCGCCCGGTCAACGTGCGACGGGTCTCGAACGACGGCGTCGACCTGCGCATCGAGTACGAGGACCTGAGCCCGCAGCCGACCGAGGAGCTGACGAGCCGCGGCTTCTTCGGTCGCCGCCGCAGGACGTTCCAGGAGCCCGAGACCCCAGCGGCGCCGCGTGGCGAGCTGCGCGCCCAGTACCTCGTGAACGCGACGGGCACGTGGGGCTCGCCGTTCGTGCCGTTCTACCCGGGCATGGGCGAGTTCCGCGGCCGGCACCTGCACACCTCCGACTTCGCCTCCGCGGAGGACCTGCGCGACCGGAACGTCGTCGTGGTCGGCGGCGGTACCTCGGCGATCGGCTTCATGCTCGAGCTCGAGGGCGTGGCATCCGAGCTCACCTGGGTCTCGCGCCGGCCGATCGACTGGCTCGACCGGCAGGAACTCGATCTCGAGGGCGCCTCGGCCGCGGTCTCCCGGCAGGATGAGGCGGCTCGTGCAGGCCGCGCGCTGCCCTCCATCGTGAGCGGCACGGGCGTGCCGAAGAACCGCCGGATCGCGGCCGGCATCGACCGCGGGCTCCTCCGCGCCCGGCCGATGTTCGACCGCATCGAGGCCGACCGCGTGGTGTGGGCGGATGGCACCTCGGCGCACGCCGACGCGATCATCTGGGCGACCGGCTTCCGTCCCGAGCTGCGGCACCTCTCGCCGCTGAAGCTCCGCGAGAAGGCGGGCGGCGTGACGGTCGGCCAGGGGGCCTCATGGCAGGACCCGCGGATCTTCCTCGCGGGCTACGGGCCGCAGGCCTCGACCATCGGCGCGAACCGGGCCGGGCGCATGATCGCCCGGCAGATCCTGGCCATGATCTGATCGGCCGGATGGCGCGGCTCAGGCCGAGCGCACGAGCAGGTACGCGCCGACGGCCGCGCCGAGTCCCAGCGCGAGCGTGACGAGCACGTTCAGGATCGCGGCCCGCCAGCGCCCGCCATCCGCCAGCTCGATGGTCTCGACGCACCACGTGCTGAACGTGGTCAGCCCGCCGCAGAACCCGGTGACGAGCACGAGCCGCAGGTCGTCGGAGAGTGCGGCGCGCTCGGCGAGGCCGATCACGACGCCGGCCGCGGCCGAGCCGACGACGTTGACGATGAGGATGCCGCCCGGCAGGTGCCCCGGCCGGACCGGATACGCGCGCGACAGCGCGTACCGGATCACCGCGCCGATCGCGCCCGCGACGAGCACCGCGGCCACCACGAGCGGGCTCACAGCGTCGCCCCGTCGTCGGTGACCTCGGTCGGCATGGGCCGGTGCGCGAGCGCGGAGCCGAGCTTGAGCCCCGCCGCCGCGAGCGCGAGGCCCGCGACGAGCGAGACGCCGAGGTAGGCGGCCGCGAGCCCGACCTCCCCCTCGCGGCCGAGGATCGTGATCGAACCCATGACCGCCGAGAGGGTCGTGAACGATCCGATGACGCCCGACCCGATGCCCGCCTTGAGCCAGGTCGGCGTGCTCGGCCGGGTCCACAGCCCGCCGGCCAGCCAGCCGAGCACGAAGGCGCCGACGAGGTTGACCAGGAGGGTGGACCACGGGAACCCGTCGTCGGCGTGCGGGAGCGCGACATCCGCGGCGAACCGCAAGCCCGTGCCGATGAGACCGCCGGCGAACACCGCGAGGTAGGGGAGCACGCGTCGAGGCTACGCCGTGCTCGCGTCGCAGGGCGGCGGCACCCCGTGCGCGTCAGCACGAACGCATGAGGATCCGCATCATGCGCCGTGAGCAGCGGCAGGATGCGGCATCGACTCACGCGAATCCGCCCTCAGGTGGGCATTTTCGCGTGAGTCGCCTGCTCCCCGACCGGGTCTCCCGGCACTCCGGCGCGTCGGAACGCATGAGAATCCGCGCCATCCGCCCCGGGGAGCGGAAGGACGCGGATTCTCATGCGTTCGCGAGCAGGGCGCGCGCTCAGCGCTGCGCGAGCTCGCGCAGCACCTCGGAGCGCACGTCGGCGAGCCGGGAGCGGAGCAGCGACACGGTGTCGCCGCTGACGCGGCCGCGGTTGGCCTGGTTGCGGAACTCGAGTCGGAGCTGCTGGCGGAACTCGGTGATGACGAGGTCGGCCTCGTGCATCGCCCGCGTCGACTCGGCGTTGGGCTGCGGCGTGGCCGACTCGGTGCTCGCGGCCTTCTTCGCCTCGCGCGCGGCGTTGGCGAGCTCGGCGCGGAGGGTGCGCATCGCGGAGTCGACCTCCGCGCGCACGCCCTCGGCGAGCCGGCGGACCGAATCGGTCACGTCGTCCTCGATGGCGTCGAGCTCGTGCCGGCGCGACTCGAGCTCGGCGCGGCCGGCGTCGGTGATCTCGTACACCGACTTGCGGCCGTCGGTGCGCTTGGTCACGAGCCCCTCCTCCTCGAGCTTGGCGAGTCGGGGGTAGATCGTGCCGGCGCTCGGCGAGTACGTGCCGCCGAACCGGTCGGACAGGGCCTGGATCAGTTCGTACCCGTGGCGTGGCTGCTCCTCGAGCAGGGCGAGCAGGTAGAGGCGCAGGTTGCCGTGGGCGAACACCGGGGGGGTCATGCGGATGCCTCGCCGGCCTCGGCGGGAGCGCCGGCCGGCTGGCGGCGGATCACCGCGATGTTGCCCGACACGCTGTTCGCGCGCAGGTCGAGCCAAGTGCCGTCGAGCTCGCCCGTGACGCGCTCGAAGCCCTTGCCGAGGGTGCCCTTGATCTGCGTGTCGTCGAGCAGCAGCGAACCGGTCACGGTGTTGACCCGGTAGCGCGCGCCTGTGCCGGAGTCGAAGCGCAGCGTGAGGTCGCCCGACACCGTGTTGGTGTCGACCCGGCCGGGTGTGCCCTTCACGTCGAGGATCATGTCGCCCGAGACCGTGTCGGCGTTGAACGAGCCGACCTCGCCCGTGACGGTCACGTCGCCTGAGACGGTGTGCGCGGTGATCCGGCCGGTGTGGTCGCCGACCGACACCTCGCCCGACACGCTCGTGCACTCGATGTCGCCGGCGTGGTTGTCGATCACGAGGTCGCCCGACACCGAGCTGAACCGGCCGTCGTTGTCGAAGCCCGACACGAGCGCGTCGCCCGAGACCACGCCGAGCTTCATGGCGACGTGCCGCGGGGCGAGGATCGAGACCTGTGCCTTGGCGCTGCCGGTGAAGCCCTTGAAGACCTCGACGAAGTTGTCCCAGCGGAGCTGTGGGTGGTCGATCTCGAGTGAGTCGCCGTCGATCTGGACCATGAGGTCCTTGCCGGTGACGCTCGAGATCTCGACGCGGGCGCCGGGCTCGTCGTGGGCGATCACGTCGACCTTGCCGCCGATGAGGCTGACCTTGAGCTTGCGGACGAGTTCGAGGTCGATGACCCGGCTCTCACCGGGGTTCACGACCCACTTCTCGATGGCCATGCGGTTCTCCTTCGTTCTGCGGCGGGCGGATGGTTCCGCTCGCGCTGCGCCCGGGCGGCGCAAGTCGCGATATATCGCGTGTGATGAGATCACGATATATCGCGAACAGGCGCGAGTCAAGATATATCGCGTTCGTGGCGGCGTGCGTGCGGCTGCGCCATCCGCTTGACCTTGACGCTGCGTCAACTTCTAGCATCGTGGTGAACCGGATGTCGTGGGGAGAGGAGACGTGCATGGACTGGTCGATCCAGGAGATCGCGAGGCTCGCCGGCACCACGAGCCGCACGCTGCGCCACTACGACGACATCGGCCTGCTCGAGCCGAGCCGCGTCGGCGCGAACGGCTACCGGTACTACGACCGGGCCGCGCTCGTGCGGCTGCAGCGCGTGCTGCTGCTGCGCGAGCTCGGGCTGGGGCTGCCGGCGATCGCCGAGGTGCTCGACGGGCAGCGCGACGAGTCCCGCGCGCTCGAGGGCCATCTCGCGTGGCTCCGGCAGGAGCAGGATCGGCTGGCGCGACAGGTCGCGTCGGTCGAACGGACCATCGAGGCACTGGAAGGAGGTGAGGAGATCATGGCGAAGGACATGCTGGACGGCTTCGACCACACGCAGTACCGCGAGGAGGTCGAGCAGCGTTGGGGTCGTGACGCGTACGCCGCGGGCGACCGCTGGTGGCGCGGGATGAGCGACGACGAACGGCAGGCGTGGAAGGAGCGGGCCGCCACCCTCGGTCGCGACTGGATCGCCGCCGCGGAGTCGGGAGCCGACCCGGCGGGCGACGCGGGGCAGGCGCTCGCGCAGCGCCAGTTCGACTGGCTGCGCGGCATCCCGGGCACGCCCGGCGGCGGCGCCGACGGGCCGACGAAGGAGTACTTCCTCGGCTTGGCCGAGATGTACGTGGCCGACGATCGGTTCGCGGCCAACTACGGCGGTACGCGAGGCGCCGAGTTCGTGCGCGACGCGATGACCGCGTACGCCGAGGCGAACCTCTAGCCCCGGCGCCGGGTCGCCACTCCTGCAGGGACGGCGCTGACCGTTCCAGGCGAGAGTGGCGGCTCGGCGCTTCCGGTTCTACTCTCCCGAGCAGTCCTCCCACCGGGCGAAGTCGCCGATGACCGCGCCGAAGCTGACGGGGATGAAGCTCTTGATCTCGGCGATCCGACGCGCGATCGCCCCGGGCTCTCCCACCGCCTGCGGCACGAACGTCGTTCCGACGCAGGAGGCGTTCGGGCTCACGCCGGACTCAGCCGCGAATGCGGGTGCCGCGAAGCCGAGTGAGCCGGCCAGGGCCAGGCCGGCGGCTGAGAGGGCGATGGTGCGTCTGCGCATGTGGTTCCCCGTCTCTCGTCGCGGAGCAGGCTCGGGTCCGGATGACACGTGCCCGCGACCGTGTGCGGTCACGCTAGCGCGGAGCGGCGGTCGTGGCGGCGCGCCACACCCGTGGCCCCGCGAGAGGCTACTCGACGACCGGGGTGGCGGGAGTGCCTGCGGCCCGACGCGAGGGCGTGCGGCGACGAGGGCGGGCGGTGTGCGCCGCGGGCGCCGCGGCATCCGTCGCCCGCTTCACCGCGAACAGCGGGATCGTGTACCCGCACAGCGGGCCGATGAGCAGCGCGAAGGCGAGCGTGCCGACGCCGACGTTGCCGCCGAGGAGGAAGCCCGTGACGAGCACGGTGAGCTCGATGCCCGTGCGGACGATCCAGATGCGCCATCCGGTGCGGCGGTGCAGGCCGGTCATGAGCCCGTCGCGCGGGCCGGGGCCGAAGTGCGCGCCGATGTAGAGGCCCGTCGCGACCGCGAGGACGAGGATGCCGCCGAGGAGCATGAGGATGCGCGCCCAGAGGTCGAGGCCGGTCGGGATCATCCAGAGCGACAGGTCGGCGAACGGGCCGACCAGCGGTGCGTTCATGAGCGTGCCGAAGCCCGGCTTCTGCCGGATCGGGATCCACAGCAGGAGCACGATGCCGCTCGTGATCACGGTGATGAGGCCGAAGCCCAGTCCGGTCTGCTTCGCGAGGCCCTGCGTGAGCACGTCCCACGGGGCGACGCCCAGCTCGCCGCGCACGATGAGGGCGATGCCGAGGCCGTAGAGGTACAGGCCGACGACCAGCTGGACGACGCGTCGCGCGAAGACGGGCGCCGGATCGGCGGTCCGGAAGCGGGCGGCGGCCGGGCGGCGGGTGCGGACGGTGCGGGGCATGACAGCAATCCAATCTCGGAATTGGCCTGTTCGCAAAGAGCCAATCGCGGTAAAGTGGCTCGCACCATGGAAGCCACCCTGAGCGCCCGCGCCCTCGAGACCCTCCTCGGCGACTGGCGCGGCGACGTCGGCAGCGCCTATCGCGCCCTCGCCGAGCGCATCCGCCTGCTCGTCCTCGACGGCCGGATCCCGGTCGACACGCGCCTGCCCGCCGAGCGCGACCTCGCCGAGCGGCTCGGGCTCAGCCGCACGACCGTGACCGCCGCCTACCGCGAGCTGCGCGAGCAGCGGTTGCTGCACAGCGTGCGCGGCTCGGGCAGCGTCGCGCGCCTGCCCGGCGCACCGGCACTTCTGCCCGTCCCGCCCGCGGCCGAGTACATCGACTTCTCCAAGGCCGCGCTGCCCGCGCTGCCCTGGCTGCCGGATGTCGCGCGCGCGGCCGTCGACGACCTGCCCGCGCACCTCGGCGACCCGGGCTTCGACCCGATCGGCATTCCGGAGCTGCGCGCCGCGATCGCCGACCGCTACACCGCGCGCGGCCTTCCCACGAGCCCCGAACAGGTCATGGTCACGATCGGCGCGCAGCACGCGATCGCCCTCCTGTCCCGCGCGCTCGTCGGTCGCGGCGACCGCGCCCTCATCGAGGCGCCGACCTACCCGCACGCCTACGAGGCGCTGCGCGCGGCCGGCGCGCGGCTCGTGACCGTCGCGACCGCCCCGCACGACTCGGGCCCCGAGGGGTTCGGCGCCGCCGACGAGGCCGCCGACCTCGTGCGCGCCATCGGGCACGCCAATCCGGTCGCGGCCTACCTCATGCCCGACTTCCACAACCCCACCGGGCGCTCGCTCTCCGCCTCGGCGCGCGAGCGCGTGCTCGACGCGGCCGCCCGCCAGGGCACCGTCGTGATCGCCGACGAGACGACCGCCGAGCTCGACATCGACCGCGGCCTCGACCTGAAGCCGCTCGCCGCGTACGGCCCGGCCGTGATGGTCGGCGGCGTGGGCAAGACGGTCTGGGGCGGCGTGCGCGTCGGCTGGATCCGCGCCGACCGGCCGCTGATCCGCCGGCTCCTCTCGGTGCGCTCGCCCGGAGACCTCGGCACGCCGATCCTCGAGCAGCTGATCGTGACCCGCCTGCTCGGTCGCATGGACGACATCCTCGACCTGCGCCGCCAGCAGCTGCGCGCCGGCCGTGACCGCCTCGAAGGCCTGCTCGCCGACGCGTTCCCCGACTGGCACGTGCCGCACGTCGACGGCGGCATCGTCACCTGGGTCGGCCTCGGAGCGCCCGTGAGCTCGCAGCTCGCGCTCGCCGCGCGCTCGCACGGCCTGCTCATCGCGGCCGGTCCGCGGTTCGGCATCGATGGGGCGTTCGAGCGCTTCCTGCGCCTGCCCATCTGCTACTCGCCCGAGGCGACGGATGCCGCGGTGCAGGCGCTGCGCCGCGCCTGGGGCTCGCTCGCCCGCACGCCCGTGCCCGACCAGAGCGTGCTCGCCGCCGTCGTCTGAGCGGCGCCGCCCGGCGTTCACCTGCCGTCAACGCCCCGGTCGTCCGGTGCGGAGAGAGTGGTCCGGTCCATGCCCCCACCCGACCGAAGGTGACCCATGCTCTCCCCACGAACCCGACTCCGGCGTGCGGCGTCGGCGACGCCCGCCGTGTTGTGCGCGGCGCTCGTCGCCGGCCTCCTCGCCGCCGGTCCCGCCGCGGCCCAGCCCGGACCCAAGCCCGCCCCGCTCGTCGCCGACGCGATCGAGCTGTCGGCCGCGGACGCCGAGCTCTCGCTCGCACCGCTCGGCACCTACGAGAGCGGGGTCTTCGACGAGTCCGCCGCCGAGATCGTCGCGTACTTCGACGAGCGCCTCTACGTCGTGAGCGCGCAGGCCGGCCTCGTCGAGGTGCTCGACGTGAAGAAGCCGTCGAAGCCGAAGAAGGTCGGCGAGCTCGTCGCCGACGGCATCCCGAACTCGGTCGCCGTGCGCGCCGACGGACTCGGCGTCGTCGCCCTGGAGGACGCCGACGACAAGACCGCTCCGGGTCGACTGGTGTTCTTCGACGCGACGAAGAAGACGCCGCGCGTGCTCGGCAGCGTGGTCGTCGGCGCCCTGCCCGACATGGTCGCGCTCTCGGCGGACGGCACGCGGGCGGTCGTCGCGAACGAGGGCGAGCCGGCCGACGACTTCGCGAGCGACCCCGAGGGGTCGGTCGCCGTGGTGGCCCTGCCCGCGACGGTCGCGGCGGCGAGCCAGGGCGACGTGCGCATCGCCGACTTCCATGCCTTCGAGACGGATGGCACGAAGGAGCTGCGAGCCGAGGTGCGCGTGTTCGGACCGACGCCCGAGGCCGACCTCCCGGTGTCGCGGAACCTCGAGCCCGAATACGTCGCGATCGACGGCGGCACCGCGTACGTGACGCTCCAGGAGGCGAACGCCGTCGCCGTCGTCGACCTCGAGACGGCGACCGTCGAGGAGATCCTGCCGCTGGGCTTCGTCGACCACTCGGTCGCGGGGCACGCCATCGACGCGTCGGACCGTGACCCGCAGGGTGCGCCGACCTACGCTGCGCGCACCTTCGAGGGGCTGAAGGGCATGTACCTGCCCGACGGCCTCGCGGCGTACGAGGCGGGCGGCGAGACCTGGCTGGTGTCGGCGAACGAGGGCGACGCGCGCGAGTGGGGCGACTACGTCGAGCCGGCGCGCGTCAAGGACCTCGGCAAGGGCGGCCTCGCGCCGATCTGCGCGTCGAGCCCGGTCGCGGAGCTGAAGGGCGACGCCGATCTCGGGCGCCTCAACGTCTCGACGGCGATGGGACTCAGCGCCGACGGGAGCTGCTACGAGGAGCTGTACGCGTTCGGCTCGCGCTCGTTCTCGATCTGGTCGACCGCCGGCGAGCTCGTGTTCGACTCGGGTGAGGACTTCGAGCGCTTCACGCACGAGGCCGCTCCCGAGTTCTTCAACTCGAACCACTCCGAGTCGAACCTCGAGGGGCGCAGCGACGACAAGGGCCCGGAGCCCGAGAGCCTCGCGATCGGCGAGGTCGACGGTCGCACCTATGCCTTCATCGGCTTCGAACGCGTCGGCGGGGTCGCCGTCTACGACATCACCGAACCGACGGATGCCGCGTTCGTGACCTACCTCAACCACCGCGACTTCTCGGTCTCGGTCGAGGTCGACGGCGTCGAGCGCCTCTCGGAGGCGGGCGACCTCGGTCCGGAGGGCCTCACGTTCATCCCGGCGGCCTCGAGCCCGACGGGAGCGCCGATGCTCGCGGTCGCGAACGAGGTGTCGGGCACCACGACGCTGTACGCGATCGACGCGGCGACCGCCGCGGAGTAGCCGCACGGAGAGGACGGGGGCGGTGGAACCCGAGGCCACCGCCCCCGGCCGGTCGCGTTCCCCGATGGCGCGACCGGCCGTGCCGCGACCCTGGCCGAGGCGTGATCGTCCGTACCCACCCCGGACGGGGGACACGGGTCCATGCCCTCGCCGGCACGTTCACACTTTCGGGTGACGCCGGCACTCATCCCGACTGAGAGAATCGGACGCATGTCCGTGCTCGCGAAGCTCAGCATGCGGAATCGCGCCCTCATCGCCCTCGTCACGATCGTCGTCGCCATCTTCGGCGGCATCGCGCTCAACGGACTCAAGCAGGAGCTCGCGCCGTCCATCCAGCTCCCGCAGCTGTCGATCATCACCGCCTACCCCGGCGCATCACCCGACGTGGTCAACGCCGACGTGTCGACGCCGGTCGAGACCGCGATCCAGGGCATCACGGGCCTCGAGTCGACCTCGACCACGAGTTCGACGGGCATCTCGCGCGTGGTCGCGAGCTTCACCTTCGGCACCGACCTCGCCTTCGCCGAGCAGAAGCTCCTCTCGGCGGTCAACCGCATCGCGCCCGACCTGCCCGAGGACGTCGAACCACAGGTCGTCGCCTTCAGCTTCGACGACCTGCCCGTGCTCGCCGTCGCGGTGACCGGGGCCGAGGACCCGTCGACGCTCTCCGACGAACTGGTCCGCACGACGCTGCCCGAGATCCGCGACATCGACGGGGTGCGCGACGCGACGCTCGTCGGCGACCAGGGCCGGCGCGTGGTCATCACGCCCGACCAGGCGCAGCTCGCGGCCTACGGGCTCACGAGCCAGGCCATCCGCGACGCGCTGCAGCAGAACGGCGTGCTGCTGCCGGCCGGCGAGATCACCGAGGGCGACTCGACGTTCGCGGTGCAGGCCGGAACGCGGCTCGGCAGCGTCGAGGACATCAGTGCGCTGCCCCTGCTCGGCGCGACCGAACCGCAGGCGGCGCCCGAGCTCGACGCCGACGGCAACCCGATCGAGCCCGAGGCCGGCGCACTCCCAGACGGGGAGATCGGCACCGGCACCGGCGCCGAGACCGGGACCGGCGCCGATCTCGGCCTGGACGCCGCCACGGGCCTTCCCGCCGCGCCCGCGCCCGTCGCGCTCACCATCGGCGACGTGGCGACCGTCGAACTCACCGAGAACCCGCAGACGAGCATCTCGCGCGTGAACGGCGAGCCGGCGCTGGCGATCTCGGTCACCAAGCTGCCCGCCGCGAACACCGTCGAGGTCTCGAACGCGGTGCGCGACGCACTGCCCGACCTGCAGGCGGCGCTCGACACGACCAACCCCGGCGCCGAGTTCACGGTCGTGTTCGATCAGGCGCCGTACATCGAGAAGTCCATCGAGTCGCTCGCGGTCGAGGGCCTGCTCGGCCTCGTGTTCGCGGTGCTGGTGATCCTCGTCTTCCTGATGTCGGTGCGCGCGACCCTCGTCACCGCGATCTCGATCCCGACCTCGGTGCTCATCACGTTCATCGGCCTGCAGGCCGCCGACTACACGCTGAACATCCTCACGCTCGGCGCGCTGACGATCTCGATCGGCCGCGTCGTCGACGACTCGATCGTCGTGATCGAGAACATCAAGCGCCACCTCGTCGCGGGCGTCGACAAGGCGTCGACGATCATCCACGCGGTACGCGAGGTCGCCGGCGCGATCACGGCGTCGACGGTCACGACGGTCGCGGTGTTCCTCCCGATCGCACTCGTCGAGGGCGTCACGGGCGAGCTGTTCCGTCCGTTCTCGCTGACCGTCACGATCGCGCTGCTGGCGTCGCTGCTCGTCTCACTGACGATCGTGCCGGTGCTCGCGTACTGGTTCCTGAAGCCCGCGAAGCCCGCGAAGGGCCAGAGCGAGCAGGATGCCGCGGCGGCGGCCGCATTCGTCGACGAGGTGTGGCTCGCCCCCGAGCTCCGCAATGCCGACGGCGGCACGGGCCTGCGGCCCAAGCCGGCACCGGATGACGCGCCCCGACCGGCCACGACGGGCACCGCCGCACCGGTCGACGAACTCGAGCACCCGTCGCGCCTGCAGAAGGGCTTCCTCCCGATCCTCGGCTGGACGCTCCGGCACTCGGCGGTGACGATCATCGTCGCGGTGCTCGTGCTCGCCGGCACGGTCGCGCTCGCGCCGCTCATGAAGACGAACTTCCTCGGCTCGAGCGGTCAGAACACGTTCCGCGTCACCCAGGAGCTCCCAGTCAGCTCGAGCCTGGAGTACATGGCCCAGGCGTCGATCCCGGTCGAGGAGGCCATCCGCGGCGTCGAGGGCGTCGAGACCGTGCAGACCTCGATCGGCACGTCGACCGGCGGCGGCGCCCTCGCGGCGTTCGGCGGCGGCGGGTCGACCGTGGCGTACAACGTCACGACCGACGAGGACGCCGACCAGGAGGCGTTGCAGGCGGAGGTCCGGGCCGAGCTCGCCGAGCTCGACGACACCGGTGAGATCACCGTGTCGGCGCAGAGCGGCTTCGGCGCCTCGAGCGACATCGAGGTCGACATCACGGCGTCCAACCAGGAGGATCTCCGCGACGCGACCGACGCCGTCGTCGCCGAGCTCACGGAACTCGACTCGCTGAGCCAGGTCACCTCGAACCTCGAGGAGTCGCGACCCTACATCGCGGTCCAGGTCGACCGGCGGAAGGCCGCCGACGTCGGATACTCCGAGGTCGCGCTCGGCGGCGTCGTCTCCGCCGAGATGCAGCCCCAGGCGGCGGGGTCGATCGTGATCGACGAGCAGACGCTCACGATCTACCTCTCGGGCGGCGCGCCGCCCGCGTCCGTCGCAGAGCTCCAGGCGCTCGAGGTGCCCACGCCCACCGGGCCGGTCCGCCTCGACTCGCTCGCCACCGTCGCGCAGGTCGACGGCCCGGCCTCGGTCACGACCGTCAAGGGACTGCGGAGCTCGACCGTCTCCGCCACGCCGGCGGGCGACGACCTCGGCGCCGCCAGCGGGCAGGTGCAGCAGGCGCTCGCCGCGGTCGACCTCCCCGCCGGCACGTCGGCGTCGATCGGCGGCGTCACGGCCGACCAGCAGGAGTCGTTCTCGCAGCTCGGCCTCGCGCTGCTCGCGGCGATCCTGATCGTGTACGTCGTCATGGTCGCGACGTTCCGGTCGCTGCTGCAGCCGCTGCTGCTGCTCGTCTCGGTGCCGTTCGCGGCCACCGGCGCCATCCTGCTGCAGATCATCACGGGCATCCCGCTCGGCGTCGCGTCGCTCGTCGGCGTGCTCATGCTCGTCGGCATCGTCGTGACCAATGCCATCGTCCTCATCGACCTCGTGAACCAGTACCGGGAGCGCGGCATGAGCGTGCGCGACGCCCTGCTGCACGGCGCCTCGCGCCGACTCCGGCCGATCCTCATGACGGCGCTCGCGACGATCTTCGCGCTGCTGCCGCTCGCGCTCGGGCTCACGGGCAGCGGCGGGTTCATCTCGCAGCCGCTCGCGCTCGTCGTGATCGGCGGACTGCTGTCGTCGACCGTACTCACGCTGCTCGTGCTGCCGGCGCTGTACGACCTCGTCGAGGGTGGGCGCGAGCGTCGCCGCATGAAGCGCGCGGCGAAGCGCGCCGCGGCCGAATCGGGCGAGGCCGGCGGCGGAGCGGATGCCACGGCTCCCGTCGGCACGGGCTCCTAGCGCTCGATCCGCCCGGGTGTCGGCGGTATCCGGCAGCATGGGTTCCATGGAACGCACGACGATCGACGTCGACGGCTGGCTGGCCGAGCTGGAGGGGCCGCGGGCCGATGCGGCACGCGAACTCGACCGCGTCATCGCCGCCGAGTTCACCGGGCTCGATCGGGCCCTGTGGCAGGGCGTGTTCTGGGGCGGCACCGAGCAGTCGATCATCGGGTACGGCGCGATCACGCAGTCGCGTCCGCGCGGCGAGCCGGTCGAGTGGTTCCTCGTGGGGCTGGCCGACCAGGCCGCGCACCTCAGCGTCTACGTCAACGCCGCCGAGGAGGGCGAGTACCTGGTCAAGCGTCGCGCCGGCGAGCTCGGTCGCGTGAAGGTCGGCTCCGCGGCGATCCAGATCGCCTCGCTCGACCGGCTCGACCGCGACGGATTCGTGCGCCTCCTGCGCCGCGCACGAGAGCTCGCGCCCGAGGCGCGCTGAGCGTCACGTCGACCGCGGTTCACCGAACCTTCACCGGAACGTCGCGTCGCGCCCACCCGTCGGGCTGCGGGGAGTCCGTACCGTCGAGGCATGTCCAGCGAGGTGCCGCTCCATCAGCGGGTGACGAGCACGCTCCGCGAGCGCATCGGGCGCGGCGAATGGCCGGCCGGCATGCGCCTGCCGAGCGAGGCGGCGTTGTGCCGCGAGTTCGGCCTCTCCCGCGGGCCGGTGCGGCGCGCGCTCGCCGTGCTGCGCGAGGAGGGGTTCATCGTCGGCGGTCGCGGCCGCGCCCCGATCGTCGGCCGGGTCGTGCCGACGCAGCCGTTCTCGACGTTCTCGTCGTTCACAGCCTGGGCTCGCTCGATCGGCAAGACACCCGGCCAGCGCACCATCGAATCCGCGAGCCGGCCTGCCCCGTCGACGGTCGCCGGCTTCCTCGGGCTCGACGAGGGCGCCGCCGTCGTGCAGGTCGTCCGCGTGCGCACGCTCGACGACGTGCCCACGATGGTCGAGCGCACGTCGTTCCCGCCCGAGGTCGGCGCGCTGCTCGACGACATGGACTGCGACCGAGGGTCGCTGCACGCGCACCTCATCGCCAAGGGCGTCGACCTGCGACGCGCCCGGCACACGATCGACGCGGTCGCGGCGAACCCGCTCGACGCCGAGTCGCTCGACGTCGGCCAGGGCAGCCCGCTGCTGCGCGAGCGCCGGATCACCTACGACTCCGCCCGCCGCCCGCTCTCGTACGCCGACGACCGGTATCGGCCCGAGCTCGCGACATTCACGATCGAGAACGAGGTCGACCGCCGCACGCCGTTGACGCGGTCGCAGCCCGACGACCAGGGCAGGCGCCGATGATCAGCCTCGTGGTGCTCGGGTTCGAGGGTGCCGTCGTGCGGCGGTCGACGGATGCCGGCGCCCCGCCGGTCGCATTGCGCGGCGTCCAGGCGACGCTCGTCGAGCTGCGCCGCCGGGGCGTGCGCGTCGCGCTCGTGTGCGAGCCCGATCGGGCGATCGCCGAGGCGTCGCTCGACGCGCTGGGCTGGACGGGGGTGCCCGGCGCACCGGCCGGCCCGGTCGACGCCGTCGTGTGCGGCGACGAGGTCATCGCACCGCCGCCCGCGCCGTACGCGGTCCACCATGCGATGGAGCTGACCGGCACGCTCGACGTCCGGCAGGTGCTCGTGGCCGGCGATTCCCTCGCGTTGCTCGAGGCGGGCCGCGCCGCCGGAGCCGGATGGGTGGTCGGCGTGCTCAGCGGCGCCGCCCGGCGGGCCGAGCTCGAGGGCGGGCCGCACGACGCCATCCTCTCCGACGTCAACGACCTCATCGCGCTCGCGATGCCCGCGGCGCCGGCCCGGTAGGCGGAGCTAGCCGACGTTCAGGCCGAGCGGCGTGCCCTGGTGGAACAGCATGCGCGGCCGGTCGCCGGCGATCCGCCAGAGCGAGCTGCGCCGGCTGCGCGCGCCGTCGGCGTCGAGCGTGTAGGTCAGCAGTGCGAGGTCGGGTGCCACGAGCTCGACGTGCTCGCCCGTCACGACCGCCGACTGCACGTCGACGGCATCGGGACCGGTCATCACGTCGATGAGCTCGTCGCGCGTCCAGAGCCGTCCGCTGCGCCCGATCTCGCGGAACGACTCGTGGAGCAGGTCCTCCAGCGCCGTGGGATCGCGTCGCACCTCGGGTTCGAGCAAGCGCCGTTCCGCTCCCGTCACCAGTACCGCGATCGCCTCGTCGTCCATGCCGGGAGCCTACGCCTATGGCCGCGGCGCGCCGAGGCGGACCGGCCGGGTGCCCGGCCGGCGGCACCCGCATCGAGTGGGCGATCTTGGCGGTCGCCGTCCTGCGGACGGCGCCAGGATCGCCCACTCGATGTGTCAGGCCCGCTCGAGTGCGGCCCGCGCGGACGCCTCGGGCCGCAGGTCGAGGCGCCGCAGCAGCTGCGCGTTGGCGGCGACGATGATCGTCGACAGCGACATCAGGATGGCGCCGACCGACATCGGCAGCACGAACCCGATGGGCGCGAGCACGCCCGCCGCGAGCGGCACCGAGATCAGGTTGTACCCGGCCGCCCACCAGAGGTTCTGCTGCATCTTGCGGTACGAGGCGCGCGACAGCTCGATCACCGAGAGCACCGAACGCGGGTCGCTCGAGGCCAGGATGACGCCGGCCGAGGCGATCGCGACATCCGTGCCGGCGCCGATGGCGATGCCCACGTCGGCCTGGGCGAGCGCCGGGGCGTCGTTGACGCCGTCGCCGACCATCGCGACCGAGAGGCCCTCGCGCTGGAGCTCCTGGACCTTCGCCGACTTGTCCTCCGGCCGCACACCGGCGAAGACCCGGTCGATGCCGAGCTCGGCGGCGACCGTGCGGGCCACCGGCTCCGCATCGCCCGTGATCATCACGACCTGCACGCCGACGGCGTGCAGCGCGTCGACGGCCTCGCGCGACTCGGGCCGGATCTCGTCGGCCAGCGCGATCGCCCCGGCGACCTCGTCGCCGACGACCACGTGCAGCACGGTGGAGCCGCGCTGGGCCCACGCGGCCGACTCCGGCAGCGGGTCGAGCCCTTCGCGGGCGAGCAGGCCCGGACCGCCGACGTGCACCTCGCGCCCGGACACGCGCGCGGTGACGCCCACCGCGGCGGAGGCCGCGAAGCCGGTTGCCGCCTGCAGTGCGAGCGAGCGTCGACCCGCCTCGGCGACGATGGCCTTCGCGAGCGGGTGCTCGGAGTCGTGCTCGGCCGATGCCGCGAGGGCGAGCACCTCGTCGAGATCGTGCCCGGGGGCCGCCGCAGCATCCGTCACCGCCGGCTCGCCCTTGGTGAGGGTGCCGGTCTTGTCGAAGAGCACGGCCTGCACGGTGCGCATCGTCTCGAGCGCGAGCCGGTCGGTGACGAGCACGCCGCCGCGGGCCGCGCGCTCGGTCGCGATCTGCACGACGAGCGGGATGGCGAGGCCGAGCGCGTGGGGGCAGGCGATCACGAGTACCGTCACGGTGTGGATGACGCCCTCGTCGGGCAGGCCCACAGCCGCCCAGGCGACAGCCGTGATCGCGGCGGCGACGAGCGCGAACCAGAACAGCCAGCCGGCGGCGCGGTCGGCGAGGCGCTGCGCGCGCGAGCTCGATGCCTGGGCCTCGGCCACGAGGCGCTGGATGCCGGCGAGCGCGGTGTCGTCGCCGACCGCGGCGACGCGCACCCGGATCGCGGTGTCGGTCGCCACGGTGCCGGCGACGACGCGGTCGCCGGGACCGCGGCTGACGGTGCGGGACTCGCCGGTGATCATCGACTCGTCCACTGCGGCGGTGCCGTCGACCACGTCGCCGTCGGCCGGCACGCGGCCGCCGGGGCGGACGATCACGACGTCGCCGACGGCGAGCTCGGACGGCGAGACCGTCTCGACCGTGGTCGTGGCATCCGTGCCCCCGCTGCTCGAGCCTGTCGAGACCACGCGCTCGGCCTCGTCGGGCAGCAGTGCGGCCAGCGCGTCGAGCGCCGACGAGGTCGCCGCGAGCGAGCGCATCTCGAGCCAGTGGCCGAGCAGCATGATCACGATGAGGAGCGCGAGCTCCCACCAGAAGTCGAGGTGATGCGGGAAGATCCCGAGGCTCGCGCCGAGCGACGCGACGTAGGCGACCGTGATGGCGAGCCCGATGAGGAGCATCATGCCGGGCTTGCGCGCCTTCAGCTCGGACCAGGCGCCGGTGAGGAACGGCGAACCGCCCCAGAAGTACAGCACCGAGCCGAGCACCGGCGGGATCCACTGCACGATCGGGTTGTCGGGCAGCTCGTAGCCGAGCAGGTCGGCGAACATGCCGCTGAAGGCGATCGTCGGGATCGCGATGACGAGCATGATCCAGAAGAGCCGGCGGAACTGGCCGACGTGGTCGCCGTGGCCCGCGTGCCCGCCGTGACCGGCGTGGGCCATCGCGCCGGCGTGGGCGTCGTGACCCGCGTGCGCCTCGTGCCCGGCGTGCCCCGCATGCTCGGCGTGCGCCTCCGTGGCGATCGTGCCGGATGCCGCGTGGTGCTCGTGCCCCGAGTGCCCCGAGTGCTCGGCGTGCGCGTCGTGCCCCGCGTGCGTGTCGTGCCCCGCGTGCATGTCGTGCCCCGCGTGCATGTCGTGCCCCGCGTGCGGATCGTGCGTCGCGTGCTCGTCGTGCTGCGTGTCCATGGTGACCTCCCAGAACCTGGGTCCGAAATATACCCCTATGGGGTATCAGGCACAACCCGTCCGGCACCGACATCATTCCCCGATCCGACCGATCCCGCATCCATCGCGCGGGCCTTCCGTCCGTTGCGACCGCGGCGGCGCCGCCCGGAGGATGGAACCATGGCCGCGATTCCGGGAGAGACCTCGATCGGGCTCGATCCGGCGCGCACCGACGTCGACGAGGTCGCCCGTCGCCTCGGGGTCGACCCCGAGCGCGGACTCTCGGCCGGCGACGCGGCCGCGCGCCTCGCCGTCCACGGCGCGAACGAGTTGCGGAGCGCGAGACGCAACCCCTTCTGGCGCCGCGTGCTCGCGCAGGTCGCCGATCCGCTCATCCTGCTCCTGCTCGCCGCGGTCGTGATCTCGGTGATCGCCTGGCTCGTCGAGGGCGCCGAGGGCTGGCCGATCGACGCGGTCGTGATCCTGGGCATCATCGTGCTGAACGCGGTGCTCGGCCTCGTCCAGGAGTCGCGGGCCGAGCGCGCCGTCGCGGCGCTGGCGGTGATGACGCAGGCCCACTCGACCGTGCTCCGCGACGGCGAGCTGCGCACCGTCGCGAGTGCCGGGCTCGTCCCCGGCGACATCCTCGTGCTCGCCGAGGGCGACCAGGTCGGCGCCGACGCCCGGCTGTTCCGCGCCGCCACGCTGCAGGTGGCCGAGGCCTCGCTCACCGGCGAGAGCGCTCCGGTCGCGAAGCGCCCCGACACGCTCGCCGACGAGGTGCCGCTCGGCGACCGTCGCGACATGGTGTTCAAGGGCACGGCCGTCAGCCGCGGCACGGGCCGGGCGATCGTGACCGCGACCGGCATGTCGACCCAGATGGGCGCGATCGCGACCATGCTCGACGAGACCGAGGACGAGCCGACGCCGCTCCAGGTCGAGGTGGGCCACCTCGGCCGCATGCTCGGCCGCATCGTGGTGGTCATCGCGATCGTCGTGATGCTCACGGTCGCGCTCGTACAGGGCGTTCGCACGCCGGCCGAGTTCGTGACCGTGCTGCTGCTCGGCGTCTCGCTCGCGGTCGCGGCCGTGCCGGAGGGGCTCCCGGCGATCCTGTCGCTCGTGCTCGCGCTCGGGGTGCAGCGGATGGCGCGGCGCAACGCCGTCGTGAAGGCGCTCTCGAGCGTCGAGACGCTCGGCTCCGCCTCGGTGATCTGCACCGACAAGACCGGGACCCTCACCACCAACCAGATGACCATCCAGCGCGTCGTGACCGCGTCGGGCGCGGTCGACCTCGCCGGGGTCGGCTACGAGCCCGTGGGTGCGGCGACGGTCAAGGGCCGGCCGCTCGAGGCGGGGCCGCTGCGCCTCGAGGCGCAGATCGTGCTCGGCGCGGGTTCGCTCGCCAACGATGCCCAGCTCGCCGAGCACGGCGGCGAATGGGCGATCGAGGGCGACCCGACCGAGGCGGCGTTCCTCGTCGCCGCCCGCAAGGTCGAGGGCACGACGACCGAGGCGGCCCGGTACGATCGCGTCGGCGAGGTGCCGTTCAGCTCCGAACGCAAGATGATGTCGACCGCGCACCGCCATGAACGCGGTGACCTCGTCGTGCTGAGCAAGGGCGCGCCCGACGTGCTGCTGCGGCACTGCACGCGCATCCAGGTCGGGGCCGAGGTCGCCGCGCTCGACGCGGTGCGTCGGGCCCGCGCGCTCGCCGAGGCCGAGGCGCTGTCCGAGGAGGCGTTCCGCACGATCGGGGTCGCGTATCGTCCCGCCCCGGAGCTCGAGGGCGGCGAGGGCCGTGCGGATGCCGCGGGCTTCGACGAGTCGGCCGAGGAGGATCTCGTCTACGCGGGCGTCGTCGGCATCATCGACCCGCCCCGCCCCGAGGTCCGGCCGGCGATCGCGGAGGCGCGCGCCGCCGGCATCCGGGTGGTCATGATCACGGGCGACCATCCGGCGACCGCGGCGCGCATCGCGCGCGACCTCGGCATCATCGGCGACGAGGGGATCGCGCTGCCGGGCGCGCGGCTCGACGGGATGGACGAGCGCCAGCTGCGCGACGCGGTGCGCACGGTATCGGTGTTCGCGAGGGTCGCACCCGAGCACAAGCTGCGGATCGTCGACGCGCTGCAGGCCGAGGGCCTGATCGTCGCGATGACCGGCGACGGCGTGAACGACGCGCCCGCGCTCAAGTCGGCCGACATCGGCATCGCGATGGGCATCACGGGCACCGAGGTCACGAAGGAGGCGGCGAACATGGTGCTCGCCGACGACGACTTCGCGACGATCGTGCACGCCGTTCGCGAGGGCCGGGGCATCTTCGACAACATCCGGAAGTTCCTGCGCTACCTGCTCTACTCGAACATGGGCGAGGTGCTCACGGTGTTCCTCGGCGTGGTGTTCGCGGGGGCGCTCGGCTTCACGGCGGCGAGCGACGGTGGGCTGGTGCTGCCGCTGCTGGCGACGCAGATCCTCTGGATCAACCTCGTCACCGACTCGGGTCCGGCGCTCGCGATGGGCGTCGATCCCGAGATCGACGACGTCATGGCGCGCCCGCCGCGCGGCATCCACGACCGGGCCATCGACCTCGGCATGTGGATCGGCATCGGGGTCACGGGGCTGGTGATCGCGGTGGTCACGCTGCTCACGATGGACGTGTTCCTGCCCGGCGGCCTCGTGCCGGGCGGCTCCGACTCGTTCGACGTCGCCCGGACGGCGGGCTTCACGACGCTCGTGTTCGCGGGGCTGTTCACGGCGTTCAACGCACGCTCGGCGACCTCGAGCGCGTTCCGCGGGCTGTTCACGAACGGCTGGCTGTGGGGTGCGGTGGGGCTCGCGGTCGTGCTGCAGGTCGCGGTCGTGTCGCTGCCCGTGCTGCAGGTCGCGTTCGGCACCGCGCCGCTCGACGCCGCGCACTGGGCGGTCTGCGCCGGCATGGCGTCGGTCGTGCTGTGGGTCGAGGAGCTCCGCAAGCTCGGCATCCGCGTGGCGATGCGGCGGCGGGCGGGTGGCGCGGCGCTGGTGGTCGAGTAGCAGCGAAGCGGCGTATCGAAACCCGGTTCGCGCTGCGTGAACATGCGCGCGATCGGCAGGCCGCCCGTGCTGTGATGACGGCATGGACCTGCTCATCCTCGGTGGAACCCAGTGGCTCGGACGCGCGCTCGCGCAGGAGGCGCTCGCACGCGGGCATCGGGTGACGTGCCTCGCTCGCGGCGAGGCGGGCGCGATCGCGCCGGGCGCCGACCTCGTCGTCGCCGACCGCGATCAGGCCGGCACGGCCGCGTACGACGCCGTGGCCGGGCGCGAGTGGGACGCCGTGATCGACCTGACCCGGCAGCCCGGGCACGCGCGCCGGGCGGCGGCCGCGCTCGCCGGGCGCGCGCGGCACGTGACGTTCATCTCGTCGTGCAGCGTGTACGCGCGTCACGACGAGCATGGCGCCGACGAGTCGGCCGCCCTGCTTCCCGCTCTCGCGTCCGACGAGTCGACGCCCGAGACCTACGGCGAGGCGAAGGTCGCGTGCGAGGACGCCTGGCGCGACGCGGGACCCGAGCGGCTGCTCGTCGTCCGGCCGGGACTGATCGCCGGCCCCGGCGATCCGTCCGACCGTGCCGGGTACTGGGTCGCGCGGTCGGCGCGGGACGACCTGCCCATGCTCGTGCCCGACATCCCGGATGCCGCGGTGCAGGCGATCGACGTTCGCGACCTCGTGGCCTTCGTGCTCGACGCAGTCGAGCGCGGGCTCGAGGGCACGTTCGACGCGGCCGGCGAGCCGACGACGTTCGCGGACTGGCTCGCGGTCTCGCGTGAACTCGGCGGGCACGACGGCGAGCTCGTCGCGGCATCCGGCGACCGTCTCGGCGAACTCGGCATCCAGGAGTGGTCCGGGCCCGACTCGCTGCCGCTGTGGATCGTCGACCCGACCTGGGATGCGTGCCTCGACCGCTCGAACGCCGCCGCGGTGCGCGAGGGGCTGCGGCTGCGTCCGCTGCGGGACACGCTCACCGACGTGCTCGCCTGGGAGCGCGAGGCCGGCCTCGATCGCGAACGGCGCGCGGGCCTCGGCGCCGCGCGCGAACGCGAACTCGTGGGGGTCCTTCGGCCCTGAATCATCGGTCGCGGCGACCTACGATCCAGTCAGCGGGGCCGGGCGGCCGCGCTGCATCGGAGGTGAGGCGGGTGTTCTGGGATCACTACGGCATGGGCTGGGGCTGGAGCTGGGTCTGGGTGCTCCTGCCGATCCTCCTCATCGTCGCGGCAGTGGTCGTCGTGATCGTGCTGCTCACGAACCGGTCGGCTGATGCGTCGCACCATCCGGGACCGGTGCCGCCCGAGCACCGGGCGGCCCCGCCGACGGGCACCGCGCGGTCGATCGTCGCGGAACGGCTCGCCCGCGGAGAGATCACGCCCGACGAGTACCGCGAGATCGTGCGCGCGCTCGACGAGACGCCGCCGCCGGGGCCGTGACCGCCGCCGTGGACGTCGGCGGCACGTCCGGAATCGCAGACGCGGCGCGGCGCGCGACCCGTCCGGCGCGGCATCCGCGTCGCTAGCGTCGAACCCATGGCACTCTCGCACGATCCGCTCTGGCCCCGCGCGGGGGACTGGCCGCGCCTCGAGGAGCTCGCCCCGGGCGCGCGCGCCGACCTGGCGCTGCTCGGCGTGCCCGCGTGGCGCACGTCGCTCTCGCCGACGAACTCGTACGCGACGCCGGCCGCGATCCGGGATGCGCTGCGGCGATACAGCCCGGCGCTGGTGCCCGATCGGGCGGCGGCGGCGACGGCGACGGATGGCGCGCCCGCCCCGGCGCGACCGGTGGGCGTCGTCGACCTCGGCGCACTCGCGTGCGCCGACGCCGGTGACATCGAGGAGCCCGACGGGGAGGCCGGCGAGGCGCGCACGCGCGCCCGGGCCGCCGAGGTGCTCGCGCGCTCCGAGACGCTCGTCGCCCTCGGCGGCGACAACTCGGTCACGGTCGCGACCGCGCTCGGCGCGTGGGGCGACGACCTCGCCCGTGCCGGGCTGGTCACGATCGACGCGCACTACGACCTCCGCGACGGCGTCTCCAACGGCTCGCCCGTGCGGCGGCTCGTCGAGGCGGGCCTCGACCCGCGCCGCATCGTGCAGGTCGGCATCCAGGACTTCGCGAACTCCGCCGCGTACGCACGCCGGGCGGCCGAGCTCGGCATCACCGTGATCCACCGCGACGAGCTGCACGGCCGCCCGCCGGCGGAGGTCATGGCGGAGGCGCTCGAGGTCGCCGGCGCCGCGGGCGGCCCGGTGCACCTCGACGTCGACGTCGACGCGTGCGACCGCTCGGTCGCGCCCGGCTGCCCCGCGTCGGTCCCGGGCGGGCTCGCGGCGTGGGAGCTGCGTGCGCTCGTCCGCGCCGCGGCATCCGACCCGCGCCTGCGCAGCGCCGACCTCGCCGAGATCGACGCGACCGCCGACACGCCCGACGGCCGCACGGTGCGGCTCGCGGCGCTGTGCGTGCTCGAGTTCGCGGCGGGAATCGCGACGAGGATCGCCGCCTGAGGGTGCCGCCGGCCGCGAGCGGTGGCAGACTCTGCGCATGAAGACGCTGGTGCTCGTCCGGCACGCGAAGTCGGCGTGGGGCGATCCGACGCTCGCCGACCACGACCGGCCGCTCAACGACCGCGGACTGCGCGACGCGCCCGAGATGGGCCGCCGCATCCGTGAACGCGGCATCGTTCCCGGCGCGATCCTCTCCAGCACCGCGGTGCGCGCCCGGAGCACGGCCGAGGCGATCGCGGCGGAGCTCGGCGTGGCGCCCGGCGCGCTCACGCTCGACGAGCGGTTGTACGGTTCCTCGCCCGAGACGATCCTCGACGTCGTGGCCGAGACCGACGACGAGCTGTCGACCGTGCTCGTCGTCGCGCATGACCCCGGCATGTCCGACCTGGCGTACCGGCTCTCGGGCGAGATCGAGCACATGCCCACGTGCGCGGTCGCCGAGTTCCGGTTCGCGGCGTGGTCGTGGTCGGAGATCGCGAAGACGGAGCCGGTCGAGGTGCACCTCGACACGCCGCGCTGACGCGACGCGTCGAGTTCGCCGGCGGCTCGATCCGTCCGGTGCTCGGCCTCAGTCGGCGGATGCCGCGAGCATGCGCCGCACGTAGGGCGTCGCCGGTTCGGCGGCGAGCTCGGCCAGCGCGCCGCGCTGCGTGACGCGCCCGCCCTCGAGCACGAGCACCGAGTCCGCGAGGGCCGCGGCGTCGGCGGGGCTGTGCGTGACGAGCACGGTCGCCCCGCCGAACTCGCGCACGTGCGCGGCGAGCTCGGCGCGCATGTCGTCGCGCAGCTCGACGTCGAGCGCCGACATGGGCTCGTCGAGCAGCAGCACGTCGGGCTCGGCCGCGAGCGCCCGAGCGAGCGCGACCCGCTGCGCCTGTCCGCCCGAGAGCTCGCCGGGCAGCCGGTCGGCGAGCGCCGCGAGCCCGTACCGCTCGAGCCACGGCTCGGCGGCGGCGCGCGCCGCCGCGCGCGACCCGCGCATGCGCGCTGGGAACGCGACGTTGTCGCGCACGGTGAGGTGGGGGAACAGCACGTAGTCCTGGAACACCACGCCCACGCGCCGCCGCTCGGGCGGCAGGCCGTCGACGACGCGGTCGCCGATGCGCACTCCGCCCGCGTCGACCGGCACGAGCCCGGCGACGGCCGCGAGCAGCGTGGTCTTGCCGGCGCCGTTCGGGCCGATGATCGCGAGCGGATGTCCCGGCGCGACGTCGAACGCGGCGGCGACCGTGTGCGCGCCGCGCGTGACGGTCACGTCGGCGTGGAGCACCGGGTGCCCGGTCGGAGTGGCGGCGGCGGGCGTCATCCGCGCACCCCCGGCGTCCAGCGGTCGCGGAGGAGCAGCAGCACGCCGACCGACACCGCGAGCAGCAGCAGCGCGAGCGCGACGGCCTCGTCGGGGTCGGTCTGCATCGCGAGGTAGCTCGCGATCGGCAGCGTGCGCGTCACGCCCGGGAGCGATCCGGCGAACGTGATCGTCGCGCCGAACTCGCCGAGCGCGCGCGTGAAGCACAGGATGGCGCCGGCCGCGACGCCGGGCGCGACGAGGGGCAGCGTGACGTGGCGGAAGACCTGCGAGCGCGACGCGCCGAGCGTGGCGGCGGCGAGCTCGGTGCGGCGATCGGCCGAACGAAGCGCGCCCTCGACCGCGAACACGAGGAACGGCATGGCCACGAAGACCTGCGCGAGCACGACCGCGCCGGTCGTGAACGGCACGGTGAGGCCGAACCACTCGTCGAGCGCACCGCCGACCAGACCGCGCCGCCCGAGCAGCAGGAGCAGCGCGATGCCGCCGACGACGGGCGGCAGCACGAGCGGCACGGTCACGGCCGCGCGCAGCACCCGGCGGGGGAGCACCGACCATCCGGTCGACCTCGCGAGCAGCGCCGCGAGCGGCACGCCGAGCACGAGGCACACCGCGGTCGCGAGCACGGCCGTCACGATCGAGAGCACGAGGGCCTCGACCACGGACTCGCGCGTCACGAGCTCGGCCAGGTCGCCCCACGGTGCACGCACGACGAGCGCGACGAGTGGCAGGGCCAGGAACGCCAGGCCGACGCCCGCGAGCACGGCGACGGGCCAGGCGAGCCGGCCGGGCGGGCGCGGCGCGCGGCGGGCGCCGGCCATCAGGGCGCCCCGAATCCGAGCCGTTCGAGCACCCCGCGCGCCTCGGCACCGGTCGCGAAGGCGACGAACGCCGCCGCCGCGTCGGGGTCGGCCGCGTCGGCGAGCGCTGCGATCGGGTAGCGGTTGACGACGGATGACGCGGCCGGCACCTCGTTGCCCTCGACCGCGTCGCCCGCCGCGAGCACGTCGGTTCGGTACACGAGCCCCGCGTCGACCTCGCCGAGCGACACCTTCGTGAGCACCGCCTTCACGTCGGACTCGAGCGTGTCGGGCTGCGCGGCGACGCCCTCGGCGTCGAGCAGCGTCGCCGACGCGGCGCCGCACGGCACCGAGACGTCGCAGAGCGCGATCCGCAGGTCGGCGCGGGCGAGGTCGTCGAGCCCGGACACGTCGCCCGGGTTGCCTGCGGGCACGACGAGCTCGAGCGTGTTCGTCGCGAACACGACGGGGTCGGCCGCGAGGCCCGCGTCGACGAGCCCCTGCATGGGCGGCTCCGCCGCGGCGGCGAACACGTCGGCAGGGGCGCCCTCGACGACCTGCTGCGCCAGCGTGGCGCTGCCGCCGAGGTTCAGCGCGACCTCGACCGACGGATGGCGCGCCTCGAACTCGTCGGCGAGTTCCTCGAACGCCTCGGTGAGGGAGGCCGCGGCGAAGACCGTGAGCGAGGACGGCCCGAGCTCGCCGGACTCCGGGGACGCGGGTGGGGCGGTGCCGTCGCCGGGGGCGGGGGCGCACCCCGCCAGCGCGAGGCCGACGACGGCGAGGCCCGCGAGCGCGGCGGCGCGCCGCGACATCCGCGTCACGCCTCGCCTCCCGGTGGGAGCTCGATCGAGACGACCGTGGCCTTCGCGCTGGCGGCGGCGAGGACGCCCGGTTCGAGGCCGAGCTCGTCGGCGGCCTCGCGGCTCATGAGCGAGACGACGCGGAACGGCCCGGCACGCAGCTCGACCTGCGCCATGACGCCGTCGCGGTGCACCGCGGTCACGATTCCGACGAATCGGTTGCGCGCCGACGCGCGGGCGAGCGGGAAGGCGTCGGCGAGTGCCCCGCCCTCGGGCTGGTCGGCGAGCAGCCGCACGAGCTCGGTGCCCTCGACGACCTGCATGCCGTTGGCCGCACGGCCGAGCGCCAGCCGGCCCTGGTCGGCCCAGCGGCGTACGGTGTCGTCGCTCACCCCCAGAAGGGCCGCGGCTTCGCTGATGCGGAACTGCGTCATGATCGCATCCGCGTATGCGTGGTCATTCCGCGATCATAGCCGCGGATGCGGTTCGGCGCCCTTACGCGGGCGGACCGCCGGCGGCGCGCCCGTGGAGCTCGCGCCAGCGGTCGGCGGAGAGCACCATGATGCGCTCACGTCCGCCGGTCGGACCCTCCGCGAACCCGAGCCGCTCGGCCAGGCCCTTGGACGCCGTGTTCGCCCAGGCCATGTGCGCCTCGCACCGCGCCGCGCCGAGCCGGCCGAACGCGAGCTCGAGCATCGCCTCGGCCGCTTCGCGGGCGTACCCTCGACCCTGCCACTGCGGACCGATGACCCAGCCCACGTCGACGCGGCGGTCGACGCGATCGAGCGACCGCAGGTGCAGCGACGCGTCGCCGATGAGCTGTCCGTCGAGGATCACCGCGAGGGCGAGGAAGTCGTCGAGCTGTTCGAGCCGGGTGTGCCGCGTGCGATGTGCGAGGTGCACGAACGACTCGGCGCGCGTGCGGAGCGGCCACGACAGGTGCTCGACCACGCGCGGGTCGGACTGCAGCGCGTACCAGGCGTCGGCGTCGGCGAGCCGGTGCGGGCGGAGGAGCAGTCGCTCGGTGCGGAGGACCGGCGAGCGCACGCCGTCTGGGATGCGCGGCCCGCGCAGGAACCGGGGGCGCTGCGGCACCATCGAGCGCAGCAGGCGCGCGAACGAGTGCTCGTCGTGGTCGTCCACGTCGGGACGCCCCTCGCTCGTGCGACTCATGCTCAGCCCTTCGTGACGCTGGCGCGGTGCGGGCCTCGGTGTCGACCCGGTTCGGTCAGGCGCCCGGCGCGGGAGATCGACGTGTCGCCGGTACCCGAGCCGCGGGCCATGCCACTACGCTACGCCCGGATGCTGAGAAAGCGTCAGGCGTTGCGGCACTAGGATCGCGCGCGCTATGCAACCGCGCCGGTGTGCTCGGGTCCTGCGAGAATCGAGGCATGGCGGCCATCGACCCCGGCGCACCCCGGTATGCGCGGCAGCGCGTGCTGCCCGGCTTCGGCACGGCGGGCCAGCAGCGGCTCGCCGACGCGCACGTCGTGGTCCTCGGAGCCGGCGGGCTCGGCAGCGCCGTGATCCCGCCGCTCGCGGCCGCCGGCATCGGTCGCCTCACGATCGTCGACGACGACCGGGTCGAGGTGACCAACCTGCACCGGCAGACCCTGCACGCCGACGCCGACCTCGGGCGGCCCAAGGTCGACTCCGCGACGGATGCCGCGGCGATCCTCGCGCCCGATGCCGTGCTGCGCGGCGTGTCGGTCCGGTTCGACGAGGGCAACGCCGACGAGCTGCTCGACGGCGCCGACCTCGTGATCGATGGCACCGACGACATCCTCACCCGATACGTGGCCGACGCGGCCGCGGCCCGCGCCGGCATCCCGCTCGTATGGGGGTCGGCCGCGCGGTTCTCCGGGCAGGTCGGCGTCTCGTGGGAGGCGCGCGGCGTCTCGTACCGGGACCTGTTCCCCGAGCCGCCCGCCGACGCGGGCCTCAGCTGCGAGGTCGACGGGATCCTGCCGAGCGTGTGCACCGTGACCGGCGGGCTCATGGCGGGGGAGGCGCTCAAGCTGCTCACGGGCATCGGCGAGCCGCTCGTCGGCCGGGTCGCCGTGTACGACGCACTCACGGGGCGCACGCGGGAGATCGCCTATGCCCGAGCCGAGTCCTCCGGTGGTCGGGTAGCGCGCGAGGCGCCCGTCACGAGAGCCGCCTCCGCCGGTACTTCCAGCGGTGCGCCCGCCGGCGCACCTGCATCGGTCTTCGAGGTCGACGCCCTCGCGCTCGCCGACGAGCTCGCCTCGGCCGCGCCGCCGCTGCTGCTCGACGTGCGCGAGCCGTGGGAGGCCGACCTGGTCGCGATCCCCGGCTCGACGCTGATCCCGCTGCACGAGCTCGGGGGCCGGGAGCGCGAACTCGACCCCGCGGCATCCGTCGTCGTTTACTGCCACCTCGGCGTGCGTTCGCGGCTGGCGGCCCAGCACCTGGCCGCGATCGGCTTCGCCGACGTGCGCAACCTCGCGGGCGGCATCGATGCCTGGTCGCGCGCGGTCGACCCGAGCCTGGAGCGCTACTGATGCCCGATCGCATCCCCGTCGACGAGCACGGGCGGTTCGTCCGGTCGCTGCTCGCATCGCTCGGTGCCCGGCCGACCGAGCGGGTCGGGCTCGACGCCGCGCTCGGCCGGATCACCGCGTCGCCCGTGGAGTCGCCGATCGCGCTACCGCCGTTCCGCAACGCGCAGATGGACGGGTTCGCGGTCCGTGCCGTCGAGGTCGCGGACGCCCCGGTCGTGCTCCCCGTCGCCGGGGAGGTGGCCGCGGCGCCGGGCGCCCCTGCGGCACTCGCGGTCGGCACGGCGGTGCGGATCATGACCGGAGCGCCCGTCCCCGACGGCGCCGACGCGATCGTGCCCGTCGAGGACACGGAGCCGGGCGGCGACGGCGTCGTGCGCATCCTGCGGGGCCGGGCCGTCGGCGAGTACGTCCGCGAGGCCGGGTCCGACCTCGCCGCGGGGGCCGACGTGCTTCCGGCCGGCATCCGGCTCGCGCCGCGCCATCTCGCCGCGGCCGCGGCGTCCGGCCTCACCGAGTTGCTCGTGCGCGAGCGCGTCCGCGTGGCGATCGTGAGCACGGGCAGCGAACTGGTCGCGCCCGGCAGCACCCTCGGGCCGGGTGAGATCCCCGACGCGAACGGCGTCGCGCTCGTCGCGGGCGTCGAGGCCGCGGGCGCGGTCGTCGTGCACACGGCGCGCGTCCGCGACGACGTCGCGCGGCTGCGTGCCGAGCTCGACGCGGCGGTCGACGCGGGCGCCGAGCTCATCCTGACCAGCGGCGGCATCTCGCAGGGCGCGTACGAGGTCGTGCGCGAGCTCATGGAGCCGCTCGGCGCGTGGGTCGGCTCGGTCGCGATGCAGCCCGGCGGACCGCAGGCGACGGGCGTGTACCGGGGGGTTCCGCTCATCGGCTTCCCGGGCAACCCGGTGAGCGCGCAGCTGTCGTTCGCGCTGTTCGTCGCACCGTCGCTGCGTGCGATCGCCGGGTTGCCACCCGTGCGGGCCGAGCGGATGCCGCTGGCCGAGGCCGTGACGTCCGTCCCGGGTCGCCGGCAGTTCCTCCGCGGGCGGCGCCTGTCCGACGGGATGGCGCTTCCGGTCGGCGGCCCCGGGTCGCACCTGGTCGCCGCTCTCGCGGCGTCCGATCTGCTCATCGTCGTGCCCGAGGGCGTCACGTCGCTCGACGCCGGCGAACTCGTCGATACCGTGGACCTATGAGCTCGCTCACCCACCTCGACGACGACGGCCGCGCACGCATGGTCGACGTCGGCGGCAAGCCCGTGACGCACCGGGTCGCGATCGCCGAGGGCCGACTCGACACGACGCCCGAGGTCGTCGGGCTCGTCCGCAGCGAAGGCCTGAAGAAGGCCGACGTGCTGCCGACCGCGCGCATCGCCGGCATTGCGGGGGCGAAGCGGACCAGCGAGCTCATCCCGCTCGCGCACATCGTGCCGCTCGACGCGGTCTCGATCGACTTCGGCTTCGAGGAGGCCGCGGTCACGATCCGCGCGACCGTCTCGACGACGGCGCGCACCGGCATCGAGATGGAGGCGCTCACCGCCGTGGCCGTCGCGGGCCTCACGCTGCACGACATGGTCAAGGCCGTCGACCCGGCAGCGCGGCTCGGCGGCATCCGGCTCGTCGAGAAGCGCGGCGGCAAGCGCGGCGTCTGGCGGGCCGACGACGCCGACTCCGCTGGTCGGGGAGGACGCGAAGCGCCCGTTTCGAGATCCGTCGACGCGGATGCCGCGCCGTCGCGCCGCGCGATCGTGCTCGTCGCCTCGACCCGCGCGGCCGCCGGGACCGCCGCCGACACGACCGGCCCCGTGATCGTGCACTGGCTCGCCGAGCACGGCCTGGAGGCCGAGGCTCCGCGAGTGGTCGCCGACGCCGACATCGCACAGGCGCTCGCCGTCGCCGTCGCCGAGCGACCCGCCGTCGTCCTCACCACCGGCGGCACCGGGGTGAACCCCCACGATCGCACCCCCGAGGCCACGCGCGCGGTGCTCGACCAGGAGCTGCCCGGCGTCGCCGACGCGATCCGCGCGGCCGGGCGCGACGCGACGCCGACCGCGGCGCTCAGCCGTGCGCTCGCCGGCGTCGCCGGACGGACGATCGTCGTGAACCTGCCCGGCTCGCGCGGCGGCGTCGCCGACGGGCTCGCCGTGCTCGACGACCTGCTGCCGCACCTGCTCGACCAGGTCGCCGGCGGCGACCACGCCCCGCGCGGCCGGCACCCGCGGGGCGACGCCGCCGAGCACGGCCACGAGGCGCACGGGTCCACCCGGCCCAGCGGAGGCGACTCGCCGCCGACTGGCGAGGCCGACCGCCTCGAGCACGGGGGTGCCCCGCATGCCTGAGCCCGAGGTGTTCGCGCGCGTCACCACCGACCCGCTCGATCGCGCCGCGATCGAGGCGTTCGTGCTCTCACGCCAGGATGGCGCGCTGGTCACCTTCGAGGGCGTCATCCGCGACCACGACCACGGCGACGCCGTGACCGCCCTCGACTACGAGGCGCATCCCGAGGCCGAACGCTTCCTGCACGAGACGTGCGCCGAGGTCGGCCGGGAGACGGGGCTGCGCGTCGCCGCCGCCCACCGCGTGGGCGAGCTCGCGATCGGCGACGTCGCGCTCGTGGCCTCCGTCGCCGCCCCGCATCGCGCGGAGGCGTTCGCGGCGTGCGCGCTGCTCGTCGACCGCATCAAGGAGCGCACGCCGATCTGGAAGCGCCAGCACCTCGAGGGCGGCACCACCGAGTGGGTCAACCTCTGACGCATCTCACCGACGCGTGCGCTCAAAGCTGCGCGCCCGATGCGAGCCCCCGTCGTGGGGGGATCACGCCACGCTGCGGATGATCTCGATGAGCTCGTCGAGTCGGTAGCCATGTCGTCGCGCGTACTCGACGAGATCGCGGGAGCGGCGCACAACTTCGCCCCGTTCGGGTGAGGCGGCCACGGAGATGCTCGACCCCTGCGGAACTCGAGCAGGCCCTCGTCGCGCAGGGTGCGCAGTGCCCGCAGCACGGTGTTGGCGTTCACGCCCAGGACGGCGGCGAGGTCCTTCGCGGGTGGGAGGCGGTCGCCCGCGTTCGCCTCGCCGTCGGCGATGGCGCGGCGGATCTCGCCGGCCACCTGTTCGTGGAGGTCGACGGGGTCATCCTTGTCGATTTCCAGATGCACCATGGTGCTAATGATGCTATCATCATCCGAGGAAGGGACGGATCATGGTGGTCATCGCACCGCCGCATCGGCCCGACTCCCGCGATGCCGAATCCACCGTCGAGCCGGACCGGGGCGGCGAAGCCCTCATCGAAGAAGCCAAGCAGCACGCCCGACGGCGCAGACGCCGCGTCGCGGTCACCGCGGTACTGACCTCACTGGCGGTTGTCGTGGCGACCGGGCTCGCGTTCGGGTTCGCGGGAGCGACCGGTGAGCGCGGGCAGGAGTCCGCGGTAACGAAGGTCGATCTGGTTCCCGCGTACCCTGTGGCGAGCGCCGAGCTTGTCGCCTCGTTCTACACGCACTGGTCCTCCGGCGCGGGGGACAACTTCAGGTACGTGTACGACGACGGCCGGGTCATTTCCAGGCTCGGAGCGGGAGATTGGGAGCAGCAGTGGTTGACGCCGCACGGCGTCGAGCTGCTTCGGGCCGGGATCACCGCCAGCGGCATCCTCGGGCCGGACAGGTACGCGGAGGCCCCGGAATTCGGGTCGGGCGGATTCGTGCAACTGCGCATCGATGGCGCCCTGATGGTGGCCTGGCAACCACCGGGGCCGGCCGATGATGGTGCCGTCGCCGTGTTCGACCGCACTATCGGCCAGCTCATCCGGTTCGACAACTGGCTGCCCGCCGACGCGTGGGCGCAGCACGCGATGACGGCCTATGTGCCGCCCGGGTACGCGGTGTGCGCCGATGCTCATGCTGGTCGGAGTTCATTCGCGACCGCGGCCGACCGGGACGCTGCGATGGTGCACCTCCCCGAGGATGCCGCCGCCGTGCTCGCTGCCGGCCCGAGATTCCTGACCTTCGACGTCGAGGTCGATGCGTACATCGCGAGCGGGTCGTCTCCGAGCTCCGATGTCATCGGCTGCCGCCACCTCACGCCCGCGCAGGCGCAGTCCGTCGTCGACACCCTCGTCCGCGCGGGCTGGGGCGTAGAGCACTCCGGGCCGCCTCCCGCCGGCGAGCGCGTCGTGCTCGCCGAGCGCGAGCGCATCGACCCGTTCGACATGGGGTCCGTGGTTCCGGGAGTCGGGTGGGTGGGTGTGAGCTTCGGCCCGATCCTCCCGCACGGCGTCCCCGAGTTCGCGTCGTACGGGTGACGGTACGGCCCCGGGAACGGAATCCCTAGCGAAACGAGGGAACCTCATGAGCGCAATCCCGAAACTCGTAGTCGCGATCCTCCTGGCAGTGGGTCCGATGGCTGTCCCGCTCCCGGCGAGTGCGGACTCCGATGGGTGGGGGCAGGGTGACGCTGAGGCGATGCTCAACACGTACCCGCCGGGGCTGAACATCTTCACGCGTCTCGATACGACCGGATTGCCTGGGCTCGATATCCGCCCGTTCGAGTTCTACGGGAACTTGCCCTACTGCGTCGACGACTGGCACGTGGTCGCCTTGGCGTGGTCTGACGGTGCGGTTGCCGCGGAGGATCAGGGCATTCTCTACACCCGGGCCGACGTGGTGGCGTTCCTCGACGGGTCCGATGCGGAGTTCCGCCTCGACGGTGCGCCGATGGATGTTGTGCGCACGCCGATCAAGCCGGTGCTCAACGAACAGAGCCTCGCGGATTTCGCCGCCTTCGTGGAAGAGACCTTCGGCTCGGAGGCCACGGCCGGCCCGTTGCTGGGTCTCCAATGGGGCCGCGTGCTCGCTCCATCTGACCTCGCGGTCGGCGACCACACCCTTCGCGTGGCGGTCACATACGTTCCCGATGGAGTTGTCTTCTTCGATCAGAGTGTGCAGTTCACCGTCTCGTCATCCAACTCGCCCGAATGCGCGCTCTGGCTGCGAAATCCTGGCTAGGGGCCAGCGGCTGCGCCAGCCGGTGCCGCTCAGCCGCCGGCGAAGGGCGGGAGCACGTCGACCTGCGCGCCGACCGTCGCAGCCGGGTCGCGGCGTACGACGCCGTCGACGAGGAACGACCCGTTCGCGACGACGCGCGCCATCGCGGCGCCGTAGCGCTTCACGAGCAGGTCGCGCAGCGCGCCCACCGTCGGCGCGAGGCCATGCAGCGTGAGGCGCTCCTCCTCGACACCCGCCGCCTCGGCGGCCGCCGCGAAGTAGCGCACGAGCACGGTCGTCGCCGCTGCGTGATCCTGGGCCGCGACATCGGTCGCCGTCGATTCACCCACCGATGCCCCCCATCGTCCGGACCGGGCGCACGAAGTCGAGGTCGTCGATGCCGTGCCCGGCCTTCTTGCCCCACATCGTCGCGCGCCAGCGGTCGGCGAGCTCGGCGTCGGTCGCGTCCGAACGCAGCAGCGCGCGCAGGTCGGTCTCGTCGTCGCCGAACAGGCACGAGCGCACCGAGCCCTCGGCCGTGAGCCGGGTGCGGTCGCACGCGCCGCAGAACGGTCGCGTCACCGAGGCGATGATGCCGACGGTGGCCGGTCCGCCGTCGACGAGCCACTCCTCGGCGGGCGCCGCCGGGTCTTCGCGGCCGACCGGTGCGAGCGCGAAGCGCGAGCCCAGCACCTCGAGCAGCTCGGCGGCGTCGACCATGTTGGCGCGCTGCCACGCCTCGTCGGCGTCGAGCGGCATCTGCTCGATGAAGCGCAGGCGGCATCCGTGCTCGATCGCCCAGGCCAGCAGGTCGGGCGCGTCGTGCAGCGTCTCGCGCATCAGCACCGCGTTCACCTTGAGCGGTCCAAGTCCGGCGCGGTGCGCCCCCGCGATGCCCGCGAGCACCGCCGGAAGCCGGTCGCGGCGGGTCAGTCGCGTGAAGTGCTCTCGGTCGAGCGTGTCGAGCGACACGTTCACGCGCGACAGCCCCGCGTCGCGCAGCGCCTCGGCCTTGCGGTCGAGCCCGATGCCGTTCGTCGTCATCGACAGTGGCGTGCCCGGCGCCGCGAGGGCGCTGAGCCGCACGATCTCGACGAGGTCGGGGCGCGTGAGCGGCTCGCCGCCCGTGAACCGCACCTCGCGCACGCCGAGCTCGCGCACCGCGATCTCGACGAGCCGCGCGATCTCGGCGGGGGAGAGCAGCTCGTCGCGCGGGATCACGGGCAGTCCCTCGGCGGGCATGCAGTACGTGCAGCGCAGTGAGCACGCCGACGTGATCGAGATGCGCAGGTCGTGCGCGACGCGGCCGAAGCGATCGACGAGCGCGGGCGTGTCGGGGCGACCGTCGACCGGCGGTGCCTCGGAGGGCGACCGCCGCACCGTCGGCATCCCGAGCGCGAGCGTCGTCATGCACCCACCCTAAGCGGGCGGCCCGGCCGTGTGACCGTGGAGGTCACATCAGTGACCCGTCCGAGGCGCCGCGCTGCTCGGCCAGCGCGCCGAGGCGGTCGGCGAGGGCCTCGAGGTCCTCGGGCGACCGACCCGACCCGACCGCGAGACCGAGCAGGAAGGTCGTCACGGGCGCCGCCGGCCGCGCGACGCCGTGCGCGGCGCGTCGAGCGAGTTCGAGCACGGTGCCGATCGGCACCTCGGACGGGTCGATGCCGAGCTGCGGGGCGGCCTCGGCCACCCACGCGTCGAGGACCTCGGGGTGCTGCGATCCGGTCATGGCGATGCCTCCTGTCGTGCGGCGCGCGCCTCGGCGAGGTCGTGCCACGTGTCGATGTCGTGCGTCGTGCCGTCGTCGGCGACGACGATCAGGTCGAGGGATGCCGCGAGCCGGCGCATGGCAGCGCCGTGCACGGTCGCGGTGTCGCCGTCGGCGCCGTGCAACGCGTGGAGCGCGCGGGCGAGTGCCGCACCGGAGTACACGGCGGCGAGCCACTGCGTGCGGCCGGAGTCGTCGACGAGGCAGACGCCGTCGGCGTCCGGGGCAGCGGCACGGGCGCTGCGCAGCCGCGCGGCCGCAGCCTCTGCGTCGGGCATGTCGCACGCGAGCACGAGCACGTCGCCGATGGGCGCGTCGAGGGCGCCGAGCCCGGCCGCGAGGCCGGCCACGGGACCGCCGAACGGCGGGTCCTCACGCACCACGAGGCATCCGGGAGCCTCGAGCTCGAGCGGTCCGACGACGACGATCCGCGTGCAGTCGGCCGAGCGCGCCGCGGCGATCGAGGTCGCGAGCAGGCGCCGGCCGCCGACCACGAGGTCGGGCTTGCTCGCGCCGTCGAGTCGCTCGGCGCGTCCGCCGGCGAGGATGACCGCGTCGAGCCCGCGCCCGCTCATCGCGTGATCGCCACCTCGACGAGGTCGCCCGCGGCCACCTGCTCGACGTCCTCCGGGACGATCGCGAAGCCGTCGGCGTGGGCGAGGCCGGCGACGAGGTGCGAGCCGGCGCCACCCGCGGTCGCCGGCCGCACCGCGAGCGCGCCCCCGTCGCGCGAGGAGAGCGCGATCGGCATGAACTGGCGGCGTCCGGCGGTGGAGCGCCATCCGGTCTCGGCCACGGCACGCCAGGTCGGGCGGCGCACGTCGGCGCGACCCAGCAGGCGCAGCAGCACGGGCCGCACGAACGCCTCGAACGAGACCGCCACGCTCACCGGGTTGCCGGGCAGGCCGAACACCGGCGTGCCGTCGGGCAGCGTGCCGAACGCCTGCGGCTTGCCCGGCTGCATCGCGACGCGCGCGAAGCCGACGGTGCCGAGCTCGCCGAGCACGTGCCGCACGACGTCGTGCGCGCCGACGCTCACGCCGCCCGCGAAGACTACGACGTCGCACGCTCGCCGCGCCGCGAGCCAGCCGCGGAGCGCGCCCGGGTCATCGGGAAGCCGGAGCCGCTCCGAGACGACGCCACCCGCCTCGGCGACCAGGGCGGCCAGCAGCAGTGAGTTCGAGTCGTGGATGCGGCCGTCGCCGAGGGGCTCGCCCGGCTCGACGAGCTCGCTGCCGGTCGCGACGACGGCGACGCGGGGGGCGTCGGTGACCGGAAGCTCGGCGAGTCCCGCCGCGGCGACGGCGGCGATCCGCCGCGCGTCGAGCACCACCCCGGCGTCGAGCACGCGATCGCCGGCGTGGAGGTCCTCGCCGCGTCGGCGGATGTGGTGCGCCGGGCGAGGCGCGGCGTGGATCGCGACCCGCGCGGTCGCGCCATCCGTCTGCTCCACGGTGACCACGGCATCGGCGCCGCGCGGGATCGGGGCGCCCGTCATGATGCGCGCGGCCTGGCCGACGCCGACCTCGACGTCGCCGGACGAGCCCGCGGGCAGGTCGGCGACCACGTCGAGCACGACCGGGTCGTCGGGAGTCGCCGCCGCGACATCCGCTCGCCTGACGGCGTAGCCGTCCATCGCCGAGTTGTCGAAGCCCGGCAGGTCGACGCGCGCATCGATGGAGGCCGCGAGCGTGCGCCCCGCGGCATCGGCGAGCGGCACCGCCTCGACCCGCCGCAACGGCGCGACGGCGGCGAGGATGCGCTCGAGGTGCGCGTCCACCGACACGAGGGCATCGACGCCGTCGGGCGCCGGCGGGAACGTCGGCATGACCCAACGGTAGCCCTCGACCCGGTGACATGACGGGCGTACGTCACTAGTCTCGAACCCGACGGCGTCCGATCCGAGCGGGAGGAGACGGGCATGTCGTTCATCACGAGGGGCTTCACCGGGCGCGGACGCGAGCGGGACGACCGATTGCCGCCCGGGCAGACGCTCGTGGGCGACTTCCCCGTGCTCTCGGCTGGGCCGACGCCCGACATCGACACGGCCGACTGGGCGTTCACGATCCGCACCGAGACCGGCGGCGAGCACACCTGGTCGTGGGACGAGCTCATGGCGCTGCCGATCGAGGACGTCACGACCGACATCCACTGCGTCACGCACTGGTCGAAACTCGGCACCGGCTGGCGGGGGGTCGCGCTCGACACGCTGTTCGAGGACGTCCAGACCGACTACGAGTACACGATGGCGCACAGCTACGGCGGGTACACGACGAACGTGCCGCTCGAGGACCTGCTCGACGGCAAGGCGTGGGTCGCGTTCGAGTTCGACGGCGAGCCGCTCGATCCCGAGCACGGCGGGCCGGCGCGACTGCTCGTGCCGCACCTCTACTTCTGGAAGAGCGCGAAGTGGGTGCGCGGGCTCGAGATGATGGCCGAGGACGAGCCCGGGTTCTGGGAGCAGAACGGGTACCACCTGCGGGGCGACCCGTGGAAGGAGGAGCGGTACTGGTGAGCGCCGACGGGGTCGCGCCATCCGTCGCCTCGCCGGTGTCGGCGCTCCGCGCGGTGCCGAGGGCCGGATGGCACGTCGCCACCGTCGCGGCCACGCACCGCGAGACGCCGAACGCCGCCCGCATCGAACTCGACATCGACGGCTGGCCCGGCAACGCCGCGGGGCAGCACCTCGACGTGCGGCTGACCGCGCCCGACGGGTACACGGCGACGCGCTCGTACTCGATCGCGTCGTCGGGGTCGTCGACGCGGGTCGTGCTCGCGGTCGACAAGCTGCCGGATGGCGAGGTGTCGCCGTACCTCGTCGACGAGCTGCGCGCCGGCGACCAGCTCGAGGTGCACGGGCCGCTCGGCGCGTTCTTCGTGTGGCGACCGGCCGCCGAGTCGGGCGATGCGCGGCCCGTGCAGCTGATCGCGGGCGGGTCCGGCGTCGTGCCGCTCTACGCGATGGCCCGGGCGCACGGCGACGCCGCCGACCCCACGCCGTTCCGGCTGCTGTACTCGGTGCGCACGCCCGACGACGTGTACTTCGCCGACGAGTGGCGCGCGCTCGTGGAGGCATCCGCGCCCCTGCAGTTGGATCTCGTCTACACCCGGCGCGCGCCCGCCGGGTGGCCCGCGCCGCCCGGCCGCATCACGCGCGATGCGCTGGCGTCCGCCGCGGTGCCGGCCGGCGAACGGCCGCGCGTGTACGTGTGCGGCTCCACCGGGTTCGTCGAGCTCGTCGCCGGATGGCTCGTCGAGCTCGGGCACGAGCCCCGAGACATCCGCACCGAACGCTACGGAGGCACGTGATGACCCCGCACCTCGACGGCAACGCGCTCGCCGGCCCCCTCGCCGACTTCTTCTCGTTCGACATCACCACGGCGACCGGCCGGTGCAACGGATGCGGCACCGTCGCCGAGTTCGCGCGGGCGATGGTCTACGTCAGCGGCGCCGGCACGGTCGTGCGCTGCGCGACGTGCGACAACGTGCTCGCCGTGCTCGTCGACGCGGGCGACCGCGCCTGGATCGACCTCGCCGGGGTCAGCGCGATCGAGGTGCGGCGGTAGTCGCCGGTCCTGCCGGTTCGAGGAGGTCACGGCCAGCGCTTCCGCCGGGCGGGCGACAGCTCGGTAGCCGGTCCGTCAGCGTCGCTACGCGGAGGCTCTCAGGGGCTCGAGGGCGGCGAGGATGAGGTCGAGGCCGAAGACGAACTCCTCCGCCGGGTCGTAGCCGGCAGCGAGGAGCGCCGCGGCGGACTCGTTGAGGAAGGGGAACTCGCCAGGGGGCAGCTGGGGCAGGAAGACGTCCTCGGTCATGTCCGCGAACTCATCGGCGGTGTCGAACTGCAGGCTGGCCTCCTGCAGGGCGAAACCGTAGACGTAACTATTGAGCAACCAGTTCGCGTGCGTCGCCATCGAGACCGAGAAGCCGGCCCTCCGCAGGCAGGCGGTGACCGCCTCGCGGTGGCGGAGGTTCGCGGGCCCCGGCGACGTCCGCGACTCCATCAGGGCGATCGCCCACGGATGGCGCGCGAGGGCCTGTCGGGTCGATATCGCCTCCCGTCGCATCGCCGACTGCCAGTCGGCCTCTGCGGGCGGGAGCTCGATCTCCTCGAACACGACGTCGATCATGCCGTCGAGCAGCGCGTCCTTGCTCGCCACGTAGTGGTAGAGCGACATCGCGCCCGCGCCGAGCGCGCCGGCCAGCCGGCGCATGCTGAGCCCGTCGACCCCCTCGAGGTCGGCGAGCCGGACCGCCTCGGCCACCACCCGGTGCTTGCTCAGCCCCGCGTTTGATGCGTCCTGGCGTTGCTCCCTCTCGGACACGGGCCTCCTCGCTCGAACGGCTTGACAATCGTACAGCGTACGGGTCATAGTACAGCGTACGACGTACGGTGTACGACAGACGGTGTACGAGCCTGCGAGGGTCGCAGCTCGACGTGAGGAGGCTTCCGTGGGAATCGAACGGCGATCGAATGCCGAAGCACGCGAGGTGCCCGGTGCGAGCCCGCCCGGGGCGGCGACGATGCGGGCCGTCGTCCAGCACCGCTACGGCCCGCCCTCAGTGCTCGAGTCGTCCGAGGTCGCGCGACCGATGCCCGGTCGAGGGGAGGTGCTCGTCCGGGTGGGTGCGGCCTCGGTGCATCCCGGTGACTACTTCGTGATGACCGGTGTGCCGTACGTGGTGCGCCTGGCGTTCGGGCTCCGGCGGCCGCGCCACGGCATCCCCGGCATGGACCTCGCCGGTGTGGTGGCAGCGGTCGGGAAGGATGTCACCGCACTCCGCCCCGGCGACGAGGTGTTCGGCTGGAGCACCGCTGGAGCGCTCGCGGAGTACGCCAGCGTCCCGGCGGACAACCTGGTGCCCGTGCCTGCCGGCCTGTCGGTCGAGGAGGCGGCAGCGGTCCCCACGTCGGCCATGACGGCGTTGCAGGCAGTGCGCGACATCGCGAACGTTCGACCGGGCCAGGCGGTGCTGGTCACGGGCGCGTCGGGCGGCGTGGGCTCCTTCGCCGTGCAGATCGCCAAGGCGTTCGGCGCCGAGGTGACGGGTGTGTGCAGCACCCGCAACGTCGACCTGGTCCGCTCGCTCGGGGCTGACCACGTCGTCGACTACACGTCGACCGACTTCACCGACACCCGCATGCGCTACGACGTCATCCTCGACAACGTGGAGGCGAAGCCGCTGGCGGCGGTCCGCCGAGCACTGACGCCCACCGGCACCCTCATCCCCAACAGCGGGCGCGGCGGCCGCTGGCTCGGCCCGATCGGTCGGATCGTCACGGCTCGCCTGCTCTCGGGGTTCACCCGTCAGCGGCTGAGGCCCTTCACGTCGGTCGGAAAGCGCCAGGACCTGCTCACCCTGGCCGACCTGCTCACAACCGGGCAGGTCGCGCCCGTCATCGACCGAACGTACGCCCTCGACGACGCCGCCGACGCCCTCCGCCACGTCGCAACCGGCCACACCCGGGGGAAGGTCGTGATCACCGTCTGACCGCACCGACGAGACCCACCCGACCCGTGCGTCTGCACGCCCAGACCGGCCGCCACCCCGGCGGACGGACCGCTTCTCTCGAAAGGACGAACCGATGACCACCCCGACGACGACCCCGAAGCTGCTCGACACCCCGCCGATCCCCGTGCAGGCCAGGCTCGCCGCCGCCTGGACCAGCTTCATGTTCCTCTACGTCTACGTCGACATCTTGAATTTCTACAAGCCCGGCGTCGTCGACGGCATCCTGAACGGCCTCGTCTGGCGGTTCGACATCAGCTCGACGTTGTTGACCGTCTTCCTCGTGTCCGTGTCGATCCCGGCCCTGATGGTGGTGCTCTCCATGACGCTGCCCGCCCGGGTGAACCGCGCCACGAACCTCGTCGTCGCTTCCCTCCTCATCCCCTACTCGATGTTCAACGCTGCAGGGGCGTCGTGGGACTGGGCCGCCTTCTACGGCATCTCCATCGGAATCGAGGTGTTGCTCCTGGCCTTCATCCTGCGCTCCGCCTGGGCATGGCCGCGAACCCCCGCCGTCCCCGCCGGTCCCGCGACGACCGATCTTCGACAGGATCTTCGCCAGTAGGAGTCGCGCGGGGGCGCGCCCCGCACTCGAATGCGGATGGGGATCACCGCTTTACAGGCGCGTCCATCGAGAGGATAGTTGCAGATATTTGAGGAGAAATCATTTCTGGGGGGAAGTGGTGACTCATGGCAGACGCGATCACGACACCGGGCGCCGAGCTTCAAACGCCTTCGCAGCAGCGGTCGAGGACCGGTCCGCTTCGACTCGGCCAAGGGTGACGAGCCGGCCCAGATCTGGCTGAGGCCGACCAGGAATCGCTCGGCGCTGCGACGACGCGGGCACCTCGGGGCCCGTCCTCTCCGCAGCGGGAGGGGATCCGCTTCCGGACGGCCTCGGAGCCTTCCTTCACTGACTGCTCCACGGTGAGCAGTCCCAGCCGCATCCATCGCGACATCCGGAGGACTCGATGCGACGCAACATGGCAGGGTGGGCCGCTGCCGCCGCGGTCGTCGGCTTCGCGAGCGTTGCGGCTTTCGGGTTCGCGAGCGCCCCAGATGCGGCCACCGAGACGGAAGACCTCGCCGACGGTCTGACACCGACCGAACTCGCGCAGGAGCTCGCAGGTGCCGGCGTCGAGGTGTCGAACGTGCGGTACACCGGAACAGACGAATCCGCGGGCAGGGTCGTCCAGCCGGACGCATCGGTCTACGGCTTCACCGAAGGCGTGGTGCTCGCGACCGGGTGGGTCGACGGACTCGCCGGGCCCAATGCCGATCCCGGGATGACCCAGTCCCTCGGGACACCGGGAGATGACGACCTCTCGGCGCTCGCCGAGTACAGCACCTTGGACGCATCCGTCCTGGAGTTCGACTTCGTCCCGACCGCCGACACGATCTATGTCAGCTACGTCTTCGGCTCGGAGGAGTACACCGAGTACGTCGGCACGAGCTTCAACGACGTCTTCGCCTTCTTCGTCAACGGAACGAATTGCGCGGTCACCGACTCGGGCACTCCCGTGTCGGTCAACACCATCAACGGTGGGAGCGCGCAGGGTGCCGACGCGGCACACCCCGAGCTCTACCGCGACAACGCGGAGGGGGCGCTCGACACCCAGGCCGACGGGCTCACGGTCGTGCTCGTGTGCGAGGCCCCCGTCAGGCCGGGGGAGACGAACACGATGAAGCTCGCGATCGCCGACGGCAGCGATGACGTCCTCGATTCGTGGGTGCTGCTGGCGGCCGGGGGCATCACGACCGAGCCACCCGCGCCGGCGATTCCCGCGGCGGCGGTCGTCGCCGGCATCGTGCTGCTCGGCGGCGTCGGAGCCGGCGCCGCCGCGATCACGTTGAACACGCCGCGACGGCGGCAATCGCGGCTGTTGCGCAAGCACGTGCGATTGGCGCCGCGCGAGGACGCCACCGGGCGCCACACCTCGACGCCCGCCGCCTCACCGCCTGCCTTCGGCCTCGCACCGCGTGCGGGCCGCTGGGAGCACGTCGTCAGCGAGGACTCTCGCCGTGACGGCCGCAGCGGGCAGGGCGACGGCGGGCACACGAAGGACGGTCCGCCGCCTGGACGGCGCGCCGGAGGGGAGGATCCATCATGAGCGCCACGACCGTGTCGCCGAGGCCGACCGCGGCTGCGCCGACGGTGAGTGACCTGCTGCTCCCGGGCGGGGAGCCGCCGCCCGCGCTCGCACACGCGGCAGGTGCCGCGGCCAAGCGCGAAGGCCTCGACGGGGCGCTGGCGCGCCTGACCCCGGTGGGCCTCGACATCCTCGGCGCGCGGATCGGCCGACTCGTCGGCGAGATGCTCAACGTCGATCTGGGCAACGTGGTGGGTTCGGCACTGACCAAGAGCCGAGCGATCGCCGATGCACTTCGGTCGACCGCCGAGAAACCCGGTACGGAGGCAGTCGTCCCGCTCGCCGATCACACGCTCACGTCGACCTACTCCCCAGCGGTCGACATCGTCGTGGACGGATCCACGGTCACCAGCATCCCATTCGAAGTCACCCTCGCCACGAAGATCGAGGGCGGGCTGCTCGTCATCAACCACGGGCGGATCGTGTCCGTTCGGGCGGGTCGGGCGAATCTCAAGGCGAGCCTCGCGTGCGAGGGGATCCCGATCACCGAGCGACAGCTGGACCTCGACCTGCCCGCGGTCATGCGCCTGCCCGCAGCCGACGCGCAGGTCGGCGCCATCGTGACGACGGGCGAGACGGAAGAGACGGCGACGGATGCGCCCGGTGGGGTGGCGCGGGATGCCGCGATCGGCGCGGCCGGTGGAGTGACCCCTCGTTCGGGCGACCCGGGTCTTGTCGGTGTTGCGGGCCCAGCAGGCGATGCGACGGGAGCGGCTTCACCGGTCGGGCTCATCCACAACGGCTGGCGTTGGACGGCGGCGGGAACGTGGGAGCCTGCGGGCCCCTATCGACCCGGGGATATCGTCAACGGTCACCGCCTCAACGCGACCGGCAGCGCGTGGGAGCCACTGCCCCGGTGAGCCTGCCGCACGCCGGTCATGAGTTCGGCGTTCGCGAGCACGCGGTGTGGGAGGCTGACGGCGTGTGGATCGGGTGGATCGAGTTCGACCTGCTGCTCGGCGACGTGCGCTCGCTGAAGGAGAAACGGGGAATCCTGCGCCCCGTGCTCGCCGAGCTGCGGCGCGCGACCGAGGCGTCGGTCGCCGAGGTCGGCGATCAGGAGCTGCACCGGCGCGCCGCGATCGGCGTCGGCGTGGTCGCGGGCGGCGCGGACCGCGCGACCGAGGTGCTCGACCGCGCCGAGCGTCTCGTCGCCGCTCACCCCGAGTTCACCCTGCTGTCGGCGAGGCGGCGCCTCAGGCGCAGCGACGACGACTGAGCTCGGAGGGTGGTGTGCGTGTCGGCTCAGGCGACGCGCACGCCGTCCTTCCACGTCTCCGCGACGAGCGGCACGCCCGGCCGGTACGCCAGGTGCACGTGCGACGACGCATCGAGCAGCACCAGGTCGGCGCGCGCGCCCGGGCGCAGCGCGCCGACATCCGCCCGCCGAAGCGCCGCTGCGCCGCCTGCCGTCGAGGCCCACACGGCCTCGGCCGGCGTCATCCCCATGTCGCGCACCGCCACGGCGATGCAGAACGGCATCGAGCTCGTGAAGCTCGACCCCGGGTTGCAGTCGCTCGCGAGCGCGACCGTGACGCCCGCGTCGATGAGGCGGCGGGCGTCGGGGTAGGGCTGGCGCGTCGAGAACTCCACGCCCGGGAGGAGCGTCGCGACGGTGCTCGAGCCGGCGAGCGCCGCGACATCCGCGTCGGTCAGGTACGTGCAGTGGTCGACGGATGCCGCGTCGAGCTCGACCGCGAGCCGGACCCCGTCGCCCGGCCCGAGCTGGTTGCCGTGCACGCGCACCCCGAGGCCCGCCGCCGCGCCGGATTCGAGCACGCGGCGCGACTGCTCGGCCGTGAACGCACCGCGCTCGCAGAACGCGTCGACCCAGCGCGCGTGCGGCGCGCACGCGTCGAGCATCTCGCCGACCACGAGGTCGACGTACGCGTCGGCGCCCGGACCGTCGGGCTCGCGGAACTCGAACGGAACGACGTGGGCGCCCAGGAAGGTCACCTCGTCGGTGACCTCGCGAGCCAGCCGGGCGAGCCGGGCCTCGTCGTCCACGCTCAAGCCGTAGCCCGTCTTGACCTCGAACGTCGTCGTGCCCTGCCGGTGCAGCTCGCCGACGAACCCGGCCAGCCGGGCGCGCAGCTCGTCGTCGGTCGCCGCGCGCGTCGCCGCGACCGTCGAGCGGATGCCGCCCGCCTCGTACGCGCGCCCCGCCATCCGCGCCGCGAACTCCTCGGCCCGGTCGCCGCCGAACACGAGGTGCGTGTGCGAGTCGACGAAGCCCGGGATGGCGGCGCGCCCGCCGGCGTCGACGACCTCGATGCGGTGCGGATGCCCGACGCGTTCCGTCGAGTGGGCGATCTTGGCGGCCGCCTCGCGGCTCGCGCCGCCAAGATCGCCCACTCGAGGAACGGAGGTGGGGATGGTGGAGGGAGCGGATGCCGCGACGTCGGGCGCCTCGGCGGACGGCCCGATCCACGTGATCACGCCGTCCTCGGCGAGCAGCGCCGCGTCGCGCACGACTCCGAGCGGGCCGCCCTCGCGCCCGGGTGCGGGATCGTTCGTGACCAGCTCGCCGATGCCCGTGACGAGCAGCCGCGAGGAATCGGCGGGACGCGCCATCCGTCGCCCCTCAGCCCTCGAGCATCGGCACGCGCAGGCCTCGCTCGCGCGCGACCTCGATCGCGTGCTCGTAGCCTGCGTCGACGTGGCGCATGACCCCCGTGCCGGGGTCGTTGACGAGCACGCGCGCGATCTTCTCGGCCGCGAGGTCGGTGCCGTCGGCGACCACGACCTGGCCGGCGTGGATGGAACGCCCGATGCCGACGCCGCCGCCGTGGTGGATCGAGACCCACGTGGCGCCCGACGCGGTGTTGAGCAGCGCGTTGAGCAGCGGCCAGTCCGCGATCGCGTCGGACCCGTCGGCCATCGACTCGGTCTCGCGGTACGGCGACGCGACCGAGCCCGAGTCGAGGTGGTCGCGGCCGATCACGATCGGCGCCGAGAGCTCGCCCGAGGCGACCATCTCGTTGAACTTCAGGCCCGCGAGGTGACGTTCCTTGTAGCCGAGCCAGCAGATGCGCGCGGGCAGCCCCTCGGAGTGGACCTTCTCGCCGGCCTGCTCGATCCAGCGGCGCAGGTGCGCGTCCTCCGGGAAGAGCTCGAGGATGGCACGGTCGGTCGCCGCGATGTCGGCCGGGTCGCCCGAGAGCGCCGCCCAGCGGAACGGCCCCTTGCCCTCGGCGAACAGCGGCCGGATGTAGGCGGGCACGAAGCCCGGGAAGTCGAACGCGTGCTCGTACCCGCCGAGCTCGGCCTCTCGGCGGATCGAGTTGCCGTAGTCGAACACCTCGGCGCCCTCGGCCTGGAAGCCGACCATCGCCTCGACGTGCTTGGCCATCGAGCGGCGGGCGAGCGTCGTGAACTCCTCGGGGTCGGATGCCGCGAGCGCGTGCCATTCGCCGAGCGAGACGCCTTCGGGCAGGTACGACAGCGGGTCGTGCGCGCTGGTCTGGTCGGTGACGATGTCGATCGGCACGCGGCGCTCGAGGAGCTCGGGGAAGATCGTCGCGGCGTTGCCCACGACGCCGACGCTGAGGGCGCGGCGCTCGGCCTTCGCCGCGAGCACCCGCTCGATCGCGACGTCGAGCGACGGCGCCACCTCGTCGAGGTAGCCGTGCTCGACGCGGCGGCGGAGGCGCGTCTCGTCGACGTCGACGATCAGCACGGCGCCGCCGTTCATGGTGACGGCGAGCGGCTGCGCGCCGCCCATTCCGCCGCAGCCGGCGGTTAGCGTGAGGGTTCCGCCGAGCGTGGCGTCGGCGACCTCGGCCGCGGACCCGCCGCGCTTGGCGGCGAGCGAGCGGGCGACCGCGCCGAAGGTCTCGTACGTGCCCTGCAGGATGCCCTGCGTGCCGATGTAGATCCACGAGCCGGCGGTCATCTGGCCGTACATCGTGAGGCCGAGCTGCTCGAGCCGGCGGAACTCGGGCCAGGTGGCCCAGTCGCCGACGAGGTTCGAGTTCGCGATGAGCACGCGCGGGGCCCATTCGTGCGTGCGGAAGACGCCGACGGGCTTGCCCGACTGCACGAGCAAGGTCTCGTCGGGCTCGAGGTCGCGGAGGGTGCGCACGATCGCGTCGTACGCCTCCCACGAGCGGGCGGCCTTGCCGGTGCCGCCGTAGACGATGAGGTCCTCGGGGCGCTCGGCGACCTCGGGGTCGAGGTTGTTCATGAGCATGCGCAGCGGCGCCTCGGTCTGCCAGCTCTTCGCGGTGAGCTCGGTGCCGTGCGCGGCGCGGACGGTGCGGGGACCGGCGTCGACGCCGGTCGAGGTGGGTGCAGCGGTGGTCATGCTCCGATCTCACACCGTGCGGGTCCGGCGCTCAACGGATGTCGCGTGGCGGACGTCCGGTATCCCAGACGTACTCGCTCAGCCGAGCTGCACGCCGCGGGCGACCATGAACGGCACGGCGTCGACCGCCGATCCGTCGATGCGGACCTCGAAGTGGAGGTGGCATCCGGTCGACGCCCCCGTGCTGCCGACCGCGCCGATCAGCTCGCCGGCCGTGACGGCCTGCCCCTCGGAGACGAGGATCCCGCCGTCGCGGAGGTGCGCGTAGCCGCTCGCGACACCCGAACCGTGGTCGATCAGCACCCAGTTGCCGTAGGTGCCGTTCGATCCGGCCTGGATGACGACGCCGTCGGTCGCGGCGAAGATGCCGGTGCCGCACTGCGCGGCGACGTCGGTGCCGCGGTGGAACTCGTTGACGCCGGCGAGCGGCTTGATCGGCCGCGGGCCGTAACCGTCGGTGATGCTGCCGGCGACCGGCGACGCCCAGCCCTGCTCGCTCAGCTGGCCGGAGTCGGAGGGCAGGTTCTCGAACGTCGCGACGCCCGCAGCGGCGAGCCGGGCCTGCGCGCCGTTGAGCTCGGCACGCGCGGCCGTCACCACGCCCTCGGCCTCGGTGACGGCGTCCTCGAGCTCGCCGATGGGGATCGCGTCGACGGCGACCCACGCCGCGGCGGCGCTGGCCTCGGCCTCGTCGGCGTCGAGGTCGCGCAGCTCCGCGATCTCGCGCAGGCGGCCGGAGTCGCCCGCGAGGTTCTGCACGCGCTCCATGCCGCCGAGGCCGGCGAGCAGGTCGTTGCCGGCGCCGAACGCGGCGCTCATCGACGAGAGCGCGGCGCCGTCGCCCTCGACGGCGTCGAGGTAGACGCCCGCAGCCACCTCGGCGGTGTGGCGTGCCTTCACGGCGCGCTCGTCGAGTCGCTCGGCGACCGCCATCGCCACGACCCTCGTGCTCCGCGCGGACTCGAGTGCCGATTCTGCGGAGCGGAGTTCGGTCATCGCCAGGTCGAGCTTCGCTCGCAGCCCCGCCATCGAGGCGGCCTGGGTGCCCGCGGACGAGATCGAGGTGGTCGTGATCATCCGCGCGACGGGTCCGTCGCCGACCAGCACGAACGGAGCCAGCACGCCTGGGAGGGCGCTCCCGGTCGGGCTGGTGATCGGAGTCGAGGTCGGGGTGTTGGTCGGCGTCGGCGTCGGCGTCGGCGTCGGGTCGGGCGTCGGCGTCGGGTCGGGCGTCGGCGTGGGCGTCGGGTCGGGGGTCGGCGTGGGCGTGGGGTCGGGCGTCGGCGTCGGCGTCGGCGTCGGGTCGGGCGTCGGCGTGGGCGTCGGATCAGGAGTCGGCGAGGGCGCGGGCTCCTCGGTGGGCGCCGGCTCGCTCGTGGGCGCGGGCTCCTCGGTGGGCGCCGGTTCGGTCGTGGGCGCCGGCTCCTCGGTGGCCACGGGTGCCTCGGTCGACGTCGGCGCGGTGGGATCGGTGGGAGCGATCTCCTCGGCATGGGCGGGCGCGATGCCGGCGAACCCGATGAGCGCTGCAACCGTGACCGACGTCGCAGCGATCCTCGTCGCGCCGCGGCGTGCGTACCACGGGCGTTCGGGTTCGGAATCGAGTCGGTGGGGCGTCATTGGTTCCATTCGGGGACCGACCTCCGGGTCGGACCCTGTCCAGTTTGGCACCGGCGCGGAACGGAGACAACACCCCGCGGAATGCCCGGAGTGCCCCATTCGGGGGCAAACCGCGTCGGCCCGCCCGTCCGGCGCGCTCCGCCCGCGCCGTCGACGACGTGAACGGCCGCTTCCGGCGGACCGATCTCTGCGGGGCGGGCGCCCGGTGGGCGACCCTCACGTGGCCCGAGTCGCGCCGATCAGTCGAGGGCGACGACGGATGCCGCGCGGCGGACCACCGCGCCTGAGGCGACCGACTCGGCGACCGCCTCGATCTCGGGCGAGAGGAACCGGTCCGCCCCGGGGACCGCCCCCGTCGAGGCGACGAGTTCGACGACCGCCGCGGTCGCCCTGCCCGGCTCGAGGGGTGCGCGCAGCGCGAGTCCCCGCGCGGCGGTCATGACCTCGATCGCGAGCACGCGGGCGAGCCCGTCGATCGCGCGGCGGAGCTTGCGCGCGGCGTGCCATCCCATCGACACGTGGTCCTCCTGCATCGCCGACGACGGGATGGAGTCGACCGACGCCGGTGCGGCGAGGCGCTTGAGCTCCGACACGATCCCGGCGGCGGTGTACTGCGCGATCATCAGGCCGGAGTCCACGCCCACCTCGTGCGCGAGGAAGGGCGGCAGCCCGTGGTTGCGCGCCTTGTCGAGGAACCGGTCGGTGCGCCGCTCCGACATCGACGCGACATCCGCCACCGCGATCGCCAGGAAGTCGAGGACGTAGGCGACGGGCGCGCCGTGGAAGTTGCCGTTCGACTCGACGCGGCCGTCGGGCGTGAGCACCGGGTTGTCGACGGCGCTCGCGAGCTCGGCGTCGGCGACGGATGCCGCGTGCGCGAGCGTGTCGCGGGCGGCGCCGTGCACCTGCGGCGCGCAGCGCAGCGAGTACGCGTCCTGCACGCGGGTGCATTCCGGGCCCTTGTGGCTCGCGACGATGGCCGACCCCGCGAGGAGCGTGCGCAGGTTCGCCGCCGACACCGCCTGCCCGCGCTGCGGGCGCAGTGCGTGGAGGTCGGCCGCGAACACCGCGTCGGTGCCGAGCAGGCCCTCGATGCTCATCGCCGCGGCGATGTCGGCGGTCGTCAGCAGCATGCGGAGGTCGTCGATGGCGAGCGCGAGCATGCCGAGCATGCCGTCGGTGCCGTTGATGAGCGCGAGGCCCTCCTTCTCGCCGAGTCGGAGCGGCGCGATGCCGGCGGCGGCGAGCGCGGTCGCGGCGGGGATGATCGGTGAGGGGTGAGGAGCGCCCGACGCAGGAGGACGCGTCTCGAAGCCCGCCTCTGCGGTCCGCACCTCCCGCGGTGCGACCCGCACCTCTCCCTCGCCCATCGCCACGAGCGCGCAGTGCGCGAGCGGGGCGAGGTCGCCCGAGCAGCCGAGCGAACCGTACTCGCGCACGACGGGCGTGATCCCGGCGTTCAGGATCGCGGCGTAGGTCTCGGCGGTCTCGCGCCGCACGCCCGTGCGACCCGTCATGAGCGTCGAGAGGCGCAGCAGCATGAGGGCGCGCACGACCTCGCGCTCGACCTCGGCGCCCGAGCCGGCGGCGTGCGAGCGCACGAGGCTGGCCTGCAGCTGGGCGCGGCGGTCCTCCGCGATGAAGGTGGTCGCGAGCGCGCCGAAGCCCGTCGAGATGCCGTAGTGCGGCTCGGGGTCGGCCGCGAGCCCCTCGATGATGCGACGGCTGCGCGCGACCTCCTGCAGTGCGGCGGGGTCGAGCACCACGGCGGCGTCGTGCCGGGCGACGGCGACGACGTCGTCGATGCTGACCGGTCCCGTCCCGACGGTGACGGTGGTGACGGATGCCGCGGCGCGGGCGTTCTCGGGCGCGATGGTGCTCATGCCACCGATTCCACACCCCGGCGGTGCGCCGCGGAACGGCGCGGAGTACGCTTGCGTCCGGGATTCCGGACAGGAGGCGGGGATGGCCGAGTCGAAGGTGCCCGCCGCCGACCAGGTGCTGGCGATCCTCGCGCACCTGGCCGCGCAGCGCGGGCCCGTGCCGGCCGCCGCCATCGCGCAGGCGCTCGGCCTGCCGCGCTCGACGACCTACCACCTGCTCGCGGTGATGCAGGAGCGGGGGTTCGTCGTGCACCTCCCCGAGGAGCGGCGGTACGGCCTCGGCGTGGCCGCGTTCGAGCTCTCGAGCGGCTTCAGCCGGCAGCAGCCGCTCACGCGGCTCGGCCGACCGCTCGTCGCCGGGCTCGTCGACCGGCTCGGCGAGTCGGCCCACCTCGCGGTGCTGCACGGCCGCGACGTGCTCTACCTCGTCGAGGAGCGGGCGCCGCGCCGCCCGTCGCTGGTGTCCGACGTGGGCGTGCGCCTGCCCGCGCACCTCACCGCGTCGGGCCGGGCGATGCTCGCTGCGCTGCCGCCGGCGCAGCTGCGCGCGCTCTACCCCGACCGCGACGCATTCAGCGAGCGCCATCCGTCGCCCGCGGCCGAGATCCCGTGGACCTACTCGCGGCTCAAGTCGGTGCTCGCCGAGGCGCGCGCCGCCGGCGTCGCGGCCGAGCACGGCGAGGTGACCGAGGGGCTCGCCTCGGTGGGCGCGGTCGTGCTCGATCATCTGGGCTGGCCTGCCGCGGCGATCGCGGCGACGTTCGCCGAGGGGTCGCCGCCCGAGCTCGTCGACGCCGCGACCGACGGCGTGCGCGAGGCCGCCGCGACGCTCTCGCGCCGCATCCGCGGCAGCCGCTGACGCGGGGCGCCTCAGGGCGTCAGTACCGCGGCAGGGCGCGTCGGCGCACGCGCCCGGCGACGCGGCGGGGAAGGTCCCGCGTGTCGGGGTGCACCGCGCCGCCGTCGAGGCGCGCCTGCGCATCGCCGGCCTCGACGAGGAGCGTGACGCGGATCGGCCCGCCGCCGTCGAGCAGCGCGGTCTCCTCGCGCGTCAGGCGGACGCGGACCTGCCCGGCCTCGACGACCGCCGTGCGCCGCAACAGTGCGCCCGTGCGTCGGCGCATGAGCTGAACCGTGGCGTGACCGCCATCCCGCACGCCCTGCAGGCGTGCGCGCACCCGGAGCCGACCTCGCGGACGCCGGAGCCGCACCTGCTCGAGCGTCGCCGGCAGCGGCACCACGACGCGATGGTGGCGGGCGGCGGCCGCGCGCTGCACCTCGCCCCAGCGCACGGTGATGCTCGCCTCGTCGAAGCGCGACGCGGTCGCCCGTGCGGCACGGCGCAGCCCGGCGCGCCGGAGCGGCGGGAGCCCGGCGACCTCGGCGATCGTCCGAGCGAGCGCCGCCTCGTCGCCGGGCGCGACGAGGAAGCCGTTCACGCCGTGCTCGATGAGGTCGGCGGGCCCGTACGCGATGTCGTACGCGATCGGGATGCAGCCGCGTGCCATCGCCTCGAGCAGCACGAGCGGGGCACCCTCCGAGGTGCTCGTGAGCAGGGCGACGGATGCCGCGGCGAACGCCTCCGCGGCGTCGGGCCGGTGCCCGGCGAACACGACGACTCCGTCGACCCCGGCGCCCGACGCGACCTCACGCAGCCGGCCGAGCTCTGGCCCGTCGCCGACGACCGTGAGCTCGGCGGGCACGCCGGCGTCGCGCGTGAGGCGGATCGCGCGGACGGCGTGGTCCACGCGCTTGCGCGGGGTCAGTCCCGCGACGAGTGCCGCGGAGGCGGGCCGGCGCGCGGCGTCGTCCGCGATCGCGTCGGCGTCGTCGCCGCCGGCGGTGCCGTTGCCGGTGCCGTCGTCGGACGACCCGGCCGGCATCACGGCCGCGTTCGGCACGACGGCGAGGTTGCCCGGATCGGCGAGGAGGGCCGCGACATCCGCCCGCTGCCGCTCGGTGAGGAACACGAGCGAGTCGAACCGCTCGGGGTGCACGAGCGCGTCGCGACGTGAGGGGCGCAGGCGGCCGATCGGCCCGCTGCCGGGTTCGAGGTGCGCGTTGTGCACGACGTGCAGCGTCACCAGGCGGGGCAGGCGGACGTGCGCCATGAAGCGCGCGGCGGTCTTGCTGTCCACGATCGCGAACGCGTCGGCGCCGCCGTCCGCGCCGCCGTCGCCGTCGAAGGCGACCTCGGCGATCCACTCTGCGTAGCAGGCGCGCGCCGAGCGCCACTGCCGCACCGGCCGCTCGCCCGTGTCGAACGCCGTGATGAGGCGCCGCGGCCCACCCGGCCGGTCGCGCTCGTCGAGCACGGCGAGCGAGCCGTCGGCGCGCAGGTGCGCGATACGCACGCCGCTCTCGAGCGACCGGTGCTCGACCCGCGCGGCGCCGTCCGGGGCCGCCTCGCGCCGATGGGCGTCGCCGAGCCCCGCGATGCCGGGCTCGACGCCCACGAGGCCCGGTGCCACCGGCTCGTCGCGCAGGCGCTCGTACAGGTTGCGGAGCCGCACGCCCTCGACGAGCTCGCCCAGCCCGGCGAGCCGCTCCCGGACGGCCGGGTAGTCGGGGCGCCCGTCGAACGTGAGCACGTCGACCTCGGCGCCGGCGAGCCGGGCGAAGCTCCGCGACCGGCGCAGCAGCGCTGCGGTCATGCCGCCGAACCCGTCGGGGATCGACCACGTGATCGCGAGCTGGCGTCCCGGCGGCAGGAGGCGGTCGTCGGCCGGTGCGCGGCCCGTCACGCGGCCGGCGCCAGCCATCCGCGCAGCAGCCGCGTCACCCATGGCAGCACCCAGTACGTCATGATCGGCGTCAGCACGAGCGTCGTGATGAGCACGCGCAGCGCGATCGGCACCGCCTCCCAGCCCGGGACGAACACCATCAGCAGCGCGAACGCGAGGTTCACGGGGAAGAAGCCCAGCCAGATGCTCACGGCCTGCTTCCACCGCGGGGGTGCGGGCGGCAGCGCCGAGGCGTCCGCGGCGGTCGCGCCATCCGCCACCGCCGGCACCGACCCCGTCGCCGGCTCGTCGAACCAGCCCTCGATGCCCGTGCGGCGCCGCGACCGCTCCGCGCGCACGAACCCCCGCCCCATCTCGAGCCACCAGGCGCGCTCGGGCGACCGCTCCCACGCCTCGAGCGTCTCCTCGTTCGCGAAGCGGTACAGCATGTGCCACACGTCGGAGTCCTCGCCTGCGCGCACCCACCCCGAGCCGAGGAAGCCGGGGTAGCGGTTGGCGAGGTTCACGCCGGTCTGCACCCACACGGTCGCCTCCGCGATCCGGTCGGGATCGACCTCGCGGCGGATCGACACGGTGATCGGTTCACTGCCCATGCGTCCATCGAACCGCATGCATGCTTCGGGGACGTTGCGCGCGCACTGCGGCGGCGGCGCGGGCGCGACCCGATCCCGGGCCGGCCCGCTCAGGCCGCGCCGTCCGCGTCGGCCTCGGCGCCGACCCGCATCGCGGCCGACGCGCGCACGTCGGACGCCCGCTGCTCCCGATTGAGGCGCACCAGGCGGTCGTCGCGCAGGTCGAGCTGGAGCACCTCCTCGGCGGGCACGCCGGCCCGCAGCTGGCGTGCCCGTTCCACCTCGGTGTCGAGCACGGCCCCGGCCAGCACGGCGAGGTTCGACAGCCACAGCCACAGCAGGAACGCCACGATGCCGCCGAGCACCCCGTACGTGCGGTCGTAGCTCGCGAAGTTCCACACGTACACCGCGAAGGCCGCGGTCGTGAGCATCCACACGACGAGCGCCACGGCGGCGCCGACCGAGAGCCAGCGCAGGCTCGGGCGCCGCACGTTCGGCGTCGCCCAGTAGAGGATCGCGATGATCAGGGCGGCCAGGGCGGCGAGGAGCGGCAGCTTGCCGAGGTCCCACGCCAGGGTCGCGTCCTCGTCGAACCCGAGCGAACGGCCGACGGAGGTGGCGACCGCGCCGCTCACGACGAGCCCGCCGACGACCAACGAGCCGAGCACCACGATCACGCTCGCCGCCGCCAGCATCGCCGGGCGCGACTTCCAGAACGGGCGTCCCTCGGGCACGCCGAGGATCCGGTTCATCCCGCGTCCGAACGTGCCGAGGTAGCCGGACACCGTCCACAGCGTGATCGCCAGCCCCGTGAGGAGGGCGAGGCCCGCCTGCGACGCGCCGAGCAGCTGGTCGACCGGCTCGACCAGCGCCGCGACGGTGTCGTCGCCACCGAGGTCGCGGACGACGTCGAGCGCCCCGTGCGCCACCGGCTCGGCATTGCCGAACAGCCCGATGAACGCGGTCGCGGCGAGCAGCGCCGGGCACACCGAGAGCACCGCGTGGTACGTCAGCGCGGCGGCGATGTCCCAGCACTGGTGGATGCGGAACTCGTGCGCGGCCCGGGTGGCCACGACGCGCCACTCGGGCGTCGCCGGCGCAGCGTCATCCGTCGTGTCATCCGTCGATTCCCCCATGGATCGAGCCTAGGCACGCGGGGCCGACCGCGCAGGGGATTGCGTCAGCCCAGCCGGGCGTGCAGGAACGCGGCGACCCGCCCGCGCAGCGGCGCGTCGAGGATGCCGATCGAGTGGGCGTCGCCCGGGACCACCGCGAGCTCGACCGGCACGGCGGAGGCGCCGAGCGTCTCGGCGAGGCGCACCGACTGCGCGACCGGCACGACCTCGGCGTCGGAGTGCCCGATGAAGAACGGCGGATCGCTCGGGTCGACGTGCGCGGTCGCGGACGCCTCGATCGCCTGCGGGCAGTCGAGGTCGCTCGCGCCGGGCTCGCACGACAGGAACTCGCCGACGATGCTCCGCAGCCAGTCGGACGCCGCGTCGGCCTCGAGCTCGGCCTCGCCGAGCCCGACCGGGCCCGAGAGCTCGACGACGGCCGCGACGCGCGACCCCTCGTCGAGCGGACCGTCGCCGAGCGTGCCGAGCAGCGCCGCGAGGTGACCGCCCGCCGAACCGCCGAACGCGGCGATGCGGGCCGGGTCGATGCCGAACCGGTCGACCTGCTCGGGCTCGCGCAGCCAGGCCACGGCCGCCGCGACGTCGTCGACCTGCGCCGGGTACCGCGCCTCGGGCACGAGTCGGTAGTTGACGGATGCCGCGACGAAGCCCTCGCTCGCGAGCCAGAGGCAGACCGCGCGCCAGTCGGCGTTGGCCTTGTCGCCGCGGGCCCAGCTGCCGCCGTGGACCGACACGACCGTCGGCAACGCGTCGCCGATCGCGTCGTCGACCGCCGGTCGGCAGACGTCGAGCGTGAGCAGGGTGCCGTCGTCGGCGACGCCGTACTCGAGGTCGGCGTCGACGCGGAGCCCGGCGGGCGGCGCGAACGTGCGGATGCCGATGATCTCGGTGCCCGCGACCTCGCTCGAGGCCTGCGCGGCCGTCGGGTCGATCTCGCGCAGCGGCTGGTGGAACGCCGAGACGGCGGCCGCGATCGCGAGCGCCGCGGTGACGGCGAGGGCGACCCGGACGGGCCGGCGGCGCCGGCCTCCGTGACCGCCGGAGAATCGGGTGGGGGTCACAGGGGCTCCGGGTTCGGGGGTGGAGCGATGCTATCCCAGGTTCGGCCCCTCGCAACCATCCGGTGCGGTGTCGCGCCGCGGCCGATCGTCAGCCGAGGATCTCGCCGGTCACCGCGTCGAGCTGCACCGACGCATCCTCGTACGCCGAGTCGAGCATGACGAGCACCCGCACCGGGCGCGCCCCGGTCTCGTCGGCCACGGGCGTGCGCTCGACCGACACGATCACGGAGGTCGGGGCGGCGATGCCGGAGTGCTCCTTCGCCGCGGCGATGTGGTCGGGGATCGCGGACCAGTCGACCTCGTCGACGTCGAAGAGCGCGGCGGCCGGGTCGTCGGGCTGGATGAGCTCAGGCCCCTGGTGCTCGGTGCGGTCGTACCGGTACTGGTAGGAGTCGATCGTGAGCGCACCCGGCGCACTCGGCGCCGCTGCGAGCGCGTAGCCGTCGTAGAAGCCGATCCGGATGAACTGCGTGCCGCCGGTCTCCGCGGCGAGCGCGTCGACGATCTCCCGGTGCCGGTCGCCGAGCACCACCCCCGCCGAATCTGGGTCGCCCGACGCGATCGCCTGGACCGTGCGGCCGATCGTGTCGTACGCGGGGATCAGCACGATCGCGGCCGTCGCGACCGCGACGCCGGCGAGCAGCACGGTGCGCCACGGGCGACGGGCCCGCTTCGGGCCGCCCAGGAGCCCCTGCGGCTCCGATGCCCACGCGGGCGCCTGCGAGGCGAGCGGCACCGTCCGTTCGGTGCCCGTGCGGAGCTGCTCGGCGTCGCGCACGCGCGCCCAGTCGTCGGGCGGGGTCGGCTCGAGCACCACGTTCGCCTTCGCGTCATCGGGCCGGCGCACCACGACGATCGACCCGGGCTGCACCTGCGGCAGCGCGACGACGTCGACGATCTGCCGGAGCACGGTCGTGTAGGCGGCACGGAACCTCGGCGCGACCGTGAGGGTGATCTCGACCTGCGGCTGGCCGTTGATGGTCAGGCCGGTGCGGCCGATGCGTTCCACGCGGGCGAGCGAGAGTTCGCCCGCCGGCGGCGCGGCCGGTGCACCGGCCCGCCCGCGGCCGAACAGTCCGGCGGCGCCGAGGCCGGCGAACGTGCCCGCGAGGATCGCGACCGTGAGCGAGATGCTCCACAGGATCGTGTAGCGAGGGTCGCCGGTCGCGATCGCGCCGATGGCGCCGCCGATCGTGATGCCGAACGCGACCGCCGAGATGAACGCGAGCATGGGCCCCCTCCGAGAACGATCCGTGTGTTCCGAGGATGCCGCGTCGCGGGGCGATCCGTACAGCCGGCGTCGGCTCAGCCGGTCGCGGCGTCGCTCACTCGCCGACGGCGAGCGGGCGCTCGCCGAGGACATCGCCCGTGAAGCCCACGAGCGACTTCGCCATGCACACGCTCGACGGCTCCCCGACGTACCGGCCGAACCGTTCGACGCGGTGGTACCCGTGCTTGGCGTACAGCGCGAGCGCAGGATGCTGCAGGCGGCCGGCCTCGAGCACGATCTCGCGCAGCCCGCGCTCCGCGGCATCCGTCTCGATCCGCTCGATCAGTGCGCTCGCGATGCCGGCGCCGCGCGCCCCGGCGTCGATGTACATGCGCTTGAGCTCGCCGCGGCCGTCGCCGATGCCGTCCCCCTCGACGATCGCCGCCACCCCGATCGCCCTGCTGTCGCCGTCGCGCGCGACGTAGACGAGGGTGCCCGGCGCCTCGAGCTGCGCGACGTCGAGGAGCTCGTCGGCCGGGTACAGCGAGCGCGCGTGGGCGCTGCCGGCGTCGAGCAACTGCTCGATTCCGGGCGCGCGAGGCGACTCGACGGAGATCGACGGCGGTGTGGTCACGACGAGAGCGTACGTGAGCCGGGTTACCGGGTCGTTACATTCCGATCCGCTCGGATGCGGCGCCGGGCTGATTCACAGGAGGGTGTCCGGTACCATCGTGAGGTCGGTTCTGGACACCGTGCCGTGCACGGATGGGTTTGTGAGTCCTGAGGGCCGGTCCCGCGCGCGGTTCGCGCGCGGGAAGTCACCGTATGTGAACGGCCCCGGTCGAGGAAGCACCCGGGTTCCCAGTTGCGCCGCGCGCTCGCGCGGCGTGCTGCCATGTACACGAATACAACCCGGAAAGCATCCATGCCGAAGAACAAGAAGCCCGCCGGCGGTCGTCCCGCCCGCAACTTCGACCCCTCGTACGCCTCCGCGACGAAGAAGAAGCCCGGCTCGCGCAGCCCCGGCCACCGCGGCCACCGGCCCGAGGAATCGACCGACGACCGCAAGCCGCGCTGGTCGCGCGACGAGCGCGTCGCGTCGGGTCGTGCGCCGCACCGCTCGGAGCGACCGGGTCGCGACGAGCGCCCCACGGCCGGTCGGGGAGCACCGCGCGGCGGAGCGTCTCGCGACCGCGACGTCCGTCCGGCCCGCTCGTTCGACCGTGACGAGCGTGCCCCGCGTCGGTTCGACCGTGACGAACGCGCCCCGCGTCGCTACGACCGTGACGACCGCGCGCCGCGTTCGTACGACCGCGCGCCGCGTTCGTACGACCGCGACGACCGTGCCCCGCGTCGCTACGACCGTGACGAGCGTGCCCCGCGTTCGTACGACCGTGACGACCGTGCGCCGCGCCGTGACGACCGCGCCCCCCGCCGGTTCGACCGCGACGAGCGCCCGGCGCGTTCGTACGACCGCGACGACCGCGCGCCGCGCCGCGACCGCGAGTTCGACCGTCCGGGCTTCCGCGACTCCGAGCGCCGGCCGTCCTCGTTCTACCCCCAGGACGAGCGCCGCGAGCGCTTCCAGCCGGCCGACGACGTCGTGCTCGAGCGGCTCGAGGCCGAGGCCATCCAGGCCGAGGAGGTCGACGGCATCGGCTTCGCCGACCTGGGCCTCGGCGGCAACATCGTCCGTGCGCTGAAGGAGCTCGGCGCCGAGTCGCCGTTCCCGATCCAGGCCGCGACCATCCCGGTCGTGCTCGAGGGTCGCGACGTGCTCGGCCGCGGCCGCACCGGTTCGGGAAAGACCATCGCGTTCGGCGCCCCGACCGTCGAGCGCCTCATGAACCTGTGGGCCGAGTCCGGCAAGTCGGGCGGCAAGCGCCAGTTCGGTCGGAACCCCCGTGCGCTGATCCTCGCGCCGACCCGCGAACTCGCCCTGCAGATCGACCGCACGGTCCAGCCGATCGCGCAGAGCGTCGGCCTCTTCACCACGCAGATCTACGGCGGCGTCCCGCAGGGCCGCCAGGTCGGCGCGCTCCAGCGCGGCGTCGACATCGTGATCGGCACGCCGGGTCGCGTCGAGGACCTCATCGAGCAGGGACGCCTCGACCTCAGCGAGGTCGCGATCACGATCCTCGACGAGGCCGACCACATGTGCGACCTCGGCTTCCTCGAGCCCGTGCAGCGGATCCTCCGTCGCACGGCCGACGGCGGGCAGAAGCTGCTGTTCTCCGCGACGCTCGACTCGGGCGTGGCCTCGCTCGTCGACGAGTTCCTCGTCGACCCGGCCGTGCACGAGGTCGCCGGCGAGGACCAGGCGTCGGGCACGATCGAGCACCGCGTGTTCGTGATCGACAACCGCGACAAGCGCGACATCGTCGCCCAGCTCGCCGATCGCAACGGCAAGACCCTGGTGTTCTCGCGCACGCGCGCGTTCGCCGAGGACCTCACCGATCACCTCGCCGACGCGGGCATCCTCGCGGTCGCCCTGCACGGCGACCTCAACCAGTCGCGCCGCACGCGCAACCTGCACCAGCTCACGAGCGGCCGGGTCGACGTGCTCGTGGCGACGGATGTCGCGGCCCGCGGCATCCACGTCGACGACATCGACCTCGTCATCCAGGCCGACGCGCCCGACGAGTACAAGACGTACCTGCACCGTTCGGGCCGCACCGGCCGCGCGGGTCGCACGGGCCGCGTCGTGACGCTCATCCCGCGCAACCGCCAGCGTCGCATGAGCGAGCTCCTCGGTCGTGCCGAGATCGAGGTCGACTTCGAGGACGTGCGCCTCGGCGACGAGCTGCTCGCCGACCTCGGCCCCGTCGAGGTCCAGGCCGGGGCCGAGCCGGCGTCGGTGGAGGTCGCCGAGCGCGAGTCCGACGGCGAGCTCGTCGCGTAGCACGCCGCACCGCGGCATCCGCCCGCCCCCGCACGCAGGGTCCCGACCGCGCCGGTCGGGACCCTGCGTCGTCGTCCGCGAGGATCGCGGGACCAAAGGCACAGGCCGGGCGGTTGCAGGCCGTAGCATCCTCGCGACGCCCCATTCCGGGTTGCCGGGGCGGCGGGGCGCGGATGGGGGAGGCGCGGATGAGCACCGAGCAGGAGGCGACGCCCGGATCGACGGACCAGGCCGCGAAGACCGGGAGCCCTCCGCCGCAGCCTGTGAGCCGCGGATGGCTCATCGGCGTCGGCATCGGGGTCGTCGTGCTGTCGTTCGTCGCCGCGTTCCTCGGCGCGTCGCTCGCGGGGTCGGGCGACGCCGACGAGGTGGTCGCGACCGCCTCGCCGACCGACGAGGCCGAGGGCGGTGGAGACGAGGCCGCCGACGAGGTCGCGTACGAGGAGGCGCTCGAGGACATCCTCCCCGCGGGCTCGGCGGTGCGCGCGGGAACGGGCGTGCCGGAATCCGGCAAGGGCTACGAGGGCGACGTCTACATCGACCTCGAGACCTCCGACGTCTACCTGTTCCAGGACGGCGACTGGACCCTGGTGGGCAACATCCGCACGTCGGCCGCCGAGAACCTCACGGGCGCGACGGGGGCGCAGGGCGAGCAGGGCGAGGCGGGTGCGCAGGGCGAGCAGGGTGCGCAGGGCGAGCAGGGCGAGCAGGGCGAGCAGGGCGAGGCCGGTGCGCCGGGCACGCAGGTCACGCTCGGCCTCGGGGTGCCCGAGCCCGAGAAGTGCACGGCCGACGGCGACATCTACATCGACACCGAGACGGTCTCGTTCTATGAGTGCCGCGGCGGCGAGTGGACGCTGTTCGGGCCCACGGGCGACACCTCGACGGGCGCACCCGAGGAGGGCTGAGCGGCCGCGCCGACCCGCCCGACTGGCGGATGCGCCATCCGTCGGTCATACTTACTGACTGAACGGTCGGTTGTGAATGCAGCCGAGATCGGATGACGCGGCCGCCGGTACGCCGGCGGCGACATCCCGCGACATCCCGGACAGCGTGGTCAGGAGCAGGCATGGCGGAGGCGTTCCTCGTCGGTGGAGTACGGACCCCGGTGGGTCGCTACGGGGGCGCGCTCGCGAGCGTGCGGCCCGACGACCTCGCGAGCCTCGTCGTCGGCGAGCTGATCCGCCGCGCCGGCGTCGACGAGGAGGCCATCGAGGCCGGCGCGATCGACGAGGTCATCCTCGGCGCCGCGAACCAGGCCGGCGAGGACAACCGCAACGTCGCCCGCATGTCGGTGCTCCTCGCGGGCCTGCCCGACTCGGTGCCCGGCATCACGGTGAACCGGCTCTGCGCGTCGGGCATGTCGGCGATCATCATGGCCGCGCAGGCGATCCGCGCGGGCGACGCCGACCTCATCATCGCGGGCGGCGTCGAGTCGATGACGCGTGCCCCCTGGGTGCAGGCCAAGCCCGAGAAGCCGTGGGCGAAGCCCGGCGACACGTACGACACCTCGATCGGCTGGCGCTTCCCGAACCCCGAGCTGCTCGCACGCGAGAAGGCCACCTATTCCATGCCCGAGACCGCAGAGGAGGTCGCGCGCCTCGACGGCATCACGCGCGAGGACGCCGACGCGTTCGCCCTGCGCAGCCAGCAGCGCGCGGCAGCCGCGATCGACGCGGGGCGGTTCGAGGCCGAGATCGTCGGCGTGCCGACCGCGAGGGGCGAGGTCCTCGTCGACGAGGGGCCGCGCCGCGACACGTCACTCGACGTGCTCGCGGGTCTGCGGCCGGTGGTGCGCGGCGGCTCGGTCGTGACGGCCGGCAACTCGAGCTCGCTCAACGACGGTGCGAGCGCGATCCTCGTCGCCAGCGCGTCGGCGGTCGAGCGCTACGGACTCACGCCGCGGGCGCGGGTCGTCGTCGGCGCGTCCGCCGGGCTCGCGCCCGAGATCATGGGGCTGGGCCCGGTGCCCGCGACCGAGAAGGCGCTCGAGCGCTCGGGCGTCTCGCTCGCCGACCTCGGATCGATCGAGCTCAACGAGGCGTTCGCGACGCAGTCGCTCGCCAGCATGCGCCGGCTCGGCCTGGACCCCGAGCTCGTCAACGCCGACGGCGGGGCGATCGCCCTCGGGCATCCGCTCGGCTCGTCGGGCGCGCGGCTCGTCGTCACGCTGCTCGGCCGGATGGAGCGCGAGGGCTCGCGCTACGGGCTCGCGACCATGTGCGTCGGCGTCGGGCAGGGCACCGCGCTGATCGTCGAGGGAGTGCGGTGAGCATGCCGGATGTCGCGGTGTCGCCCGACCTGCCACCCTTGCTGCTCGTCGAGCGCCGCGACGATCGCGTCGTGGCGACCCTGAACCGCCCCGACAAGCGGAACGCCATCGACCAGGCCACGATCGACGCCCTGCACGCACTGTGCGCGGAGCTCGAGGCCGAGCCGCGCACGCTCATCCTGACCGGCGCGGGCGGCGTGTTCGCGTCGGGCGCCGACATCGCTCAGCTGCGCGAGCGGCGGGCCGCCGACGCGCTCGCCGGCATCAACGCCAACGCGTTCGTGCGCATCCACGAGCTGCCCATGCCCGTGATCGCGGCGGTCGAGGGGTGGGCCCTCGGCGGCGGGGCCGAGCTCGCGTTCGCCGCCGACATCCGCATCGCCACGCCCGACGCCCGGTTCGGCAACCCCGAGACCGGGCTCGGGATCATCCCGGCCGCCGGCGCGACCTGGCGGCTGAAGGAGATCGTCGGCGAGGCGCGCGCGACCGAGCTGCTGCTCACCGGCCGGATCGTCGACGCCGCCGAGGCGCTGTCGATCGGCCTCGTCACGGGCGTGCACCCGGCCGCCGACCTGCTCGCCGAGGCGCACGCGATCGCCGACCGCATCGCGCGGAACGACCGCGACGCCACCATCGCGACCAAGCGCGTGCTGCGCGCCCCGCGCGCCGACCACCCGCGCGTCGACCTCGAGGCGCAAGCCGTACTGTTCGAGAGCCCCGAGAAGCACCGGCGGATGACCGAGTTCCTGGAGAGGCGGAAGAAGTGACTGGATCCAGCGCACCCGAACGCGTCGGCGTGCTCGGCGGCGGACGCATGGGCGCCGGCATCGCGCACGCGTTCCTCGTCGCCGGCTCCGACGTGACCGTCGTCGAGCGCGACGCCGCCGCCGCCGAGGCCGCCCGCACCCGCGTGCTCGACTCGGTCGCGGCATCCGTCGCCCGCGGCACGACCGCCGAGACCGCCGACGCGATCGGGAGCCGGCTCGGCGTGGCCACCGACGTCGACGGCTTCGCCGGCGCCGGCCTCGTGATCGAGGCCGTGCCCGAGGACCTCGACCTCAAGCTCGACGCGCTCACCCGCGTCGAGGCGGTGCTGGGGGCGGATGCCGCGCTCGCGACGAACACGTCGTCGATCTCGATCGACGCGCTCGCCGACCGGCTCGAGCGCCCGGCCCGGTTCCTCGGCCTCCACTTCTTCAACCCCGTGCCCGCGTCGGCGCTCGTCGAGGTCGTGCGCGGCACGGGCACCGACGGCGCGCTCGTCGAGGAGGCGCGCGGGTGGGTGCAGGCGATCGCGAAGACCCCGATCGTCGTGCACGACGCGCCGGGCTTCGCGTCGAGCCGGCTCGGCGTGGCGCTCGGGCTCGAGGCCATCCGCATGCTCGAGGAGGGCGTGGCCTCCGCCGAGGACATCGACGCCGCGATGACGCTCGGCTACAAGCACCCGGTGGGCCCGCTGAAGCTCACCGACCTCGTCGGACTCGACGTGCGGCTCGGCATCGCCGAGTACCTCGCGGGCGAGCTCGGCGACCGATTCGCCCCGCCCGCCCTGCTCCGCCGCATGGTGGAGGAGGGCAAGCTCGGCCGCAAGACCGGCGAGGGCTTCTACCTGTGGGACGCGCAGTGACGCGGTGGTGCGGCACGCCCGGCGCGCCACTTCGGCGGCGTCTGCGCCACCCGGACTGGCGCAGCGGACGTGCAACCGGCGCAGCGGCGCGGAGCAACCCGACCGCATGAACGAGGAGAGACAGCAGATGACCGACATCCTGCCCAGCTACGTCCGCGACGCGTGGTGGACCCCCGGCGACGACGCCGCGGCCGCCGCTGCCGAGGTGCGCGACGCGTCGACCGGCGAGCTCGTCGCGCGCGTCTCGACCGAGGGGCTCGACCTCGGCGCCGTGCTCGAGCACGCGCGCACGGTCGGCCAGCGCTCGCTCGGCGAGCTCACCTTCCACCAGCGCGCGGTGCTGCTCAAGCAGATGGCGCTCGCGCTCACCGACCGCAAGGCCGAGCTGTACGAGCTGTCGGCGCGCACCGGCGCGACGCAGCGCGACTCATGGGTCGACATCGACGGCGGCATCGGCGTGCTCTTCACGTACTCGTCGAAGGGGCGCCGCGAGCTGCCCAACGCGAAGGTGCTCGTCGACGGCCCGGTCGAGCCGCTCTCGAAGGACGGCTCGTTCATCGGCCGCCACGTCTACACGCGCCTGCCCGGCGTCGCGGTGCAGATCAACGCGTTCAACTTCCCGGTGTGGGGCTCGCTCGAGAAGTTCGCGCCGGCGTTCCTCGCGGGCGTGCCGACGGTCGTGAAGCCCGCGACGCCGACCGGCTACCTCGCCGAGGCGTTCGTGCGGATCCTCGTCGAATCCGGCCTGCTGCCGGCCGGATCGCTGCAGCTCGTGTCGGGCAGCGTGCCCGACCTGTTCGACCACCTGAAGCTCGGCGACCTCGTCGCGTTCACCGGTTCGGCGTCGACCGCCGAGCGGCTGCGCGCGCACGACTCGGTGCAGACGGGCGGCGTGCGGTTCTCGAGCGAGACCGACTCGATCAACGCGTCGGTCCTCGGTACGGATGCCACGCCCGAGACGCCCGAGTTCGACGCCTACGTCAAGCAGCTCGTCGTCGAGATGACCTCGAAGGCGGGGCAGAAGTGCACGGCGATCCGCCGCGCGATCGTGCCCGCGGCCTCCGTCGACGCCCTGGTCGACGCGGTGCGTGCCCGCCTCGCCGAGCGCGTCGTCGTCGGCGACCCGCGCGCCGAGGGCACGACGATGGGCCCGCTCGCCTCGACCGGGCAGCGCGACGAGGTGCTGCGCCAGGTGCGCCGGCTGCAGGAGGCCGGTGGCGAGCTCGTCATCGGCTCCACCGAGCCGCCGTCGGGCGTCGATGCCGAGGGCGCGTTCGTGCAGCCGATGCTGCTGAAGTTCACGGATGCCACTGCGCCGGCGGTGCACGAGGTCGAGGCGTTCGGCCCCGTGGCCTCCGTCATCGCCTACGACTCGCTCGACCAGGCCGTCGACCTCGTCGCGCGCGGCGGCGGCTCGCTCGTCACGAGCGTCGCGACCCACGACCCCGAGGTCGCGGTCGCGCTCGCCACCGGCATCGCCTCGATGAACGGCCGGCTGCTGTTCCTCGACCGCGACGACGCGCGCAGCTCGACCGGCCACGGTTCGCCCGTGCCGCACCTCGTGCATGGCGGCCCGGGCCGGGCGGGCGGGGCCGAGGAGCTCGGCGGCATCCGCGCGGTCAAGCACTTCATGCAGCGCACCGCCGTGCAGGGGTCGCCGGCGATGCTCACCGCGCTGACGGGCGTGTGGCACTCCGGCGCCGAGGCGCGCCCCTACCAGGAGGCCGGCGAGCCGCACCCGTTCCGCAAGTCGCTCGCCGACCTGCGCATCGGCGACCAGGTCGCGTCGGCGCCGCGCACCGTCACGCTCGAGGACATCGAGACGTTCGCGAACTTCACCGGCGACACGTTCTACGCCCACATGGACGAGGAGGCGGCCGCGGCGAACCCCTTCTTCCCCGGCCGCGTCGCGCACGGGTACCTGCTCGTGTCGTGGGCCGCGGGCCTGTTCGTGGACGCCGCGCCCGGCCCGGTGCTCGCGAACTACGGCCTCGAGAACCTGCGCTTCATCACGCCCGTGTCGCCCGGCGACTCGATCCGGGTCGAGCTCACGGCGAAGGAGATCTCGCCGCGCGAGACCGACGAGTACGGCGAGGTGCGCTGGGACGCGGTGCTGAAGAACCAGGACGACGCGATCGTCGCGACGTACGACGTGCTCACGCTGGTCGCGAAGGAACCGGTGCCCCAGCCGGCATAGTTCCGCGGCCGGCGCGACCGGACCGCTCGATCACGCGGCACCCGCACGCACCCGGTGGGGACGTCGGGAGGACCGTCAGTCCCGGGCGGCTCCGCCGAGCTCGGCGGAGCCGGCCGACGACTGGATGTCGGCGGCGAAGCGCCCGGCGAGGTACGCGTACCCGGCGTGACTGAGGTGGAGTCCGTCGCCCGCGTCGAACCCGGCGCTGTTCGCCGCCGTGATCCAGGGCACGGGTGCGGAGGGGTCCACGAGGATCGCGCCGGCCTCCACCGCCGCCGCGCCGACGACCGCCGCATGGCGACTGCGCTCGGTCCCGTTGGCGAGGGGCTCGGTCGGTCCGAACACGATGACCGCGGCATCGGGCCAGGCGGCCTGCGCCGCCCGAATCGCCGAGGTCACGGCGGCGCGCTCCTGGAGCGGCGTGGCCTGGTCGTCGTTGAGCCCACCCTGGAGGACGATCACGTCGTACGCCTCGCCCGCGGCGGCGTGGAGACCGAGGCGCTGCAGGTAGGCGACGCCGGTCCGACCGTCGGTCGCGACGTCCTTCCAGAACCCGGTTCCCCCGATCGCGTCGATCGTCGCGGTCCACCCGAGCGAGTCGGCGGCGAGGCTGGCCCATCCGCGATCCACGGCGATGGTGGTGAGTTGGTCGCCGTCCCCCATCCCCCCGATCCCCTCGGCGAACGAGTCGCCGATGATGAGGGCGCGCGGCTGCTCGGGCAGGCGTCGAAGCGCCGCTTCGGCGACGGAAGCCGATACGGCCTCGTTCGGCGACGGCGACGGCGACGGCGACGGGGTAGGGCGTGGCCGGGCCGTGGCCGTCGGTGACGGTTCGCCGGACGCCGGCGGGGCCGTCGCGTCGAGGCCGAGGCCGAGCGCGAATCCGATCCCGATGCCGAGGACGGCCCCGATCGAGCCGATCGCGGCCCGCCCGGCGATCCGCCTGCCACGTGAGCGCGGACGAGCGGAACCGTTGGGCATGGGTCGATGTTAGGACACCCGGCGTCGCGGAGCTCACCACGTCGACTTCGCGGCACCCGGCATTCGGGTTACGCTGATCCCTCGACCGACCGAGCCCCCGCCGCCCCCCGACCCGATCGGCCCCTGATGTCCCCCGCCCCCCTCGCCCGACTGCGCTCACTCGACGGATTGCGCGGCATCGCCGCCGTCGTCGTGCTCGTGCACCACAGCCTGCTGACCCTCCCCGCGCTCGCCGCGCCGTATCGCGACGGCCAGGCGGTCCCGGCTCCGGCGGGCTGGCTGGTGCACACGCCGCTGCATCTCGCGTGGGCGGGCACCGAGGCGGTCTACCTGTTCTTCGTGCTCTCGGGCATGGTCCTGGCCATGTCGACGAACAGCCGGACGTTCAACTGGAACTCGTACTATCCGTCCCGGCTCGTTCGCCTGTACGTGCCGGTCCTGGGCGCCGTGCTCCTCGCGGCGGTCGTCATCGCGGTGTTCCCTCGCGGGGGCGAGGCGGAGAGCTGGTGGCTCGCCGACCGACCCGACGAGTACTCGGTGAAGTCCATGCTCACCGACCTGACGTTGGTGGGCGGGGCGTCCGACGTCATCAGCCCGCTGTGGTCCCTCCAGTGGGAGGTGCTGTTCTCGCTGCTGCTCCCGGTGTACATCTACGTCGGCCGACGACTCCGTCCCGGAGTGCAACTGGTGGTCTACACCGCGCTCGCCGCGCTGGGCGTGTGGGGCGACGTGCGCGCGCTCACGTACCTCCCGATGTTCGGGATCGGCGTCGCGCTGGCCGGCGCATGGGATGCGTTGTCGCAATGGTCCGATCGCGCCGAGGTGCGACGTTCCGCCCGATGGTGGAGCACTCCCGCCATGCTCTGCGGGCTCGCGCTGATGGTCTCCTACTGGATGCTGCTCCCGGCGCTCGGAGAGTGGGCGCGGGTCGCCACCATCGTGCCGACGCTCGTCGGCGTCGTCCTGGTCATCGTGGCGTCGGCGTTCGGCCGGCCCATCGCGGGCCTCCTCGGCTCGGCGCCGTTCCGCTTCCTCGGCAGCATCTCGTTCAGCCTCTACCTCGTCCACGAGCCGATCGTGATCGCCGTCGCGGCCCTGCTTCCCCGGCCGGCGTTCACGCTCCTGATCGCGGCTCCGATCTCCATCGCGCTCGCGATCGGGTTCTACTACGCCGTCGAGCGCCCGTCCCACCGGTTCGCCCGGCGCGTCCGCGCGGACGCGCAGCATCGGCTCGTCCTCGTCGCCTGAGGCCCGGCGCTACTCGACCTCCGAGACGGCGAGGTACTCGCGCCATCCGCCGTGCCGGCTGATGTCGGCGGCCCCGTCGACGGCGATCGGCTCGACGAGGAATCCGCTGACGAGCGTGCCGTCGGCGAGTTCGACCTTGCCGATCGCCATGGGCTGCGGCAGGGCCGCGACGAAGTCGCCGAACGCCGCGGCGTCGAGCCGCCAGACCTCGACCCGCAGCGCGACGCCGCCGTCGGCGACGCGCACGACCCCTGGCTTCGGCGGATCGGTCGCGAGGGCGAACAACCGGTACGCCGGCGCGGTCGTGGTCGACCGCTCGAGCACCGCGCCGCGGTCGGTAAGCTGGTGGTTCAGCGGCTGGCCAGTGAGGTGCGCGCCAGCGACGGCGAGCAGGATGCCGCCGCTCATCGCGCCGACCTCGCGATCTCGCCGAGCATCCGATCGCTGAACGCCGGCCCGACGAGCTGCACGCCGAACGGCAGGCCGTCGACCTCGCCCGCCGGCACCGCGAGCGCTGCGAGGTCGAGGAGGTTCGCGAAGTTCGTGAACCGGCCGAGCCGGGAGTTCACGCCGACGGGATCGGCGGCCACGGCGGCGAGCGTCGGATGCTCGACCGTCGTCGGCAGGAGGAGCGCATCGATGCCGGCGAACACGGCGCCGGTCGTCCGGCGCACCTCGTCGAGGCGGGAGAAGTCCTGGTACAACCGCCACGCCGGGATGTCGCGCGAGCGCGCGATGATGCCGCCGACCGTCGGGTCGACTTCGTCGGGGTGCGCGTCGACGAACTCGCCGACCGCCGCGTAGCGCTCGGCGACGAAGGCGCCGTCGTAGAGCATGCGCGCGACCTCGAGGAACGGCCGGATGTCGACCTCGACGAGTGCTGCACCGGATGTCGCGTACCGCGCGCATTCCGCCGCGAACGCCTCGGCCCACCCGGGCGCCAGCTCGCCGAGCTGCCCCGGCTGCGGGATGCCGATCCGCGCCGGCTCGTCGAGGCCCGGCGGGTCGGCGGGCACGTCGCGCGAGAGCGGGTCGCGCTCGTCCGCGCCGGACATGATCGATGCGGCGAGCTCGGCCAGCTCGAGGTCGGCCGACATCACGGTCACGACGTCAAGGCTGCGGCAGGCGGGTACCACCCCGGCCGCGGGCACGCTGCCCTTGGTCGGCTTCACGCCGTACAGGCCGTGGAGGGCCGCCGGCACCCGGCCGGAGCCGGCGGTGTCGGTGCCGAGCGCGAGGTCGGCGACGCCGAGGGCGACGGCCACGGCCGACCCGCTGCTGGAGCCGCCCGAGATGCGCGAGTCATCCGTCGCATGCCGCACCGCGCCGTAGGGGCTGCGGCTGCCGACGAGGCCGGTGGCGAACTGGTCGAGGTTCGTCACGCCGAGCACGACCGCGCCGGCGTCGCGCAGCCGCTGCACGGCGGTCGCATCGCGTTCGGGCCGGTACGCGAACGCCGGACATCCTGCCGTGGTGTCGAGCCCGGCCACGTCGATGTTGCCCTTCACCGCGACGAGCGCGCCCGCGAGCGGCAGGTCGGCGCCCCCGGCCGCGCGGGCGAGCACGGCGACGAGCTCGTCGGCCAGCTCGATCTCCGGGCGCAGCCGGATCCACGCCTCGGGCCGCGACTCGGCGAGGGCCAGCCTCGCGGCCACGTGGGCGCGGGGGTCGGATGGCACGTCGATGCGGGTCACGCCGCCTCCTCCGCTTCGTAGTCCGCCGGCGCGACGGACGGCTCGATCACGGCGAGCACCGTTCCCGGACCGACCTGGGCGCCGAGCCCGGTCGTGATCGCGACGACCCGCCCGGCGACCGGCGCGGTCACGCTCGCCTCCATCTTCATCGCCTCGACCGCGACGATCGCCTGTCCCTCGGCGACGACGTCGCCCTCGGACACGTCGATGCGGAACACGTTCGCGACGAACTGCGCCTCGACGCCGGCGAAGCCGTCGGGGATCGCGACCTCCGGCTCCGGTGCGGCGGCGGGCTCGGGATCCGTCCGGTCGAACTCGCCGGCGAGCTCCCACGCGGTCCGCTCGGCGGCGAACGCGGCCGACTGCCGGGCACGGAAGTCGGCGATCGACTCGGCGTGCTCCGCGAGGAAGGCGTCGTACTCCGCCATCCCGAACTCGCCCTCCTCGATCCGCAGCGCGAGCCTCCCGGCGGCCATGTCGGCGCGCATCTCGAGGAGCTCGTCGGGCTCGACGGGGTACCAGCGGATGCGGTCGAAGAACCGGAGCAGCCACGGCACGCCCGGCTCGAACGGCCCCTCCTGCCGGTGCGTCGACCAGACCTGCACGGTGCGCCCGACGAACTGGTAGCCGCCCGGGCCCTCCATGCCGTAGATGCAGAGGTAGGCGCCGCCGATGCCGACGGCGTTCTGCGGCGTCCAGGTGCGCGCCGGGTTGTACTTCGTGGTCACCAGGCGGTGCCGCGGGTCGAGCGGCGTCGCGACGGGCGCGCCGAGGTAGACGTCGCCGAGCCCCAGGACGAGGTACTCGGCGTCGAACACCGTGCGGTAGACGTCCTCGACGGTGTCGAGCCCGTTGATGCGGCGGATGAACTCGATGTTCCACGGGCACCAGGGCGCGTCGTCGCGCACGCCGTTCATGTAGCGCCGGATGGCCTCGCGCGTGGCGGGGTCGTCCCACGAGAGCGGCAGCCAGACGGTGCGGCTGGGCACGCGGATGTCACCCGTGGCGGGCAGGGCAGCCTCGGCGGCGAGCGCGGCCGCCGCGACCTCCGCGACGCTCGTGCGCTCGGGGTCGAGGTGCACCTGCAACGAGCGGATGCCGGGGGTGAGCTCGATCACGCCGGGCAGCGCGCCCGCGTCGGCCTGCGCCTGCAGCGATTCCATGAGGGCATGCACGCGCATCCGCGAGGCGAGCTCGAGCGCCTGCTGGCCGAACTCGACGAGCACGTTCGCGTCGCCGCTGCGGCGGACGGTCACCGACGGGGAGCCCGGGCGCTCGGGCACCGAGTCGAGGATGCCGCCGTCGACGACCGCCTCGCGACCGGCGACGACCAGCGCGAGCGGCGCGTCGCGCACCGCGTCGGCCTGCTCGGCGGTGACCGGCACGAACCGGACCGTGTCGCCCGGCCGCAGCTGGCCGAGCTTCCACAGGTGGCCGCTGGCCACGGTCGCGGGGCACGTGAACCCGCCGAGGCTCGGCCCGTCGGGCCCGAGCAGGATCGGCAGGTCGCCGGTGTAGTCGACGGCGCCGACCGCGTACGGGGTGTCGTGGATGTTCGACGGGTGCAGTCCCGCCTCCCCGCCGTCGGTACGCGCCCACTCCGGCTTCGGCCCGACGAGGCGGACGCCCGTGCGCGCCGAGTTGAAGTGCACCTCCCAGTCGGCGGCGTAGAACGTCGCCATGTCGGCGGCCGTGAAGAACTCGGGCGCGGCGTGCGGACCCTCGAGCACGGCCAGCTCCCACGAGCCAGTGAAGGCGGGGCGCTCGCCGACGGGGACCGCGCGGGCGGTCTGTGGCGACGCGGGGGCGACGATACCGACGACGTCGCCGGCCCGCACTGCGCGACCGGCCGCGCCGCCGATGCCGCCGAGGTCGAACGTCGAGGACGAGCCCATCACGTCGGGGACGTCGAGGCCGCCCTCCATGAGGAGGTAGGTGCGCATGCCCCGTTCCGCGGTGCCGATCTCGAGCACCGATCCGGCCGGCACCGTCACCGGCTCCCACTGCGGCACCGGCGAGCCGTCGACGGTCACGGGCGTCGGGGCGCCCGTGACCATGACGCGCGTCTCGCGGTGCAGGCGCACGGTCGGGCCGGACATCGTGCATTCCAGGCCCGGTGCGCCCTCGCGGTTGCCGAGCGCGACGTTGCCGAGGCGGAACGAGCGCGCGTCCATCGGGCCCGACGGCGGGATGCCGACGGGCCAGTAGCCGACGCGGCCCGGCCAGTCCTGGACCGTGGTGAGCATCCCGGGCTTGAGCACCTCGAGTCGCGGGGCCAGGTCGCGCACGTGCTCGAGGGTCTGCGTCGAGTGGCGCGCCGCGAGCACCCGCTCGTCAGCCGCGATGGCGCGGAGCACGCCCAGGTTCGTGGCGATCCCGTCGACCCGGGTGCGCTCGAGCGCGTCGCGCAGCGCCGCCCACGCGGCATCCCGGTCGGGGCCGTGCACGATCACCTTGGCGAGCATCGGGTCGTAGGAGGCGGAGACCTCGGTGCCCGGCCGGAGCCAGGTGTCGACGCGCACGCCCTCGGGCAGCTCGAGGCCGGTCACCGTGCCCGAGCTCGGCAGGTTGCCGAGGTCGGGGTTCTCGGCGTAGATCCGCGCCTCGACGGCGGCGCCCGAGGGGGAGAGCGGCGTGCGCACCACGTCGGTGTCGCCCTGCGCGAGCCGCAGCATCCACTCGACCAGGTCGATGCCGTACCTCGCCTCGGTGACCGGGTGCTCGACCTGCAGCCGCGTGTTGACCTCGAGGAACGCAGCCTCCCGGCGCACCGGGTCGTAGATGTACTCGACCGTGCCGGCCGACCGGTACGACACGGAGGCCGCGAGCCGCCGCGCCGCGTCGGTGATCTCGTCGCGCACCGCGTCGGGCAGGTCGGGGCTCGGGGACTCCTCGGCGACCTTCTGGTTGCGGCGCTGCAGGGAGCAGTCGCGGTCGCCGATCGCGACGACCTCGCCGAGCCCGTCGCCGAAGACCTGCACCTCGACGTGGCGTGCGCCCTCGACCAGTCGCTCGAGGAAGACGTCCGACGAGGCGAAGCTCGCACCGGCGAGACGCCGGACGTCGTCCCACGCGTCGGCCAGCTCGGCCGCGTCACGGCAGGCCCGCATGCCGATGCCGCCGCCGCCCGCCGTGGCCTTGAGCATGACCGGGTAGCCGATGCGGTCGGCCGCCTCGAGCGCGGCCTGTCGCGTCTCGAGCAGGCCCGTGCCGGCGAGCATGGGCACGCCCGCGGCCTCGGCCGCCTCGCGCGCGGTGTGCTTCGCGCCGAACACCTCGAGCTGCTCGGGCGTCGGCCCGACGAAGACGATGCCGGCCGCGTCGCAGGCGCGCGCGAATTCGGCGTTCTCCGAGAGGAAGCCGTATCCGGGGTGGATCGCGCCTGCGCCCGTCGCGATCGCCGCCTCGATGACGCGGTCGATGCGGAGGTAGCTCTCGGCGGCCGGCGCCGGACCGAGGAGGACGGCCTCGTCGGCCAGCGCGGTGTGCAGCGCGCCGCGATCGGCCTCGGAGAACACCGCGACCGTGCGCAGGCCCATCCGCTTCGCGGTGCGGATGATGCGCACCGCGATCTCGCCGCGGTTGGCGACGAGCAGGGTGTCGAAGCGGCTCACGAGGCGGCCGTTCCGCTGGAGACGATCATCTCGGCCCGGCTCGGGTCGAAGCCGTTGCAGGGGTTGTTGACCTGCGGGCAGTTCGACACGACGACGAGCACGTCGCGCTCGGCGCGCAGGCTCACGCAGAGACCCGGCGAGGAGATGCCGTCGACGATGCCGAGCGCGCCATCCGGATCGACGGGCACGTTCATGAACCAGTTGACGTTCGAGACCTGATCGCGCTTGCCCATGCCGTGGCGACCGAGTTCGGCCAGGAAGTTGTCGGCGCACGCGTGCTGGGACCACGTGTGGTGGCCGTAGCGCAGCGTGTTGCTCTCCTTGGAGCAGGCGCCGCCGAGGGTGTCGTGCCGCTCGACGTCGGTGGCGACGATCGTGAGGAGCGGCTCGTACTCGTTGGTTCGCAGCACCGATCCGGTGACGAGGAACACCGAGTCCTGGCCCTGCAGGGTCGCCTGGGCGCTGTAGGCCCTGGCCGTGTCGTGCGCGTCGTAGGCGAGGAAGTCGACGGCCTGGTTGCCGTCGACGTCGACGATCGTGAGCACCTGGCCTGCGCGCAGCACGGTCGACCACGGGCCGCGCGGCGCGACGAGCTCGCGGCTGAGCTCGGTGCCGAAGTCGTTGCCGGTCATGCGATCCCCCTCGCGTCGAGGTAGTCGTGGGTGTTGAGGAAGGCCCGGCGGCCCTCGGGCGACGCGTCCCAGAGCGAGTCGGCGGGCGTAGTGGGGCGGTCGACCCAGGCCTGCACGTCGAGCGGTCCGGTCGTGTAGTCGAGCCGGGGGTCGATCGGATGGGCCGCGTTCGCGATGAGCACGATCGCGGGCAGCTCGATGCGGAGCGTGATCGACGCGCCGGGCCCCGCCGAGCCGAGGAACTCGGGACGCCCGTCCTCGTCGATGCGGACGCCCTGGAAGAACGAGACGCAGGGCGGGATGTCGCGGCGCTCGAGCCCGTGCTTCGCCGCGGCGAGCGCGAACAGCTCGCGGCCGGCCGGGCTCGGGCCGTGCGCGGAGCCGTCGCCGTAGCGCTCGAGATTCCGGGCTGCGGAGCTCGTGCCGTAGATCGCGTCGTGACGGCCTGAGGAGTCGTCGACGACGGAGGCCAGGACGCGCCCCTGGTCGGAGAGCAGCAGCTGCCCGGCGCCGCTGTACACCTGCCACTGCACCTTGACGGTGTCGGCGACGTTGAGGCGCTCGAACGGCTCGTCGGCGTTGTAGAGGAGGACGGCCGCGCAGGCCTCGCCCGTGACATCCGTGAGTCGCAGCACCGTGCCGCGCGCGAGGCGCTTGTGGGTGTAGCCTCCGCCGGCGACCCGCTCGGCCCAGCGGAGGCGGTCCGGGGAAATGCCGGCCGGAGGGTGCGCCGCGGTCGCGGGCAGCACCGGCTGCGCGTCGACGACGGTGCCCTCCTGGGCCCGCGCGTGGTCCCGCGCGCCGGCGGTCGTGGACGTCGACGACGTCTCGATCGTGGTCATCCGCCTGCCTTTCTACTGGTTGATAGAAAGCAGTTGAGCGGATGCCGGTATCGCCACCGTGCCGAACGTGTTTCGGTCGCGTAACAGAAACTCCGGGCGCACGCCGCGGTGGCCGGCGGATGGTGCCTGCTAGCGTTGGCGACCATGGCGCGTCCCACCGGTCGACCCCGCGCATCGGGGGAGTCGCCGACCGGACTCGGCACGCGGAGCGACATCCTCGCGGCGGGCGCGCGGCTGTTCTGCGCCGAGGGGTACGGCAGCACCTCGACGCACGCGCTCGCGAAGGCCGCCGGCATCCGCCAGGCCAGCGTGTACCACTACTTCTCGGGCAAGCACGAGGTGCTGCTCGAGCTCCTGCTCGGCACCGTGCAACCCTCGCTCGATGCGGCCGCCCGCTTGCTCGCGCTGCCCGACCCGCCCGAGCAGCGGCTCTGGGCGCTCTGCGCCGCCGACGTGCGCGTGCTCGCCGGGGGTGAGGACAACGTCGGCTCGCTGTACCTGCTGCCCGAGCTCGGCGACGAGCGGTTCGCCGCGTTCCACGAGCGCAGGTCGGAGCTCGAGACGGCGTACCGCACGCTCGTCTCCGCCTGCGGGGCGCCGGATGCGGCGCGCTCGACCGCGCTCGTGCTCGGGCTGGTCGAGAGCGTGATCCTGCAGCGGCGCCGCGCGCCGGGGTCGATCGACGACGAGACCGCCTTCGGGATCGCCGACGCCGCGCTGCGCGTCCTCGAGGTCGACGCCGCGGCCGTCCGGCGGGCGCGCAAGGCCGGCGCCGCGCTGCTCGACGAGGTCTCGTCGACCGCGGCACGCTGACCGCGTCATCCCGACTCGCGCGATTTAACACGATCGTTTCATGCCCGAAAGACGGGTGGCACGTCGGGCGACCAAGTTTACCTGTCAACCGATAGAAACCTGTCGGCGCCATCCCTCACCCCCATCGGGAGCACGCCATGATCATCCTCGGAGTCGGACTCACCGTCCTGGTGGTCCTCATCGTCGGCATCGCCGTCGCCCGCAAGATCGACGGCGACAGTGCCAACTACCTCGTCGCCGGGCGGCGGCTCGGAGTACCGCTCGTCGCCGTCTCGCTGACCGCCGCCGCCGTCGACGCGAACGCGACGGTCGGCAACACCGACCTCACCTCGCAGTTCGGCTTCTGGGCGGGCGCATCCCTCGCCATCGGGCTCGCGATCTGCCTGCTGCTCACCGGCCTGTTCCTCGCCAAGCCCATGAATCGCATGAAGCTGTTCACGCTCGGCGACTACTTCCGCATCCGCTACGGACGCACGACCGAGGTGCTCGCGTCGGCGATCATGCTGCTCTCGTTCACGACCCTGCTGGCGGGCAACCTCGTCGCCTGCGGGTACCTCCTCGAACGGTTCGCGAACGTGCCGTACGAGTGGGGCGTAGTCGTCTCGGTCTCCCTCGTGCTCGCCTACACGATCGCCGGGGGACTCTTCTCCGACGCGTACACGGCCGTGATCCAGACGGCCATCACGGTCGTCGCGGCCATCGCGCTGTTCGCCTGGGTCGCCGTCTCGTTCGGCATCGTCATCCCGCCCGGCATGGGTCCGCTCGACCTCGGCCAGCTCACCGATCCCGCCCAGGGTGCGCCGATCAACTGGGCCACGCTCATCGCGCTCGGCATCGGCGACATCGTCGCGATCGACTTCATGCAGCGCATCTTCGGCGCGAAGTCGCCCGAGACCGCGCGGCGCGCGTGCTTCATCGGCGCCGCGGGCACGGCCGTGATCGGCACGCTCTTCGCCCTCGTCGCCCTCAGCGCGAGCGCGGTGCTCGGCATCACCGTCGAGGACGGCCCGATCCTGTTCACGCTCCTCGACGAGTACGCCCCGCCGCTGCTCGCGGTCCTCGTGCTCTCGGGCATCGTCGCCGCGTCGTTCTCGACGGCCTCGGGCGCGATCCTCGCCACGTCGGCGATCGCCGTGCGCAACATCTTCAACGTGCGACGCGTCGTGTCGGGCGCGGCCGACCCGCTGCTGCGCTGGACGCGACTCGCGATGCTCCCCATCGTCGCGGTCGGCGTCGTCCTCGCAATCCGGGTCAGCCAGACCGGCATCCTGCTCACGCTGGCGTTCGACCTGATGCTCGCGTGCCTGGCGGCGCCGTTCATCCTCGGCATCTTCTGGAAGCGTCCGGGCGTGGTCGCCGCGCTCGCCGCGGTGATCGTCGGATTCGTCGTCCGGATGGTGCTGCTCGCCCTGACGCCGACCCTGTACGGCGTGCCGAACGACCTGCTGTACATCGAGAACGACCTCGTCGGACCCGAGTTCGACGGCTGGGCCACCCTGGTCGCCGCGTCGGTCGGCTTCGGCACGTACGCGCTCGTCGGACTCCTGCGTCGCCGGTCGCCCTCGGAGGAGCTCGGCGAGCTCGCCGAACTCGAGGCGCTCGAGCAGGAGCGGTCGCAGCGCGAGGAGCGCGAGGACCTCGAGCCCGTCGCCGTCTGACCCGATCCCCGTGTGAGGGTTGTGGAGCGACGGCAGGCCGCGTCTCGAAACCCGGTGCCGTCGTGGGTCGGGTTTCGAGACGGGCGCTGCGCGCCCTCCTCAACCCTCACAGGGTGCGGGCGCTGGGGCGCCCTCCTCAACCCTCTCAGGGGGCTGCGGCGTCGCGGCGCACGGCTACGTCGCCGCGGCTCCCTCGCCGACCCAAGCGACCGCGTCATCGAGCCGGGCGAGCGGGAACACGCGGAACTCGCCGGGCACGAGGCCGCCGAAGGCGACGGCGATCCCGGTGAGCACGTCGCGATCGGTGACGAACGCGGCACGGTCCCAGCTCGACAGCGGTCGCCCGAGGAGCTTGGCGTCTTCGACCATGGCGCCGAGCGAGTAGTGGTCGAAGTCGTCGTCGATCACGATGACGAAGTCGAGCCTGCCGCGCTCGGCGACGGCCGCGTCGATCGCCGGATCGAGCACCTCCCGGTAGTCGGCGGCGGTGACGGTGCCGACGGCGCGGAAGCCGATGGTGCCGGGCGGAAGGTCGTCGAGCAGTTCGATCATCGTGGTCCCCCTCGAGGACATCTTGCCCGTGCTCAGCCGCGCAGCGCGAGCACGAACGGGAGCACCTCGGCACTGCCCGCCAGTCGGAGCGTGCGGGCCGCGACGGTGAGGGTCCAGCGGCTGTCGGCGAGGTCGTCGACGAGCAGCACCGCGCCCGGCGGCACGTCGAGCCCGGCGGCGGTGAAGCGGTCCCACACGCCCGCGAGGCGGAACGCGCTGTTCCCCCCGGGTGCGCCGCTCGGGCCGCCGTCGACCGGAGTGAGTGCGCCGAGGTAGGGGAGTCGCCCGACCTCGGCGAGGCCGCGCGCGAGCGAGTCGACGAGTTGCGGGCGGGAGCGCGAGGGCACCGAGACGACCGCGACCGGCCGTTCGGCCCACGCCCAGTCGGCGAGCACGCGTACGCACGCCGCGAGCACCTGCGGCGGAACCGGCCCGTCGGGCGCGCCCGCGGCGAACAGCCCGCGCAGGGTGCCGCCCCACCCGAGGTCGGTGAGTCGCGCGAGTGCGCGCCCCTCGCCGGCCTGCTCACTCGGCGCGATGCGTCCCTTCACGGGCGCGCCGAGCCGATCGGCGCCCGTCGGCCAGGCCCGACGCGGCTCGATCGGCACGCCCACTCGGTCGAGCGCACCCGCCGCCGCATCGGCGGATCCGGCGGCCAGGCCCGTCGGGTACCACGCGCCGGCGCAGTTGTCGCACCGCCCGCACGGCGCCGCCGTCTCGTCGTCGAGCGAACGCTGGAGGAACTCCATGCGGCAGCCGTCGGTCGTCTCGTACTCGACCATGTGCTCCTGCTCGGCCTCTCGCTCGGCCGCGATGCGCCCGTACCGGTCGGCGTCGTACGCCCACGACTCGCCCGTGGCGATCCAGCCGCCTTGGACGCGGCGCACGGCGCCGTCGACGTCGAGCACCTTGAGCAGCAGCTCGAGCGGCGTGCGGCGGAGGTCGACCCGGGCCTCGAGCGCGGGCGTCGAGAGCGGGACGTCGGAGAGCTCGTCGATGACGCGCCGGGCCCGCTCCTCGTCGGGCATCGACGCGGTCGCGAAGTAGTGCCAGATCGCGCGGTCCTCCGGTCCGGGGAGCAGGAGGACGTCGGCGCTCTCGCTCGCGCGGCCCGCGCGACCGACCTGCTGGTAGTACGCGACCGGCGACGACGGCGCCCCGAGATGCACGACGAACCCGAGGTCGGGCTTGTCGAAGCCCATGCCGAGCGCGCTCGTGGCGACGAGCGCTTTCACCCCATTGCGCTTGAGGAGCGCCTCGGACTCCTCGCGCTCGTCGGGGTCGGTCTGGCCGGTGTAGGCGCGCACGTCGTGCCCACGTTCGCGCAGCAGCCGCGCGGTGTCGTTCGCGGCCGACACGGTGAGCGTGTAGATGATGCCCGAGCCCGGGAGGTCGTCGAGGTGGCTGAGCAGCCACGCGAGCCGGGTCGGCGCATCGGGCAGCCGCAGGACCCCGAGGCGCAGCGATCCACGCGCGAGCGGACCGCGGATCGTCAGGACCTCCGCTCCGTGCCCGAGCTGCTCCGCGACGTCGGCCACGACCCGGCTGTTCGCCGTCGCGGTCGTCGCGAGCACGGGCACGTCGGCGGGGATCTCGGCGATGAGGTCGCGCAGACGCCGGTAGTCGGGCCGGAAGTCGTGCCCCCAGTCGCTGATGCAGTGCGCCTCGTCGACCACGAGCAGGCCGATGCGGCGAACCAGCGAGGGCAGCTGCTGCTCGCGGAACGACGGGTTGTTCAGTCGCTCGGGCGAGACGAGCAGCACGTCGACCGCGTCGTCGGCGAGTCGCCGCTGCACCTCGGCCCACTCGTGCGGGTTCGTGGAGTTGATGGCCACGGCGCGCACGCCGGCGCGCTCGGCGGCGGCGATCTGGTCGCGCATGAGCGCCAGCAGCGGGGAGACGAGCACGGTCGGTCCGCCGCCCCGGCGGCGCAGCAGCAGGGTCGCGACGAAGTACACGGCCGATTTGCCCCACCCGGTGCGCTGCACGACGAGGGCACGACGCCGGCCTTCGACGAGCGCCTCGATCGCCTGGTACTGGCCGTCGTGGAAGTCGGCGTCGGCGCGCCCCACGAGGTCGCGCAGTGCGGCGAGCGCCTCGGCGCGCGTGTCGGCGGGGGCGGCGGTCGAGCTCATGGGTCCACTCTGGTCGATCCCGCCGACACCGCCTCATGTCGCCCGCTTCGGGGAATAGGGCATCTGCCCGATGTCCGGGTGCCACCTCAGGGAGGAGCGTGTGCGTACGACAGCAAGGAGACGGACATCATGCAGATCTCGGAGTTCAGCTTCCCGCACCTGCACGCGGCGCACGACGAGCGACTGTCGGTCGAGCTCGAACGTCAGCGCGTCGCGGCCGAGCGCCGTGCGGAGTCGACCACGCAGGATGCGATCACCCGGGACGCGACCGTGCGGGCCGGCGGCCGCGGCATCCGCTCGTGGTGGGCCGGACGTTCGCCCGCCGCGCAACTCGTCGCGCGCGGCCCGGCGAACGAGCCGTGCGCGACCTGCCCGTGACGCTCACGACGTGGCCGTTGCGAGCCAGAATGTGAGTCGCTAACATTATCGCGTGACCACCGTCGCACCCGACTCGAAGCGCGCGCGCACGCGGCAGCGGCTGATCGGCCACGGCCTCGAGCTGATCGAGCGCCAGGGGTACGACGCGACCTCCGTCGCGCAGATCGCCGCGGCGGCCGGCGTCACGCAGATGACCTTCTTCCGGTACTTCGCGACGAAGGAGCAGCTGGTCCTCGAGGATCCGTACGACCCGCTGCTCGCCGACGGCATCGGCGACCAGCCGCTCGACCTGACGCCGCTGCAGCGTGCGGCACGCGGCATCCGCTCGGCCTGGCGGGCGCTGCCCGAGCCCGAGCAGCCCGAGATCCGGCGGCGAGTGCGGATCGCCGCGCAGACGCCGTCGCTGCGCGGCGCCATGTGGCGCAGCACCGGCAACACCGAGGCGGCGATCACCGCGCGGCTGGCCGCCGACGGCACCCCGCCGCTCGAGGCGCGTGCCGCGGCATCCGCCGTGCTCGCCGCGCTCGTGACCGGGCTGTACGCCTGGGCCGACGGCGAGGTCGAGACGCTCGGCGCCGCGATCGAGCGGGCGCTCGACGTGGCGGAGGGCGTGAGATGAGCGCCGGCGTCGAGCGCGAGCCGCGCCTCGAGGCGAGCGGGCTGGTCCGCCGGTTCCGCGACGGCGCGGGCATCCACGGCATCGACCTCGACGTCGCCGCGGGCGAGATCCACGCGCTCGTCGGGCTGAACGGCGCCGGAAAGACGACGCTGCTGCGGTGCCTGCTCGGCATGCTGCGCCCCGACGCCGGCCGCGTGCGGCTGCTCGGTCACGACCTCGCCGCGGCGCCGCCCGAGGCGTGGTCGGCGGTGGGCCAGCTCGTCGAGCAGCCGTTCGCCTACCGCGAGCTCGATGTCGTGACGAGCCTCTCCGCGGCGGCCCGCCTGCGCGGGGTGCCCCGCGGCGAGGTCGGCGGGGTCGTCGCTCATGGCGTCGCCGCGTTCGGGCTCGGTGGCCTCGAGCGTCGCCGAGTGCGCGAGCTCTCGCTCGGCAACCGGCAGCGGCTGGGCCTCGCCGCCGCCCTCCAGCACCGGCCGCGACTCGTGGTGCTCGACGAGCCGTCGAACGCGCTCGATCCCGCGGGCGTGCTGCTGCTGCGCGCCGAGCTCCTCGCCCGTGCGGCCCACGGCGCGGGCGTGCTGGTCTCGAGCCACCACCTCGACGAGGTGGCCCGGGTCGCCGATCGCATCACAGTCGTCAACGCGGGCCGGGTCGTCGGCACGCTCGACCCCGGCGGCCCCGACCTCGAGCGCGCGTTCTTCACCCGCGTGCACGCCGACGACCTCGAGCGGAGCGGCGCATGACCGGCGCGCGGCACACGACCGTGGCGCGCCCCCTGCACGGGCTCGGCACGGCGATCGCCGTCGAGGCCCGCACGGCCGTCGCCTCGCGCGTGCTCCTCTGGACGACGGTGTTCCTCGTCGTCGGCATCGTCGTGCTCGCGGTCGGCGCGGCCGCCGGCGCCGCGTCGGGCGACGAGCGGCTCGTCGCGAAGCTCGGCCCGCTGGCCGGCGAGGGCGGCTGGACGGGCCTCGTCGGCGTCGTCGCACAGGTCGAGTCGGCGGCGGCGCTGCTCGGGTTCGGCATCGCACTCAGCTGGCTGTTCGGCCGCGAGTTCGCCGACGGCACGGTCGCGGGACTGTTCGCCCTGCCGATCCGCCGTTCGACCATCGCGGTGGCGAAGCTCGCGGTGTTCGGCGGCTGGGCCGCGATCGTCGCGGTGCTGCTGACCGCATCGGTCGGGGCCGCCGGCCTCGTCATGGGCTTCGGGGCGACGGATGCCGCGGGGTCGGCCGAACTCGTCCGGATCCCGGTCCTCGCGGTCCTGACCGCGCTGATCGCGACCCCGGCCGCGTGGGCCGCTTCGGTCGGACGCGGACTCCTCCCGGGCATCGCCGCGACCGTGGCGCTCATCGCGACCGCGCAGGTGCTCGCGGTCGTCGGCGTCGGCGGGTGGATCCCGTTCGTCGCGCCCGCACTCTGGGCGATCGAGGCGGCCTCGGCGCCGACGGTCGGGCTCGCGCTCGTGCCGGCGGTGCCGCTCGCGTTCGGCGCGCTGTGCGCGTGGACGTGGGCCCGGCTCCAGCTCGATCGTTGAGTGCGGGGCCGCGCGACGCACGTGGGTCGCGAGATCCCGGTCGGCGGATCGCGCTCCTCGATCACCGTTCGCCGACGGGAGCCGGCATGCGGAGCCCGTCGAGTGCGACCGCGACGACGTCGTCGGCGAGCCGCGCGGCATCCTCGCGCCCGCCGGGCCGGTACCACTCGACGATCGAGTTGATCATGCCGAACAGCAGTCGCTCGACGACGCGCACGTCGATGTCGCTGCGCAGCGACCCCTCGGCCTGCGCGGCCGAGACGAGCTCGGTCACGCGCTTGTCGAATGCGCGCCGGCGCGCGAGCGCCGCCCGTTCGACCTCGGTGTTGCCGCGCACGCGCAGCAGCAGCGTCACGTACGGCAGCTCGGCGACCAGTACGTGCACCGCCCCGCGCAGGACGTGGTCGAGCCGGTCGGCGGCCGATCCGGCCGACGCGCCGGCCTCGTCGAGCACGCCCTCGAGCGAGCTCAGCGCGAGGTCGAGGGCGCGCTCGAGGATCTCGTCCTTCGAGGCGAAGTGGTGGTAGATCGCCGACTTCGACAGGCCGAGCCGGTCGGCGAGCACGCCCATCGAGGTCGCGTCGTAGCCGTACTCGATGAACGCGGCCACGGCGACCTCGAGGATCCCGCGCTGGTCGTACCCCGGACGCCCGCGGCGCTGCGTCCCGTTCCCGTTCCCCGACATCCGTCTCAGTCTCGCATCACCGCGGCCCGCGGGCTCAGCGCGGCTCGCGCAGGTCGTACACGCGCTTGTACTTGCCCTCGCTGCGCGGCAGCGCGCCCGGCTCCTCGAGCTGGACCCGCACCGACGACCCGATGAACTCCTTGATCTTCCCGGCGAGCACCACGGTGGCGGCCTGGCAGGCATCGACCGGCAGGTCGGGGTGGCGCTCGATGCGCACGGTCATGTCGTCCATGTGCCCGGTGCGGGTGAGCTCGAGGATGAAGTGCGGCGTCAGGTGCTCGATCTCGAGCACGAGCTCCTCGATCTGCGTCGGGAAGACGTTGACCCCGCGCAGGATGATCATGTCGTCGTTGCGCCCGGTGATCTTCTCCATGCGGCGCATGCCGGGGCGGGCGGTGCCGGGCAGCAGGCGCGTCAGGTCGCGCGTGCGGTAGCGGATGACCGGGAACGCCTCCTTGGTGAGCGACGTGAAGACGAGCTCGCCCATCTCGCCGTCGGGCAGCTGCGCGCCGGTCTCGCCGTCGATGACCTCGGGCAGGAAGTGGTCCTCCCAGAGGTGCGGGCCGTCCTTCGTCTCGACGCACTCGTTGCCGACGCCGGGGCCCATGACCTCGGAGAGGCCGTAGATGTCGACGGCGTCGATGCCGAGCTTCTGCTCGATGCGGCGGCGCATCTCGTTCGTCCACGGTTCGGCGCCGAGGATCGCGACCTTGAGCGAGGTCGAGCGCGGGTCGATGCCCGCCTCCTCCATGGCGTCGGCGATGGTGAGCAGGTAGCTCGGCGTGCACATGATCGCGTCGGGCTCGAAGTCGCGGATGAGCTGCACCTGGCGAGCCGTCTGGCCACCCGACATCGGGATGACGGTCGCGCCCAGCTTCTCGATGCCGGCGTGCGCGCCGAGGCCGCCCGTGAACAGGCCGTAGCCGTAGGCGTTGTGCACCTTCATGCCGGGGCGCACGCCGCTCGCGCGCAGCGATCGGGCGATGAGCGAGGCCCACCGATCGAGGTCGTCGTGCGTGTAGCCGACGACGGTCGGGCGCCCGGTCGTGCCCGACGAGGCGTGGATGCGCGCGACCCGCTCCATCGGCACGGCGAACATGCCGAAGGGGTAGGTCTCGCGGAGGTCGGCCTTGGTCGTGAACGGCAGCTTCGCGACATCCGCCAGGGTCTGGATGTCGTCGGGGTGCACGCCGTGCTCGTCGAACTTGCGCGTGTAGAGCGGCACGTTCTCGTAGGCGTGGCGCACGGTCCACTGCAGGCGTTCGAGCTGGAGCGCCTCGATCTCGGCGCGCGACATGCGCTCCTCGGGGTCGAGCTCGTCGGGCGTGGCGGGCGCGACGCCCGAGACGGTCGCGGTGCTGGTAATGGTCGTCGTCGACACGGTGGACTCCAAGCGGGGTTGGTCAGAACGTGCGGTTGGTGGAGATCGAGCGGCCGCGGAACTCGGCGACGGCGTCGCCGTGCTCGTCGACGACCGTCACGTCGTAGAGGCCCGTGCGGCCGCTGCGGGCGCGGCGCACGGCGGTCGCAGTGAGCGTCTGCCCGGCGACCGTGGACTTCAGGAAGGTGATGTCGGCGCCCGCGGCGACGGTGACCCGGTGGTCCTCGTTGCAGGCGATCGCGAAGGCCGTGTCGGCCAGGGTGAAGACGAGCCCGCCGTGGGTGATGGCGAAGCCGTTGGTCATGTCCTCGCGCACGCGCATCGAGACGACGGCGTGACCGGGGTCGTCGCGTTCGACGACCATGCCGAGCGACTGGGCGGCGAGGTCGCGCTGCATCATGTCGCGGTTGAGGCGGGATGCCGCGGCATCCGTCGTCTCGCCGGCCGGCTGGGCCGCGTCGTGGCGTTCGGTCGCGACATCCGTCATGCGCTGCTCCTCGTCGAGTGCGTGGGGGTCGCCGCGAGCCGTGTTGCCGCGACGCTTGACAGAAGCCTATACTAACTGAACGATCGGTTGGTAATGTCGGATGCCACGGCGTCCCGCCGCCCGCCGGTCCCGAGAGCATTGGAGTCGACGATGACCGCACCCGCTGAGCTCAGCGTCGTGGAGGACGAGGCCGCCCAGGCCCGCTTCGACGACCTCATCGCCCAGGACTCGCGCATCGAGCCGCGCGACTGGATGCCCGACGCGTACCGCAAGACGCTGATCCGCCAGATCAGCCAGCACGCGCACTCCGAGATCATCGGCATGCAGCCCGAGTCGAACTGGATCTCGCGGGCGCCGAGCCTCAAGCGCAAGGCCATCCTCATGGCGAAGGTGCAGGACGAGGCGGGCCACGGCCTCTACCTCTACTCGGCCGCGCAGACGCTCGGCATCGGCCGCGAGGAGATGACGCAGCAGCTCATCGAGGGCAAGGCCAAGTACTCCTCGATCTTCAACTACACGACCCCGACGTGGGCCGACATGGGCGCGATCGGATGGCTCGTCGACGGCGCCGCGATCTGCAACCAGGTGCCGCTGTGCCGTGCCTCATACGGCCCGTACGGGCGCGCGATGGTGCGCATCTGCAAGGAGGAGTCGTTCCACCAGCGCCAGGGCTTCGAGATCCTGCTCGAACTCATGCAGGGCACCGAGGCGCAGCGGCGGATGGCGCAGGAGTCGGTGGACCGCTGGTACTGGCCCGCGCTCATGATGTTCGGCCCGCCCGACGACCAGTCGCCGAACTCGGCGCAGTCGATGGCGTGGAACATCAAGCGCTTCTCCAACGACGAGCTGCGCCAGCGCTTCGTCGGCATGCTCGTGCCGCAGGCCGCGGTGATGGGCGTCACGCTGCCCGACCCGAACCTGAAGTGGAACGAGGCCGAGCAGCGGTACGACATGAGCGAGATCGACTGGACCGAGTTCCACGAGGTGCTCGCCGGGCGCGGTCCCGCCAACGCGGAGCGCCTGCGCCGCCGGCGCGAGGCCCACGAGGACGGCGCCTGGGTGCGCGAGGCGGCCGCAGAGTACGCCCGCAAGCAGGCACTGAAGCAGCAGACCGCCGCATGACGCGCAACCGAGGGTTGAGGAGCGAGCGCAGCGAGCGTCTCGAAACCCGGACCGAGAAGGAGAACCACTGATGTCGACTCCCGGTGAAGTCGGAACCGAGGCTTGGCCCCTCTGGGAGGTCTTCGTGCGGGCCAACCGCGGCCTGAGCCACGTGCACGTCGGCTCACTGCACGCGCCCGACGCCGACATGGCCGTGCGCAACGCGCGCGACCTCTATACGCGCCGCAACGAGGGCGTCTCGATCTGGGTCGTGCCCGCCGACGCGGTCACCACGAGCGACCCCGACGCGAAGGGCGCGTTCTTCGAGAGCCCAGCGGGCAAGAACTACCGGCACGCCGTGTACTACACGAAGTCCGAAGGGGTGAAGCACCTGTGAGTGCCGAGGACCTGCACGGCGACGTCACCGTCGACCGCGTCGCGCTCGCCGAGGAGCTCGCCGGCTCAGAGGCAACGGCCGGCCATGCGGCATCCGACGACGTCGCGGAGTACGCCCTGCGGCTCGGCGACGACGCGCTCGTGCTCAGCCAGCGCCTCGGCGACTGGATCAGCCGCGCGCCCGAGCTCGAGGAGGACGTCGCGCTCGCGAACATCGCCCTCGACCTGCTCGGCCACGCCCGGTCGCTGCTGCACTACGCCGGCACGCGCGACGGCCGGTCCGAGGACGACCTCGCCTACTTCCGCGACGAGCCCGACTTCCGAAACGCGTGGATCTTCGAGCAGCCCAACGGCGACTTCGCGCACACGATCGCACGGCAGCTGTTCGTCGCGACCTACCTGCTCGAGCTCTACCGTGCGCTCGAGGGCTCGACGGATGCCACGATCGCGGCGATCGCGGCCAAGGCGTCGAAGGAGGTCGACTACCACCGCGACCACGCCATCCAGTGGACGCTTCGCCTCGCCGGCGGCACCGACGAGTCGCGTCGCCGCATGATCCGCGCGGTCGAGCAGACCTGGCCGTACGTCGACGAGCTGTTCCGCGACGACGCGCTCGCGTCGCGGCTCGCGGACCAGGGCGTGGCGCCGCTGCCGTCGTCGCTGCGGCCGGCGTTCGATGCCGTGATCGACGAGGTGTTCGCCGAGGCCGACCTCGCCCGGCCCGAGGGCCGGCTCGCGTTCGTGGTCGGCGGCCGCGGCCGGGAGGGCGAGCACACCGAGCACCTCGGCCCGATGCTCGCCGAGATGCAGGTGCTCGCCCGCGCGCACCCTGGAGCGTCGTGGTGACCGCCGACCGTGTGAGGGTTGAGGAGGCGCGCAGCGCCGTCTCGAAACCCGGTGACCTGCCCGGTGTGAGGGTTGAGGAGGCGCGCCGCGCCGTCTCGAAACCCGCCGAGGAGCTCGCGCGCCCCGTGCCCAGCGACCCGGTCGCCCGCGCCGCCTGGGACGTCGCGGCGACCGTGACCGACCCCGAGGTGCCGGTGCTCACCATCGAGGACCTGGGCGTGCTGCGCTCGGTCGCCGTCGACGCCGACGGCGCCGTGCACGTCGAGCTCACCCCGACCTACAGCGGCTGCCCCGCGATGGACGCGATGCGCGACGACGTCGTGCTCGCGCTCACGCACGCCGGGTACGACCACGTCGACGTGCGGATGGTGCTCTCGCCGGCGTGGACCACCGACTGGATGAGCGAGTCCGGCAAGGACAAGCTCCGCACCTACGGCATCCAGGCGCCCTCGGGCCATGCGCCCGTGCGCGACGGCGGGCCGATCCGCCTGAAGATGGCGGTCAAGTGCCCGCGCTGCGACTCCCTGAACACCCGCGAACTCGCCCGCTTCGGCTCGACGTCGTGCAAGGCGCTCTACGAGTGCCTCGACTGCCTCGAGCCCTTCGACTACTTCAAGGTGCTCTGATGGCCGCGATCAACATCGGTTCCATGGGTTTCGAGACGCGCCCGGCGACGCCGGGCGCTCCTCAACCCGCACAGGCGATCGCCGACGCGTTCCTGCAGAGCGCGGTCGGCGGCGACACCGCGCCGGCGCGCCGCCGCGCCCGGTTCCACCGGCTCGAGGTCGCCGAGGTGCGTCCTCTGACGGATGACTCGGTCGAGGTCACCTTCGCCGTGCCCGACGAGCTCGCCGACGACTACACGTACCTGCCCGGGCAGTACGTCGCCCTCCGCCGCGAGTTCGACGGGCACGAGCTGCGTCGCTCGTACTCGATCTGCCGGCCGCCCGTGCGCGGCAGCGTGTCGGTCGCCATCAAGCGCGACCTCGGCGGGCAGTTCTCGACGTGGGCGAACGCCGAGCTCGCCGCGGGCGACGAGATCGACGTGATGAGCCCGCAGGGCACGTTCACGTCGGGACTCGCGTCGCTCGACGGCAAGCACGTGGTCGGGATCGCCGCGGGCTCGGGCATCACGCCGCTCATGGCGCTCGCGCACACGGTGCTCGCGCGCTCCGACGACGCCCGCTTCACGCTGGTGTACACGAACCGGTCGACGCGCGACGTGATGTTCCTCGAGGAGCTCGCCGAGCTGAAGGACCGCTACCCGGCCCGGCTCGCGCTGCACCACGTGCTCTCGCGCGAGCAGCGCACCGCGCCGCTCCTCTCGGGCCGCATCGACGCGGAGAAGCTCGAGCGCATGCTCGACGCGCTGATCCCGCCGGCCACGGTCGACGAGTGGTTCCTGTGCGGGCCGTTCGAGCTCGTGCAGCTCGCGCGCGACACCCTCGAGGCGCGCGGCGTGCCATCCGGCCGGGTTCGATACGAGCTGTTCACGACCGACGCCGACCGCGCGACCGAACCCCGTCACGGGCGCCCGGTGGTCGTCGAGCGCGGCGAGAAGACGGTCGAGATCGAGTTCACGCTCGACGGCCTGTCGTCGACGGTGGAGAGCCCGGTGAGCGCGAACGAGTCGATCCTCAACGCGGCGCTGCGCGTGCGCGGCGACGTGCCGTTCGCGTGCGCGGGCGGCGTGTGCGGCACCTGCCGGGCGCGCGTCGTCGACGGCAGCGTGAACATGACCGAGAACTACGCGCTGGAGCCCGACGAGCTCGAGCGCGGCTACGTGCTCACCTGCCAGTCGCACGCGACATCCGACCGCGTCGTGGTGGACTACGACGTGTAGCCGCCCGCGGGCATGCGGCCGCGCCAGCGCTCGCACCCGCGGCCGCACCCCGCGCCGAATGTTTCCGCTCCCGGCGACGGTTACCGCTGCAACGGCCACACTGGACGCGAACGGCATCACTCGATGAGGAGAGGACTGCGATGATCGAGCTCGAGATCCACGACGGCGTGGCCGAGGTGGTGCTGAACGCACCCGAGAAGCTCAACGCGCTGGGCGAGGCGGCGATCGCCGAGCTCGGCGCGGCGTACGAGCATGCCGAGTATGCGGGCGTCCGCGCGCTCGTGCTGCGCGGCGAGGGGCGCGCGTTCTGCGCGGGCCGCGACATCGCCGGCGTCGACCCGCGCGACGACGACGTGCAGGGCTACCTCGGCGGGCTGGTCGAGCCGCTGCTGAAGCGGATGGCGCGGTTCCCCGCGCCCACGTTCGCGGTCGCGCACGGCGCCTGCCTCGGCGTCGGCCTCGGCCTGCTCATCGCGTCCGACATCGTCTACGTCGCCGACTCCGCCAAGATCGGCTCGCCGTTCAAGAACCTCGGCGCGACCCTCGACTCGGGCGGGCACGCGCTGTTCTACGAGCGGCTCGGCGCGCACCGCGCGATGGACCTCATCGTCACCGGACGGCTCATGTCGGGCGCCGAGGCGGTGGCCGCGGGCCTGTTCTCGCAGGTGTTCCCGGCCGACGAGGTGACGGATGCCGCCCGCGACGCGGCCCGCACCGCGGCATCCGGCCCCACCCAGGCCTTCGTCGCCTCGAAGCGGCTCATCGCCGACCTGCGCGACCACCGCCTCGGGCTGTGGGGATCGATGTCCGACGAGAACCGTGCGCAGGCGGCGCTCTGCGACACCGACGACTACCGCGAGGGGTTCGCCGCGTTCCAGGAGAAGCGCACGCCGCAGTTCACAGGCCGCGCGTGAGGTCCGGCCGGCCGGGGCCTTCCGGCACCCGGTGCGCGGGCGGCTCCGTGTCGGGGAGCACCGCGGCGATGCCGGCCTCGCGTGCCTCGTCGAGCAGCACCCGCCTCGCGCCCTCGTAGAGCTCCATCGCGCGCTCGGGCGTGTCGCCGACGGCCGTCATGCCGACGCGTCCGTGCTCGGTGATCGAGCTGATCATGTGGAACACGATGCCCTCGCGCCGCGAGTGGTCGTAGTGCAGGCCGTGCGCGGCGACCGCGTCGAACAGGTCGCCGATCGAGAGCGCCCGCAGCTCGGGCGACTCGAGGTGGTCGGTGGCGACGAGGTGCTTCTCGGCGCCGCTCGGCGTGAGGAACCGTCCGGTCGCCGCGTCGTACCTGCCGTCGGTCAGGAACTGCAGGGTCAGGAACGGATGCGTCGTGCCGCCCTTGCGCAGGTTCAGCTCGATCGCGTGCGCGGTCCATCCGCCCGCGGCATCCCGCACCACCACGAAGTCCACCGCGAACCTGCCGAGCACGCCCTCGGCGGCGAGCCGCTCGCCGATCGCCATGGCCGGCTCGCTGATGAGCCGCGAATAGTCCGGGTCGGCCGGGAACACGCAGCCCAGGTAGGTCTGCCCGCTCGCGCCGCCGAGGAGCTGGTCGTGCGTGGAGAGCAGCTCGACCCTGCCGCTCGGGAGCACCCGCAGCTGCACGCTCGGACTGAGGAGCTCCTCGCCGACGATCCGCTCCTCGACGATGCCGCCGTCGCGCTCGAGCCGTGCCGCGTACGCCTCGAAGGTCGCCTCGGCGTCCTCCAACCGCATGCTGCGGACGGCCTCGTCGATCGCCGCGCGTCGCTCGGCCGCGGGCCGCGCCGCGACGCCCGACAGGTCGACGAGCGCGTTGCCCGACCCGGAGACGCCCTCGTTGAGCTTCACGATGACCTCTCGGATGGCGGGTCGCTGCTCGAGCAGCTCCTCGATCGCGTCGACGACGTCGTCGATGCCGTGCAGGTCCTCGGCCCCGAGCGGGTACGCGACGCCGACCTCGCCGAAGAGGCGGCGGCAGCCGGTCTTGCTCCCGAGCCGGGCGAGCCGGGGATCGGAGCCGTACATCGGGATGCCGAACGTCAGCGCGAGGTCTCGTTCCAGCCGGGTGGTGCTGTACGGGATCAGATGGCTGTGGGCGCGGTTCGGGATGAGCGCCGAGATCTCGGCGAGCAGCCGCGGCCGCGCGAGGAGCTTCTCACTGAGCGGCTTCGCCGACGCGTCGCCGACCGCGATGAGGAACAGGCGGCGCCGCGCGTGGCTCGGGATCACGCCGGGCAGCAGCGCCAGGTAGTACTCGACGATCCTCGGGTCGATGGGCGACGAGGTGACGTAGATCATGCGGAGGCGCGGTTGCCGCAGCAGCAGGAGGAGGAACAGGAAGCGCTCCTCGTACGCCTGCGACAGGCTGCCGCTGCCGGGGACGGTGCGCGTGGCCGCGACCGAGGGCACCACCACGACCGACTCGTCCTCGAGGTCGTGTCCCATGGCCTCCCAGACCGGTGCCATGCGCTCCTGCAACGCGGCGAACCGTCGGGTGCGGGCCTCGTCGTCGAGGTCGGACAGCAACTGCGGCTCGGTCATGTGCCCACCACCCGGTTCTCCACGCTCGGCTCCGCGAGGCCCGTGACGGCGAACGTCCGGACCGGGCGGCTGAACCCCTTCAGCTCGAGCCCGCCCACCGACTCGCCGGACGCGAGCCCCTCGGTCGCCGTGAACACGCGTTGCGCGACGAGGATCTGGCCCGCGGCGGCCTCCGCGCAGAGGCGCGCCGCCAGGTTCGTCACGCTGCCGATCGCGGCGTAGTCGGATCGCCCCTCGAAGCCGATCCGGCCGAGCGTCGCGTAGCCCTGGGCGATGCCGATCCCGAAGCCGAGGTCGTTGCCGCGGCGGCGCCAGCCATCGGCCAGTTCGGCGACCCGGTCGCGCATCGAGACCGCCATCGTCACGGCGCGACCGGCCGGGTCGTCGCACGGCAGCGGGTCGTTGAAGAACACCATCAGCCCGTCGCCCGTGAAGCGCTCGAGGGTGCCCTCGAACCGGTCGATCAGCTCGCCCAGCACCGCGTGGTACTCGGCCAGCACGCCCATGACCTCCTCGGGCTCGCTCGCCTCGGCGAAGGCGGTGAACCCGCGGAGGTCGCAGAAGACGACCACGATCTCGCGGCGGTGGCTGCCGAGGAACTGCTCGTCGCCCGAGTCGATCACGAGGTCCACCACCTGCGGGGGCAGGAAGCGGCGCAGGCGGTTGACCCGCTGCAGCTCGTCGACCTGCGCGCTGACGCGTGCCTCGAGCCGGGAGTTCCACTCCGCGAGCTCGGCCGCCTGGCGTTCCACGGTGTCCTGGTAGCGCTTGATCCGGGCGAGGTTGGCGACGCGCGCGAGCAGCTCGCCCTGGTCGAACGGCTTGTTGACGAAGTCGTCGGCCCCGGCCTCGATCGCGCGGAGCTTCTCCTGGTCGCCGCTCGCGGTGATCATCACCACCGGCAGGAACTCCAGCCCCGGGGTCCGTCGGATGCGGCGGCACACCTCGTAGCCGTCGATCCCCGGCATCACGATGTCGAGGAGCACGAGGTCGGCCCCCGAGCCGGGCAGCATCGCGAGGGCCTCTTCACCGGATGTCGCGGTCAGCACCCGGTAGCCGCGCGGGCTGAGCACCGCGTCGAGCAGGCGCAGGTTCTGCGGCAGGTCGTCCACCGCGAGGATCGTGACGGGCTCATCGGGCATCGCGGTGTCCGTCGCTGAGGAAGTCGTCGACCTGCGTCGGCAGCTCGCGGACGCTGATCGGCTTGCTGAGGTAGCCGTCGAAGCCCGCGTCCGCGGTGCGTTCGCGGTCCTCCCGCATGGCGAACGCCGTGAGGGCCACGACGGGCACCTCGCCGATGCGCGGGTCCTGCCGGATGCGCCGCAGCGCCTCGTACCCGTCGATGCCGGGAAGCTGCAGGTCCATGAGCACCAGGTCGGGCGAGCAGGTGGCCGCGAGGCTGACGCCGTCCTCGCCGGTCTGCGCCTCGACGACCTCGTACCCGTACGCCGTGAGCACGTCGCGGACGAGCTTGAGGTTCAGCGGGTTGTCCTCGACGACGAGGATGCGGTGCCCCGACATCAGCTCGCCCCTCGCGACGGGACGGGCGGCGGGCCCTCGCCCGCGGGCGTCGCCGTGGACGGCGCGACGCCGACGCGGCGCAGCGCCCCGACCAGTTCCTCGCGGCCGACGGGCTTGATGAGGTAGTCGGCCGCGCCGAGCGCGAGGCCCCGCGACCGCTCGTCGAGGATGGAGACGACGATCACGGGGATCGCCCGGGTCGAGGCGTCCTCGCGCAGCCGGCCGAGCACCTCCCAGCCGTCCAGGCCCGGGAGCCGGATGTCGAGGATGACGGCCGCCGGGCCGAGGGCGCCGATCAGCTCGAGCCCCTCGCGCCCGTCCCGCGCGAGCACCACGCGCACGCCCAGGCCGTCGAGGTAGGCCGCCATCAGGTCGAGCGACGCGCGATCGTCGTCGACGACCAGCACGATCGGCAGGTGCCCCTCGTCGCCGGTCGCCTCGGGCCGCTCCTCGGCGGGGCGGCTGACCGGCACCGTGAAGCCGAACGTGCTCCCGGCGCCGAGCTCCGACTCGAGCCACATCCGGCCGCCGAGGAGCGACACGATCCGGCGGCACAGGGTCAGACCGAGTCCGGTGCCCTCCTCGTGCTGCGCGCCGCGTCGCCCCTGCTGGAACGACTCGAAGATGCGCTCGCGGTCCTCCGGCGGGATCCCGTTGCCGTCGTCGGTCACGGTGACCTCGACGTCGTCGCCCACGCGCCGGGCGGCGACGGAGACGTGCCCGCCGTCGGGCGTGAACTTCACCGCGTTGCTCAGCAGGTTCACGAGGACCTGCTTGACCCGCAGCTCGTCGGAGTCGATGCCGTCGACGGCCGGATCGACGTCGAGCGTGAGCGCGATGCCGTGGAGCCCGGCGCGCTCGCGCACCATCGAGATCCCGTACTCCATGACCGAGCGCATCGAGAACTTGGACGTGGTCAGCTCCATCCGCCCCGCTTCGACCTTCGAGAGATCGAGGATGTCGTTGAGCAGCTGCAGCAGGTGCCGGCCCGAGCTCAGGATGTCGCGGAGGTACTCGTCCTGGCGGTCGTTGAGCTCGCCGAACATGCGCTCGAGCAGGACCTCCGAGAAGCCGATGACCGCGTTCAGCGGGGTGCGGAGCTCGTGCGACATGCTCGCCAGGAACTCGGACTTGTGCTGGCTGACGACCTGCAGCTCGGCGGTCTTCGTCTCGAGCTCGCGGAACAGCTGCGCGTTCCAGACCGCGAGCGCCGACTGGCTCGCGAAGGTCTCGAGGAACTCGACCGTCTCGTCCGAGAACGTCCCGGGCCGCTTGCGTCGCACGACCAGCGCACCGATGATCCGCTCGCCGCGCAGCACGGGAACGGCGAGCACGGAGCGCCATCCGTCGTCGTGCAGGAGCTTCAGGTGCGGATCGAGCTCGACGGTGTCGAGGTCGGCGACGGCGATCGGATGCCCCTCGCGCGCGGCCCGCCCGACGAGCGTGGTCTCGAGCTCGACCCGGATCCTGCGGAGCTTGCGGAGCAGCTCGGCGCTGCTGGCGTAGGCGCTGCGGACGGAGAAGCACCGCTCGTCCTCGACGTACTCCATGATCGAGCCGCCGTCGCATCCGGAGAACCGGACGGCGTTCATGATGATGTTCTGCAGCACCTCGTCGAGCACGAGGCTGGAACTCACCACGCCGCCGACCTCGCTCAGCGCCTCGAGCTGCTCGACCCGCCTCGCGAGCTCGACGCCGCGTTCCTCGAGCTCGCGCACGAGGTGGACGTTGCGCACGACGATGGCCGCCTGCGCGGCGAACGCCTCGAGCAGCGCGATCGCGCGCTCGTCGAACGGGTCGACCTCGGTGCGCCACAGCGAGAGCGCCCCGACCACGTCGTCGTCGAGCAGCATCGGCGCGGACACGAGCGTGCGGTACTGCGCGATCTCCTGGACGTCCTGCCGTCCGTACTCCGGATCGCTGAGGACGTCGCCGATCTGCTGGACCTTCCGATCGAGCGTGACCCGTCCGATGAGGGTCCGGCGATCGCGCTGGAACGGGTGCTCGTCGACGTATCGCACGAACTCCTCGGACAGGCCGACGGACGAGGACAGCACGAACTGGTCGCCGTCGATGAGGTACACCTGGGCGGCCTCGCAGCGGCACAGGCGCCGCGCGCTCTCCACGACGGTGTCGAGCACCGCGTCGGGATCGGACGCCGACCGGCCGAGGGCGGTCAGCACCTCGCTCATCGCCGCGAACTGCTCGGTGGCGTCGGTGTAGTCACGCTGGAGGCGTCGGAACTCCTCCTCGTCGACCAGATGACCTCGCTCGCCGGCCATGCTCCCCCCTTGAGGGACCGATCGCGCGCACGCGACTACGGGGTCATTGTCCTCCCGGGCCGTTCGGGCGCGCAATGGCGTCAGCGCGGGCGGCCGTCCCCGGGCTCGGAAGCGTGATCGAGCGAGCCCTGCGAGTCCTCGTGCTCGTGCTCGTGCTCGGCGATGTCGTGCCCGAGGTCGTCCTCGATCAGCAGGTCGCGGCGCACGTTCTCGGAGCGGTAGGCGGCGCGTCCGAGCATGTGCGCGGTCATCGGCTGCGTGAGCAGCTGGAAGGTCATGACGAGCACGACGGTCGAGAGCACGCCCCAGGTCGGCACGCGCAGCACGATCGTGAGCAGCACGACCGCGAGACCGAGCACCTGCGGCTTGGTCGCCGCGTGGAGGCGGGTGAGCACGTCGGGGAAGCGGAGCACGCCGATCCCGGCGGCCATCGACAGGAACCCGCTCAGCAGGATGAGCGCCCCGATGCCGAGCTCCGCGGCGTTCACGAGGCATCCTCCTTCGAGATGAAGCGCGCGATCGCGATCGAGCCCACGATCGCGAACAGCGCCAGCACGAGCATGACGACGAGCGTGTCGGTGTGCCGGTTGATCGCCATCTCGGCGCCGAGGCCGCAGATCGCGATGGCGAGCAGCACGTCGGTCGCGAGCGCCCGGTCGAGGATCGAGGGGCCCGTGATCAGTCGCACGAGGGCGGCGATCGCGCCGATGCCGAACATGACGCCGGCCGCGAGGCCCATGATCACGAGCGGGCTCATGCGTCGTCCTTCCGTTCATCGAGCGGATGGCTCGGCGCGGCCTGTTCGGGCGCGATCTCGCGGGCCACGTGCGGCGGCACCTCGGCGGGCTCGGGCGAGACGGGACGGCTGCTGGTCGCGCGCCGGTGACGGCGGGCCTCGCGGACCGCGGCGGCCTGCTCGCGCGTGCCGATCGCGAGCACGATCCGCTCCTCGGTGCCGAGCACCTGACGCCGGACGTGGTCGAGGTCGTCGGCGTTCCGCGTGCCGAGCGCGTGGAGGTAGAGCAGCCCGCGCTCGCGATCGATGTCGACGACGACCGTGCCGGGCACCACCGAGATCGCCTCGGCGGTGAGCGTCGTGACGAGGTCGGATCGCGTGAGCAGCTGCACGGCGATGATCGCGTTCGTGGGCTTCCACCCCGGCCACACGGCGCGGAACGCGACCTGGATGGACGCCCGCACCACGTCGAACATCATGCGGAGGCCGAGCAGGAGGCCGCGCCACGGGTCGAATCGGCCGCTCAGCAGCACGGGCGGAAGGTAGAGCGTGCGCGTGACCGCGATGGCCAGCACGATCCCGGTGGTGATCGTGAGCACGTCGACGTGGTCCCAGAGGAACACCCAGAGCACGACGAGGCCGACGAGCAGGGGCGCCTGGCGCCACACGGCCTGCCATCGGGTGAGCTCGCTCATCGTCCCACCCCCTCGGGGAAGACCAGCGAGACGTACGTGCCCGGGTCGCGGAGGTTCTCGGCCGCGCGGCCGGAGAGCTCGTACAGCGGGCCGGCGAACACCGTGAGCGCCACGGTCAGCGCGACCATGGCCGCCGTGGCGGCCAGCATCATGATCGGGGTCGTGCGGGTCTCGACCATGGTCGCGCCCGCGGGGGCCTCCTGCACTGAGTCGATGAGGCGGGAGCGGTACCCCTCGAGCTCGCCGCGCGGGCGCCAGAACGCGAGGTTCCAGAACCGGGCGAGCGCGTACAGGGTGACGAGCGAGGTTGCGGCGCCGACCGCCACGACGACCCAGATCAGCCAGTCGGGACCGGTCGCCGAGGTGCCGAGGGTCTCGGTCGCGGTCGTGCCGTCCGCGGCATCCGCCCCGGCGATGAACAGGCCCACCTTGCCGAGGAAGCCCGAGAACGGAGGAATGCCGCCGAGGTTCATCGCCGGCACGAAGAACAGGATGGCGAGCAGCGGCGACGCACGACGGAGCCCGCCGAGGCGCGTGATCGACGTCGACCCGCCGAACCGCTCGATGAGGCCCGTCGTGAGGAACAGCGTGGTCTGGACGCTGATGTGGTGGATCACGTAGTAGATCGTGGCGGCGAGGCCGGCGACGCTCGCGAGGCCGATGCCGAAGATCATGTAGCCGATGTGGCTGACGAGCGTGAACGACAGCAGTCGCTTGATGTCGGCCTGCGTGAGCGCGCCGAGGATGCCGACCGCCATCGTCAGCCCGCCGATGACGAGGAACAGCGTCGTGAGGTCGCTCTCGGGGAAGAGCACGGTCTCGGTGCGGATGATCGCGTAGACGCCGACCTTCGTGAGCAGGCCCGCGAACACCGCCGTGACCGGGGCGGGCGCGGTCGGGTACGAGTCGGGCAGCCAGAAGGAGAGCGGGAAGACCGCCGCCTTGATGCCGAACGCGATGAGCAGCAGCAGGTGCAGGATCAGCTGGATGTCCTGCGGGAGTTCGGCGAGACGCACCGAGAGCTGCGCGATGTTCGCGGTGCCCGTGGCGCCGTAGACCAGCGCGATCGCGCTGAGGAAGAAGAGCGACGACACGAGGCTCACGATGATGTACGTCACGCCCGCGCGGATCCGCTCGCCCGTGCCGCCGAGCGTGAGGAGAACGTAGCTCGCCGAGAGCAGGATCTCGAAGCCGACGTAGAGGTTGAAGAGGTCGCCCGCGATGAAGGCGTTGAAGACGCCCGCCGAGAGGATCAGGTACGCCGGGTGGAAGATCGACACCGGCGTCTCGCGATGCTGGTCGGCGATGCCCTGGCCGACGGCGTAGACGAGCACCCCGAGCAGCATGAGCGCCGAGATGATGATCATGATCGCCGAGAGCCGGTCGACGACGAGCACGATGCCGAACGGCGGCGGCCACGCGCCGACCGCCACGACGATGCCCGCGTCGGCCCCGTCGACCTCGGCGAGCAGCACCGCGGCGATCACCGCGACGGCGGCCAGCACGCCCGTCGACACCGCCATCTGCGCGCGCAGGCGCCGGCCGAGGATCAGCGCTGTCGCCGCGCCGAGCAGCGGCAGCAGCACCATCAGGGGCACGAGGGCCTGGTTCACGGGCGACCACCATCCTCGTCGCTCGCGTCGAGCACCTCCTGGATGGCGCGCTCGTCGGCCGCGGAGCTGCGGATGAGGTCGGCGGCCTCCTCGGCGTCCTCGACCATCTCGTCCTCGTCGCCGATGAGGTCGCCGGCCTCGCCGAGCTGCGCGAGCCACCAGCTGCGGTAGATCAGGGCGAGCATGAACGCGGTGATGCCGAGGTTGATCACGATGGCGGTGAGGATGAAGGCCTGGGGGAGCGGGTCGGAGAGCTCGGCGGGATCGACGCCGTCGGCGAGGATCGGCGCGAGCCCGGGTTCGCCGCCCATGGTGAACATGAAGAGGTTCACGCCGTTCCCGACGAGCAGGAACCCGATGAGCACGCGCGTGAGGCTGCGCTCGAGCATCACGGCGATGCCCGAGCCGAAGAGCACGGCGGCGACGATCACGAGCGTCAGCGAGGCGGTCATGCGCGCACCTCCGCGGGGTCCTCGGCGACGGACTCGGGGCCGGCCTCGTCGATCTGGCGGTCGATCTCGGCACCGAGCGTGCGGAGGATGTCGAGCACCAGGCCCACCACCACGAGGTACACGCCGATGTCGAACAGCGTCGAGGTGCCGATCGAGATGGTGCCGAGCACGGGCACCTCGGCCTCGAACCAGCTCGACTCGAACACGGTCAGGCCGAAGACCAGCGAGGATGCCGCGGTGCCGGCGGCGAGGAACAGGCCCGTGCCGAGCAGCGCGCCCGCATCGACGGGTGCCGCCTCGCCGAGTTCGTACCGTCCGCCGGCGAGGTAGCGCGCGACCAGCGCGAGCCCTGCGACGAGGCCGCCCGCGAAGCCGCCGCCGGGTGCGTTGTGGCCGACGAAGAGCAGGAACACCGAGACGACGATCGCGGGGTGGAACAGCAGCCGCACGAGCACCTCGACGAGGATGGAGCGATTGCGCGGCGAGATGGTGCGACCCGCCAGCAGCCAGGTCTGCCGGGTCGAGGCGGCCTCCGCCGCGGCATCCGTCTCGTGCTCGACGTCGGCGAGCCGGCGTCGGGCCGACCGCATGCTGTCGGCCTGCTCGGGCAGTGGCCGCAGCCGCTCGCGTCGCCCGCCGGCCCCCTCGAGCCTCGGAGCGCCGCCCTGTCGGCCCGACACGAAGATGAGGCTGGCGACGCCCGTCGCGACCGCGACGAGCACCGAGATCTCGCCGAGCGTGTCCCACGCGCGGAGGTCGACCAGGAGCGCGTTCACGATGTTCTTCGCGTGCGCCTCGATGGCGAGCGGCGTCAGGCCCTCGGCGATGCTCGGCGCCGTCCGTGCGCCGAGCGCGACGACGCCGACGACCGCCATGACCGCGCCGGCGAGCACCCCGATCGCGATCCGGACGGGGGCGCGCACGACCGCGCGGCGCGTGGTGACGCGGCGGGGGAGCCGGCGCAGCACCAGCACGACCACGACGATCGTGATGGTCTCGACGAGCGCCTGCGTGAGGGCGAGGTCGGGCGCACCCGCCATGCCGAACACGAGCACCATGCCGTACCCGGTCGCGCCGACGAGCAGGACCGCCGCGATGCGCTGCCGCATGGCGACGGCCGAGACCGCGGCGACCACCATCGTGAGGCCCACCAGCGGCTGCGCGGGGCCGTCGGCGAGCCGGATGTCGGCGGGCCACGTGTCGTTCATCAGGACGGCGCCGCCGAGCCCGAGGATGAACACCGCGACGATCGTCGCGAGGTAGCCGGGCAGTCCGCCCGACTGGATGAAGCTCGTGAGCCGTGCCGCGCCGCGGTCGACGGCGCTGACGAGGTGGACGTAGCCGCGCGCCGCCTCGATCGTGTCGGGAACGGCGGCCTGCAGTCGCGCGACCACAGTGCGGCCCCAGACGAGCACGGCGCCCACGCCGAACACGAGCGCCGAGACCGCGAGCGCGGGCTCGAGTCCGTGCCAGAGCGCGAGGTGGTAGTCGTCGGGGCCGGGCAGCGTCGCCGCGTAGGTCGCGAGCAGCGGCTCGACCGCGGCCGTCGCGAACGCGGTGACGAGCGATGCCGCGGCGAGCAGACCGGGAGCGAGCGACATGAGCGCGGGCTCGCGGTGGAGCTCGACCGGTGCGACGTCGGGTCGTGTCCCGAACGCGCCCCACACGAAGCGCACGCTGTATGCCACGGTGAGCATGGAACCGAGCACGGCGGCGATGAGCGACATGCACGCCCAGGGCGCGCCGGCGGCGCCGGCTTCGAGCTGGGCGGTGAACACCGCCTCCTTGGCGACGAAGCCGAGCAGCGGCGGCACGCCCGCCATCGAGGCCGCCGCGACGGTCGTGAAGGCGGCGAGCCACGGCATCCGGCGTCCCAGGCCAGACAGCTTCCGCCAGTCGCGCGTGCCCGTGGCGTGGTCGACGATGCCCACGGTGAGGAACAGCGCCGCCTTGAACAGCGCGTGCGCGAGCAGCAGCGCGGTGCCCGCGAGCGCCGCGTCGCGCGTGCCCAGGCCGACGACCATCACGAGGAAGCCCAGCTGGCTGACCGTGCCGTAGGCCAGCAGCAGCTTCAGGTCGGTCTGCCGGAGGGCGCGCCATCCGCCGACCAGCATGGTGAACCCGCCGATGCCGACGACGATCGGATGCCACACCGCGAGCTCCGCGTAACCGGGGGCGAGCAGCGCGACGAGGTACACGCCGGCCTTCACCATCGCGGCCGCGTGCAGGTACGCCGAGACCGGGGTCGGCGCGGCCATCGCCGCGGGGAGCCAGAAGTGGAACGGCACGAGCGCGCTCTTCGAGATCGCGCCGACGAGGACGAGCGCGATGCCCACCTCGCCCGCGACGCCGGTCACCGGGTTCGCGACGAGCTCGGAGATCGAGGTGGTGCCACCGGCGACCGCGAGGATCACGATGCCGACGAGCATCGCGAGACCGCCGAAGGTCGTCACGGTGAGCGCCTGCAGCGCGGCGCCGCGCGCCTCGCGCTTGCCTGCGTCGTGCCCGATGAGCAGGTACGACAGCACGCTCGTGGCCTCCCAGAACGTGAACAGCACGTACACATCGTCGGCGGTGACGAGGCCGAGCATGACGCCCGCGAACGCGAGGAGGAGCGCCGCGAACCGGCCGAGCGAGGGCTCGTCGTCGCGGAAGTACCACGTGCAGTACAGCAGCACGAGCGCGCCGATGCCCGTGACGATCAGCGCGAGCAGCAACGAGAGCGCGTCGAGGCGGAAGGACAGCGCGATGTCGAGTGCGCGGATCCACTCGATGCGCTCGACCAGCACCTCGCCGCCCGCGACCGCGGGGACGAGCGTGAGGAGCCACGCGAAGACCGCGGTGGGCACGATCGCGACGACGGGGAAGATGCGGCGGCCGAGGGGCCTCGCGGCGAACGGCGTGACCAGGGCCACTGCGGCGAACGCCACGAGGGAGAAGATCATCCGTTCTCCCATCGCCCACGTATCGTCAGTCCGGCATCCAGTCTATCGGGGCGGTGGCGGCGATCCGGTTGACCGGTCCCCGAGGCGGCCGAGCGGTCGACCGGATGCCGCGGGGCCGGCGGATGCGAGGATGGCCCCATGCCGATCCTCATCCAGCCGGCCGAGCTCGCCGCCCGACTCGAGGCGGGCGTGGTGCCGACCGTCGTGCTCGACGTGCGCTGGACGCTCGCCGAGCCCGACGGCCGCAGCGCATTCCGCTCCGGGCATGTGCCGGATGCGGTCTACGTCGACCTCGACACCGAGCTGGCCGATCACGACGTGGAGGGCGAGGGGCGCCATCCACTGCCGACCGAGAGGGCGTTCACCGCGGCCATGCGTCGTTGGGGCCTCCGCCAGGGCGACACCGCCGTGGTCATGGACGACGCCGGCGGCACCTCGGCGGCGCGGGCCTGGTGGCTGCTCCGGCATGCCGGGTTCGCGGACGTGCGGATCCTCGACGGCGGGCTCGCGGCCTGGCGCGAGGCCGGCCTGCCCCTCGCGACGGGCGACGTGGAGCCCGAGCCCGGCGACGCGACCGCGCACTTCGGCGCGATGCCGGTCGTCGACCTCGACGAGGCCGACGCGCTCGCCTCGGCCGAGGGCGGCGTGCTGCTCGACTCGCGCGCGGGCGAGCGCTACCGCGGCGAGGTCGAGCCGATCGACCCGCGCGCCGGGCACATCCCGGGCGCGGTCTCGGCGCCGACCGTCGACAACCTCGGGCCCGACGGCCGGTTCCTCGCCGCCGACGCGCTCCGGAGCCGGTTCCTCGCGCTGGGGGTCGACGGCGCCCACCCCGTCGCCGCCTACTGCGGTTCGGGGGTGACCGCCGCCCACCAGGTGGCGGCGCTCGCGATCGCGGGCATCGACGCGGCGCTCTACCCCGGCTCGTTCAGCCAGTGGTCGAACCGGATCGACCGGCCGGTCGCGACCGGGCCGCTGCCCGAGGGCGGCGGCCTCACGCCTCCGTCGGCCGGTGGCCCATGGCGATGAGCGTCGTGACGTCGACCGACGCCACCTCGCGGGCCTCGAGCTCGGCGAGGTAGCGCTCGCGCACCCCGTCGAGCGCCTCCTCGTCGAGCTCGCCGAGCATCGCGCGGAAGCCGGTGCCGACCGCGATCCGCCACGCCAGCTCGGGCGTGAGGTCGAGGTGCCGCGGCACGGCCTCCGCGCGCACGTCGACGAGGCCGCGCTCGGTGAACCAGTGCGCGAAGCTGCCTGCGGTCTCGGCCCCGTCGATCGTGGGCCGGGCCGCGTCATCGACCGCTGGCACGCCGTCGCCGTCGCCGTCGGCCGGCAGCGCCGCCGCGAGCACCTCGCCGAGCGGTTCGAGCGCGCCGTGGGCCCACGCGGTGACCGCCACCCGGCCGCCCGGCCGCGCGCACTCCACGAGATGACGCATGCCGAGATCGACGTCGTCGAAGGAGGAGATGCCGAGCGTGCACTGCACGAGGTCGTAGCCCGTGTACGGCCACGCGGCCGGATCACCGACGTGCGGCCGCAGCTGCGGCATCCGCTCGCCCGCGCGCTCGCGCAGCAGGTCGATCATCGCCTCGGAGCGATCGACCGCGTCGACGACGCCGCCGGGCCCCACCAGCTCGGCGGCCGGCAGCGCCGTCGCGCCGACGCGCGCGCACGCGTCGAGCACCCGCTCGTCGAATCGCGGACCCGACCGGAGCACGGTCGCCCGCCCGATCGGATCCCACAGCTGCTCGTCCAGTTCCGCGAACGCGTCCGCGGACTCCACCCCTGCCCCGACATCCCCCATGTGCACATTCTCGGCGTCACCGGCGGATTCGAGAAGACTCAGGGAATCGAGACACGGATCGTGCAGACTGGTCCCTCGACCTCGCATCCGATCGAAACGAGAATCCCCACCATGAACCGTGCCCTCCGCCGCGGCGCGCCCATCGCCCTCGCGTCCGTGACCGCCCTGCTCCTCGTCGGCTGCGCGGGCAGCGGCTCCGACCCCGAGCCGACCGCCACCGACGAGGCCGCCGCCTGCCTCGAGGTCGAGGCCGGCGAGCAGAGCGACGCGATCGAGGTCACGGGCGACTTCGGCACCGCGGTCGAGGCGAGCTTCAAGACGCCGCTCGAGGCCGAGGACCTGCAGCGCACCGTCGACATCGAGGGCGACGGCGACGAGACCACGACGGGCGACGAGGTCTCCGCGGTCGTCACCGCGTTCTCCGGCACGTCGGGCGAGCAGGTGTTCTCGCAGCCCGCGTCGCTGACCGTGGGCGACGGCTCGCTCTACGAGGGCTTCCTCGCGGGCGTCGACTGCGTCGCGGTCGGCTCGCGCGTCGTCACGGTCGCGCCCGCGTCGGCGGTCTACGGCGACCAGGGCAACGAGGGCATCGGCGTCGCGCCGGGCGAGACGCTCGTCATCGTGACCGACGTACAGGAGATCGTCGAGGCCGAGGACCTCCCCACGCCGGGCGAGTGGACCGAGAACGTGCCCGAGGTGCAGTTCAACGGCGAGGAGCCGCCGACCGTCACGATCCCCGACGCCGAGCCGTCCACCGAGCTCCTCGTGAAGGTGATCGAGGAGGGCGACGGCGCCGAGGTGCAGCCCGGCGACACCGTCACCCTGCACTACCAGGGCCTCAACTGGGCGACGAAGGAGATCTTCGACCAGAGCTACGGCAAGGACGCGGCGCGCTTCGGCACCGGCGACGTGATCCCCGGCTTCGGCGGCGCGCTCGTCGGCCAGACGGTCGGCACCAAGCTCATCGTCACGATCCCGCCGGCCCTCGGCTACGGCGAGCAGGAGTCCGCGAACGGCCTCGGCGGGCAGACGCTCGTCTTCGTCGTCGAGATCCAGGACACCGAGTCGGCCGACGCCGAGTAGGCGGCGTCCCGCTCGGCGGGCACCGTTCCGGCCCGCCGCTTCGGGCCTTCCAGCTCCGGGTCTACAGGAGAAACGCAGATGTGCAGGACCGGATCTCGGATCCGGGCCTGCACATCGTGCATTCTCCTGTGAACCGGCGGCAGCAGCGGGCAGCGGCACCGGCACCGCATGGCGCAGGCCCGGCGCGGATGGCGCGGGGACGGCGGATGGCACGCGGCCGGCGGGTCAGCCGACGGGCGACTCGAGGCGCAGGCGAGCGGATGCCGCGACGGCGTCGAGCTCGGACGCGATGAGGTCGAACGTGTCGTACTCGCGGATCCGCGTCGCCATCGCACGCGCGCGGTCGCGGTACGTGCGGTCGGCGAGCACCTCGTCGACCGCCTTCGCGACGGCGGACGCCGTGGGCGTGCCCGTCCGCAGGTTCACGCCCACTCCCGACCACTGCACGCGCATCGACACCTCGGGCTTGTCCTCGGTGTCGCCGGCGGCGACGATCGGCACGCCGTGGCTGAGGGCGTACTGCGTGCCGCCGAAGCCGGCGTTGGTCACGAACACGTCGGTCTTCGGCAGCAGCCGGTCGTAGGGGAGGAACTCGGCCGCGCGGGCGTTCCCCGGCAGCTCGCCGAGCTCCACGATCGGGCGTCCGCCGGTCGCGACGACGACGAGCACGTCGCGGTCGGCGAGGGCGTCCAGCGTCGGGCGCACGAGCCGGCCGAAGTCCGTGTTGTCGATCGTGCCCTGGGTGACGTGCACGACCGGTCGGTCGCCGTCGAGCTCGCCCCACCAGTCCGGCAGGGCGGCGCCGGTCGGTGCGGGCGGCAGCACGGTGCCGACGAAGCGCACGTTGGGGCTGAGGTCGCTGCGCGGGTACTCGAACTCGGCGGGCGAGAGCTGCAGGTAGCGGTCGCACTTGCGGGTCGAGTCGAACACGAACGTGTCGAGTTCGGGCCGCCCGAGCTCGCGCATGATCCGCTGCGCGAGCGCCTGCGTCTTCCGGAAGACCACCTTCGTCACGAGCGCGTTCAGCACGCGGTTGCGCAGTCGCCCGGCCGCGCCGGGAGCGGGCGCGAGGCCGAAGCCGGCTGGGGCGGTGTCGACGCTGAGCTGCACGAGCGGGATGACGCCGACGCCGACGATCGGCGGACGCGACGCCGGGTCGTCGAGCAGCAGCGGGACGATCCCGGCGAACGCGCCCTCGGCGAGGATCGCGTCGGGCGCGAGGTCGGCGATCGCCCGCTCGACCGCGCGGAACTGGTCGGGCACAGGGCGCACGAACATCGTCTGCACGTCGTACTCGAGCTTGGCGATGCCGCGATGGCGATCGCGGTCGGGCAGGTGCTCGTGCATCACGCGGTCGTCGTAGTCGGCGATGCCGGCGAGTGCGCGGTGCGCGGCACCGGCCGCCTCGATGGCGTCGCGGAAGCGCGAGCCGGTGAGCACGGTGACGTCGTGGCCGCGGGAGACGAGGTCGCGCGCGATGGCGATGACGGGCGCGACGTGGCCCTGGATGGGGCTCGCGCAGAGGAGGTACGTCGACATGGGATGGGTCTTCCGAGGTGGTCCTGGGTCGTCGCCCGTGGGCGGCGATCGCGCACGCCGGGCGGCGGCACGACGGCGAAGCTACGGCCGCGGGACCCGCGCCGACAAGGCTTCCAGCGCGGAATCAGGGATATCCCCGCCGGTATTCAGGGCAGACCCCGAGACTCGGGAATGTCCCGGTCAAACGGGATGTTGTACCTGTATCCGGGAGCGGAGACTCCGCACCCGGCGAATGGAGGACACGTGGGCATCAGCTACGTCGAGTTCGAGGACGAAGCCGGGATCCTGCGTCGCTACCGCAAGCACGTCAACGGCCGCGGCCTCGTGGCCACGACCGCGAAGGTGGACCCGACGGCGTTCGTCGACCCGACCGCCTACGTCGACCCCGGCGCGGAGGTGCAGCGCGGTGCGACCATCTCGCACGGCGCCTGGGTCGAAGCCGACGCGATCGTCGCCGAGAAGGCGACCGTCGGCGTGAACGCACGCGTCGGCCGCGGTGCCGTCATCGGCCGCTTCGCGGTCATCGGCCCGTACGCGGCCGTCGGCGCGGGCGCGCGCGTGCAGAACGGCGCGCGCGTGCCGCGAGAGGCGCACGTCGCCGAGGGCGGCGAGCACCGCGCGTCGGGCGACGACCTGCGCCGGCTCGGCCTCGCGGCCTGAGCCGCGCGACACCGGTCGCGAACCGCAACGGATGCCCCGGGCACGCGCCCGGGGCATCGTCATGTCCGCCGAGGGGCTGACGTACCGGCCCGCGGCTGCGAGGATCGGGACATGTCGAACACGCTCGAGCCGCGGCATCCGTCGAACGCACCGGACTGGTGGAAGTCGGCTGTGGTGTACCAGGTGTATCCCCGAAGCTTCCAGGACTCCGACGGCGACGGCGTCGGCGATCTGCGCGGCATCCTGAACCGGCTCGACCACCTCGAACGGCTCGGCGTCGACGTGGTGTGGCTCTCGCCGATCTACCGGTCGCCGCAGGCCGACAACGGGTACGACATCAGCGACTACCAGGACATCGACCCCGCGTTCGGCACGCTCGCCGACTTCGACGAGCTGCTGGCGGCGATGCATGCGCGCGGCCTCCGGCTCGTGATGGACCTCGTCGTGAACCACACGTCCGACGAGCACCCGTGGTTCGTCGCGTCGCGCTCGAGCCGCGACGACCCGAAGCGCGACTGGTACTGGTGGCGTCCGCCGCGGCCGGGCACCCACGGCGGCGACCCCGGCGCCGAGCCGACCAACTGGGAGTCGTTCTTCTCCGGTCCGACGTGGGAGTGGGACGAGGCGACGGGCGAGTACTACCTGCACCTGTTCGACCCGAAGCAGCCCGACCTCAACTGGGAGAACCCCGAGGTTCGGCAGTCCGTGTACGACATGATGCGGTGGTGGCTCGACCGCGGCGTCGACGGCTTCCGGATGGACGTCATCAACCTCATCTCGAAGCACCCGCACCTGCCCGACGGGCCGGTCCGCGACGGGCGTCGGTACGGCGACGGCGGCGCGTCGTACGTGAACGGGCCGCGGCTGCACGAGTTCCTGCAGGAGATGCACCGCGAGGTGTTCGACGGCCGCGAGGGCCTCATCACGGTCGGCGAGACGCCCGGTGCGACGGTCGACGACGCCATCCTGTTCACCGATCCGGCCCGCCGCGAGGTCGACATGGTGTTCCAGTTCGAGCACGTGGGCCTCGACCACGGCATGACGAAATTCCGCCCGCGGCCGCTCGCGCCCGGTGAGCTCGCGGCATCCCTCGCCAAGTGGCAGGACGGCCTGCACGAGACCGGCTGGAACAGCCTCTACCTCGAGAACCACGACCAGCCGCGCTCGGTGAGCCGCTTCGGCGACGCCGAGGCGCACTGGTACTCGTCGGCCACCGCGCTCGCGACCATGCTGCACCTCATGCGCGGCACGCCCTACGTGTACCAGGGGCAGGAGCTCGGCATGACGAACGCGCCCTTCTCGGTGATCGACGAGTACCGCGACGTCGAGTCGCTGAACGCGTACGCCGACGAGGTGGCGAGCGGCACGGCCGTCGCCGATGCGCTCTACGGGCTCAGCCTCATGAGCCGCGACCACGCGCGGACCCCGGTGCAGTGGGATGCCTCGCCGAACGCGGGCTTCACGACCGGCACGCCGTGGCTCGCGGTCAACCCCAACCACGACCGCATCAACGCCGCCGCCCAGGTCGGCGACCCGGGCTCAGTCTTCGAGTACTACCGCGCGCTCATCGCGCTGCGGCACGAGCGGCCGGTCGTCGCGCACGGCGACTTCGTGCGGGCGGATGCCGCGCACCCGGCGATCTTCGCCTACGAGCGTGTGCACGGGGCGGAGCGGCTGCTGGTCGTGGTGAACCTGTCGTCGGCCGAGCACGTCCCGGTGTTCGGGGCGGATGTCGCGGGCCGCTGGAGCACGGAGGCCGGCGCCGAGGGCGACGTGCCGATCCTGACCAACACGCTGCCCGAGGCGCCCGCCCCGTTCGACGCGCCGCTCGCGCCGTGGGAGGCGCGCGTCTACGCCGCGGGCGACTGACCCGCGGCGCACACGCGCGTCCGCGCCGGCGGGGCCGCCGGCCGGCTCAGCCGCGCGGCGGCATCGCGCCGCCGCCCTGCCCGCCGCCCATGCCGCCCGAGACCTGCTCGCCGGCCACGGCCGAGCCGACGGTCGTGCCATCCGCGGTCACGGTGTAGGCCTCGCCGTTCACCAGGTCGGGCGTCGACACGGCGAGGGTCGCCGCGGCCTTCGTCGTGGTGATCGTGGCGACGACGGTGCCGTCGGGCGCGGTCACCTCGAGCCGGGTGCCCGCCGCCACGTTCGACGAGAGCGTCACGAGCACCGACGCCTGCGCGGCATCCGCGCCGGGCGCCATCGCCATGCCGTTCGAGCCGGCGGCGACGAGCGTGCCGCCGCTGATGTCGAACGCGCCGTCGTAGTCGAGCGCGCCGTTGTTCTGCGCCGTGGGGCCGTTCACGACCACGGTGCCGCCCGACATCGCGATCGACCCGTTCACGTCGATGCCGTCGCCGTCGGCGTCCACCGCGAGCTCGCCGCCGCCGATCTCGAGCGCGCTGCCGGCGTTGACGCCGTCGTCGGAGGCCACGACCGAGGTGGTGCCCCCGGCGATCGAGACGGATGCCGCCTCGAGGCCCTCGTACGAGCCGGTCACGTCGATCGTGCCGCCCGAGACGCTGAGCGCGACCTCGGCGTGCACGCCGTCGTCGCCGCTCGCGAGCGCGAGCTCGCCGTTCGCGAGGTGGACGGTGTCGTCGCTGTGCACCGCGTCCTCGGCGGCGTCGACCGCGACCGAACCGCCGTCGACGATCACCGCGACCGCGCCCTTCAGCCCCTTGGCCGACGCGTCGGCCGCGACGCTCGAGCCGGCACCGCCGCCCGCGGTGACGTCGAGCGTGCCGCCCCAGACGATCACGTCGGTCGCGGCATCCAGCCCGTCGCCGCCGGCGTCGATCGTGACCGTGCCGCCCGACATCGCGAGGTAGCCGCGGTCGGCCTCCTCGGCGTTGTCGGCCTTGAGTCCGTCGCCACCGGCGGTCACGGCGATCGTGCCGCCCGTGATCATGACCTCGTCCTTGCCGCGGATGCCGTCGTCGGCCGCGTCGACCGTGATGTCGCCGCCCGAGATCGTCAGGCCGTCCTTCGACGCGATGCCGTCGTTGCCGTTGCCCTGCACCGTGAGCGCACCGCCGCCGGTGATCTCGAGGTCGGCCGAGCTGAACAGCGCGGCGTTCACGTCGGCATCCTCGGCGGAGTTCGAGGTGTCGGCGAGCGAGCTGGTGCTGCCGTCGGCGAGCACGACCTGCACGCGCTCGGCGCTCGTGACGGCGAGCGCCGCGGTCGTGTCGCTCGTGATGTCGACGCCGTCGAGGATGATGCGCACGAGCTCGGCGTCGGCGGTGTCGACGACCACCTGTCCGGCGAGCTCGCCGGAGAGCCGGTACGTGCCGGCGGCCGTGATGGTGACGGTGTCGCCGTCGACGCTCACGCCGCTCGTGCCATCCGTCACCGAGGCCGTGTCGCCGTCGAGCGAGATCGCGACCTCGGAGGCCGCGTCCCACGTGTCGTCGCCGTCCTCGCCGGGCGGGGTCTCGTTCTGGGCCATCGCCTCGGCGGCGGTGACGCCGGGGTCGACGGATGCCGCGGACGCGACCGACACGGTCGAATCGGCGGTGTCGGAGCCGGCGTCCGAGCTGGTGGTCGTCGCCGTGCAGCCGGCGAACACGAGCGAGCCGGCGAGTAGCACGGGAGCGACGCGTGCGGCGGCGAGCCACGGGCGTCGGCGACCGCCGGTCGTGGCGGAGCCGGTGCGGTCGTCGTCGGCGGGGCGGGGGAAGCGGAACGGGGTCATGGTCGTGGTCCTCTCGGGGTTGTCGTGGTCTCGGGGTGGTCGTGGTTTCGGGGTGTCGTGGTTGGTCTGCGTCAGCCGGCCCGACGAGCCGGCCGGCTCAGCCGAGCGGTTCGGTGACCGCCGCGCGAAAGTGCCGGTCGAGCACGCGCGACCAGCGGTTGGCGGGCAGGCCCGGCCGGATGGCGGCCAGCCCGGTGGCGTACTTCGAGACGCGCATCGGCCGGTGCCCGGCGGCCCAGAGCGCGCGGTCGACCGCGCCCGCCTGGAAGCCGGACTTCGTCTCGACGATCGCCGAGCCCGGGGTGCGCAGCACGCGCCCGACCTGTCCGTCGACGCCGCGGTCGATCCAGGCGAGGTCGACGTCGATGGTCGCGCGGCTCGCCGGCCGGCCGGGCTCGGCCGGCAGCAGCAGCGTCGCGCGACGGTACGCCGTCGTGAGCACGGGGTCGAGGCTCGCCCGCCCCAGCTCGCCGACGCCGGCCTCGGCGAGCACGTGGTCGGCGTAGGCGCGTGCGTCGCCCGAGAGCGCCGCGGTCGCGCCGGGGTCGACGGCGATGCGGTCCTTGACGGTGAGGGCGCGCCCGCCACGGGTCTTCACCTCGAGGAAGCTCGCCTCGGAGTCGACATACGACCGCGTGCGGATCTTGAAGCGACGCCGCCTGGCGTGCGCCGCGAGCCGGAAGCTCGTGAGCTCGGGGGTGTCGAAGTACACCGACTCGTACGAGCTGGCGCGGTTGCCGTCGAGGTCGAGCACGCGCACCCCGTCGGGGAGGTGCTCGATCAACTCGGGCAGGGCCGCGATCGGCAGCATGTACTTGCGGTCGACGCGGGTCTGCAGCTCGGCCTCGGCATTGAGCTGCTCGAGGTCGACGGCGTCGAGGTCGTCGAGTCCGCGAAGGGCCTGGGGCGTGACGGATGCCGCGTGGCGCGCGATCATCGTCCCGCTCCCTCGAATCGCGCGGTGCCGGCCGGGGTGCCGGCCGGGGCGCCGAGGGCGTCGATCGACGCGCGGGAGCCGACCGGGAGCGGCGCGGTCGACGCGTCGACCTCGAGCTGCCGTGCAGGGCGCCGCCCCGCGGCATCCGCTCGCCCGCTCCTCGGCACCTCGTATCGGACCGTCACCGTCGTGGAGTCGTTCACGAGGTCGAGCTGGTCGACGCGCGTCGAGCGGATGCGGCCGCCGAGCAGGACCCCGAGGTGCTCGTGCAGCTCGGGCTCGTCTGAGATCGCGCGGTCGAGCACGAGCTGCTGCTGGCGAGTGCGCCGGAACAGCGCGGGGTGATCCCCGATCGCGAGCACGGCGAGCACGAGCGCCATGAGCCCGATCGTCAGCCAGCCGAACGACGCGCCGAGCCCGCCGAGCAGGCCGATCGCGAGCGCCGCGAAGTAGTACGCGACCTCGTGCTGCTCGATCTCGCTCGAGCGCAGCCGGATGATCGACAGCACGCCGAACAGGCCCAGGCCGAGGCCGGCGCCGATCGTGCTGCTGCCGAGCACGAGCGCGACGGCGAGCACGCCGACGTTGACCGTCAGGTACGCGACGACGAGGTCGCGCCGCCGGTGGCGTGGGAAGTAGAGGGCGAAGACGAGCAGGGCGACCGCGACGAGGTCGGCGGCGATGAGGAGGGTCTGATCCATGTGGGGGGCTCCGAACGTGTGCTGGGAGCTCCCATCCAGCCCGACCGGCCGAGGCGGGCCCTATGCCGATCCGATGACGTTCCTATGAGCGCCATGCGGGTCGGCTGGCAGATGCGACGAGGCGCCCCGGGCCGGGCCCGGGGCGCCTCGTGCTGCGGATGCGCCGATCAGTCGTCGGCGCCGTCCGCGTCATCGTCGTCGTCCGCGTCGTCGTCCTCGACCGCGACGACGTCGAAGTTCTCGTCGAGCGAGACCTCGACGTACGTCCCGGAGTCGAGCTTCACGTCGACCTCGTACGCGACGGCGCGGTCGCCCTCGCGGTCGTCCTCGCGGTCGGCGTCGACGACCTCACCCTCGCCGGTCTCGGCGAGCGCGGCATCCGTCGCCTTCTCGAGGTCGGCGCCCGTGAGCTGGTCGTCCTCGCGCTCGGTGCCCTGCGACGAGCCGGCGGGCTCCTCGGTCTCGAAGCCGTCGGTCGCGGCGTACGCGATCGCGGTGCCGCCGAGCGCGAGCACTCCGGCGGCCGCGGCGGACGTGATCCAGATGGTGCGCTTCTTCATGGTCGTGCCTCCCGTTCGAATGGTTCGCCACCAGACTCGCGGGAGGGTGCTGAAGCCAGCCTGAAGCGTCCTGAACGCGCCTTCAGGTGGTCGTCATCCGGCCGGTCGAAGGGTGACGGATGCCGCGGCCGGCAGCTCCACGCGCAGCCTCGCGCCGCCCGACGGGGCGTCCTCCACGTGCGCCTCGCCGCCGTGCGCGCGCGCGATCTCGCGGACGATGGACAGGCCGAGCCCGCTGCCGCCGGTGTCGCGGGCGCGGGCGTCGTCGAGCCGCACGAACCGCTCGAACACGCGATCGCGCTCGGCGGGCGGGATGCCGTCGCCGTCGTCGTCGACCGTGATCACGGCGGTCGCGATGCCACCGTCACCGTCGCCGTCGACCGGGGCGACCGCCAGGGCGAGCCTCGTGCGCGCGTGCCGCGCCGCATTGTCGACGAGGTTGCGTGCGAGCTGCGCGAGCAGCGCCGCATCCCCTCGGACCCGGGTCGCGTGCACGCCGCTCGTATCGACCGCGATCGACGAGGCGCCGCGCACGCGTCGCGCCTCCTCGAGGAGCAGGTCGTCGAGGTCGACGTCCGCCGCGTCGGGACGCAGCGCGCCCTCGTCGGCGCGCGCCAGCACGAGCATGCCCTGCACGAGCCGTTCGAGCCGCCCGCCCTCCTCGAGCACGACCTCGCCGAGCTCCTGCTCGCCGACGCGCTCGGGGTGGTCGCGGGCGAGTTCGGCGTACTGGCGAAGGGTGGCGAGCGGCGACTTCAGCTCGTGCGAGGCATCCGAGATGAACCGACGCTGGGTCACCTGCGCCGCCTCGAGCCGGCCGAGCATGCCGTTGAGGGTGTGCGCGAGGCGCGCGATCTCGTCGCCGGTTTCCGGCTCGTCGAGCCGCTCGGCGAGCGTGGTCGCGGTGACCGTATCGACCTGGCGTCGCATGCGCTCCACCGGCGCGAGTGCGCGCCCGACCACGAGCCAGGTCGTGAGCGCGACGAGCGCGACCAGCAGCGGCACCGAGACGGCGAGCAGACGCGCGACGGTGCCGAGCGTCTCGTCCACGGGCTCGGTGCTGCGCCCGACGATCACGGCCAGGTCGTCGTCGCCCTCCTCGGCGTCCTCCCGGGCGAACACGTAGGTCTCGTCATCGACGCGCAGGCTCGCGCCGTCGCGGAGGTCCGCGGCAGTGCGGGGCGCGTCCTCGCTCGCGGCGACGATCCCGCCGCCGGCATCGACGACGAGGACGATCCGGTCGTCGTCGAGCTCGCCGAGATCGCCGAGCGAGGCCGTGCCGCCCGCTTCGATCTGCGACGCCAGCGCCGCGGCATCCTGCTCGGCCGAGGCTCGCACCCCGTCGAGGAGCGAGGCGCGCAGCACGAACCAGAAGACCGCGGCCCCGAGCATGAGCGCGACCGCGACGACGGATGCCGCGGCGAGCGTGATCCGCCCGCGGACCCCCCTGCGGCGGCGGCGCGAGTCCGTGGCATCCGCTCGGCCGGTGGACTCAGCCACCGTCCACCGCCAGCCGGTAGCCCGCGCCGCGCAGCGTCTGGATGCCCTCGCGCGCGAACGGCCGGTCGACCTTGTTGCGCAGGTGCCGGATGTACACCTCGACGATGTTCGGGTCGCCGTCGAAGTCGAAGTCCCAGACGCCCTCGAGGATCTCGCGCTTGGACACGACCTCGCCCGCGCGGCGCATGAGGAACTCGAGCACCGCGAACTCGCGTGCCGTGAGCTCCACCGCGGTGTCGCCGCGACGCACCGCGCGGGTGGCGGGGTCGAGCTCGAGGTCGCCCGCGGACAGCACGGCGGGCCGCGGCGCGGCGCCGCGCCGGATCAGCGCCCGCACCCGGGCCACGAGCACCGCGAACGAGAACGGCTTGGTGAGGTAGTCGTCGGCGCCCGTGTCGAGCGCCTCGACCTGGTCCCAGTCGCCGTCCTTCGCGGTGAGCATGAGCACCGGCGTCCAGTCGTCGGCCTCGCGGAGGGCGCGGCACACGAGGTAGCCGTTCATCCCCGGCAGCATGATGTCGAGCAGGATCGCGGCGTACCGGTTCTCACGGGCGAGCCAGAGCCCGTCGGTGCCGTTCGCGGCGACGTCGACCGCGAACCCCTCGGCCTCGAGCCCGCGCTTGAGCCCCTCGGCGAGGCGCGTCTCGTCCTCGACCACCAGCAGCCGCATCGATCACCATCCTCCGCTGGGGCCATCCTGTCGGACTCGCGCTGAAGCGCCGCTGAAGCGCGCGGCACCGCCCGCCCACTTCCCCGCCGACTGTTTCCGTATATCGCGAGCTGTACCGGTCGGACGGGAACCGTCGAGCCGAACGGAAACAGTCGGTAGGCCGGTAGGCCGGTAGGCCGGTCGGCCGGGACGGTGGGTCAGGCGGCGAGGCGCTCGGCGAGCAGCTCGAGCGTGCGGACCCGGCCGGGCGCGGCATCCACCGGCTCGTCGGCCCGCGAGCCCGCGACAGGGGCGAGCATGACCTCGTCGATCCCGTGCCGCTCGGCCAGAGCGCGCACGGCCGACGCCGCGGCATCCGCCTCGCCGATCACCCACCGAGGGCGCATGCGCGCGATGACCTCGTCGACGTCGGAGTCGCGCGGCGCGGCGAGCGCCTCGTCGACGGTCTCGAGGGGGCGCATCGGCCGGTTCAGTCGCAGGCGTGCCATCGAGCGCAGCTGGGGGAGCGCGCGCTCGTCCGCCTCGTCGGCCGTCTCGGCGACGACGGCGTTCAGCGTCAGGATCGTCTGCGGGGCCGGATGCCGCTCGCTCGGCGTGTACTCGGAGCGGTACAGCTCGAGCGCCCGCTCGAGCCCCTCGCCCGAGAAGTGGTTCGCGAACACGTACGGCAGGCCCAGCTCCGCCGCGAGCCGCGCCGAGTAGTCGGAGCTGCCGAGCAGCCACAGCTCGGGCACCCCGGCGGCGGCGGGGGTGGCCTGGATCGGGTACTCGCGACCGCTCGTGAGGCGCAGGGTCGCGCCATCCGGCGACAGCATCGCCAGGATGTCGGCGACGTGGTCGGGGAAGCGGTCGACGTCGGCCGTCGGCCCCGAGATGCGCAGCAGCTGCGTGATCACCGGGTCGCTGCCCGGAGCGCGACCGATGCCGAGGTCGATGCGGCCGGGCGCGAGCGCCTCGAGCGCCGCGAACTGCTCGGCGACGACCAGCGGCGCGTGGTTGGGCAGCATCACGCCGCCCGAGCCGACGCGGATCCGCTCGGTGCGAGCCGCGGTCGCGGCGATGAGCACGGGCGGCGTCGTCGAGGCCACCGCGGGCATGTTGTGGTGCTCGGCGAACCAGTAGCGCGTGAAGCCGAGGCGGTCGGCGACCCGGGCGAGGGCGACGGATGCCGCGACCGCATCGGCCGACGACTGGCCGCTCCGCACGGGCACGAGATCCAACACGGACAGACGTGGCGAGGAAGACATCCCTCATCGCAACCGGGCCGGTCGGCGGACTATTCCGGAGGGCCCGGAACGCGGGATAACCCTGAGGCGAACGGCGGGATGGTCCTGATCCCCGAGGCCGGCCATCCGAATTGGATGGAACCCGTCGTGAGCGCCCCCGGACACCCGGGCGGCCGTCGGAACCAGGCATCACCCGCCGCCCGGCCCGCGACCCCCACGCACTCCGAGAGGACCACCCATGAACTCCCTTGCCTTCGACACCGCCGCGCTCTCACTGCGCGAAGCGTTCGCCATGCTCGCCGAGCGCCTCGACGGCCGGCTCGTGCTCCCCGGCGACGCCGAGTGGGACACCGCCCGCGCGGCCTGGAACCTCGCCGTCGACCAGCGGCCCGCCGCCGTCGTCATCGCCGCGTCGCCCGCCGACATCGCCCGCACCGTGCGCGCCGCGCGCGAGATGGGCCTCGCCGTCGCGCCGCAGGGCACCGGGCACAACGCCGCGCCGCTCACCGAGAGCGGCGGCCTGGCCGACGCGATCCTGCTGAAGACGCACGAGCTCCGCGCGGTCGAGGTGCGCCCGACCCAGCGCATCGCTCGCGTGGAGGCCGGCGCGCTGTGGAGCGACGTGGTCGCCGCCACCGCGCCGCACGGGCTCGCCGCGCTCGCCGGATCGTCGCACGACGTGGGCGTGGTCGGCTACACGCTCGGGGGAGGCGTCTCGTTCCTCGGTCGCCAGCACGGCCTCGCCGCGAACCACGTCGTCGCCGTCGAGCTCGTGACCGCCGACGGCGAGTTCCGCCGCGTCGACGCCGACCACGACGCCGAGCTGTTCTGGGCGGTGCGCGGCGGCGGCGGCGACTTCGGCGTCGTGACCGCGATCGAGTTCGGGCTGTTCGAGATCGACCAGGTCGTGGCGGGCACGCTGTTCTTCCCGATCGACCGGGCCGGTGAGGTGCTCGAGACGTGGGCCGAGTGGACCCGGTCCGTGCCCGACACGGTCACGTCCGTCGGCCGGGTGCTGCGCTTCCCGCCGATGCCGGAACTGCCGCCCTTCCTGTCGGACCGGTCGTTCGTGGTCGTCGAGGCCGTGATCCAGGAGTCGCCCACCCGGGCCGACGAACTCGTCGCTCCGCTGCGCGCCCTGGGCGCCGAGATCGACACCATCCACCCGCAGGCGCCCGCCGAGCTGCTGCAGCTGCACATGGACCCGCCCGGGCCCACCCCCGGCCACGGCGACGCCATGATGCTCGCGGACCTCCCGGCCGAGGCCGTGCGCGCCTTCGTCGACGCGGTCGGCCCCGACGCCGACACCGCGCTGCTCTCGGCCGAGATCCGCCACCTCGGCGGCGCGTTCGAGCCGGCCGCCGCGGTCGAGCTGGCCGCGGAGGCCGGACTTCCGGCACCGGGCGCGATCGCCGGGCTCGAGGGTCGCTACCTCGTCTTCGCCGTCGGCATCGCCGTGCCCGAGACCATGGAGTCCGTCGTCGCGTCGCTCGGCCGGCTGCTCTCTCGCATCGAACCGTGGCGCGCTCCGACCGAGTACCTCAACTTCGTCGAGCGTCCCGCAACGGGCGAGCACTTCTTCGGCGACGACGGCCGGCTCGCCCGCCTGCGTGCGCTGAAGGCCGCGATCGACCCCACGGGGGTCATCCGCTCGAACCACCCGGTGCGCCGCTGAGGCGGCACGCCCGTGCGGCGAGCGGAGGCGCCATCCGCTCGCCCGCCCCGCCTCGACAGGCCCGGCTGAACGCAGCCGGGCCTGTCGGCGAATCAGGGGTGTCGGATCGGGGTCGAGCTTCCTAGGCTGGGGTCACGCGACGACGTCGTCGCCGGAACCGGGGAGGGGACGCATGACGGTCCACTACGAACTGCCCACCACGACCGATTTCCAGGCACTGGCGGGTGAGCACCATCCGGCGATCACGATCTACGCGTCGACCTCACCCGTCGTGAGCGAACGCGAGCGCGCCGAGGTCGCCGTGCGGAGCCTCTTCGACGAGGCGTTCGAGCGCGTGCGCGCCGCGGGCGCCGAAGCATCCGAGCTCGACGCCCTCAGGGTCGAGCGTGAGGCCGTGCTCGCCGACAAGGGCATCTGGAGCGGCCTCGCCCGTTCGCTCGCGATCTTCGTCGCGCCGGGATTCAACGACGTCTACGTGCTGCCCAACCGCCTCGACGACGCCGTGCACGTCGGCTCGCACTTCACGCTCGGGCAGCTGCTGCGCGCGCCCAGCCAGGACCAGGAGGCCTTCGCCGTCCTGCTCTCCTCGAACGAATGGACGCTCTGGCACGCCGAGCCCACCGCCCGCGCCGAGCAGATGCCGCTCGACCCCGGCCTGCCGAAGAACCTCGAGGAGGCCGCGAACCGCGAGCCGGGCGACACGGGTCGCCGGGGCGGAGCCGGCGGCCACGGCGACCGCGGCATGAGCGAGGAGGACCGTCGGCCCGCGAACCTCGACATCTACGCCAAGCGCATCGCCGACGCCGTCCGGCACGAGCTCCAGTCGCACGATCCCGACGACCGCGTCCCGCTCTTCGTGTTCGCCGCCGAGCCGCTGATCAGCTCGTTCCTCGAGCGGGCGCGCAACGGGCGCCGCATCGTGCCGGTGCAGGGCGCCTCCGACCGGCTCGGGGCCGCCGATATCGACGAGGAGCTCCGCCGGCAGCTCGCCAAGCTCAACGTCGACGAGGCGAAGGCCGCGCTGCAGCGGCTGGCCGACGGCAGCGCCGGCCGCGTCGAGCGCGACATCGCCGCCATCGGCCGCCTTGCCGCCGAGGGCGCGGTCGAGACGCTCTGGTTCGACTTCACCACCTCGGTCAACGGCACGCTCGATCCCGAGTCGGGCGCGATCGAGTTCGCGACCGAGAACGGCAACGGCGAGGCGCTGCACGACGGCACCCATGCGGGCGACCTGCTGCCGCAGCTCGCGATGCTCGTGATCTCGAAGGGCGGCAAGGTCGTCACCGTCCGCAGCGATGACCTCGACGCGTCGGAGTGGTCGGGCCCGGCGATCGCCGAGCTGCGGTTCGCGCTGACGTAGACGGAGGGGTCGGGCCGACGGGCCCGCTCAGGCGACGGGCCCGCTCAGGCCGCGACGGCCGCGGGCGGGCCCCCGAACGAGGTGGCGACGGCGTGGAGCGCCGTGCGCGCGACATCCGATACCGCCCGCGCCGTCGAGCGCGACATCGCCCGAACCCGCTCGGGCCAGGCGATCCGCTCGCCCCGCGGGTCGGGACGCGACGCCCGCGCGCTCGAGCCGAATGACCCGCTCGCCTCGAGCACCGGCACCACGACGGCCGGCTGGCATTCGAGCCGCACCTCGACCTCGCGCGTGCGCGAGTCCTCGATGATCGCCTCGAAGGTCACCCGCGCCGAGCGCGTGCGGCCGCGTCGCCGCGGCGGCGTGCCCCGCACGCCGAGCGTCAGGCGTTCCGGGAGTGCGCTGCCGGGCAGCGTCGGTCCCGCCGGGACGAACTCCACCCTCCAGAGCTCGCTCGGGCAGACCGCGACACCCGACAGGTGGATGACGCGGACGCCACCGGTCGTGATCGCGACGGCCATGAGGTCGTCGGCGTGCACATGCGCGTGATCGGTCTGGTGGTGCATGGTCGCGACGCTACGGATGTCAAGGCCCGACGACCTCAGTGCTGACGCTGATTTCCGCGCCTAGGCTGGCCGGATGCGATTCGGATACTTCGTCCCCCAGGGATGGCGCCACGACCTCGTCGGCATCGAGCCGGCCGACCACTGGGCGACCATGCACGGCCTCGCCGCGCACGCCGATCGCGAGGGCTCGCCGTGGGAGTCGATCTGGGTCTACGACCACTTCCACACGGTGCCGGTCGCGAGCGAGACCGAGTCCACGCACGAGGCGTGGTCGCTGATGTCGGCCTACGCGGCGTCGACCTCGCGCGTGCGCCTGGGCCAGATGTGCACGTGCATGGCGTACCGCAACCCCGCGTACCTCGCGAAGGTCGCCGCGACCGTCGACGTGATCTCCGGCGGTCGCCTCGAGATGGGCATCGGCGCCGGATGGTACGAGCACGAGTGGCGCGCGTACGGCTACGGGTTCCCCGACGCACCCGAGCGGCTCCGCATGCTGCGCGAGGGCGTCGAGATCATGCACCAGGCGTGGACGACGGGGCGCGCGACCCTCGACGGCGAGTTCTACGAAGTCGACGGAGCGCTCGTGCAGCCGCAGCCGCTCCAGCCCGGTGGCATCCCGATGTGGGTCGCCGGCGGCGGCGAGAAGGTCACGCTGAGGATCGCGGCGAAGTACGCCGCGTACACCAACTTCTACGGCAGCCCCGACGAGTTCAGCCACAAGAGCGACGTGCTGCGCGGGCACACCGACCGGCTCGGCCGCGACTTCGCCTCGATCGTGCGGAGCGCCAACTTCAACACGGTCATCGGCACGTCCGAGGCGGATGTCGCGGCGCGACTCGAGCGCCTCGAGGCGCGGGTCGCGCCCTACCTCGGCGCGGGTGCGACGCGGCGGTTCATGCACGACTACCGATCGGAGTCGGCGATCGCGGTCGGCACGGTCGAGCAGGTCACGGAGCGGCTGCTCGACATGAAGCGGCGCGGACTCGGCTACGCGATCCACTACTTCCCCGAGCTCGCGTACGACCGCAGCGGCCTCGAGCTCTACGAGCGCGAGGTCATCCCGGCGCTGCGCTGACGGCGCGCCGGCGCGCCCTCAGCGCCCGTTCGTCGAGTCCCGTGTTCGTGCGGGTGCACCCGCACGAACACGGGATTCGCGGAGGGGTGGGTCGTGCGCGGGGGCAGGCTCTCGCGTCGAGTCCCGGGTGTGTGCGGGTATACCCGCGAGAACTCGGGATTCGCGGTGGAGTGGGTGCGCGCGTAGTGCGGTGCGCGCCTTGAATTCTCGTCGAGTCCCGCGTTGGTGCGGGTGCACCCGCACGAAGGCGGGACTCGCGCCAGGTGAAGGGGTCGGCGCCGGTACGCGGATGCCGCGGCTCAGGCCGCGGCGCCGTCCTCCTGCTGCGCGACCTCGTCGAGCTTCGCGCCGAGCTCGGCGTCGGTGGGCTCGGTGAAGTGCGTGCCGTCGGGGAAGACGACGACGGGGATGTTGGTGCGCCCCGAGATCGCCTTCGCACGGTCGGCGCCCTCGACGACGACCTCGAGGTCGACGTACTCGTAGTCGACGCCGCGGCGGTCGAGCAGTGCCTTCGAGCGGCGGCAGTCGCCGCACCAGGCGGCGCCGTACATCGTGATGCGGGCAGGGGCGAGGTCGGGGGAGGTCATATCGATAACCTACGTGGGTATCCTGTGCGGCATTCCCAGACGGGGTTGCCGGCGGTCCAGGGTCGCGCCCGCCCGCCGCTCGGTGAGCGACCACGCGGCGCCGGCCCGCGACCCGATCAGGCCTGCGCCGCCGCCCGGTCGAGCGAGGGCAGCTCGACGCCGACGAGCCGCGCGAACGCGCTGAGCTGCGCGACGCCCTGCGGCGTGCGCGGCAGTGCATCGAGCAGGCCGGGGGAGTAGACGAGGAATGCCGCGACTTTCGCGCGGGAGATCGCGACGTTGAGCCGGTTCTTCAGCAGGAGGAACTCGACGCCGCGCGGCGCGGCCGCGGCCGACGAGGCCGCGAGCGACACGATCGCGACGGCCGCCTCCTGCCCCTGGAACTTGTCGACCGTGCCGACCGGAACATCGCGGTAGCCGGCCCGATCGAGTTCGGCGCGCACCAGCGTGAGCTGGGCGTTGTACGGCGTGACGACGATGACATCGGACTGCGCGAGCGGGCGGGGCTCGGCGCGCGTCGGCCCGTCGGGCCCGTCGGCCGTGTCGGCGTACGCCCGCCCGAGCACCGAGCCGACGAGGCGAACGACCTCGAGCGCCTCCTCGAGGGACTCGGTGGTGTTGCCCTCGTGCTCGATCGGCACCGGCGTGAGTCCGGGCTCGACGCCGTCGATGCCGCGGAGCGCCGCGCACGCGTGCGACTCGAGCTCGCCCTCGTACGAGAGCCGTGAGACGGGTGCGGCGAGCGCGGGATGCATGCGACGGCTCTCGGCGAGGAAGTAGCCGAGTTCGGCCGGCAGCACGTCGTGCCCGTCGGCGATCCAGCCGAGGGCGGACATGTCGACCGGCTCGGGATGGGTGCCCTGGCTGACCTGCGGAAGCTGCTGCGGGTCGCCGAGCAGCAGCAGGCGTCGGGCGGCGACCGAGGCGGCGATGGTCGACGCGAGCGAGAACTGGCCGGCCTCGTCGACGACGAGCAGGTCGAGCGCGCGCCGGCCGACGCGACCGGCGTTGGCGAAGTCCCACGCCGTGCCGCCATACACGAACCCGGTCGCCTGATGCGCGGCGAGGAACGTGGACGCGCCGTCCTTCTCGATCGCGGTCCACCCGCGCTCGGTCGTGTCGTCGCGGTCCTTCGGTGCCTTCGCGATGAGCCGTGGGTCGAGGCCGGCGGCGACGACCGCGTCGAGCAGGTGCTCGACGACCGCGTGCGATTGGGCGACGACACCGACTTTCCAGCCGTGGTGGCCGACGAGGCGCGCGATCACGCGCGAGGCGACGTAGGTCTTGCCGGTGCCGGGCGGCCCCTGCACGGCGAGGTAGGAGTCGTCGAGGTCGCCGAGCGAGCGCACGACGGCGCCGACGTACTCGTGGTCGGGCAGCGGTGCGAGCGAACCCGAGCGCGTGCGCGGCGGGATGCGACGCAGCAGGTCGACCGCGGCATCCTTCGGCCACCGGGGGTGGTGCTCGACGATCGGGCGCGCCCACTCGGCGATGGCATCCTTCTGGCGACCGGCGGGCGGAGGATTGCCCGGCACGAGCGCGGCCGGCAGTTGGCGCCAGGTCTCGCCGGCGACGGAACGTTCGGCGATGAGCACGCCGTGGGCGGTCGTCTCGAGCACGGTGGCACGCGTGGAGGCGCGGGAGCCCGGCCGACGGACGTCGGAGGGGAACGGTGCGGGCCACTCGTACAGCAGGTACAGGTCGGCGCCCGGGCTGAACCGCGACCCCGGCGCGACGCGGCCGCGCAGCAGCAGCTCTCTGCGATCCTGTTGCTGGCGGCCCTCGCGGTACCAGTCCTGCGTCACGACGGTGCGCGAGGGGTCGACCACGAGCACGTCGCGGTGGTCCTCCCACGCCTCGAGCGGCTGCTCGACGCGGAAGAAATGGCCCCACCAGAAGGTCTTCATCTCGCGGTCGTGGTAGTCGATCGCGGCGGCCGCCAGGGCGAGCGCCGTGCGGTCGGCGTCGTCGCGTCGCTCGTCGGCGGGGCCGGCCAGCCGGTCGAGCTCGACGGCGAGCGGGCTCGCGGCGTAGTGCTTGCCGGTCGGCTCGGCCAGCAGCAGTGCGGGCACCGGCGCGACGCCGTGGCGGCGGGCGAGCCCGAGCAGCCAGTCGCGCAGGCGCAGCGTGGAGACGCAGTCGTACTCGTTGTACTCGGCGAGGTCGTCGAGCACGTGCTGCGCGGCGGCCGCGCCCGAGAGCCCCGTGGCCTGATCGAGCCCGCCGGTCGCGAGCAGCTCGCGGGCCCGGACGTACTCGAGGATCGAGTCGCCGCCCGACTTCACGTCGGCCTCGCGCAGCCGGTCGCCCATGTACAGCGGCTCGAGCTTCTTGATCGAGTAGGAGCGGCTCCCGACCCGCACCGCGCGCTTCACGATGGGGTACAGGTCGACCAGCACCCCGTCGGCGAGCAGCTGGTCGACCTCGGCCTCGCCGACGCCGTGACGCGCGGCGATCGAGGTGAGATGGGTGCGCTCGTAGCTCGCGTAGTGGTAGATGTGCAGGTTCGGATGCCGCTCGCGCCGCTCCTTCACGAACGCGAGGAACGCCAGCAGCGCCTCGCGCTCCTCGGCGAAGCTGTGCGCCCAGATCGGCGTGAAGCGCTCGTCGACGTCGATCATCCCGAACAGGTAGTCGAGGCCCCAGTCGGTGGCCGCGCCCTCGGTGTAGAGCGGGTCGCCCTCGAAGTCGAAGAACAGGTCGCCCGCGTCGGGCTCGGGGATCGCGGCGAGCGCGCCCGGCTCGCGAACCTCGACGGGCGGCGGCAGCGGTGGGTCGTCGGGCGCACGCGTGCCCGACGCCGCGGCCTCGAGTTCGGCCGCCTCGGCCGCCAGCTGCAGCCGCGCCTGCACGCGCAGGCCCTCGAGCGTCGCGTCGAGCACCCCGTCGACCGGGCCGGACGACCGGGCGAGCTCGTCGATCGTGGTGATGCCGGCGTCGTGGAAGTGCGCACGCTGCGTGATGCGCAGGCCGGCGACGAGCAGCAGGTCGCGGTGCGACTGCACCTCGAGGTCGCAGGTCGGGCACCGGCCGTCGAGCGTGTACCGCGGATCGCCCCACTCGACCGGGCCGCCTGCCGCGACGCGTTCGTCGACGAGCTGCCGGAGCCGGTCGCGGCGGAGCAGGTAGACCGGCTCGATGTCGTCGAGCCGGTGCGAGCTCGTGGTGCCGTCGCCGAGCAGCAGCTCGACCGTGTCGGCGCGCGGGATGCCGAGCCGGTCGAGCTGCGTCGCGTAGGCCGCGAGCTGCAGCAGCGCCGTCACGCGGGCGCGGCGGGCGAGCTTCGAGTCCTGCACGAGGTAGCGGCCGTCGGGCTGCCGCACGATGAAGTCGGCGAACCCGACGAACCCGTCGTCGACGAACGTGGCCTGGAACACCACGGGCGCCGCCGACGCGAACGCTTCGCGCGTGGCCGCGACCGCCGCGGCGAGCTGCTCGGGGTCGCGCAGGTCGGGCCGGTCGATCTCGACGACGCCGTCGCCGAACTCGTCGCGGTAGCGCTCGAGCACCCGCACCTCGTGCGCGTCGCCGAGTCGCCCGGCGCGCTCGAGCATGGGATCGGCCACGGGCTCGAACAGCGTGTCGCGCCCGAGCTTCACGTCGAGCTCGCGCAGGAACGCGAACTCGCAGTCGGAGGCCTTCTTCAGGTCGCTCGCGCTCGTGACCACGGAGCCGTCCACCAGGTACATCGGGCTCCTTCCGCCGGCGTCGTCGAGATCACGCTAGCCGCGACATCCGACATCGATGCCCGCCACCCGGCCCGACGGCGGCTCAGCGCGTGAGCACGACCTTGCCGATGCTCCGACCGGATGCCACGAGCGCGTGCGCCTCGCGCAGGCCCCCCGCGTCGATCCCCGCGATCTCGCGCGTGAGCGTCGAGTGCAGCCGTCCGTCCTCGAACAGGGCGGATGCCGCGTCGAGCAAGTCGTGCTGGCCGATCATGTCAGGGGTTTCGAAGACGCCACGCGTGAACATCGACTCCCAGAGCCACGCGATGCTCTTCTGCTTGAGCACGCGCACGTCCATGTCGGGGTCCTCGTCGATCGCGACGATCGATCCGAACGGCCGCAGCAGGTCGGCGTAGACCGGCAGCCGGCCTCCCGTCGAGGGCGTGAACACGCGGTCGATCCCCTCGGGGGCGACGGCCCGAACGGATGCCGCGAGGTCGCCGTGGTGGTCGATGACGTGCTGCGCGCCCATCCGGCGCACCCACGCCTGCGACTCGGGACGCGACGCGGTGCCGATCACCGTCACGCCCGTGAGCGTCGTCGCGAGCTGGGTGAGGATCGAGCCGACCCCGCCGGCCGCGGCGACCGCGAGCAGCGTGCCCTCGCTGTCGGCGGTGAGCCGGAACCGCTCGAACAGCGACTCCCACGCGGTGATCGTGGCGAGCGGCATCGCGGCGGCCTCGGCCATCGAGAGGTTCGCGGGCTTGCGCCCCACGATCCGCTCGTCGACCGCGTGGTACTCGGCGTTCGTGCCCTGCCGGTTGATCACGCCGGCGTGGTACACCTCGTCGCGGGGCGCGAACATCGTGACCTCCGGGCCGACCGCGACCACGGTGCCGGCGGCGTCGTAGCCCAGCACTACAGGTGGCGCATCGGCGGCGCGACGCATCCGGGTCTTCACGTCGACCGGGTTCACCGAGACCGCGGCGACCTCGACGAGTACGTCGCGAGGCCGGAGCTCGGGCAGCGGCAGCTCGACATCGACGAGTGCGCGCTCGTCGTCGAGGGGGACGGTCCCGGTCGCGGCGACTGCGCGCATGGTCTTCGACAGCAGGCTCATGGTGTCCCCAACCGTCTCACGCCACCCGTTGTTCCGCGACCGCCCGCGGCGTAGCCTGTCGCGCATGATCGGCTGGGACGAGGTGCGCGAGCTCGCGCTCGGCATGCCCGACGCGACCGAGGCGGTGAGTTACGGCTCGCCGCACTGGCGGGTTCGGAACCGCGGGTTCGTGTGGGAGCGGCCGCTGCGCCGCGCCGACCTCGAGTTCCTGGGCCTCGACGATCAGCCGTGGCCGGTGCTCGGCGCGCGCGTCGAGGACGAGGCGGTGAAGTTCGCGCTCGCCGAGGACGACCCGGCGGTGTTCTTCACCACGCCGCATTTCGACGGCTGGTCGGCGATCCTCGTCAGGCTCGACACCATCACGCGCCGCCGCCTCGAGGAGGTCGTCGCCGACGCCTGGCTCGCGGTCGCGCCGAAGCGGCTCGCGCAGCAGTACCTCGCGCGGTTCGGCGACTGAGGCACGCGGGCGCTGAGCCGCGGAGGCACGATCAGGTCGAGCGGAAGTCGCGGCTCACACGCCCACGCCGAGCCCGCCGCGCGGCAGCCCGAGCATGCCCTCGACGGCGTGCCCGATCCGCGATCCGCGGTCGGCGGCGTCCTCCCAGCGCACGAGCGCGTGCGCGTTCAGTCCGTCGATCATGCCGAGCATCTGCCAGGCGACGGATGCCGCGTCATCCGTCTCGAACTCGCCGGCGTCGATGCCGGCCTCGATGATGCCCTGCACGAAGGTGCGCCAGCCGTCCATCTCGGTGCGGACGGCTTCGGCGAGCGCCTCGTTGCGGCGGCCGAGCGCCCACGACTCGACCCAGATCACGGTGACGTCGTCGCGAGTGCCGTCGAGCAGCGTCTCGAGGAGGCGAGCGAGTCGTTCGCGCGGCGTCGGCAGCGCGGCGACCAGGTCGTCGACCTCCGCGAGCTCGGCGGCCACGATCGTGGCGAAGGTGCTCGCGACGAGGGCGTCCATGTTCGGCTGGTAGTGGGCGACGAGGGCGGGGGCGACGCCGACGCGGGCCGCGATGGAGCGGAGGGTCACGGCGGCGAGGCCGTGCTCGAGCGCGACCTGCCGTGCGGCATCCGCGATCTCGGCGGACCGTTCGGCCGGGCTCTTGCGTGACGCTCGCGTGCGGGTGGGTGTTGACATCGTGCCGCCAGTCTATGTAGCCTCTCTCACTATTGATCATACGATCAATAAGAATTCATCGGCGAACGACGAGGTTTCCGAATCATGAGCACCCACACCCCCGCGAGCCCTTCCGCCGCGCCCCCCGACCCCCGACTCACGCGAAACAGCCCTATCGCGGGGCCCGGCGGGGCCGATTCGCGTGAGTCGGTTCAGGCGCATGCAGCCGCCCGCCTCCATGACCCCGTCTCCGACCGCGTCGGCCACATCGAGACGCACGGCATCGAGGTCATCCCCGACGGCGACCGCCACGGCCGCCCGTCGAGCCTCTTCTGGGTATGGATGTCGGCGAACGTCGTCTACCTCTACTTCGTGCTCGGCGGCGTGCTCGTGCTCCTCGGCCTCTCCATCTGGGAGGCGCTCGCGATCACCGTGATCGGCAACCTCTGGTGGGCCGCCGTGGGCTGGCTCGCGATCAGCGGCCCCGCCGCGGGCGCGCCGAGCGTCACCATCATGCGCGCCATGTTCGGCGTGCGCGGCAACACCGTCTTCGGGGCGGGCCTCGGCGTCGCCATCGGCCTGTTCTACGAGATCATCAACATCGCCGTCGCGACGCTCGCCGCGAACGCGCTGCTCGCCCTGCTCGGCATCGACCTGGGCCCGGCGGGCGGATGGATCGTGCTCGTCGTGATCGCCGTGATCAGCTTCGTCTTCGGCGTGTACGGGCACGCGACGATCCTCGCGCTGTCGCCCTACTTCTCGGCCGCGCTCGCGATCGCCTTCATCGTGCTCGCCGTCTACGTGCTCGGCGCGGCCGACTTCTCGTACGAGCCCGCACCGCTGCCCGAGGGCGAGCGGTGGGCGATGCTGCTGCTCGGCTACGCGATCATCGCGTCGGGTCCGCTCTCATGGGGCACCGGCGCCGACTACGCCCGGTACCTGCCGGCGGATGTCTCGAAGAAGCAGGTCGCCTGGTGGACCGCGCTCGGCGGGTTCATCCCGGCCGTCCTCATCGGCTCGCTCGGCGTGATCGCCGGGACGGCGATCGACATGACCGACCCGCAGCTGACGATCGGCGAGATCGTGCCCTCGTGGTTCACCCCGATCTTCCTCGCGATCGTCGTGCTCGGCAGCATCACGAACAACTCGCTCGTGGCGTACTCGACCGGCTTCTACGCGCAGGGGCTCGGCGTGCGGGTCTCGCGCGCGGGCACGGTCGTGATCACCGGCATCCTCGCGACCCTCGCCGCCGGCTGGTTCGTGTACGTCGCTCCGAGCTTCCTCGACACGCTGAACGCGTCGCTCGAGCTCAGCGTCACCGTGCTCGGCCCGCTCGTCGCCGTGTACGCCGTCGACATCCTGCTGCGCCGCAACCGCTACGACGGTCGCGCGCTCGCCGACCTGCGACCGGGCGCGCCGTTCTGGTACACGCGCGGATGGTTCCTGCCGGGCACCATCGCGATGGTCGTCGCCACCACGGTCGCCGTGCTCATGGCCAACACGACGCTCTACGTCGGGCCCATCGCGGCCGCGCTCGGCGGCGCCGACCTCTCCGCCATCGTCGGGCCCGTGCTCGGCGGCGCGCTGTACGCGATCCTCTGGCTGACCACCAACCCGTACCGTGATCCGGCGAACCGGCCGGGCGCTTCATCCGCCCGCCCCGAGGCATCCGCTGACCGGGCTGCCAATATCGAGACGGCGGATGCCGCGGCATCCGCCCGCACCCGGGAGGACCCCGCATGACCTGGCGCATGCCCGCAGAGACCGCACCGCACGAGCGCACCTGGATGGCGTTCCCGCGCGAGGGGATCACCCTCGGCGCCGAGGCCGCCGAGCGCGAGGAGGGGTACGCGGCCTGGACCGCGGTCGCCCACGCCGTCGCCGAGTTCGAGCCCGTGACGATGGTCGTCGACCCGACCGAGCTGGCGCGTGCGCGCCGCATGCTCTCGTCCGACGTCGAGATCGTCGAAGCCCCGCTCGACGAGTTCTGGATGCGCGACTTCGGCCCCACGTTCGTGCTCGACGACGAGCGGCCGGGCGTCCTCGGCGCGGTCGACTGGATCTTCAACGGCTGGGGCGCGCCCGAGTGGGCCGAGTGGAAGGTCTCGGCACAGATCGCCCGGTTCGCGGCCGAGCACGTCGGCGCCGAGCTCGTGAGCTCCGTGCTCGTGAACGAGGGCGGCGGCATCCACGTCGACGGCGAGGGCACGGTGCTGCTGACCGAGACCGTGCAACTCGACCCGCGCCGCAACCCCTACGCCGATCGCGCCCGCGTCGAGGCCGAACTGGCCCGCACCATCGGCGCGACGAAGGCGATCTGGCTGCCGCGCGGCCTCACGCGCGACTACGACTCGTTCGGCACGAACGGGCACGTCGACATCGTCGCGACCATCCCGTCGCCGGGTCGCGTGCTGCTGCACCACCAGGCCGACCCGGCGCATCCCGACTTCGAGGTGTCGCGCGAGCTGCGCTCACTGCTCGAGGGGCAGACGGATGCCGCGGGCCGCCCGCTCGAGATCCTCGACCTGCCCGCCCCCGCGACGCTGCACGACGACGAGGGGTTCGTCGACTGGAGCTACGTGAACCACCTCGTCGTGAACGACGGCGTCGTCGCGTGCGGGTTCGGGGAGCCGGCGGCCGACGCGCGTGCCGCGGAGATCCTCGCCGACGCGTACCCCGGGCGTCGGGTCGTGACCGTCGACTCGCGCGCGATCTTCGCGCGCGGCGGCGGCATCCACTGCATCACGCAGCAGCAGCCCGCGCTGCCGGCCGCGGAGGTCGCCCGATGAGCGCCGCACCCGACCGCCACCCCCGGCTCCGGTTCACAGGTCAACCACACGTTTGCAGGACCGGAACGCGCTATCCCGTCCTGCAGATCGCCGAAAGTCCTGTAATCCGGGAATTGGGAGGTGCGCGATGAGCGCGAATGAGACGTTCGACGTCGTCGAGGCGTCGATCGCCGACCTGCGCGCCGCGCTCGAGGACGGCCGCACGACCGCCGTCGGTCTCGTCGAGGCGTACCTCGCACGCATCGACGCGTACGACGGGCCGGGCACCGAGACCGCCCTCAACGCGGTCGTCGTCCGCAACCCCGACGCGCTCGACGAGGCGCGCGCGTCCGACGAGCGCCGCGCCCGCGGCGAGGTGCGCGGACCGCTCGACGGCATCCCGTACACCGCCAAGGACTCGTACCTCGTACAGGGCCTCACCGCCGCGGCGGGCAGCCCGGCCTTCGAGCACCTCGTCGCGCAGCGCGATGCGTTCACGATCCAGCGCCTGCGCACGGCCGGTGCGATCTGCCTGGGCCTGACGAACATGCCGCCCATGGCCAACGGCGGCATGCAGCGCGGCGTGTACGGCCGCGCCGAGAGCCCGTACAACGCCGAGTACCTCACGGCGGCGTTCGGTTCGGGCTCGTCGAACGGCTCAGGCACCGCGACGGCGGCGTCGTTCGCGGCGTTCGGCCTCGGTGAGGAGACCTGGTCGTCGGGCCGCGCGCCCGCCTCGAACAACGCGCTCTGCGCGTACACGCCGAGCCGCGGCGTGATCTCGGTGCGCGGCAACTGGCCGCTCGTGCCGACGATGGACGTGGTGGTGCCGCACACGCGCACGATGGCCGACCTCTTCGAGGTGCTCGACGTGATCGTCGCCGACGATCCCGAGACCCGCGGCGACTTCTGGCGCTCGCAGTCGTGGATCGCGCTGCCCGAGGCGTCCGACGTGCGACCGTCGTCCTATCCGGCGCTGCAGGTGACGGATGCCTCCGGCGCCCGCGCCGCACTCGCGGGCGCGCGCATCGGGGTGCCGCGCATGTACGTGAACGCCGACCCCGAGGCCGGCGCCGCGGAGCCGGGCGGCACGGTCGGCATCGGCGGCCCGACCGGGCAGCGCATCGAGACGCGCGGCACGGTGATCGAGCTGTGGGAGGCCGCGCGCCGCGACCTCGAGTCGGCCGGCGCCGAGGTGGTGCTCGTCGACTTCCCGGTCGTGTCGAACTACGAGGGCGACCGCCCGGGCGCGCCGACGATCGCGACGCGCGGGCTCGTGAGCCCGGACTACCTGAAGCGCGAGATCATCGACCTGTCGGCGTGGGCGTGGGAGGACTTCCTGCAGGCCAATGGCGATCCGCGGCTGCACACGCTCGCCGACGTCGACGGCGGGCGGATCTTCCCGCACCCGGCCGGCGCGCTGCCCGACCGCTACACGGGATTCGACGACGACATCGCCGAGTACCCGGACTGGGTGCGTACGCATCCCGGTGCGAGCTGGGCAGATATGCCCGAGCTTCCCGACGGACTGCGCGGCCTCGAGGAGACCCGCCGCGTCGACCTCGAGCAATGGATGGACGCGCTCGGCCTCGACGCGGTCGCCTTCCCGGCGGTTGCCGATGCAGGGCCGGCCGACATGGACGTGAACCCGGCCTCCGCCGACCTCGGATGGCGCAACGGCGTGTGGGTCGCCAACGGCAACCTGGTGCCGCGCCACCTCGGCATCCCGACCGTCACGGTACCGATGGGGCTCATGCACGACATCCGGATGCCGGTGGGCCTCACGTTCGCCGGTCGTGCCCACGACGACACGGCCCTGCTGCGCCTGGCCGCCGCGTTCGAGGCGCTCGCGCCCCGGCGCACCGAGCCTCCGCGCACCCCGCGCCTCCCGTGATCGTGTTCCTCACAGCGGGCGTGAGAGCTCCAGGGCGCGTCGGTGGCCCTCGCGGTCGAACAGGTGGAGCATCGTGGTCGAGATGACCTCGACGGGCGCCGCGAGGAGCCGGCTCGCGATCCGCTGAAGGGGAAGGTGCGCGACGCTTCCGTCGGCCGGGTCGGTCTCCGCGAGCAGGATCAATGCGGTGTCGTGCCGGTCTTTGGCGGAGGCGTCGAGCACCCGAACCGCCGTGGCTCGCCGATGCTCGTACTCGCGGATGAGTTCGGTGCGGCGCAGGCCGAGCCGTTCGAGCGGCGGGAGCGCGACGAGGGTGCGGTCGCTCTCGGATGGTGGGCGATCGCCGAGGTAGGCCGTCCTGGCCTCCGCGTATTCCGCGACGGCGGTCCGCACGACCGCCTTCTTGGTGGTGCGCAGGAAGAAGGCCAGTTCCGAGACCGTTCGGTCGGTCTCCTCATCAACCTTGATCGGCTTCTCCATCACGTGGTCTCCTCAGGTCGTGTGTGCGGCCGCGTTTCCGTGCGTCGGCGGCGGTCCGGACACGATCCCTTCGCGAACCCGGTACCGAAGTACCGGAGATCGTGCGACGGGAACATTCTTGCCCGGCGGCGACAGCGCGCGGGCTCGGTCGGGCGCGCCTGCCGAGGCTCGTCGCTGGGCGTGCGTTGGGGAGGACGAGTCGGCGACAACGCCGGGGAGTGCACTGCGGGCGACCAGCCGCGGGATTAGCCTGACCGCATAGCGGCGAGCCGAACCCGCGCGGCCGTGTACGCGCGGCGGCGCAAGCGGCGGATGGCGCGCGCGACGCACGATCTCAGCGACCTGCAGTGGGGTGCGCTCGTCGAGGCGTGGGGCGGGTGCGCGTACTGCGGCGCGACCGAGCGCGCACTCCAGCGGGACTGCGTGCTGGCGATCTCGCGCGGTGGGCGGTACACGCTGCTCAACGTGGTCCCGGCCTGCGGCTCGTGCAATGCGAGCAAGTGCAACGACGAGGTGACGTCGTGGCTGCGGCGCAAGCGACTCGACGAGGGGGCGTTCCTGGTGCGCCACCACGTGATCGGCCGGGCACTCGTCTTGCGATTCGACGGCGACGCCGCGGCCGCCGACACCGCGGCCGCCGACACCGCGGCCGCCGACGCCGACGCCGACGCCGAGTGACGCGTCCCGACAGGACGCAAGGCCCTGTCGGCGACCCCTCGCCCGTGCGACGGTGAGAGGGCGGCGAGCGGATGCCGCGGCATCCGCTCGCTCGAACCGGAACCGGAATGCGAGGAGACAGGCTCATGGCCCAGTACGACGTGGCGGACCGATCGGCGATCGTGACCGGGGGAGGGGGCGGGATCGGCCGCGCGGTGGCCCTCCTGCTCGCGGCGAACGGCGCGTCGGTGCTGGTCAACGACATGAACGGCGAGCATGCCGAAGCCGTCGTCGACGAGATCCGCGCGGCCGGCGGCGACGCCGAGGCATCCGTCGGCGATGTCACCGACCCGAGCTGGATCGAGGCCTCCATCCACGCCGCGAACGCGCTCGCGCCCCTGCGCATCGCCGTCAACAACGCCGGCATCGGCGGGCCGGCCGTCGCGATCGGCGAGTACCCGGTCGACGGGTGGGACAAGGTGCTCGACGTCAACCTGCGATCGATCTTCCTCGGCATGCGCGCCCAGCTCCCCGCGATCGTCGAGAACGGCGGCGGCGCGATCGTGAACGTCGCGTCGATCCTCGGCAGCGTCGGCTACGCGAACTCGTCGGCATACGTCACCGCCAAGCACGGCCTCGTGGGCCTGACCAAGAACGCCGCGATCGAGTACGCCACGCAGGGCGTGCGGGTGAACGTGATCGGCCCGGGCTTCATCAGGACGCCCCTGCTCGACGCGAACCTCGACGAGGCCACGCAGGAATTCCTCGCGGTCAAGCACCCGATCGGCCGCCTCGGCACGCCCGAGGAGGTCGCCGCGCTCGTCGCGTTCCTCGCGAGCGACGCCGCGAGCTTCATCACGGGCAGCTACCACCTCGTCGACGGCGGCTACACCGCCGTGTGACGGGCAGCCGTGCGGCGGGCACGCGGCGCCTCAGCCGCCGACCTGCGGCCACCACGGCAGCGTGGGCAGGATCTGCTCGACGAGGATCGAGAACGACTGCGTCACGGCGCCCATCACCCAGCCGAGCAGGACGCCGGCGGCCGTGACGATCCACGCGATCGTCTGCTCCTGCCGGGTGCCGAGCACCCTCCGGCCATCCTTGTCCTTCTGCGAGTTGGTCAGCGTCAGCACGAGGTCGACGAGCCACCAGATTCCGAAGCCGCCGATGGTCAGCAGCTTCAGGATGCCGGTACCGACCTTGCCCAGGTAGAAGCGGTCGACTCCCAGCACGCCGAGGAACCACGCGAACAGCCAGGTCGCGATGAACGACCGGTTCGACGTCATGTCCTGCGACGCACGTGCGATGTGCGGGTTCGGTGCGGCGGGTCCGGGCGTTGCCGGCGGGTACGCGCTCATGGTCTTTCCCCTCGAAGCCATCCGTTGCGTGCCTCCCACTCTGCGAGGTCGCGGGCGCGGCGCCGGGGTCGAAGGTCCCTCAGTTCCCGCGGTCGGAATCGACGTGCGCGTCGACGAACGCGGCGGCGCGCGGCGCGAGCGACGCGCCGATCTCGCCCGCGGGGCGCTTCGCGCCCTTCACCTCGAACGAGTGGTTCGCGCCGTCGATCCACTCGAGCACCGCGCTCGTGCCGAGGCGGCGCACCAGATCGTCGAGCTGCTCGTTCGGGATCGCGAAGGGATCGTTGCGCCCCTGCAGGAACAGCATCGGCACGCCCGTGAGCGACCCGAAGTGCTCGTCGCGCGCCTTCTCGGGCTTGCCCGGCGGGTGCAGCGGGTACCCGAGGAACACCAGCCCCGCGACATCCATGCCCTCGGCCACCGCCATCGACGCCATGCGGCCGCCGAACGACTTGCCGGCCGCCCAGACGGGTTCGCCGTCGAGCGCGTGCGACCGCGCGGCATCCGCCACGGCACGCCACGTCGCGATCGCGACCGGCGGCCGGTCGGGGAACCGCCGCCCCGCCGCGATGTACGGGAAGTCGAAGCGCAGCGTCGCGACGCCGAGCCCCGCCAACGCGCGGCAGAAGCCGCTGAGGAACGGATGGTCCTTGCCCGCGCCCGCGCCGTGCGCGACCACCATCGTGGCCCGCGCACCCTCGGGGCGGGCGAGCACGGCCGGCACCGTGCCGATGCCGTCGCCGACCTCGATCGTGAGGGGCTCCTCGTCGACGCTCATGCCTCCATCGTGCCCGGCGGCGGCGCGGCCGTCGAACCGGCCGCCCGCTCGCGCTCGCGTTCGGCCCACGCCCGCTCCATCCGGTCGGACCGGTCGGCCACGATCGCGCCGATCCGTGCGCCGACCGTGACGACGACGACCACGCCGACCGCGATGAGCGCCGCGATGCCCGTGATGCGCGACGCCGGCTCGTCGGTCAGCCGCGCGACGCCCACCCAGGCGAGTCCCCAGCACAGCGAGAGCATCGGTGCGATCCGGCCGCGGCCGGCGATCCCGATCGCGACGCCCACGCCCGCCGCGACGGCGATCACGACGACCGCCCACACCACGGGCGCGACGCCCCAGCCCTCGACGCCCGCCGCGGCGAGCACCGCGGTCGCGTTCGCGGCCGTCGCGACCACGACCCAGCCGAGGTAGAGCCCGATCGAGCCGTCGGTGATGAGCGCGTCGAGCGCGTTGCGCGGCGGCATCCGCCTGATCTGCACGAACAGCCAGGCGAGCACCGCGACGAGCACGGCGATGACGACCACGCTCACGCCCAGCAGGTCGAACTGGACCACGCCGATCCAGAGTGCGTTGAGCACGAGCGAGAGCGCCACGGCGTAGCCGATCCGCCGGTGCCGCGGCGCCGTGCGCTGCGCGGGCAGCAGTTGCCAGAGCGCGTAGGCGAGGAGCCCGGTGTAGATGACGCTCCAGATCGCGAACGCCGGGCGCGCGGGGGCGATGAGGGTCGAGTCGGCGTCGAGCCATCCGCCCGCGGCATCCTGGATCGGCGTGCCGACCACCGCACCCGACCCGATGAACGCGGCCCCGATCGCGAGCAGCGAGGTGAGCAGCACGACCACCTGGCGCACCGTGTCGGCGGGGCCCGCCGGCCGAGGCGCGACGTCGGCCCGGCGGTCGTCGGTCGTCGTGCTCATCGGATCTCCTGCGTCGTCGGTGGAGCTGCTCGGCGTGACGCCAGCCTAGGCCGCGGCACGGCCGCGCCGCCTCAACCCATCGATGGATCCGTGCGGGCTCAGACGGGGCCGTTCGCGACCCGTGGCTCGTCGGGTTCGTCGGGCCGGCGCGAGTCGCCGCCGAGGCGCGTGGGGCGGAGGGTCGGCGCCGCCGCGATCGTCGCGGCGTACAGCCGCCTGAGCCCGGCGTAGCCGTTGCGATGCCACGCCGCGAGCTGCCGTGCCGCGCCCGTCCCCTCGCGCAGGCGCCGTTCGAGCAGGTCGTGCACGAGCGCGCGGTCGCCCATCCGCTGGAGCGGCTCGGCCAGGTACCGCTCGAGCCGGCGGACCACGTCCGCTGCGGGCAGGAGCGCGCCGGTCGCGGGATCGACGGCGGCATGGGCCAGACCGGCGTGCGCGCCGTGCAGGTTCCCGGCGCTCAGCAGCTCGGGCGGGAGGTCGGGGTCGGGGTCGTCCGCCGAGCGCACGCGATGGAGCATCGCGGCGTGGTCCCGACCCGCCCGGTCGAAGTCGTCGACGGCTCGCAGGACCAGGGCGCGGCAGATCGCGGCGATGAGCACGGTGTCGTCGACGGTGAGCTGCGCATCCGCCATCCGGAACTCGATCGTCGGGAGGTGCTCGGACAGCCGCACGTTCCACGCGATGAGCGCCAGGTCGTTGATCCCCGCATGGCCGAGCAGCCGGCGGATGCGACGGTCGTAGTCGTCCGCGTCGGCGAATCGCGGTGGGCAGCCCGCCGTGGACCAACGTCGCAGCGCCACGGTGCGCCAGCTCTCGTACCCCGTCACGTTGCCGTGCCAGAACGGCGAGTTGCCGGTCATCGCCGTCAGCAGGGGCAGCCACGGTCGCACGGCGTTCAGCGCCGCCACGCCGTGCTCGCGGCTCGGGATGCCGATGTGCACGTGCAGCCCGCACATCTGGTGGTCGGCGATCAGTCCGGCCATGTCGCGCACGATCCGGTGGTACCGGTCGACATCGGCGACCGACGGGAACGCGTGCGCGTCGGGCGTCGTGCCGATGCTCGCGGCCGAGACCGCGAGCCGAGCCGCATCGGCGTCGATCTCGCGACGGAACCCCAGCAACGCGCCGCCCGCCTCCGCGAGCTCGGTGAACACGGGCGACGCGAACTCGATCTGCGAGGCGAGGAACTCGCGATGCGTCGTCTCGCCCCATCGCGGATCGGCGGCGAGCCGGGTGTAGACCTGCTCCGCGACATCCGCCGGCAGCATCGTGGACGGGTCGATGAAGAAGAACTCCTCCTCGATTCCGAACGTCGTCATCGCCGCCCCTCTCGACCACCGAGCGGACGCCCCCCAGCGACCCGCACCGTTGCTGCTGGCAGGATGCGCTGCGCGGGCCGCCGTGTCAAGGGCTTTCCGGACGGCGCATTCCGTGCGCGGAGGCGGCACCGGCGGCTGCCGGAGGTTCGCCCGGAGACCGTCGTCACCCGGTCGCGGTCGCCTCGAACACCGTGACCGGCTCGGCGAACCCCTTCAGCTCGAGCGGCCCGACCTCGCGGAAGGCCAGCGCCGGGTCGTCGGCCAGGTCGACGACCGTGCGCGACACGAGGGTCTGCCCGGCCGTCGCCGCGCCGGACATGCGCGAGGCCAGGTTCACGGCGCGGCCGAAGTAGTCGCCGTCCTGCATCACGACCGGGCCGGCCGCGATCCCCCCGTGCGCGGGCAGGCCCATCGCCGGGGCCGCGTCCACCATCTCGAGCGTCGCGCGCACGGCCTGTCCCGCCTCCCGGAAGTGGACCATGACCCCGTCGCCGAGCCACTTCACCGGGGTGCCGGCGTGATCGGCCACGACGCGCTCGACCATCGAGCTCATGCGGGCCGCGAGCCGCGCGCCCGCCGCGTCCCCCTGCGCGTCGGTCAGGTCGGTGTACCCGGCGAGGTCGATGAAGACGAAGCTGGGCGGACGTGCCGGCCCGGCACGCGACCCCTCGGACTCGAGGGCGCGTTCGATGCTCTCGACCATCCCCGCGGTCCATCCGCGTTCCTGCTGGCGGCGGTACAGCGCGAACACCATGCGATCGACCCGGGGTGTCAGTCGCTCCCCGAGCGCGGCGGCCCGCTCGAGCGCCTCGCCGTACGTGAGCCCCGCCCGCACCAGGCCGCCGACGAGGTAGGTCTGGAACAGCTCGTTCTCGGCCTCCGCGACGCGTCGCATGCCGTCGACGTACACCCGCCCGAGCCGGGTCAGCGCGTCGACGTCCACCATGTCCGCGACCATCTGCATCACCGAGAAGATCGCCTCGTCGTCCTCGCGCGTCCGGTCCTCGGGCGTGAGCACCCGGTTGGCCAGTGTCGTGCCGGTCTGCCGGATCAGCTCGAACGGCATGCCGAGCCGCGCGGCGAGTTCCCCGTACGTCTCGGTCCGGAGCTCCGACCATCGGTACTGCGGGCCGTCGAGGAACTCGAGGTGCACGCGGTCTGCGGCGACGGCCTCCGCGATCGCCTCGGCGCTCATGCCCGCCCGGTCGCAGGCCTCGATGAGACGCGCCCGCTGGACGTCGCCCCGGCCGAACGCTCCGTCGGCTCCGGGCGCGAGCACGCCCAGCTCGATCAGCCGGTCGACGAACGCGGCGTCGACGCCGGCGCGCTCGACCACGCCGTCGCGCGTGTACCGATCGGGCGACCCGTCCACGTGGCCGAGCGTAGAGGATGATCGCGCCGTCCGCGCGCGACTACCAGCCTTCGGCCAGCACCCGATCGAGCATCGCGACGAAGAAGTCGGCGCTCTCGCGCGTGACGACGAGCGGCGGCTTGACCTTGAGCACGTTCTGGTGGTCGCCGGTCGGCTGCATGATCACGCCGAGCGTCAGCAGCCGGTCGCAGATCGCGGCGGTCTCCTCGGTCGCCGGCTCGAGGGTCGCGCGGTCGCGAACGAACTCGACGCCGAGGTACAGCCCCAGCCCGTGCACGGCCCCGATGAGCGGATGGCGCTGCGCCAGCGCCTCGAGCCGGCCCTTGAGGTACGCGCCCGTGTTCGCCGCGTTCTGCTGCAGTCGCTCGTCGCGGAACGCGTCGAGCACGGTGAGGCCGGCGACGCTCGAGGCGGGGCTGCCGCCCGTCGACGAGAAGAAGTACCCCTGCGTGCGGAATCGCGCGGCGATCTCTCGCGTGGTGATCACCGCGCCGAGCGGATACCCGTTGCCGGCGGCCTTCGCGACCGCGATGACGTCGGGCACGACCTCCTGCTGCTCGAAGCCCCAGAACCACTGCCCGAGCCGGCCGTACCCGGCCTGCACCTCGTCGGCGATCGCGAGCCCGCCGACCTCGCGCACGGCCGCGTACACCTCGGCGAGGTAGCCGTCGGGCAGCGGGATGCCGCCGGCGTTGCCGTAGAACGTCTCGGCGATGAACGCGGCGGGCGGGCGACCGGATGCCGCGAGCTCGCGGATGCGGTCGGCGGCCTCGGGCGCGTAGCGCGCGGCATCCGCCCCCCGATGGAGACCGCGGAAGGGGTTGGGCGCGTCGAGCGCGTGCACCCAGTCGGGGCGGGTCGCGAGCGCGTTCGGGTTGTCGGCGGTCGACGTGCTGACCGCGTCGGACGCGTAGGTCCAGCCGTGGTACGCCTCGAGGATCGACACCACGTCGCGCCGGCCGGTCGCGGCCATCGCGACGCGGATGGCGAGGTCGGTGGCCTCCGAGCCCGAATTCACGAGGAAGACCGTGTCGAGCGGGTCGGGCGCGAGCGCCGCGAGCCGCTCGGAGAACTCGACGACCGCGCCGTAGTTGAACCGCGAGTTGGTGTTGAGCGTGCGCAGCTGCTTCGCGACGTTGGCGGCGAGCGTCGGGTGTCCGTGGCCGAGCGGCGTCACGTTGTTGACCATGTCGAGGTACACGCGGCCGTCGGTGCCGACGAGGTGCTCGCGCCAGCCGCGCTCGATCCGGGGCGGGGCGTCGTAGTAGTGCTCCTGCACCTCGGCGAAGGCGCGGTCGCGTCGCGCGATGAGCGCGGCCGCATCGTGCTCGAAGCCCGCGGGGCGAGGAGCGCCCGGCGCAGCCGGACGTGTCTCGAGACCCAGTCCCATCGCCGGATCCTCCGTCAGCGCGAGCCATCCCGCCGCGTACTCGGGCCGCACGAGGTGCGGCACGCGCACGCCCGCGGGCGTCGTCTCGAGCCGGATGCGTGTGCGGGTCCGGGCGGGGACCGTGCCGTCGAGGATGGTCGCGCCATCCGTGCCCTCGGTGACGAGCCGTGCCCCGCCGCCGGTCGCGGTCAGGTGCTGCGACGCTGCGAACCACACGTCGATCCCGGTCGGCACGGTCGCCGACGAGTCGGCCGAGCGGATGCGGCTCGCGCTCAGGCGCGGCCTTCCGCGATCGAGCCATGCGGCGGATGCCCCGGCGTCGAGGGCCGCGAGCGCGAGACGCTCCTCGAGCTCGGGCTCGAGCCAGGCGCCGGCGTCGACGTCGTCGGATGTGATGGAGACGTCGAGGCGCACGGCGCGGGCCGCGTCGAACCCGGGCGCGGTCTCGATACGACCCGACGGGGTGCCGGTCGAGGAGGGCGACCCGCGCCCGTCTCGAGACCCTGCCGGGTCGACGCCGAGCGCGTCGGCGATCACCCCCGTCATCACGGCCGCCGGCACGGAGGTCGCCTGCTCGAAGATGCGCCACTCGCGCTCGACGCCGGCGGCCGCGTACGCGTTCGCGCCGCCGTCGATCTGCACCTGCTGCTCGCCGCTGACGACGAGCACCGCGCCGCGGAGCACGACGAGCGGCCAGAGCGCGTGCACCTCGGCGGCCGACAGGGGCCGCAGCGCGTGGAAGGCGCGCACCGCGGGGAGCACCGAGGCCGGCTCCGCGCCGGCGTGGTGCAGCACCGACGAGATCGTGATCGCGAGCTCGGACACCGCCCAACTCGCGGTGACGTCGCCGAAGTCGATCATCCCGTCGGGCGTGCGGATGCCGCGCTCGGCCGAGCACACGACGTTGTCGTCGGTGAGGTCGAGGTGCACGGCCTGGATCGGCAGGTCGGCCGCGACGGCCTCCACCTCGGCCCAGGCGCGCGTCGCGGCATCCGTCACCGCGGCCCGCTTCGCGGGGTCGGGGTGGAAGCCCGCGAGCAGGTCGACGACGCGGTCGGCGTGGCGGAGGTCCCACTGCAGCACGCGGTCGAGGCCCGGGTGCGCGAAGTCGGCGAGCGCGAGGCTCGCGTGCGCGGCGAGCTCGCCCATGCGCGCGACGACCGCGGGAGAGAGGTGCGCGCTGCCGGTGAGCGTGCCGCCGGGAAGGTACTCGAGCAGGCGGATGGCGAGGGGCCCCTCGCTGGTGTCGGCGACGATGGAGCGCGGGGTGCCGTCGGCCGCGCGGCTGGTCGTCGCGATGCGCAGGTGCGCCGCGTGGGACGCGATGCGGGACGCCGCGTGGTCCTGCGCGTCGAGCTCGTCGGCGGTGAACGCGGGATTGGTGATCTTCACGACGCCGAGCACGCCGCCGGTCGAGGAGCCGGCGGTGTCCCGCGACCCGGCGGCGTCGCGCGCGAGGAAGTTCTGGTCCTGCTGGCTGCCGAGCGGGTCGAGGGCCACGTCGAGGCCCCAGTGCTCGCGCACGATCCGTGCGACCTCGTCGGCGGGGAGGCTCGGCGCGGGCAGCTCGCCCGCCGAGAAGAAGTCGAAGCCGCTCACGCCTCGACCCTAACGAGGGCGGATGGCGCAGCCGAGCGCCGCCGTGTCGATCCGCGGGCCGTTCGTCCACCGCGCAGGCGACTCGCGGCTCCGCTGCGACGGATGTCGGCGGCCTCGCCTACCGTGAGCGGCATGACGAACCGGACGCAACCGACGCTCGAGCCCGACGTGCTCGACGAGCCCTGCCTGCGCTGCGGTTCCGCCGCGGTGCGGGTCATCGTGTACGGCCCGCTCGACCTCGAGGTCGAGGCCGATGCCACGGCGGCAGGCCTGCACGCCTCTGCGCCGATCTTCGACTGCCGCGACTGCGGTTTCGAGTGGGGCGAGGCGGTCCGCGACCTGCTCAGCTGACCCGCTCGGCGCCGGCGCGCTGGAGCAGCGACGGCCGCGGCGCGTTCGTCGCCGCGATGTCGACGATCTCCCAGAGCGTCTCGGTCGCGATGGCGACCAGTTCGCCGTACGGGAACCGCGCTGGGTCGTCGAGATCGATGAGCATGGCGACCGAGTCGGGACGGAGCCCGTGATCGCGAGGGTCGACGAGACGCGGGTTCTGCGCTCCGAGCTCCGCGAACGCGCGCTCCAACTCGACCCGGCGTGCCTCGAATCGCTCGTACGTCTCGAGCCGGCCGAATGTAGCCGTCGAGAGCCGGGTCGTTCCAGCACGCGATCGGTCGGCGCGCTCGGCGGGCGACGCCGCGAGCGCTCCCGACGCCAGTCGAGCCTGATGCCTCGCACCGGCGAGCTCACGCCGCTGAGCGGTCCCCTCGGCGCCGTCGTCGAGGAGTCCGTCGCGCCAGACGGCGAACGCGTTGACCGCGTCTCGCACGACCTCGCCTCGGGTGCGCCCGAGCAGGTGGGCCAGGTCTCCGATCAGGCGATGCGTCTCGGCGTCGATCTTCACGGTCGTCATCCTGCCGTTGCGCTCCGGGCCGCTCATCGGCGCGATCGGGTCGATGCGCCGTCCCGTCCCGAGGCGGGATCGCGGCCCCGATCCGGAGCGGCAGGTGATGGCCACGGCCGGGGATGCCGCATCGCGACCGGGATTCGACGATAGGTTCTTGCTTCCATCATGGGAGAGAGGTATTCCCGGTATACCTCTCTCCCTCGCCACCGCGGGGAACCGTCATCGAGATTCGGCGACGGCGATCCTGGGGAGAACGAGTCACATCGAGGCGCCCGAGCGTGAGACGCGATCGACCGACGCTGTGGCGGCCAGCGTGGTCTCCGCCGATGCGGACTCGAGCGGGTCGGCGTCGCCGTCGCGCATTGCGGCGCGGATCGCGGTGAGAGCGGCGCGCGCGACGAACGTCGACCACGCGACGAGGGCGAGCAGCTTCGCACCGTCTTCGACGAGCACCGATGCCTGCGACGGCGTCACGAGCAGGTCGGCGAGCGCGGAGACGGCGAACCCGGCGAGGGCCATCAGGATCAGCCCGCTGTCGAGCCGCACCCTGATGGGGGCGAGGAATCGGCCGACGAAGGCGAGGAACGCCGCGCCGTACGCGGCGACGACGAGGTGTCCGCTCCAGGGCGAGAATGCAACGCTCTCGTGGATCAGCAGGAGGTCGTCGAGCGCGAACGCGAGGCTCAGCGGGAACGCCCACCTGAGCAGCGCCCCGAGTCCCGCGTCGGCGCGGCGCACCGCCATCCATCCCAGGAACGCGGCGCCGGCTGCGAGCAGCGTTGCGGTGATGCCGAGGTTCGAGAGCAGGCCGTACGCGGCGCTCGTGTCGCCGTGGCGGGCGGCGACGACCTGGCCGTCGCGGAGGAGATCGCTCGGGGCGAGCCACGGCTGCGTGGCGACGGCGACCATCGCGATCACGACGGGAACGACGACGGCGGCGTACGTCAGCGGCGGGGTGGTCGCGCGCGCGTCGGGCACGCGCTGCTCGGACGGAGGATCCTCGGATCGGGGCATCCGGCGAGGTTACGGGTGGAACCTGATCCGGCGGGGGCCCTTGACATCGGGGCGACGATCACGCATCACGCGCGTGCGTCGGGCGACGCCGCGTCATCCAGGAGCTCGTCGCGGATGCGTCGGAGGTCCTCCATGAGCGAGCCGACCAGGATCCAGTGGTCGGACTTGGGCGCCGCGACCGTGAGCGGTGCGGTCAGCGCGGGGATCGCCGACGTGAGCGGCTCCGGGTCGACGTCGGCGAGGTGGACCGCGAGCCGGATGTCGTGTGCGACGCGTCGCAGCTGCTCGGCGATCGCGCGCACCGTCGGTTCGCTTGCGAGTCCGTCGTCGTAGTGGTCGACGACGGCGCGCGTCATCCCGATGACCTGCGTCACGATCGGCCCGAGCCGTGCGAGCAGGCGGCGCTGCTCGACGAGGTCGCCGCGATGGGCCGACCGGCGCGGGTTCAACGTCAGCGATTCCTCGGCGTCGGTGATCGCGCCATCCGCCGCATCGCGCATCGGCCGCAGCAGGCGCGCCTCGATCATGAGGGCGTCGAGGTCGGCGCGACGCTGGGGCGCCTCGAGGGCCGCGGCCAGCCGGTCGACAGATGCCGCGAGCTCGCTGCCGAGCGCTGCGAGCTGCCCGCGCGCCGGGCCGACGAGCACGGGCGGCACGATCAGCACGTTGACGACGATGCCGATCGCCGCGCCGATGAGCGTCTCGAGGATGCGGTCGAGCGCGTACTCGGGCGAGGTGCCGCCGAGGGCGAGCACCAGCATCGCGCTGATCGCGACCTGGTTCGAGGTGGGCGTGGTCATGCGCGCCGCCCACGCGGCGAGGATCGCGACGACGATCGCGAGCAGGATCACCCAGCCGTTCGGCCCGAACACGAGGCCGAGCGCCGACGCGATCACGACACCCGCGATCACGCCGACGCTGCGTTCGATCGCCTTGCCGAGCGACTGGTCGACGCTCGGCTGCACGACGAGCAGTGCCGCGATCGCCGCGAACACGGGCAGCGGGCCGGGGATCAGCCAGCCCGCCACGAGCCATGCGGCGATCGTCGCGACCGCGGACTTCAGCACCTGCAGGATGGGCGCCCGCCGGGTCGCGCGGAACCGTTCGGAGAACCGCATGGTTCCACGCTAGCGGGCGCCCCCGGCGCTCAGCCGGTCGCTGCTAGCCGGCCTGAGCCGCGTCGCGCTTCGGCAGGCGCCATCCGGGTCGGACGAAGTGGCAGGTGTAGCCCCAGGGGATGCGCTGCAGGTAGTCCTGGTGCTCGGGCTCGGCCTCCCAGAACGCGCCTGCGGGGGCGACCTCGGTCACGACCGGTCCCGGCCAGATGCCCGAGGCGTCGACATCGGCGATCGTCTCGATCGCGGTGTCGTACTGGGCCTCGCTGGTCGGGAAGATCGCGGAGCGGTAACTCGTGCCGATGTCATTGCCCTGCCGGTTCTTCGTCGTCGGGTCGTGCACCTGGAAGAAGAACTCGAGCAGCTCGCGGTAACTCAGCTTCGCGGGGTCGAACACGACCTCGAGCGCCTCGGCGTGCGTGCCGTGGTTGCGGTACGTCGCGTTCGGGACGTCGCCGCCCGAGTAACCGACGCGCGTGTCGAGCACGCCGGGCAGCTTGCGGACGAGGTCCTCCATGCCCCAGAAGCAGCCGCCCGCGAGGACGGCGGTCTCGGCGCCAGGACGAGTGGTGATGGTGCCGGGGGTGGTCATGCGCGGTCCTCGCTCTCGGTGGTGGTGCTGGTGAACAGGTGGCGGTACTCGCCGTACCCCTCGGCCTCGAGGTCGTCGAGGTGCACGAAGCGCAGCGCGGCGGAGTTGATGCAGTAGCGGAGGCCGCCCTGGTCGACGGGCCCGTCGTCGAAGACGTGGCCGAGATGGCTGTCGGCGCCCGACGAACGGACCTCGACGCGCTTCATCCACAGCGAGCGGTCGACGTGCTCGGTCACGGCGGCGTCGGCGATCGGGCGGGTGAAGCTCGGCCATCCGGAGCGGCTGTCGTACTTGTGCACGCTCGCGAAGAGCGGCTGCCCCGAGACGACGTCGACGTAGAGGCCCGGGTCGTGGTTGTTCCAGTACTCGTTGCGGAACGCCGGCTCGGTCGCGTCATCCTGCGTGACCTTGCGCTGCAGCGGGGTGAGGCGGTCGACGGCCTCGGGAGTCCTGCGGTAGTCGTGTGACACGGTTGCTCCTTCTCCTGGCGGCTCCGGCTGGGCCGCCCTCGGACGATGCGAAACCGGCTGAACCGGTTACGCATTGCGTCCACATGGAAGAACCGCTGAAGTGCGGCGCGTGTTCCGGATGTTGCGCCCGCTCGCTGTGGGTTTGCTGTGACTGCCGTTGTGCGGGTCGAGGAGCCGCGCAGCGGCGTCTCGAGACCCATCCGTCGTCCGTCGGTGAGAGGATCACCCCATGCCCGATCGCCTGATGCTGCTCGACACCGCGTCGCTGTACTTCCGCGCCTTCTACGGCGTGCCCGATTCGATCAGGCGGGCGGATGGCACGCCCGTGAACGCGGTGCGCGGACTGCTCGACATGATCGCGCGCCTCGTGACCGACTTCGAGCCGACCCACCTCGTCGCGTGCTGGGATGACGACTGGCGGCCGCACTGGCGCGTCGAGTTGATCCCGAGCTATAAGGCGCACCGGGTCGAGGAGGTCGTGCCGGGCGGACCCGACGTCGAGGAGGTGCCCGACCCGCTCGAGGCGCAGGTGCCGATGATCCGCGAGGTGCTCGGCCTGCTCGGCATCCCCGTCGTCGGCGTCGAGGCGCACGAGGCCGACGACGTGATCGGCACGCTCGCGACGGATGCCGGCATGCCGGTCGACGTCGTCACGGGCGACCGCGACCTGTTCCAGCTCGTCGACGATGCCACCGAGGTGCGGGTGATCTACACCGCGCGCGGAATGAGCCGGCTCGAGCTCGTCACCGACGAGTGGGTCGTGGCGAAGTACGGCATCGAGCCGTCGCAGTACGCCGACTTCGCGACACTCCGCGGCGACACGTCCGACGGGCTCCCCGGCGTCTCGGGCATCGGCGAGAAGACCGCGGCCGGCCTGCTCGGCGAGTACGGCTCCCTCGATGCGATGCTCGCCGTCGCCTCCGGCGATCCCGATGCGGCGGATGCCGCGCCGCGGATGTCCGCGACGATGCGCGCCAAGCTCGTCGCCGCGCACGACTACCTGGCGGTGGCGCCCACGGTCGTGAACGTCGTCCGCACGCTCGACCTGCCGTCGACGGAGGACCTCGGCGCGCGCCTCGCCCCCGTCGCGGGGGAGGCGCGGTCGACGCTCGAGTCGCTCGCCGACGAGTGGAACCTCGGCGGCGCGGTGCCGCGGGTGCTCGCCGCGCTCGACCGCACCTGAGCCCCGTTCGGGCGCCGACGCTGGCGGCCGCGCCGGAGAGACCTTCCTTCCGCAAGATCCGGTACCGAAGTACCGAAGTACCGCGAGCTGTGGGATTGGTTGGTGTCTGCGGCTCAGCAGCCGGGGCCGTCGGGCGCGACGCGGCAGTCGCCGGTGACGAGTACGGTGTCGAACTCGCCCACGAGCACGCTCTGCGGTGCGCCGGGAACGCTCAGCGTGCCGTCGATCCACCGCCAGACTGACCCGTTGAACCGGTATTCGGCGACGAACACGACCGCAACGTCGACGGTGTACTCGCCGGAGGCCGTAAATACGTGACTCGTCGTCGTCTGCGTGAACTCGGCCTGCCCGAGCGCCTCCCACGTGGAGCCCGGCGTGGAGGTCTGGACGACGGCGCCGTCCGAGTGGGTCCACCGGTAGGCGACCGGATGGAAGCGCACCTCGGCCGACCGGCCGAGCAGCGTGCCCGACAGCGTTTGCATGGATGACTCGGCCACGAAGTTCGCCGGGAGCCCCACGACCGCCCAGCCGCCGGGTTCCATCTCGCTGCGGGGCTTCGCCGGCCGGAATGACGCGATATCGCGCATCGTCACGGCGGGCTCTCCCGCGGGCGCAGGTTCGGGCTCGGCGCCGGCCATTCGGCACTCCGCGGGATCTACCGGGCTGCAGTAATCGTCGACGGGGACGACGGGGCGTGCGGGTGCCGCTTCGCCCGCCTCCCCGTAGAACACAGGTGAGCGGTCCGTTCGAGAATCATCGGTGCGTACGGGTCCAGACGACACCTGGTCGTACTGCCCCTCGAGCTGCGCCGAGTCCGTCGCGAGTTTGCCGCTTAGTCTGCACACACCTGCAGCAAGCAGCTCTTCTGTGCAGTTCGGCGGCCCGTCTCCAGCGGCTAGAGGCAATACCGCGAACGCAGTCGTCAGCAGAAGTTCTCGCCAGACCAAAGCTCGCTCCCAGCCACCAGCGCAGAGTCGACGCCGAGCTCAAGCGACACCACCAAGGGGACCCGAGTATCGCGGTCAGAGGGTGTCACGTCTGACCCATCAGCATTGATAAGACGAGTGCCTGACACGTCCTGACACGCATACATGACGACAAGCTCATGGTCGCCACCACTCGATCGGTCGACCAATGATGTTGTGTCGAACGAATAGCTTCCCTGAAGACGCAGCCCGGACTCAAGGAAGGTGGAAAGTTCCTTGACTCGGGCGGCGCCATAGTCCTCTGTCGAGACGGAACGGATCCGCTCGACGTCGGCTGTCCCTTGCGCAACTTCTTGGCTCTGACGCAGATACTCCTCATACGCGGCGACCGCCGCGGCCAGCGCTTCCTCGTCCGACGCGAAGATCGGGGCGTTCGTCTCCGTCGCGGAGGGCGAGGGCGTCCGTTCGGCGGGCTCGCCCGGCGCGCACGCGGCGAGCGACACCAGGGTCGCGCTCGCGAGCAGCAGCGCAGCGAGGCGGCGGGCAGTGCGGGGCATGCGCTCCACCGTAGGGGATCCGCGGAGTGCCATCCGGTTTCATCCACAGCCCTGACAGCGGGCCGCGACAGAATGGGGAGCGCAGCGACATCCGCCATCGAGGGAGGCCCCGCGTGGACGACGCGACGAACGTGAGCGAGCACGATCTTGGGCACCTGTGGCGGTGCGTGGAGCTGGCGCAGCAGGCGCGGGATCGCGGGGACCATCCGTTCGGGTCGATCGTGGTCACGTCCGACGGGCGCGTGGTCGAGGCGCTGAACACGGTCGTGACGCGGCGCGATCCGACCGGGCACGCCGAGACGAACGTCGTCTGCGAGGCGGCCGCTCGGCTCGCCCCCGACGAGCACGAGTCGAGCACGCTGTACACGAGCACCGAGCCGTGCGCGATGTGCGCGGGCGCGATCTACTGGAGCGGCATTCCGCGGATCGTGTTCGCGCTGTCGGAGGCGGGCCTCGCGGGCATCGTCGCCGAGCAGGAGGGCGTGCCGACTATGCGCCTGCCCTGCCGCGAGGTGTTCGCGCGCGGCGGACGTGCGGTCGTCGTCGCCGGGCCCGCCGACCTGCCCGAGGCCGTCGACGTGCACGACGGATTCTGGGTCTGACCGCCCCGCGACTCACCCCGGCTCGCGTCCCGCCACGGCCCACGCCCGCGCGGTCAGCGCGATCGACCCGTCGGCACCTGCCACCACCGACGCCCCCACGCGTTCGCGGATCGCCTCGCGTGCGTCATCCGTCAGCTTCGCGAGGTAGGCCGGTGCCGGGCCCTGGCCGCCGAGGAACGGCGTCCAGAGGTCGTCGAAGTCGGCGAAGACGGTGTCGATCTCGATCGGCCAGACGCGAACGCGGGATGAGCCGCCGAGCGCCGACGTCACGGCCTCGCGCAGCGGCTCGGGTCGGCACAGCGGGAAGCGCCGACCCTCGTCGAGCGCGACGGCCTCGGGGTCGACCGCGATGGCCGCGTCCCAGAACAGCCGCATGAACTGCATGCCCTCGGCGTAGTCCCAGACGTACGAGCCGATGATCCCGCCCGGCGCCACGACCCGGCGGAACTCGGCGAGTGCCGCCGCCGGGTCGGGCACGAAGTTCAGCACGAGCCCGGACACCACGACGTCGACGGAGTCGTCTGCGGCGCGCAGCCGCAGCGCGTCGCCCTCCTCGAACCGCACGGCGGGCAGACCCGCCAGCTGCGGCCGGGCCCGCGCGGCGGCGAGGAAGCCCAGTGACGGGTCGACTCCGACGACCGACGCCGGGTCGCACCGGTCGACGATGGCGGCCGTGAGCGCCCCGGTCCCGCACCCGACATCCATCCACCGGATGCCGCGTGCCGCTCCGAGTTCGTCGACGAACCGGTCGGCGACGAGCCGGCTCCAGCGCCCGACGTACCGTTCGTATGGTGCGCCGCGCTGCCACTGGTCCGGGATGGGCATGCGCCGTTTCTACGCCTCCGGCTCCGCCGCGGCAACCGATTCACCCGGCCGGCGCCGAGCTGCGCCGGGCTGCGCCGGCGCTCGGGGCGCGCCCTGATCCGCGAGGGGTCGGGCCCCGATAGCCTCCGCGTATGGACTCGAACCGTCGCGCCATCCGTCGCGCCAGCGCGCGCCCCGACCACAGCCCCAGCCCCACCGCGGGTGCGAGCGCGAGTGCCCGCAGCCGCGCCCGCGTCGCCACCGTCTCCCTCGCCGCCGCCGCCGCAGCCGTCGCGATCACGCTCGCAGGGTGCGCCCCGAGCGGGCCGACCACCTCAGCGACCACCGCCCCGCCCGCCGAGACGACCCCGCCGCCCACGACTCCGATGCCGCCGGCATCCGACACCCCGGCGACTGGCAGCGCCGACCGCCCGCTCGAGGCGATCGACGCGTACGCGCTCTGCCGCGCGCAGACCTACGCCTACTACCCCGGCGACTTCGCGCTGCTCGCCTACGCGCCGTTCAGCGACGCGACCGTGCTGCAGCGCGACGACGGCGACTGGTTCGTCTACATGGAGGTCGACGACGGCAACCGCACGCCCGACCTCGTCGAGTCGGGGGGCAGCGAGTGCATCGTGGGCGGCACGATCGGCGAGCCCGAGTGGGAGTCCTTCGGCGTGATCTCACGGGATGGCGCGGCGGACTCGATCGCGAACTACAACCGTCCGCCGGCTCAGGCGTAGGGTTCGGTGAGCGGATGTCGCGACATCCGCTCACCGTCACGTCGGCACGCCCGGCGCGGTCGGTGCCGATGGAGCGAGCCAGTACTCCGGCGCCGGGAGCATCACGCCGGCCGACGCCGCCCAGATGACGACGAACGCGTAGATCGCGACCGCGATCGCGAGCGCCCCGAGTCCCATCGCGACCGGCACCGCCCACGAGACGGGCACGCCCGCACGACGGTACCGGGGGATCGCCATCCACGGCACCCACATGGCGGCCGCGCCGAACCCCGCGATCCACACGGTGCGCAGCGCCTGCCCCTCGAGCGGCGCGAACAGCGCGATGCCGAGCGCACCCGCGCCGATCAGCAGCCCTGCCCACGCGAACAGGCGCGCCATGCCGAGGCCGCCGACGTCGTACTGGTCCTGCCACCACGGCGTCGGGACCTGGCCCGGCTCGCCGGGCGTGCCGGGCGTGCCGGGCGTGCCGGGTTCGCGTGCGGGCTCGTCGCGGTCGCCGTGTTCGGCCGGGTCGGTCATGCGTCGATCGTACGAGCCGCGGGCCCGCCCCGCGCCATCCGCTCGCCCCGCCCTCCGTTCGCCGGCGCGCTCCCTGCGGCCCTGCGCCAGTTCGGCGCGCTCTGCACCACTTCAGTCGGCGCAGAGCCAGCGGAAGTGGCGCAGCGCTTGGCAAGGGGTGGACGCCGGCGGCGCCCGGCCCGCAGAATGGGCGGGTGCCGCTCGGCACGTCCAGTCCTGATCGACGATGACGAACCGGGGGTACTCCCATGCGTCGCACCGTGTCCGCCGAGATCGCGCTCCGCGTCGACGACCCCGCGCGGCTCGCGTTCATCGTGGCCGTCGTGGGCGCGACATCCGCCGAGCACCTGCAGCTCACCGCGGCGGGCCGCACGGTCGAGCCGGTCGAGCTGACGGATGCCGCGGGCAGCCGCATCCACGTCGTCGATGCGCCCGCCGGGCCCCTCGTGCTCGCCTACGAGGCCGAGGTCGACGGCCGTCACCCGGCCGCGCCCGTGCGGGACGTCGACCTGCTGACCTACCTGCGCCCGAGCCGCTACTGCGAGTCCGACACCCTCGCCGCGACCGCCGCGGCGGAGTTCGCGGGCCTCGGGGGCGTCGCCCTGCTCGACGCGGTCTCGTCATGGGTCGGCACGCGGCTCGCGTACGTGCCGGGGTCGAGCGGGCCGACGGATGGCGCGGTGCAGACCCTGCTCGCACGGCAGGGGGTGTGCCGCGACTACGCCCACCTCGTGATCGCGCTGCTGCGCGGGCTCGACGTGCCGGCGCGACTCGCCGCCGTCTACGCGCCCGGGCTCGAACCGATGGACTTCCACGCGGTCGCCGAGGCGTACGTCGGCGACGCGTGGCACGTCGTGGACGCCACGGCGCTCGCGCCGCGCTCGACGCTGCTGCGCATCTCGACGGGGCGCGACGCGGCCGACACCGCGTTCCTCTCCTCGTACGGCGGCGCCGTGACGCTCGAGTCCATCGAGGTGACGGCGGTCGTCGACGACCTCCCGGGCGACGACGTGACGCGCCTCGTCGAGCTCCGCTGAGGCGCGGGGAGTAGCATCCGTCATCGAGCGTGGCCGAGCGGCCCGCCGTCGAGGAGGAGCTCATGTCGAAGCGGATCTGCGTCACGGGCGCGTCGGGTCTCGCCGGCCGGGCGGTCGTCGCCGACCTGCTCGAGCACGGGTACGAGGTGCTCGCGACCGACGTCGTGTCGCCGTCGCCGCTGCTGCCGCCCCGCTGGTCGCGGCCCGACCTCGTGTACACGCAGGCCGACCTCACCGACTTCGGCGACACGTTCGAGGTGATCAGCGGCGTCGACGCGGTCGTGCACCTCGCGGCGATCCCGGCGCCGACCATCTTCACCGCGGCGCGCACGCTGAACGTGAACAACGCGATGAACTCGAACGTGTTCCTCGCCGCCGCGCAGGCGCGCGTCGAGCGCGTGGTCTGGGCGTCGAGCGAGACGACGCTCGGCCTCGACTTCGGCCCCGACAACCAGCCCTGGTACCTGCCGCTCGACGAGGACCACTACCCGCGCCCGACCTCGACGTACTCGCTGTCGAAGGTGCTCGCCGAGACCTTGGCCGAGCACGTGTCGGCCTGGTCGGGCATCCCGTTCGTCGCGCTGCGCTTCTCGAACGTGATCGATCCGGCGCGGTACGGCGAGTTCGCCGGCTTCGAGGCGGACCCCGCGTCGCGGCTCTTCAACGCGTTCGGCTACATCGACGTGCGCGACGCCGCGCAGTCGGTGCGCCGGGCGCTCGAAGCGGAGGTCTCGGGCGCCCGCGCCTACGTGATCGCCAACGCCGACACCGTCATGTCGCGGCCCACGAGCGCGCTCGTCGACGAGTTCTTCCCCGGCGTCGAGCTGCGCCGCGTGTTCGGCGAGCACGAGTCGCTGTTCTCGATCGAGCGGGCGCGGGCCGAGCTGGGCTTCGAACCCGAACACGGATGGCGCGACTGACGGGCACCGCCGCCCCCTGAACGGGGGCTGCGGACCCGACCCCGCCGTGCAATGCTGACCCCGGCGCCGACGACGACGTCCGCGGAGCCCGCGCGCGAGCGGGCCACAGGGGGACCGCATGCGCACCTCGAACCGCGCCCGCGTGAGCCGGGTCGCACTCGCACTCGCCTGCGTCGCGGGGCTCAGCGGCTGCGTGTTCGGCCAGGTCGAGGCGACCCGTCCGACGACGACCCCGCCCGCGGACCTCACGGCCGCGGGCGGTCCGCTCCCGGGCGACGCGTCGATCGTCGCCGACGAGCTGGCCTGCACCGAGGCCGCCGACAACGCCCCGTGGTACCCGGGCATGGCGACCTTCGAGGTCCACGACTCCGGGCGCACCCACCTGTACGAGTGCGCGAGCTTCCTCGGCGACACGGGCGGCGACGACAACGACGTCTTCGCGTACCAGTCCGAGCAGGTCTACGTCACGCCGTACAACATCGTCGACCGCGGCCCCGACGAGCTGTACGTCTACGGCGGCGGGTACGGCGACGACCCCGCGGCATCCGGATCGTTCGTCTCGCGCGTCGAACCCGCCACGTTCAACGAGGTGTGGCGGCGGGTGCTCATCAACACCCACGTGACGGACGAGTGGAACTACCCCGGCGTGCTCAACGCGCTCGCCGACGACGACCTCATCGTCGTCTACGGCTACCGCATCGCCCGGCTCGACCCCGACACCGGCGACGTGCTCGCGCAGACGACGCTGCCGACCGGCGATTCCGACCCGGGGAACACCGCCTACAACGGCTACGACGCGTTCCCCGACGGCACCATCATCGCCAAGACGGTGAACCGCCAGCCCGGATGCACCGAGCAGGGGTTCTCCGCGTTCCTGCAGTGCCCCGACCCGTCGTCGGCGCCCGCGTCGGTGCTCGTCGCGATCGACCCGGGCACGCTGGAGGTCATCGACCAGGTCACGCTGCCCGAGATGATGGGCGGCCGCGTGACCACGACGGTCTACGAGGGCGAGAACATGATCTACCTGCCCGGCGCGACCAAGCTGTACCGCTACACGTTCGCGGACGGCGAGCTGGCGGCGGATGACTCGTGGGGCCCCGTCGACTACCTGAAGGACGGTCAGACCGCGGCCTCCGCCATGGCCGTCATCGGCGACCAGGTCGTCGGCATGACCAACGGCGGCGCGCCGACCTCGACGCCCATGAGCGTCTTCGCGGTCAGCCAGGCGGATGCCACGCAGGTCGCGAACCTCCAGCCGTTCGCCGACTCCGGCTCCGACAACAGCTTCATCCCGTCGATGGTCTCGGCCGACCCCGAGAACGAGCGCGTCTACGTGATGGACGCGGGCGCCGCGATGCTCGGCGGCGTCGACGTCGGCGACGGGGAGCTCACGCTCGCATGGTCGGAGGAGCAGCGGACGCTGAGCTTCACGACGCTCATCGGGCCGGCCGACGAGCGCGTGCTGATCGGCACCCACATCCCGGTGAAGACCTTCTCGCAGCTGCAGGACTACACGACCGAGGAGGTCGTCTGGCGCGACGCCGACTCGGGCGATGAGCTCGCGCGCTCGAGCGTCTTCCCGAAGATGACGACCGGGATCCTCGTGACGCCCGGGTTCGGCGGCGTCCAGTACTACCTTCAGGCCGACGGCCACATCGTCGGGCTGCAGGTCGCGCCGACGCCGGCCCCGGCGACGGCCACGCCCACGCCCTCGCCGTCCCCCTCGCCGTCCCCGTCGCCGTCGACGTCGGGCTGAATCGGACCCCGGGCTCAGGCCGCCATCGCGTCGCCGACCGCAGCCGGCACGAACGAGACCGCGAGGATGCCGAGGGCGGCGACCCCGAGCATGAGCCCGGCGGTCGCGGGGCCGCTGGGGCGCTGCCCCGAGCGACGGGCGGCCGCCTGGACGAGGCCGCCGAGCACGACGGCGAGCACGCCGAGCACCGCGAGCACGCCCGTCGCGGCCGGGGGCCGGACCGGGGTCACGAACGCGACCGTCGCGGCGACCGCTCCGAGCGTCATGGCGAGGAATCCGAGGAGGCGCAATGCGCCCTGCACGACCGGCGGATCGGCCTGGGGATCGGGTGCGGCGGGACCGCGCGCGACAGCGGACATGCGTGACCGACCCCCCTTCTCCGATGCCCCGCGATCGCGGGCCTGGTTCCATCCTCCCGCGGCCGGAAAGCGAGAAACCCTTCTGTGACGCTCCGAACGATTGCGATCCGATCACGACGGTTGCGATCCGATCACGACGGTCACGGCGCGGTCACGAACGGACGGACGTCCCCGTTCGGTCACGTTCCCCAATGCTCAGCGGGCGTCCAGCCATCCGATAATCGACAGGTGTAGATTAGATGTGACGATGAGGTCGACACCGAGACCCGCTCCACCAGTCCGAGCCGCGATGCCGACCTCCCGAACAGAAGGAGAGTCATCGAATGGCACGCGTCAGCGGAAAGGTCGCACTCATCAGCGGCGGAGCACGGGGCATGGGGGCGTCGCACGCGCGACTGCTCGTGCAGGAGGGCGCGAAGGTCGTGATCGGCGACCTGCTCGACGACGACGGCGCCGCGCTCGCCGCGGAACTCGGCGAGGAGAACGCGCGGTACGTCCACCTCGACGTCACCGACTACGCGCAGTGGGAGGCCGCCGTCGCCGCGGCCAGCGACGCGTTCGGTCGCCTCGACGTCGTCGTCAACAACGCCGGCATCGCGAACTTCGGCCCGATCGAGGACTACACGATCGAGGCGTGGCAGAAGATCCTCGACATCAACCTCACCGGGGTCTTCTACGGCATCAAGGCCGCCATCCCGGCGCTCAAGCAGTCGGGCACCGGCTCCATCATCAACATCTCGTCGACGGCCGGCATCCAGGGCTACGAGGCACTGCCCGGCTACAACGCCGCGAAGTTCGGCGTGCGCGGGCTCACCAAGAACGCGGCGCTCGACCTCGGGCGCTACAACATCCGCGTCAACTCGGTGCACCCGGGCGTCATCCGCACGCCCATGACCGAGGCGCTCGACACCCCGCAGAACCACGTCGCGCTGCACCGCGTCGGCGAGCCCATCGAGCTGTCGAACCTCGTCCTGTTCCTCGCGAGCGACGAGTCGAGCTTCTCGACGGGTGCCGAGTTCATCGCCGACGGCGGCGAGACCGCGGGCCTCGCGCACTACGAGAGCTGAGGTCAGGGCCGCACGAGGCCGAGCTCGACGAGGCTCCGCGCCGACGCGAGCACGGCCTCCTCACGCGGTCGCGGCACCCAGCCGAGCACGCGCGTCGCCTTCTCGTGCGACGCGTCGAGGCGCACGTCGAGCTCGGCGGCCATCGCCCGCAGGTCGGCGCTGAACGGTGCACCCGCGCGCACGATCCAGTCGGGGATCGTGCGCGTGGGCACGCGCCGCGCCCGGTCGCCGAGCTCGGCGCGCAGCAGGCGTGCGAGCTCCGCGTAGGTGAACGCGTCGCCCGAGACGGCGAGGAACCGCTGGCCCGCGGCATCCGGATGTCGCATCGCGCGCACGTGCAGGTCGGCGACGTCGCGCACGTCGACCGCGTTGAACGTGCCGCGCGGCACGGCGGGGAACCGGCCGTCCAGCAGCGAGCGCAGCAGGCCGAGCGAACTCGAGAGGTCGCTGCCGATCGCCGGGCCGAACACGCCGACCGGGTTCACGACCGCCAGCTCGAGGCCGCGGCCCTCGCGCGCGACGAAGTCCCATGCGGCGCGCTCGGCCAGCGTCTTGGATCGCACGTACGCGGTGACGCCTGGGCGGTCGGGATCGGTCCAGTCGGTCTCGGTGAACCGCCGGCCGGGATGCGGCCCGTACCCGACGGCCGCGAACGACGACGTGACCACGACGCGTCGCACGCCCGCGTCGCGCGCGGCCCGCAGTACGCGGAGGGTGCCGTCGCGCGCGGGCGCGATCAGCTCGTCCGCGTTCCGCGGCTGGCGGGGCGGGAAGGGGGAGGCCACGTGCAGCACGAACGTCGCGCCGTGCACGGCGTCGCGCCATCCGGTGTCGTCGAGCAGGTCGGCCGCGACGATCTCGACCGCGCCCGGGTCGGCGCCGCCCGACCGCACGAGCGCGCGAAGGTCGTCGGCGCGGGCGAGGCCCCGCACGGTCGTGCGGACCCGCGTGCCGTCGGCGAGCAGCCGGAGGATGCAGTTCACCGCGATGAACCCCGTGCCGCCCGTGACCAGCACCAGTTCGTCGTCCATCCGCGCCTCCGGCTCGGACTCTACTCCGCCTCCGTCGCGACGCCCGGCGCCGTGGGTAGGGTGACGGCATGACGAACGCGGATGCCGCGCCGGCCGCCGGCCTCGGACCGTCCGCCGGCGACGACCCGCGCCTGCTGCGAACGCGCGCCGCGCTCACCTCCGCGCTGCTGCGCCTGCTCGAGCACGCGCCGCTCGACGAGATCTCGGTCGCCGCGCTCTGCCGCGAGGCGGGCGTGCACCGCACCACGTTCTACGGGCACGCCCCGAACGTCCACGCCTTCGCGCTCGCCGTGTTCACGCAGGACCTCGACCAGCTCACGGCCGTCGCGGTCGAGCCGTCGTTCGAGACGCCCGAGCACATCGCCGAGCGGTACCTCGACTCGCTCGTGCGCGTGCTCGAGCACGTCGCCGACGAGCGGGCGGGCTATCGGGCGCTGTTCGGCTCGGCCAGCCGCGGCGTCTTCCGCGCCGCGCTCGACGAGCGGATGCGCCGGCGCGCGCGCATCGCGCTCGAGGTGTGGCGCGCCAAGCGCGTGCCGGGCGCGCCCGTCGCCGATGCGGCGATCGACGAGGCCGCGGCGTTCATCGCCGGTGGGCTCGTCGGCGCGGTCGAGACGTGGGCGATGGGCGACGAGACGGATGCCGCGGCATCCGCTGCCCGCATCTCGGCGCTCATGCCGGGCTGGTGGCCCCGCCGCCGCTGACGTCGACGGACCCGCCCCGGGTCGCCGCCGCCCACCGGTCGATCAGGATCGGGATCAGCGTGCGCACCCAGAACGATGGGAGCACGTGGCCGTCGCTCATGCCGCTCCCGGTGACGAACTCGGCCACGCGCAGCGGCTCCGTCGTATCCGTCAGCGCGTGCCCCGTGATCCGCTGGAACTCGCGCTGGACGGTGCTGCGCACGTCCCAGAACGCGGTCGGCATCGGCACGCCCGCGAGGTCGCGGCGCATCGCCTCCCAGAGGCGCGGGTCGCCGCGCAGCCCCCACTGCATGACGCCGCGCTCGAACAGCGAGGCGAAGTCGGCATCGGATGTCGCGGGGCTGGCCGTGGAGGGCATGCGGCCACGGTACCCCTGCGCGTCGCCGACGTCACTCGGTCGCGAGGGTGGGCTCGCGAGGCGGGCCGATCCGGAGTGGCGCGAGGCCGGGATGCTGCTCGACGCCGACGCGACCGTGGGTGGCGAGGATCGACCAGACGGCGACGAGGGGCGCGCCGCGGCCGACCAGGCGCATCGGAGCGACGCCCGGGAACTCGAAGGTCACGCTCCAGACCTCGGGGGAGGGATAGCACGCCGACATGGTGTCGAAGGGGAACGAGAGCCATTGACCGTTCGCATGGACGGCGAGCCGCTGGTTGGAGATGAGGATCCGGGCGTGCTGCTGCTCGCGCCACTGCTCGGCGGCCTGCCGCATCGCGGCCGACTTCGCCGAGGCGTTCGCCACGGCATCGATCGCGAGTCCGGCCATGACGAACGAGGGACGCCCGAGGTACATGGTGTTCTGGCTCCGGTACTCGACGGTCGTGCCGTAGAACCGCTCGTATCGGGCGTCGACGTCGTAGAAGAACACCTCGTCGCGCGCTGGGATCAGCCCCCACACGGTGATCGGCGACGGGAGTCGATCCTCCCGCACCTGTCCGACCAGCGCGGTGGCGGCGGCCCAGGCATCCCGGTCGGCGTGATGCTCGGCGAGCGCGGCCTGCTCCTGCGGCGTCAGGATGCCCCGCCGGCGCCGCCCGTGCTCGTAGGTCCGGATCGCGTTCCGGATCGCGACGACGATGCAGATCACCGCGCCGACGGCGACGAGCGGCCAGGCGATCAGCTGGGTGACGACGAGGTTGAGCGCCTCAGGTGAATCGGCCGTCATGGCGTTCGAAGTCACTCCACCGAGCACGGCGACGCCGAGGAAGAGCACGAGCAGGAGGACGATCGGGATGATCCATCCGAGATGTCGGCGCACGCGGGAGATCGTATCGAGCCGACTGACGGATGCCCGGATATCCGCCATGGGTTCCGGATCTCGTGCGCGATCCTTGCGATCGGTGGCATCCTTGCCAGATGACCAGGCGCAACCATCGCGTCGCGGTGCTCGTGCTCGACGGCGCGAAGCCGCTCGACGTCGGCATCCCGGCGCAGACCTTCACGACCCGCGCCAGCATGCCGTACGAGGTGCGCGTCTGCGGCGCGCACCCCGGACCCGTGACGGGCGGCGACGGGCTCTCGTACCACGTGGCCGACGGGCTCGAGGCGTTCGAGTGGGCCGAGACGATCTTCATCCCCGGGTACCGGCACCCCGATCGCGAGGACCCGCCGGCCGCGGTCGTCGATGCGCTGCGCGCCGCGCACGATCGCGGCGCCCGGATCGCCGCGATCTCGACGGGCGCGTTCGCGCTCGCCGCGACGGGGCTGCTCGACGGACGTCGGGCCACGACGCACTGGCACTACACGCGGGCGCTCGCGGCGCGCCATCCACTCGTCCGGGTCGACGAGAACGTGCTGTTCGTCGACGAGGGGCAGGTGCTGACGTCGGCGGGCGCGGCATCCGGAATCGACCTCTGCCTGCACCTCGTGCGGCGCGATCACGGCGTCGCGGTCTCCAACCACGCCGCACGGCGGCTCGTCGCGGCGCCGTACCGCAGCGGCGGGCAGGCACAGTACGTGCCGCGCGCGCTGCCCGAGCCGCTCGGCGACGTGTTCGCGGCGACGCGACAGTGGGCGCTCGAACACCTGGACGAGCCGCTCACGCTCGTCGACCTGGCGCGCAATGCGAACGTGTCGCCGCGCACCTTCTCGCGGCGGTTCGTGGACGACACGGGCTACACGCCCATGCAGTGGATCCTGCGCGCCCGCATCGACCTCGCGCGCGAGCTGCTCGAGCGCACCGACTTCGGCGTCGAGCAGGTCGCCGACCGGGCCGGGCTCGGCACGGGCGCGAACCTGCGGCTGCACTTCCAGCGGATCCTCGGCACGTCGCCGAGCGAGTACCGGCACACGTTCGCCGCGTGAGCGCGGCGACGCGCGGCCGGACCGCCCGGACCGTCAGGCGCGCGCCTCGGAGAGCAGTGCGGCGTGCTCGGTGCGCGCGAGGAAGTCGCGGATGGTGTCGCGGCTGCGCGTGAGGCACGCGATCCGCTCCTCGATGCCGGTGAGCTCGCGCGCGAGCATGTCGGCGACGGTGCGCGGGCAGCTGGGCCGCTCGTCGGCCGCCGCATCCTCGAGCTCGAGCACCTCCTTGACGAGGCGGGTCGTGAGCCCGGCCTGCACGAGACCGGCGATGCGGATGACGCGGGCGACGTGCTCCTCGTCGTACTCGCGGTACCGGTTGGCCTGCCGGGTCGGCGCCAGCAGGCCCTGCTGCTCGTAGTAGCGGACGAGCCTGGGGGACACGCCCGCGCGGCTCGCGAGCTCGCCGATCCTCATGCGGCCACCCTCCCGTTCGCGATCTGCGAATCGACCTGTGACGCAGACCTTGACATTGACATCAATGTCAAAGTTTAGCGTCGAGACATGACCGACACCACCGCCTCCTCCGTCGCCCGTTCCGCGGCGTCCTCCGACGCGCCCGTGCGCGACCCCGGCATCCCGTGGCCGTCGCTGCTCGTGCTCGGCGGTACCGCGTTCGTCATGGTCACCGCCGAGATGCTGCCGACCGCGGTGCTGCCCGAGATGAGCACGGGCCTCGGCGTGAGCGAGGCGCAGACCGGTCTCCTCGTGTCCATGTGGGCGGCCGTCGTGGTCGTCGCGAGCCTGCCGCTCGTGCGGGTGACGCGGCGGCTCGACCGACGGGCCGTCGTCGTCTGGAGTCTCGTCGGGCTCGCGGCATCCGTCGTCGTGACCGCCCTCGCGCCCACCTACCCCGTCGCCGTCGGCGGACGCCTCGCCGGGGCGCTCGCCGTGGGACTGCTCTGGGCGACGACCAACGCGTACACCGCCGACCTCGTCGCGGATCGCCACCTCGCGCGGGCGGTCGCGGTCGTGCTCGGCGGGGCGACGCTCGGCACGGTGCTCGGTACGCCGGTCGCGAGCCTCGTCGCGCAGGGCCTCGGATGGCGCGCGGCGTTCGCGGGTCTCGCGGTCGCCGCGCTCGTCGCCGCCGTGCTCGTTCGGGCGGTGGTGCGGCGCCCGCCGGCGTCGCCGCGAGCGGTCGCATCCTCCGTCGCCAGCGGGACGGAGGCGTCGACGGCACGTGCCGCCTCGGCGGGCCTCGGCCCGATGTTCGCGATCGTCGGGCTCGTGGCACTGCTCATGGTCGGGCACTACGGCGCCTACACGTTCGTGACGCGTCTCGTGGAGGCGCCGGCGGCGGGGGTGCCGGGAGGTGTCGGCGGGATGCTGCTCGTGTTCGGCGTCGCATCCTGGGCGGGGATCGTCCTGGCAGGCCGGTTCGGCGAGCGGACCGGGCGCATGCTCGTCGCGGGGGCCGCCGCGACGGCCGCCGCCGTCGCCGCGCTGGGCGTGGTCCACGTGCATCCGCTCGTCGGCGTCCTCGTGGTGACGGTGTGGGGTGCGGCCTCGGGCGCGCTTCCCGCGCTCGCGCAGACGATGATCCTCCGGCTCGCCGGAACCGAGCGGCGAGACCTGGCGGGCGCGCTGATCCCGGTGGTGTTCAACCTGGGCATCGCGATCGGCGCAGCGCTCGCCGCGCTGGTCGTCGGCGCCTCGGGCACGGCGGCCCTGCCGCCGCTGGGCGCCGCGGTCGTCGCGGTCGCAGCGCTCGGGCTCGGGGTCGTCGTGCGGGAACGTCCGCGTTCGGCGCGGGCCTGAGGGTCAGCGACCCGAGCGGCTCGTCGTCAGCTCACCCGTGCGACTCGCGTCGCGCACCGCCGCCACCGCGGGTCCCGGCCGCATCGCGGTCGCCGGTCGGGTCGCCCGCATCGCCCGCGTTGCGAGGCGGACGATCGCGTCGAGCATCCGCGCGGCGATCACGCCGATCAGCGCGCCGACGGTGTTCGCGACGAGATCCCGCGGGTCGGAGATGCGGTCCGACATCGGGATCTGCACGAGCTCGATCGCGAGGCTGAATCCCGCGCCCAGCATCGCCGGCACCAGGAACGACACGCCGCGCAGGGCGAACGCGAGCAGCGCGCCCAGCGGCACGAACATGAGCACGTTGAGCACCATCTCGGACTCGAGGCCCGTCGTCCAGGTCGACGGCTCGAACCAGAGCCGCCAGTCGAGCACCCCGTTCGGGGACTGGTTGCCGAAGCCCGCCCACGGGACCGGGCCGAGGGTCGCCCAGAGCACGAGACCTGCGTAGAGGAACAGCAGGACGGCGGCGGTTCGGGACGGGCGCATCCCCCAATGCTGGCGAGGCTGCCTGAGACTCCCCTCCGAGTCGCCCATGCGCGGCCAGTGCGGGCGCTGTGCGAACTCACCCTCTCTTCGAGTGGGCGATCTTGGCGGCGGCGCTGGTCCGGAAGGCGCCGACATCGCCCACTCGTGACGGGATGGCGAGATCCTTTCGCATGCTGGCGCTCAAGCCACTGCCGCGACATCCGCTCGGTGACGACAGTGGGATGCGGCAACAGAAAGGAACCACCTGCCATGACTCGCATCGCCGTCAACGGTTTCGGTCGAATCGGCCGCAATGTCGTCCGCGCCCTCATCGAGCGCGACGCCGACCTCGAACTCGTCGCCGTCAACGACCTCACCGACCCCGCCGCGCTCGCGCGCCTGCTGAAGTACGACACCGTCGGCGGCCGCTTCGGCCGCACGGTCGAGGTCGACGGCGACACGCTCGTCATCGACGGCCGCCGCGTGAAGGTGCTCGCCGAGCGCGACCCCGCCAAGCTGCCCTGGGGTGAGCTCGACGTGGACGTCGTGCTCGAGTCGACCGGTCGCTTCACCGACGCCGAGGCCGCGCGCGCGCACCTCGACGCCGGCGCGAAGAAGGTGCTCGTGAGCGCCCCGGCGAAGGGCGCCGACGTGACCCTCGCCTACGGCGTGAACACCGACGCCTACGACGCCGACGAGCACGTGATCGTCTCGAACGCGTCGTGCACGACGAACGCGCTCGCGCCGCTCGCGAAGGTGCTCGACGACCTGGCCGGCATCGAGCACGGCTTCATGACCACCGTGCACGCCTACACGCAGGACCAGAACCTGCAGGACTCGCCGCACTCCGACGCGCGTCGCGCGCGCGCCGCGGCCGAGAACATCGTGCCGAGCTCGACCGGTGCCGCGAAGGCCATCGGCCTCGTGCTGCCCAACCTCGACGGCAAGCTCAACGGCGACGCGATGCGCGTGCCGGTCCCGGTCGGCTCGATCGTCGAGCTCAACGCGACGGTCGCGAAGGAGGTCACGCTCGAGGAGGTCCTCGCGGCGTACCGCGCGGCCGCCGAGGGCCCGCTCGCCGGCGTGCTCGAGTACTCCGAGGAGCCGCTCGTCTCGAGCGACATCGTCGGCAACCCGCACTCGTCGATCTTCGACGCCGCCCTCACGCGCGTCGACGGCAAGCACATCAAGGTCGTCGCCTGGTACGACAACGAGTGGGGCTTCTCGAACCGCGTGATCGACTCGCTGCAGCTGCTCGCGGCCTGACCGCGAACGACTGAGTCCGGTCGGTCCGGGGAGCCGGTCCCCGGACCGATCGGCCCCGACATCGCGTCGGCGGGGGAGTGGAGCCCTCGCCGGCGCGATCGCGTTCCGGCCGCGGACGGGCGGATCGCTATCGGGGAGCGCGCGAGTACCGGGAGCCGGGTGGCAGCTTGTCGACCGCGGCGCGGAGCGTGGGGCGCGGCATCCGCTCGGCCTCGGCGTCGAGGAACGCCACGAGGCGGTCGGGGTCGATGCCGCCGAGGTGCCGCAGCGCGATGCCGACGGGATTCGCGACGACGGGGTCGTGATCCTGCATGAGCCGGGCGGCCAGCCGGAGCAGGTCGTCGCGCGCGGCGGCGTCGCCGCGGCGGAGGAAGCCGAGCGGCGCGGTCATCGCGGTGCGGCGGCGCAGCGGGTCGGATGACTCGGCCAGGGCGAACAGCGGGTCGCGCGAGCGCGTCAGCAGGTACTCGCCGATCACGCGCGGCGCCGCGCGGTCGACCATGTCCCACGTGTCGATGCGGTCGTGGCGGCGCAGGTAGAGCTCGTACCGGTCGCGCCGAACGGCGTCGTCGCGCCCGCCGGGGCCGCGCACGGCGAAGTCCATGACGCAGAACGCGGCGAGGCGCGGCTCGTACTCGGGTTCGTCGAGCAGCCGCTCGATCTCGTCGATCGGCATGGCGGCATAGCGCTTCGTGATCTCGAACAGCACGCCCATCCGCACGCCGAGCACCGCGGCACCGCCGTGGTAGTGCTTCTGCGGGTACTCGTCGGGTCGCGCGGCGGCCCGCAGCTCGGCGAGCAGGGCCGATGCGGATGCGGAGGCGGTCGCGTCCATGCGGTCAGGCTAGCGCGGGCCCGGCGCCGCGCCGGAAGACGAGCGTGTCGAGCAGCGTCTCGAGCGAGCGCTGCATGCGCTCGTCGGTCCAGGCCTCGGGGTCCTCGATCGACTTGACCTCGGAACCGCGGCAGTACAGGTACAGGATGTCGGCGATGCGCGCCGCCTCCTCGCGATCGACGGGTGCGTCCGAGCCGTCGGTGCGCCGCACCTCGCCGGCGCCCGCGAGGAACTTCTCGTAGGTGGCATCCGTCACCGACCGCACGACCTCGTAGGCGCGGCGGTTCGCGCCGTGCACGTCGGCGATCACCTCCACCCACAGGCTGCGCAGCACCTGTTCCTCGGCCGAGGTGCCGCACATCCAGCGCGCGAGCTCGGCGAGGCGTTCGACGCCGACGAGGTCGCCGAGGTGCGCGGCGCGGTCCTCGTCCCACCGGGCCCGGGCATGCTCGAGCGCGTTGGCCATGAGATGGGCGCGGGACGGCACGAAGTTCGTGATGTAGGCGGTCGAGCGGCCGAGGCGCTCGGCGACCGCGCGGAGCGTGACGGCCTGCGTGCCGCGCTCCTGGGCCACCTCGATCGTGGCGCGAGCGATGTCGGCGAGGCGCTCGCCGCGGACGACCTCGATGGGCATGTTGACAGCCTGCCACGCGCGCGGCTACGTTTCCAACCACTGTTGTAAAACGGTGCTTTCTCTTGCGGGTCGTGTCGTGGTGAAGCCGCGCGGAGGCCTCGAGACCGACAAGGAGTCCCATGACCGCGAACGGCGGCGTCTCGTTCTGGTGGCAGCAGCTCGGCGTGCCCGACCCGCGGCCGAGTCTGCCGGGCGACCGCGACGTCGACGTCGCGATCGTCGGCGGCGGCTACACCGGCCTCTGGACGGCCTACGCGCTCAAGCGCGAGCAGCCCGACCTGCGTATCGCCGTCCTCGAGCAGCGCTTCGCCGGCTTCGGCGCGTCGGGGCGCAACGGCGGATGGCTCACCAACTCGGTCACGGGCGGGCGCGAGCAGTACGTGAAGCGCCACGGCCGCAACGCCGCGATCGCCCAACAGCGCGCGCTCAACGAGACCGTCGACGAGGTGATCGAGGTCGCCGCGCGCGAGGGCATCGACGCCGACATCCACAAGGGCGGCGAGCTCGAGGTCGCGTACGCGCCCGCGCATCTCGCCCGACTGCGGGCGTTCGCCGAGTCCGAGCGGTCGTGGCCCGTGACGGATGTCGTCGAGCTCGATGCGCGCGAGACGGCCGAGCGGATCGCCGTGGCGGGCGTGCTCGGCGGGGTGTGGCATCCGCACTGCGCCCGCGTGCACCCGGCGAAGCTCGCGCGCGGCCTCGCGGCGGCCGTGGAGCGGCTCGGCGTCGACGTGTTCGAAGGCACGACGGTCACCGAGATCCGGCCCGGCGAGGCGCGCACCGACCGCGGGACCGTGCGCGCCGAGTTCGTCATCCGCGCGACCGAGGGCTTCACGCCCGACCTGCGCGGCGAGCACCGGACCTGGCTGCCGATGAACTCGTCGATGATCGTGACCGAGCCGCTCGCGGCATCCGTCTGGGATGCGATCGGATGGCACGGCCGCGAGACCCTCGGCGACTTCGCGCACGTCTACATGTACGCGCAGCGCACCGCCGACGACCGGATCGCGTTCGGAGGACGCGGGGTGCCGTACCGCTACGGCTCCCGCGTCGACGACGACGGCGTGACGCAGGCCCGCACGATCGAGAGCCTGACCGCGCTGCTGCGCCGGTTCTTCCCCGCGGCGGCCGGCGCTGCGATCGAGCACGCGTGGGCGGGCGTGCTCGGCGTGCCGCGCGACTGGTCGGCGACGGTCGGGCTCGACCGTGCGAGCGGTCTCGGTTGGGCCGGCGGCTACGTCGGCACCGGCGTGACCGCGACGAACCTCGCCGGGCGCACGCTCGCCGACCTCGTGCTCGGCCGCGAGACCGAGCTCACGCGGCTGCCGTGGGTCGGGCACCGCGTGCGCAGGTGGGAGCCCGAACCGCTGCGCTGGCTCGCCGTGCAGGCGATCTACGGGGCGTACCACGCGGCCGACCGCGCCGAGCTGCGGGGTCGGCCGACGACCTCGCCGGTCGCGCACGTCGCCGACCTCGTCGCGGGGCGCTGATCCGGGCGCTGAGCCGGGTGCCGAGTGCGCCCGACCTGGCGGTTCCGAGTCCCGATTCGGCAGTCCGAGCCGTCGCGCCGTGTCGGAGGCACCCGCCAGACTGAGCGGGTGACTCGACGCGGACTCTTCCTCTTCGCGGCGCTCGGCATCGCCTGGGGCATCCCGTACCTGTTCATCAAGGTGGCGGTGAGCGAGCTCGAACCGGCGATGGTCGTGCTGGGCCGGTCGGCGCTGGCCGCGCTGCTGCTGATGCCGCTCGCGTTCTTCCGCCGCGAGGTGTGGCAGGTGGTGCGGCGGTGGAAGCCGATGCTCGCCTACACGGTCGTCGAGATCATCCTGCCGTGGTACTTCCTCAGCTCGGCCGAGCAGCGGCTGCCCAGTTCGACGGCGGGGCTGCTCCTGGCCACGGTGCCGCTCGTCGGCGTGGCGATCGCGTTCATCATGGGCCGGCCCGAGCGGCTCACGCGCCTGAACTGGCTCGGCATCGCGTTCGGCATGCTGGGCGTGGCCGCGCTCGTCGGGCTCGACATCGCGGGTTCCGACCTGATCGCGGTCGCCGAGATGGCGGTCGTCGTGGTCGGCTACGCGCTCGGCCCGGCGATCCTCGCGCGCTGGATGCCCGACCTGCCCGGCGTCGGCGTGGTCGCGGTATCGCTCGCCGCCACCGCGATCGTGTACGTGCCGTTCGTGCTCGTCACCGGTGCCTGGCCCTCGGCCTGGCCTTCGACCGCCGTCATCGTGTCCATCGTCGTGCTCGCCGTGATCTGCAGCGCGCTCGCGTTCCTGCTCATGGTCGCCCTCATCGGCGAGATCGGGCCGGTCAAGGCGACGGCGATCACCTATGTCAACCCGGCGGTCGCGATCCTCGCCGGCGCGCTCATCCTCGGCGAGCGGGTCACGGTGTGGACCATCGTCGGATTCGCGCTGGTCCTCCTCGGCTCCTTCCTCGTGACGCGGAAGCGGAAGGAGCTGGTCGCCGCCGAAGGCGTCGAGGAGGCCTGCGCCGAGCAGGCGGCCGAGCCGGGCGCGCCGTCGTCGGCCGGCGCCGTCGACACCGCCGTCGAACGACCACGTCGATGATTCCCGGGGGCCGTGTCGATCGCGCGGCATCCCGTTCGACGTCCAGAGTGAGGGCGGATGGACCGCCCGCACCGACCCGCACAGGAGACCGACATGCGCACCCTCATCGTCACCGAGTTCATCACCCTCGACGGCATCGTCGACTCGCCCGGCGGCGGCGACCACCCGCGCGCCGGCTGGACCTTCAAGGAGGTCCCGTTCGTCGAGGAGGCCTACGAGATCAAGGGCCGCGAGCAGCAGGAGGCCGCCGCGATGCTCATCGGCCGCGTCAGCTACGAGGAGTTCGCACCCGTCTGGCCGAGCATGGAGGAGGAGTTCGCCGAGTACAACGCGATGCCGAAGTACGTCGTCTCCTCGACGCTCACCGACCCCGAGTGGAACAACACGACCGTGCTGCGCTCGCTCGACGAGGTGGCTGAGCTGAAGCAGGGTGACGGCGGCCCGATCATCGTGCACGGGAGCGCGACGCTCGCACAGGGCCTGGCCGAGGCGGGCCTGGTCGACCGGTACCACCTGCTCGTCTTCCCCGTCACGCTCGGCGAGGGCAAGCGCCTCTTCGACGGCCGCGCGCAGGGCACGCTGAAGCTCGTCGAGCACGAGGCCTACTCGAACGGCGTAGTGAAGAACGTCTTCGACGTGGTGCGCTGAGGCGGGGCGGGGCGGAGCGGGGCGACGGCTGGGCGGATGGCGCGGCTCGCGCCATCCGCTCAGGACTGCTCGCCCGGCACGCCCGCGAGGAGCTCGGCGAACACGTCGCGCGCATCGTCGTGCACCGCGAGCCGCGCCGACTGCCCCATCCACAGCGACAGCAGGTCGCCCTTGCCGAGGCGCGCGGCCACGTTCCGGAACCCGCTCGTGAGCCAGTTCTGGATGGGGAACGGCGCGATCGCGCCATCCGCCTCGATCTCGCGGATGGCGCGATTCGGGGCGCCGCGCGCGAGGCGTCCGCTCATCGCGCGAGTGAGCACGGTGTCCTCGGCGGGCGTCGACTCGATCGCGCGCCGGTACGCGTCGATCGCCGCCGACTGCCGGGTGTGCAGGAACGCGGTGCCGACCTGCACGCCCCCGGCGCCGAGCGCGAGGGCCGCCGCGACGCCGCGCCGGTCGGCGATGCCGCCCGCAGCGATCACGGGCACGTCGACCGCGTCGACGACCTGCGGGATCAGCGAGATCGACCCGACGAGCGAGTCCTCGGGGGCGCGGAGGAACGCGACCCGGTGGCCGGCTGCCTCGAGCCCGGTCGCGACGATCGCATCCACGCCGCCCGCGGCCAGCGCGACCGCCTCGGCGACCGTGGTGGCGGTGCCGACCAGCTTCATGCCGCGTTCGCGGGCGCGCTCCACCACGTGCGCCGGCGGCACGCCGTACACGAAGCTCACGACCGCTGGCCGAACCTCGAGCACCGCGTCCCACTGCTCCTTGAACGGCGGCATGTACCGTTCGGGCGGCGCGGTCGGCACGGGCGTGTCGACCCGGTTGTAGAGGGGGCGGACGGCCTCGACGGCACGCTCGAACGCGCCCGGCGGCGGCGGGCCATCCGTCGACAGCGGCAGCCACAGGTTGAGCGCGAACGGCGCGCTCGTCGCGGCCCGGAGTTCGGCGCCCGTGCGGACGATGCGCTCGGCGTCGTACCCGTAGAGGCCGTACGAGCCGAGCCCGCCGAGTTCGCTCACGGTCGCGGTCAGCTCGACCGACGACAGCCCGCCGAACGGCCCGAGCACGATCGGATGGCGGACGCCGAGCAGTTCGACCAGGCGGGAGGTCGCGTGCGTCGCATCCGTCATGTCGTCCTCCGCTCTCGCGTCTCCGGCCGCGCGGCGGGGCCGGACGGAGCGCCCCGGTGTGGTCACTCCGAGCGACGGGTTCCGCAGCTCCAGCACGTGCCTCCCTCGACGAGTGCCCCGCACTCGTCGCAGGTCGCCGCGAGCCAGCAGACGTCGCCGCTGACTCCATCCTGCTCCCGATCGGGTCGGGGGCGAGTGCCGAATGACCCGTCGCGATCGTCCACGCCGCAATTGTGACGCGTGAGCGTGCCGTTGTGTTACTCCGGAGGACACCCTCCGCCGCTCCGGCGCGAGGATCGAGGCATGCCCAGCTTCCGCCGCACGATGCTCAAGTCGAAGATCCACCGCGCGACCGTCACCCATGCCGACCTGCACTACGTGGGCTCGCTCACGGTCGACCTCGACCTGCTCGACGCGGCCGACCTGCTGCCGGGCGAGCTCGTCTCGGTCGTGAACATCAACACCGGGGCGCGCTTCGAGACGTACGTGATCGCGGGCGAGCGCGGCTCGGGCGTGATCGGCGTGAACGGCGCCGCCGCGCGGCTCGCGGCCGCCGGCGACCTCGTGATCGTCATCTCGTGGGCCTCGGTCGAGTCGACGGATGCCGCGGCGTTCGCGCCGCGCGTCGTGCACGTCGATGCGGCGAACCGCATCGCCCTGCTGGGAACGGATGCCGCGGCCGCCGTCGTCGACGGCGTGATGGTGCCGCCGCACGTGTACGTGGGGTAGCCACCGACACGAAAAGCCCCCGAAACGCGCCGGGTGCATACTGATCCCGAGCCGCCGCCCGCGATCCGCACGCGACCCAGCCGGCGGGTGAGGAGACCCGGATGAACCGTGCCGTCCGCTTCGACGACATCCGAGCCCTCCTCGTCTCGCACATCGACAACGCGGGCATCTCGCGCGTGAAGGTGCTGCCGCACCGCCGCCTGCTATCGGCGAGCACGCACGGCGTCACGATCTCGAACAGCGCCGGCTTCCTGTTCTCGGTCGACGACCACCTCAACTCGACCCCCGAGCTCGACCCCGTCGTGGGCGACCTGCGCGGCATCGCCGACATCTCGTCGATGGCGCTGCTCGACGCCGCGTCGGGGCTCGCGTGGGCGCCCGCCGACCTGTACGCGCTCGACGGCACCGTGCACCCGGCGTGCACGCGGTCGGCGCTGCGCCGCGTGGTCGACGACGCGCACGACGCCCGCCTGACGTTCTCGGTCGGGTTCGAGCTCGAGTGCAGCGTGTTCCGCGGCACACCGCACGACCTGGTCACCGCGACATCCGGCCCCGCCTACTCGACGCGCGCCGTGCTCGAGGTCGAGGCATTCGCGCTGGCCGCGCTCGCCGCGCTCGACTTCGCGGGCGTGCCCGTCGAGCAGATGCATCCGGAGTTCGGCAACGGCCAGCTCGAGTTCGCGTTCGCGCCGCGCGACCCGCTCGCGGCGGTCGACGACCTGGCGCTCGCGCGCGTCGTGCTCACGCGCGTCGCGCAGGCGCACGGGCTGCTGGTCTCCTTCGCACCCGTGCCGATCGTGGGCGGGGCGACGAACGGATGCCACGTGCACCTGTCGGCGACGCGCGAGGGTCGCAACCTCTTCGCCGATCCGGCCGCGCCCCACGGGGTCTCGGAGGACGGCGGCCGCATGATCGCGGGCATCCTCGACCGGCTCGAGGAGGGCGTCGCGCTGCTCGGCGGCAGCGTGCTCTCGTTCGCCCGGCTGCGCCCGCACACGTGGGCCGGCGCCGACGTGTGCTGGGGCCCGGCGAACCGCGAGGCGGCGATCCGGTTCGTGCGCGGCCAGGCGGGCATGGGCGCCGAGCAGTCCAACATCGAGGTCAAGCCCGTGGATGGCGCCGCCAACCCCTACCTCGCCGTGGCCGCGATCCTCGCGGCCGCACTCGACGGGGTCGCGCGGGGCGCGCGGCTACCCGAGCCCGTGCACGTCGACCCGAGCACGCTGACCGCCGAGGAGCGTCGTGCGGCCGGCATCCGGCCCTTGCCCGCCGACCTCGGCTCGGCGCTGCACCGGCTCGAGTCGAGCCGGTTCTACCGCGGCGTGTTCGGCGACGTGCTGCTCGACGCCTACGTCGCGACGCGTCAGCACGAGTGGGAGGCGTACGGCGAGATGCGGCCCGAGGCGGTCGCCGAAGTGGTGCGCTGGCGGTACTGAGCAGGAGCGCCTCGCGGCGTTCGCGGCGGCGAGCCGCCAGGCACATCCCATGAACTGAGGGGTTGTCAGTTCCCGTCGACGCGAGTACGACTGGCCTGAGGAGCACTCGGGAGCACTCGGGAGGTCGCCATGATCACGGGAATCGAGCGGATCAGCCTCGTTCCGGACGAGATCCTGCTCATCGGCTCGGCGGTCGTGATCGAGACCGCCGAGCCCATCGACGAGGACGGGCTGGAACGCTCCGTCGGCGCGCGAGGGGTGCAGGGCCGGCTCACGCTCGGCGACGACCGCCGCCGGCTCACGTGGACGCCGTCGAAGCACGCGACACCCGGATGGTACGACTTCTCGGTCGACGAGCTGGCCAGCCGCGGGCGGCGCACCTCGGCGGGTGGGAGCATCCGCTTCGCGCTCGTCCGGTCGTCGGCGAAGGTGCCCGACGGCGTCGCGATCGAGGCCATGTCGCGGCTCCGTATCGACGCGTGGATGGTCGATCGCCTGCCGCTGTTCGAGGACCCCGGCGACGACCACTTCGTCGAGCTCATGAAGGCGACCGACCGTGAGTCGGGAGCGCCCGCGCGGCTGGCGTTCGACTCGCGCGGACGGGCGATCGACCCCGACGAGGTGGTCGCCGAGGTGCTCGCCGCCCGCATGAAGCGGTTCGGCAAGCTCGACGAGGACCTCGACCGGGTGCTGCGCAGCGCGGCCGGCGACGAGCGGATCCCGGTCGCGATCTGGGCGCGCGTCGAGGGCGACCTGCTCGATCCGGGCGACAAGTCGGCCGAGGGCTCAGGTGACCGGTCGGCCGAGGGGTCGGGGGAGGAGCCGGCGGAGGAGCCGGCGGCGGCGCGCGTCGACGAACGCCTGGCGGGCGCCATCCGCTCGGCCGTCGACCCGCTGCGGGAGGAGCTCGCGACGGTCGGCGTCGAGGCCGTACCCGACGGCCTCGCGCCCCTGGTCTACGCCGACCTCACGCCCGACGCCATCCGCCGCATCGAGGACCTGCCGCGCGTCGGCGCGATCTTCCGCTTCGACGCGCGCGGCTTCGAGGACCTCGACGACTCGATCGCGGTCGCGAACAGCGACGACGTGCACGCGCTCGGCGCGCGCGGTCGCGGCATCCGCGTGGCCGTGTGGGAGCGCGGCCCCGACTCGACCGCCGACCTCGCGATCGCGGGCACCTTCGACGCGTCGGGCGACACGTCGATCCATTCGCGGCTCGTGCACGGCGTCATCCGCAACACCGAGGCGAACCTGCCGAACGGGCACGCGCCCGACTGCCGCCTGTTCTCGGCGAACTCGTACGACCTCGCGGCGCTGCGGTGGGCCGTCGCCGACCGGCGCTGCACGGTGGTGAACCAGAGCTTCCATCGCGACGACGAGCAGACCTCGAGCGGCATGTCGTTCGACGACGTCTACAAGGACTGGCTGATCCTGCGCCCGCCCTACCCGACGATCGTGCAGGCTGCGGGCAACGGCGGCGACGACGAGTACGTCAATCACAAGGGCTTCAACTCGATCGCGGTCGCGAACCACAACGACGACGCGTCGGCGCTCTCGAGCACGTCGGTGTTCCGCAACCCGGCCTCGGCGCACGACGATCGCGAGCTGCCCGAGATCGCCGCGAACGGCACCGGGGTCTCGGCGGTGGGCACGAGCGACAGCGGCACGAGCTTCGCGTCGCCCGCGGTCGCCGGCATCGCGGCCCAGCTGCAGGCCGAGGACGGCGTGCTGCGGTCGTGGCCCGAGGGATGTCGCGCCATCCTGCTCGCCGGCGCGGGCCGTAACATCTCGGACTCGACCTGGTGGCAGGATGTCGCGTCGTCGGTCGACGGCTCGGACGGGTCGGGTGCCGCCAACGCGCTCGAGTCGCACCGCATCGTGCAGCAGCGCCGGTCACGCAACGCCGCCGCGACCCGCCGCGGCTGGGACGTCGGCGTGTTCGCCGACGCAGACGTCGACCGCAACGGCGACGCGGAGTTCGTCTACCGCGTCGTGGTGCCCGAGTGGCCGCTCGGTCCGCGTCACGTCAAGGTCGCGCTCGCGTGGGACAGCGAGGTCGTCGAGTTCTCGTTCCTCGGCATCCGCATCCCGATCAGCTCGACGCTCCGGCAGGACCTCGACCTGCGCATCTTCGATTCGAGCGGATGGCTCGTGGCCCACAGCCAGTCCTGGGACAACAGCTACGAGATCGCCGAGTTCGACGCGCGCCGCGGCGAGGAGTACACGATCCGGATCCGGCGCTGGTCGGGCACCGGATGGACGTGGTATGGCATCGCGTGGACCGTCACGGGCGGACTCCGCGACCTGCTCGACCTGACCGACCTAGCCTTCGAGCGCCCGATCGCGGGGTTCTTCGACATCTGAGCGGGGTGGATGGCGGGCGGCGTGTGCCGCCGACGCTCCTATGGATGTCAAGCGGGGTGTTCGAGGAGTCGGTAGAGGTCGCGGGCGATGTAGCGCTTGAGGCAGCGGATGATCTCGCGTCGAGTCCGGCCTTCGCGGGTGCGGCGGTCGGCGTAGGTGCGGGTTCGGTCGTCGTATCGGAGCCGTGAGAGGACGATGTTGTGCAGTGCGCGGTTCAGCTGGCGATCGCCATAACGGTTGAGGCGGTGCCGGTTCACGACTTGACTGCTGGTCGCGGGGATCGGGGCGACGCCGCCGAGCATCGCGAACGCGGCCTCGGAGTGAATACGGCCGGGGTGTGACCAGGCGCAGAGGATCACGGCGGCGTTGATGGGGCCGATGCCCTTCTGCTCGAGTAGGTCGGCGCGCATGGACCGGACGATGCGGAGGATCTCCTTCTCGTGCCCGGCGGCCTCCTCCGTCAGATCGAGGGCGCGCCGGGCGATGGTGCGCAGCACGGTGACCGTTGTCGTGGTTTCCAGATCCCACGATGAGTGCAGGCGCATCTTCGCGGCGGCTCGGAGCATGGCGGGCAGCTTCAACCCGCGCAGCTTGACCCGAATCGGTTCCGGGGCGGCGATGACAAGGCTGAACACCTGCCGTTGCGCGTCGGTGCACGCGCCGACAGCGGACCTGCGGGCAGCCAGCAACACAGACAGCGCCTGCCGGTCACCAGCGGTCCGCGGGGTACCCAACCGGCTGCGCGACAAGGCTTCTCGAGCAGCGCGGATCGCATCCAGCGAGTCGGACTTCGCGCCGTTGCGACGGTGCGCCCGCTCCGGTCGATCGAGTTCGATGACCAGCTCACCCCGCCCTTCGAGGTGGCGGGTGAGCCCTGCGCCGTGTCCTCCGGTTCCCTCGATCGCCCACGCCCGCAGGCCCGCGTGACCGTCAGCGAACTCGACCAACTCGGCGTAGCCGGCCCCGGTCGCATCGATGGTGAGCTGGGCCAGGACACCACCCGTTCCTGCATCGACCACAGCAGCGGTGTGGGTCAAGACGTGCGTGTCGACACCGATGACGACCTCGACCAGATCGGTCAAACTGTTCATGCGTTCTTCTCCTTGCCAGGACGGGACGTGGATCCCGGTCCGGGTCGGAGAATCGGCAGGACTGTGACGGGACACGACGAACGCCGCTAACGTTCGCCGGTCAAGCTCCTGATCAGGCCAGTCACTCCACTCGGGCCGGGGCCGGCAACCCCGAGTGGACAAGTCGCGGGAAAGGCACGAAGCCAGTCAGAGCAAGGGTCACACTCGAAGCCACCGACCACAGCCCACCAGCATCAGGCTGCAAACGCCATCCTCACAGTCAGCGCACCATGCTTCCCCTCGCGGCGGCGGGAGAAAGGTATACCGGGGATACTCGGCTACCGGGTGCACCGGCGGGTTGGTGCTTGGCAGCGAGGCGCGGGACCGGTATCTTCGCCTCCACCGGTTGACGACGATGTCACGATCAGTCAGTCGACGCATTGGGGGAGTACGTGATCTACGACGACCGGAATCGACTCACACGCGCCTTGCGCGAAACCACGGCGGGCGCCGAGCGCGAACTCGAGCTCGATGAGGCCGCGCGCGAGTGTGCCGAGGCGCTCCTCACGGGCGATCTCGACGGCGCGCAGTCGCACGCGGAGCGCTACTTCGAACTGAAGGGCGAGCGCCCCGAGGCCGCCTGACGCGGCGTGCCCCGCTCTTCGCCTCGCGGCCCCTGTCGGTTCACAGGAATCCCGGCGAGGTACAGACGCCGCCGATGGGTGCGGTCCTGTATGTCGTCGCTTCTCCTGTGATCACGCGGCCGCGCGATCAGAACGTGAAGGCGTCCCACAGGTCGCGGAGCCGGAATCGCGGCTTGGGCGGCCGGTTCGCGTCGAACGCGTCCTCGACGATGAACATCGCGTCGAGCCGCCAGCGCGGCGGGACCCGCCGCAGGGCGGCCTCGAGCCCGGCGACGTCCCGGACCGATGCCCAGGGGACGCGCTGCAGCTCGACCGCGGGGATGGCGCGATACCGGTAGTCGGGTTCCTCGGCCAGCCCTCCGGCGACGAGCCCGCGCGCGTAGTCTCGGAGGTTCTCGAGCTCCTCGTCCATCCAGTCGGAGAAGCGTTCGCGCGCGTCATCCGGCAGGCGCTCGACCATCGCCTGGACTGCGGCGGCGACGGGCGTCTCGCGCCAGTTCACGGGCTCCTCGTGCAGCTCGCCGGCCGCATCGGTCCACATCGCCGCTCATCCTCCTGCTTGCCGAACGTACCGGCTCGATCCTCGCAGCGGAGCGGAAGCGGACGGGAGTCCCCGAATGCGGGGTGAAACGACGCACCGCCGAAGTTGCGCCGTGCCGAGGGTCGCGTTCCGCGCGCGCGCGGCGAAGTCGTAGCATCGCTGGTGCGCGGGTCCCCAGCCCGCCGTACCCGCAACGAAGCCCGACGACCGTCCGACCCACGGCCCGCCGACACGACGGACCGGCCGCCCCCAGGAGTTCGGTTGACCCCCACCGACGACGACCCAATGCCCCCGGGCATGCGGGCGGGCGCGCACGCGCACCCCGTCGAGGTGGCCGCGGTGCCGGTTGCGCGGCATCCGCTCGCCGATCGCCGACGGTACTTCCTCAGCAGTCTTGAGCCCAGCGGCGAGTTCGACGCGGTCGTCGTGGCGGTGACGGATGGCGCGCGGCGGCGGTACTTCACGACCCGCGACGGTTCGCGCCTCGACGAGGTCGACGAGGCGTCGTTCGAGCGACGCAGCGAGGACGGCGCCCGGTCGCTGCTCGAGCTCGACGAGCGCGAGCTCGGCGAACTGGAGGCCGAGTTGCAGTTCGTGCGTCCGGTGCGCGGGCGCGATCCGATCGCCGAGGCGGAGGTCGCGGCGGACGGCGCGTACGGGCGCGAGCCCGCGGACGCAGGACCGGCCGGACTCGCCGTGCCGGCCGGACTCGCCGTGCCGGCCATGCCCGTCGAGGCGGGACCCGAGGAGGAGGTGACGCAGTTGGAGGACGAGTCCTATCCCACCGCGGAGGAGGTGGACCCGGTGACCGAGGAGTTCGAGGCGATGGTGCTCGAGTCCAGGCGCGCGACGTTCGTGCAGGCCGAGCCGGCGGCATCCGAGCCCGCGACATCCGGCCCCGCGACATCCGACCCGGCCCTCGCCGTCGAGGAGGCCGAGCCGCTATCGCAAGCCGCGCCGGAACCGCGCCCGCATCCCGCGCCCATCGCGGCGGCCGACGCCCTCGAGCAGGTCGCCCTCGCGAAGGGCATCGCGTTCATGGCGCATCGCGGCAAGCTCGACCGGAGCGGCATGCCCTACATCGACCACCCGGGACGCATCGCCGAGCGCTTCGACCCCACGGCCGAGCCCGTCGCGGCGGCCGCCGCGTGGCTGCACGACGTGCTCGAGGACACCGACGTCACCGCGCAGGAGCTCTTCGAGGCGGGGGTACTGCCCGAGGTCGTCGAGGTCGTCGAACTGCTCACGCGCACTCCGGAGGTCCCGGCCGACGAGTACTACGCACGGATCCGTCGCGACCCGACGGCGCGCCGGGTGAAGCTCGCCGACATCGACGACAACACCGCGCGCTGGCGCCTGCGCCGCCTCGACTACGACGTGCAGCTGCGTCTCATCGAGAAGTACCGCATCGCGCGCCGCGCGCTCGGCTCGCACTGAGGCGCCGCAGACGGCGCGCTCACCCGCGAAGCGACGCCGACGCCGACGCCGACGCTCACCCCGCCGCGTGCCGCTTGACCACCTCGGCGGCGTAGTCGGGCACCGAGTTCGTCCATGTCCGCGGCGGCCGTTCGTACGCCCCGGCCGGCGGTCGCGGCGGGATCTCGATCGGCTCGTACTCGACGGGCTCCCACGGCACCTTCGACAGCAGGTGCGCGATCATGTTGATCCGCGAGGTCCGCTTGTCGTCGCTCTCGACCTCGTACCAGGGCGCCTCGGCGATGTCGGTGTGGAGGATCATGTTGTCCTTCGCGCGCGAGTACTCCTCCCATTTCGTGATCGAGAGCACGTCGTTCGGGCTGAGCTTCCACCGCCGCATCGGATCGTCGGCCCGCGACCGGAACCGCTCCTCCTGCACGACATCCGACACGCTGAACCAGTACTTGAGCAGGATGATGCCGTCGTCGACGAGCATCCGCTCGAAGATCGGCGCCTGGTGCAGGAAGCGCTGGTACTCCTCGTTCGTGCAGTACCCCATGACCCGTTCGACGCCGGCCCGGTTGTACCAGGACCGGTCCATGAGCACGATCTCGCCGCCCGCGGGCAGGTGCGGCACGTACCGCTGGAAGTACCAGCGCGTCTTGTCGCGCGCGCTCGGCGTGGGCAGCGCGACGATGCGCGTGACGCGCGGGTTCATGTACTCGGTCACGCGCTTGATCGTGGAGCCCTTGCCCGCGGCATCCCGCCCCTCGAAGATCACCACGATCCGGGCGCCCGAATGCTGCACCCACGCCTGCATGTCCACGAGCTGCGCCTGCAGGTTCCGCAGTTCCCGCTCGTACAGCGCCTTCGGCATCCGTCTGGTCATCGGCACCCCTGAGATGAAGCCTAGAGCGGATGGCGCGGCGCGACGCGGCGCGACCGGCAGCAGCCGTCGAGGCGGTTCCGGTCATCGTTCGTCGAATTCCGGCTGATCTCTTGGCTGCGGCATCCGGCCGACCGTCCGATGCCGCAGTCTTGGACGCGTGACGCTCGACCCGCAGGCCCCCGCCACGCGCCCCCGCCGCATCCATCCCGCATGGATCGTCGCCGCCGTCGCGTTCCTCGCGCTCGTCGGCGCCGCCGGGTTCCGCGCCGCGCCGAGCGTGCTCATGCTGCCGCTCGAGGAGGAGTTCGGCTGGTCGCGCACCGAGCTCTCGGTCGCCGTGACCGTCAACCTGCTGCTGTTCGGCCTGACCGCGCCGTTCGCCGCGGCGCTCATGGCGAAGTTCGGCCTGCGCCGCGTGACGACGGCCGCGCTGCTGCTCGTCGCCGCGGGCGCCGGGCTCAGCGTGATCGCGACCGCGCCGTGGATGCTCGTGCTCACCTGGGGCCTGATGATCGGGCTCGGCACGGGCTCGATGGCGCTCGTGTTCGCCGCCACCGTCGCCGACCAGTGGTTCGTGCAGCGGCGCGGCCTCGTCGTCGGCGTCCTCACCGCGGGCAGCGCGACGGGGCAGCTGGCGTTCCTGCCGTTCATCGCGATCCTGGTCGAGCAGAGCGGATGGCGCGCCGCCTCGCTCCTCGTCGCGGCCGGTGCGCTCGCCGTGGTGCCGCTCGTGCTCATCTGGCTGCGCAACAGCCCGGCCGACATCGGGATGACGCCCTACGGTGCGCCATCCGGATACCGCCACGAGGCGCCGCCGCAGGGCAACCCGGTGCGCACGGCCCTGTCGACCCTGCGCCGCGCCTCGCGCGAGCGCACGTTCTGGGCGCTCGTGGCCGGCTTCGCGATCTGCGGCGCGACGACGAACGGGCTCGTCGGCACGCACTTCATCCCGAGCGCGCACGACCACGGCATGGCGGAGACGACCGCGGCGGGCCTGCTCGCGCTGGTCGGCATCTTCGACATCGTCGGCACGATCGCCTCCGGATGGCTCACCGACCGGGTGAACCCCCGGCTGCTGCTCGCCGTCTACTACGCGGGTCGCGGCCTCGGCCTGCTCGCGCTGCCGTTCCTGCTGTCGGATGCGGTGCACCCGCCGATGATCCTCTTCGTCGTGATCTACGGGCTCGACTGGGTCGCCACCGTGCCGCCCACGGTCGTGCTGTGCCGCGAGCTCTTCGGGGCCGACGGGCCCGTGGTGTTCGGCTGGGTGTTCGCCGCGCATCAGGTCGGCGCCGCGATCGCGGCGACCGCGGCCGGTGCGGTGCGCGATGTCAGCGGCGAGTACACGCTCGCGTGGTTCGGTGCGGCCGGGCTGTGCGTGGTCGCGGCGGTCGTGAGCTTCTCGATCCGGAGGGCACCGCGGCGGATGGCGCCGGAGCCGGCGCTCGACGAGGTGGGGTAGGCGCGGCATCCGCCGTCGCGTCAGTCGAACTGCACCGTGCGGATGTCGGTGTGCACGAAGCGTCCCACGCGTGCTGTACCGCCACCAGGGTGATGCCGCCCGGACGGAACCACCGTGAATCGGTCGACGGAGTCTCCCACATCCGACGAGGTGAGCGGAGTGTCGATCCCCACCCGTCCCGTTCGACGCATCAGTAGGGAGACCCGCCGCCCCGCGGCATCCGCTCTCGAAGGCCTCGATCACGGAGAAGATCATGTCGACACCCCGGGCACTCCGCCCCGTCCGCACTCCCGCCTACCGCTGGCTCGCCGCCGCGCTCGTGTCGTCGCTGGTCGGCGCCGGCATCTGGATGGTCGCGCTGGTCTGGCAGATCGTCGCGATCGGCGGCGGGGCGGCTGAGCTCTCGCTCGTCGCGGGCGCGTCGGCGGTCGGCATGCTGCTGACGACGCTGCTCGGTGGGGCGCTGGCCGATCGGATGTCGCAGCGGCGCATCCTGCTCGTCGTCGAGGTCGGGCGCGCCGCGAGTGTCGGGGTCGTCGCGCTGCTCTCGCTCGCCGGCGGGCTCGCGGTGTGGCAGCTCGCGGCGGTCGCGTTGGTCGGCGGCGTGCTGGCCGGCCTCTACTACCCGGCGTACTCGGCGCTGCTGCCGAGCGTCGTGCCCGAGGACCAGCTGCTCGCGGCGAACGGTTTCGAGGGGATGGCGCGGCCCGTGCTCATGCAGGCCGGCGGCCCGGCGCTCGCGAGCGCGCTCATCGCGGTGTCGTCGCCCGGGGCGGCGCTGGCCGTGACCGCGCTGACCGGCGTCGCGGCGGCGGCGTGCCTGTGGAGGGTGCCCGAGGCGACGGCGCGCGACGCCGAGCAGGGCGAGCCCGAACGGGTCGACCCCGAGCACCCCGAGCGGATGGCGCAGGCCGCCGCCCCGCGGCATCCGGTCCTGGCACTGCTCGCCGATGTGCGCGACGGATTCGTCTACATGGCCCGCACGCCGTGGCTGCTGGGCACGCTGGGGTTCGCGTCGCTGCTGATCCTGCTGATCATGGGCCCGTTCGAGGTGCTCGTGCCGTTCGTGATCAAGGACGTCGCCGGCGGCGGACCCGAGGAGCACGCGCTGGTGCTCGCCGCGTTCGGCATCGGCGGCGCGGTCGGGTCGGCGGTCATCGCGTCGCTCCGGATGCCGCGGCGCTACCTGACCGTGATGAACCTGCTGTGGGCGGTCGGCTGCGTGCCGCTCGCGGTGTTCGGCCTGACCGACCAGGTGTGGGTGATGGTGATCGCGGCGTTCCTCGTCGGTGCGGCGTTCAACGGCGGCGTCGTGATCTGGGGCACGCTGCTGCAGCGCCGGGTGCCGGCAGAGATGCTCGGCCGGGTTTCGAGCCTCGACTTCTTCGTCTCGCTCGCGTTCATGCCGGTGTCGATGGCGTTCGCCGGGCCGGCGGGGGAGTCGCTCGGGCTGCCGGTGGTGTTCCTGATCGCGGGCGTCGCGCCGCTGATGATCGGGGTGGTCGCGATCGTCGCGGCGCGGATGACGCGGGACGAGATCGCGAACCCGCTCGAGTCGGCCGAAGCCGAGTCCGAGGCCGGGGCGTCGGCGTCGCCCACGGCGGAACGCGCGGCGATCGCGGTGTGACGGTCGACGCGAGCGGATGGCGCGGGCGCGAGCTCGCGCCATCCGTCGTCATCGTCGTCATCGGTCCCGGCGCGCGCCGGCGTGCATCGACGCGCGACCTCAGAACCGCTCGGGGAACTGCGCGATCAGGCCGGCGCTGAGCAGGTCGGCCATCTCGGCCATGTGCGCCTGCGCCTCGTCGAACTTCGCGATGCCGGACTCGTAGTCGCCCGCGAGCACGTCGGCCGCGTAGGCGGTGGTCTGCGTGATGTGGGTCTCCATCATGCTGCGCAGGTCGCGCTTGGACCATTCCTTGTTCGCGGCGGCGAGGAAGTCGGCGATGTCGCGCGCGTTGGCGTACCAGTCGTCGAGCGCGGCGTCGAAGGCCTTGGTGTCGCCGGCCTCCGCGGCACCGAGTACCGGGACCGCCAGCGTGATGTGGGTCTGCAGCAGCTCGGTGAGCTCGGCCGCCGCCTCCTCGCCGTAGAACGGCGCGATGGCGTCGCCGATGTCGGCCTGGTTGGCGAGCAGGCGCGCGACCGTGGGGTCGAGCGCGGGCGAGTCCTCGGCGAACGCGACGACGGTGGACCACGTCCAGGCCATGTGCTGGTCCCAGAGCGTGCGCATGGCGGCGTACAGGCTCGCCTCGGCCGACGCGTCGGGAAGCTCGTGCGACATGCCGGGATGGGTCTGCGTCGTCGCGGAGGCCCGGTCGGCGACGGCGACCGCGCCGGCGCTGGGGCTGCAGGCGGTGAGCAGGCCGCCGGTGAGCGCGAACGCGGCGATCAGCGAGACGGTGGACGCACGAAGCGCGGCCGTGGATCGAGTGCGCATGATGGTTCCTTCCTGGTCGGAGCCCGTGCGCCGATCGAGCGCGTGCATCGTGATGCGCGAACGCGACGGCGCCGGTGTCTCGCAGTGTTGGTGCGGGTTCGGTGGGCGGTCTTACCGGCCGGATGGAGTCGTGCACATCTCGGTAAGATGTGGCGCGTTCGCGACACTCACTTCATATGACCAGTTCCGACGCGATCCGCGGGATGCCGCCACCGGAGCGTTCCCAGCCTCGTGGGCGCGCACTGCGGTGGCGCCGCGAGCAGCTCATCGCCGCGGGGCTCGACGAGGTCACGGCGCAGCGCCTCGCCTCGGACGAGACGGTCGACGTGCACGCGATCATCGTCGCGCGCGAGCTCGCCCGCGCCGCGGGCGCCGAGGTGGAGCCGGACGGGCGGCCACGAGGTGAGTGAGCTGGGCGACCTCGACCGTGCGATGGTCGGCACGGGACATCCGGATGCCGCGTACCGCCGCATCGAACATGGGCGAGCGGATGGCACGCCCGGCGACCCGGACTGGGTCGCCCGCCTCTCGGCGACCGGACACGTGCGCGACGCGGCGGTGGGCGACCTGCACCGGCTGATGCTGCGTGCGGCCCGGCACCAGGTCGGGCGGATGCCCGAGGCGGTCGGCCTCGGAGCGGCTCGGCGCGACGAGGTCGTGCATTCGGCGGCCGACGAGGCGACCGTGTCGGTGCTGTCGCGGCTGGCCACCTTCGAGGGGCGCAGCCGGTTCACGACGTGGGCCTTCAAGTTCGCCATCCTGCAGGCCGGTGTCGAGGTGCGGCGCGCCGCGTGGCACGACCGGGAGATCGAGCTCACCGACCTGCCCGATCGCCGCGACGCCGTCCTGCCATCGCCCGAGGCGCATGCGGAGTTGCGCGAGCTCGGCCGGGCGGTGCGCAACGGACTCGCGGTGGCGGTCACACCGCACCAGCGACGGATCATGCTCGCGGTGCTCGTCGACGGCGTGCCCATCGACGTGCTGGCCGAGCGGCTGGGCACGAATCGCGGGGCGTTGTACAAGACCCTGCATGATGGGCGGCAACGGTTGCGCGCGTTCCTCGCGGAGCGCGGGTTCCTGAGGGAGCACGGCTCGAAGGAGGTGGACCGATGACCGGAGACGGGAGGTTGAGCGCCGAGGCGATCGCGCGCCTGACGGCCGACACCGAACCGTGGCTCTCGTGCGACGACTGCTTCGACCAGGTCGATGCCGCCGTCGAGGGCCTCCTCGGTTCGACCGGGCCGCTGACCGAACCTCTGCGCGTGCACCTGCGCGGGTGCGGCGCCTGCCTCGAGGAGGCGCGATCGCTGGCCGCGCTGATCGCCGAGGAGTATCGCCTCTCGGCCGCCGAGGCGGTCACCCGGCTGGATGGCGCACTCGGCCGGTGAGCGGAGCCGTGCTGGGGTCGTGCGTGGGCCGTGCACGATCGTCGGTCGAGAACCCGGAACGGCGTCCTGGCCGGGTCGCTCGCCCGTGCGTGCCCAGCGGACCGGGTGCAGCGTGTCGGCGCGCTGCGCACGCCGGGCAGCAGGGCGGGAGTACGCTGCTCGCGCAGCGACAGGCGGCGCACCCCGGCGCAGCGCAGCGAGAGGCGGCCTCGGCCGCGGCGAGGAGGCGGAGATGGTTCCCGAGATCAACTACTGGGCGGTGCTGCTGGCGACGGCGTCGAGCATGGTGGTCGGCTCGATCTGGTACACGCCGAAGGTGTTCGGCACGCGCTGGGCGAAGCTCGCGAAGGTCGACATGGATCGTCCGGCCGCGAGCGCCGTGATGCCGATCGTGGTGACGGTGATCGTCAGCTTCATCACGGCCTGGGTGCTTGCGGGCGCCTCGACGATCTCGTGGCACTTCTACGGCGGCGGCTACCTGATGGCGGCGCTGTTCACGGCGCTGATCCTGTGGGCGGGGTTCACGGCGGCGCGGTTCATCACGCACGACGCGTTCGAGGGCCGCCCGTCGACGCTGACCATCATCAACATCGCGCACGAGCTCGTGACGCTCGTCGTCATGGGCCTGATCATCGGGGTGTGGCCGCCGGCCGGTACGGTCTGAGCTGCGGAGGCCCGGGGTCTCGCCCACGCCGACGCCCACGCCGACGTGGGGTGCTCGATCAACCGAGCATCGCGAGGAACCGTCGCATCCGCCCGGCCATCTCCTCGGGCGCCTCGGCCGCGGCGAAGTGCCCGCCCTCGTCGAGCCGGTCGAACCAGCGCAGGTCGCGGTAGAACGACCGGGCGAGCGATTCGGGATACGTGCCCTCGTGCCGCTGGATCCACACCGCCGCCGGCACCGACACGGGCGGAATCGGATCGACGGCGTCGGCGCCCTCGTAGTACGGGCGGAACGACGACTGGATCGACTGGGTGACCCAGTAGATCATCGCCTCGGTGAGGATGCGGTCGCGCGAGATGCGGCGCTCGACGGCGGCCGGATCGCCGGGCGGGGTGTCGCTCCACTCGACGAGCTTCTCGGCGAGCCAGGCGAGCAGGCCCGCGGGGGAGTCGTTCAGGGCGACTGCGAGCGTGTCGGGCCTGGTCGACTGCACGTGGCCGTAGGCGCCATCCGTTTCGTGCTTCTCGGCGAGGGCTGCGAAGAAGGCGTGCTCGTCGGGATCGGTGAGCGCCTCGCGCTCGGCGTAGGTCGGGAAGTGCGCGTGCGTCGCGACGATGCCGGCGACGTGCTCGGGGAAGCTCGCGGCGATGAGGTCGCTGACGTTCGCCGTGACATCCTCGCCGTAGGTGACGTATCCCGTGTAGCCGAGCACGTCGGTCATGAGGCGGTGCATGGTGTCAGCCATCCGGCGTTCGGTCATCGGGCCGTCGGCGTACGGCGACGAGAACCCGAACCCGGGCAGGCTGGCGACCACTACGTGCACGTCGGGCAGCAGGTCGGCGAAGTCGAGCTGCAGCGCGAAGGTGTGCGGCCACCCGTGCATCACGAGCAGCGCGGGCGCATCGGGTCGTTCGGACCGCAGGTGCACGAAGTGCGCGCGGGCGTCGTCGATCTGCACGGTGAACTGCGGATGGCGATTGAGCCAGGTCTCTCGGGCGCGCCAGTCCCAGTTCCGCCACGCGTCGACGAGCTCGCGCAGGTACACCGCACTCATGCCGGAGGGCGGCTTCCGCGGCGAGTCGTCGAGGATGCGGGTGCGATTCAACCGGGCGTGCACGTCGTTGAGGACGTCGTCGGGCACGCGGATGGTGAAGGGTTCGGGCGCCGTCATGGTCTGAACGTAGGCGGTACCGCTGACACGGACGCGGCACGGGTGACGACTACGGCGTGCCATCGTCGTCGGTGTACTCGTCGACGACCCGCCTGGTGAATTCGTCGGCCATGCGACGTGTCTGCTCGCTCTTCGCGGCCGCGTCTTCGGGCGTCGCGGTCGTCGCCCAGAGATCGGCGATGCGGTCCTCGAGGTCGCGGACCTGCGCTCGCATCGCCTCATCAGTGCGCAGGCGCGCCTGCTCGGCGGCGTCGTGCACGGCCCGGACGGCGGTGTCCACGATCCGGCGCTCGAGGAGCACCACGATCCCGACGAGCAGCAGCGTGGTGCCGACCCCGCCGAGCACGCCGGCGAGATACGTCGGCCGATCGCCGACCGGTGCGACGAGGAGTCCCACGAGGATGCTGGCGAGACCGAGCACGATGCATCCGACGAACCAGCCCCAGCGGATGCGAAGGCGCGACGGCATGCTCGGTTCGGTCATGCCGTCAGCGTAGGGGTGGGCGTCGCGCGATCCGGATGGCGCCACGCGGCACCGTCGCTGCGACGGCGACGAGCGGGGTCGGGACCTCGGGTTGCCCCCACCGCGCCCGGACGCCGACTCGGCATCGTCGCCGACGCGGTCGGGCCGCACCATGTTCACGCGTGCGGGCGCGCGTACGCGACCGCGCTCACGTCGCCGACTCGACCATGTCCGCCGTCGCCGTCGGGCCGCACCGCCTTCACGGATGGGGACGCGAGTACGCGGCCGCGCTCACGCCGCCGCCTCGGTTCGCGGCAGCGCGAAGCGCGCGCGGCCGCCGAGCCGGGGTGTCTGCGTGACATCCACATGGGGCGGTGGGATGAACCACACCTCGCTTCGGCTCGCGCGGATGCTCCATCCTTCGCGATGGATCCGGTGGTGGCAGAAGACGCAGAGCATGACGCCGTTGCTCAGGTCGGTCGGGCCGGCGTCGCGCTCCCACCACCGTATGTGGTGGGCGTCGACGTAGGCGACGTCTTGGCCGCAGGAGGCGCAACCGCCGTCGCGCTCGGCGAGCGCGAGGCGCTGCGACCGGCTGAACAGGCGAGCCGTGCGCCCGAGGTCGAGGGGAACGCTCTCGCCGCCGAGCACCGCAGGGATGAGCTGCGCGTCGGCGGACATGCGACGGGCGGTGGCCGCCGAGATCGGGTGGACGATGCCGTCGATGCGCGCATGCCCGAGCCCGTCGACGAGGCTCTCGAGCGCCATGCGCACGACGACGGTCGTCTTCGCGAGCGGCGCGAGCGTCTCGGTGCAACCCAGCGCGTGCCGCGCGATCGCGGCGAGCGCGTCGGCCTGGATCTGCGGGATCGAACGGTGGTCGTCGACGACCGGACCGGCGTCGACGTCTGTGTCGCCGGCTCGGGGGCTCCGGCGGCGCAGCACGTCGCTCACGAGTGCCTCGATTGCGGCCTTGACCGGGGCCGCACTCTCGGGGTCGAGGCGTGCGTGCAGGTGCAGCATGCCCGCACCGTCTTCGCGCAGGGTGAGCGACCTTCCGCTGCGCAGCTCCTCCTCGCGGGGCTCGATTCCGTCGCGGTCGAGCCTGGCTTCGGCCTCGCGGATGCCGCGCATCAGCAGCTCGAGCGGCACCTTCGCCGCGAGATCGACCAGCACCGCCTCGGTCGTCTCGGCCAGCCGCGGGTCGGCGCGAAGCCGCACCCGGTCGAGCATCGTGGTGATCGCGGACGCCGCGTCGACGCCGATGCGGGCGGAATCGAGTGCCGCGGCGACATGCGGATGCTTCGACGGGAGCCGCTCGCCGCCGAAGGACCGTCGCTCGGCGGTCGCGGCGCCGACGGCGATCAGCTTCGCCGCATCGCCCCGCGAGGCCCCGGTCGATGCGGCGAGCAGCCGCACGGGGTTGGCGAAGCCGTGCACCCTCGCAAGACTTGACTCGCGCGCCTCGCGGTTCGAACGCGCCGACACCTCTGCGGCGACGCGAGCCAGGAGTACCTCGGCGTCGCGCCGCACGGCGGCGAGCGCATCGGTCACGCGGACCAACCCGGCGTCGCTCATCTGCTCGACCTCGACTTGGGTCGCGCCCGCAACAGCGCCGAACGCCGGCAGCGCCTCGGCCCACGCCGCACGCAGCACCTCGACGTCTCGGTCGAGGGGGCCCAGCGGCTGGTTCATGGCTCCATCCTGCCCGAGGCCACCGACATTCGAAGGAGCAGGAAACCAACCCTGATCGGGCCAATCACCTGTGGATAAGTCCGACCGCGGCGCCCCTGTGGAGGACAAGTCGCCACCCCGACCAGCCCGGCGCCGCGATGCACGGGCGACGAAGACTCCCACTCAGCAACGCAGCCGTCGAGCACGGCGGCCCGGCGCCGCCATCCGTTCTCGCCCGCCCTCCAGCGCGCTCACAGCCCCGACCATAGGATCGACTCATGGCCGGGTTCTGGGGCAAGCGCAAGCGCGAGGAACAGCAGGAGCTCGACGCCGCCGACGCCGATCTGGCGAAGCGGGCGGGAGCGGCGCTCGTCGCGGCCGACGAGCGCATCCGCGTCACGACCGACGAGCTCGACTTCGCCGAGGCCGAGCTCGGGCGCGACGCGACCCGCGGACTGCGCGAGGCGCTCGCCGCGGTGCGCGTGCACATGGGCGAGGCGTTCCGGCTGAACCAGCTCAACTACGACCACATCCCCGACACCGCCGACGAGCTGCGCGCGCGCAACGCGCGCATCATCCAGCTGTGCGAGTGGGCCGAGGACCTGCTCGACCAGCACACGTCCGCCCTCGCCGACAAGATCGCGCGGGCAAGGCGGGCTCCCGAGATCATCGCCGGCGTGCGGGGCGACATCGAGCTGCTGCGCGCCCGCATCCCGCACGGTCGCGATACGGTCGACCGGCTCGCCGCCCGCTACGCCCCGGAGGCCCTCGCCCAGGTGCAGGCCAACCCCGCCGAGGCGGAGCAGCTGCTCGGGTTCGCCGAGCACAGCGTGGGCGTGGCCGAGCGTCGCCGCGAGGCCGGGCAGCGCGAGCAGGCGAACCTCGCACTCGAGGCGGCGACCGAGGCGGTGCGCCGCGCCGCGGCCCTGCTCGACGCGGTCGAGACGTTCGAGGTCGAGGCGCTGCGGGCCGAGTCGACGCTCGCGGCGATCGTCGAGGACTCCCGCGGCGATCTCGTCGTCGCGGCCAAGGAGCCCCCGTCGCCGGCCGTGACCCAGGCGATGGCCGAGCTCCAGTCCGCGCTCGCCGCCCTGCCGGCCGCCGGCGTCAACGCCGACCCCTTCGGCCAGCTGAACCGGCTGCGCGAGGCGAACGGCGGGCTGGATGCCGCGATCGCCGCCGCCCGTGCGCGCGCGGCGCGCCCCATCCCGCCGCTCGAGCACGTGCACCACGCCATCGACGACGCCGACCGCCAGCTCGCCGTCGCCCGCGACCTCATCGCCGGGTACCGCGGCTGGATCGGCGCCGACGCCCGCACCCGCCTCGCCGAGGCCGAGCGCATCCGCCTCGACCTCGACCAGTTCCTCGGCGGGCCCGCGGCGACGGTCACCATGATCGACGAGGACCACCGCGAGCACGCGATGGCGATGGCCCGCCGCATCGCGTACCTCGCCGCCGAGGCCCTGAACTACGCGCGTCGCGACATCGACTCGTCGCGTCCGCAGGATCCCGGGCAGTGGGGCGGCCCCGGCGGCCCGGGCTGGGGCGGCGGCGGCCGGCGCGGCGGCGGGTCCGACGTGATGGGCGGCATCCTCGGCGGGCTCGTCATCGGCAGCATCCTCGACGGCATCTTCGACTGAGGGCGGGCGAGCGGATGGCGCGGGCCGGATGTCGCGGCCTCGGCCCTCCGCGCCCGGCGGCTTCGAGCGGCGATCGCACGATCGAGCACGGGCGAGCGGATGTCGCTGCGCCGATCCTCCGCACCATGGCGTGCTCCGAGCGGCGATCGTACGATGGAGCATGGCCGGGTTCTGGGTCAGGCGCCACCGCGGCGCGCAGGAACCTGAGGTCCACGGCGCCGACCTGGCGAAGCGGGCCGGCTCGGCGCTGCTCGCCGCCGACGAGCGCATCCGCCTCGCGGTCGACGAGTTCGGGTTCGCCGAGGCGGAACTCGGCTCCGACGCGACCGCCGACGCGGCCGAGGCACTCGTCGCCGCGCGCCGGTCTCTCGGCGACGCGTTCCGGCTGAACCGTCTCGCTCGCGACGCGATGCCCGGCACCGCGGATGACGTGCGGGCCCGCTACCTGGAGGTCCTCCAGGTGTGCGAATCGATCGACGCCGCGCTCGATGCGCAGTCGTCCACGCTCGCCGACCGGATGGCACGGGCGCGTCGAGCACCCGAGATCATCGCCGGCGTGCGGGGCGACGTCGAACTGCTCCGCGCGCACGTGCCAGGTGCCCGCGGGACCGTCGAACGCCTCGCCGCGCGCTATGCGCGGGACGCGCTCGCCGAGGTCGAGGCCAACCCCGCGGAGGCCGAGCAGCTGCTCGGATTCGCCGAGCACAGCGTGGGTGTTGCCGAGCGGCGGCGCGAGGCCGGCCGGCGCGACCAGGCGAGCGTCGCGCTCGAGGCGTCCGTCGCGGCGGTGCGCCGGGCCGCGACGCTGCTCGAGGCCGTGGAGTCCTTCGAGGTCGAGGCGCTGCAGGCGGAGTCCGCGCTGGGTGCGGTGGCCGAGGAGTCCCGTCGGGATCTCGCCGCAGCCCTCGCGCTCGCGCCGCCTCGCTCCCCGGCCGTCGCGACGGCGATCGCCGAACTGCAGTCCGCGCTCGGCGCGCTCCCACGGGCCGGCGTCGACACCGATCCGGTCGGCCACCTCGCCCGAATGCGGGCGGCGCATGCGGCGCTGGATGTCGCGACCGCGGCGTCCCGCGAGCGCGCGACCCGTCCGGCCCCGCGCTCGACCCTGCCCAGGCATCCCGTCCACGATGCGCCCGACCTGCACGACGGTCACCCCGTGTACCCGTCGCGCCCGCTCCGCGCCGAACACGACCTCCACCCAGTGCGCCACGCCCTCCGTTCCGCGGACCGCCAGCTCGACGTCGCCCGCGACGCCATCGCCGCCCACCCGGGCTGGATCGGCGGCGAGGCGCTGGCGAGGCTGGCCGAGTCCGAGCGCATCCGGATCGACCTCGGCCACCTCCTCGGCGGCGCCGCGGCGACGTTCACAGTGACCGACGACGTCCACCGAGAGCGGATCGTCGTCCTGGCCCGCCGGGCCGCGTCCCTCGCGAGCGAATCCGTTCAACTCGCGCGCCGCGACATCGACGCGTTCCGTTCGCAGGCCGTCGAGCGCCAGGGCGGCCGGGCTGCGACCGCGTGAGCTCGCGCGGCTCATCCGCGCTGAGGATGTCGCGGACCGGCGACCGAGTGCGTCGGCCCTACGCGAGGTACTACGCATGGCATCCGACCTGCGCCGTCCACGAGTCCCCGGCCAGCCGCGATGGTTTCCTTCGCCTAGCCGGGAGAAAGGTATCCTCGGTCTCCCTTTCTCCCGAGTTGGCGGAGGCGTGCGTCACGAGCAGAGCGTGACGGTGCAGCGCAGGCCGGGGGCCCGCGCGAGCCGGGCGTCGCGCGTGATCAGCGTGGCAGTGGCCTGCGAGTCGCCGCGTGCTCTGGAGTCGTCGAAGCACGTTCGCGATCTCGTACGGGAGCATGCTGGGTCCCAGCAGCCGGGCGCCAGGCTCGGCAGCGATGGAATGCTCCTCCGCCTCGGGGTCGAGCAACAGCGCCAGCGATGGACGACGCCGAGGCGTCGGTGCGCGCCGAGATGCTCGACTTGCTCCGCGCACGCCATGCCTGGCTCGACCTCGGGGCCGTGGCCGACGAGATGATCCGATCGGATGACGCCTTCGACGCCGTCATCGCGGCGCTGGTCGCCCGGGCTCACGCGGTCGGCCGCACCCACGGCGTCCCCCCGGCCGAGCGCGCCCGGGCGGATCGCGAGGGGTGGATCGCGCTTCCGTCGGCCGAGCTCGACGCCCTCCTCGACTCGCCCTGACGATCGCGATCGGGACGCAGCATCCGTTCGGCGAAAAAAATCTCGACGACTGCATCCGATCCTGCCCCGCCCAGGGAAGTACAGGTATCGGGTGAATACGCACCCGCCGACAGAAGGGGAAGTCCAATGAAGCGCATTCTCGCCACCGGATTCATCGCCGCGTTCGCCACGTTCGGCGCCGTCGGCGTTGCCGGGGCCGCCAACGCTGCGCCCGCCGACGCTGCCTGCTTCGGCCAGGTGCACAAGACCATCAACACCGTCGGCGCCCTCGGATTCACGAACGTCGGCGACGTCGTCACCGCCGTCGGCGGCCAGATGAAGAACGAGATCGCCCGGGGCATCTGCGACTGAGCGGTTCTGGCGCTGCTCAGTACCGTCGTCGGCGGCTCGGAAACTGGTGTCCGAGCCGCCGACCTCGTCTCCGCGCGTCGGGCGCCCGGCCCGGCACGGTCGCCTGCACGCGCAGGCATTCGGCGATGGCGGATGTCGCGGGGCGGCGCGCATTCAAATTGTGCGCAGCGGAGTCAGTTGTCATTGCTGCGGGCGGCGTTCAAGAATGTGAACACCGCCCGCCGCGCTCAGACCTTTTGCCAATGAGTAATCGCCGCCGACGCGACCAGGTTCTTTCGCTGGATGACGATCTTGGTGACGTTTGTACCCACGTAATAGATTCGGTCGGCCTGATCCGCCGCGCTCCACAATAGTCGGCCAGCACTGTCATAGAACTTCACCGAATAGAGGGTGCTTCCCGAATTCCAGTTCGTCTTGGTCACCCAGATTCGAAGATTGAAGCTGCTGTGCGGCGTGGAGTACTGCAGCGTCGTTGAGGTTGTCAGCGAGTCCTGGCCGGAGTATGAGTTGCTGAAGGTACTAGCATGCGCCACCGAGGGGCCTGCGAACACGAGAGCGATTGCGGTCGCGGACACGATTACGAACTTTCGTAGCCAACCCCAATGGGTCGATGGTTCTCGTACCTCAGCAGGCGACTGGTGCTCGGCGATAGGATTCATTTCGACTCTCCCCCAGAGTTCTTATCTATCGTCGTCGACGCTGCGCGCCGACAGCTACCTGCTCATGTATATCGGCGGACCCAGGATGCGGCAATAGAAGCGCGCATATGAAGAGACCCACCGCTGAGCGCGCTTTGGAGATTAGGAAGTCTGGTGGCGGGAAAATGGCCGATGGACGAAGGAATCGCACGTTTTCGGTGTCCTCGCAATGCGCGAGATGGCCCTCCAAGTGGGGTGACCTCTCCAATTCGGACTTTCATCCAGGGACACACCGCGAACTTGGCGACCGTACGTTCGGACCGATGTGGAGTTCGCGCAAGACGGCAACCCAGCCGCCAGTCTTCCTCGCCTTGAGATCGCACCGTCCGCACGCGCCGCCGTCTCGCCGCGACCCTCCGGCTCGACCCGGGCATCGCCGACCGACGCGCGCAGCAGCGTGAAGCGGCGTCGTTCGTGCGACGGTCCCGACTTCACGCGGCCGACCGGTGTCCGGGCAGCGCGAAGCGGGCGCGCCCGCCGAGCCGGGGTGTCTGTGCGGGGTCGACGTGCGGCGGTGGCACGAACCACACCTCGGTTCGGGACGCACGGATGCCCCAACCCTCGCGGTGGATGCGGTGGTGGCAGAAGGTGCAGAGCATGACGCCGTTCGAGAGGTCGGTCGGGCCGGCGTCGCGTTCCCACCATCTGATGTGGTGGGCGTCGACGTAGGCGATGTTCTGGCCGCAGAGGCGCATCCGCCGTCGCGCTCGGCGAGCGCGAGTCGCTGGGCCCTGCTGAAGAGCCGTGCCGAGCGGCCCAGATCGAGCGGGACGCCTTCGCCGCCGAGGACCGCGGGGATGAGTTCGGCGTCGGCCGACATCCGCCGGGCCGTGGTTGCCGAGATCGGTTGACCGAGGCCGTCGATGCGCGCGTGTCCGAGACCTGCGACGAGGGTCTCGTGGTCGAGACGCACCACGATGGTGGCCTTCGCGAGCGGGGCGAGTGTCTGTTCGCACCCCAGGGAGTGGCGCGCGATCGCGGCGAGTGCGTCGGCCTGGATCTGCGGAATCGAGCGCGGGTCGTCGACGACCGGACCTGAGCCTGACGCCATCGGTTCGCGACGGCGCAGGGCGTCGCTCACGATCGCCTCGATCGCGGTCTTGATCGGCGCTGCGCTCTCGGGGTCGAGGCGGGCATGCACGTGCACCATGCCTGCGGCGTCTTCGCGAATGGTGAGCGACCGCTCGCCGCGGAGCTGCTCTTCACGCGGTTCGACCCCGTCGCGGTCGAGCCGGGCCTCGGCATCCCGGACGCCGCGCATGAGCAGGTCGAGCGACGCCCGACCGGCGAGATCGACCAGGGCCGCTTCGGCGATGTCGACCAGCTCGGGATCGGCCCGCAACCGCACGCGGTCGAGCATCGAGGTGATCGCGGATGCCGCGTCGACGCCGATGCGGCCGGACCCGAGCGCCGCGGCGACGTGCGGATGCCGCGACGGCAGCAGATCACCGCCGAACGTCTGCCGCTCGGCGGTCGCGGTGCCGACCGCGATGAGTTTCGCCGCGTCGCTGCGGGACGCCCCGGTCGAGGCGGCGATCAGCCGCACCGGGTTGTGGAACCCCTGCGCCCGGGCGAGGCTCGACTGGCCCCGCTCGGCGCTCGACCGCTTCGCCACCTCGGCGGCCACGCGCGCGAGGAGCGCCTCGGTGTCTCGCCGCACCTGCGCGAGCGCGTCGGTCACGCGCACCAGCCCGGCATCGCTCATCTGCGCGACCTCGACCGGGATCGCGCCCTCGACGTGCGCCGCGCCCCCGACCCGAGTCGCGCCGCTGATCGCCCCGCCCGACGGCGGCATCGCGCCGTTCCACACGGCACGCAACGCGTCGACATCGCGTTCGAGTGCCTGCAGCGGTTCCATGGCTCCATCCTGCACGGACCCACCCACATTCGGGTCGCGGCGAAATCACACCCTGGTCAGGAAAATTCCCTGTGGAAAACTTGGGCAGAGAGTCGCCTGTGGAGGACAAGTCGAATCGATCGGCCATGCCGCGGCGAACGACCGGGCGCGCCGAGTCGGCGCGCTTCACGCTCGCGCCGTTCGCTCACGTCCCGGCTCCACGATCTCGCGGCATCCATCGGGCTCGCGGCGGGCTCGGGCTCAGCAACACGACGGCGGAAGGCGCGTGGGCGGCGGAGATTCCTACCCGATGCCGGTCGCGTCGGTCGACGGGCGGCTGACCGTGGTGGCGGATGTCGCGGGAGCGAGGCTGCCCGGCCCGCTGACGGTGGCGGCGGATGTCGCGCGAGCGAGGCTGCCCGGCCCGCCCGCGGTGGTCGAACTCGCCGTCGACGACCGACGACTCAGCGAGCGGCGTGTGCGCCGTCAGCGCACGCCGAGCATCGCGCGCGAACGCGCGACCCTCGGGCGTCGGCGTCCGGTCGCGGTGGCTGAGCGTGGCGGCGGATGTCGCGGGGCAGCCGGGCGGCTTGGGCCGGATGCCGGACTCGCGGCCGATGCCTGAGCAGCACGCGCTCTGGCCGGGGCTCAAGCGTCAGCGGTGACCGCGCAGGCGCTCGACCGCAGCGGCGAGGCGCGGGATGTCGCTTCGCGCTGTCGCCATGACGATGGCGTGCGTTGTGTCGAAGTATCGGTGCGTCAGCACGTCTCGCATTCGAGCGATGTCGGCCCAGGGGATTCCGGGTTCCGTCGCGAGCGCACCCGGGTCGAGGTCCTTCACCGCTTCACCGATCTCGACCAGCCGAATGCGGATGGCATCGAACACGAGGTCCCCGTCGGTGTCGTCTCGGTCGACATAGTCGGCGATGGCTGCACAGGCCACGGCGATATCGAGCAGCCGCTCGAGCTCGCCGCGCGTCACAACGGCACCGCTTCCCGCATCACCCGATCCACGGTGTCGGGCTTGAGGCCCGAGGCAGGCACGATGTCGACCGGCCGACCGAGAGTCGCCTCGGCGGCCGACTGCATCTCCAGCACCGCGAAGAGGCCGACACCCTCGGCAAGGTCCACGAGCAGATCGATATCACTCGTCGTCGTCTCCTCTCCTCGGGCGACGCTGCCGAAGACACGGATGTCGACGGCTCCGAGTGGCGTGAGCTTGTCGCGCAGCTCGGCCGCATGGGCCCGAACCGCATCGAGGAGTCGGCCGCCTTTTGCCGGCGCGACGGTGGCCTCGAGCGTGCATCCGGCCGCCGCGACGAGCCGTCGGAGGGTGCTGAACGCGGGCTCACGCCTGCCGTTCTCGTACGCGCTGACGACGCTCTGCGTGATGCCGGCACGCTCGGCGAACTGCGCCTGGGTGAGGCCCGCAGCCGTGCGTGCTTCGCGGATCAACTCCGCGGCCGTGACCGATCTCATGGAGAGAGTATAGCGAATAGTACGTACAGCGTATTGGCGATATTTCCGGTCATGCCAGCGTGATCGCCGTCGGTCCGACACGCCCGCTTAACCCGTATCGAGTGGGCTCGCAATGGGTCATCCCCGAGCAGGCCTGAGCTGTCGCGAAACCGTCATCACGGCCGATGTCCGCCGCCAATGCCAGGAGCTTCCTGGCTGCCCTCTCCGGTTGCGAGGTCGACGTGCCCGATCCGGTCGTCCGCCGGAGGATCGTGAAGAAGGTCGGCCAGGTCCGCGCAGGCGACGTCGATGTGCAGCGAATCTGGAGCTGGGTCCGTGCGCGATCACCGCGCCTGGCCTTGAGTGCGAGCCCAGCCGATGTATCCGACCTGCTCGACGACCCTCGCCTGGTGCGATCAGGGGTTTCGGACCCGCGCGCGGGGGTGGCGGCATCCGGTGTCGCCGAGGGATATGTCTCCCCGTCTGCCATCGACGAGGTGGTTCGTGAGTACCTCCTCGTCGAGAGCGACCGCCCGAACGTCTGGCTTCATGTCGCTGACGTCGCGCGCGATGATTCGGGCCGCATCCCGATCGGCTTCGTCATCGCCGATCTCCTCGATCACGACGATCCCCGGGAGATCGGCCAGGCCGAGTCGCTGCTCGCGGAACTCAGCCGATGAGTGACGAGTCGCCGCTCGTCACCCTGCCGGCGTTCGGCGGCCCACGCCGAAGGACCGCCAGAGACTTCGATCCATGCTGGTGAAGCCCGAGGAACACCCGGAACTCGTGGCCGGCATCGAGGGCGCGTCGGACGGGCTCCGCCGAATCGCGCTCGCTGTCGGCGAGTAGGGATCCGCAGTCGCCAAGAACGTTCCTTCGACGAAGTGCATCCGAACCCCCTCTCCGAACGGAAGTACAGGTGAAGCACAGGTATCGGGTGATTCCGCACCCGCCGACAGAAGGGGAAGTCCAATGAAGCGCATTCTCGCCACCGGGTTCATCGTCGGTCTGGCCACGTTCGGCTTCGCCGGCGCCGCCCACGCCGCGCCCGCCGACGCCGCCTGCTTCGGCCAGGTGCACAAGACCATCAACACCGAAGGCGCCCTCGGCTTCACGGGTGTCGGCGAGGTCGTCAAGGCCGTCGGCGGCCAGACCAAGAACGAGGTCGCCCGCGGGATCTGCGGCGGCTGAGCCGTCCTGACGCATCTCAGCACCCGCATCGGCGGCTTGGAACCCACGTTTCCGAGCCGCCGACTCGTGCTTCGCGGCATCCGGCCCGCCCGGCGCGATGGTCAGCCGGTGGTCGCAGCGATCGCGCCGATCGCGATAGAGGACGTGGCCCACGCGCCGACCGGGAGCGCGGCGGCAGATCGTGAACGTGAAGGGCGACTGACCTGCGGTCCCAGCGGGTGACGGATGTCGCGGCTCGCGGCCGGCTTCGGCCGGCGCGGCGGTCGACGCGCGGATCCCCGGCGGAACATCCCGCCGGGGATCCGTGATGCGAAACCTGCGAGGTTACTGCTGGGTCTGCGGGTTCAACTGCGTCTTGTGCTTGCCGTCGCCCCGGGCCTCCGGGATGAAGTAGCTGTCGAAGCCCCGGTACAGGCCGTTGCTGTACACGTACCCGTTGTAGGGGTAGGCGGCCCACAGTCCGGCCTCGCCCTCGACCTGCTGCGCGGGGTCGTAGAACGCGACCTCCTCGGGCTGGGTCGGGTCGCTGAAGTCGACGACCGTCACGCCGCCGTTGTACCAGGACGAGACCAGCTTGTTGCCGCCCTGCAGCGGGTAGAACAGGTGCGCCGAGCAGTAGGCCCCGTCCTGGTCGCGTGGGATCTGGAAGCTGCTGTACTTCGCGCCCGTCATGCGGTTGTAGAACCACAGCTGACCCGAGCCGCTGCCGTCGTCACACGTCTGGTTGATCGACTCGTCGCCGAAGACCACGGTGTCCGCCTTGTTGCTGAACATGGCGGAGTGGTAGAACTCGACCTCCGGCTCGTCGACCTCCCAGATGGGATTGAGGGTGTCGGGGTTCTCCGGATCGGAGATGTCCCACAGTTGGCCGACGCTGGAGCACGCGGCACCGGCGAGGTCGTACTTCGGATACACCTGGATGTCGTGGCAGCCCTGCATCGGGTTGAACGCCGGTGGCGGCAGCAGGTCCCAGGTCGGCACGTCGATCGGCACCGTCTTGAGCAGGCTGGTGCCGGCGAGGTCGCCGAGCGGGAGCTCGACGATCGAGATGACCTTGTGGAGCGGGTCCTTGCCGGCCGGGTTGTCGGGGCCGCAGCTCGGACCGCCTCGCAGCGGGTAGGACGACACGTACAGCAGCACGCGGTCGCCGTCGGGGATGCCGGTGTGCGTGTGGGAGCCGCAGTCCGTGTAGACGTTGGACTCGGCCTCCAGCCGGGTGAAGCCGTCGGAGTCGGTCGGCTCGGCGAGCACCTTCGCGAGGCTGAAGACCCGCACGCCCTCCCAGCCGGTCGCGAACGGTGCCGGCACGGCCGTCGAGCTGCAGGTGTCGTCGCTTCGGACCGAGTCGACCGAGAGGACGATCGCGTCGCCCCACACCGAGATGTCGTTCTGTGCGCCGGGGCACCAGACATCCTTCACGAGCTCGGGGTGCGCCGGGTCGCCGATGTCGAAGATCCGGAAGCCGTTGTAGTTGCCGGCGAACGCGTAGTCGCCCTGGAACGCGAGGTCGGACTGCGTGGCCGCGCTGGAGCGCGGGGCGTTGAAGAGGTGGTTGGCGCCCTCACTGTACGTGTCGGGAGCCGGGTTCGAGATCGGGTGCTCGTGGGTCTCCTCCTCGTCACCCGGTGGATGTGCCATGGCCGGGCTCGCGATCGCCGTGGCGACCAGGAGGGCGGCGGTTCCTGCTACTGAGATCAATCGAAGGGACTTCATCGTGTGGCCTCCGCGTCGTTGCAGAATGTCGGCCGCGGGCGCGACCGAGAGCTCCGCCCAGTGCGATGTGGAGCGCGCAAGGCGCAAGCGCGCCCATCCTCTCGACGGCGGATGTCGCGCGTCAAGCCCTTCCGGAATTCCTTCGATTCCCGGTCGGGATGGCGCGACCGCGCGTCCCCCGGTCGGAGGCTTCAGGCGCGCGCGATCGGGGCGAGCGCCTCGCGGGCGCGTGCGGCGTGGGTCGCCGCAGATCGTGGATTCCGGGTCTCGACCCGATCGGGCGAATACGCTCACGTTTCGATGGAGCGGACGCTCGGCGAGCCTGACAAACCTGCCCGTCAAACCGTCGACGGATACCGCGAGCACCTGCAGCGACTCTTCGTCCTCGATCCCGTGCCGGCGGCTCACCCGAGGTCCGAAGCATCACCTCGTCGATCCCGCCCTGGCTGCCCCGCTGCGGGAGGGGTGACGGATGCCGCGGCTCGCGCCCGCTCGGCAACGAGCTGGCGCGCTTCGCGGCATCCGGTCCGGCGCGATGGTCAGCCGGCGATCGCGCTGATCGCGGCAGAATAGGCGGCCCACGCGCCGACCGGGAGCGCGGCGAGCAGGGCCCCGGCCCAGAGCATGCGGCGGCGGCTCGCTCTTCCGATGTCGCGGTGCAGCCGCTCGAACGCGGCGTGATCGACGGCGTCGGTCTCCGCCATCCGCGTCCATGCCGCCGGCTGCGCCGCGACGGCGGCGACGTGCTGCACCTGCTCGGGGGTGAGGGTGACCGGATGTCGCTGCAGCCAGCGCACCAGCTCGTGCTCGCGCAGCGCGACCACGTTGGTCGGGCGCTCGCGCAGCGTCATCCGCTTGGCCCCGACGATCGCGACGATCGGCGTGACGTCGACGGGCAGGCGTGCGGCGACCGAGAGCAGCTTCGACGTTCGCGTCGCCTCGTACGTCGCGTTGCGCAGGTGGTCGGTGGGCTGCCCGTTCACGAGGATGCGCTTCGCGCCCACCCACACGTTCTGTCCGCGGTGGTGCTTGGTGTTGATCGTGAACACCCCGCCCGGCCCGATCACGACATGGTCGAGATCGCTCGACCCGGTCCCGACCGGTACCGAGTGCAGCACGACCCACCCCGGCCCGAGCCCGTCGAGCCGCCGCCCGACCTCGAGTTCGCCGAGCGCGCCGAGGTACCAGGGCTCGGCCTCGCGCCCGAGCGGCGAGACGCCGAAGAACCGCTGCACGGCGTTGTTCGGCGGCGCGGTCGCCTGCACGCGCAGGCACTCGGCGATGACGGATGTCGCGGGGCGGCGGTTGCCCAGAGAACCGCCGACGCTTACGCCAGCAGGGTGCAGGTCAGGCGATGGCGTCATCGATGGGCTTTCGGGTCGGTGGTAGGTCGCTCGATCGTTCCAGCGCGGAGCAAACGGAGGGAATCCCCCGAAAAGGGGTGGCTGGTCAGCTCAGCGAAGGCGTTATCCGAGGCCCCGCGCCACTAGCGTCAGAGAGTGGCGGAAGACCAGGTGCGGATTCTCGGCGAATCGCCTCCCGCCGTGTCGTCCATCGCTCCTTCTCAATCGCCGGACGCGCTTCGCAGGCTCCGACGCTGGCACAGGATGAAGCCCGATCTGGTCTTCTCCGAGGAACACCTCGACCACCTCCGCGATCAGCTCGGGTTCATCGACGCGAGCTGCGACCGCTTCGATGCCGGCGTGCACGCGGAGGCGAAGCGACTCGCGATCGCGGTGCGGGTCCTCGCCTACGACACCACCGTCAGCACCGGGTTGCTCACCCGCATGGGCGCAACCCAGATCCTGCCCTGGGCGGACGGCACGATTCCGAGCGGACCACGGGTCGTGCGGTTGGCGAAGGAGCTCGGCGTCGCGCCGGTCGGCTCGCTTCTCACGGTCATCCCAAGCGAGGCGGATGGGACGTGGGCGCCGGCTTTCTCCCAAGTGCCGTTGGGTCCGCACCGAGTCGGCTTCACATACTGGTGGCAGATCCCGAGGATCTTCGACAATCAGGGCACCGAGGCGTCCCGCCGCGATGTCGTCCTGTGGCTTGCACACCACGACGGCGGCGCCCACGTCGACACTCTCCCGGACGCGTATCGGGCGATCGCCCGCGGCAGCAGCGTCGGTGACTTCTTCAGCCGACTGGGCCGGTCGGCGAAGGACGACTCGCCCGTACCGGCGGCCATGCGCCAGATCGCGGAAGAGATGCGGTTCACGCTGCGGTCGGCTCTGAACGAACTGCTGGGCTGAGCTCGATCAGAGCTCCCACAGCGCCGGCACAGGGACCGCCCAGAGGCGGTCGCCGAACGGGACCACGCGTTGAGCGGTGTTCAGCACGATGCCGGCGGTGAAGCGTTCGCCGAGACGGTCGCGCAGCCCCCTCAGGCCGGTGAAGTGCTCCGACTTCGCAGTCGCTCCGGACTTGACCTCGATCGCGATCACCCGACCGTCGTCGAGTTCGGCGACCACATCGACCTCGAGGCCGGCACGGTCGCGGAAGTGGAACAACTCGAACGGATGACTCGCCCAACGGGATTGCTTCTGGAGTTCGGCCACGACGAATCCCTCGAGCTGCCCGCCGAGATGCGGTGCGCCGGTCGGCTGGGCAAGCGCGTCCGCCGTCAGCCGTGCGAGTCGCGCCGCGAGCGCCGAGTCGGTGACGAACGCCTTCGGTCGCGCGACCTCGCGGCTGGTGAGGTTCGGTGTCCAGGGGCGCAGCAGCCCGATGAGGAACAGCGCCTGCAGGAGATCCAGGCCGACCGTTGCGGCGGTCTCCGGCATCGCCGCATCCCGCGCAAGGCGAGACTTGACGAGCTCGCCCGCCTGTCCGGCCCCGACCAGGCGGAGCAGCGCGGCGAGTCGGCCCGGATCGGATGCACGAGTGAGGTCCCGCGAGTCCCGCGTGAGAAGCCGATCAGAATAGGCATCCAGCCACGCATCACGCATCCGCGGGGACAGCGCCTGGAGTTCGGGGTACCCGCCGACGACGATCCGATCGACCACGCCACGTCGGTCGACGTCGGTTCCGAATCCCGACAGGCTGTTCGGGTCGACAGACACCCGGGAGACGAAGTCGTCGATTCGGCCGGCGATCTCACCCTGGCTGAAACCGTCGAGTCTCACGGTAACCGCGCGACCGGCGAGGCTCTCGGGCGCCCCTGGCATCCGAAGCAGGTCGCTCGATCCGGTGAGGAGGAAGCGGCCGGCGCGTCGGTCGCGATCGATCGCCGCCTTGATGGCGAGCAGCAGCCCGGGAGCTCGTTGCACCTCGTCGATCGCGAGCAGCCCAGACCCGGCCTGGGCGACGAACGTCGCGGGGTCGCCGACCGCGGCGGCGCGCACATCATCGTCATCCAAGGTGACGATCGTCGCCGGCTTCGCCCTCGCGAGTTCGCCGGCGAGCGTGCTCTTCCCAACTTGGCGCGCGCCTTCGATCACGACGGCCGGGAACGTGTCCAGCGCCTCGGCGGCGAACCCGCCGACGTGACGCTTCCGCAGTTCGACCATGGCGCGATGCTAGCCCAGGAGTCACGGATTCGCAGCGTCAAACTCACGGATTCGCATCTCAAAAGTCACGGATTCGCAGTTCTAGACTCACGGTCTCGCTGTCGCTGACGTCGCGGATGCCGTGAAGCCGTCAGATCGTGAATGCGAATGGCGAGTGTGCTGCGGTAGGCGGGCATCGCACCCGGCGCGCTGGTCAGTCAGCCGGTGATCGCGCCGATCGCGGCAGAGTAGGCGCCCCACGCGCCGACCGAAACCGCGGCGAGCAGTGCCCCGGCCCAGAGCATGCGGCGGCGGCGCGCTCGCCCGATGTCGCGGTGCAGCCGCTCGAACGCGGCGTGATCGGCGCTGTCGGTCTCCGCCATCCGCTTCCATGCTGCCGGCTGCGCCGCGACGGCGGCGACGTGCTGCACCTGCTCGGGCGTGAGGGTGACCGGATGTCGCTGCAGCCAGCGCACCAGCTCGTGCTCGCGCAGCACGACCACGTCGGTCGGGCGCTCGCGCAGCGTCATCCGCTTGGCCCCGACGATCGCGACGATGGGCGTCGCGTCGACGAGCATGCGCGCGGCGACCGAGAGCAGCTTCGACGTGCGCGTCGCCTCGTACGTCGCGTTGCGCAGGTGGTCGGTGCGCTGCCCGTTCACGAGGATGCGCTTCGCGGCCACCCACACGTTCTGCCCGCGGTGGTGCTTGGTGTTGATCGTGAACACCCCGCCCGGCCCGATCACGACATGGTCGAGATCGCTCGACCCGGTACCGATCGGTACCGAGTGCAGCACGACCCATCCCGGTCCGAGCCCGGCGAGCCGCTGCCCGACCTCGAGCTCGCCGAGCGCTCCGAGGTACCAGGGTTCGGCCTCGCGCCCGAGCGGCGAGATGCCGAAGAACCGCTGCACGGCGGTGTTCGGCGGCACGGTCGCCTGCACGCGCAGGCATTCGGCGATGACGGATGTCGCGGGGCGGCGGTGCCTGAGAGAATCAGTGGTCACGTTGCGTCGCTTGGGTCGGCGGTAGGGCCGCTCGATCACCCCGCGTCGACGGGCACGATCATCTTGGTGAGCCTCCGGGCGAACGGGCGGGAGCAATCAGCCCTGCGCAGCCCGGGACCGGTTGGTCGCCTCGCGGAGCAGGCCGGCGAGACCGATAGCATCAGCGATCTCATAGAGCTCGGCCTCATCCGGGTGCGATGGCACTACGGAATCCCATGCAGCCAGTGGTTCTGGATGCCTCAGCGAAGCTGCCCGGCGTGCGGATCCATCGAGCAAGCTTTCTCCGCGCGGCGCTGAAGCGATATTGCTCCGAAGAACAGATCGAACGTGCAGTCGCTGAGACCCCCGCCGCGGCCGGAGTCCCTTTCGAGGTGATCACCGAGATCGCGAACTCCTCCATCACATTCGAAACCAGCAAGGTGACGGGAATCTCCACACTTGCCGGCATACCAGGTGGGTTCGCAATGATCGGCACGGTGCCGGCAGACCTTGTGCAATATTTCGGCCATGTACTTCGGATCGCCCAGAAGCTCGCCTACATCTACGGCTGGCCCGACCTGTTCGCCGACGACGGCGATGAAGTCGATGAGGCAACCGAGAGCATTCTCACCCTCTTCGTGGGCGTGATGTTCGGCGTCCAGATGGCACAAGCCGGAGTGTCGAGAGTGTCGGCTATGATCGCCGGGCAAGTACTCAAGAAGCTGCCGCAGCAGGCCCTTACCAAGGGGACCATCTACCCCGTTGTCAAGAAGGTCGCGTCATACCTCGGCATCCGGCTGACAAAGCAGCTCTTTGCTGGCGGCGTCGCAAAGCTCGTTCCCGTCGTAGGAGCCGTGCTCTCCGGTGGAATCACCCTCGCGACCTTCCTGCCGATGTCGAAGCGGTTGCAGAAGCACCTGGCGAGTCTGGAGCTTACGAAGCCGGGACACCGATTGGTCGACGACGGCCTCGTGGACGCGGAAGTCGTCGAGGACGTCGCATAGGCATCGGCAGTGACCCGAGCTCCTTCCCACCGAATGTTCCGGCCCACGACTGCCGCATGGTCTACCCGGCCGCCGAGGGCACTGGCCGGAGAGGGCATGGGGCCTCGAAAATCTACTCGTCGGGCGTTTCGTCCAGTGCGGATTCCTCCCCGTCGGTGGCCGCGAGGTAAGCGGCACGGAGATCGTCGATTGTCCGCTTCTGCTGAGGATCCACCAGCCGAAACCACCAGCCGGCTTCCGACTGGGAGCCAGTGACGGCCTTGGCGGCTGCGCTCGGGGTAGAGAATGGCGTCCCGTCTACTCAGAGACTGCCGTCCTCGCTGACCTCCGCGGTGCGACCAGCCACCGCTTTGGACCGAGCCCATAGCATCGCGCCAGGTTGGATCAGTCCCGCTCGTACTAGATCGGCCATCTCGACCCGATACTGCATTCGATCGGTTGCATCCGGTGACGAGACACGATGGTCGGCATCGGCGTCCTGCTTCTGCTGGAGTCTTCATCCGGTGGATCATCGGCCGTCGACACTGCGCTCGCAGGTGCGGAGTGCAAACCGCGCGATCATGGCGACGCCGTACTGAGATCGTGAGCGGAACTCTAGCTCACTCGCTATCGTCAACACATGACCAATCCTGACCTGACCGGTGTTGGTTGGCTCGTCGCATCCAATTCCGCAACTTTCAAGGCGGACGCCGCCTTCGCTCAGCTCGGGGAGATCGACTGGAGCGAGACGAAGTCCGCGGGAATCGAGATCGGTGACCACATCTACCTGTACGGGACGGCGCCAATCAGCGCCCTGACGCATGAATGCGTCGTCGTGGACCGCGGCATCCCCTTCGGGAGCGTGATCGATGATCGTGAGTTCTGGGGTAACCCAGCGGCTTTCGAGGAACGACGGAATAGAACATGGATGCGGCTCCGGCTACACCGCGCATTCTCGGCCCTGGAACGTGAAGCGCTTTCGCTCCGCGCGCTGATGCAGCATGGACTGCGTTCAGCACCACAGGGCCGAATGCGCGTTCCCGACGACACGGCCGCATACATTGGGACAGTGCTCACTTCCGAGGGTGAGCCGAACGATGCATTGGCCGAGAACGCGCCTGTCGACGCCGACCAAGTCGTGGCGTTCAGTCGAGCGATTCGAGACGGCCAGTTCTCTGTGCCAGATCGATACATATCGGCGAAGACTCGAGGCAGTGCGCAGCGAGCTTTCGCTGAGGTCGTAAAGCGCAACTACGGCTATCGTTGCGCTATAACTGGAATCACCAGCCGTGAGTTCTTGGTGGCCTCTCATATCGTTCCTTGGTCGAGCGACGAGGAGATTCGGCTCGACCCATGCAACGGAATCTGCCTTTCAACTCTCGTGGATCGCGCCTTCGACCTGGGATTCATCGCCATCACACGGGATAGTCGAGTGCAGGTCATCCATGACCGGCTTGCCCGCGATAGCGCCCTGGCGGCGATCCTGCTGCCCCTCGATGGCAGTCGCCTTGAGCTTCCCTCGAACGATCCGCCCAAGGCGGAGTATCTCGAGCGTCGACTCAGCCTCTGAGACACGTCTGCTGCCTTGCGCCTTCGGCCAGTCAGGTCTCCGGCGCGAGTGGGATGGAGCCTTGACCTCTGCGACGTAAAGCTCGCTAGCGCACGGACTTGCCATTGACCGCACCAGACGGGAAAGGAACGCGGAGAAGCTCGCCGCACCGCTCGTCTGGTGGGCGAGCCTGATCGACGAGAATACCGTCGAGCAGGCCCGCACGTCGTCGAGGATGCCGTTCACCGACCCGCACGTCGCGCTGATGCCCGACGCGCACCTGGGCCTCGGCGCCACGGTGGGCTCGGTCATCCCGACGCGCGGCGTGATCATACCGGCCGCGGTCGGGGTCGACATCGGCCGCGGCATGATCGCCGTGAAGAGGCATTTCGCGGCATCCGACCTGCCCTCCGACCGGAAGGCGGTGCGCGAGCAGATCGAGCGGGCCATCCCGCTGTCGGTCACGCCGACCGAAAGGTCGTAGCGATCGCCGAGCCTCGCATCGCCGAGCTCGAGTCGCTCGCCGAGGCGAAGGGGTTCGATCCGGGCCGATACGCCGGAAACTGGCGGCTGCAGCTCGGGTCGCTCGGCAGCGGCAATCACTTCATCGAGATCTCGCTCGACGAGACGGATGCTCTGCACAGTGGAGCAGTGCAGGTCACTCCCTACGTGTCGGCCGCGTCGACCGGTGGCCGACACAATGGTCATGTGGACGAGTGCATGCATGGGATGGAAATGGAATGGTGCGATATCTGCACGACGCGAGCCGAGAGCGCCGCAAGCGTTCGAAACGGTGCGTATGGCTTCCACGGCGGTGAGACAAAACAGGACGTTCTGAACGACGTCTGTGACTTGCTTGGGGTGCAGCGGATGTCAGTGTCAGTCGGTTCTAGTCTTCCGAGCGAGGTGTTCATGGTGGCTGCTAGGCGCACGGGTTTGCCGGGCGGAAGCATGCCGGAGATCTGCGAGGCGCTCATTCGAAAGGCGGGGCACCGGTGGTCGCCCGCGTACGACTCGCGAGGTAGCACCTCCGGAGGCGGCTCGACCGTCACACTCGAAGGCATGCAGGCAATGAGGAAGGCACTCGCGAGTCTTCTACCTTAGTAGCCGATCAGGAGCACGCCATCGAAGGGCAGCTTGAGGCGCTGCGAGGCATAAATAGCGTCGAACAGGTCGCGACTGCTGGAGTATGCCGACTTTGTGACCTTGCCGGTTCGGTAATTCAGGGGCTGCATGAGGACCATGTGCCGCGCGTCAAGCAATAGTGAGGCTCTGATAATGTCGCGATAGTCGGCGTTGCCGAACGCACCGCGGCCCGCCTCAACTTCGACAGCGATCCCATGCTCGTCATGAAATGCGTCGATTTCGTATGTTATTGATGCAGTTCCATTCTCTCCGAAAAGCACTGGGCGCTTGATCCTCTGATCAGACTTCTTGCCTGACTCGACTGTGTACCCGAGGTCCTCGAGGCTCGATCGAAGGTGGCTCAGAACCACGTCACTTGTTAGTCGGTCTGCATCCTGGGCGAGTACCGGCTCGGTGTCGATCTGGGCGCGCATGGCAGCGACCGCTGCCGTAAGGTCGGACGCCCAAGCAGGCGGACGTTGATTCCTGGGGTAGTAAGTCCAGCGTGGATATGCCATGAGATCAGCCATCACCATGATCTCTGTGCTACCTGCACGATTGGTCGCGCTGTGTCGAGTCTCATGTGAAACTTGTCGCGTCGTGCGGCGCCGGACTGCTGGCGTCCCTGCGGAGTAGCCTTGAGTGCTCCACGGAGTATCGCCGCGTCGAGGGCCGGCGCGTTTGGAATCCAGAACGCCTCGATTACGAGCGGGGCGAACGAGGCCTTTCGCATACGGGACTTGCCGCTCAGGCTCGCCACGCTCGGCCGCCGCTTGAATCCGTCGTGCCATGTCTTGAAAGCGCCGTCTTCGTCAACGATGCCTCGGCCGCTTAGGATCAGGAAACCGAGGCCCTGCTCGTTGATACAGGCACGCACAGCCTCCGCATCATTGAGTTGCACCTCGTGATCCGGTCCTTGGCTCGTGCGTGAGATGGGCAGGTATTTCTCGGATGTGTGTGATTTCAGATCCCAGACGTGGTTAAGTGAGTAGTCGAAAACGGTGTTCCCGTACTTGACTCTTGGCGGAAACGGATTCGGGCGGAACGAACTGTTTAGAATGGCGCGGCCACGGTACTCGAAATAGAAGCCCGCCCATTCCATCTGATTCTCCTGACGAGTTCCCTGATCCCTAAGCCAGGTCGTCTTTTCACGAGCATCCCAGGCAATCTCATCTTTGCGAAGCAGCTTCTGCCTAAGCGCATCGACGAGGGCGGCCCCTTCGTCCTCGGGCGTGAGGCCTTCTGCATACGAATCTCCGAGTCGCCCCAGCCGCCGTTCCGCACCCGCGAGGATTGTATTCAGTCCGGTGAGCCGGATGGTTTCGCCCGTGGAGATGAATTCGTCGCCCCAAGGGACTCCGAGCTCGCGGGCTATGGCTTCACCGAGCTGGGTTTTACTCAGGCCCCCCTGATCAAGTTCGGGGAGCAGGTTCTTGGCGAGATTGATGAGGACGCTCTTGTGTTCCTTGCTGCCCGGGCCGAGCCACTCGGGACCGGAATTCGTGAGCGCCGAAATCCGTGTGACCGCTTCAATCTTGGATACCGCCGGTCGGAAGTCTGCCCACTCTGGACCGCGGAGACCCTCCGGCGCATTCACCGCGAGAGCCTTGAGCGAGCCTTCCTGATAGGCAATGTACGCGCCGTGAAGAAGCGCATTCACTCCGTCAAGCGTGACCATTGTCTTGTCGACGTAGTCCCGCGGTTGCCACTCTATGCCCAGGGCGTCAGCGAGCCTGGCGCCCAAGACAGCATTGGTTTCCACGGTGGGAATGTCGAGCTCGAGAGCGTCGCGCAGCGCCATCAGGGCTCGCTTCTCCCCTCTCGTTCGTTCCGGCGTTGCACCGGTCAAAGCACCAATGCGGGTGACCGCTTCCGAAAGGGTGGCCGCCGGTATGAACTCTGGTTCGAATTGCTGTTCCACTGTTTCCCTAGTCCTCTAGAAATGCGGCTGCCTCGGCGTGGGCGTTTGGAATGCATAGTTGAATTGCTCGGACAGTGCAGGAGCGCGACAACCATGCTAAGCCCGCGTGGGCGACGGGCATGCTTCGCACTGACTACCCACCGCCCCCGTGCTGGACAGCCGTCTCCGAGTCGGGTGGCACACGCGCCGGTGCGCCGTCCAAGCGCACGCCGACGAGCTCCGCTCAGACGCCGACCGACTGCGCGGAGCGTGATCACGTTGCGTATGGACGAGCACATCTGGAGCCGTCACGTCGTGAGGCCGACCGGGCCGTCATCACGGTGGTCGACCAGACCCGCGACACCGAACGGGTCCCCGCGAAGAGGCTTGACGTCCTAGTTTGTCGATCTCGCACCGCGTACGTGGGATGGCTTCGGCAGACGCCGCCCTGGATTCGCCCCGGCCACACAGCATTCCGCGGTGGATCTAGATGGGCACGGGAAAGCGACCCCGGATGGTTGCCCGACGCGGTCGCGGGTCCTAAAGGCGTTCCACGTAGTCCGGCTCGGCATGAACGTGCTCGATCGCCGGCGATGTTGCCTTTCACGTCGCATTCATTGCGACGCCGGTGCCCTACGCAGAGCAGACCCTCCGGCACTCGGGTGGACGGGAGCAAGTTCAGCGGCGGACGGCGACTGGGGCGCGCTCACGGAGAGGCCCGCCGTTCAGCCACCATGGCAAGGTGCCCTGCGACTCGCTGTAGGCGGGTCGCGCCCGCATCCACTGAAGAGGCGGCGCCGGGCGCCGTGTTCAAGAAAGTGTCGTGATGTCCGACCACGTATCGGACATCACGACACAGAAGATCCTACAGTGTGCTGGCTACAGGTCCCGCCAATGCTGGACCACCCGCTCAAACCGCGCGGCGCAACTGCGCATCCAGCGTCGCGTGAGACGGGGCTCACGCCGGCGGCGCGTGTCCGTGGTGAAGTGAGTGCTCGCCCGTCGGGTTGCATCCGTAGCCACCTCTGCGCGACGGAGAATCGTGGGAGCCCGCCGCCGTCGACCGCCGAGCTTTCGTGCGGTGGCGTGGCCCAGTCCGTGGCGCCGCTTCGGTCTGAAGAGCATGCACTTTCGAGCCACCCTGCCGACCCTTCGCTCGGCCGCTACACCCGCCAGTGACATCCGCACATCGAACTACTGGCATCCCGCGCGGCTCATAGCCGACGTCAGCGCCCGCCGGCAGAATCTTGGTGTCCACTTCCGTAGGGAGAGCAATGACCTTCGTGCCGTCAAAGACAAAGAAGGACGCCCTGAAGCGCCTTAGCCAGACGCTCGGCTTCGACTTCCCCTTGTATGTTGGGAGCTCCGTTCCCAAGGAGCTCTTTACCGCCGCCACCCAGCGAGCTGGCGTGTCGGACGATGGCCAGATGCCCGAACGCGCCGAGCGTGTGGTCCTCAAAGCCGGGCTCACCTGGGATGACAAGTGCGACTCGAGGCACACGCCATCGGGCGGCGGGGCGACAGTCACGCTCACGGGCCTGAACCGATTGCTTGAGGCGATCGAGCGCCTGTCCGGCTTCACCGTGCCACAACCGGATGCACCCGAAGAGCTCGGTGTGCCGTATGAGCCCAGGACCAGCGTCATCACCGCTGAGCCGATTGAGCTCGTCCAGAACTGGGACAAACTCGACGAATCGACTCGCGCACACCAGGGCCTGGAGGAGGCTCTGGCACGGTACGTAAGATCCCTCGGCGTTGACCCGCGTTCCCCCAAGGCCTCCGAACCCGCGTTTGACCTAGCGTGGGAGTTCAACGAGACAATTGTGGTCGTAGAAGTCAAGAGCGCAAATGAGACCAACCGCCGTCAGCAAGCCCGCCTCGGAATTGGGCAAGTGCTGGAGTATGTCGGTATTCATCGTGACAATGCACCGGATGCTGGGGACTACCGCGCTGTGCTACTGCTCGGCCTTGAACCCGACAACATCGATTATCTGCTGGCGGCGGAGTCCAGTGTTCTCATTATCGGCCCGGACCAGTTCAACGAACTTGGGCTCGAGAACCTCCTGCCCGGCGCCGAATGGTTGTAACTAGTCCGAGCTGGCCGCAAACATGTCTGAGGCATAGACGGCCTCGAAGTCATACTCCAGATGGCCTAGGAGCATGACGTTGATGCTGTGCACCAGGTCGCGCGGACGCCGGACGTTCTCGTTTTGCCGACCGGCGTTGAGTTTCGTCACGACGTGCACCTCTTCCGACTCCTCCAGCGTCTTGACCAGCGCCCTCGTTGTCTTGAGGGAGTTTGGAACCGGTGTCGAAAGCAGGGTGCGCAACGGCAATGTTATTCCACCGTCGATACAGCGCCACCACCAGTACGGCAGAGAACTGTTCAGCAAGACGTAGGCCTTCTCCATGTCCGCCTTGGTCTCGAAGTACAGGACGTGCTTGGAGCCCCGGTCCAGATCTCGCTTAGTCGCCGAGACGTAGTAGCGCGGCGTTGATGCGACGTGGAGCTGGTAGACCGTTCGTGTGCGCGTCACCAGATCCTTGAGCCGAGTTTCGCTTCCTGCCAATGTGTCCCAGACCTGCTCGGTGCCAGGCATTACTTTCGCCCACTCGCCGGCGGGGCCCCGACGGAGGGTCATCAGCATCTTGCGAGCATCTGCCCACATGCGCTTACGTGAGCGTGCCGCCCAGCGCAGGATCGGAGTCACCGACCAGCCCTCGTCGCCAGGAGCAGAAACCGTGATTGCCGCCCGGACGAAGTTGGTCTTAGAACTGTTCGTCGAGCCGTACTTGTAGCCACGGAAGCACGTGTCCGGGACGTTGTCAAAGACCAGTACGTCGCCACCCGTGAGGCCCTCGAGAATCTGGCGCAGGGATGCATACTTCGCACCACCCAAGTGCGCGGCAGGAGTGATGGCAATGAACCCCTTGGACTCGTTGGCCACACGCTCCAGAAAGTAAACATAGAGTTCGCAAGAGTCTGCGGTGTCGAATCGTGCGATGCGGGCGGTTCGTGCGTACGGAGGGTTGACGATCGCATAGTCGTGCGCGGGCAAATCTCCCGGACTGAGGAAGTCGCGGACCTGCGATCGTGACACTAGAGCGGGAAGCGCATTGATGTCCTCGTGGGCTGCGAAGTTGGCGATCAACAATGCGATCGCCGTTTTGAGCGCGACCGGATCGAGATCTACGAGCGTCAGATGCTCCGCCACAAACCGGCCCGCGTCCTCCATAGCGTTGGCGAGGTGGAAGGAGAGGTTCCCGACGCCGCAGCAGGGGTCGAGCCACGTGCCCTGCTGGAACCGGCTGGCCTGAGATGCCATGAAGGCGGCGACGTCATCGGGAGTGAAGTACTGGCCCTTCTCGCGTCTGCTCCGGTGATCCGACAGCGCCACGAGGGCCTCATAGACGACGCCGATCTCGCCGATGCTCATCCCGCTGAGCGGGCTAGTCTCGGCCGCTTCGACACCGAGATGCTCTGCGAGTTGAACCGACAAGTCAGGACGCATGTCTGAGACCAGGCGAGCCACCGCACCTAGCCAGTTGCGCTGCATCCTAGACCTGCCCGGAGCGTTGAGCGACTTGATCGCCGCAGTGACGCGTCCCGTAATCACGCCAGAACCACCGGCTGGGATACGCCCGGTCGTGGTGGTGTGCTCGGCGTCGGTGGGGCGGTCAAGCAGGGTGCTCATTGGCCTCGCTCCTTCTCGGCCCGAACACACACCTGCACCGATCCAAGTCGATTGATTCAGGTGCCGTCTGGGCTCACTCCATCGCTACGGTCCATTCTGGCCCCTCGCCGGCGCCGAGACGCCGAGGCACGCGTGCCTTGGGGGCGATGGATCGAACATATCTTCGACCTCCGACAAATGAACTCACAGTACGGTCGGCCGGCATCCGGGTCGAGCACGTCGACCGTCCTCGGTTACCCTCTTCTTCGTCGATGTCGACGATGATGCTCTACTGCGTCGTCGCAGGTATGGGAACTCAGCACCGTCCCCGGTTTCGTTCCACGCTTCAGGTCCCGAGGTGGGTGGCGTCCCCTGGGGTGGTGGGGTTTCCGGCGGGGTCGCCGGCGTCGTAGACGTGGGTGAGCCATCGTGCGATGGTCAGTGAGAACTGTCTAGGAATCTCACGAAGGACACAACGCACGATGGCTCTTGACCAGTCTGCCCTCCTCGAGCTGCTCGGGGAACTCAAGCTCACCGATGTCTCGGATCGGATCCGGGTCGCGACCGAAACGTTGTACCAGGAGTTGATCGACGCGGAAGCGGCCGCGTTCATCGGCGCCGCCCCGTACGAACGCACCGACACCCGCACCACGCAACGCAATGGCTCCCGGCCCAGGGAGTTGACCACCACCGCGGGCGAGTTGGAGCTGCGGGTGCCGAAGCTGCGGACCGGGTCGTTCTTCCCGTCGCTGTTGGAGCGACGTCGCCGGGTGGATCAGGCGTTGTTCGCGGTCGTGATGGAGGCGTACGTGCACGGCGTCAGCACCCGGAAGGTCGATGACCTGGTCAAGGCGCTCGGCGCGGACACCGGGATCAGCAAGTCCGAGGTGTCCCGGATCTGCGCCAACCTGGACGAGGACGTCGCCGCGTTCCGGGACCGGCCGCTGGCCGACACCAGCTACCCGTACGTGTTCCTCGACGCGACGTACTGCAAGGCGCGGGTCGGCCGGCGGGTGGTGTCCCAGGCGGTGGTCGTCGCAGTCGGGGTCGCCGCGGACGGGCGGCGTGAGGTGCTCGGCTTCGAGGTCGGCGACACCGAGTCGCAACCGTTCTGGACCACGTTCCTGCGATCCCTCAAGGCGCGCGGGCTGGGTGGCGTGCAGCTGGTGATCAGCGACGCGCACACCGGCCTGATCGCCGCGATCCAGACCGTGCTACAGGGCGCGGCCTGGCAGCGGTGCCGGGTGCACTTCATGCGCAACGTGCTCGCCAACGTGCCCAAGACCGCCGGTCCGATGGTGGCGTCGATCATCCGCACGATCTTCGCCCAACCCGACGCCGCCCACGTCCACCAGCAGTTCGACGAGGTCGTGCGGATGCTGACCCGATCGCACCCGAAGGTCGCCAGCATGCTCGAGGACGCCCGCGAGGACCTGCTCGCGTTCACCGGGTTCCCGCAGCAGCATTGGCGGCAGATCTGGTCCACGAACGCACTGGAGCGGGTCAACAAGGAGGTCAAGCGCCGCACCGACGTCGTCGGCACGTTCCCGAACCCCGCCGCGCTGCTGCGCCTGGCCGGGCACGTCCTGATCGAGCAGCACGACGAATGGGACGGCGCCGACCGCCGCTACTTCAGCGAACACTCCATGAAGCTCCTGAACACTACCCCGGAGGAGGTGGCCATCCCGGAACTGACCGCGGCATAATCAACCAAGCTGACCCGCACGGTGTCGAGAAACTCCACCACACAGCGGGACGCCACCCCCGAGGTGCCGCGCGGGCGGCGAGGTTCGGAGTGGGTGCGCAGCGCCATCCGGCCCGCACAGTCGAGGTGCGCAAATCGCGGCCACGCCTCGCTCCACGGCATCCGCATGTCGGTGCACACTGTGATCGGCAGGCATTGCTCCGCGTTCTCGACGTCCAGGTGGTTGTCGAGCCGTCCGCGCACATCGCACGATCCGAACAGCCACCCGACGATGCGCGGTGAGTACCCGACGAACACGGCGGCGTCCGCGCCATCCGTCGGCCGCGCACTGAACCACAGCTCGTTGCGCCCGCTGAACACCCGATCGGCGGAGGCGCCGGGCGCCGGCTCGAAGCGGTCGAGCGCGCCGGCCTCGGCGCAGTTTGCTGCGACGATTGGGCCGCCCGGCACGTTGACCGCGACATCCGCGATCTGCTGCACGTATCGGGCCAGCCGACGGTGTCGCGCGCGACCTGGTTGATCGCGGGCAGGGGAGTGACGCCGACGACGTCGACGGGCACGAGCGGCAGTGCGATCACGGCCGAGATCACGCCGTTCACCGAGACGGCCGCCCAGACGACGGCGCGCCGCGCGCGGGTGCGCATCCATTCGGCGACGGGCATGCAGCCGAGCGCGAGGAGCACCTGCATCACCCCGAGCGCATAGGTGAACTGCGAGCAGCCCACGAACGTGAACACGAGCGCGACGATGAAGGCACCGACCAGCCAAGGAGTGGGGTCAGTTGTTGCGGCTACGCGACCCGCCGACACTCCGCTAGTTGAACCCGAATTCTTCGGAGACGGCCCGAGCGTTCCGCAGCCCCGCGTGCACGAGCAGCCGCCCCACGACGTGGCCTCGCCGACGAGGTCGAAGAACGCGCCATCCAGCACCGCCCGCAGCTCACCCGTCGCGTCGATCGAAGCGGGGTACCGCAGCGCCGGCCGATCCGGCCAGTCCGGTGCCCACACCGCGAGCGACGCGACACCGCCCGTCAACGGCCCCACGGCCCCATCGCTCGACGTGTACACCCGGGCCGTCACGATCTCGCCGCCGTTCCACGCGACATCCTCGAACCACACCCGACCCCCGGCGGTGAACGACAACCCCGCACCGAAGCGCTCGTGCGGGGTCGGGCACTCGCTTTCGGCGGGCGGCTCCAGCCACGACGTGAGCGCCACCTCGGCCGGCACCTCGATGAGGGGGATCTCGGGCCGTTCGATCAGGGGGCCGAGTTCCGGGTCGCCGGCGACCGACTCGTAGGCCAGCGGGATGGCGGCCGAGCCGCCCGGGGGGAGGGCGAGCCAGGCGTGGCCGACGTAGATGCGGAACAGGTTCCGGGTCTGGCGGATGCCGAAGAAGTGCGTCGTCTCGCGCTCGAGCGTGTTGTCGAAGCCCATCACCGTGCGGATGCGGTCCGACGGGGAGCCGTTCGCGACCGACTCGGTCGTGAAGTTCGACTGGGCCCAGTTGTCGACCACGACGAGCTCGTCCTCGCCCGGGTTCAGCGGGTTGCGGAAGCGGTCGATGCGGGCGTTCACGCAGAAGTGCTCGACCTCCACGTCGTTCAGCTTCAGCGAGGCCGGCGGCGTCCACGGCAACGTCGATCGTCACCTGGCTCTTCGCCGCGATGACGGGGATCCTCGGCGGGTCGGGCAGCGGGTTCCACGCGCCCGGCGCGGTCGTGAACGGCAGCCACTGCACGTGGGTCGCGACATCCGTCGCCGCGAGGGTGCCCTTGTTGTGGATGGTGAGCCGGATGGTGTGCGGCGAGCCCTTGACGACGAACTCCTCGCCGAAGGGGTTGCGCAGCCTGATGTCGGGGCTCTTGTAGTTCGTGCCGCCGGGCGCGGGCCGCAACTGCAGCTGCGGACGGTGCGCGCTGACGAAGTGCACCGTCACGCGCGCGCGGTTCGGGTCGGCCGCGTCGATCGAGTCGAGCGAGACGCGGAAGTCCCACATGCGCATCGGATCGGTCACGTCGTTGTCCTCGAAGTCCTCGCCCGCGACATCCAGCACCGGGCCCTCGCCATCGCCGTCGACCGGCAGCAGCAGGATCGGCGGCCGCTTCGGGATCTCGGTCGAGGGCGTGACATCCGTGCCCAGCACCAGCGCCAGCCCCGGCTCGTCGGTCAGCTCGTCGAGCTCCTTGTCGCCGACCGACGTGGCCGCCTGCGGCCGGTACTCGAAGACGTAGCATCGCTGGTCGTCGATCGGCACCTCAGAAGGCGGTCAGTCGACGGCCGCGATCGACTGCGGCAGGTCGCGATCGCCCGAGGTGGCCGTGATGTGCCTCGTCACGAACACCTTTTGACGGGTCGGGTACGCTCGCCGGGTCGTTCGGGCGGAGAAGTTCCGCTCGAGATCGAAGTCCAAGGGCTTCGGAGCGGCGAGCTCGACGTCCTGGATCTCGCCCTCCAAACGCACGCGGAGCGCGTCGACGAGGGCCTCCACCGTCTCGAGCACCGCGTGAACGAGCCGCCCGAACTCATCAGTCACGTCGGGTGGCAGCCATTGGCTGATCGTCGGATCCCAGATGCGGCGACGGCCGGGTTCTTCGGGAGTGGTCACGACCAACGGCCACGTCGTCGAGAGTTCACTCTGCGAATGCGCGACGGTCGTATTCCGGTAGGCCCTGATCCGCTCGTGGATATCCACGAATGCGGTCGGGATCTCGATGTGGCGATCGAGCGTCGAACGCACCTTGGATGGCACGAACGCACGGCAGTAGGCCACGACGGCCGCATCGACCAGGAAACCCGCCATGTCGAGGTCGTCCGCGTCGCGACAACGCTCGGCGAACTCGAGCGCAGTGGCGGCGGGAGAAAGGTCACCGCCGGCGAAGTGCATCAGTTCGAGGTATCGTCGCGTGTCCGGTGTGTCGGGCAGGAGCGAGAACTGCAGGGACTGCGCCCGATCGTGTTCCTCCGCTGTGCTCACGGGACGAGCCTATGGTGACGCGGTCGTGAGGTCGCGTGTGCCGTCATGCGGGCGGCTTGCCGATCCGCGACCTGATCAGTGCGGTCAGCACGTCGGGAGGGACGCGTGCAACTTCCATCGACGGATTCCGGCGGGCCGAGTCGGCGATCCGACGCAGCGTGCGCTGAGCATCTCCGCGAGCGCCGGACGGACCGACCAATCGCCTCGCGGCGTACCAGGATCGAGTGGCCGCGGAGGCGACCCTCGAGCCGATGGTCGGGCGCGACGAGCAGGAACGGCTCGGACGGGGCCGGCGGGCCGGTTCGACGGGCATGCGGCGATCACGGTGCGGGACGAGGCATCCGAGCGGATGGCGCGGGGCCGGCGCGTCCGGGCCCTGGGGCTCCGGCCGGTGGTCGGCGGTCAGTCGCGGACGCGATCGACGAGCTCTGCGAGCTCGGCGAAGCTGCGCGATACGGTGACCCACAGCGCGTCGGCGTCGACGCGGTCGTAGTGATGGACGACGAAGTCGCGGTTGCGCGCGGCCTGCGACCAGAGCGGGTCGCTGAAGCGCGACGGATCGGCGGCGACGAGGCGCTTCGCGAGGTCGCCGACCCGATTCGACAACGCCTCGAAGGCCAAGGGGAGTGCGGGGTCGCGGTCGAAGTCGTCGCGACCGCGGGCGACGAGTGCCGAGGCGGTCTTCAGAGTCGCCGTGAGGTCGTCGAGCCAGCGTTCGATGCGGTCGGCGGGCATCACAGGTCGACGGCCTCGGTCAGCACAGCGTGATCGCGCTTCGGGTCGAGCGAACGACGCGACACGACGCCGACCGGGCGGTCGAGGAGCGACTCCAGGTCGAGTTCGAACTGGGCGAGGTCGAACAGCGACGCGTCGGGCTCGGGGTCGACGAGGAGATCGATGTCGCTCTCGGCGGTCTCGTCGCCGCGGGCGACCGAGCCGAACACCTGCACCGACCGGATGCGATTCGCGCGGGCGAGGCGTTCGATGAGTGGCTTCCGGTGATGGAGGAGGTCGAGTACGGGCGCCGCCGCGCGCTCGATGGAGGACCCGAGGCCGCTGAGCGCCGCGTACGGCATGAGTACGGCCTCAGGTTTGCGGTGCGATCCGATGACCACCGGGCGCGCATCCGCCCCGCGAGTTCGGAACTCGCGGAGCAGGCCGGAGAGACCGGCGCGCGCGTCGGCGACGGGCATGACTCGTGTGCCTGCGAGGTCGTCGAGCGCATCGAATCTCACGAGGCGATTCTACCGCGAATATGTACGGAAAGATGTACATATTTGGAATGACTGCTTCGCCTTCGGAGGCGCGAGAAGTGCTGCTCGACGTCGGCCCCGCCGGCTCGATCGACTCGCTGCACACGCACAAGCCCGCGGTCATCACGTGGACGGCCGGCTCGAGCACTCCTACACGGCGGTCGCGCTGCAGGAGGAGCCCGTCGCGGTCGGCGGGTACGCGCAGAACGAGATGCGGGGGATCGTCCGGGCGACGAACCGGGCCTGAGCGCGCTGCGCGAGCCGGCGTCACTCGACGTGCCGGTTGCGCCGGGGTGCGCGGGGGCGGGTCCGGCAGAAGCGGCAACTCGATGCGGGGGACGGGCGCGGGAGCGCCCGCTCGCCTGTGGCCTCGTCCTCGCACGCCGTGGCGACTCCATGCTGATGCGGCGGGCGCGTCAAGCCACGCGAGGTCAGGTCCGGTCCCGCCCGTACGCGGCGAGCACTGCGAGGATGATGACTCCGTAGATGAGGTTCTGCATCGTCGCGCCGAGGTTGAACACGGCGACGAGGGTCGCGACCTGTCCGAGCACGAGTGCGCCGACGAAGGTGCCGACCATCGAACCGCGACCGCCGAACATCGAGGCGCCGCCGACGATCACTGCGGCGACCGAGCCGAGGAGGTAGGGGTTGCCCATCGTGGTCTCGGCCTGCGAATAGTAGCCCACGATGACGATGCCGGCGAACGCGGCGAGCAGGCCCGAGACGGCGTAGCCCGAGATCCGGATGCGGGCGACGGGCTGGCCGGCGAGCCGGGCGGCATCCTCCCGCGAACCGACGAGAAAGAGCGAACGACCCCACCCGGTGTAGCTGAGGATCGCCTGCAGCACGAGCATGAGCACGAGCGCCAGCGGCAGCACCGCGGCGATCGACAGGCCCAGGAACTCGATCTGGTTCGCGGTGATCGCCTTCACCAGGTCGGGCACGACCGTGAGTTCGGACAGCGGGAAGTTGAGCAGCAGCAGCCCGAACAGCAGGCCGTTCATGGCGATCGTGGTCACGATCGGGGTGAGGCCGACCTTCGCGACGATCACGCCGTTGAGGATCCCGATGACCAACCCGCTTCCCAGCGCGAGGAGGAGGGCGACGACGGGCCCGAAGGCGGAGTTCCAGGTGAGGAACCCGAGCGCCGCGAAGGCGATCGTGTTCGGCACCGAGAGGTCGATGCCGCCCTGGATCACCGCGACGGTCTGGCCGTACGACGCCACGGCGAGGATCGCCGCGAAGGTCGCCGTGCTGATCAGTCCCGGCATGCTGAAGAGCGACGGTCTGAGGAGCCCGCCGATCACGAAGAGGGCGAGGAAGATCAGGATGCCCCATCCGGCCCGCGGCATCCGGGACAGGACGCGGGAGTACGCGCTCTGCCTCGTGCCGGGGGCCTCGGAGACATCCGACTGCTCATCGACGACGGTCTGCGTGTCACTCATGGTGGCCCCTTCGCAATGCGGATTGCCGGATGACGAACTGGATGATGCGGGGGATCACGACGACGGCGAGGATGATCAGGGCGCTGATCACGTACTGCCAGTACGAGTTGATTCCCGCGAAGAACAGCAGGTTGCCCACCATGCCGAGGACCGCGGCGGCGATGATCGTGCCCAGGATGCTGCCGCGCCCGCCGGCGAAGGCGGCGCCCGAGAGCGCCACGACCGCGATGGAATTGAGCAGGTACGGGTCGCCGCTGCGGGGGTCGCCCGTCATCGTGGAGCCCGAGAGCAGCACCGCGCCGAGCGACACCACGGCGCCCGACACCATGAACGTGACGAGGATCGTCAGCCGTGGCTTGAGCCCGGCCGACTGCACGGCCGCCCGGCCCGACCCGACGCCGTAGACCTGGCGCCCGAATGCCGTGCGCTGCAGGAAGAACCACAGGCCGACGGCGACGAGAGCGAGCCAGACGAGGGCGATCGGGACGTACGGCATGAGCTCGCCGCTCGTGGCGAGGTAGATGTCGGCGCTCAGCGCGCCGCCCGGGCGATCGAGGATCTGCCTGGCGAGCGCCGCGTAGATGAACGCGGTCGCGAGGGTGACCGCGATCGCCGGCAGGTTCGCGTACGCGACGAGCGCCCCGTTGACCGCTCCGCAGAGGATGCCCGTCACGATGCACAGCACCAGCGCGCCAGGCGCCGACAGGCCGGCGATCTGCGTCGCGAAGACCACGTTGCACAGGCTCGTGATGGCGCCGATCGAGATGTCGATGCCGCCGATGAGCACGATCAGCAGCTGGCCGAGCGCGATGAGCGCGAGCGGGGCGATGAGGTTGGCCGCGGACTGCAGCTGGAAGCGCGTGAGCAGGCCCGGGTTGATGACGACGTAGACGCCGAAGAACACGACGAACGCGAGTACGGGCGCGAGGGCGCCGTCGTACCGGAGCCGCCGGACCCCGGTGCCCAGGCGGCCGGGGGCGGGTGCCGCGGTGGCGATGGTGGTGGTCGTGGGGCTCATGCGGTGCCCACCGCCGCTCCGACGATCGCATCCGGCGTGATCTGGTCGCCGTCGAGCACGCGGGCGACGCGCCCCCGGTACAGCACGGCGACGCGGTGGCACAGGTGCACGAGCTCCTCCACTTCGGTCGAGAACCAGATGATCGCGACGCCCGATTCCGCGAGCTCGAGCATGGCCGCGTACAGTTCCTGCTTCGCTCGCACGTCGATGCCGCGGGTGGGATCGTGCAGCAGCAGCACGGAGCGGTTCCGGTCGATCCAGCGACCGAACACCACCTTCTGCTGGTTGCCGCCCGACAGGGCGCCGACCGCCTCGTTCGGCCCGCGCGTGCGCACGCTCAGGCTGCCGAGCACGCGGTCGACCCAGCTCCGCTCGCGACGGAGCTGCACGGGTCCGCCGGGCGCGATCGGTCGCAGCCACGGGGCGAGGAGGTTCTCTCCGACGCTCAGCGTCAGTGCGAGCCCCTCGGTCTTCCGATCCTCGGGCACGAAGCCGACGCCGCGGCGCACGGCGCGCGTGGGCGTGAGGTGCCGGGCCGGTCGGCCGCCGATCGCCCACACCTCGGCCAGTGCCGGGGTGGCGCCGAACAGGCAGCGCAGCAACTCGGTCTGCCCCTGGCCCTGGAGACCGCCGATCCCGACGATCTCGCCGCGGTGCGCGGTGAGGTCGACGCCCGCCAGGGCCTCGGAGCGGAGACCGCGCACCTCGAGCGCCAGCGGTGCATCCGCGGCGGGCGCGTCGGGCCGGTCGGGGAAGTGGCGGCGCGCGGTCCGCCCCGCCATCTGCGAGACGAGGTCATCCTCGGACCACGACCCTCTCGTGAACTCGCCCACCGAGGCGCCGTCGCGCAGGACCGTTCCGCGATCGGCGATCTCGGAGATCTCGCCGAGGCGGTGGGACACGTAGATGACGCCCACCCCCTGCGCCGTGAGCTCGCGGATCCGAGCGAACAGCCAGGCGACGCCGGTGGGGCTCAGGGCCGAGGATGCCTCGTCGAGGATCAGCAGCCTCGGATCGGCCGCGATCGCGCGGACGATCTCGATCACCTGGCGGTCGGCCAGGCGCAGGTCGCCGACGACCGACGATGGATCCAGGTGCGTCACGTCGAGACGGGCGAGGAGTTCCTCCGCCTGCTCGCGTGCCTTCCGCTGCGAGAACAGGCCACGCCCGCGTCGCTCGGGCAGCATCAGGTTCTCGGCGACGGTCCAGTCCGGCACGAGCGCGAGCTCCTGGAAGGCGCACGCGACGCCGCGTTCGCGGGCCTCGGCGATCGACGTGACGTCGAACGGCTCGCCGCCGAGCGTGATCGCGCCCGACGTCGCCGCGGTCGCTCCGGCGAGGATGCGGGACACGGTGCTCTTGCCCGCGCCGTTCTCGCCGACGAGGGCGAGCACCTCGCCGGGCATGCAGCTGAAGCTCGCCCCGTCGAGCGCGCGGACGGCGCCGTATCGCTTGGTGAGGTCGGATGCCACGAGCAGTGGCTCCGTCCGGAGCACCGCGTCGGGCGCGGTGCTCCGGAGGGTCTGGTGGTCCACAGCGTCTCCCTCGATCGTCGGGCCGCGACTACTTCTGGTAGAACGCGAGCACTTCGTCGACGGTCAGGTCCAGGCCCGGGAAGTCGTAGCCGAGCTGGAAGTTGTCGGGCTGGTCCGGGAGGCAGAAGTCCTCGGCGTTCTCGTTCGTGATCTCCAGCGGCGGGAAGAACTGCTCCTTCTCGATGTCCTCGCCGTCGAGCAGCGCGACGGCCTGCTCGAGCCCCTTCGCGTAGATCGCCGGCTGGCCGAACACCATGTTGCCGACCAGTCCCTCGTCGGCGTGCTCGACGAGCGTGCACGCCTCGCCGTTGTAGCCGGAGCCGCCCACGACGGGCACGAAGTCGATCCCCGCATCCGCGAACGCCGTCGGGATACCCTGGCCGCCGGTGAGGAAGGAGTAGACGCCGCCGACGTCGGGGTTGGACTGCAGGATCTGCGCCATCGCCTTCTGCGCGTCGGCCTCGTTCCATCCGTTCGTGCCGCGAGCGACGATCGTCGCCCCACCCTCGGTGAGCACGTCCTCGACACCGGGCATCGAGCCGTCGTTGAGCGGGACGCCGGCGAGGCCCTCGAGCACCGCGACATCCGTATTGTCGCCGAGCTGGTCGACGAGCCACTCGGCGCCGACGGTTCCGGCGCTCGCCCAGTCGGTCGACACCGTGTACACGTAGTCGTTGTCGTATGGGCCGCCGTTGGCGAACACCGGGATGCCGGCGGCCTCGGCCTGTGCGATGGCCGCGTCGGCACCGGTCGCCGAAGCCGGGTCGAACAGGATCGCGTCGACGCCCTCGGCGATGAGGTTCTGGATGGCCGCGTTCTGCTGGGCCGCGTCGTTGTCGTTCGTTCGCACGATCTTGACCTCGACGCGGTCCGCGTACTCGGGCCGCGCGGCGAGGGCCTGCAGGGACGCGAGTCCCATCTCGCGCCACGCCTGGCCGCCGAGCGGCTGCTGGAAGCCGATGACGAACTTCTCGGAGCCGTCGGCGGCGGGGGCGGCGCCCTCGGCCGGGGCCGACGTGCAGCCGGCGAGGACGGTGGTGAGGGCGACGGCCGTGGCCGCCGCTGCGGTGACGATGGCGCGCTTCTGGGTGCGTGAGGACTGCATTGCTTCTCCTTTGAACATGCATGGGGGCGGCCTCGTGGGGCCGTGTCACCGCCGAGCTCGGCGGCTCCGGAACACTCGTCGCACGCTGTGTTGACGAATGCTGCGGGGGACATTACCGTAACTTTGACAGCGCTGCCAGTAGCGCTATCAGAATCCCGAACGAGGCGTCGCAGAACGCGTCGCGCTGCCGGGATGACCGCGCCGGGACGACCGGCGAATCGCAACGACGCGAGGAGAGGAACCCCCATCACCATGACTTCACTGGAAGCGCCGACGTTCGCCCCCGACGTCGAGGTCCGCGAGTCCGGGCTGCGGATCGGCGCCATCGGCGCGGGCATGATCATGGCCGACGTGCATCTCGAGGCCTACCGGCAAGCGGGCTTCGAGGTCGTCGCGATCGCCTCGCGCACCGAGTCCAAGGCGGGCGCGCTCGCCGAGCGCTACGGCATCCCGACGGTGCATTCGACGCCGCTGGAGCTCATCGCCGATCCACGCATCGACATCGTCGACATCGCCTTTCCGCCCGACCAGCAGCCCGCCCTGATCCGCGCTGCACTCGCGCAGGAGCACGTCAAGGGCATCCTCGCCCAGAAGCCGCTCGCGCTGACCCTCGACGAGGCGGTGGCCCTTCGCGACGAGGCGGCGGCGGCCGGCAAGGTGCTCTCCGTCAACCAGAACATGCGCTTCGACCAGTCGATCCGCGTGCTCAGGCAGATCCTGGACGGCGGCGAGCTGGGCGAGGTCGTCTTCGCGACCATCACCATGCACGCGATCCCGCACTGGCAGGGCTTCCTCGAGGAGTACGACCGCCTGACCCTGGCCAACATGAGCGTGCACCACCTCGACGTGCTGCGGTTCCTCTTCGGCGACCCGGAGGAGATCTTCACGGCCACGCGCACGGATCCGCGCACGCAGTTCCCGCATGAGGACGGCATCGTCGTCTCCACCCTGCGATTCCCCTCGGGAGTGCTCGCCGTGTCGATCGAGGACGTGTGGTCGGGTCCCCGCGAGGAGGGCTACGACTCCGACGCGTCGATCACCTGGCGCGTCGAGGGGACCAAGGGCGTGGCCAAGGGAACGATCGGCTGGCCGACCGGCGAGCCGTCGACCCTCACCTACTCATCGACGCTGACGACGGGCGGCCGGTGGGTGAGCCCGGAATGGGACACGCACTGGTTCCCGCACGCCTTCATCGGCGTGATGGAGCAGCTGCAGTACGCGCTCGCGACGGGCACCGAACCCGAACTCACCGTCGCCGACAACGTCCGCACGATCGCGCTGATCGAAGCCGGATACCGATCGATTCTCGAGAACCGCCCCGTGCGGATCGACGAGATCCCGGCCTGACCGACCACGAACCGACACCCACTGCAAAGGAGCACCCACCATGATTCAAGTCGGCATCTTCTCGGGATACTTCCCGTACGACCTCGAGACCACGGCGCGCAAGATCCGCGACCTCGGGTTCAACACCGTGCAGCTCGACCTGCACTTCACCGACATCGACCTGAGCGCCGGGCAGATCACCGACGAGAAGGCCAAGCGCGTGCGCGACACCTTCCGTGCGAACGACCTGCCGATCTGCGCCATCTCGGGCTACACGAACATCGTGCACCCCGACCTGGACGAGCGGAAGCGTCGCGTCGACTATCTCAAGGAGATCATCCGCAACGCCCGCAAGTTCGGCACGCCCTACGTCATCTCCGAGTCGGGCACCTTCAACAGCGAAAGCGACTGGGTGCACGACGACAAGAACAAGACGGCCGAGGGGTACGACACCGCGCTCGAGGTGCTGCAGGACCTCGCCCAGACCGCGCACGATCACGGTGCGACGTTCCTCCTCGAGACCTACGTCAACAACGTCATCGGCTCCCTCGAGGAGACGCAGCGCGTGTTCGACGAGATCGACCGCCCGGGCATCGAGCTGCTCATGGACCCGACGAACTACTTCGAGACGCACAACATCGACAACCAGCGTGAAGTGCTCGGCGCCGTCTTCGACGACCTCGGCCACCGGGTGCGGATCGCCCACGCCAAGGACGTCAAGCGCTCGGGCGACGACAAGACCGAAAAGCACGCCGACATCGGCGATGAGAACGCCCTCGAGTCGCACACCTTCCGCGGCGTCGGCGAGATCGAGCTGCCGGCGGCAGGCCTCGGCGAGCTCGACTACGAGTTCTACGTCCAGCGACTCGCCGAGAAGAGCCCCAACGTGCCGCTCATCATCGAGCACCTCGACGAGAGCGACGTGCCTCGTGCCAAGCGGTTCGTCGACGAGGTCCTGACGAAGGTGGGTGTCTGACGATGACGGCGAACCCGTCGGCCCACCGCGGCTCCGCCCTCGTCACGGGGGCGGGGGGCGCGCTCGGTCGAGCGATCGCCCTGCGCCTGGGTGCCGACGGGTTCGCCATCGGCGTGCTCGGCCGTGAGAGCGATCTCCTCCGCGAGACCGCGAGCCTGCTGGAGGAGGAGTCCATTCCTCACCGCGTCCTGCCGGTCGACCTCAGGGATGCCGCGTCCATCGATTCCGCGCTGACCGAGGTGGAATCAGAGCTGGCGCCGCTCGCGGCCGTCGTGAACAATGCGGCCATCTACCCGGCGACCCCGGTCCTCGAGATCACGCAGGACGAGTACGAAGACGTCGTGCGGGTCAACCAGACCGCCTACTTCCTCACGGCGCAGGGCGCGGCCCGCCGCATGGTGGACCGCGGCTCTGGCGCGATCGTCAACATCGGCTCCATCACGTTCCACGGTGGTTGGGCCAACCTGGCGAGCTATGTCTCGACCAAGGGAGCGTCGGTGGGGCTCACGCGAGCCCTGGCGCGCGAACTCGGGCCCTCGGGTATCCGGGTCAACGGGGTCTCACCCGGCGCATTCCCGACCAAGGCCGAGGAGATCCACGAGAACCCCGCGGAGTACAACCGGTTCGTGATCGACCGTCAGTCGATCAAGCGTCGGGGCACCGACGCCGAGCTCGCCGCGGTCGTCTCGTTCCTCGTCGGTCCGGATTCCGCATTCCTCACCGGGCAGACGATCAACGTCGACGGCGGATGGATCATGGAGTGAAGCCGATGGCCACGAAGCACACGCCGCCCACCGCCGAACTGCGCCGTCGCACCGGCGATCTCGCCGCCTTCGCCGGCATCCAGGAGGTCGTCCTCAAGAACGGCCGAGAAGAGGGAGTGCGCGCGCTCCTGATGCGCAACGCCGTCGGGCTCGAGGTCGAGGTGCTCATCGACCGCGCGTTCGACCTCGGGTCGGCTCGATTCCGCGGCACGCCGTTCGGCTGGCGCAGCGGCAACGGGTTCCGGCACCCGGGGCTTCACGAGGCGGACGCCGAGGACGGGCTGTCCTGGTTGCGGGCGCTCGACGGGCTGCTCGTCACGGGCGGCCTCGACCACGCGCTGTTCGGGGGCGAGTACGACGCCGGCCACTACGCATACCCGCCCAAGCAGACCGTGCGCCACGGCCTGCACGGCCGACTGACCGCGATCCCCGCCCGACTCCTCCGCGTCGAGGAGGATTGGCGAGAGGAGGGCGGAGCCCTGCGGGTCGTCGGCGAAGTCATCCAGGCGACCTCGTTCGGCGAGCACCTCCGCCTCACCCGAACGATCGAGCTGGACCTGTTCGGCACGTCCGTCCGCGTCCACGACGTGGTCGACAACCTCGGATTCGAGCCGACGCCGCACATGTTCCTGTACCACCTCAACATCGGCCATCCGTACGTCGACGAGGGGACGCAGTTCGTCGCGGCGATCACCCGTCACGAATGGGCCTCGGATTCCACCTCGCAGCAGGGTGTCGCGTACGACACGCTGTCCGCCCCGATCGACGGGTTCGTCGAGCAGGTGTGGGAGCACGCGCTCGTCGCCGGGGGCGACGGGCGCCACCGCGTCGCGTTGCATGCGGCCGACGGCGCCCGTGGGGTGGAGGTGTCGTGGGATGCCGCGACCCAGCCGTTCTTCTTCGAGTGGCAGAACCTCCGGTCGGGCCAGTACGGCATCGGGCTGGAGCCGTCGAGCAACCACGTCGCCGGAGAAGCCGCGGCCCGAGACGACGGCACCCTCACCTGGCTCGCACACGGCGAGCGCCGTGAGTACGACCTGACGATCCGCATCCTCGACGGCGCCGACGAGGTACGCGACTCGCACACCGCCATCCGAGCCCTCGGCGACCAGCCCGCCGGCTCCTGACCACCCCTGCGATTCCCGAACAGAAGGCAGAAGATGACTGACACCCGCCCCGCCGACCCGGGCATCCTCAGCGGCTATCGCGTCCTGGACTGCTCCATCGCGATGGCCGGGCCGTTCGCCGGCCAGCGCCTGGGCGACCTCGGTGCCGACGTCATCAAGGTCGAGCCGACCACGGGGGAGTGGCAGCGCCACGCCGCCGCCGGTGGGGCGAAGGGCAACCGGATCAATGTCTCGTTCCTTTCGCTGAACCGCAACAAGCGATCCCTGGCCGTCGACCTGAAGGCGCCCGAGGGGCGCGACGTGCTGTACCGGCTCGTGGCCGAGTCCGACGTGTTCCTGCAGAACTACAGGCCCGGGGTCGCGGCTCGCCTCGGGGTCGATTACGCGACCCTTCGGGAGATCAACCCATCGCTCGTCTACGTGTCGATCTCGGGCTACGGCGAGGACGGTCCCTACCGGGACCGGCCCGGCCAGGATCTGTTGCTGCAGGCGCTGAGCGGCGCCATGCTCTCAGCCGGTGCCGCCGGTTCGCCACCCCAGCCCGCCGGCCAGTACCTCGTCGACGCGGTCACCGCATCGACGGCGTTCGAGGCCGTGCTGGCGGCGCTCCTGCATCGGGAGCGCACCGGCGAGGGCCAACAGGTCACGGTGAACATGCTCGACGTCATCACGACCCTCCAGATGCAGGAGATCTCCGTGTTCACGATGGGCGGCGTGCCGCAGGAGCGGAGCGCGCAACCGCACGCGCACGTGTACATCCGTTCCCCGTACGGCGCCTTCGCTACGGCCGACGGATTCCTCGCCCTCGCCATGCCGCACCTGCCGACGCTCGGCGAGCTGATCGGCGAGCCGTCGTTCGCCGACTACGACGGGGAGGTCGACGGCTGGACCCGGCGCGACGAGATCTACGAGAAGGTCGCCGATCGGCTGCGGACCCGCACGACGCAGGAATGGTTCGACCTCCTCTCGGCGGCCGGCGTCTGGGTGGCACCCGTCAACTCCTATGCCGACGTCGTCGACGACGTGCAGATCGCCCACAACGGCACGTTCGTCGAATACGACCACCCCACCGAGGGTCGCGTGAAGACGCCCGGATTCCCCTACCGGTTCTCACGGACGCCGGCGCGCATCGAGCGAGGCGCGCCGCTCGCGGGCGAGCACACCCGGGAGATCCTCACCGACCTCGGCATGACGGGCGACGACATCGACCGCCTGTTGGCCGGCGGTGTCGTCGCGAGTGACCGGACGTGAGCGGCGTGGCGCAGTACGTGGGTCTCACCTGGGACCACCCTCGGGGACGGGCGGCGCTCGAGGCCGCCGTCCCGATCGCGGCGGAGGGCGGGGTCGACCTCCGATGGGAGGTGCACCCGCTCGAGGGCTTCGAGTCGGCTCCTCTGGAACAGCTCGCCGAGCGCTACGACCTCATCGTGCTGGACCATCCGCATCTCGGTGATGCGGTCGCGAGCGGATGCCTCCAGCCGATGGAGTCCGTCATGGGCACCGCGTACGTCGCTGATCTCTCGGCGCGCGCGGTCGGGCCCTCGCTGGACGCCTACCGGCTCGGCGGGAGCACGTGGGCGCTGCCGCTCGATGCCGCGACGCAGGTGAGCGCGCGCCGCGCCGACCTCGTCGACGTCGATCCCCGTACCTGGGACGACGTCGTGGAGCTCTCCCGTCGCGCGCCCGTCGCCCTGTCGCTGTCGGGACCGCACGCCTACCTCACGTTCGCCTCGGTGTGCCGGAGCCTCGGCGCTCCCCTCGCCGATGGCGCCGCGTCGGAAGTGGTCGACCTCGTGACCGCCGAACGGGCGCTCGACCTGCTGGCCGGACTCGCCGGTCGCGCCCCGCGCGCCACCGATGCGCAGAATCCGATCGCACTCCTGGAACGCATGACCTCGGCCGACGACATCGCCTACATCCCCCTCGTCTACGGTTACGTCGGGTACGCCGACCGGCGACTCGAGCGCCCCGTGACGTTCGGCCCGAGTCCCGTGGGCCCGAGCGGGACGATCGGTTCGACGATCGGCGGCACCGGGATCGCCGTGACGCGACGCGCCGACGTGACCGACGCCCTCCGGAGCCACCTGGCGTGGCTGCTGTCCGACGAGGTGCAGGCGGACTTCATCCCCCTGCACGCCGGGCAGCCGGCGATGCGCACCGCTTGGGAGAGCGACGCCGTCAACGCCCCCGTCGGCGACTTCTACCGTCGGACTCGATCGACGATCGAGGCGGCATGGACTCGACCTCGCTTCGCCGGGTTCACGCCCGTGCAATCGGCGATGTCGCGCGTCGTCCGCGACGCGCTCCGGGAACATCGAGCGGCCGCGGAGGTCGTCGCGACGCTCACCCACCTACAGAATGCGGCCGCGGACGCCGTCGCACGAGAGGAGCTCCGCTCATGATCACCGGTCAGCTCGACGAGGTGGCGGTCGACGTCGACGGCAACGTCGTCGTGATCACGCTCAACCGTCCCGAGAAGCTCAACGCCGTCACACCCGCCATGTCGAAAGAGCTCACCAGGCTCGCCCACGCCTGCAACGACGACGACACCGTCCGCGCCGTCGTGATCACCGGCGCGGGCGAGCGGGCGTTCTGCGCCGGATCCGACATCCGTACGCTCGACGACTACGCGACGCCGTGGGAGTTCCGCAACCGCGTCGACTACTGCGACGCGCTCCGCGAACTGCGCAAGCCGATCATCGCGGCGATCAACGGCTACGCGTTCGGCGGCGGCGTCGAGACGGCGATGATCTGCGACATCCGCCTCGCCGCGGACACGGCGCAGCTCGCGGCGTCCGAGATCAAGCTCGGGTGGATCGGCGGGGGCGGGATGAGTGCGTTCCTCGCCCATTCCGCCGGTCCCAGCAACGCCGCCATGATGCTGCTCACCGGCGACCCGATCGACGCGGCGACGGCGAAGGCATGGGGTCTCGTTTCCGAGGTGCATCCGCCGGCCGCCCTGCTCGATCGCGCCCGCGAGCTCGCCGAGGTCATCGCATCGCGCCCGCCGATCGCGGCGCAGACCGCCAAAGCCAACCTGCGAGCTGCGTTCACGATGCCCTTCGACGACGCGATGCGCTATGAACGCGACCTGCAGACGATCTGCTTCGCGACCGAGGATGCGGCGGAGGGTCGCGCCGCGTTCGCCGAGAAGCGCGCCGGCCGATTCACCGGCCGCTGAGAAAGAGGGCTTCCATGAACTCGACGATGTCCTGGTTCCCGCCGCTGCGCGACAGCCTCCCGGTCGATGCGGCCGACGCACTGCTCATCGGGCGCGTCTGGCAGCCGAGGGTCTGCGGCCCGACGCCCATCCTCGTGGACGGCGAGGTGCTGCGATCACTCACCGGGGGGTACGCGACCGTGAGCGAACTCCTCGAGGAAGCCGACCCCGCCGCAGCCGCTCGCGCAGTGGCAGGCGAGGTCGTCGGCACACTCGAGGAGGTCTACGCGAACACGGCCTTCGATCAGCGTGACCTCCGTCGGCCGTGGCTGCTCGCCCCACACGACCTGCAGGCGGTCAAGGCCGCCGGAGTGACCTTCGCCGTGTCGATGATCGAGCGCGTGATCGAGGAACGGGCGCGCGGCGACCTCATGGCGGCATCCGACCTTCGCGAACTGATCGCCTCGCGGATCGGCGGCGACCTGCGCGGCGTCGTTCCGGGGTCCGAGCGAGCGGCGGAGCTCAAGCAGTTCTTCATCGATGAAGGCCTGTGGTCGCAGTACCTCGAGGTCGGGATCGGGCCCGACGCCGAGATCTTCACCAAGGCGATGCCGCTCTCGGCGCTCGGAACGGGGGAGCAGATCGGCGTGCTCTCCACGTCGACGTGGAACAACCCCGAGCCGGAGGTCGCCCTCGTGCTGTCCTCGGCGGGCTCCGTCGTCGGTGCCATGCTCGCGAACGACGTCAACCTCCGCGATATCGAGGGGCGCAGCGCACTGCTGCTGCCCAAGGCGAAGGACAACAACGCGTCATGCGCGACCGGCCCGTTCATCCGCCTGTTCGACGAGGGGTTCGGCATCGACGACGTGCGGACGATGGCCGTCAGCGTCGACGTGCGTGGGGCGGATGGGTTCGCGATGCATGCCGAATCGGACATGCGCCAGATCAGTCGGGACCCCCTCGAACTCGCGCGTCAGCTCATCGGGCGCCACCACCAGTATCCCGACGGGGCCGTCCTGATGCTCGGCACGCTCTTCGCGCCGATCGACGACCGCGACGAGCCCGGCATGGGCTTCACGCATAGGGTGGATGACGTCGTCGTGATCCGTTCGGCGCGGCTCGGCGCACTGGTGAACGTCGTCCGTCACAGCGAGGAGTGCGAGCCGTGGACATTCGGAGTCACCGCGCTCATGAGGAACCTGGCAGTGAGGAACCTCGTGTGATCGACGCCGAGGTGCAGCAGCATCCGAAGGTCACCCGCCGTGCCACCGGCACCGTGACGCTCGACGAGGTCGCCGCCCTCGCGGGCGTGTCGCCGTCGACCGTGTCGCGTGCCATCCGCAGTCCCGACCAGGTCTCCGTGGCCGCGTACGACGCGGTCATGCGAGCGGTCCGCGCCACCAACTACGTGCCCAATCGTGCGGCGAGCAACCTGGCGTCGAACCGCAGCGGCACTGTTGCGGCCGTGATGCCGGCGATGTCGTACTCGGTCTTCGCCGACACCGTGCACGGACTCGAGGCGGTGCTCTCCGCTGCCGGCATCCAGCTGTTCCTCGGCACCACCGGGTACGACGAAGGCCGCGAGGAGGAGGTGCTCCGCGCGTTCCTCGGCCGGCGACCCGACGGCATCGTGCTGGTGGGCGCCTCGCACACCGCCGGCACTCGCGAACTGCTGCAGCGTTCCAACATCCCGATCGTCGAGACCTGGGACTGGACCGACGACCCCATCGATTCGCTGGTCGGCTTCTCGAACCGCGACGCGTTCGCCGCCATGACGGAGTACGTCGTCGGCGCCGGATACCGGCACCCGACCTTCGCCGGATGGCTGACCGGTGCGGACTCGCGCGCCCATGCTCGCCGCGACGGCTTCCGCGACACGATCACGCGCCTGCTGCCCGACGAACCCGTCCGGATCCTCGACACGGGAGCCCGCGGGATCAGCGTCGAGGCCGGCGGCTGGCTGCTCGAGCAGGCCCGGGAGCAGCACCCGGAGACCGACGTGCTGGTGTGCGCGAGCGACATCTTCGCAACCGGGGCGCTGCTGGCCGCTCACCGCCGAGGGATTCACGTCCCCACGGAGATCGCCGTCACCGGCTTCGGCGACTTCGAGATGAGCAGGCACCTGCCGCCGCCGCTCACGACCATCCAGACCCCCAACGAGAGCATCGGTCGGCGAGCCGGCGAGCTCATCCTCGAGCGAATCATGGATCCGCACGCAGAGTCCGTCTCCATCGACCTCGGGTTCACGTTGATGGTGCGCGAGAGCGCCTGAACCCGCGACTCCGCAACCCCGAACTCCACCCGCGCCCTCCCCATCGCGCGGCGTCACCGCCGCCGACGACACCACAAGAACTGCGAGGACCCATGTCGACCACGCTCTCCACCACCGACCCGCGGACCGGCGTCCGCTCCGACACCGGCATCGAAGCCACGAGCGACGAGGCGGTCGACGCGATCGTCGAACAGGCGCTCGGCGCCGCCGAGCAGCTCGAGCGGCGCGACCGCGCCTGGCGTGCCGACCTGCTGGACGCGTTGGCCGATGCGATCGAGGAACGGCGCGCCGAGCTCGTCGCGACCGCCGAAGCCGAGACCGGGCTGACCCCGGTGCGGCTGAACGGCGAACTCACCCGCACCGTGTTCCAGTTCCGGCTCTTCGGCCAGGCCGTGCGCGAGGGCGGGTACCTCGAGGCCGCGATCGATCACGCCGGCGAAACGCCGATGGGGCCGCAGCCCGACGTGCGCCGGATGCTGGTGCCGATCGGTCCGGTCGCGGTCTTCGGCTCGAGCAACTTCCCGTTCGCCTTCTCGGTGCCGGGTGGCGACACCGCATCCGCGCTCGCGGCGGGCAATCCCGTCATCGCCAAGGCGCACAGCGCGCACCCGCTGACGTCGAAGGCGTCCTACGAGGCGTTGCGCGAGGGAGTCGCCCGCGCGGGTGGACCCGACGGAACCATCGGCATCGTGTTCGGGCAGGCGGCGGGGTCGCGACTCGTCGCGCACGAGGGCGTCGCCGCCGTCGGCTTCACGGGCTCGTTGGGTGCTGCCGAGCATCTTCGCGCCATCATCGAGCGTCGCCCGCGACCGATCCCGTTCTACGGCGAGTTGCAGAGCGTCAACCCGCTCATCATCACCGAGGAGGCGCTTCGCGCTCGCAGCGAGGCGATCGCCACCGGGCTCGCGGGATCCATCACGGGTTCGGCCGGGCAGCTGTGCACCAAGCCCGGCCTCGCGTTCGTGCCCGCGGGAGAGCACGCCGCTCGATTCGCGACCCAGCTCGTCTCAGCGGTCGGCGCGGCCGCGCCGGGAGTGCTGCTCAACGATCGCGTGGTCGAATCGTTCCGGGCCGCTGAGCGCGAACTCGAGCAGGCCGGTTCGGTCGAGTCGCTGCTCGGAACCGGCAGCGACGGGGCCGAGACCGCCGAGGGGTTCGCCGTGGACGCGCGAGTGCTGCGGGTGCATGCCGCCGATCTCTCTCCCGAGCACACCGTCGAGGCGTTCGGACCGCTCGTGCTCGTCGTCGAGTACGACGACACCGACCAGCTGCTGGCCGCGCTGCGAACGGTTCCGGATTCCCTCACTGCGACACTGCACCTCGAGGACGCCGATCAGTCGGCGGTCGCGGGCATGCTGCCGCAGCTCGCCGCCGCAGCCGGCCGCATCGTCTTCAACGGATATCCCACCGGCGTGAGGGTGTCGTGGGCGCAGCACCACGGTGGTCCGTGGCCGGCGACGAACTCCTTCCACACCTCGGTCGGCATCACGGCGATCCGCCGCTTCCTCCGTCCGCTCGCGTGGCAGAACGCGCCGACCGCGCTCCTGCCCACGGAGCTGCGCGACGAGTACCGGGGGATTCCGCGGCGAGTCGACGGGGTGCTGGAGACGGCATCGGCGGAGTGAGGTGACGACCGTCCCGCGGTTCACCGCCGGCCCGTGACGCGATCCCCGCTCGAGTGGCCGTCATTCGCCTCGGCGGAACCGGCGAATGAGAGCGCCCTACCGGCGCGGGTTCGGCGGGCGCCGGCGCTCCCAGGCGTCAGCGATGTGGGACCGCATGGACTGCTCGGCGCCATCGGCGTCGCCGGCCTCGATGGCGGCGAATACGCGTTCGTGTTCCTCGAGCGTCGTCTCGAGCCGGCTGTGCAGGTGGAAGCGGGCGCTCTCGCGGGCCTGTCCGAACAGGATCTTCACCAGGTTCACGGCCAGCCGGTTGGTGCTCATCTCGCCGACCGTCGTGTGGAAGACGACATCGGCTCCATTGAAGGCGGGCTCGTCGTCGATCGTGTCGCGCATGAGCTGAAGTGCCTCGCGGAGCCGTTCGAGCTGCTCCGGCGACCTGTCGATCGCCGCATCGCGCGCGATGAGGCCCTCGAGCGAAGCGCGCACACTGCTGAGGTCGTCGAGGATTCCAAGTGTGGCGTCGTTGGCCACGAGCGCCGACAGCACCGTGGCGTCCACCATGTTCCATGATTCCGCGCCGAGCACCTGCGTACCGCGGCCCTGGGCGACGGTGACGAGTCCCTTCTCCTCGAGGCGCTTGACCGATTCGCGGATCACGGTCCGGCTCACGCCGAACTGTTCGCAGAGCACCGCCTCGGGCGGGAGCGACGTGCCGGGCGCGAGATCGCCGCGCACGATGGCGTCGACGAGGTCGGCCACCACCGTCACGCCGAGCCGCGGCGTCCGCGCGCGGGCGGCGATGGTCGGGTAGGCGGCCTGCTCGACCCCGGCGGCACGTTCGATGGACATGCGGACAGCATAACCGTCAAAAGTGATCACACCTATTACCTTTCCTTGCGTGTTAGTAAGACGTATGATGTAATCGCTCTGAGCCCACTCGGGCGCCCCAGTCGTCATCGACGCCGACCAGAACAGGAATGCGCGACATGTCCCAGCACTCGTCCTTCCGACGCCGAGCCACTCGGCTGATCACCGCCGGGGCCGTCGCGGCCACCGGCCTCCTCGTCCTCAGCGGGTGCTCCACCGGCGCCGAGGGTGGGGGTGACGACACCTACGGCTTCGCCGCGCCGGAGCAGGTGGCCGACAGTCCCATCACCGTGTGGGTCGACGCCTCACGCGAGCCCGCCGTGACCGCCTTCCAGGAGGCGTACCCCGACATCGACGTGAAGCTCGAGACCTACGACGGCAACGCCGGCGGCAGCGGCTCGTTCCAGAGCAAGATCTCGCTCATGGACCAGGCCGGCGACGGCTGGCCCGACATCGTCTTCTCGACCCAGCAGAACGACGCGATCTGGGCCTCGAAGGACACTGCCCAGGGCGAGCCCGGCTTCGCCGCACCGCTCAACACGGGCCTCATCGACCAGGAGTTCCTCGACGGCTTCGCCGAGGGCTCGCTCGACTACGCCACGATCGACGGAACGGTCTACGGCCTGCGCAACGACCTGGCCCAGACCGTCTTCTACTACAACCAGAAGCTGCTCGACCAGTTCGGCTACGAGGTGCCCACCACGTGGGAGGAGTACGGGGAGCTCGGCGACGCGCTCGCCGCAGAGCATCCCGGCTACATCCTCGGCAGCATGGGCGACAGCTTCATGACCTACGTCTACTACGGCGGCTCCGAGTCGCCCGTCTTCCAGTCGCCCGAGCCGGGTGTCTTCCACTCCGACACGTCCGACGAGAACGCCGAGAAGATCTCCGAGATCATCGATGGGATGCTGGCCAACGGCACGCTCGTGCAGGACAGCTTCTTCAGCCCCGAGTTCGCCGCGAACTACGCCGACAAGCTGGTGGGCGTGCCGGGGCCGGTCTGGTACACCGGTGCCATCTTCCAGGGCGGACTCGCGACGCCCGCCGGTGAGATCGGCGTCGCGCCCCCGCTGACGTGGGAGGGCGGCGAGGTCGCAGCCGGCAACGTCGGCGGCGGCATCTGGTACGCCTCCAGCCACTCGAAGAACCTCGAGGCGGTCAAGACCTTCCTCGAGTTCGTCACCAGCGCCGACGAGTTCCAGGTCGAGGCGTCCTCGGGCTACCCGGCCTACTCGGAGGCCGCCGAGAAGTGGCTCGACAAGCAGGCCGAGGCCGGCTACTTCGTCAACGACGACTTCAAGACCGTCATGTCGGATGCCGCGGGGCAGATCTGGGACGGATGGAACGTCACGTCGTGGAGTCCCGAGACCGCGTGGGCGAAGGTCGTCATCCCCGGCATCGCCGAGGGCGACAGCATCGTCTCGCTGCTGCCCGCGTGGCAGACGGAGCTCGAGAACGAGGCCACCGTCAACGGGTACACGGTGGAGTGACGTCGTGACTGTCACCGCACCTCCGGCTCCTGCCGGCGTCGTCCCCTCGGGACGGCGCCGGCCGGAGCGCCGGCGCCCCGCCCGGGTCAACGCAGGGCAGGCGCGGTTCGGCTACGTCTTCGTCAGCGGCTACACGTTGCTGCTGATCGCGTTCGGGCTGCTCCCCACGCTCTACGCGCTCTACCTCTCGTTCACCCGCGACGGCGTCTTCGTCGGATTCGACAACTTCATCCGGGTCTTCAACGACTACCGGTTCCTGCCGGCCGTCGCGCACGTCGCGCTCTACATCGTCTTCTGGCTGATCAGCCTCCTCATCTTCGTCGTGCTCCTCGCGATCGTGGTCCACGCCATCCGGGTCCGCTGGCTCGGTGACACCGCCCGGTTCCTCTTCTACATCCCCGGGGCGATCGCCGGCGCCTCGAGCGTGCTGCTGTGGCTGTTCATGCTCGACCCGTCCGTCAGTCCGGCCTCGGCGCTCCTCCGGTCGATGGGCTTCGAGTCGCTCGTCAACGTCGTCGCCGTCGGCAACCTGCCGGTCGTGTTCACGGTCATCGCCTTCTGGGCCGGCGCCGGCGGATGGATCGTCATCATGTACGGCGCACTCAACAACATCAGCGCCGACATCATGGAGGCCGCGCGCATCGACGGCGCCGGCGCCGTGAAGGTGGCGTGGTACATCCAGCTCCCCATGCTCACGAAGTGGATCAGCTACATGGGCATCATGTCGCTGGCCGCCGGCACGCAGCTCTTCGTCGAGCCCAAGGTCCTCGCCCAGGCGACGAAGAACGTCGTACCGGAGGACTACTCCCTCAACCAGCTGGCGTACCTGTACGCGTTCCGCCAGGGGGACTTCTCGGGATCGGCCGCGATCTCGGTGGTGCTCCTCGTGGTTGCGCTGGGCCTGTCCACCGTCTTCATCTTCCGCGGAAAGCTGTTCGAACGTGACTGACCTCGCCCTGCGCCGTCGGCGGCGCCCACTCACTCCGGGGCAGTGGATCGGCCGCGCCTTCGTGGCCGTCGTGCTGCTGACCTTCGCCGCGTTCTTCATCGTGCCGATCATCTGGCTGTTGCTCGCTCCGACGAAGACCAACAACGAGCTGCTGCTCGACGGCCCGTTCAGCTTCGGCTCGTTCGAGCAGCTCGGCGCGAACTGGAACGAGCTCTTCGCGTTCGGCAGCGGCGTGTTCGCCACCTGGCTCGGCAACTCGGCCTTCTACTCGTTCGCGGCGCTTGCGATCACGCTGATCGTGAGCGTCCCCGCGGGGTACGCGCTCGCCCTCATGGAGTTCAGGGGACGACGGCTCCTGCTCGTCACGACGCTCGTCGTGATGCTGATCCCGAACACGGCGCTCGTGCTCCCGATCTTCCTCGAGTTGAGCGCGGCGCGCCTCATCGGCAGTCCGCTCGCGGTGATCCTGCCCTTCTCGTTCTTCCCGTTCGGCGTGTACCTCACGTACATCTACTTCTCGACCGCGGTCTCGCGAGACCTGTTGAACGCGGCCCGCATCGACGGCGCGGGCGAACTCCGCGTCTTCTCGCATGTCGCGATGCCGCTCGCGACCCCAGTCATCGCGCTCGTCGGCTTCTTCAGCTTCGTCGCCAACTGGAACAACTACTTCCTGCCGTTCCTCGTGGTCGGAGGCGACAAGGTCCCGGTGCAGGTCGGCCTGGCGAACCTGCTCTCCAACGTGCCGGCGTTCAACCCGACCACCGCGTCGAGCATCGTCATCCAGCTGCCGACGCTCGCGCTCGCGACCCTGCTGTCGGTCGCGCCCATCCTGCTGATCTTCCTCTTCGCGCAGCGCTTCCTCGTCGAGGGCATGACCGCCGGCGGCACCAAGGAGTGATGACCCCATGAAGATCACCGGGTATCGCACGCTCACCGCGCAGCAGCATTGGCAGCGCTCCATCGGCGACGTGAACGGCCACATCGTGGAGGCCGTCACCGAGGTGCCGGTCGTCATCGTCGAGACCGACTCCGGCGTCGAGGGCGTGGGCATCGGCTCGCACGCCGACCTCGGCCGCCTCTTCCCTGCCATCGAGGGGGAGGACCCGCGGAGCGTCGCGGCGCTGTTCGACCGCATGCTCGCGCAGGTGTTCAAGTCGGGTCATGCCGGCGCCACGTACGGCGGCGTCGCGACCTTCGACGCAGCCCTCTGGGACCTCAAGGCGAAGGCGGCCGGCGAGCCGCTCTGGCGCCTGCTCGGTGGCCGGGACCGGTTCGTGCCGGGCTACGCCTCCGGCCTCGACATCGCGCTCGACGATGAGGAGCTCGCCGCGTTCTACTCCGAGTTCGCCGACCGCGGCTTCGTCGCGGGAAAGCTCAAGGGCGGTCTCGACCTCGACGCCGACCTGCGCCGCCTCGGCATCCTCTCCGACGTGCTCGCCGCCAACACCTCGCGCCCGGGCCTGATGCTCGACGCCAACGAGTCGTGGCAGGTCAAGCAGGCGGTGCGCTACGTCAGCGCGCTCGAGGAGCACGTCGACCTGCTCTGGGTCGAGGAGCCGCTGCGACGGTGGGATGCGGTCGGCCACGCGCGCCTCAGCACCGCGGTCCGCGCCGCCGTCGCGACCGGCGAGAACCTCACCGGCGTCGACCAGTTCCGCCCCCTGTTCGACGCTGGCGCTCCCGACATCGTGCAGGCGGGCGCCATCTGGGGCGTCAGCCACATGCATCGGCTCGCCCTCGCCGCCGCAGCACGCGACCTGCCGGTGAGCACGGTCGGCTACAACGCCAATCCGGCGGTCGCGCATGTCATGACTGCGGTGCCGAACCACCTGACCACCGAGGTGCAGGCGATCGACTTCGCCGACGGGGTGCTCGTCGACCACGAGTTCACCGACGGCGGCATCGTGCTCAGCGACGAGCCGGGCTCGGGCATCCGGATCGACGAGGTCGCGATCGACGGCGCACGCAGGGGCGACGGCTGGGCGAACCCGGCCGGTCCCCACATGCGGCCCGTTCGTGCGGGGCTCCGCGTCGTGCTCGACGGCGTCGAGCGCTGACGCGGACACCGGAAGGACGGACTCCATGGAGATCAGGCCGGGTCTGCACCGCGTGCAGGCACCGCTCGGCGAGCGCTTCGTCGCGCTCTACCTGCTCGTCGGGGACGATGCCGCGATGCTCGTCGACACGGGCATCCGCGAGAGCATCACCGAGACGCTGCTGCCGTACCTCGATGAGGCCGGCATCCCGCGCGAGCACCTGCGCTGGGCGGTCAACACGCACTGCGACTACGACCACACGGGCGGCAACGGGGCGCTGAAGGCGGCGATCCCGTCGGTCCGGGTCCTCGCGCACGACCTCGATGCCGAGCTCGTCGAGGACGTCGACCGTCTCATCGACGTCCGCTACGGCGAGTTCCGCGCGACCGACGGGTTCGACGACGCCCCCGAGACCACCGCGTACCTGCGCAGCGTCTCCGACCTGGTCCCGGTCGACGAGCGACTGGCCGGCGGCGAGGAGTTCGACCTCGGTGGCCGCGCCGTTCGGGTCCTGCACGTGCCGGGCCACAGCCCGGGCCACATCGCCGTGCACGATCCCGAGCACCGCGCGCTCATGATCGGTGATGCGACGCTGGGCACCACCGTGCCCTTGGCCGACGGCCGGGCGGCCTTCCCCCCGACCTACCGCGACGTCGATCCCTACGTCGCGAGCCTCCGCGGGTTCCGGGACCTCGACGTCGAGCTGCTGCTCACGGCGCACTACCCCGTCTACGAGGGCGACGGGGTCCGGACGTTCCTCGACGAGAGCGAGGCGTACACCGAGCGCATAGACGAGGTCCTCGCGGGCATCCTCGAGGCGAGCGACGAGCCGCGCACCACGCTCGAGCTGGTCCGCACAGCCGGAGCGGCACTCGGGCCGTGGCCGGCCGACGCGCTCGACTACGCCGTCTTCCCGGTCACGGGCAACCTCGAACGGCTCGCGGCTCGCGGCGTCGTGACCGAGCAGGTGGATGCCGCGGGTCGCCGTCGCTGGAGCCCGGTCCGATGAGCGCGCCGGTCCGACTCGGCGCCGTGGGCGCCGGCTGGTGGGCGACGAGCAACCACTTCCCGATCTTCGCGGGCCGAGAGGATGTCGAGCTCGTCGGCGTCTGCGGCATCGGTCCCGAGCTCGAGGAGGTCCGCGAGCAGTTCGGCTTCGGCATGGCCACGAACCACTACGACGAGCTGCTCGCCCAGGACCTCGACGCCGTCGTGATCACGACGCCCCACGACCTGCATCACCCGCAGGCGGTCTCCGCGATCGAGCGAGGCCTGCACGTGCTGCTCGAGAAGCCGGTGACGCTCACGGCTGAGCAGGGCTGGGATCTCGCCGATCGCGTGCGCGCCGCGGGGGTGCACTTCCTGGCGCCGTACGGATGGAACTACAAGCCGTTCGCGATCGAGGCTCGTCGCCTCGTCGCGGCGGGCTGTCTCGGCGAGATCCAGCACGTGCTCTGCCACATGGCCTCGCCGACGCGGGGGCTCTTCGCGGGCGACACGAACCACATCCGCTCCCTGTGGGATTCGAAGACGAGCGGGCCCGACCCGCGCACGTGGCAGTCGCCGTCGCGCGGCGGCGGGTACGCGCACGGGCAGGTCACCCACTCGAGCGCACTGCTGTTCTGGCTGAGCGAGCTGCGCGCGGCATCCGTCATGGCCAAGGTGTCGAACGGAGGCGCAGCAGTCGACCTGTTCGACGCGGCCGTCATCACGTTCGACGGCGGCGCGCTCGGGTCGCTCTCGGGTGCGGCGACGCTGCCCGACGGCGATCCCTACCAGGTCGATCTCCGCATCTTCGGCACCGAGGGCGTGCTGCTCCTCGACACCGAGCGCGAACGCGTCACGCTGCACCGCTACGACGGGCAGCGGTGGGACCTCGACATCGAGCCCGGCGCGGGCGCATACGAGTGCATCGTGCCGCCCAACCGATTCATCGACCTCATCACCGGCGCGAGCACGGAGAACAACTCCGATGCGGAGGTCGCGGCCCGCTCCGTCGAGCTCATCGATGCGATGCTGCGAAGCGCCGCGGCCGGGGGAGCCGAGGTCGCCGTCCACCGCACGACCGAGGCCGAAGCCGACCACAGAAACGAGGAGTCCGCGTGACCCAGAACCATGGAGTGCTCGCGGGCTACCGCGTGCTCGACTGCTCCATCGCCATGGCCGGCCCGTTCGCCGCCCAGCGCCTCGGCGACCTCGGAGCCGACGTGATCAAGGTCGAACCGACGACCGGCGAGTGGCAGCGACACACCGCCGCGGGCGGCGCCGCGGGGAACGAGGTCAACGTCTCGTTCCTCTCGCTGAACCGCAACAAGCGGTCGGTCGCCCTCGACCTCAAGCGCGAAGAGGGTCGCGAGGCCCTCCGCGAGCTCGTCGCGACCGCCGACGTGTTCCTCCAGAACTACCGGCCCGGCGTGGCCGCCCGCCTCGGGGTCGACTACGAGTCGCTGCGCGCGATCAACCCGTCGATCGTGTACGTCTCGATCTCGGGCTATGGCGAGGACGGCCCCTACCGCGACCGCCCCGGCCAGGACCTCCTGCTGCAGGCGATGTCGGGCGCGATGCTCTCGGCCGGACGCCACGGCGACGAGCCGTCGCCCGCCGGTCAGTACCTCGCCGATGCGGTGACCGCCTCGACCGCGTTCGAGGGCGTGCTCGCGGCGCTCCTGCACCGCGAGCGCACGGGCGAGGGCCAGCTCGTGACCGTCAACATGCTGGACGCGCTCACCACCCTGCAGATGCAGGAGCTCTCGGTCTACACCGTCGGCGGCAAGTCCCAGCAGCGATCCGACGAGCCGCACGCGCACGTCTACATCCGTGCGCCCTACGGCGTCTTCGCGACGAGTGACGGTTTCGTGGCGCTCGCGTTCGCCGACCTGCACGAGCTGGGCCGCCTGATCGACGAGCCCGCATTCGAGGGCTGGAACAGCGAGGTCGAGGGGTGGACCCGGCGCGACGAGATCCACGCGCGCACCGCGGCGAAGCTCCGCGAGAAGCCGTCGGCGCACTGGCTCGACACGCTCGGCGCTGCCGGCATCTGGATCGGACCAGTGCTCGGCTACGACGACCTCGTGGACGACCCGCAGATCATCCACAACGGCACGTTCGTCGAGTACGACCACCCCACCGAGGGGCACGTCAAGACACCGGGCTTCCCGTACCGCTTCTCGGCGACGCCGCCCCAGGTGTACCGCGGTGCGCCGCTCGTCGGCGAGCACACGCGCGAGGTCCTCGCCGAGGCCGGGCTCGGCGAGCGGGCGATCGACGCGCTGCTCTCCTCGGGTGCGGCGCGCGCCACCGAACCGTCGCACGTCGTCGCGAGCGCGTGATGGCCGGTACCACGCTCGGGGAGCGCAACGACGTGACGCCGACCACGAGGAGCACCACCGTCATGACCTGGCCCGACGCCCGCGGAATCCTGCCCGGCGACGCCGACACGGCGACGCTCGTCGGGCGTGCCTGGACCGCCGATGGGCCGAGCGTCGTCGCCCTGCGGCCCGAGGGCGTCGTCGATCTCGCGCGCACGTTCCCCACGATGCGCGCGCTCACCGAGCACGACGACCCGTTCGCGGCCGTCACCGCCGCAGAGGGACCCGTGCTCGGTTCACTCGACGACCTCGTTGCGAACACCCCGCCTGAGACGCGCGACGCCGGCCGCCCGTGGCTGCTCTCCCCGATCGACCTGCACGTCGTCAAGGCCGCGGGCGTGACGTTCCCCGTCTCGATGCTGGAGCGCGTCATCGAGGAACGTGCTCGCGGCGACCAGGGCGCCGCGGCCGCGATCCGCGCCGAGATCCTCGCGACGATCGGCGGCTCGCTCGAGTCGTTGAAGCCGGGATCCGAAGAGGCGGGTGCGCTGAAGGCCCTGCTCATCGAACGCGGCTGGTGGAGCCAGTACCTCGAGGTCGGCATCGGGCCGGACGCCGAGGTGTTCACCAAGGCACCCGTGCTCGCGACCGTCGGGCCGTGCGTCGACGTCGGCGTGCACCCTGCCTCGCAGTGGAACAACCCCGAGCCCGAGGTTGTCCTCGTCGTGAGCTCGACGGGCCGCATCGCGGGCGCGAGCCTCGGCAACGACGTGAACCTGCGCGACGTCGAGGGCCGAAGCGCCCTGCTCCTCGGCAAGGCCAAGGACAACAACGCCTCGGCGTCGCTCGGCCCGTTCATCCGGCTCTTCGACGACGGCTACGGCATCGACGACCTGCGCGCGTCGGTCGTGCGCCTCTCGATCGACGGCGAAGACGGCTACCGCCTCGACGGCACGAGCGAACTCGCCCGCATCAGCCGCGATCCGGTCGACCTCGTCGGACAGGTCGTCGGCGCGCACCACCAGTACCCCGACGGCTTCGTGCTCTACCTCGGCACGATGTTCGCGCCTGTGGACGACCGGGACGTGCCCGGGCGCGGATTCACGCACCGCGACGGCGACCTCGTCCGCATCGCCGAGCCGCGGCTCGGCGCGCTCGTCAATCGCGTCCGTTCCACTGCCGACGCCGAACCGTGGACGTTCGGCATCGACGCGCTCTACCGATCGCTGACCGCGCGCAGGCTGCTGGGCTGATCCGACGGCGTGCTCCGGTTCGGCCGAGCGCGCGGCGGCGGCGGCGTGCGAGCGCGGCCGTCAGCGCGAGACCGGGTCGTCGCCGAACCGGCGGTCGAGCTCGCGACGGGTCGGGAATCCCTCCCAGTCGCCGGGGTGCGTACACGCCGCGGCACCCGTGCGCACGGCGAAGTCGAGCCGCCCGGCGGGCGCCTCGCTCGCGAGCAGCGCGGCGAGGTAGCCGGCGACGAACGCGTCGCCCGCGCCGACGGTGTCGACGACCACGACCGGGACGGCCGCACGGTGCTCCACCACGTGGTCGACGAGCGCGATCGCGCCCGCCTCACCGAGTTTGACGACCACCTCGGCAGCCCCGAGCGAGGCGATCGCGCGCGCCAGGTCCTCAGGAGCGGAATCCGCGAGCCCGGTCAGCAGAACCGCCTCGTCGACGCCTGCGAATACGAGGTCGGCCCGTGCGGCGAGTGAGCGGTAGACGGCGGATGCCGCGTCGGCGTCGGACCACAGCGAGCTGCGCTGGTTCACGTCGAACGAGACCCGCACGCCCGCCTCTTGGGCGCGGTTCACCGCCGTGTCGATCGTCTCGTGCGCCGACGCCGAGAGCGCGGGCGTGATGCCGGTGACGTGCAGGAGGTCGAACGCGGCGACATCCACCTGGTCGAGGTCGGCCGTCGAGACCCGGCTGCCCGCACTGCCGCCGCGGTGGTAGGTCACGAGGGTGCGGCCCGGTGCGGGGGTCTCCTTGAGGAGGAGGCCCGTTGCCGCGTCATCCACCGCAGCGACGACGGTCACGCCCTCGGCGCGGAGCTCGCGCACGACGCGCGTGCCGAGCCCGTCGTCGCCCACGCGGCCGAGCCAGGTCACCGGGATGCCGAGGCGCGCCAGCCCGATCGCGACGTTGCCCTCCGCGCCGCCGGTGCCGACGACGAGGTCGGGCTCATGGGCGAGCGAGCCGACTCCGCGGGTGCGGAGCACGCCGAGCCCCTCGCCGATCGTCAGGACGCCGCGCGTGGCTTCGGCGTCGGCGTTCACGGGGAGACCGCCGCGACGGCCTCGCGGCTCAGCCGCTCGATGGCCTCGAGGTCGCCCGTCCGGATGAGCTCACGGGTCGCCATCCAGCTGCCGCTCACCGCGAACACGTTCGGTTCGGCGAGATACGCGGCCGCGTTCGCGGCGCCGACGCCGCCGCTCGGGAGGAATCGCACGTCGGGGAACGGCCCCGCGAGCGCTCGGATCAGCCCGAGTCCGCCCAGCGGCTCCGCCGGGAAGAGCTTGAGGAGCGTGAGACCCAGGCGGATGGCGCGCTGGACCTCGGTCGCCGTCGCCACGCCTGGGACGACCTCGACGCCGCGCTCGAGGGCTCGCTCGACCACATCCTCGGCAAGGCCGGGGCTCACGACGAAGCGCGCACCGGCGTCGACCACCCGGTCGACGTCATGGGGCGTGAGCACCGTGCCGGCGCCCACCGTGAAGTCGCCCAGGTCGCGGATCGCCGCGATCGCGTCGATGCCGGCAGGGGTGCGCAGGGTGATCTCGGCGCACCGGATGCCACCCCGTTGCAGCGCCTCGGCGACGGGAACCGCCCGTACGGCGTCGTCGAGGACGACGACCGGGACGAAGCGCTCGCCGTCGAGGATCATCGTCCGAGCCATCCGCCGTCGACGGGGAGGATGACGCCCGACACATAGTCGGCCGCGGGCGACGCGAGGAACAGCGTGGCGCCCGCGATGTCGTCGGCGCGACCCCAGCGGCCCGCCGGGATCCGGTCGAGGATCGCCTTCGAACGGTCGGGATCGTCGCGCAGGGCCTGCGTGTTGTCGGTCGCGATGTAGCCGGGCGCGACGCCGTTGACGGTGACGCCGCGGGCGGTCCATTCGTTGGCGAGCGCCCGGATGAGCCCTGCGATGCCCGACTTCGCCGCCGCGTACCCGGGCACGTTGATGCCGCCCTGGAAGCTCAGCAGGCTCGCCGTGAAGATCACCCGGCCGTGGCGGCGTTCGAGCATGCCGCGCGCGATCGCCTGGGTGAGTGCGAATTGGCTGGAGAGGTTCACCTCGACGACGCGATCCCAGAGTTCGAGCGGATGCTCCGCCGCGGGCGCCCGCTCGATCGTTCCGGCGTTGTTCACGAGGATGTCGATGCGACGCTCGCCGAGCGACTCGGCGAGGGCGAGGACCGCGTCGCGGTCGGCGAAGTCGACCGCGTGCGCCTCGAAGCGTCGGCCGTGCGCCTCGACGGCCGCAGCGATCGCGCTGCCCTCGGGCTCGAGGCTCGCGCTCACGCCGATGATGTCGGCGCCGGCCCCGGCCAGGGCCTCGGCCATCGCGAAGCCGATGCCGCGCTTGGCGCCGGTGACGACCGCGGTCGTCCCGGTGAGATCGAAGCTGACGCTCATGCCGCGGCCTCCTCGTCGGTCGTGGCCTGGCCCGCCTGCACGTCGACGAGCACCTTCATCGCGCGGCCGCCTTCGAGGTCGTCGAACGCCGCCCGGGTCTCGGCGAGGGGCACGATCTTCGTGATGAGCACCTCGCTCGGGATGGTGCCGTCGGCCACGAGCTCGACGGCGGTCTCGAAGTCGTCGCGCTGGTAGACGCGGGCACCGAGGATGCGAAGCTCACGCCAGAACACGCGCTGCAGGTCGATCTCGCGCGGTGCAGGGTGGATCGCCACGACGACCAGCGTGCCGCGCACCTTGGCGAGCGAGGTCGCGCCCAGCACCGCGGCCGCGGCGCCCGAGACCTCGAAGACGACGTCCGCCCCGGCCCCGCCGGTCCACTCCTCGACCCACGAGACCTGGTCGACCTCGCGCGGGTCGATGGTCGCGAATCCGAGGTCGCCGACCTGCTTGCGGCGGTTCGAGTCGAGCTCGATCACGGAGACCTCGGCACCGAAGGCGCGCGCGACCGTCGCGATGAGCACGCCGATGGGCCCGCCGCCGATCACGACGGCCTTCTGGCCGGGCGCGATCTCGGAGCGGCGCACATCGTGCACGGCGACGGCGACGGGTTCGACCAGAGCCGCGGCATCGAGGGCGATGCCGCGGGGGAGGGCCACCAGCACCTCGGAGGGGACGTTCCAGTACGCCTGCAGGGCGCCCGGCGAGTCGATGCCGATGAAGTCGAGGTTCTGGCAGATGTGCTCGTTCCCGGCGCGGCATGCCGGGCAGGTGCCGTCCCAGGCCAGCGGCATCACGGTCACGGCGTCGCCGACGCTCCAACCCGAGACGCCCTCGCCGAGCGAGGCGATCTCACCGCTCATCTCATGCCCGAACACCAATGGGGTGTCGACCCGGGCGTCCATGCTGCCGTGGAGGACGTGCAGGTCGGTGCCGCAGAGGCCGACGAACGCGACACGGATCTGCACCTGTCCGGGTGCGGGTGGTACGCGCTCGGCCTCGGAGACGGTGATGGTCGAGTCGCCCGTGTACGCGGCGGTCAGCATTGCTCCTCCTCGCGGATGTCGGTGGGACGTCGCGAGGTGGATTGGGGAGACCTTTCGCGCCGTTGCAACCTCATTGTGGCAGAGAAATGGAGATTCTGCGGCAAGTCATCTAACCTTTACGCAGTCGCACCCGCCCAATGGAGGTCTCCTCGATGCTGAGCCGCACGCTGAGAACGGGCGCCGCCCTCACCGAACTCGGATTCGGCGCGGCGCAACTCGGCAACCTGTATCGAGAGACGACCGACGCCGAGGCGCGGGCCGCCGTCGATGCGGCCTGGGCGGCCGGCATCCGCTACTTCGACACCGCTCCCCACTACGGCCTCGGGCTCTCGGAACGGCGGCTCGGCGAGGCGCTGCGCGAGCGCCCCCGCGAGGAGTTCGCGCTCTCCACGAAGGTCGGACGACTCCTCGTCCGCAGCGGGTACCCCGATGGCACGATGGACGACGGCGGATTCGCCGTGCCCGCGACCCTTCGGCGCGAGTGGGACTTCAGCCGCGACGGCGTCCGCCGCTCCGTCGAGCAGAGCCTCGAGCGCCTCGGCCTCGACCGCATCGACATCGCGTACCTGCACGATCCCGACGACCACGGGCCGCAGGCGCACGCCGAGGGGATCCCGGCTCTCATCGAGCTGCGCGAGGAGGGGCTCGTGGGCGCGATCGGCGCGGGCATGAACCAGTCGGCGATGCCCGCGGAGTTCGTGCGTCGCCACGACGTCGACGTGATCATGCTCGCCGGGCGCTACACGCTGCTCGAGCAGGGCGCGCTCGAGGACCTGCTGCCGATCGCCGCCGAACGCGGCGTCGGCATCGTGGCCGCGGCGGTCTACAACTCCGGACTGCTCTCGAAGCCGCGCCCCGCGGCTGACGCCACGTACGACTACGGCCCGGCCCCGACCGACGTGCTCGCGCGCGCGAACGCGATCGCCGACGTCTGCGACGAGTTCGGCCTCACGCTGCCCGAGGCCGCGGTCGCCTTCCCGCTGCGGCATCCCGCCGTCGTCTCGGTCGTGGTGGGCATGCGCACCGCCGACCAGGTGGCGAGCACCGCCGCCCGGTACTCGGCCGAGATCCCCGAGGCATTCTGGCGGGCGCTCTCCGAGCGGGGACTCGTGCGCGATGTGTGAGTCGTCAGTCCCCGTCGGCGCCGGGCTGCTCGCCGACGTGCCGCTCGGTGTACTCCTGGACGCCCAGCACGTGCACGCCCATGCGGATCCGGGCGCGGTCGGGGTCGTGCGCCTCGAGCGCGTCGAGGATGGCGCGGTGCTCCCGCTGGGTGTCGTGCACCGCTCCATGCTGGTGGATGGCTCGCCACAGCCGCGCGCGCGACGTACGGCTGACGAGCGCCTCGATGATCGCCGCGAAGGCGGGATTGCCGCTCGCGGTCGCGATGACGCGGTGGAAGTCGGTGTCGACGTCGATCGTGCCTTCGAGGTCGATCTCGTCGCCGGCGGCGAGGATCGCCTCGCCCCGCTCGAGGATGCGGCGCGCCTCGGCGAGCTCGTCGTCGGAGATGCGAAGGGCTGCCTGGGCTGCGGCCTCGGGCTCGAGAACGCGCCGGACGCCCAACAGGTGCACGCTGTTCTCGGGGCTCTGCAGCTCGGCGAGCATGCCGAGCGGTTCGAGCAACTGCCCGGGCTCGAGCGAGGTCACGTAGGTGCCGTCGCCCTGCCGGGTCTCGAGCACGCCGAGCACGACCAGCGCGCGTACCCCTTCGCGCAGCGGTCCGCGCGACACGCCGAGCCGTGCGCCGAGCTCGCGCTCCACCGGCAGCCGCGAGCCTGCGACGAGCTCGCCGCTCGTGATCATCTGGCGAATTCCGTCGACGACGACGTTCGAGCGCGATCCCATGCGCACATCATAGGTGAGCGGGCCAGAATCATCAGACCTTTGGTCTCGATTCGGGAGGTGGCCGCATGAGCGGGATCATCGATGCCCACCAGCACGTCTGGGATCTCGATCGGGCCCGCTACGACTGGCTGACGCCCGAGGCCGGCGTGCTCCACCGGTCGTTCGGGTTGGACGACGTGCGGCCCGCCCTCGAGGCGACCGGCATCACGGGGACGGTGCTCGTGCAGTCCGCCGACGAGGACCACGACACCGACCTGATGTTCGAGGTGGCCACCGCCCAGCCGCTCGTGCTCGGGATCGTCGGTTACCTACCCCTGCAGGATCCCGACCGCGCCCGCGAACGCCTCGACGAATTGCGGCAGCGCCCCCGGTTCTGCGGCGTGCGAACGCTCATCCACATGCAGGCCGACCCGCACTGGCTCCGGCGAGCCGACGTGGATGCCGGCCTCGACCTCCTCGAGGCCGCCGCCGTACCGCTCGACGTCCCCGGCGTGGTGCCGGAGCACCTCGAGGCCGTGCTCGCCGTCTCGGAGCGGCATCCGGATCTGGATCTCGTGCTCGACCACCTCGGCCACCCGCCGATCGGCCTCGACGACCTCGAGCCGTGGGCCTCGCTCATCTCCCGCGTCGCCGAGAACCCGCGCGTCTTCGCCAAGGTGTCGGGCCTGTACTCGACCGTCGGCGATCCGGGCGACTGGACCGTCGAGCAGCTTCGTCCGGTGTTCGCGCACGCCCTCGCCGCGTTCGGTCCCGACCGGCTCATGTACGGCGGCGATTGGCCGGTCTCGCTCATCGCCGGCGGCTACGAGCGGGTGTTCGGCGGCATCGACGCGCTCGTCGCCGACCTCGACCCGCACGAGCGGGACCTGATCCTCGCCGGCACCGCCCGCCGGTTCTACTCACTCCCCGAAACGGAAGACACGGAAGGCCCATGATGACCGACAGCTTCACCCTCGCCCGCTTGGGCGCCCCCGGACAGGAGGTGCCCGTCGTGCGCGCCGGCGACCGCGTGCTCGACGCGCGGAGCGTCGCGCCCGACTACGACGGCGCGTTCTTCGCCGCAGGCGGCATCGCGCGCGTGCGAGACGCGCTCGACTCGCTTCCCGACTACGACGGCGGCGGCGACCGGGTCGGCGCGCCGATCGCCCGCCCAGGCAAGATCGTCTGCATCGGCCTGAACTACCGGGACCACGCCGAGGAGACCGGCGCGGCGCTGCCCGCCGAACCGGTGATCTTCATGAAGGACCCGTACACGCTCGTCGGCCCGTACGACGACGTGCTCATCCCGCGCGGCTCCGAGAAGACCGACTGGGAGGTCGAACTCGGCGTGGTCATCGGCAAAGCCGCGCGCTACCTCGACTCGCCCGCCGACGCGCTCGCGCACGTCGCCGGCTACGCCGTCTCGCACGACGTGTCGGAGCGCGAGTTCCAGCTCGAGCGAGGGGGCCAGTGGGACAAGGGCAAGAGCTGCGAGACGTTCAACCCGTTCGGGCCCGACCTCGTGCCCGCCGACCAGGTCGATGACCCCCAGCGGCTCGGTCTCCGGCTCTGGGTCAACGGCGAGCAGCGCCAGGACGGCTCGACCGAGAACATGCTCTTCTCCGTCGCACACGTCATCTGGTACCTCAGCCAGTTCATGGTGCTGCAGCCGGGCGACGTCATCAACACGGGCACGCCCGCCGGCGTCGCGCTCGGGCTGCCCGGCACCCCGTACCTCCGCCCAGGCGACACCGTCGAACTCGAGATCGACGGCCTCGGCCGTGCCAGCCAGCGGATGGTGCAGGCATGAGCGCCGCGGAGTTCGACGGCCTCGTCGCCGCGGTGACGGGCGGCGCGTCGGGCATCGGCCTGGCCGCAGCGCAGGCGCTCGCCGAGCGCGGCGCGCGCGTGGCCGTGCTCGACCGCTCCATCGACGGCCTCCCCGAGCCCCTCCTCGGCTTCACCGCGGATGTCGCGGATCGGGCCTCCGTCAGCTCGGCGGTCGCCGCGATCGCCGACCGGCTCGGCGGTATCGACATCCTCGTGAACAACGCCGGCATCAGTGCGGTCGGGACCGTCGAGGACAACGACGACGACGAGTGGGCGCGGGTCCTCGACGTCAATGTCGTCGGGATGGCACGCGTGACCGCGGCGGCGCTGCCGTGGCTGCGGCGCTCTGGCGCGGCATCCGTCGTCAACCTCTGCTCGATCGCGGCCCTCAACGGGCTTCCGCAGCGCGCCCTGTACTCGGCGTCGAAGGGAGCCGTGCTCGCCCTGACGTACGCGATGGCGACCGACCACGTCGGTGAGGGGATTCGCGTGAACTGCGTGAGCCCGGGCACGGTCGCCACCCCGTTCGTCGAGCGAATGCTCCAGGGCTTCGCCGACCCGGTCGCAGAGCGCGCTGCGCTCGACGCCCGCCAGGCCACGGGCCGCATGGTCACGCCCGAGGAGGTCGCCGGGGCGATCGCCTATCTCGCGAGCCCCCAGTCGGGCTCCACCACGGGCACCGCACTCGACGTCGACGGCGGCATCACCCACCTCCGCCCGCGCCCGCCCGGAGCCCGCGCATGAGCGAGCCGGCGCGCGGACAACGCCTCGCCTCGGTCATCGGCCTGCCCGCCGAGCACCGCGAGGAGTACGAGCGACTCCACGCCGCCGTCTGGCCGGCGGTGCTCGAGCGACTCACGCTCAGCAACATCCGCAACTACTCGATCTACCGACACGGCGAGGTGCTCTTCGCCTACATGGAATACGTCGGCGACGACCTCGAGGCCGACATGGCCGCGATCGCCGCCGACCCCGTCACGCGGGAATGGTGGTCGGTGTGCGAGCCGCTGCAGCAGCCCGTCCCCGACCGCGCCGAGGGGGAGTGGTGGAAGGAGATCCCCGAGATCTTCCACCTGGACTGAACGCGATCGTTCCGGCCGTGGAGACTGCTGGAGAGGCCGGCATCCAGGTCGGCCGCGACACCTGTTCCGGCTCCGACATCGGTCGTCCCCGGATACGATCGCAAGGATGTCGACCGACGGAACCGCAGCATCGGCGCCCACGAACTCCTCGCGACGCCGACTGACCCGGATGCCACGGCAGGGCGCCATCGTGACCGTGCTCGCGATCGCGGGGCTCGCGTCGTCGTTCATGTTCACCCTGGTCGTGCCGATCCAGTCGAAGCTGCCCGAGCTGCTCGACGCCAGCCGCGACGACACGGCGTGGGTCGTGACATCCACGCTGCTCGCCTCGGCCGTGGCGACGCCGATCTCGGGACGCCTCGGCGACATGTACGGCAAGCGCCGCATCGTGCTCGTGCTGCTGGCCCTGCTCGTGCTGGGCTCGGTGATCGCGGCGCTCTCGCCGGGCATCGTCGGGGTGATCGTCGGCCGCACGCTGCAGGGGGCGGTGACGGGCGTCGTGCCGCTCGGCATCTCGATCCTGCGCGACGTGCTGCACGAGGAGCGCGTGAACTCGGCGGTCGCGCTCATCAGCGCGACGCTCGGCGTCGGCGGGGCGCTGGGCCTGTCGATCAGCGCGTTCATCGCCGAACGCAGCGATTGGCACGCGTTGTTCTGGGTGTCGGCCGCGCTCGGTGCCGTCGTGTTCGGCCTCGTGCTGTGGGTCGTGCCCGTGAGCGCGCTGCGCACCGGCGGTCGGTTCGACTACGTCGGCACGATCGGGCTGGCGGTCGGGCTCGTCGGCATCCTGCTCGCCGTCTCACGAGGCAACGAATGGGGCTGGATGTCGCCTCCGGTGCTCGCCTGCGGACTCGGCGGCCTGCTCGTGCTGCTCGCGTGGGGCTGGTACGAGCTGCGGATCACTGATCCGCTCCTCGACCTGCGCGTCGCGGCGCGGCGGCCCGTGCTGCTCACGAACCTCGCCTCGGTCGCGTTCGGCTTCTCGCTCTTCGCGTCGAACGTCATCTACCCGCAGCTGCTCGAGCTGCCGGTCGCGACGGGCGGCTTCGGCCTGTCGCTCGTCGCCGCCAGCCTGGTCGTGATGCCGTCCGGGCTCGTGATGATGGTGCTCTCGCCGTTCTCGGGCCGGCTCGCGAGCGCCGTCGGCCCCAAGCTCCTGCTCGTGCTCGGCGCGATCGCGCTGGCCCTCACCTACGCGTTCACGCTGCTCTTCCAGAGCGAGGTGTGGCAACTCGTCGTCGCGAACATCGGCATCGGGGTCGGCATCGGTTTCGGCTACGCCGCCATGCCGATGCTCATCATGCGCTCGGTGCCGCAGTCCGAGACCGGCGCGTCGAACGGCCTCAACGCGCTGTTCCGCTCGCTCGGCACGAGCACTGCCGCCGCGGTCGTCGGCGCCGTGCTCGCCTCGTTCGCGATCGACGTCGACGGCGTCGCGGTCCCCGAACCGGTCGCGTTCCAGATCTCGTTCGTGCTCGGCGGCGCGGCCGCGGTGATCGCTCTGCTGGTGGCGCTCTTCATCCCGCGGCACCACGCCCCGCAGGAGCGGCATCCGTCGCTGCCGGAGGAGCCGGGGCGGCGCGCGGGCTGACGCCCGGACTGACGCCCGAACGACCGGGGTGACCAAGGCTCGCCGCACGACCTCAGCCGAACGCGAACTCCTGATGCATGAGAATCCGGGACATGGGCCCGAGGAGCAGCCCCTGACCCGGATTCTCATGCGTCGCGTGCCATCCGTGCCCGACCGCGCGGCGACACCGATGGGTACGATTCGAGCATGGCCGTCACGCGCAACGACGTCGCCCGGGCGGCGGGAGTCTCGCCCGCGGTCGTGTCGTACGTGCTCAACGACGGGCCGCGACCGGTGTCGGCGGCCGCGCGGGCGCGGGTGCTCGCTGCCATCGACGAACTCGGGTACAAGGTCGACGGCGTCGCGCGCTACCTGCGCACCGGCACGACGCGGTCGGTCGGGCTCGTGATCCCCGACATCGGGCTGCCGTACTTCACGGAGTTCACGAAGGCGATCTCGACGGCGGCCGACCGGATCGGCCGCCAGCTGCTCATCGCGAACACCGACTGGCAGGTCGAGCGCGAGCGCCGGCAGATCGAGCTGCTGGTCGAGCGGCGCGTCGACGCCATGGTGCTGCTGAGCGTCGATCCGTTGCAGGATTTCGCGGCGCTCGCCGACATGGGCATCCCGGTCGTCGTCATCGACCGGCCCGAGGTCGTGGTGAAGAGCGCGGCGGCGGCGACCGCCCACCTCATCGGGCACGGGCATCGGGATGTCGCGATCCTCACGAACGACGAACGGCTCGTGATCAGCCGGCGAGCCGTGCAGGGGTGGGCTGACGAGCTCGCCCGGCACGGCATCTCGCCGGTCGGACGGGCGTTCACGGCGCCGCCCACGCGCGCGGGCGGCTTCGACGCGGCGATGCGCGTGCTGGCGGAGCCGGGGCGGCCGACGGCGATGCTCGTCGCATCCGACGCGCAGGCGATCGGCGTGATCCGGGCGGCCGCCGACCTCGGCCTCCGCATCCCCGGTGACCTCGCCCTCATCAGTTCGGAGGGCACCGAGCTGGCCGAGTTCGCCGTGCCGCGGCTCACGACGATCCAGCAGCCCATCGCCCGCCTCGCGAGCGACGCACTCGACCTCGCGCTCGCCGACGGCGAACTCGGCCTGCGCAGGCTGACCGATGACGAGTTCCACCTGGTGCTCCGCGACTCGTGCGGGTGCGGCTGACGCGCAGCCGACGTACCGCGGGCGCCAGAGACGGCCGCGCCTCGGTCGCGACCCCGTCGCCCCGAGTTCGCAGGATGACACGGCTGGGACTTCGCCTACGCGGCCTCTGACGCGGCTCATCCTGCGAGCTCGTGTCGACCGGGGTGGCCTGAAGCCTCGGCACGACAGGCCGATTCCCGCCGAGTGTTTCCGTTCGCGCCGAGTGTGACCGCTGCAGCGGCAACATTGGGCGCGAACGGAAACACTCGTGCGTCGTGCTTCGTGCGTCGTGCTTCGTGCGTCGTGCGTCGTGCGTCGTGCGTCGTGCGTCGTGCGTCGTGCGTCGTGCGTCGTGCGTCGTGCGTCGTGCGTGGTGCGTGGTGCGTGGTGCGGGGCGCGGCGGGTCCGGGGGCCCGGCGAGCCAATCGTCCCGGCTTTCGGAAAAGATCTCGGTGAGCCCTTGCGCTCTCATTCAACTCGTGTAGATACTTGGTCTACTCGAGTTGTCTACACGAGTTGAATCAATGAGGAGCAACGCACATGCAACACGGTGAACCGGCGGTCGGGCGAGTGGTGGTCTTCGGGTCCGCCAACGAGGACCTCGTGCTTCCGGTCGCCGCGCTGCCCCTCGCCGGCGCGACCGTGCTCGCCGGCACGTCCACGACGGGCCCCGGCGGCAAGGGCGCGAACCAGGCCGTCGCCGCCGCCCGCGACGGCGCCGACGTCGCCTTCATCGGCGCGGTCGGCGACGACGACCGCGGCCTCCGCGTCCTCGACAACCTCGCGCGCCAGCGGGTCGACGTGGGCGGCGTCCGCCGCCTGCCCGAGCCGACCGGCCTCGCGGTCGTCGTGGTCGCGGCCGACGGCGGCAACCTCATCGTCGTGGCATCCGGCGCCAACGGATGCCTCGAGCCCGCGATGCTCGACACGGCGATCGACGAACTGGGCCGAGCGGATGTCGCGGTGATCCAGTGCGAGATCCCCGCCGAGGTCGTCGCGCACCTCGTGCGCCGCATCGCGAACCGACGCGGACGCGTCATCCTGAACCTCGCACCCTACGTCGGCCTCGACCGCGACGTGCTCGCGCTCGTCGACCTGCTCGTGGTCAACGAGGGCGAGGCGCGGAGCGTGCTCGCCGAAGCGAGCCACGACAACCACGACCTCGCCGCCGCCGACCTCGCCGCCGCCGTACGGAACGCCGTCGGCTGCGACACCATCGTGACCCTCGGCGAGCACGGCTCCGTGTTCGCCGGGCACGGCCCGACCCTGCACGTCCCGGCCGCCGTCGTCGACCACGTGGTCGACACGACGGGCGCGGGCGACGTCTACGTGGGCACGCTCGCGGCATCACTCGCCGCGGGCGCGTCCATCCACGACGCGATGGAGCGCGCGAGCCTGCGCGCCGCCGAGAGCGTCGCCACCCACGGCGCGCAAGCCCCCGACGGGGTCGATGCGTACCAGCTCAACTGAGCACCGACGGCAGAGCCCGCGCCCCGCGCCATCCGCCCCCACCACCGAAGCCAGACACCCACCACCCGCCAGAGCATCACCACAGCACCACCCGACCACTCGACGAAGAGGAGAAGGAACCATGTCGCACCCCACTCGACGCACCCGCACCCTGGGTTGGATCTCGATCGCCGCGGCCAGCGCCCTCGCGCTGTCCGGCTGCGGTGGCGGCGGAGGGGGTGGAGCATCCGCCGACGGCGAGGTCGCCGGCGAGATCAGCTACGCGTTCTGGGGCAACCCCGCGCGGGCCGAGAAGGTCGACGCGGTCATCGGGCTCTTCGAGGAGGAGTACCCGGAGGCATCCGTCGCTCCCGAGGTCGCCGACTACATGGCCTACGTCGAGCGGCTCACGGTGCGCGCGGCCGGCAACGACCTCGCCTGTGCGACCGGCACGCAGAGCACCTTCCTCGCGCAGTACGCCGAGAACGGCGCGCTGCGTCCGCTCGACGACCTCATCGAGTCGGGCCAGATCGACGTCTCCGACATCCCGGACGACGTGCTCGCGGCCGGCCAGGTCGACGGGAAGCAGTACATGCTCCCGACCGGCACCTTCGTGCGGCTGCTCGCCTACAACGCCGACCTCGTCGCCCAGACCGGCGCGCCCGAGCCCACCGACGACCTGACGTGGGAGGAGTACGGCGAGTGGCTGCGCGAGGTGCAGGACGGCCTGCCCGACGGCGTCTACGCCGCCGAGAACGAGGGCGGGCTCATGTTCACCTTCATGTCGTGGGTCGCCGGGCACGGCGGCACGTTCGTGGAGGACGGCAAGCTCGCGTTCGACCAGGAGACGCTCGCCGAGTACTTCCAGTTCTGGCTCGACCTCACCGACGACGGCGTCGCGATCCCGGCCGCGTCGATCCCCGACCAGCTCGGCGCACTCGAGCTCACGCCGATGGCCAACGGCATCGCGGCATCCGGCACCCGCGACATCCCGCACCTGTACATCACCGAGCAGGCGCTCGCCGGCGCGGGCAAGGCCGCCGCCATCGAGGCCGTCTCGAACCCGAGCGACGACCCCGACCAGTCGGCGAACATCCTCGGCTCGAACGGCATCTCGATCCCCGAGAGCTGCGACAACGTCGCGACCGCCGCCGCGTGGATCGACTTCTTCGCCAACGACACGGATGCCGCGCTGGCCTTCCAGTCCGACAACGGCATCCTCACCAACACGGCGGCGCAGGACGCGCTGCTCGACGACGCCGAGACCCCCGAGGGCGTGAAGCAGAACGTCACGATCCTGCAGGGCCTGACCGAGTCGGGCGACCTCACCACGACCACGTACCCCGCGGGGCTGCCCACGCTCACCACCGAGCTGCAGCGCCTCTACCAGCAGGTCGCCTTCGGCGAGATGAGCGTCGACGAAGCCGCCGACGCGTTCTTCACCGCCGCCGAGGACGCCCTCGACTGATCGGACCCGACATGTCCACCACCACCACCACTGGCGAGAGAACGGATGTCGCGATGAGCGCCACCACGATCGCACCGACCGCGACGGGGACGGCGGCCCAGCCCGCCGGCCCCCGCCGCGGGGCGGCCCGCCGCCGCCGGGAGAACCTGGCCGGCTACCTGTTCATGACGCCCTGGCTGATCGGGTTCGTCGCCATCATCGGCGGGCCGGTCGTCGTCTCCCTCTACCTGTCGTTCACCGACTACTCGATCCTCGGCGACGCCGAGTGGGTCGGCGTCGAGAACTACCAGCAGATGTTCACCGAGGACCAGCGGTTCTGGGCCGCGCTGCGGGTGACCTTCACGTACCTGATCGTGTCGGTGCCGCTCGTGCAGGTGTTCGCGCTGACGCTGGCGACGCTGCTCGTCCGCGGCATCCGGGGCCTGACCGCCTACCGGGCCCTGTTCTACGTGCCGTCGCTGATCGGCGGCAGCGTCGCCATCGCGATCCTGTGGCGGTTCATCTTCTCGGCCAACGGCCTGCTGAACAACTTCCTCACCGCGATCGGACTGCCCACCGACTACGCCTGGATCGGCATGCCCGAGACCGCGCTCTCGACGCTCGTGATCCTCAACGTCTGGCAGTTCGGCGCCGCGATGATCATCTACCTCGCGGGACTCAAGCAGATCCCGACCGAGCTGTACGAGGCCGCGACCGTCGACGGCGCCGGGGCCCTGCGGAAGTTCTTCTCGATCACCCTGCCGATGCTCAGCCCGGTCATCTTCTTCAACCTGCTGATGAACGTGGTCGCCGCCTTCCAGGCGTTCAACACCGCCTACATCGTCAGCAACGGCACGGGTGGCCCGGCCGACTCGACGCTCTTCTACACCCTGTACCTCTACCAGCGCGGCTTCGTCGACTTCGACATGGGCTACGCGTCCGCACTCGGCTGGGTGCTGCTGGTGATCTGCGGCGCGGTCGCCGCGGGACTGTTCGCCCTCAGCCGCCGAGTCGTGTTCTACGGAGACGAATGATGTCCACGCTCACCACCGCGCCCCCGACCCAGGAGATCGTCGTCCCGGCCGCGCGTCGCCGCCGCCGCGGCGGGCCCGACGCCCCGATCGGACGGCACCAGTTCTACCGCCACCTGCTGCTGATCGCCCTGCTGTCGCTGATGTTCTACCCCCTGGCGTGGATGCTCGGCGCCTCGTTCCGCGACGACAGCGCGATCTCCGACCCGGGCATCTGGCCGGGCGAGGACTTCACGCTCGAGGGCTACGTCACCGGATGGCAGGGCATCGCGGGCATCGAGTTCTGGCGCTTCATGGCCAACTCGTTCCTGGTGGCGACGCTCTGCGTGATCGCGAACCTCGTCGCCTGCTCGGTGACCGCGTACGCGTTCGCCCGGATCGACTTCAAGTTCAAGAAGGTCTGGTTCGCGATCATGCTCGGCACGCTCATGCTGCCGCACCACGTGATCCTGATCCCGCAGTACATCCTGTTCCGCGAGCTCGACTGGATCAACACGTACCTGCCGTTCTTCATGCCGAAGGTGCTCGCAACCGACGCGTTCTTCATCTTCCTGCTCGTGCAGTTCTTCCGGGCCATCCCGCGCGAACTCGACGAGGCGGCGCGCATCGACGGCTGCGGCCACGTGGGCATCTTCCTCCGCGTCATCCTGCCGCTGTCGAAGCCGGCGCTCGCGACCACCGCGATCTTCACGTTCATCTACAGCTGGAACGACTTCTTCACGCCGCTGATCTACCTCACAGACCCCGACCTGTACACGGTCCCGCTCGCGCTGCGCGCGTTCATCGACACCACCGCCAGTTCGGCGTTCGGCGCCCTCTTCGCGATGTCGATCGTGTCGCTGCTGCCGGTGCTCGGCATCTTCATCGCCTTCCAGAAACTCCTGGTCGACGGCATCGCGACCACCGGACTCAAGTGATCGGACCCAGCATCATGCGCATCGCCCTCTCCAACGACCACGCCGGCTACGAGCTCAAGCCCTTCGTGCTCGACCTGCTGCAGCGGCTCGGCCACGAGGTCATCGACGTCGGCACCACGGATGACACACCCGTCGACTTCCCCGTCATGACCCAGCGGGTCACGACCCTCGTCGCCTCCGGCGAGGCCGACCGCGGCCTGCTCGTCTGCGGCACGGGCGTCGGCGCCGCGATCGCGGCGAACAAGGTGCCCGGCATCCGCGCCGCCGTCATCCACGACACCCACGTCGCCCGGCAGGGCGTCGAGCACGACGACGTCAACGTCGCCTGCCTCGGCGCCTGGATCGTCGGACGCAGGATCGCCGAGGACGCGATCGTCGCCTACCTGGCTGCCGAGTTCAGCACCGACCCCGACTTCCGGCGGCGCGTCGCGCAGCTGGCCGAGATGGAACGGGCCGCGGCCGCGGCATCCGTGCCACTGGAACCGGCGGGGGGTGGTCGATAGCAGACGACCGCCCCGCACCATCCGCTCGTCGACATGGCCAGATGACGACGAGACCAGCAGTAGCAACCACCAGAAAGGTACACGAACATGGCACTCTCACTCGACCGCAAGAAGGAGATCCTCGAGACGGTCTCCCACCTCCGGGTCACCGATGTCCGTGACGGCATGGACTGGGTCGGCCGCCACCACTTCGGCACGATCTCGCCCGAGATCCGCCCGCTGTGGCGCACCAAGGCCGCGGGCTTCGCGCTCACCATGCGCCACATCCCGACCCAGCAGCAGGTGCCGACGATGACGCCGCAGGACTACACCAAGTGGGCCTACGAGTACTGGTACGGGGAGGTCTTCGCCAACGACCTCGCCGACCAGATCGACGACACCACCTTCCTCGTCATCGACACCGCCGGCACGCAGACGCCCGCCGTCGGCTCGATGGACTCGATGATCTGGGCCGCGCTCGGCGCCCGCGGGGTGCTCACCAACGGCGGCACGCGCGACTCCGACGAGACCCTCGAGCAGAAGGCGATCCCGATCTGGTCGCGCTGGATCGTGCAGCCGATGTACCAGGGCCGCGTCGAGTGGGGCGGGCACAGCATGCCCGTCGAGATCGGCGGCCAGCTCGTGCGTCGCGACGACCTCGTGGTCGCCGACGGCGACGGCGCGATCATCGTGCCCGAGGAGCTCATCGACGACGTGCTCACGTACGCCATCCAGGAGTCCGAGGGTGACAAGGTCGCGCGCGCGGCCCTGTTCGACGTGCTCGGCATCCCGCAGAGCGAGAGCACGCGGTCGGTGTTCCAGGTGCCGCCGCACCCGTACGCGCCCGACGGGGAGAAGCTCCGCGAGCTGCTGAAGAACGGGAAGGTCGCGCAGCGGCTCGAGTCCGAGTTCCAGGGCGCCGGCAAGTGACGCGGGCCGGGGCGCGGAGTGGGCGGACTCGTCCGCTCCGCGTCCCGGCGCGTTCGCGTTCGCGTTCGCGGGCGTGCGTGCGGTTCCGGTTCGCGGGGGAGGGGGCACGACCATGGCGGTGACGCGCAACGACGTGGCGCGGGCGGCAGGCGTGTCGCCCGCCGTCGTCTCGTACGTGCTGAACGACGGGCCGCGCCCCGTCTCGGCGACAACCCGAGCCCGCGTGGTCGCCGCCGTCGCCGAGCTCGGGTACCGCCCCGACGGCCTCGCACGGTCGCTCAAGGTCGGGCGCACGCACACCATCGGGCTCGTGCTGCCCGACGCCTCGAACCCGTTCTTCGCCGAACTGGCGAGGGCGATCGAGGATGCCGCCTACCGCCGTCGCCACGCCGTGCTCGTGTGCAACAGCGCCGACGACGTCGCGCGTGAGCGCGCCTACATCGCGAGCCTCGCCGAGCGCCGCATCGACGGGCTCATCCTCGTGAGCGCCAGTGAGGATCAGGATGTCTCCGACCTCACCGGGCTCTCCATCCCGGTGGTCGCGCTCGACCGCTCGCCCGACGAGGCGCCGATCTCCACCATCCGCAGCCGCAACGAAGTCGCCGCCTACGTCGGCACCCGGCACCTCGCCGAGCACGGGCACCGCCGCATCGGGCTCATCGCCGGACCGGGACGCGGCGTCTCCGACGACCGCGCCGCCGGATGGCGCCGCGCGCTCGCCGAGGCCGGGCTGCCCGAGGGGCCCATCGCGCGGGCGCCGTTCAGCTTCGCCGGCGGGCACCGCGCCGGGCTGGAGTTGCTCGACGGCTCTGGCGGCGCCGGTGCTGACGACAACGGTGCCCGCGGCGGGCCCCCCACGGCGGTGCTCGCCGCCTCCGACGTGCACGCGATCGGTGCGACGAGCGCGTTCCGCGAACGCGGGCTGGCCGTGCCATCCGACGTCGCCGTGGTCTCGATCGACGGCACGCAGGCCGCGGCCTACGCCATCCCGCCCCTCACCACCGTCGCCCAGGCGATTCGCGACATGGGCGACGCGGCGGTCGAGCACCTCATCGAGCGGCCGGCCGAGGTCATCCACTGGAACTTCGAGAACGAGCTCGTGGTCCGTGAGAGCTGCGGATGCCGCGGCAGCGCGTCATCGCCGGCCGATCTCTGAGCTCGGGGAGCTCGAGTCGAGGTCGGCACGCCCGGGCCGCTCGCTCGGCCTACCGGTGCACGTGCGATGGCTGGCCCGTGACGCTCGAGATGTCCTTCTCGGTCGCGTGCAGCAGTCGTTCGGCGAGGTTGCGCAACGCCCGGGCGACCGCGAGCTCGTCGCCGATGGCGGGCACGCTCGGGTCGAGCGGGTTGCGGTCGGCCTTGCCGACGCCGGTCACATCCTGCCCCGCGGGCGTGCGGACACTGGCGTGCGCCAGCGTGGTGTTCTCTTCCTCGTCGATCTCGACGGTGACGCTCCACTGCTTCGTCGCAGTCATGGAACTCACCACCCTCCCCGGTCTGGTTCCATCTTTCAGGGTACCCACCTGCCGCGCGTGCGGCGAGGTGCGAAGGACGCTCGCGCTCGCCGAAATCGCGGGCGTCGACGGATGGCCCGGTGCGCGGGCCGATCGTCGGCGAACCGACGCATGTGTCCGCCCGCCGACCCGGGAGAAAGGTATACCGCGGATACTTCGCCCCCGGTCGCGAGAAGGGGTCGATGGCCCGATTGGACGACCCGTCCCACCCCCCGCGATGCCGCGCGATGTCGGAGGCACCGCGTAGCGTGCAGAGCACGTACTCGCAGAACTCGTGCCGGGCTCGGAGTGGAAGATGAAGGTGCTGGTCGCGACCAGTTCGGCCCAAGGTTCGAGATCGACCGACGTCATGCGGTGCGTCGACGGTGAGCTCGTCTACATGATCGAGGCGTGCCCGTACAGCGCGCGCCATCCGTACGGTGCGTGCGATTGCGGCATCACGTTCCGCGGCATGACGAGCGACGAGGTCACCACGACCGCGATCGTGCGCGCGGTGCCGGGGCTCGATCTCGAGACCTACGTCGACTGCCTCGACGCCACGCATCGTTTCACACGCAGGCAGGGCTGCACCTGCGAGTTCGATGCGTTCGGCCAGGCGTGGAACCTCCTGGCGATCGCCGGCGTGCTGGCCGAGGGCACGATCGTCGAGCGTTTCGTCGACCGCGTGGTCGTCCGGCGCGCTTACCCTTCCGACCCGTAGTCGAAGACGAGTCGGGCGGGCACGTCGCCGTGCAGCACCTCGTCGACGGCGGAGTTCACGTCGCCGAGGTCGCGCGGAACCGCGACGACCTTGGTGCGGCCAAGGGCGTGGAGCGCGAACACCTCGGCGAGGTCCTGCCGGGTGCCCACGATCGAGCCGATAATCGAGATGCCCTTGAGCACGGTGTCGAACACCGGCACGGTCAGCGTGCCCTCGGCCGGAAGCGAGACCAGCACCATCCGGCCGCCGCGGTTCAGCGAGGCGAACGCCTGGTCGAACACCTGGGGTGCGACGGCGAGCACGATCGCGACATCCGCGCCGCCCACGCCGCCGATCGCCTCGACCGGGTCGACCTTCGATGCGTCGATCGCGTGGTCGGCGCCGAGCTCGCGGGCGAGGTCCAGCTTCTCCTGGGTGATGTCGACCGCGATCACCTCGGCGCCGACCAATCGCGCGTACTGCACCGCGAGGTGGCCGAGCCCACCGACGCCGAACACCGCGACGCGCTCGCCGGGTACGACGCGCGCGTTCTTCACGGCCGCATAGGTCGTGACGCCCGCGCAGGTGAGCGGCGCGGCATCGAGGGCCGAGATGCCCTCGGGCACCAGTGCTGCGAACTTGGCGTCGGCGACCAGGTACTCGGCGTAGCCGCCGTCGATCGAGTAGCCCGTGTTCTGCTGCTGCTCGCAGAGGTTCTCGCGACCCGACACGCAGTAGCGGCACTCGCCGCACGCGTGCCCGAGCCACGGCATCGCGACCCGCTCGCCGACCGAGCGCGACGTGACGCCCTCGCCGAGCTTCTCGACGATGCCGACGCCTTCATGGCCGGGGATGAACGGCAGTCCCGGCTTGACCGGCCAATCGCCGCGCATCGCGTGGATGTCGGTGTGGCAGAGCCCGCACGTCTCGAGGCGGACGAGCAACTGGCCAGGTCCCGGCTCCGGGATCGGGCGGTCCTCCAGTGCCACGGGCCGGTCGAACGCCGTCACGACGGCTGCGCGCATGATGATTCCTCCTGTGGTTCCGCGGGATTCGAAGCTCGCCTTCGGTGGCGACGCTCGGGTTCCAGTCTTCGCCGCGGGCTCGATGGCGCGCGGGGACTTGGTCCCTCGGCGGGCGGGCCCTCGAGTCGGCCGCCAACATCCCGGCATCGAGTGGGCGATGTTGGCGGCGCATCCGTTCCGGATGCCGCCAAGATCGCCCACTCGATGCGACGGCGTCACCGGGAGCGCGACGGTGACGTCCGATTTCCGCGATCGGCGGCGCCCCTTCGTCGCCCGCGCCGCGCGAGAATCGACGCATGCCCCGCCGCCACGCCTCGCTCCGCACGTCGCTCGGCGACCTCCTGGTCGTCGCCGACGACGGCGGACTGACCGGGCTCTACTTCCCGGGACACTGGCATCCGCCGGCCGCGGGCACGCTCGGCGTCGAGGTCGACGCGCGCGGCGACGAGCTGTTCGCTCGCCTCGGCGTCGAGCTCGACGAGTACCTCGCGGGACGACGCATCCGGTTCGACCTGCCGCTCGCGCCCGTCGGCGACGAGTTCCAGCATGCGGTGTGGGCGATGCTGAGGGAGATCCCGTTCGGCGAGACGGTCACGTACGGCCAGCTCGCCGAGCGCCTCGGCGACCGCAACCTCGCGCGGCGCGTGGGCGGCGCGGTGGGCCGCAACCCGATCAGCATCCTCGTACCCTGCCACCGCGTCGTCGGCGCCGACGGGTCGCTCACCGGCTACGCGGGCGGCCTCGACCGCAAGCGGCGACTGCTCGAACTCGAGGGGGCAGAGGTCGTCGCGCAGCGGCGGCTGTTCTGAGGCGCCGCGCCGCCTGCGGCCGCCGAGGACCGGCCCCGAACGCATGCATGAGAATCCGGATGTCGCGCCGGCGGGGAGCGCCCATGTCCGGTATCTCATGCATCCGTGCGCACGACGCCGGCCCCGGCCCCGGCCTCGGCGCCGACCGGCGCCGGCACCAGCCGCGCGCCCGTCTCCGAGTCGACGCTGTCGGCGAGGAACCACCGTCCTAGCCGCACCTGCACCCGGCGGGCCAGCGGGAGCCGCCCACGCTCGTCGGGACGCAGCACGAGCACCAGCGGCGGCTCGGGCCGCGAGATCTGCGCTCGCGCGGCCGCGCCGACCGGTGCGTGCACCTGGACGTACTCGCCGCCCGGCAGCCGCACGATCCGCCCGGTCTCGTACCCGTGCGCGAGCACATCGCGATCGCGCCGCTGCAGCCCCAGGCACACGCGCCGCGCCACCACGAACGCGAGCGCCGGCCCGAGCACGAGCGTCGCCTGCAGCACCCCGATCACGCCCTCGAAGCTCACTGAGAACTGCGTCGCGATGAGGTCGGCGCTCCCCGCGGCCCACAGTGTGCCGTAGAACACGATTCCGGCCACGCCGACGCCCGTGCGGGTCGGCGCCCACCGCGGCCGGTCGAGCAGGTGGTGCTCGCGACGGTCGCCCGTCGCCCACTCCTCGATGAACGGGTACGCCGCGACCGCGACGAGGAACGCGGTCACGACCGCGAGCGGCATCAGCACGGCGAGGGTCCACGTGCGATCGAACAGCACGATCTCCCAACCGGATGGCACGAGCCGCAGCGCGCCATCCAGGAACCCGGTGTACCAGTCGGGCTGGCTGCCGGCCCCGGCGTCACCCGGCGACGCCGGCCCGTACAGCCAGATGGGGTTGATGGTGACCGTCGCCGAGATCGCCAGCAGCACGCCGGTCACGAGCAGGAACAGCCCGCCGGCCCGCGCGGCCGCGGTCGGCACGAGCGGCACGCCCACGACGTTCGACGACGTGCGTCCGAGCCCCGGGAACTGCGGCGGCCCGGCGCGCCAGGCGGCAGCAGCCCGCAGCGCCAGCAGCACGACGAGCACCGCGGGCACGATCACCACGTGCACCGGGTACAGGTGCTCGATGATCTGCCCGGGGAAGGGTCCGCCGAAGAGCAGCGCTGCGAGCCACGTGCCCACGACCGGAATGCCGAGCGCGATGCCCTCGGTGATGCGCAGGCCCGTGCCCGACAGCAGGTCGTCGGGCAGCGCGTACCCCGACCATCCGCCCGCCAGCGCGGCGATGAAGATGAGGAACAGCAGCACCCACATGCCTCGGCGCGGCCGCCGGAACCCGCCCGTGAAGAAGGCCACGAGCAGTTGCATGATGATCGACGCGGGCAGCAGCAGCGCCGCCCAGTGGTGCGCCTGCCGCATGAGCAGGCCGCCGGGCACGTCGAACGTGATCCGCATCGTCGACGCGAATGCCTCCGACACCTCGGCGCCGTGCAGCGGCGCGTACGCGCCGTCGTACGTCGTCGGGTCGCCCGACGGCGTGTAGAAGAACATGAGCCAGAGGCCGGAGACGGTGAGCACCGCGAGGCTCGCGAGCGTCACCACGCCGAACAGGTTCGTCCAGTGCGTCGGGACGACGCGGCGGCGCAACGCCGCGCGCAGATCGCGGACGCGTCGGCCGAAGATCGTGGCCTCGGCGACGGATGTCGCGAGCCGGTCGGTCGCGGAACGGCGACGGCGACCAGTCCGCTGCCGGTCGGTGCCGGTGCCGGTGCCGGCGGCGGCGGCGCCCTGGTCGGTGATCGTGGGCATGAGCAGCCTCCTCGTGAGTGGCGTCACACATATGACCCCGCTCGACGCCGATCTGTGACATCCGCTCGCCGGACTTCGGTGCGTAACCCCGTTTCGGGTGTCGCCGCATCGGCATAGCCTGTGCCCATCGAGCGAGGAGGACGACATGCGCGACACCACGGGCCGCCGGGGCCAGGCCGGCGACGCCGACCTTCCCGACGACCGCGACTTCGCCGACAGCTCGCGCGAACAGGCCCGCCTCAAGGCCGAACACGATCGCGAGCTCGGCGTCGACCCGTCCTTCGATGGGGCGAACATCACCGAGAGCGACGGACCCGATCTCGAGGCGGGCCCCGACCTCGACACGGGCGGTGGGCATCGGACCCCGCGCGCGGACGAGCCCGCATGAGAATCCGGGTCATGGGCGCTGAGCGCGACCCATGACCCGGATTCTCATGCATCCGCGCGACCCCGCCGCCGTACAGTGGGCCCCGTGAGCGCACCGAGCCTCGACCACCTCCGCACCTTCGTGACGGTGTTCCGCGCGGGGTCGCAGACGAAGGCGGCCGAGCTGCTCGGCATCTCGCAGCCGACCGTGTCGGCGCACCTCGCCGCGCTCGAGCAGGCGCTCGGGTTCGCGGTGTTCGTGCGCACGCCCACGGGCGTGGAGGCCACCGCGAAGGGCGCCGAGCTCGCGCGCGAGGTCGCCGCCCACCTCGACGCGCTCGAGGACTCGGTGCTGCTCTCGGGGCTCGGACTCGGCCTCGACGCGAGCGCGGCGAGCTCGCGCGCGCTGCACATCGGCGGCCCGGCCGAGCTGCTGTCCGAGCTCGTGCTGCCGCGGCTCGATGAGCTCGCCGCGGCGGTGCCGGTGCCGCTGCGGTTCCGGTTCGGCCTCGCCGACGAGCTGCTCGACGACCTCGAGTCGCGTGCGCTCGACCTGGTCGTGAGCGCCGTCCGGCCGCGCGGCCGCGGCATCACGGCGGTCGCGGCGTACGACGAGGAGTTCGTGCTCGTCGCCGCCCCGCGCTGGGCGGACTCGGGCACGGAGCTCGCGGCCATCCCGCTCATCGCGTACGCCGAGCACCTGCCGATCGTGCGGCGCTATTGGCGCAGCGTGTTCGATCGCCGCCCCGAGGGGCTCGCGCTCGCCGCCGTGATCCCGGACCTGCGTGGCATCCGCTCGGCCATCGTCTCAGGGGCCGGGATGTCGGTGCTCCCGCGCTACCTCGTCGACGCCGACCTCGCGGCCGGCGCGCTGGTGCAGCTCGACGAGCCCCAGGTGCCGCCGCTCAACACGGTGTACCTTGCGACCCGCGCGCGCGAGGCAGAGCGCGACGCGCACCTCGGCGCGGCCGTGGCGCAGCTGCGGCGCGTGCTCGCCTGAGCCGAGCAGGCGGACATCCCGATACCCGGGTGCGGATCCGCCGATGGGGTTCGGCCGCCTGCCCGTCGCAGGATCGTTCCCGTCGAAAGGAACAGCATGTCGAACATCCTCATGGTCGTCACCGCGGCCGACACCCTCACGCTCGCCGACGGCACCGCGCACCCCACCGGGTTCTGGGCCGAGGAACTCGTCGTCGCCCACCGCGACCTCACCAGCGCGGGCCACACGATCACGATCGCGACACCCGGCGGGCGCGTGCCCCCGGTCGACCCCGGCTCGCTCTCGGCCGCGGTCGTCGGCGACCAGGCGAAGGTCGACGACCTCCGCGCCTATCTCGACGAGATCGAGGCCGACCTCGCCGGGCCCGTCGCACTCGATGCGGTGCGCGCCGCCGACTACGCCGCGATCGTGTTGCCCGGCGGGCACGGGCCCATGGTCGACCTCGCGTTCGATGCGACGCTCGGCGCCATCCTGATCGAGGCGGATGCCGCGGGCACCCCCATCGCACCCTTCTGCCACGGCCCCGCGGCGCTGCTGAGCGCCGTCGACGCGACGGGCGCCTTCGCCTTCGCCGGACGCCGGCTCACGGTCTTCACCGACGAGGAGGAGCGCACGGGCGGCACCGGTGCGAACACGCCGTGGTTCGTCGCGAGCACGCTGCGCGAGCGCGGCGCGCTGGTTCAGGATGGCGCAGCCTGGACCTCGCATGTCGTGCGCGACCGCAACCTCATCACGGGCCAGAATCCGCAGTCGAGCGAGGCGGTCGCCGCCGAGCTGCTGGCCGCGCTCCCCGAGCGCGCCCCCGTCTGACGCGCCGACCACCCTCACGGCCGCGAGCCCCGGGTTCGTGCGGGTGCACCCGCACGAACCCGGAACTCGGGTGAGGGTTGACGCCCGCCGCCCCGCGCGCAAGGATTGAGACGATTCACGGAAAATCGCTTTCCCGACCGTGAGGTCGACAGGCGACACCCGAGAACCGTGGCGAGCACGGCGCCGCGAACGCGAACACCACCGAAACCGATCGAAGGAGATCCAGTGGGTCCGAACGTTCGACGTGGCCGCGCGCGGCCACTCATCGCGGGGATCACCGGCGCGGCGCTCGCCGCCGGCGCCGTCCTCGCCACCGCACCGGCCGCCGCGGCAGAGGGCGAGGTCGACCTGAGCTTCGACTTCGGCGGGCCGACGACACCGGTGGCGGCCGGATGGCTCGGGGTCAACCCGGGCACCGCGTATGACGCCACCCGTGGCTACGGCTTCACGACCGCGCCCGCCTCCAACGGCTTCCGCGACCGAGGCGGCGACGACCTCCTCAGGCGCGACTTCACGATCGCGAACAACCAGGCCTTCGCGGTCGACGTGCCGAACGGCACGTACGAGGTCACGACCTGGGCGGGCGACCTCATCGCCGGCAACACCACCAGCCTCGACGTCGAGGGCACGGCCTTCGCGGGCCCCCGCACCAGCACGGGCGTCGTCCACGAGCAGTACTTCCCGGCGATCCCGGTCGCCGACGGGCAGCTCAACGTGCGCGTCACCGGCGGCGACGGCCGCATCAACGGCATCCGCGTCCAGACCCCGCTGGCCGCGCCATCCGGTCTCGCGGCGACCGACATCGACGCCGACGGCGACCTCTCCGTGACGCTCGGCTGGCAGGCGGTGCCGGATGCCACGGCCTACGCCGTGTACCGGGCGACCCCGGGCGGCGAGCTCGCCGAGATCGCCCGAGTGTCCGACGGCTCCGCCATCGCGTTCACCGACACGACCGTCGCGCTCGGCGAGACGTACGAGTACGCCGTCGCCACCGTGAAGGGCGAGCGCCTCTCGCGGCCCGGCGAGCGGATCGAGGCATCCGTCATCGACCCGGAGGTCGCGAAGCCCGCCACGCCGACCGGTATCCGGACGACCGCGATCAGTCGCGACGCCATCACCCTCGCCTGGGACGACCCTGGCGACACCGTGCTCTGGAAGGTCTTCCGCAGCACGCGCGAGGACATCCCCTTCGAGGAGATCGGCACCACGACCGAGCCGGCGTTCACCGACGCCGACGTGCTCACGACGCGCCCCTACCTCTACCGGCTGGTCGCGCTGAACGCGGGCGGCACGTCCGAGACCTCGGCGACCCACGCGACCGAGGTCGCGACGACCCTCGTGCGCCAGGCCGAGTACCTCGACCGCGCGCCGGTCGCGGTGGCGAACGCCGATGGCGGCGTGTACCTCGGATGGCGTCAGCTCGGCCTCGACGCGCGCGACCTCGGCTTCAACGTGTACCGCGACGGCGAGCGGGTCAACGACGAGCCGATCGTCGAGACGACGAACTTCGTCGACGCGGATGGCACGGCCGAATCGACCTACCTCGTCACCGCGATCCAGGGCGAGGGCGAGGCGGCCCGTGAGGTCACCGTCGCCGACGAGTTCGGCGTGTGGAGCGACCAGTTCCTCGACATCCCGCTCGAGAAGCCGGCCGACGCGACCCTCCCCGACGGCAAGACCGTCACCTACTGGCCGGGCGACGGCACGGTCGGCGACGTCGACGGCGACGGCGAGTACGAGCTCGTGTTCCTGTGGAACCCGTCGATCTCGAAGGACAACTCGCAGTCGGGCTACACCGGCTCGGTCTACGCCGAGGCCGTGGAGTTCGACGGCACGAGCCTGTGGCGCATCGACCTCGGCGTGAACATCCGCGCCGGCGCGCACTACACGCAGCTCGAGGTCTTCGACTTCGACGGCGACGGCCGCGCCGAGGTGGCCTTCAAGACGGCGGATGGCACCGTCGACGGCGTCGGGCAGGTCATCGGCGACGCGAGCGCCGACTACCGCAACTCGAGCGGCTACATCCTGAGCGGGCCCGAGTACCTGACCGTCTTCGACGGGCAGACCGGCGCGGCGATCGACACGGTCGACTACACGCCGGGTCGCGGCAACGTCGGCTCGTGGGGCGACACGTACGGCAACCGGGTCGACCGGTTCCTCGCGGGCGTCGCCTACCTCGACGGCGAGCACCCGTCGCTCGTCACGAGCCGCGGCTACTACACGCGCACCGTGATCGTGGCGTGGGACCTCGTCGATGGCGAGCTCGTCGAGCGCTGGACGTTCGACTCGAACGAGGTCGGCTCGACCTACGAGGGCCAGGGCAACCACCAGTTCGTCCCGGCCGACGTCGACCGCGACGGCCTCGACGAGATCGTGTTCGGCGCGATGACCATCGACGACGACGGCACGCCGCTCTACAACACGCGCCTCCACCATGGCGACGCGCTGCACGTCAGCGACTTCCTCACCGACCGCCCCGGCCTCGAGGTGTACGGCGTGCACGAGTCGCCGACCGGCAACGGCGGCATCATCGCCGCGATGCGCGATGCCGAGACCGGCGAGATCGTCTGGTCGAACCCCGGCAACCGCGACACCGGCCGCGGTGCCGCCGCCGACATCGACCCGAACCATCCGGGTGCGGAGGCCTGGAACATCGGCGGCGACTACGCCTGGAACTCGCCGACGGGCACGCTCAACGCGGCATCCGGCGAGGTGCTCTCCACCGACATCCCCGCGGCGAACTTCGTCACCTGGTGGGACGGCGACCTCACCCGCGAGATCACCGACCACGACTACTCGACGGAGACCTCGTCGGGCGTGCCGACGATCTCGAAGTGGGACCCGGCCGCCACCGAGGAGCTCGAGCTGCTGCGCCTCGACGGCACGCGCACCAACAACACCACCAAGGGCAACCCGGTGCTCCAGGCCGACCTGTTCGGCGACTGGCGCGAGGAGCTCGCGGTGCGCCTCGAGGACGGCAGCGGCATCCGCATCTTCACGACGACGGATGTCTCCGACACGCGCATCCCGACCCTGATGCACGATTCGCAGTACCGGGTCGCGGTCGCGGGGCAGAACTCCGCGTACAACCAGCCGCCGCACCCGTCGTACTTCATCGGCGCGGGGATGGCGGAGCCGCCCGTGCCGTCGATCGCGTACCTCGGTGCGCCGTCGGCCGACGAGACGGCACCGGTGGTGTCGGGGCTGCCGTCGGGCACGGTCGCCGACAGCGAGCCGCTGCAGCTCGCGGTCTCCGCGGAAGATGCCGAGAGCGGCATCCGCTCGGTCTCGGTCACCATCGGCGGGATCGCGGTCGAGCCGGATGCCGCGGTCGACCTCGCCGCGCTCGGGCTCGCGGGTGACGTGGCCGCCGAGGTGACCGCGACGAACCACGCCGGGCTGGTCGCGTCGGCCTCGTCGATGCTGCTCGTCGTGCCCGACACGGGTGCGACCTCCGCCCCCGGCCAGGGCGCGCTGTCGAACACCAGCGGGTGGGAGTACGGGCTGCACGACGGCAACTACGACGTGGTCATGAACCTGTGGCACGGCACGCCGGGGAGCATCTTCCGCCTGTACGAGAACGGCGCGCTGGTCGCGACGAAGGTGCTCGGCGACACCGGCGGGCTCTCGCAGACCACCGGGGTGACGTTCGCGGGCAAGCCGAACGGCACGTACGTGTACACGGGCGAGCTGATCAACGCGGTCGGCACGACGGCGACCACGTCGACCACCGTGAAGGTCACCGATGCCGCACCCGGCGTGCCCGTCGTGTCGCACGACAACGCCAACGGGAAGAAGTCGTCGTTCACCGCGACCGCGAACCTGTGGTGGGGCACGAACGCGACCTCGTACCGGTTCGAGCTCGACGGCGTGGTCGTCGGCTCGGGCACGCTCGTCGCGGCGACGCCGGGTGCGCAGTCGGCGTCGGTGCAGTTGACGGATGTCGTGCCGGGCGAGCACACGCTGGTCGCGGTGTTCGCCAATGCGAACGGCGAGACGGCGTCCAAGCCGGTCAAGGTGACCGTGCGCGGGTAGCCCGGGCTGCGCCCGAACGCAGGAGAATCCGGGTCATGGCCGCCCCACGCGGCTCATGACCCGGATTCTCCTGCATCTGTGCGGCCGCGTCGGCGGCCGCGCGTCAGCTCACTCCTCGACGCCCGGTTCGCCGCCCTCGAGGCCGCCGTCGGTCGAGTCGGTCATGGGGTCGTCGTTGCCGGGTGCGCCCGGCACGTCCCCGCCGGATCGCTGGGCGCCGGCGTCCGGCGCGTCCTGGGTGTCGTGCGTCTCGAGGTCGGCGTCGTCGGGCCCGGGCGCTGCTCCACCGGGCATGCTCGCGTCGGTCATGGGTCGCTCCTTCGTGTCACAGTGTCGAGCGGGCGGGCGCCCGCGGCGCCATCCGCTCTGCTCGATCGCCCGCCCGCTCAGGGGACGGAGATCTGCTCGACCGTCTCGGCGGTCTGGTTCGCCGAGAGCTCTCGGGCGACATCGGCCTGGGCGATGATGCCGACGAGGTCGTGGCCGTCGATCACCGGCAGCCGACGGACCTGGTGCTCCTGCATCATCCGCAGGGCCTCGCGGATGTCGTCGTCCGCACCGATCGTCACGGGCTTGCCCTCGGCGAGTTCTCCCGCCGTCACGGTGTTCGGGTCGCCGCCGGCGGCGATGCACTTCACGACGATGTCGCGGTCGGTCAGCATGCCCTTGAGGCGGTCGTCGTCGCCGCAGATCGGCATCGAGCCGACGTCGAGGTCGCGCAGCATCCGTGCCGCCTCGGTGAGGGTCTGGCCCTCCTTCACGCACGTGGGGTCGGGGGTCATGAGGTCGCGTGCGACAGTCATGGGTACCGTCCTTTCTCGCGATCGCCGGTTGCGATCACGCTGGCAGGCTACGCGGGGCGCGCCGGCTTCGCGCGGGGGTTGACGCGGGGTCATCGAGGGGTCGGATGGTTCGCGCCGCCGCTTCGCGCGGAGGGCATCCGGCTGCAGCCGGTCGTGTCAGTCGAGGTGCGCGAACCGCGGCCACGCCTCGCTCCACGGCATCCGCATGCCGGTGCAGACGGTGATCGGCTGCCCCTGCTCCTCGTTGTCGACGCCCAGCCCGTTGTCGAGTTCGTCTGCCACGTCGCACGCGTCGAACATCGGCGCGAGGAACCGCGGGCCGTAGCCGACGAAGACGGCGGCGTCGGCGCCATCCGCTGGGCGATCGCGGTGCCAGAGCTCGTTGTGTCCGCTGAAGACGTCGGCCTCGTCGAGGCGGAGCGCCGGACCGAAGCGATGGATGGCGCCGGCCTCGCCGTAGTTGGCGGTGATGATGGGCGCCCCGGGCACCGCGACCGCGACCTCCGCGATCTGCTGCACGTACGCCGGCCAGCCGATCGTGTCGCGCGCGACCTGGTTGATCGCGGGCAGGGGAGTGGCGCCGACGACCTCGACGGGTACCAGCGGCAGCGCGATGACGGCCGAGATCGCGCCGTTCACGGCGACCGCGGTCCACACCAGCGCGCGCCGGGCACGGGTGCGCATCCACTCGGCGGTCGGCACGCAGCCGATCGCGAGCAGCACCTGCACCACCCCGAGCGGGTAGTAGAACTGCGAACCGCCGACGAGCGTGAACACGAGTACGACGGCGAATGCGCCGATGAGTAGGCGGATGTCGCGCCACCCCGGCCGCCGGAACAGGCTCACGAGGCCCGCCACCCAGACCGGCACGAGCTGGGGCCCGACGAGCAGCAGCAGCATCGGCCACATCAGCCAGCGCACCTCGCCGCCGTTGTTCTCGGAGAGGGCGGCACCCATCGCGAGCTGCGGCCAGCCGTTGGTCGACTGGTACACGATGCCCGGCAGCGCGAGCACCAGGGCGATCAGGATGCCGCCCCACAGCCAGCGCGAGCGGAACGCGCGCCACGGGCCGAACACGAGCAGCCCCACGCCGAGCCCCGCGAGCAGCACCGCGATGAGCAGCTTGTTGGTGCTCGCGAGCCCCGCGACGAGTCCGGCGGCGAGCCACCAGCGGCCGTCGGCACGAAGCAGCGCGCGGATCGCGAACAGGCACACGAGCGGCCAGGCCACGAGGTCGAGCGATGCCGTGAGCAGCACGTGCCCGAAGATCATCGGGAACGCCGCCGCGGCGGCGGTCCACGCCGCGAGAGCCTGCGCGCGACGCGCCCCGCCGACCTCGCGCGCGATGAGCGCGGCCACGAGCACTGCGGCGACCGCCGCGAGGATCGCGGGCACCCGGAGGAACCACGGCTCGTCGACGATCGACGCGAGCGCCCGCGCGATCAACGGCGTGAGCGGCGGCTGGTCGACGTACCCCCACGCCGGCTCGAGCATGCGGAAGTACAGCTCGTCGCGGTGGTAGCCGTAGGCGTTGCTCGTGGCCGCGAGCACCACGCCGAGGGCGAGCATCGCGGCCACGACCGGGCCGCGCGCGAGCGGCTCGAGCGAAGCGGGCGCCGACGGCCCGGCGACGTCGCGCGCGGGCACGGCGTGTGCGGGCGCAGAGGACCTCGGCGATGGGCTCGGTGCGGCGGCGGCCGGCGTCATCCGGCCAGAGTAGCGGCGGGCCCCGACCTCGGCGGGGCCGCGCGCTCGGCGAGACGCATCGATGCGCACGCAGCGGGGGAAAGGTATCCGCGGGATACCTTTCCCCCGCCTCGTGAGGAGCAACGGTGTCGCGGCCGCCGGGACCGACCGACCGGGCGCCGCGTGCCCGCTACCTCAGCGGCCTGAGCTTCTGCACCGCCTTCTCGACGAGCTTGGCAGCCTCCTTCACGTCGGCGACGGTCGCGCGCGAACCCGCGAGCACGACCTCGCCGATCGCGACGGCCTCGTCGAGCGCGTCCACCGACGTGGACGTGGAGAGCGAACGATCGATGGATGCCGCGTCCGCGAGCGCCGTAGACAGGCGCACCGTGTCGACCGGTTCGCCTCCGGTCACGGCCACGAGCCGGACGTCGTCGAACACGCCCCACGCGCCCGCCGACAGCACGAACGACGCGGACACCTCCACGACCCCGTCCGCCCCGACGGTCACGGGGACGGTCGTGGTGTGGAACTCGTTCCACGCTGTGAACGACAGCGGAGCGCTGGCCGAGCCGCCGGCCTCGGTGGTCGCGGTGAGAATGCGCGAGTCGCCCGAGGGGGAGCCCGTGCCCTGCGTCGTCGCCCGCAGTTCGTAGGTGCCCACGGGCACGCCGGTCAGGGTCTGCGTCGCCGACGCCTGATAGGCGGTGCCGCTCCAGAACGTGACGGCGTGGTCGCCGTCCGACGCGTCGCCGGTCTGCGTGCGCGCGGCCGGTCCGGTGAGCGTCCAGGCGCTCAGGTCGGGCGACTCGAACGAGCCGTTCCGCACCAGGTTCTCGGCGAGCACCGTCACGGACGCCACGACGTCGAGTCCGGTCGCCGTGCGTCCCGGGATCGAGTACGAGCCGGGTCCGCGGATCCAGTCGACCGCGCCCGACCACGTCACGGCCTGCTGCTCGACCGTCGCGTCGTTCCAGGTGACGGCCACCGTCGCGGGCAGCTCGATCGGCGCGCCATCCGGAACCGACAGCGACGGCTGCTCGACCGACACGACCTCGAGCGGCGCGACCGCTCCCGTGCGCACATACTCGAACGTCCGGAGCGACTCGAGCGGGGTGCCGTCCCACGCGAAGAGCGACTGGTTGTCCCACGCCGAGCCGCCGTACCACTCGCCGACGTGCACCGGGTCGTAGTCGGACGCGGCCGACGTCGCCCAGCCCGAGCCGTCGCGCTCCCACAGCAGGCGGTTGGCGTCGTACTCCGACGGCGGGCCGACGGGCAGCCACGCCGGCTCCCAGTAGTACACGCCGATGCCGGCATCGCCGACCGCCGAGACCGCGGCGATCACGTCGCGGAGCTGCGTCGCCTGGCCCTGCACGCTCGCGGGATACGTGTCGCCGATCGTGCCCGACCCGATCACGTTCGAGTACCCGTCGCCGTCGTCGAGCGTGTGGGCCCACGACGTCTCGGCGACCATGACCTGCTTGCCGTACGTCGTCGCGATCTGCGACAGCACCGACGTCAGGTTCTCGGTCGTGCCGTGCCAGTACGGGTAGTACGAGCTCGCGAACACGTCGTAGTCGACGCCGAACTGCGCGAGGCCCGCGGCGTAGGTCGCATAGCGGCCGGATGTCTCGGGGTTGGTGAAGTGCACCGCGACGAGCGCGTCGGGCAGCACCTCGCGCACGGCCGACGTGCCCGCCTGCAGCAGCGACGCGAACGGCGCGTCGATCTCACGGCCGGCGCGCGTGTAGCCCGCGATGCCGGTGTTCGTCTCGTTGCCGACCTGCACCAGGTCGACGTCGACGCCCGCATCTTCGAACCGCTGCAGCGCGTCGACCGTGAAGTCGTGCAGCGCGGTCGCCGTGTCGGCCGGGGAGAGCCCCGCCCACGCCTTCGGCGCGAGCTGGCGGGCCGGGTCGGCCCAGAAGTCGCTGTAGTGGAAGTCGACCAGCACGCCCAGCCCGGCCGCGGTCGCGCGCTCGCCGATCTCGACCGCGCGGTCGACGTCGACGTTGCCGCCGCCGTACCCCCGGCCGGCCTCGTCGAACGGGTCGTTCCAGACTCGGATGCGCACCGAGTTCACGCCGTGGTCGGCGAGCACCTCGAACAGGTCGGATGCCGCGCCCGACGCGTCGCGGAACACCACGCCGCTCTCCTCGAGCGACAGCACGGTCGAGACATCCACGCCGTTCACGAAGTCGGGGGAGAGCCCCTCGACCCGGTTCACGAAGATGCCTGCGTCGACCGGGCCGTCGCCGGGTTCGGCGGCCGATGCCGCTCCGGCGCCCGCCGGCACCGCGACCGCGAGCGCCGCCGCCAGCGCGGCCGCGCTCGTCATCCTTCGTCGGATCCCCATGATCCACTTCCTCTCGATAGGGCAGCCCGCGGAAGGAGTGGATCCGCGACGCTGCGGTGGGGTGGTGCTGGTCGATCCGGAGAGCGTTCGCAGGATGAGACGAGTCAGGGGCGCGGTAGCGCCGGTCTGGCGCGGCTCGTCCTGCGAACTCGGTCCGGATGGCGCGGGGTGTTCAGCCGTCGGACGGGACCGGCGCGGTCAGGCGGATGACGCGGACGCCGCCCGCCGGCACGCGCGCCGCGCCATCCGTCGGCTCGCCGGTCGCGACATCCGTGCCGGGCGCCTCGATGAGCACGTCGGCGTCGGCGTGGTTGATCGCGACGAGGAACCGAGTCCCATCGGACGCGACGCGGATGACCCGCTCGAGCCCGGTCGGCGGCGGCACGACCTCGAGGCCCGCGTCGGCGAGCACGTCGTCGACGAACGCGCCGAGGTCGGCGCCGTCGAGCTTCGTCGACACGTACCAGGCCGCGCCGTCGCCGAGCGCGTTCCGCGTGATCGCGGGCAGCCCGGCCGCGGGGCCGTCGATGTAGTGCTCGACCGCCTCGGCGCCCTCGAGCACGATCTCGTCGGTCCACACCGTGCCCGATGAGCCGCCCGTCACGGCGACGCGGCCGCCCTCGCGCAGCGGCTGGAACTCCTCGATCGACAGCCCGAGCACGTCGCGAAGCCGCCCCGGGAACGGCCCGGCCGGCACGGCGTCGTGCTCGTCGACGATGCCCGAGAAGTACGACACCGCGAGCGTGCCGCCCCCCTCGACGTACGCGCGCAGGTTCGCGGACGATGCCTCGTCGAGCAGGTAGAGCGACGGCGCGAACACCGCGGCGTACCCCGACAGGTCGTGCGACGGGTGCACGAAGTCGACCGTCACGCCGAGCTTCCACAGCTCGGCGTAGAACGCCTCGAGGCGCTCGCGGTGCGACACGTCGACCGACGGGCGCCACTCGAGATCCTGCGCCCAGAACGACTCGGTGCTCCAGACGACGGCGACGGATGCCTCGACCCGGCTGCCGCGCAGCTCGGACACGCCGCCGACCAGCTCGCCGAGGCCGACCACCTCGCGCCACACGCGCGACGAGCGCCCCGCGTGGGGCAGCATCGCGGAGTGGAACTTCTCCGCGCCGAACCGGCTCGCGCGAAACTGGAAGAACAGGATGCCGTCGGCGCCGCGCGCGAGGTGCGACATCGAGTTGCGCGCCAGCTCGCCCGGGCGCTTGGCGACGTTGCGCGGCTGCCAGTTCACCGCCGAGGTCGAGTGCTCCATGAGCACCCAGGGCTTGCCGCCCGCGAGCGAGCGCGTGAAATCGGCGTCCATCGCGAGCATCACGTGCGCGTCGAGGCGCGATGCCGTGAGGTAGTGGTCGTTCGAGACGAGGTCGACCTCGCGGGCCCACTTCCAGTAGTCGACCGACGGGCAGCTGGTGGCCATGAAGTTCGTCGTGATCGGCTGCGACGCGTGGCGGCGGATCGCGTCGCGCTCGAGGATGAAGCACTCCAGCAGTGCGTCGGAGGAGAAGCGCGCGTAGTCGAGTCGGTGCGCCGGGTTCGAGACGCTCGCCGACGTGCGCGGTGCGTCGACCTCGTCGAACGAGCCGTACACCTGGCCCCAGAAGGTGGTGCCCCAGGCCCGGTTGAGCGCGTCGATCGAGCCGTACCGGGCGGCGAGCCAGCGCCGGAAGTTGAGCACGGATGCCTCGTCGTAGCTGTCGGACACCGGAGCGCCGTACTCGTTGTGCACGTGCCACATCACGACCGCCGGGTGGTGCGCGTACCGCTCGGCGAGCTTCTCCGCGATCGCCGACGCCGCCCGCCGGTACTCGGGCGAGCTCGGCGAGACGATGCCACGCGAGCCGAACCCGAGCGGCAGGCCGTCACGCGTCACGGGCCGCGCGTGCGGATAGGTCACCCAGAACCACGCGGGCGGCACGGTCGTCGGGGTGCCGAGGTCGACGTCGATGCCGGCACCCGCGAGCAGGTCGAGCACCTCGTCGAGCAACGAGAAATCGTACTCGCCCTCGCGCGGCTCGAGCAGCGCCCACGAGAAGATGCCGACCGACACGAGGTTCACGCCAGCCTCGCGCATGAGCTCGATGTCTTCGAGCCAGGTCTCGCGATCCCACTGCTCGGGGTTGTAGTCGCCGCCGAAGCGGATGGCCGAGGTGCCGGGGATCCAGCCGCTGCGGGCGGATGACTCGGGGACGGCGGACGGCGTGGAGACGACCGGGGCGGTCGGCGCGGGGTGCGAGGGCATGGAGCGATCTCCCTTGATGACTGTGTGCGCTCACAGTTCTAGCACACACCGAGCGCGGCGCGACATCCGTCTTCTCATGAGTTGACACGAAAGCTGGCGTGTGTATTACTGGGATCGCTCACAGGCACACCGTCGTCCGCTCCGGTCGCGCGGGAGCCAGGGGCATCCCGCGATCACAGCTTCCACAGCTTTCGACAAGGAGGACGAATGCGTGCAGCATTCCGCACCGGCGCCATCGCGACGGTGACCGCCGCGGCCCTCGTACTGACCGGCTGCGCCGCCGACGGCGCATCGGAGGGTACGGCCGACGACCCGATCGAGCTCACCTACTGGGCCTGGGCGCCCAACCTCGACCAGGTCGTCGACCTCTGGAACGAGGAGCACCCCGAGATCCAGGTGACCGTCAACAAGCAGGACGGCGGCGACCCGGCCATCACCAAGCTGCTCACGGCCATCAAGGCCGGCAGCGGTGCGCCCGACCTGATCCAGGCCGAGTACCAGAAGATCCCCACGCTCGTCGCATCGGACGCGCTCGCCGACCTCGCAGACACGGTCGACGGCGACCTCGCCGGGCAGTTCCCCGCCGGCGTCTGGGACTCGGTCACGCTCGGCGGCGACGCGGTCTACGCGATCCCGCAGGACACCGGCCCCATGATGTTCTACTACCGCGCCGACATCTTCGAGGCCAACGGCCTCACCGTGCCGACCACGTGGGACGAGTACGCCGAGACCGCCCGCGCGCTCCACACCGCCGACCCGTCGAAGTACCTCGGCACGTTCTCGGCCAACGACGCCGGCTGGTTCGCGGGTCTCGCGCAGCAGGCGAACGCCGAGTGGTGGTCGATCGACGGCGAGGCCTGGGGCGTCGGCATCGACGAGGAGCCCACGCAGCAGGTCGCCGAGTACTGGGGCGGCCTCGTCGAGGAGGGCGTCATCGACAACAAGCCCATGTACACGCCCGAGTGGAACGCCGGCCTGAACGACGGCACGCAGGCCGGCTGGCTCGGCGCCGTGTGGGGCCCGGGCGTGCTGAGCGGCAACGCCGCCGACACCGCCGGCCTCTGGGAGGCCGCGCCGCTGCCCACGTGGGACGGCGAGGCGTCGAACGGCAACTGGGGCGGCTCCTCGACCGCGGTCACCACGCAGTCGAAGCACGTCGAGGCCGCGACCGAGTTCGCGACCTGGCTGAACACCGACCCCGAGGCGGTGCAGGCCCTCGTCGAGACCGCCGGCATCTACCCGGCGGCGACGGATGCCGCGGCATCCGCCCTCACCGAGGCGCCCGAGTTCTTCAGCAACCAGCCCGACTTCTACGACGTCGCCGCCGAGGCCGCCGCCGCGGTCGCGCCGTTCCAGTACGGACCGAACGTGAACGTCGCGTTCAGCGCCTACAACGACGAGTTCGCCAAGGCCGCCGAGGCGAAGTCCGCCGCGGCGTTCCTCGAGGCCGTCGCCGCCATGCAGTCGGTCACCGTCGACGACCTGGAGTCGAGCGGCTTCACGGTCGCGAAGTAGTCGCTTGTGAGGGTTGAGGAGCGAGCGAAGCGAGCGTCTCGAAACCCGTCTCCCACGTCGGGGTTTCGAGACGGCCGCGAGCGGCCTCCTCAACCCTCACAGCCGAGAACCGAAGGATCACCAATGACCGCCACCGCCGCCGCCCGCCCCGCGGGATCCGCTCGCCCGAAGGGCCGCCGCAACCTCACCCCGTGGGCGATGCTCACGCCGGCCATCGTGCTGTTCACCCTGTTCATGGCCGCGCCCATCGTCTACACGGTGATCCTCTCCTTCCAGAAGGAGGTCGTGACGGGCCTCGGCCTCGGCTCGGGCTCGCGCAGCCGCGAGTTCGCCGGCCTCGACAACTACGTCGCGTCGCTCACGAGCCCCGAGTTCCTCGCGAGCGTGGGTCGCGTGCTCGTGTACGGGCTCATCCTCGTGCCCACGATGCTCGGCCTCGCGCTGCTGTTCGCGCTGCTGCTCGACGCGCGGCGCACCGGCGCGAAGGGCTTCTCGCGCGTGTCGATCTTCCTGCCCTACGCGGTGCCTGCGGTCATCTCGTCGCTGCTGTGGGGCTTCCTCTACCTGCCCGCGGTCAGCCCGTTCTACTGGATCTTCGAGCAGCTCGGATGGGACGTGCCATCCCTGCTCTCACCGGGCCTCGTGATCTTCGCCATCGCGAACATCGGCCTCTGGGGCGGCGTCGGCTTCAACATGATCGTGATGTACACGTCGTTGAAGGCGGTGCCGCAGGAGATCTACGAGGCCGCCCGCATCGACGGCGCCTCCGAGGCGCAGATCGCGTGGCGCATCAAGATCCCGATCATCATGCCGGCGCTCATCATGACCGCGCTGTTCTCGATGATCGCGACGCTGCAGGTGTTCGCCGAGCCGACCACGCTGCGTCCGCTCACCAACAGCCTGTCGACGACGTGGTCGCCGCTCATGCTCGTGTACCGCGACGCGTTCACGCGCGACGACATCTACTCGGCCGCCGCCACGTCGGTCATCATCGCGGCCGCGACGTTCGCGCTCTCGTTCCTGTTCCTCCGCGTCGTGCAGCGACGCGCCTTCGGTCAGGAGGACTGACCCATGCCCGCCACCGGAGACACCCTCACCATCGAGACCCGGGCGGCCGTGCTGCCCGAGGTCGCGACATCCGCCGACGGCCGTCGCACCGGCCGTGGCCGTGCGCGGCGCGACCGCGACATCCGCCGCGCCCCCGCATCGAAGGGCGACCAGCGGATGCCGCTGGCCCTCGGCTCCACCGCGGTGCTGCTGCTCGGCGCGCTGTACTGCCTGCTCCCGGTCGCCTGGGTGCTCATCGCGTCGACCAAGGACGCGGCCGAGCTGTTCTCGACGTTCACGTTCGCGCCCTCGACCCACCTGTGGGACAACATCGTCGAGCTCACCGCCTACCGCGACGGCCTCTACTGGCGGTGGATGCTGAACACCGCGATCTACGCCGGCGTCGGCGCGGTCGTGTCGACCTACGTGTCGGCGATCTCGGGCTACGCGCTCGCGAAGTACACGTTCGCGGGCAAGGGCGTCGTGTTCAAGATCCTGCTCATGGGCGTGCTCGTCCCGGGCGTCATCCTCGCCATCCCGCAGTACCTGCTGCTCGCGCAGGCCGGACTCACGAACACGTACTGGTCGGTGCTGCTGCCGCAGCTCATCAGCCCGTACGGCATCTACCTCGCGCGGATCTACGCTGCGGCGGCCGTGCCGACCGACGTGGTCGAGTCGGCCCGCACCGAGGGCGCGCGGGAGCTGTACATCTTCCACCGCATCGCGCTGCCGATGATGGGGCCGGGGCTCGTGACGATCTTCCTCTTCCAGTTCGTCGCCGTCTGGAACAACTTCATGCTGCCGTACATCATGCTCGGCAACGACGAGCTGTTCCCGATCACGGTCGGCCTGCACGGCCTGCTCAACCAGGGCGCGTCGCTGCCCGCGATGTACACGCTGGTCATCACGGGCGCGCTGCTGTCGGTCGTGCCGCTCATCGCGCTGTTCCTCGTGCTGCAGCGGTACTGGCGGGTCGACCTCGCCGCGGGCGCCGTGAAGGCGTGAGCCGCGCCCGTCCCTCCTACACTGGCCACGTGACCGAGCACGCCCCGCGCAAGCGGCCCACGATCGAGGATGTCGCCCGCGAGTCGGGCGTCTCCCGGGGGACCGTGTCGCGCGTGCTCAACGGCGGGCACTGGGTGAGCGACGAGGCGCGCGTCGCCGTCGAACGCGCGATCAAGAAGACCGGGTACCGGATCAACCCGCACGCGCGGAACCTCGCGACCGCGCGCGCGAACTCGATCGCGTTCCTGCTCACCGAGTCGCAGGACCGGCTGTTCGAGGACCCGAACTTCTCGACGCTCATGCGCGGCGCCGCCGACGCGCTCGCGGAACGCGACATCCCGCTCGTGCTGCTCATGGCCGGGTCCGACGACGAGCAGCGCCGCGCGACCGACTTCATCATGGCCGGACACGTCGACGGCGCGCTGCTCGTGTCGTCGCACCGCGGACGCGAGGGGTTCCTGAAGACGCTCGTCGAGGCCGAGGTGCCGGTGATCTCGTGCGGGATCCCGCTCGGGTACGAGCGGCGCATCGGCTACGTCGCGGCCGACGACCTCGACGGCGCGCGCGACATCGTGGCGTACCTGCGGGATGTCGCGGGCAGGTCGCGGATCGCGACGATCACCGGTCCGCAGGACACGTCGGGCGGACTCGGGCGGTTCGACGGGTACCGGGCCGAGCTCGGCGACGCGTACGACGAGCGGCTCGTGGAGGCGGGGGACTACTCGCGCGCGTCGGGGGTGCGGGCGATGGAGGAGCTGCTCGCGCGGGCGCCCGACCTCGATGCGGTGTTCGTCGCGAACGACGTGATGGCCGCGGGGGCGCTCGACGTGCTGCGGGCCGCCGGGCGGTCGGTGCCGGCGGAGGTCGCGGTGGCCGGGTTCGACGACGCGCCCATCGCGACACGCGTCGACCCGCCGCTCACCACGATGCGGCAGCCGTTCGAGCGCATCGCGCACGAGATGGTGCGGATGCTGCTCGACGTCATCGAGGGGCGGCCGGCGGCGCGGATGACGCTGCCGACCGAGCTCGTCCGGCGCGCGTCCGCGTAGTTCCGCGGCCCGCTCCGTGGGCTGCGCGCCCACGCACGGCGCGGCCGCGGCGACGGCGGCCCGGCATAGAGTGGCGCACATGGACGAGTCGGCCGCCCTCGACGTCACCGCGGCGCGCGCCGTCGAGACGGGCGACCGCGACCGGCTGCTCTGGACCGACGCCGACCGCGAGTGGGCGAGCCGCGCGGCGGCGACCATCGTGGGGCAGCGCGCGAGCCCCGAGGAGTTCCTTGCCAGGCGGGCCGGGCTCGTGCTCGAGCGCATCGGGACGCGCCAGCCGTCCGTGACGCGGGCGGTGCGCGCCATCCGGTGGCGCCCCTGGGTCGGCGTCGTCGTGATCGTCGCCGCGTTCGCCCTCGGCGTGCTCGTCGACCGCATCGGCGGCGGCTCGAGCATCAACCTGCTCGCGCCGCCCGTGTTCGCACTCGTGGCGTGGAACCTCGTCGCGTACGTGTGGCTGCTCGCGCGCCCGATCGTGCTGCGCGGCGGGCGCCTCGGCCCGATCCGCGGCCTGCTCGTCAGGCTCGCGGCCGTGCGCGGCGGGGTCGGCGAGGGGCGAGCGGATGGCGCGACCGCCGCCCGGCGCACCGTGCTCGCCGCACTGCCCGCCGAATGGGCGCGCACCGCCGCGCCGCTCTACGGTGCGCGCGCCGCGCGCGTGCTGCACCTCGCGGCGGCGGCCACGGCGCTCGGGGTGATCGTCGGCCTCTACACGCGCGGCCTCGCGTTCGAGTACCGCGCCTCGTGGGAGAGCACGTTCCTCGGGGCCGAGCAGGTGCACGCGCTGCTCGCCGTCACGTTCGCGTCCGGCTCCTGGCTCACCGGCATCCCGGTGCCCGATGTCGCGGCGATCGAGGCGATCCGCGCGCCGGCGAGCGAGAACGCCGCGACCTGGCTGCATCTCATGGCCGGCACCGTCGCCGTCGTCGTGATCGTGCCCCGGCTCGTGCTCGCGCTCGCGGCCGGCCTCGTCGAACGGCGCCGGCGGGCCCGCGTCGCGGTGCCGCTCGACGACCCGTACTTCCGTCGCCTCGTGGCCGGATGGGTCGGCGAGGCGACGCGCGTGCGCGTCATCCCGTACAGCTACACCCTCACGATCGAGGCGCGCATCGGGCTCGACGCGCTGCTCGCGCGGGCGTTCGGCAACGCGTCCGTCACGGTCGACGAGCCGGTGCCGTGGGGCGACGACGACGCGCTCGAGTGGTTCGCGGATGGCGCGGGCGCCCGCGGCGCCGCGGGCGCCGGCGCGAGTGGCGAGATCCGCATCCCGCTGTTCGGTCTCGCGGCCACCCCCGAGGAGGACGCGCACGGTGCGCTCCTCCGCGCGCTCGCGCGCACCGCGCCATCCGGGGCCGCGATCGTCGACGAGTCCGCGTTCCTGGCGCGATGGACCGGCGACGAGCCGCGGCGCGCCGACCGACGTGCGTCGTGGCGCGACCTGATCGAGGCGCACGGGCGCGTCGCGGTGTTCGTCGATCTCGGCGCGGCCGAGCAGGCGGAGGCCGCGGCAGAGCTCGCGGACGCGACATCCGCCCTGGATCGGGGCAGGCCGACCGGCGGGAGGGGCCGGTGAGCCACCGCGCCGACGTGGCCGGCCTCGACGCGGGCGCCGTCTCGCTCTCGCTCATCTCGCACACCAACGCGGGCAAGACCACGCTCGCGCGCACGCTGCTCGGCCGCGACGTCGGCGAGGTGCGCGACGCGCCGCACGTCACCGTCGAGGCGACGCCGTACCCGCTCGTGCGCACCCGCGAGGGCGACCTGCTCACCCTGTGGGACACGGCGGGCTTCGGCGACAGCGTTCGCCTCGCGCGGCGGCTTCGGCAGGCGGGAAACCCCATCGGCTGGTTCCTCGGGCAGGTCTGGGACCGATACCAGGACCGCGCGCTCTGGCTCAGCCAGCTCGCGGTGCGCAACGTCGCCGAGCAGGCCGACGTGGTGCTCTACCTCGTGAACGCGGCCGAGCAGCCCGCCGACGCCGGCTACCTCGCGCCCGAGCTCGAGGTGCTCGAGTGGATCGGCACGCCCGTGCTCGTGCTGCTCAACCAGACCGGGCCGCCCCGCGACCGCGCGGCCGAGGAGGCCGACGCCGCGCGCTGGCGTGACGCGCTCGCCGACGCGCCGCACGTGCGCGGCGTGCTCACCCTCGACGCGTTCGCACGCTGCTGGGTGCAGGAGTTCGCACTCTTCCGTGCGGTCGAACCGCTCGTCGCCGTCGACGACCGTCGCGCGTTCGCGCGGCTCGCCGACGAGTGGCGTGCGCGCCGCATGCAGCAGTTCGACGCCGCCGTCACCGCGCTCGCGGGGCCGATCGCACGAGCCGCCTGCGATCGTGCGACACTGCCCGCCGAACCGCTGGCGACCCGCATCGGCGGCTCGCTCGGCCTGCCCAACCCGGCGCGATCGCAGGCGCGGGCGGATGCTGCGGAGCAGATGGCCGCGCGGCTGCAGGGCGACCTCCGCGACAGCACGGACCGGCTCATCGCGATCCACGACCTCGAGGGACGCGCCGCCGACGAGGTGCTCGAACGCGTCGCCGACGACGTGCACGTCGAGGCGCCGCTCGACGAGGGCCGAACGGCCGCCGTGTCGGGCGTGGTCTCCGGCGCGCTCACCGGCCTCGGCGCCGACCTCGCCGCAGGCGGGCTCACGTTCGGCGCGGGCATGGTCGCGGGCGCCATCATCGGCGCCCTCGGCGGCGCGGGCGTCGCCCGCGGCGTCAACGTGGTCCGCGGCCGGAGCGACGCGACCCTGCGCTGGGAGGAGGCGTTCCTCGACGGGCTCGTGACCTCGGCGTTGCTCCGTTACCTCGCGATCGCGCACTACGGCCGGGGGCGCGGCGCATGGACGCAGGGTGAGTACGCCCCGACCTGGCGCCCGATGGTGGTCGACGTGGTGGTCGCGAACCAGGAGCAGCTCGCCGCGATCTGGGCTCGGCGCGCCGAGGGTGAGGAGGCCGTGCAGCGCGACCTCGAGCCGGTACTCGAACGGATGGCGGTGGAGTTGCTCGATCGTCTCTATCCTGGGGCGCTCGGCGCGACATCCGTGCCCGCGACGAACGATCGCCCGTAGAGCGCCTCCGCGTTCCGCCACGCCATCAACTCGGCGCCGCGGATCGCCTCGTCGACCGGCCAGTCGTGTTCGGCGACGTACGTCGAGAGGACGCGCGTCGTGGCATCCCGCCAGGCGCGAGCGCCGACGAGCGCGCGCTCGGGCACGCCCCACGCGTCGGTCGAGAAGAGCACCTTCGAGAAGGGTGCGAGGTCGAGGGTCTCGCGAACGAGGGTGTCGGCGTTCGCGCCGACCTGGCCGATCGCGAGACCCGCATCGAGGTGCACGTGCGGATACAGGTGCGCGAGCACGCCCGCCTCTCGGACGAACGGGTAGCAGTGCAGCAGGGCGATGCGCCCGCCGGTACCGCGGGTCGCCGCGATGAACGGCTGCAGGAGGAAGGGGTCGGCCCGGTCGAAGCGGAGGTCGCCGTCGCCGAAGCCGACGTGCACCTGCAGCACCGAGCCCTGCTCGAGCGCCCACCACGCGAGGTGGCGGATGATCGTCGGGTCGTCCAGGCGCGGGCGATCGTCGCCGCGCCGGGACGCGCCGAACCACGTGTCGGCCGCGCGAGCGAGATCGGCGGCCGACGGCTTGGCGGGGTCGAGCGCGAGACCGGTGCGGTAGGCGGCGACCGTCTTGAACCCGACCGCGCGCCGGGACGCACGCGTGAGCGCCGCGTCGAGGCGGTCGAGGAAGTCGGTGCCGGATGTCGCGTCGGAGATCGCCCGCTCGGCCAGTGTCTCGAGCCGGACGATCGGGAACGACCGGGCGTCGGCGAGTCGCATCATCCGCTCGTCGGGAAGCAGCCGTTCGGGAGCGTGCCCGTCGTCGATCAGGTATGTCGTGATGCCCGACGCACGGAGGAGCCGGCGCGTGGACTCGTCGAACCCGAGCGACGCCCGTGCGGCGAGGTAGGCCGCGCCATCCGCGAAGGGCTCGAGGCCCAGCACCGGTGCGCATTGTCGACGCACCGCGAAGCCGAACTGGCTGTCGAAGACGTCGGCCGGATCGGGCACGTGGTCGGCCTGCACGAAAGCGTTCAGCAGATCGGCGTCGGTGAGCGGCTCGCGCAGCATGCCGTGCACGTGGTGGTCGACGAGCGGCATCCGCTCGATCGCGTCGGCGAGACGCTCGTCGGCGTGCGCGTCCATGCGGTGACCTCCCCGTTCGACTCTGCCGCGGACGACGGCTCCCGTCCACTCGCGCTCGAGGCTCAGTCGCCGGCGTTCACGCGGACCGACGGAATCCACTCGACGTCGACGCTCGCCGGGTCGACCCCGGCCGCCTCGAGCCGATCCGTCAGCAGGGCGACATCCGGTGCCTCGTCGCCGCCGGTCACGCGCACGAGGTACGACAGCGCGGACACGTACTCGACCGAGATCACGTCGAGGTCCTCGCTCGCCGCCCAGTCGCTCGTCGCGCGAGAGATGTTCGATTGGGTCGTGGTCAGGTTCGTCGTGATGAGCGTCGACAGGCCGAGCGGGATCGCCACGAGCACCAGCACGCCCGCGATCGCGAGGTTCGAGCGTCGCCGGTTCACGACCTTCACCCCGGGGGGCGGCGGCGTGGCGCCGATGCGCCCCCACCGCGCCACGCGGTAGACCGCCATGATCACGACGCCCGTGCCGAGGATCGCGGCGACGTTCGCGGTGAACAGAAGCAACGACCCGATCGAGCTGCCCCAGTCGCCCGACTCCGCCGCCAGTCCGACGACGACGAGCGGCGGCACGAGCGAGATCGCGATCGCGACGCCGGGCAGCGTGTCGGAGATGTCCCTCCGGACCAGCGCGATCGAGCCGACCGCGCCGGTGGCGAGCGCCGCGAGCAGGTCGATGAGCCCCGGCGTGGCACGCGCCGCGACCTGCAAGTTCGTCTCCTCGGTGATCGGGCTGACCGCAACCATGCCCACGAGCCACCCGATCGCGATGGCCGCGCTCGCGCCGGCGATCATCAGCAGCAGCGATCGGGAGAGGTTGCGGCGGTCGCCGAGCACGGTCGCCAACATGGTGCCCTGAATGGGCAGCATCATCGGTGCGACGATCATCGCGCCGATCACCGTCGCGGTCGAGTCGCCCACGACGCCGGCCGCGGCGATCACCGACGAGAGGCCGAGCAGGATCCAGAACCGCTGGAGCTTGCGCCGACGGCACGGCTCGTCGAAGAAGACCGACTCGCGCATGTGCTCGATCGAGTTGAGTGCGTCGGACGGCGGCGGCGGATACGACGGCGGCGGATACGACTGCGGTTGCGGCGGCTGCGACATGGGGCGTCTCCTCGGCTCGCGGGTCGACGTGCCGACCCGCTGCCGAGCGTACGACCGTGCCGAGCGGATGCCTCGGCGCGCGCGCACTCGACCTGATCGTGTCGCCGTGCCGCAGACGCGAAGCGGGCCCGCCCCCGAGGGGACGGGCCCGCCGCGACCTCCGCCGATCAGCGCATTACGGCGTGACCTGCGGGTTGGTGACGCTCACCGTCATCGTGCCGCCCGTGTTCTGGTCGAGCACGGTGACGTCGACGCCGTGGCCCGCCACGATCACTCCGCCGAGCGGGTTGCTCGTGTGGAAGAAGGCGTTCGGGTCCGCGTCGGAGAACGTGGCCGTCATCGTGCCGGTCGGCGCCGCGGCGCCGACCCACTCGACCGTCTGGCTCTTGCCCTTGCCGGCCGTGACCTCCTTGTGGAGCACGACCTCGTCGGAGTCCTGCAGGCCGAAGGTCGCGTCGAGCGGCTGGCGGCGGTTGCTCGGCGCCGTGCCGTCGGGGTACGTGAACTTCGCCGGGCGGGCGTCCACCGGGAGCGCGAGGCCGTGGCCCTGGTGCTCGATGGTGTTGTTGTCGCCGTAGGCCTCGTCGATCGCCCAGACGAGCATGCCGTCCTGGAACGGGAAGTGCTCGACCTTGTCGGGGGCGGTCAGGCCGTAGCTGAACTGGTACGGGCCGGTCTCGAGCGTCGCGTCGTAGCCGACGTAGGTGCGGTTCTCGACGAGGTAGTAGCGGTCGCCCTCGCTCGTCTCGGTGCCCGTGCTGCGCTTGAAGCCGCCGGCCGCGGTCCAGCCGTTGTCGCCCTGCTCGACGTCGTCGGTGAACAGCGTGGTGCCGCCGCTCGCGAACTTGAGGTCGTCGAGGAACGCGCCGGCGTAGTGCACGCCGCCGTCGGTCTGGTAGCGGAACCGGAACTCGGTGTTCGCTCCGCCCGGGACGGTGTACCGCAGCGTCGACCAGCGACCGTTCGACGAGCCGTCGAGCGGCGAGCCGATCTGAATCCAGTCGGTCGTGCCGACCGGACGGTACTCGGCGTACAGGTAGTCGTAGCCGGCCTCGATGTCGTACCACGCCTTCGCGGTGACCGTCGCGGAGTTCACCGCGGAGAGGTCGATCGTGCGCGTGAGCGTCGTGTTGAGGTCGTCGGCGCTGCCGGTCCACCACGCGTTGGCGCCCGAGGCGGGCGTCGTGTACTCGCTGGTGATGCCGGCGTCGGGCACGTCGACGACGAGCGCCTGCGACTGGCCCTCGGCCTGCAGCGCGGCCGGGCTCAGCGTGAACTCGCCGGACTCGCCGGGTGAGACGACGTCGTAGTCGAGCCATCCGAGCTGGAGCTTCTCCCACGGGCCCATGTAGTTCGGCGTGGTACCGATGGCGCCGTCGCCGTGGCCGAGCCACGACCCGCTCGACATGAGCGTCCAGAAGCCGGTCGAGTTCTCGCCGCCGGCGGTGTCGTAGAAGTCGGGCAGGCCGAGGTCGTGCGCGTACTCGTGCGCGAAGACGCCGAGGCCGCCGTTCTCGGGCTCGGTGGTGTAGTCGCCGATCCAGATGCCGGTGTCGCCGATCTCGGCGCCGCCGAACTTGACCTGCTCGGCCTCGCCTGCGTCGTTCGTGACCGTCGGGCCGGTCTGACCGTAGTCGGTCGAGTTGACGTACCAGCGGTGCGACCAGATCGCGTCCTCGCCCTGCGCGCCGCCGCCGGCGTCCTCGCCCTCGCCGGCGTGCACGGCCTGGAAGTGGTCGAGGTAGCCGTCGGGCTCGTCGAAGTTCCCGTCGGCGTCGTAGTCGTAGCGGTCCCAGACGTCGTACTCCTCGAGCTCGGCCTGGATCTCGGCGAGGGTCGCGCCATCCGCGACCCGCGACTCGTACCACGCGTTGCCGGAGTCCTCGACGAACTTCCACGCCCCGCCGTAGTCCTCGACGCTGTTGTCGCCGTACGTCGACGCGTTGCCGGGCACCTGCACCCACTCGCTGACCTCGCCGGCGACGGTGTAGGCGCCGTTCGACTGCTTCGTGTAGAAGTCGGCGAACGACTCCTGGCCCTCGGCGAAGAAGAGCTCTTCGTAGTAGTCGGTGCTGAAGTCGTCGGTCCAGAACGTGCTGTTGTTCACGGCCGGGTCGGGCTCGGGGATCTCGTTGTGGAGCGGGCCGGGCTCGGTGCCGAGCTTGCCGCTGCCCTGGTCGCCGAACTCGGCGAGGATCGTGAACAGCTTGCCGGTGCCCGTGACGGCGGCCTGGTAGTACTTGTCCTCGGCGAGCTGGACGACGCCGTCCTCGCCGGGCGAGGCCTGGCCGGAGAGGACCAGGCGCTGGGCGGCCTTGCGGCGCTCGTTCTGCCGCTCGGTGAGGGGACCCGGGCGGTTGTCGGGGCGGGCCTCGGCGGCTGCGGCCGGGCCGGTGTTCGGGTCTTCCGCGGGTGCGGCGAGTGCGGCCGGGCCGAATGCGGCTCCGGCTGCCATCGTCGCGCTCGCTGCAGCCACAGCGAGCATTCCGCGCGTGCGTCGGTTCACGTGCTCTCCTTCATGGGAATCGCCCGGGATCGCCGGGCGAAGGTGAAGGGACGCTAACACGGTCCCCCGTTCGGGGGGAAGGGTTTCAAGGGTCTTGACTTAACCTCAGGGTCTCAGGGAGGATGCGCCCGCCCGAAGGGTCGTGCCACCCAGCGTCGGCGAGAGAGCCGACGGGATGTCGCGACCCCTCGGGCGAGGCCGGCGGCGGCGCGACTACGCTGCGGCGCGCTGCGCCTCGACCACGTCGCGGAGCGCGTCGACCAGCGGGGTCGTCGGCCGGCCGATGAGGCGCGCGAGCGTGCCATCCGAGTCGGCCAGGTCGCCCCGCGCGATGCCCTCGTCGATCCCGGCGACGAACCCGGCCGTGCCCGCGTCGAGCCCGACGGCCAGGAGCGAGGCGACACGCTCGGCCGGCGTCTGCGCGACGAACGCGACCTCGCGCCCGAGCACTTCCGCCGCCGCCGCCGCGAGCTCCTCGAACGTCCACGGCGCGTCGCCGCCGAGCTCGTACACCTCGCCGACGTGCCCGTCCTCGAGGAGCACGACCGCGGCCGCCTCGGCGAAGTCGCGGCGCGGCGCCGAGGCGACCCGGCCCGAGCCCGTCGCGGCGGCGATCACGCCCGTGTTCGCCGCGACCGCGACATCCTGCGCGTAGTTCTCGGTGTACCAGTTGTTGCGGAGGATCACCGCGGGCACGCCCACCTCGGCGATGACCTGCTCGGTGCCGCGATGCTCCGGCATGAGGATGAGCTCGCTCGTGTCGGCCTTGGGGCCGCTCGTGTACGCGAGCTTCGAGACGCCCGCCGCGGCGGCGGCCTCGATCACGTTTCGGTGCTGCGCGACGCGCTCGCCGAAGGCGGTGCCCGAGATGAGCAGCACCGAGTCGACGCCGTCGAGGGCGGGTGCGATGGTCTCGGGGCGGGCGTAGTCGAGCTCGACGACGCGGATGCCGCGGCTCGCGACCTCCGTCAGCTTCGACGTGTCGCGAGCGCCGGCGACGATGTCGGCGGGCGCGGCGCCGCGGTCGAGGAGGGCGTCGATGACGAGGCGGCCGAGCTGGCCGTTGGCGGCGGTGACGAGGATGGTCATGGGGGATCCCTTTCGATCGGTGCCCGCGACGGGCGGTTCACCGGGTCCAACCGCGCGACCGCTCCCCGCCTTCCCTTTCGACGGTACCCACTTCGAAGTAAGGTACCTACATGGTGGTAAGTCTTGCGCAGATCCGGGAGCGCTCCGGCGAAGTCTTCCTCGAGGGTTGCCCCACCCGCGTGGTGCTCGACCACATCATGAGCAAGTGGGGCGTGCTCGTGCTGCTCGCCCTCACCGACGGCACGCTGCGCTGGGGCGAGCTGCGACGCGAGGTCGAAGGCATCAGCGAGAAGATGCTCGCGTCGACGCTGCGCACCCTCGAGGCCGACGGGCTCGTCGACCGGACCAGCTACCCCGAGGTGCCGCCGCGCGTCGAGTACGCGCTCACCGACCTCGGCGGCGAGCTCATGGAGCGCATGCTGCCGCTCGTCGAGTGGGTCGCGGCGCACGGGCCGGCGATGGTCGGCGGGCCGGATGGCGCCGCGCAGGCCGCTTCGCCCGGCGCTCCGGTGCCCGGCGGTCTGGCCCGCGTCAGTTCCGCGCCTGCACCGGCCCGACGGTGAGGAACGAGGTCGAGCTCTCGCAGGCCGGAACCGGCGCACCGGTCGTCACCTCGACGGCCGTGAAGCTGTGCGGCGGGTACACGAGGTAGGCGGATCCCTCGACCACCGGGCAATCGGTGAGCGGTCCGCCGTCGGGTGAGATGTTCACCGCCTGCAGCGACGCCGCCACCGACCCGCCCGGTTCGAGCGTCAGCGTCGGCGGATTCTCGTCGCCCTGCCGTTCGGCCGCCTCGCCGAGCTGGACGCCGGCGTCGTTCACCACCGAGACCCCGGGCGCGCCCCGCAGCTCGCACGACTCGCTCCCGGTGTTCGTGAACACCAGGTCGTAGCCGGTCGAACCGGCACCGCCGCCGAGGTCCTCGATCGTGACCTGCAGCGCGCTGTCGGCGCACTGGCCGGCGGGCGCGTTCGGGTCGACCGATCCCGACGGCGTCGGCGTCGGACTCGCGGTCGGCGTCGGACTCGGCGTCGTCGTGGTCGTCGGCGATGCGGTGGGCGTCGCCCCGCCACCCGCGCATCCGGTCATCAGCAGCGCGGCGGCGAGGACGCAGGCCGCACCGATCGTTCGTCCCCCCATGCGGTCAGGGTACGCGCGGCACCGCGCCGCCGCGATCAGCCGACCGCCGTGGCGACGAGTTCCCTGAACCGCGCCTCGACCGCCGGCGTCCACGTCAGCACCGCGAACGACGTCGGCCACATCGCTCCCTCGTCGAGGGCGGCACGATCCTCGAAGCCGATCGTCGAGTAGCGGGCCTTGAACTTCACCGACGGCTGCATGAAGACGACGACCTTGCCGTCGCCGTTGGCGAACGCCGGCATGCCGTAGTACGTCTTCGGCATCAGCTGCGGCGCGACCTCCGAGACGACCCGGTAGAAGCCCTCGCCGATCTCGCGGTCGCCGCCCTCCATCGCATCGATCGCCTCGCGGATCACCTTCTCGCCGGCGGCGCGGTTCTTGCCGGCCTTCGCTTCGGCGCGCAACTCCTTCGCGCGGTCCTTGACGGCCTCGCGCTCGAACTCCGAAAGCCCCTCGGTCTTCTCGGCCATGATGTCCCTCCTCCACGTCGGTGAGCCCCTGATCGGCTCCTGATCGTCACGGTACGCGGATGGCACGGCGCGCGCTTCTCGATTCCTGCTCGATGCGGCATCCCGTCGGATGCGGCGCCGGGCGACCGTGCGCCATGCTTGACCCATGGACTCGCCCGATCGCGCCACCGCGCGCGCGGCGGCCGCGCTCGCCGCGCTCGCCGGCATGGCGCGTGACGCGCTCGCCGCGTCATCCGCCCCTCGCGTGCTGATCGGCATCACGGGCAGCCCGGGAGCGGGCAAGTCGACGCTCGCACGGGCCGTCGTCGGCGAGCTGACGGCGACGGATGGCGCGGGCACGGCCGTGCACCTGCCGATGGACGGGTTCCACCTGGCCAACGCGACCCTCGATCGGCTCGGGCTGCGCGATCGCAAGGGCGCGATCGAGACCTTCGACGGATGGGGCTTCGCGGGCCTCCTCGACCGGGTGCTGGTCGAGACCGACCACACGGTCTACGCGCCCGGCTTCGAGCGCGCGGTCGACGAGCCCGTCGCCGCCGAGATCGCGATCGAGCCGCACGCCCGGATCATCGTGGTCGAGGGCAACTACCTGCTCGTCGACGAGGGGCCGTGGCAGCGCGTCGGCGACCTGCTCGACGAGGGGTGGTTCATCCAGGCCGCCGAGGAGGATCGCGTGCGCCGGCTCGTGGCCAGGCACACCGAATTCGGCCGCACCCCCGAGGCGGCGCTCGCCTGGGCGCTCGAGGTCGACGGCGCGAACGCGCTGGTGATCGAGCCGACGGTCGCCCGGGCCGACGTCGTCGTCTCCGGCGCGACCTGGGACGTCGAGATCGGCGCCTGACCCGCCCGCCCCGCCGCCCGTCGGCGCGCCGACGGGAATCTCCTTCGACCTGCACGGCGGGGAGCGGGCGTCGTCAGCCGGCCTCGACCTCGACCTCGTCGCCGACCGCGATGCGGTGCCGGGCGTCGTCGCCGAGTTCGGGGATGAGGCGGACGCCGAACCAGGTCGCCCCGTCCCACTTGCGGTGCCTCGCGAGCGTGCGGATCGGCTCCGTGCCCCGCACGAGCGTCGTCGGGTCGATCGTCGTCATGACGCAACGGTCGCAGACCTCCCCGAAGCGGAAGCGGATGCCGCCGATGCGCATGCGCGTCCACGCATCCTCCGCGAACGGCTCGACGCCGTCGACGACGACGTTCGGGCGGAAACGCACGATGTCGAGCGGCGGCACGTCCTCGGGCGTCCAGGCGTTCAACTGTGCGAGCGACGCCTCGCTCGCGAGCAGCAGCGGCCCGGCATCCGCGAGCGTCAGCCCCTCACCGGGCCGTCCGCCGTGTGCGGGGTTCACGGGCCGCTGCAACGGGTCGGGCTGCCACACGAGTCGAAGCGGCATCCGCATGCGCTCGCTCAGCCACGCATCGGCCTCGTCGCCTGCCGGCAGTGCCTCGCGCTGGCGCGAGTGCCCGACGGGGATCGGCACCGCGCCGACGGGCGGATCCACGCGCAGCGGCTCGCCGTCGCCCGGTCCGGCGAGGAGCAGACCGCCGTCGCCGAGCGGTTCGGCGGTGAGCCCGAGGAGCGCATTGCGCTCGCGGGCGGTGACGGGCGTGCCATCCGGCTCGACCACGCCCCAGCGGCGATCGCCTTCGAGCCCCCACGGGCGCACGACCGCCGTTCGGACGTCGAGGCCCGCGAACGACTTGACCGGGTACACGCGGATCCTGGTCACCTGCATCCGCTCACGCTAGCCGACGCGGCGCCGCGGTCCGCTCGAACCCGAAGGACCGAAGCCCCGGACGCCGAGGCCCGCGGGGGCCACGCTTGTCGCGAGCCGATCGGGAGGTGGGCCATGACCTACGACGTGCAGATCACCGAGGTGCCGCGGCGGGATGTCGCGGTCGTCCGCACGCGCACGACGTTCGCGGAGATCCCCGCGTTCATGGGGCAGGCGTTCGGGCGCGTGGCCGAGGTGCTCGGCCCGCGCGGCCTGCTCGGCGACGGTCCCGCGGTGGGGCGGTACACCGAGATGGACCAGGCATCGGGGCGGCTCGTGGTGAGCGCGGGGTTCATCATCCCGGCGCCGATCGAGCCGGTGGGCGACGTCGTGCCCGACGAGCTGCCGGCCGGCGAGGTCGCGACCACCGTGCACGTCGGCCCGTACGCGCGGGTGTCGGAGGCGTACGACGCGATCGCCGCTGCGATGGCGCTGCACGGGCGCGAGCTCGACGAGTCGACCATGTGGGAGGAGTACTGGAGCCCGCCGGGCACGCCCGACGAGCAGACGAGGACCGTGGTGTTCTGCCCGCTCCAGCCGGCCGGCTGACCGCGACGCGGCGGCCGGCGCCGCCGGCGGCCGGCGGGCCTGTCGGCGGCGCGTGCGAGCATGGACGGCATGCCCGCCGATCCCACGCCGCCGCCGCGCGCGGGGGCCGGGGGGCGCGACTGGCGCAGCGCGCTCGCCGGGTTCGGGTCGCCTGCGACGCCGGTTGAGGGGCGAGCGGATGGCGCGGCGCGATCCGCCGCCGACGACGCGCGCGCGCTCGGCCTGCAGTTCGAGCTGCGGCGCCGGGTGCAGCGACGCAGCGGCGAGTGGCGGGGGCCGCGCGACGAGCCCGCGCGCCGCGCGGTGGCGGTCGACCGGCTCGCGGTGCGACCGGTCACCCGGGGTGCACGCGGCGCATGGATCAAGGGCGGCCTGACCTGGCAGAACATCGCCTTCCAGGCATCGGCGGCGGGCGTCGACCCGGCGCAGGCGCGGTGGTTCGCGCAGTTCGCGATGCTCAAGGGCTCGGGGCCGTCGGCCCACCTGTACGGGTCGGAATGGATCACGATCGACGACTTCGAGAGCCCCCTGCTCTGGGCGTTGCTCGACGAGGCGGGCCGGCTCGGCATCGAGCTGGTGGGGTCGGATGCCACGCCCGGCGTGCTGCTGAGGGGGAGCGCGGCGATCGGGCTCGACGCGTCGGATCACGCCGAGCGCGCCGGGGCGGTCGGGCTCACGCTCACGCCGACGCTCACGCTCGACGACGATGCGCACGCCCTCGACCACGCCCGCGCCGTGGGCGAGCACGGCGTCTACCGCTTCGACTTCGACGCCGGGCTGATCGAACTCGCCGCGCTCGCCGGCGGGCGCCTCACCGCGGCCGAGCGCGCGCTGCTCGGCTCACCCGATCCCGTGCACGTGCCCGCGGCCGAGGTCCCCGAGTTCCTCGCAGTCCACTTCCACGCGCTCGCCCGATCGGTCGCCGTGACGAGCCGCGACGCGAGCTTCGCGCCGCCGCCGCTGCCGCCCGCGACGCTCGTGCTCGACGCGCGCTTCGAGCCGGGCGACGTGCTGCGACTCGCGTGGCGGTGGGAGCACGCCGACGGCCGCACGAGCCCGGTCGATCCATCCGCGGCCCTCGACGACCCCGAGCTCGACGACGACCTGCTCGCGCGCGTCGCCGACGAGCTTGGCTGGGTGCCGCTCGAGGCGGTCGTGCTGCGCGGCGTCGACGCGGCGCAGTTCACGGCCGAGCGGATGCCGCGGCTCGAGGCGCTCGCCGAGCGCGGCCCGCTGCGCATCGACGTGCGAGGCGACCGGCCCGACTATCGCGAGGCGACCTCCCGCCCCGAGGTGCGCGTCACCGCCGTCGAGTCCGATCGGGCGGACTGGTTCGACCTCGGCGTCGTGATCACCGTCGGCGGGAAGACGGTGCCGTTCATGCGCCTGTTCCGCGCGCTGGCGCAGGGGCGGAAGCGCATGCTCCTGGTCGACAAGTCGTACCTCTCGCTCACGCAGCCCGTGTTCGCCGAGCTCCGCGAGCTCATCGAGGAGGCCGGCGACCTCGCCGAGTGGGAGACCGGCCGCCTGCCCGTGCATCGCAGCCGCACGAGCCTGTGGGCCGACTTCGAAGACCTGGCGGATGCCGCGGAGCCCGCGGTCTCGTGGCGTGCGACGGTCGCCGCCCTCGAGGACGGGCGGGTCGAGGAGCTGCCGCCGCCCGACGGGCTCGCGCTGCCGCTCCGGCCGTACCAGCTCGCGGGGTTCCGCTGGCTCGCGTACCTCTGGGCGAACCGCCTCGGCGGCGTGCTCGCCGACGACATGGGGCTCGGCAAGACGGTGCAGTGCCTCGCGCTCGTCCAGCACGCGTGTGCGGGCCGAGGAGCGGCCGGCGAAGCCGGTCGCGTCTCGAGACCAGGGGAGGGGCTGCCGTCCCGGCCGTTCCTCGTCGTCGCGCCGACCTCGGTCGCGTCGAACTGGGTGCGCGAGGCGGCCCGGTTCACGCCGGGGCTGCGCGTGGCGTCCGTCACCGGCACGCAGGCGACGCAGCGGCGTTCGCTCGCCGAGGTCGCGGACGGCGCCGACCTCGTCGTGACCACGTACGCCGTGCTCCGGCTCGAGGCCGACGCGTTCGCGGCGCTCGAATGGGGCGGGCTCATCCTCGACGAGGCGCAGTTCGTGAAGAACGCGGCGACGAAGGTGCACGATGCCGCACGCGGCATCCGTGCGCCCTTCCGCCTCGCGGTCACCGGCACGCCGCTCGAGAACCACGTCGGCGAGCTGTGGGCCATCCTGCGCATCGTCGCGCCGGGCCTGTTCCCCTCGCGCCGGGCGTTCGACGAGCGCTACCGGCGCCCCATCGAGGACGACCGCAACGCCGAACGGCTCGGGCGCCTGCGGCGACGCATCCGCCCGCTCATGCTGCGCCGCACGAAAGAGGAGGTCGCGCCCGAGCTGCCGCCCAAGCAGGAGCAGGTGCTCGAAGTCGAGCTCGCGCCCGAGCACCGCCGGCTCTACGACGTCGTGCTGCAGCGCGAGCGCCAGAAGCTGCTCGGCCTCGTCGACGACCTCGATCGGCAGCGGTTCATCGTGTACCGCTCGCTCACCCTTCTGCGGCTGCTCGCGCTCGACGCGTCGCTCGTCGACGCCGAACGGCACGCCGGCATCCCGTCGGCCAAGCTCGATGCGCTGTTCGAGCAGCTCGACGACGTGCTCGCCGAGGGGCACCGCGCGCTCGTGTTCAGCCAGTTCACGTCGTTCCTCGGCCGGGTCGCGGGCCGGCTCGAGGCGGCGGGCGTGCCGTTCGCGTACCTCGACGGGTCGACGCCGGTGCGCCGCCGCGACGAGGAGATCGCCCGGTTCCGGTCGGGCGAGGCGTCCGTGTTCTGCATCAGCCTCAAGGCCGGCGGGTTCGGGCTGAACCTCACCGAGGCCGACTACGTGTTCCTGCTCGACCCTTGGTGGAACCCGACGAGCGAGGCACAGGCCGTCGACCGCGCCCACCGCATCGGGCAGGCGAAGCAGGTCATGGTCTACCGGCTCGTCGCCGCGGGCACGATCGAGGAGAAGGTCATGGCGCTCAAGGCGCGCAAGGGCGTGCTCGCGGCGTCCGTGCTCGACGCCGGAGACCCCGGCGACGCCGGTAAGGCCTGGGCCGATGGCGCGATCAGCGCGGACGACCTGCGGGAGCTGCTCGAGGGCTGACGACCGACCCGGGCGTCACCGCGCGCGCTGGCACCGCCGCGGCCGGCGCCGATAGCCTCGGACGGTGGACCCCGAACCCGCACGCGTCCGACTGGTCGAGCCCGACGACGCCGAGGCGCTTTCCGCCGTGCGCACACGCGAGCAGGAGTTCCTCGCACCGTGGGAGCCCGTGCGCCCCGACGACTTCACGACCGTCGCCGGCCAGGCCGAGATGATCGCCGCGTCGCTGCGGCTCCACCGCGACGGGCAGTCGCTTCCGCTCGTGATCCTCGACGACGAGGGCGAGATCGTCGGCTCGATCGCGCTGAGCGGCATCTTCCGCGGACCGTTCCTCTCGGCGAACCTGGGCTACTGGGTCGCGTCGTCGGCGAACGGGCGCGGCTACGCCACCTCCGCCGTGCGCGCGACACTCGGGATCGCGTTCGGCGAGCTCGGACTGCACCGGGTGCAGGCCGCGACGCTGCCGCACAATGCCGGCTCGCAGCGCGTGCTCGCGAAGAACGGGTTCGAGCGCATCGGCTACGCGCCGCGGTACCTCCAGATCGCCGGTCGCTGGCAGGACCACGTGCTCTTCCAGCGCCTCGACGACGACGCCGACCCCGGCTGAACGGCCGAGGCGCGCACGCGACCCGTGCGTGCACGGGCCCGCGGGTGTGGAATGGACGCGGAGGTCGACGATGATCACGCACGAGGTCGAGAACCAGGCGCCGCCGCGGGTGGGCGTCGACGAGTTCGCCGCGAACGCCCCGCTCGTCGAGGCGGTCCAGCGGTGGGGTCGCGGCGCGGCGGCCGGCAACGGCGGCGGGGCGGATGGCGCGGCGCCGGCGCTGCACGAGGTCGGCGAGCTCGTCGGGTCGGCGGGGTTCCAGCGCGACGCCGATCTCGCGAACACGCGAACGCCCGAGCTGCGCACGCACGACCGATGGGGACGCCGCATCGACGAGGTCGACTACGACGAGTCGTACCACCGCATCATGCGGGCGGCCGTCGGCCGGGGCGCGCACACGTCGGCGTGGGCGTCGCCCGGCCCGGGTGCGAACGTCGACCGCGCAGCGGCGTTCCTCCTCTTCGCACAGGTCGAGCCCGGGCACGCCTGCCCGGTGTCGATGACGCACGCGGCGGTGCCCGTGCTCGAGCAGGCGTCACCCGGGCTCCGCGACGACTGGATGCCGAGGCTCCTCAGCCGCGAGTACAGCCCCGCCCTCGTCGGCGGGCCGGCCAAGTCCTCGGCGCTCGTCGGCATGGCGATGACCGAGAAGCAGGGCGGGTCCGACGTGCGCGCGAACACGACGCGCGCCGAGGCGACGGGCGATGACGACGCCTGGGGGAGCCGGTACCGGCTGACCGGGCACAAGTGGTTCTGCAGTGCGCCCATGAGCGACGCGTTCCTCGTGCTCGCGCAGGCGCCGGGCGGGTTGTCGTGCGTCTTCGTGCCGCGGGTGCGGCCCGACGGATCGCGCAACGTGTTCCGCATCCAGCGGCTGAAGGACAAGCTCGGCAACCGCGCGAACGCGTCGAGCGAGGTCGAATTCGACGGCACCGACGGATGGCTCGTGGGCGAGGAGGGCCGCGGCGTCGCCACGATCGTGCAGATGGTGACGCGAACGCGCCTGGACTGCGTGATCGGCACGGCGGCGGGCATGCGGCAGGCGGTCGCGGAGGCCGCCTGGCACGTCCGGCACCGGCGCGCGTTCGGCGCGCTGCTCGTCGACCAGCCCGCGATGGCGGCGGTCGTGGCCGATCTCGCGCTCGAGTCCGAGGCGGCGACCCTCACCGCGATGCGCCTCGCGCGGGCGTACGACGACGACGCGTCCGACGCCGAGCGCGCCTTCCGTCGCCTCGCGACGGCCGTGGCGAAGTACTGGGTCTGCAAGCGCGGGCCCGGGCACGCCGCCGAAGCGCTCGAGTGCCTCGGCGGCAACGGGTACACCGAGGACTTCCCGCTCGCGCGCCGCTACCGCGAGCAGCCGCTGCTTGGGATCTGGGAGGGCTCGGGCAACGTCGTCGCGCTCGACGTGCTGCGCGTGCTTGCCCGCGAGCCCGAGGCGTTCGACGCGTTCTTCGGAGTGGTGCTCGAGGCCACGGGCGAGCACCCGGCCCTCGACCTGGAAGTGGCGGAGGCGCAGGCCGTCGTCCTCGAATCGGCCAGGGCGGATGCCGCGACGGCGGCGCTGCGCGCCCGCGAGCTCGCTGAGCGACTCGCGCTCGTGCTCCAGGCGTCGCTGCTCGTGCAGCACGCGCCGTCGGCGGTCGCCGATGCCTTCGTGCGCACCCGGATCGAGGGCGACGGCGGCTCGATGTACGGCGCCCTTCCGCCCGGCACCGACCTCGCCGCCATCCTCGCCCGCGCCTGACCGGCCGAAACGGCGGGCCGCGGGAGAATGGAGGCGTGAAGGATCGAGCGGACTGGCTCGTGGTCGCGCAGCTCGCGCTCATCGCGGTGCTGCTCGCGCTGCCGTTCGTCGTGCCGGCCGACCCGCTGTGGGCCGGACAGCAGGCCACGGTCCTCGCCGTCCTGCTCGTGGTCACCGGGCTCGTGCTCTCCGGCGCCGGCGCCGCGGCGCTCGGCCGCGACCTGGTGCCGTGGGTGTCGCCGCGCGAGGGCGCGCCACTGCGCACCTCCGGCGCCTACCGGCTGACTCGCAACCCGATCTACGTCGGGCTGCTCATCGCCGCCGCGGGGTGGGTGGTCTGGCACGCGCGCATCGACGTGCTCGTGGTCTGGGTGCTCCTCGTGGTCGTGCTCGTGGTCAAGGCGCGCGTCGAGGAGCGGCGCCTCGTGGCGCGCTTCGGCGAGGAGTACCGCGAGTACGCCGAGCGCACGCCGCTGCTGCTCTGGCGGCGCGGGGTGCGGTAGGCCTCGGTCTCGAGACGCGACGCTTCGCGGGCTCCTCGACCGCCGATGGGTCTCGCGAGCGCTACTCGACGACCGGGACCGTCGACGCCTGCAGGGGCCCCGCGGCGAGCAGCTGCTCGATCGCGCGCAGCGGGATCGGCGCCCAGTCGGGCCGGTTCCGGGTCTCGTAGATCGCCTCGTACACCGCCTTGTCGAGCTCGAACGCGGCGAGCAGGTCGCGGTACTTGCTGAGGTCGGTGCCGGATGCCTCGATGTACCCGTCGATGAAGGCCTGCCGGGCCGTCGCGGCCCACGCGCGCGCCTCGGACGCCCGCTCGGGGTGCACGATCTCGGTCGCACCCGCGACGTAGTCGAACGATCTGAGCATGCCGGCGACGTCGCGCACGGGCAGGTCGGGTCGCCGCCGCTCCGACATGGGCCGCATCGGCTCGCCCTCGAAGTCGAGCAGCAGCCAGCCGCGGTCGGGCGACAGGATCACCTGGCCGAGGTGGAGGTCGCCGTGGATCCGCTGGAGCTGCGGCCACGCGCCCGCGCGGGCCCGCGCGTAGTACGCCCCGATCTCGGCGCGATGCGGCTCGAGGGCGGGCACCTCGGCGACCGCGATCGTGAGGCGACGCTGCCAGGCCTCGTCGATCGCCGCGATGAGCGCGTCGGATGCGCGCTCGCGCGGGAACGCCGAACCGAGCGAGCGATGCACCTCGGCGACGGCGACCCCGAGCGCCCGCGCGTCGTCGGCGAAGTCCTGCCCGGAGGCCGCCGCGAGCAGCGCCACGCGCCACGCATCCTCGACGCCGGGCAGGAACTCCTGCGCGAACGCGAGATGCCCGCGGGCACGGCCGTCCGGCCGCCCGACGTCGTCCCACTCGCCGACGACGTCGCCGATGCTCGGCGGAACGTGCGGCGAACCCGACGACGCGAGCGCCGTCTGCAGTGTCACGTCGGGGTTGTCGCCGTGATGGAGCTGACGGAACACCTTGCAGATCACGGGCGCGGCGCCCTCGGGCCGGTAGATGATCGACGTGTTCGACTGCTCGCCGCCGAGCACCGTCGCCGGCGCGTGCGCGGCCGACACCGCGGCATCCGTCGCCCCGGTGAAGTGCCCCGCCGCCGACGCGCCGTGCGCGACCGCGCGACCCTGCCGCACGATCAGGCCGAGCAGCGCATCGGTGAACGCGGCATCGTGCGGACCGTCGTAGAGGTGCGTGCCGTCGTCGAGGACGCCGATCAGGTGAGCGGAAGCCTCCGGCACGGCCGTCGCGCGCTCGACGACCGGCACCTGGTAGAGCACGGGCGGGTCGGTTGCATCGTCCATCACCAGCAGCGACAGCACGCGCGCGCCGGGTTCGGCGGTGGGCAGCTCCCACGCACCGATGCGCCGCAGCCGCGGCGCGTGACCCTTGCCGCCGTACCAGCGCTGCGCCGGAATCCACTCGGCGATCGCGGCCACGGCGCTGTCCATGGTTCGAACAGTAGAGCGGGGCGCACCCGAAGTCGAGGAGCGACGCGGACTGTGACGTCCGGGGAACGCCGGGGCGCCGCGCCATCCGCTCAGCCGAGCCGGTCGATGCCCCGATCGCGACGTCGCGTACGCGGCTCGTCGAGGCCGATGTGCACGCGCGTGCGCTTGCGCTCGATGACGATGAACAGGCTGCCGATGAACCAGAGCGGCACCTGGGTGAGGAACGCGAACCGGAAGGCGTCGAGGGTATACGCCTCGGGCGTGCCCGCGCCCTGCGCGTCCATCGCGATGCCGATCAGCAGGATGGCGAGCAGCGCCGCGAGGAACCCGCCCACGTTCGTGATGCCGGTCGCCGTGCTGAGCCGGTGACGCGGGTTGAACGTGCGCGTGTGGTCGAAGCCGATCATCGAGCCCGGACCGCCCGTGCTCATCGCGAACGCGAGCACGAACAGCAGCCACAGCGGCGCGGTGCCCGGCCACAGGATGACGGCGAGCCACGCCGCCGCCTGGATCCCGATCACGGGCAGCACGAGCAGGCGCGATCGCCGCTGCGGGTGCCGGCTCGAGAGCGCACCGATGACGGGGCCCACGACGATGCCGAACACGACGTACACCGTGAACAGCAGTGAGGCCATCGCCGGCGTCAGGCCCTGCCCGATCGTCAGGAACGGGAACCCCCACAGCAGCACGAACGCGGTGCCCGAGAAGGGCGTCGTGAAGTGCGACCAGAACGCGAGCCGCGTGCCGGGGTGACCCCACGACTCTCGGAACCCCTGGCGCAGGTCGGCCGACGAGCGGACGACGTGCATCGTGCCCGTCTGCGTGTCGACCGACACGTCGGCCGTGCGCCCGGGCGGGCGGTTGCGGATCACGGCGAAGGTGAGCACCGTGAACAGCACGCCGAGCCCCGCGAGCGAGCCGAACGCGATCGTCCAGCTCGTCGCGTGCAGCAGCGCGGCGAGCGGCAGCACGGCGAGGATCTGCCCCGACTGGCCGACCAGACCCGTCAGCTGCACCATGAACGGCGCCTGCCGTTCGGGGAACCACACCGCGATCACGCGCAGCACGCTCGGGAAGACCGCCGCGTCGCCCGCGCCGAGCAGCATGCGGGCGGCGATCGCCCACCCCACGTCGGGCGCGAACGCCAGCATCAGCTGGCCGACCGCCATCAGCGCCATGCCGATCGTGATGATCGGGCGCGCGCCGAACCGGTCGAGCAGCAGGCCCACCGGGATCTGCATCGCGCCGTAGACGGCGAGCTGGATGACGGCGAACATCGACAGCGTCGAGGCGTCGGCGTCGAACCGCACCGCCGCGTCGACCCCGACCGCCGACAGCGACGAACGGTTCGTGACCGAGAGGATGTACGCCGCAACCCCGACGCCCCATACCAGCCACAGCCGCCACGTCGGGGCGATGGGGATGGGGGCAGGGGTCGTCACGTCCCTTCGAGGCTACCCTGCGGTGCACCCATAGCAGGTCCATGCGGATCGCACAGGTGGGCTGCCAGGTGCAACGGAGCCTCGTCTTCCGCGGGTCGGGAGCGGCCGATGGCCTCGACCGCCCCCGGCCCGCGCAAGCGTCGGCTCAGGCCAGCGGCGCGTCCGTCGCGGCCGGCTCGCCCGCGATGACCGGACGCGGATTGCGGCCGTCGGCGCCCGCCTCGCCCTCGGCCGCGAGCTCCGCGTCGAGATCGTAGGCCGCCTGCTCGAACTGCGAGTTGTACAGGCGGAAGTAGGCGCCCTTCGTCGCGATCAGCTCGTCGTGCGTGCCCTGCTCGACGATGTCGCCGTGCTCCATCACGAGGATGAGGTCGGCGTCGCGGATGGTCGAGAGCCGGTGCGCGATCACGAACGAGGTGCGCCCCTGGCGGAGCGCGGCCATCGCGTGCTGGAGCAGCAGCTCGGTGCGCGTGTCGACCGAGGAGGTCGCCTCGTCGAGGATGAGCACGCTCGGCTGCGCCACGAACGCGCGGGCGATCGTGATGAGCTGCTTCTCGCCGGCGGAGACGTTCGACGCCTCCTCGTCGAGGACGGTGTCGTAGCCCTCGGGCAGCGAGTGCACGAACCGGTCGACGTAGGTCGCCTTCGCGGCGGCGACGATCTCGTCGTCGGTCGCCGACTCGCGGCCGTAGCGGATGTTCTCGCGGATCGAGCCGCCGAACAGCCACGGGTCCTGCAGCACCATGCCGGTGCGGGCGCGCACGTCATGGCGCGTGAGCTCGGAGACGTCCTGCCCGTCGATGAGGATGCGGCCGCCGTCGAGCTCGTAGAAGCGCATGATGAGGTTCACGAGCGTCGTCTTGCCGGCGCCCGTCGGGCCCACGATCGCGACGGTCTGCCCCGGCTCGACCCGGAACGACAGGTCGCGGATCAGCGGGCGCTCGGGCGTGTACGAGAACGACACATGGTCGAACTCGATGACCCCGCGACCCTCGACGACCTGGGGCGCGTCGGCGGCATCGGCCTCCTGCTCGTCGGCGTCGAGGAGTTCGAACACGCGCTCGGCCGACGCGGTGCCGGACTGCACGACCGCGGCCATGCCGCCGAGCTGCGCGAGCGGCTGCGTGAACTGCTGCGAGTACTGGATGAAGGCCTGCACATCGCCGAGGCGGAGCTGCCCGCTGGCGACCATGAGCCCGCCGAGCACCGCGATGCCGACGTACGTGAGGTTCCCGATGAACATCATGCCCGGCATGATGACGCCGGCGAGGAACTGGGCCTTGAACGCGGCCTCGTAGAGCTCCTCGTTCTCGGCGCGGAACTTCTCGCTCGCATCCCGCTCGCGGCCGAAGACCTTCACGAGCGCGTGACCCGAGAACGACTCCTCGACGCGCGCGTTCAGCCGCCCGACCTTCTTCCACTGGATGCCGAACGCGGCCTGCGACTTCGGGCCGACGACGCCGAAGATCACGGCCATGAGCGGCAGCGCGACGAGGGCGACCAGCGAGAGCTGCCACGAGATCGAGAACATCATCACGAGCACGCCGATCACCGTGAGGATGCTCGTCAGCGCGCTCGAGAGCGACTGCTGCATCGTCTGGGTGATGTTGTCGATGTCGTTGGTGACGCGCGAGATGAGCTCGCCGCGCTGGGTGCGGTCGAAGTAGCTGAGCGGCAGGCGGTGGATCTTCGCCTCGACCCGCTCGCGCAGGTCGTACATCGCGCGCACCATGATCACGTTGATCACGTAGCCCTGGATCCACGACAGGACCGAGGCCACCACGTACAGCAGCAGCACGATGATCACGAGTTGGCTGAGCCGCACGAAGTCGATGCCCTCGCCCGGGGTCAGCGTCGCGGCGCCCACGATGTTCGCGAGGTCGTCCTGGCCGGCGGCGCGCAGCTGCTCGACGACCTGCGCCTGCGTGACGCCCGCGGGCAGCTGCAGCGAGATGAAGCCCTCGAAGATGACGTTCGTCGCCTCGCCGAGCACCTTCGGCGCGATCACGGTGAGGATCACGCCGATCGCGCCGAGCAGCGAGACGAACGCGAACGACCACTTCCACGGCGCGAGCAGGCCGATCATGCGACGGAAGCTGCGGCCGAAGTCCTGCGCCTTGCCGGGAGCGACGGCGTTCCAGTCGCCCGAGTTGACGCGGGCCTGCTCGGCGAGCTGCTGCTCCTCGATCTCGTCGAGGGTCAGTTCGGCGGCCGGAGTCACGCCGGGTGCGGCGGCCGGCACCGCTCCGGTCTGCGGGCCGCCGGCACGCCGGCCGCGCGGGGACTTGGACTCGGCGCTCATGCCTGGGCCTCCACTCCGAGCTGGGATTCGACGATCTCGCGGTAGGTCTGGCACGTCTCGAGGAGCTCCTCGTGACGGCCGAGCCCGACCACGCGGCCGTCGTCGAGCACGACGATGCGGTCGGCATCGGTGATCGTGGAGACGCGCTGCGCGACGACCACCTTGGTGACCTCGGGCAGCTCGCGCCAGAGGGCCTGCCGCAGCCTCGCATCGGTCGTGAGGTCGAGTGCCGAGAACGAGTCGTCGAAGATCAGGATGTCGGGCTGGTGCACGATCGCCCGCGCGATCGCGAGGCGCTGGCGCTGGCCGCCCGACACGTTCGTGCCGCCCTGCGCGATGCGCCCGTCGAGGCCGCCCTCCATCTCGGCGACGAAGTCGCGGCCCTGCGCGATCTCGAGCGCGTGCCAGAGCTCGGCGTCGGTGGCCTCCTCGCGGCCGAACCGCAGGTTGGAGGCGACGGTGCCGGCGAACAGGAACGGCCGCTGCGGGACGAGCCCGATGGTCTTCCAGAGCGCCTCGAGGTCGGCCTCGCGCACGTCGACGCCGCCCACGAGCACCGAGCCGTCGGTCACGTCGAACAGGCGGGGGAGCAGGGAGACGAGCGTGGTCTTGCCCGCGCCGGTGGAACCGACGATGGCGACGGTCTCACCGGGCTCGGCACGGAACGACACGCCCTCGAGCACGGCGTGCTCGGCCCCGGGGTACTGGAAGGCGACGTCGCGGAACTCGACGGTGCCCTTCGACGGGAACTCGCCGATCGGCTGCTCGGGGCGGGGGAGCGTGGTCTCGCTCGCGAGCACCTCGCCGATGCGCTCGGCCGAGACCGCCGCGCGGGGGATCATGATGGTGGTGAACGCGGCCATCAGCACGCCGCCGAGGATCACGCCGACGTACTGCATGAACGCGAACAGCGTGCCGACCTGCACCTGGCCCGCATCGACCTCGATCGCGCCGAACCAGATGACGCCGACCACGGTGACGTTGAGCACGAGCATGAACAGCGGGAACAGCGTGATGAAGAGCGTGCCGACGCGGCGCCCGACGTCCATGATGTCGTGGTTCGCGCCGCGGAAGCGCTCCTCCTCGATGGGCTCGCGCACGAAGGCGCGGACCACTCGGATGCCGGTCAGCTGCTCGCGCAGCACGCGGTTCACGGCGTCGAGCCGAACCTGGTAGGTGCGGAAGAGCGGCACCATCCGGCTGATCACGATGCCCGCCATGACGAGGATGGTGAGCACCGCGGCCCAGATGAGCCAGCTCAGCGCGACATTCTGCCGCAGGGCCATGATGATGCCGCCGACCGCCATGAGCGGCGCGCTGACGAGCATGGTCGCACCCGCCATCGCGAGCATCTGCACCTGCTGCACGTCGTTGGTGTTGCGCGTGATGAGCGAGCCCGGGCCGAAGTGCGAGACCTCGCGCTCGGAGAACGCGCTGACCTTGTCGAAGACGTCGTTGCGGATGTCGCGGCCGACCCGCATCGCGGCCTTGGCGGCGAAGTACGTGGCGATGATCGCGGCGACGATCTGACCGAGCGAGATCGCGAGCATGAACATGCCGGTCGACCAGATGTACTCGGTGTCGCCCTTGGCGACGCCTTCGTCGATGATGTCGGCGTTCAGGCTCGGCAGGTACAGGGTCGCGAGCACCGAGATGAACTGGAAGACGAGGACGCCGACCATGAGCCAGCGGTAGGGCTTCAGGTAGCGGATGAGCAATCGGCCGAGCATGGGATCTCCGCGACGAACGAGGTGGTGGCTGGATGAGGCGCAGCGATGCGCCCGTACAGTCTGCATCCAAGCGGATGCCACCGACATCCGTCCGCAGGCGGATATCGCTCAGGGCGCAATCCGAAACGGAGGAGGACGTCCGGGGTGATCCGACCCTGATCCGACCCGGTCGGAGAGGTCGCCCGGACACGACGATGGGGCGCGCACCCCCGCGGTACGCGCCCCATCCGCCGATCAACCGGCTACGAGTTGAAGGCGTCCTTCACCTTGTCGCCGGCCTGCTTGAGGTTGGCCTCAGCCTGCTCGCCGCGGCCCTCGCGCTCGAGACGCTCGTTGTCGGTCGCGTCGCCGAGTGCCTCCTTGGCCTTGCCGCCGAGCTCTTCGGCCTTGTGCTGAATCTTGTCGGTGTCACCCATACGGATCCCCCTTTCGATCCCTTTCGTCGCACCTGGTCGGATGCGCCGTCGACACCACGGTAGGCGGGCGGGTCGATTCGGCTCCAGCCCTTGCCACGCGGGAACCGCTCTGCTAATCGCGCGAGCGGAATGTCGGCGGAACCTGTCGAGAACGCGCGACCGGCCTCGACATACTGATGGGAGCGCAACCGCCTCCCGACCGCAGCGAAGCAAGGAGCGACGCCGTGAAGTACCTGATCCTCATCCGGTCCAACCCCGAGTGGAGCGCCGCCTGGGCGTCGATGACGCCCGGCCAGCAGGCCGAGGGCTACGCCGTGTACCAGAACCTGTCCGAGGAGCTGCGGGAGGCGGGCGAGTTCGTCGACGCCGAGCAGCTCACCGGCCCCGACACCGTGCGGACGGTCACGGCCGGCGAGCACGGCGCCGTCGCGAGCGACGCACCGCTCGCCGAGACCAAGGAGTTCCTGGGCGGCTACTACCTCGTCGACGTCGCCTCGTTCGAGCGCGCCCTCGAGATCGCCGGTCGCCTGCCCGAGGCGGAGTGGGGCGGCGTGTCCCTCCACCCGATCCTCGCCGAGGACGCACCCGCCGACGCCTCGGTCGCGTGACCGTCGGCGCGCCGGGGGAGCGGTCGCGCGGCATCGAGCGGATGCTGCGCGACTCCGCGCCCTCGGCGCTCGCCGTGCTCGCGCGACGGACCGGCGACTTCGACGCGAGCGAGGACGCCGTCCAGGAGGCGCTCATCGCGGCATCCGTGCAGTGGGAACGCGACGGCGTCCCGGAGCAGCCGCGGGCCTGGCTCGTCGCGGTCGCGCACCGGCGGTACGTCGAGGCGGTGCGTCGGGATGCCGCGCGGCGGGCGCGCGAGCAACGTGACGCGCTGCTCGAACCCGCGGGCGGTGGCGGCGCACCCGACCAGGACGACTCGCTCGCGCTCTTCCTGCTGTGCTGCCACCCGGCGCTGCGGCGTCCGGCGCAGCTCGCGCTCACGCTGCGCGCGGTCGGGGGGCTCACGACCGCCGAGATCGCCCGGGGCCTGCTCGTGCCCGAGGCGACCGTGGCGCAGCGCATCTCGCGCGCGAAGGCGCGCATCCGCGCCGAGGGGGCGCGGTTCCGGATGCCGCGGGCCGACGAGCTGCCCGAGCGGGTCGCCGCCGTCTGCCAGGTGCTGCACCTCATGTACACCGAGGGGCACACCGCGAGTGCGGGCGAGTCGCTCGCCCGCGCCGACCTGTCGGCCGAGGCGATCCGCCTGACACGGCTGCTCGGCTCCGTCGCGCCGCCCGACGCGCGATGGCGCGGCGAGATCGACGGGCTGCTCGCGCTCATGCTGCTCACCGAATCGCGGCGGCCGACGCGGCTCCGCGTCGATGCGCCCGGCGCGCCGGCCGTGCTCGTGCCGCTCGACGAGCAGGACCGGTCGCGGTGGGACGACGAGCTCATCGCGGAGGGGGCGGCGCTCGTGGAACGCGCGCTCGCGACATCCGCCCCCGGGCCGTATCAGCTGCAGGCCGCGATCGCGGCGCTGCACGCCGAGGCGCCCTCGACCGCGGCCACCGACTGGCCGCAGGTGCTCGCGCTGTACGAGCTGCTGCGGCGGGTCGGGCCCGGCCCGATGGTCGAGCTGGGGTGGGTCGTCGCGGTCGCGATGGTGCACGGGCCCGAGGTCGCGCTGCGCGAGCTCGACACGGTCGCGCTCGAGCCGGCGCTGGCGGGCCACTTCCGCGTGCACGCGGTGCGCGCCCACCTGCTCGCGCGGGCCGGGCGCGACGCCGAGGCGCGCGCCGAGTTCGCCGTCGCCGCGCGGCTCGCGCTCAACGCGACCGAGCGCCGCTACCTCGAGGCGAAGGCCGCGGGCGCCTGAGCCGCGGCGATCGCGTCGTCGCGCTCGACCTCGGCGACGCCGGCCGACGCCGTCCGCGGCGCCCGCCCCGCAGGCAGCAGCATGGCGACGAGCGCGGAGGCCACGAGCACGGCCGCCCCGACGAGCACCGCCGGCTGGGCCCCGACCGCGTAGTCGGCGGGCGTGAGCTGGCCGCCCGCGCCCGTGAACACGGCGGTGGACACCGCGATGCCGAGTGCGACGCCGACCTCGCGCAGCATCGAGTTCGTGCCGCTCGCCTTGGCGTGGTCGTCGGGGACCATTGTCGTCAGGACGGCGGTCGACGAGGGCGCGAACACGAGCCCCATGCCGATGCCGGCGATCACGAACGGCGCGATGTAGGCGGAGTACTCGACCGAGGCGTCGAGCAGGCCCGACAGCCAAAACAGGGCGCCGCCGAGCAGCAGCAGGCCCGACACGATGAGTGCCCGCGTACCGACTCGCGGCGCGATGACGCCCGCGAGCGGCGCGACCACCATCGGCGCGAGCGTCCACGGCGAGGTCTGCAGCGCCGCCTCGAACGGCGTCGCACCCTGCACCACCTGCAGGAACTGGATCAGGATGAAGATCGACCCGAACGCCCCGAAGCTGAACCCGAAGCCCGCCATGTTCGCCACCGAGAAGCTGCGATCGCGGAAGAGTCGCAGCGGCAGGAGCGGCGCCGCGGCGCGCGCCTCCCAGGCCACGAACGCGACGAGCAGCACGCCGCCCGCGATCAGGCTGCCGAGCACCTCGAGGCTGTCCCACCCGGCCTCGTTGCCCCGGACGATCCCGTACACGAGGGCGAGCAGGCCGACGCCCGAGAGCGCGAGTCCGACCACGTCGGCCCGCAGGCGGGCGCCGAAGCTGTTCGGCAGTGCCAGCAGCGCGAGCGCGACCGAGACGACGCCGACGGGCACGTTGATCCAGAAGATCGCCTGCCAGGCCCAGCCCTCGAGCACCGCGCCGCCGATGAGCGGACCGGTCGCGACGCCGAGGCCCGCGACGCCGCCCCAGATGCCGATGGCGAGCGGGCGCCGGGCGACCGGCACGTTACCGGCGAGCAGCGTGAGCGAGAGCGGCATGATGGCGGCGGCGCCGAACCCCTGCAGCGCGCGGGCGGCGATGAGCTGGCCCGGGTCGGCGGCGAGGGCGGCGAACGCCGAACTCAGGGTGAAGACGACGATGCCGACGAGGAAGAGCGTGCGCCGCCCGTAGCGGTCGCCGAGCGCGACGGCCATGAGGATCGAGCTCGCGAACGCGAGCGTGTAGGCGTTCATGAACCACTGCAGCTCTTCGACGGATGCCCCGAACTCGGCGTGCAGCACCGGCAGCGCGTTCGTCATCACGAGGTTGTCGAGGGTGGCCATGAACATCGGCAGGGCGGTCGCCACGAGCACGAGCCAGAGCGGGCTCGGCCGGCGGCCGGCGGCGGGCCGCGTACGCGGCCCGGGTGCGGCATCGAGGACGGTGGACACGTCGGCTCCTCAAGGTTGTTATCGAATGATTACTTCGGACTGTAGTAATCGACTGATAACATGTCAAGCATGACGATCGAAGACGTCGCTCCGGCCCCGCGCATGAAGGCGGCCGACCGCCGCGAGCTGATCCTCGACGCGGCGACCGCGGTGTTCGGCGCCAAGACGTACGTCGGCACGACCACCGACGAGGTGGCCCGCGCCGCCGGCGTCAGCCAGCCCTACGTCGTCCGCCTGTTCGGTACGAAGGAGAAGCTGTTCATCGCGGTCATCGAGCGCGCCTACGCCCGCCTCATCGATGCGTTCCGCCGAGCCCTTCCGGGTGACCCCGAGGGTCGCGCCGAGCGCATGGGCGGCGCGTACACGGGCCTCCTCGCCGAGCGCGGCATGCTCCCCGTCATCGCGAACTCCACGGCGCTCGGCGGCGAGCCCGAGATCGGGCGCGTGGCCCGCGGCGGCTTCAGCGACATCTGGCGGTTCCTCCGCGACGAGGCGGGCTTCTCCGAGGAGGAGACGCGCGAGTTCATGGCGACCGGCATGCTCATCAACGCCGTGGTGGGCCTGCGCCTCACGGGGGACTACGGCAACGAGGTCTCGGCCACGGAGGTGCTCGACACGTGCTTCCCCGACGCGGTCGGCAAGGTCCGCGCCCTCCTGCCCGGGGTCGGCGAGCCCTGGTGAGCCTCCCGTGGGTTGAGGAGCGACCGGCGAAGCCGGACGCGTCTCGAAACCCCCTGCGCAGGCGGGTTTCGAGACGCGTGCTCCGCGCGCTCCTCAACCCGCGGACCCGGGCGCCTGCCCCCGCAGCAGCGAGACGCCGTACGCCGTGATCCACGCGAACCCCAGCGCGACGCCCACGAAGAGCCGCACGCTCATCGCCGGCCCGAATGGCAGGCAGAGCAGCAGGCACGCGACGCCGATCACCCGCGACCAGGTCGCCGCCGCGCGGTGGCCCTCCCACGCGAGCCGCCGTGCCACGACCCACGTCACCGCGACGAGCGCGAGGAACGCGAGCGGTGCGGCGAACGCGTGCACGCCGCCGTGGAACGTCCACTCGGTCGGATAGCCGTCGGGCGTGCCGAGCGGGAAGCCCAGCGCCGGGTCGGCGGTGAACGCGCCGCCGAGCACGAGGCCGACGCCGTAGAGCGCGAACAGTACAGGCGTCCAGACCCGGCCGGGCCCGTCGCCGAGGCTCCGGCGCGTGCCGACGGCGAAGGCGAGCATGAGCGCGCCCGCGACGATGAAGTTCGCGATCTGGATCCAGCCGAGGTCGCCGAGCGAGAGCAGGCTGAGCGGATGTCGCGTCAGGTCGAAGCTCTCGCGCGTGAGCACCTGCACGAGGCCCACGGCGACGAAGATCGGCCCCGCGACGACGCCCGCCGTGACGAGCGCGCGGGTCGTCGGGTCGCCGGCGTGGGCCGCACGGCGGCTCGCGGTGATCGGTGCGACTCGGGTGGTCGGTGTGTCGGTTCGCATGTCCATGGCGTCGTTCCTTCAGGTCGAGACCCGGTCGGTCGATCGGGTCGTTCACATGGCGTCGCGGCGCGGCATCCGTTCTCGACATCGACGCCGAACTTCTCTCGGGACCATGTCGAGAACGGGGTCGAGCCGCCGACGCTATCGTGAGGGCGAGCCGACCGAGCACGCCGCACCGAGGAGGAATCCCATGCGATACCTGTGCCTGATGAAGTCCAGCGAGTCGAAAGGCGAGACGCCGCCGGCCGTCTACGAGGCGATGGCGGAGTACGACCGCTGGGGCCGCGCGAACGGCGTGCTGATCGACAGCCAGGGGCTCCTGCCGAGCGAGGCCGGCGCGATCGTCTCGCTCGTCGACGGGAGGATCAAGGCGGTCGACGGGCCGTTCACCGAGGCGAAGGAACTCGTCGGCGGCTACGCCGTCATCGAGGTCCGCTCGTACGAGGAGGCGCTCGAACTCGGCCGCCGGCTGATGCAGATCCACAAGGACAACTGGCCCGGTTTCGAGGGCAGCGTCGAGATCCGGCAGATCGCGGAGTACTGACCGCGCGCTTGCACCCGCGCGGCGCGCGTGGTCTCATGCTCGCGTGGGCGACGAGACGACGCGCGCCGCGATCGAGGCCGCCTGGCGGCTCGAGTCGACGCGGCTCATCGCCGCGCTCGTGCGCATCGTGCGCGACGTGGGCCTCGCCGAGGACGTCGCGCAGGACGCGATCGTCGCGGCCCTTGTGCAGTGGCCGGCCTCGGGCATCCCCGACAACCCCGGAGCGTGGCTCATGACCACGGCGAAGCGTCGCGCCGTCGACGCGTTCCGTGCCCGCGCCAAGCACGACGCAGCCGCCGCGGCGCTCGCGCGCGAGCTCTCGGAGTCGGTCGACGAGGACCCCGGCGCCGGCATCGACCACGTCGAGGACGACGTGCTGCGCCTCATGTTCATCTGCTGCCACCCGGCGCTCACGCCGGAGGCGCAGACCACGCTCACGCTGAAGCTCGTCGCGGGCCTCTCGACGCGCGAGATCGCCCGCGCCTACCTCGCGCCCGAGGCGACCGTCGCCCAGCGCGTCTCGCGGGCCAAGCGCACGCTCGCCGACGCCGGTGCGGCGATCGAGGAGCCGTCGGGGCCCGAGCGGGCCGAGCGGCTCGAGACCGTGCTCGGCGTCGTCTACCTCCTCTTCAACGAGGGCTACTCGGCCACCGAGGGCGACGACTGGATGCGCCCGGCGCTCTGCGACGAGGCCGTCCGGCTCGGCCGCATCCTCACGGCGCTCGTGGCCGACGACCCCGAGGTGCACGGCCTGGCCGCGCTCATGGAGCTGCAGTCGTCGCGCCTCGCCGCGCGCGCCGGTCCCGACGGCGAGCCGATCCTGCTCGACGCCCAGGATCGGGGGCGGTGGGATGCCGCGCGCATCCGCCGCGGTCTCGACGCCCTCGCCCGGGCCGACGCGCTCCTGGCCGCCGCCGGCCGCGACGCCGGCCCGTACGCACTCCAGGCGGCGATCGCCGCGGAGCATGCCCGCGCGGCATCCGTCGACGACACCGACTGGGACCGCGTCGCCGAGCTCTACGAGCGCCTCGGGCGTCGCACGGGCTCGCCCGTCGCCGAACTCAACCGGGCCGTGGCGCTCGGACGGGCGCGCGGACCCGCGGCCGGGCTCGCGCTGCTCGACCAGCTCGACGACGTGCCCGCGCTGCGCGGCTACCACCTCGTGCCGAGCGTGCGCGGCGACCTCTACGAGCGGCAGGGCCGCGGCGCCGAGGCGGCCGCGGAGTTCGAGCGGGCGGCGGCGATGACCGCGAACGCGCGCGAGCGGCAGTTGCTCCAGCGCCGCGCGGACGCCGCGCGGGATGGATCGCCGCCGGCCTGATCGCCCCGCGGCGGCCTCGGGCGCCTCATCGTCGTAACACGCGATCGGCTCTCCGGTCGACGTCGTCGTCGCGCACGGGCGAGCGTGCGCCGAACCTGTTCCACCCGAGCGAATCGGTACCGAGGTACCGAGGTACCGAGGTACCGAGGTGCCGAAGTACCGAAGTACCGAAGTACCGAAGTACCGGCGATCGTGGGAAGAGAAGCCCGCGCCGGCGTCTGCGGCGCGGGCTGTCCGTCCGGCCCCGTCGGAGAAGGGGGCACCACGAACCGGGAGCGACGTCTCGAGCACCGGGTCGAACGGGGGGCGCCGGCGCGCTCAGCTCCGCGTGAGCGCCCGCGACTTCCGGAACACCGGCTCGGCCGACGCGAGCTCCGACGCCGTCGCCACGCGGAACGCCCCCGCGGGCGTCGCCTCGACCACGTGCCGCCCCTCGCCGCGCGTCGCGATGAGCGACGCGCCGATCGACACCGCGATGATCGCCGCGACCACCGCGAGCGAGACCGGCGTCGGGATGTAGAACACGTCGAGCAGCGCCATCTTGACGCCGACCCAGACGAGCACGAGCGCGAGCCCGAGCTTGAGGTAGCGGAATCGGTGGATGAGGTCGGCGAGCAGGAAGTACATCGCGCGGAGGCCGAGGATCGCGAACGCGTTCGCCGTGAACACGAGGAACGGCTCGCTCGTGACCGCGAAGATCGCGGGGATCGAGTCGACCGCGAAGACGACGTCGGTGACCTCGACGAGCACGAGCACCGCGAGCAGCGGCGTCGCGACAACGACTCCCGCGCGACGGATCAGGAACCGCTGCCCGTGGTACGCGTCGGTCATCGGCACGAACCGCCGGAACAGCCGGAGGGTCCGCGACCGCTCGGGATGGACGTGCTCGTTGCGCGTCATCAGCATCCGGATGCCCGTGACGATCAGGAACGCCGCGAACACGTAGAGCACCCAGGAGAAGTTCTCGATGAGCGCGGCGCCGGCGGCGATGAACAGGCCACGGAGCACGAGCGCGCCGAGCACGCCGAGGAACAGCACGCGGTGCTGGTACTCGCGCGGCACCGCGAACGAGGCGAAGATGATCGCCCACACGAACACGTTGTCGACCGCGAGCGACTTCTCGATCAGGTAGCCGGCGAAGTACTGCTGGCCGAACTCGGCGCCCCAGGCGTTCCAGACCACGATGCCGAACGTGATACCGGCGAGCACCCAGACGATCGACCAGCCGAGCGCCTCGCGCACGCCGATGGCGTGGGCCCGGCGGTGGGCGAACAGGTCGATCGCGAGCATCGCGACGATCGCGGCGAGCACCGCGAACCAGGCGTACAGGGGTACGTCCAACGTCTCCTCCAGTTGTCAATCGGTATGGCAACCGGAGGTCTCGTCCGAGCGTCGCGAACCGGCCGGGGCCGGGCCGCGCGGCCCGGATGCGCCGGAGCCCGATGGCGGACCCGGAATGACGACGCATCCTGCGGGGACTACTCCCCTCCACTTCCATGGGAACACATGGACCCGCGGTCGCGCATTTCCGGGCGCTGCCCGCGCGGCATCCTCACAGCGATCTCGAAGGCAGGCGAACGGATGTCGCAGGGCGGCGTTCGCGCGGCGCAAGGGCTCGACTGGCGGGGCCTGGGATGCTGCACTGCACGGATGAGGTTCGAACTGCACGCCGACCAAGACGCTGCGCCGCTTCCACTCGGCTCCGATCGCGAGCGCGCGGAGGCGTGGCTCGCCGGGCTCGGAGAGCCACGCCCGTTCCGGCGCAGCCCGGCCGCGCCCCCGGGCCTGTGCACGACCCGGGAGTCCGGTCTTGCGGTCTTCCTCGAACTCGATGGCGACGGGGCGCTGCGCGCGATCGAGTTCGGCCGGCCGAACGACGACACCGACGAGGTCACGGTCGACGGAGTGGATGTCTTCGCGGACGGGGCCGAGCAGGTGATGGATCGCCTCGGTGAGCGGACCCCGGTTCGCGAGGAGGACGGCGGCCGCACCGCCGTGGTCGACGCCTACACCGTCGCGCTGTGGCGGCCGACGCTGCCGGAGGGTCCGGAGGACGAGGAGGGCCGACGATTCGAGGCCGCCCTCGTCGGCGTCGAGGGATACTTCGAGGACGAACCGGAGGCATCCGCTTGAGGGCCGGTCGCGCCGGCGGTTCGCAAGCGAGTCAGAGCGACCGCGTGAACGCGACCCGGTGCTCGCCCGGTCCGTCGTAGTCGCGCCACGCGAGCACGCCGTCGACCTCGGTGTCGCCCGTCGCCTCGAAGCCCATGGCGCGATGGAACGCCTGGGAGCGCCGGTTCACGGGGCCCGTGATGGCGTCGACGCGGACGCATCCGCTCGCCCGCATCGACGCGAAGAAGCGCTCGTACAGCGTGCGTGCGAGACCCGACTGCCGCAGGTCGGGGCGCACGCCGACGAAGTGGATGTACGCGACATCCGGCTGCGACTGCGACCGGAACCCGACCAGGAAGCCCGCGAGCTCACGGCTGTCGTCCTCGACGATCGTCGAGGTGTCGGCGAAGTGCTGGAAGAACAGGCGGGGCAGCAGCCGGCCGAGGTCGGCGGTGCCGGGCAGGCCCCACCACTCGGCGATCACGGCGACCACACGTGCGTGATCACGCACCTCGGCGCGTCGGAACGTCAGCGACGGATGGCGCGGGTCGGGGTCGACGCTCGGAGGGCCTGGCGCATCGGTCATGGGGACGATCCTGCCAGCATGCCCGGCGTACCCTTGATGCGATGAGCCGGACCGCCCCCACGATCGACTCGCCGCGTCGGCGCGCGCCGTTCGGCGCCCGCGGAACGGGCGTCGCGCTCGGGCTCGGCATCCTGCTGCTCCTGCTCTCGATCCGCGTGCTCGCGCCCGCCGAGACGGGCGAGGCGCTCGGCGACGGCGTGCGCGACGGCATCACGCTCGCGATCAGCGTCGTCATCGAGAGCCTGCCGTTCGTGTTCCTCGGCATCGTGCTCTCGATCGCGGTGCAGCTGCTGCTGCCCGCCGACTTCCTCGTGCGTCGCCTGCCGCGCACGCCGTGGCTGCGCCGGGCGACGCTGTCGCTGCTCGGCGTGCTGCTGCCCGTGTGCGAGTGCGGCAACATGCCGCTCGCGCGCGGCCTGATGCTGCGCGGACTCTCGGTCGGCGAGTCGATGACGTTCCTGCTCGCCGCGCCGATCCTCAACCCCGTGACGATCATCGTGACCTACCAGGCGTTCGGCTGGGAGGACGGCATCCTCGCGTGGCGCATCGTTGCCGGCTTCCTCATCGCGAACCTCGTGGGCTGGATGCTCTCCCGGCACCCCGACCCGCAGCGCATGCTCACGCCCGGCTTCCAGGCTGCGTGCGCGCACGACCACGACCACGACGGCGACCCGAAGCCCCGCCGCGCCGTACGGATGTTCGTCGACGAGACCTCGGCCATGCTGCCCGCGCTGTTCGTCGGATCGGCGATCGCGGGCGCCATCCAGATCGCGGTCTCGCGCGACGTGCTCGTCTCGCTCGGCCAGGACGCGATCTGGTCGGTGTTCGCGCTCATGCTGCTCGCGTTCGTGATCTCGATCTGCTCGAACGTCGACGCGTTCTTCATCCTCGCGTTCGGCTCGACGTTCCTGCCGGGCGCGATCATCGCGTTCCTGCTGTTCGGGCCGATGATCGACATCAAGATGCTCGCGCTCATGCGCACGACCTTCACGGCGCGCACGCTCGTGCAGGTCTCGCTCGTCGTCGCGCTCGCGGCGGCCGCGATCGGACTGGGGGTGAACGCGCTTGCGTGAGTTCCTCGACCGCTGGAAGGGCGTCGCGCTCGCCGCGCTCGGCGTCGTGGCGACGCTGTGGCTGGCGGCGACGGGCCGGCTCGGGCTGTACATCCATCCGCGGTACTTCGTGTTCACGGTGATCATGGCGGTGATCGCGGTGGTGTTCCTGGTCGCGGCGTTCGCCGTGCCGCGCGCGCGCGGCGACGAGCACGCCCGCCCCGCAGCATCCGCTCGCCGACGCCTCGGGACCGCGGCGGGAGCGCTCATCGTCGTCGCCTCCGCCGTCGCCCTGCTCGTGCTGCCGCCCGCGACGCTCACGAGCGCGACGGCGTCGCAGCGCGAGCTCAACGCGGCCTCCGCGGTGGGCGACTCGGTGCCGCAGCTCGTGGGCGGCGACCCGTCGACGTTCTCCGTGAAGGACTGGGCGCTGCTGCTGCGCCAGAATCCCGATCCGGCCGACTTCGCCGACCCGATCGAGGTCACGGGATTCGTGCTGCCGTCGGGCGACGACGAGGACGTCTTCTACGTCGCCCGGTTCACGGTCACGTGCTGCGCGGTCGACGCGCAGCCCGTCGGCGTGCCCGTGCACCTGCCCGGCTGGCAGGACCGGTTCGAACCCGACCAGTGGGTCTCCGCGAGCGGACGGCTCGCCGACGACCCGGCGGGCGGCGCGTCGCCCGTGCTCGTACCCGAGTCGGTCGAGGAGACCGAGCAGCCGGAGCAGCCGTATGTCTTCTGATGCGGCGCGCGATCCGCGCCGCTTCGGCCGGCTCGTGGGCGCCGTGGTCGCGGCGCTCCTCGTGCTCGTCGTCGCGCTCGGCGCGGCGAACGCGTTCCGCGGGCCGCGCGTGCTCGACACGGTCGCGGCGGTGTCCGACGCGACGCACCTCGCGGGCGCGACGGTCGAGTTCCGCCTGAACCAGCCGGTCGGCGACACGGGCTCGCTGCGCGTCGAGCCCGAGGCCGCGGCATCCGTCACCGTCGACGACCGGACCGTGCGCGTCACGTTCGATGCGCCCCTGAGCCCGTCGCGGGAGTACGCCGTCGAGCTCGACGGCGTGACGGCGCCCGGCGGCGGGCCGGCGACGACGCTCCGGCACGCGTTCGCGACGGAGGCCGAGACCCTGTACGTGCTGCAGCGGCGCAGCGTCGACGGCGCCGACGACCGGATCGTGCGCGCCTCGACCGGCGGCGGCGAACCCGAGGTCGTGCTCACCGCGCCGCGCATCCGGTCGTTCGCCCACGCCGGCGACGTGGTCGCGGCGGTCGAGCTCCTGCCCGACGACGCGACGCAGCTGCGATTCGCGACCGCCGGGCAGGCCGACCCGGCTGCACCGCTCGTGCTGCCCGAACCCGGCACGATCACCTCGATCGCGGGCTCCACGACGGATCCGTGGATCGGCTTCGTCGTCGCCGGATCCGGCGAGCCCGCGACGAGCACGCTGTACCTGGTCGACGTGGCGGGCGCGCCCGGCGGAACGCCGCAACCCGTGCTCGGGCTCGACGGGCAGCCGCTGCTCGTGGCCGACTGGATGTTCGTCCCGGGCTCGCCGTCGGTCGTCGTGCACGACCGCGACGGCGCGATGTTCCTCGTCGACCCGCTCGGCGCCGCGCCGCCCGCGCCGCTCGGCTCGCACGCCGAGCTGCGCGGCGCGCTGCCGGGCGAGACCACGCTCGTCGTCGCCGACCCCGACCGCGGTGCGACGCTCGACCTCACGACGGGCGAGACGACGACGCTCGAACTCCCGCCCGCCGACCTGCCCGAGGGCGCCTACCCCGGGCGCGTCACCTCGCTCGACGCGGAGGGTGCGCACCTGGTCGACGTGCTGCTCGTCGACGGCGAGGGCGGGTTCGCGTCGCTGCTGGCGCGGGCGGATGCCGCGGGCACCTCGATCGCGTACGCCCCGCCGGCCGGCAGCCGCATGCTCGAGTACTGCCTCGCGCCCGGCGGCGGGCTCGTCGCCGTCGAGACGGCGGGGCCCGACGGCGTCGAGGACGGCTACCCCGGCGAGCCCTGGACCACCGGCACGCTCACGACGCTCGTCGACCTCGCCGACGGGCGTGTCCTGCTTTCCCAACCGGGCGGGCTCAGCGACTGGTGCCGCTGAGGCGGTCGTCGGTCACCGGCCGAGCGCGACGCCGAGCGCAGCGACCGCGACGACGAGCGATGCAGCGGCGGTGATCGCGCCGACGACCGGGAGCGGCGACATCCGGTTCGGGTCTGCGACCACGCCGGAGGCGGGCGACGGAGCCGGCGCGGTCGGCACGGTCGTGTGATCGGGGGTGGATGACGCGTGGGGGAGTCGCACGGTCGGGCCGAGGTCCGCCTCGAGCGCCCGCGTGCGCTCGCCGGGCGCGGCGGATTCGTCGCGGACGGTCGTGTGCGGCGTCCACCCGGACCCGTCCCAGTAGCGCAGCAGCGCGGCATCCGTCGCGTCGTCGTACCAGCCGGACGGCCGGGGCGGGTGCGCGCTCACGAGCGGGTCGAGCGCTGCGCGCGGATGGCCCGCACCGCGAGCTGCACCGCGGCGGCGACGAGCAGCGCCGCGAACAGCCAGCCGCCGAGCTCGGGCGGGATGAGGAAGGCGAGCGCCACGCCCGGGAAGGCCGCCAGCGTCGCGGCGATGCCCGCGATGAGGGCCGCCCGCAGGTCGACGAGGCCGCTGCGCACGTTCGTGACGGTGCCGCTGACGGCCGTCGGGATCATCGCGACGAGCGAGGTGCCCCGCGCGATGAGGTCGCCGAGGCCGAACAGCGTCATGAACGCGGGCACCATGATCAGCCCGCCGCCGACGCCGAACAGGCCCGACGCGATGCCGACCACGAGGCCGAGCGCGATGAGCCCGAGCGCCGGGCCGATCTCGAGCGGCACGGGGTCGGCGGCGCGGTCGGGCGCGGCGACCGCGAGGCGGATCGCCACGACGACCAGCAGCGCGATGAAGAGCCAGCGCAGCCACTCGAGGGGAAGCCGTGCGAGCAGCTTCGCCCCGATCCATCCGCCCACGATGCCGCCGATCGCGACCAGCGCGGCGGCGACGAGGTCGACCTGGCCGTTGACGAGGTAGGCGATCGAGCCGGCGAGCGCCGTCGGGACGATCGCCGCGAGGGAGGTCGCCGACGCGCGTCGCTGGTCCATGCCCGCGAGGAGGATGAGCAACGGGACCATGACGATCCCGCCGCCGACGCCGAACATGCCCGAGAGCAGTCCGCCGATCGCGCCCACCAGCACGAACCGCCACGCCGCGGCGCGGGGCTGCACGGGCTCGGGCGCGGCGGCGGGGGGCGTGGTCACCCGCTCACCCTACCCATGCGACCGCATGCACCCCATCGGCAGAGGTCCCCATGCCGCAATGCCTGTGGACACACTCTGCCGTTTCCGCCCCGGTGTGGGCTAGAATCGGGGTTCCTCCACTTGCGGGCGCCCGCCCGCTTCACGACTGATTGCCCGGAGGCGGCACGATCCGCATGGCATGACCCGAGACCGAGGGCGACGACGCGCGAGGCGCGGCGACCCTCGGACATCGCCCGAGCGGCATCCGCCGACGGGCTGCGGACGGCCGCCCGGCCGAACGTGAGGGGCCGAACCGTTCGGCCCGGTACGAACGAAGGAAATACCAGCATGGCAACCGGAACCGTCAAGTGGTTCAACGCCGAAAAGGGCTTCGGCTTCATCGCTCCCTCCGACGGGAGCCCCGACGTCTTCGCGCACTTCAGCGCCATCACGGGCAGCGGCTACCGCTCGCTCGAGGAGGGCCAGAACGTGGAGTTCGAGGTCGTCCAGGGCCAGAAGGGCCTCCAGGCCGAGAACATCCGCGCCATCTGAGCGCACGCGGGCCCCGAGCCCGCACCCCGTACGCCGGGTCGGACCGCAGGGTCCGGCCCGGCGTTCGTCGTCTGCGGGCGTCGGTGGGCCCGCGTCCTCGGCGAAGCCCGCCGGGCGCGCGCTTCCGATCGTCGCGTCGTCGGATTCGTGGCCGTTGCCGGGCTCGTACGCAGCTTGCGCCGATAGGCTCGCCGGGCACCCGGATGAAGGAGTCAGCATGCAGTGCCCCACCGACGGCGCCCTGCTCGTGATGAGCGAGCGCAGCGGCATCGAGATCGACTACTGCCCCACGTGCCGCGGAGTGTGGCTCGACCGAGGCGAACTCGACAAGATCATCGATCGCGCGGCGCGCGAGTTCGCGGCGCCGGCCGCCGCCCAGCCCGCACCGCCGGCGCCCGCGGCCGCCGCGGCGCCGCAGGTCGCCCCGCCGCAGCCGACCCCGCCGCAGCAGGGATACCCGGCGAACCCGATGGACGCGCTCCGGCAGGCGACGCGCGGCTACGACGACCGACGCTACGACGACCGCCGGTACGACGACCGGGGCTATGAACAGGGCGGCTACCGCAAGAAGAAGAAGGACAACTGGCTCTCAGAGCTCTTCGACTGAGGCCGACAGCCACCTGACGCGAGAGAGGGGGCACCGGCCGCGCGGCCGGTGCCCCCTCTCTCGTCGGGAAGCCCGTCGTTCGCCGTCGATCAGCTCGCGAGCGCGAGCGTGTGCTCTGCCGGGGCGAGGTCGACGTGCATGCCGCCTGCCGAGTTCGCGGCCATCACGAGGTGCTCGAGCCGCTCGCGATCGAGCGGTCCGGTCTCCTCGGCGTCGAAGACGAACCGCAACGCGATCGCCGGCTGGACCCACAACGTCTCGGCGGCGCCGTCGGTGCTCGGGCCTCGGAGCGTCAATGCGAATGGCTCCTTCCTGCGCAGCTTCGCGATCATGGCGGCGCGCAGGTGGCGGAGCGTGGTGTCGTCGACGTCGTAACGGTGGCCGGCGGTTCCGTAGACGAGTTGTCCCATCGTGTCCCCTCGGTGTGCTCACGGCCGCGAATGGCGGCGTGCGGTGTGAAGTTCGGTGAGGCGAGGCTATCGCGTTACTAGTCTGTCTAGCGAAAAATTGTGGAACAGGTTCCGATTCCGGCTATTCGTCGGCGGTGACGGTCTCGGCAGGTCCACCGGCGGGCACCGGCTGGCCGATGTCGACCATCCACTGCACGCCGAACCGGTCGGTCAGCAGGCCGAACACGTCGCCCCAGGGCGACGGCTCGAGCGGCACGGTCACCTCGCCGTCCTCGGTGAGGGCCTCCCAGTAGCCCCGCAGGGTCGCCTCGTCCTCGGGGCCGCCGGTCAGCGACACGGCGAAGTTCGTGCCCGCCTCGAAGGGCATCTCGTTCGGCGTATCGGCGCCCATGAGCCGCAGGTCGCCGGCGACGAGATGGCCGTGCATGATCTTGTCCGCCTCGACCGGGTTCTCGCTCGCGTTGAAGTCGCCGAACGTGCTGAGCGTGAGCTCGCCGCCGAACACCGAGTGGTAGAACTCCATGGCCTCGCGAGCCTCGTCGCGGAAGCTGAGGTAGGGGCTGAGTCGCACGGGCATGCTGTCTCCTCGGTCGAAGCGCGGTCGCGGGGCTGGACGGGTGCTGCTGGCCCGATTCTGCACCTCCGGGCGGCGCCGGCGCGAGGGGGCCGCGGCCGATGCGGTGTGGTGGTACGGATGTCGCGACATCCGCTCGCTCGTCGGCTCTTGACGCACGGCCATCGTCGGCGTACATTGACAACCAATACGTTGATCAAGTGATTGGTTGAATATGGATCTCGCGGCCGCCGACGAACGGCTCGACCGCGCCTTCATGGCGCTGGCCGACCCCGTCCGCCGCGGCATCGTCGCCCGGCTCAGCCGCGGATCCGCCACGGTCAACGAACTCGCCGAACCGTTCGACATCACCAAACAGGCGGTGTCGAAGCACATCCAGGTGCTCGAGTCCGCAGGGCTCGTCACCCGGACCCGCGACGCGCAGCGCCGCCCCGTGCACCTCGACGCGGCCGCGCTCGAGACGCTCACCGAGTGGATCGACCGCTACCGCCTCATCCACGAGCAGCAGTACCGACGACTCGACGCGCTGCTCGCCGGCACCGACCCGAAGGAATTATCATGACCACCGAAACCGCCAACCCGGTCACCATCACCGCCCCCGAGGGCCTGCCCTTCGTCGACATCGTGCGCGAATTCGACGCGCCCGTCGCCGCGGTCTTCGCAGCGCACCGCGATCCCGAGCTCGTCCGGCAGTGGCTCGGCCCGAACGGCTACGAGATGACGATCGAGCGCTGGGACTTCCGGCCCCAGGGCGGCTACCGCTACGTGCACACCGACCCCGAGGGCAACGCCTACGGCTTCAACGGCACGTTCCACTCGATCCGCGAGAACGAGTTCGCCGTGCAGACGTTCGAGTTCGAGGGAGCGCCCGATGTGGTCAGCCTCGACTCGATGACCTTCGAAGACCTCGGCGACGGCCGGACGCGACTGCACGGCCACTCGGTCTTCCCGAGCCTCGAGGCGCGCGACGCGATGGTCGAGCACGGCATGGCCCGGGGCGTGACCGAGGGCTACGAGCGCCTCGACGCGCTGCTCGCCGGCTGACCGCCGGCGTCGATCCTCCTCGAAAGGAGCACTGACATGGACTGGACCCTCGAGGTCGTCATCGTCCCCGTCGCCGACCTCGACCGCGCGATCGGGTTCTACCGTGACCAGGTCGGCTTCGCGCTCGACCACGACACGCACGCCGGCGAGCACCGGTTCGCCCAGCTCACGCCGCCGGGCTCGGGCTGCTCGATCGTGATCGGCACGCTGCCCACGCAGAACGAGATGGCACCGGGCTCGCTCAAGGGGCTGCAGCTCGTGGTCGCCGACGCGGAGGCCGCGCGCGCCGAGCTCATCGGCCGCGGCGTCGACGCGGGGCCGATCCAGGTGATCGATCCCCGCGACGGCGGCACGTTCTTCGGCTTCGCCGACCCCGACGGCAACACGTGGGCCGTGCAGCAGATCCGGGCACGCGCGGAGCGCCCGCTGATCCCGCACGACGCACGGCAGCGCTTCGGCGCCGAGCAGGAGGCGGCGGTCGCGGAGTGAGGAGCGGCCCTCGCGCGAGATGCCGGTTCCGCCGGGACCTCACGACGGGTTCCCGGCGGAACCGGCATCTCGACCCTGCCCGGCAGAGGATGAGCGGGTGAGCTCGCTCGTCCTCCTCGCCGACACGCACGTGCCGAAGCGGGCGCGCGACCTGCCGCCGGAGTTGTGGGCGGCCGTGGACGCGGCCGACGTCGTCGTTCACGCGGGGGACTGGGTGGATGTCGCGACCCTCGACGCACTCGAGGCTCGCGCCCGGCGGCTCGTCGGGGTGCACGGCAACAATGACGGGTCCGCGCTGCGGGCGCGGCTGCCCGAGATCGCGCGCACCGAGATCGACGGCGTCCGCTTCGCGGTGGTGCACGAGACCGGGCCGGCCGCCGGTCGCGACGCCCGCATGGCCGCCGCGTTCCCCGACGTCGACGTCCTCGTGTTCGGGCACAGCCACATCCCGTGGGACTCCGTCGCTCCGAGCGGACTTCGGCTGCTCAACCCCGGCTCGCCCACCGATCGGCGACGACAGCCCGTCGCGTCGTTCATGACGGCCATCGCGCGCCGCGGCCGGCTCGAGGACGTGCGCCTGGTGCCGATCGACCCCGCGTGGCGCGCTCCGGGACGCTGAGTCGAGCAGGCCACCGACCGCCGACTGGACCGCGACGGCGCGGCGCCGGCGCGCGAGGATGATCGGATGAACCCCGCGCCCGAGATCCTCCGGTACGCCGCCTTCACCTCCGACCCCGCGGGCGGCAATCCCGCCGGCATCGTGCTCGACGCCTCGGCGCTCGACGACGCCGACATGCTGCGCATCGCCGGTGAGGTCGGCTACGCCGAGACCGCCTTCGTCACGGGCGAGTCGGCGGGGGCCCGCGCCATCCGGTACTTCTCGCCCGTCGCCGAGGTGCCGTTCTGCGGACATGCCACCGTCGCGACGGCCGTCGCGATCGCCGAGCGAGAGGGCGCCGGCCGGGTGCGCTTCGCGACCCCGGTCGGCGAGGTGGGGATCGAGACGGCGGAGGTCGACGGCGCACTCCGTGCCGCCTTCACGAGCGTCGAGCCGCACGTCGAGCCGATGCCCGCCGCCGTGCTCGACGCGCTGCTCCAGCTCACCGGCCTCGCCGCCGACGTGCTCGACGAGCGGCACCCGCCGCACGTCGCGTTCGCCGGCAACCGCCACCCGGTGCTCGTCGTCGCCGATGCGGCCGCGTTCGACGGATTCGGGTTCGACCCGGCCCGCGCCCGGGCGCTCATGGACGAGCACGGCTGGCCCGCGACCATCACGGTGCTGCGGCGGCTGCCCGAGGGGGCGGACGGCACGGAGGGCGCCGACGGCGCCGACGGCGCGCTGCGCTTCGAGGCGCGCAACATCTTCCCCGTGGGCGCCATCACCGAGGATCCGGCCACCGGCGCCGCCGCGGCGGCCGTCGGCGGCTACCTCCGCGGGCTCGGCGCCGTCGACGCCCCGGCGCGGGTGGTCATCGAGCAGGGCCGGCACGTGGGCCGGCCGAGCGAGCTCGTCGTCGACATCCCGCCGACCGGGGGCATCGTCGTCAGCGGTGCGGCGGTGCCGATCGGTTGAGCACGGCGGCGCCGGGTGCGGCCGGACGCCTCGCGGAAAACGGATGCCGGAACCGGGTCTAGGCTCGATGGGGCGGCGCGCCGCGACATCCGCCGCGCCGTCACTCGCGACATCCGACGGAGGAGCCCCATGCAGACGCGAACCCTCGGCCGCACCGGCCGCACCGTCTCGGTCATCGGCCTCGGTACCTGGCAGCTCGGCGCAGACTGGGGCGAGGTCGACGAGGGCGACGCGCTCGCCGTGCTCGACGCGTCGCACGAGGCGGGCGTCACGGTATTCGACACCGCCGACGTCTACGGCGACGGCCGGTCGGAGACGCTCATCGGCCGCTGGCTCGCCGCGAACCCCGGTTCGGGCGTCACGGTGGCGACGAAGATGGGCCGGCGGATGCCGCAGGAGCACGACAACTACGTGCTCGAGAACTTCCGCGCCTGGACCGACCGGTCGCGCCGCAACCTCGGCGTCGAAACGCTCGACCTCGTGCAGCTGCACTGCCCGCCCACGTCGGTCTACTCCGACGACGCGGTCTACGACGCGCTCGACACGCTCGTCGCCGAGGGCGCGATCGCCGCGTACGGCGTGAGCGTCGAGAAGGTCGAGGAGGCGCTCGCCGCCATCGCGCGGCCGAACGTCGCGACCGTGCAGATCATCCTCAACGCGTTCCGGCTGAAGCCCGTGGAGGAGGTGCTGCCGGTCGCCGAGCAGTACGGCGTCGGCATCATCGCGCGCGTGCCCCTCGCGAGCGGCCTGCTCTCCGGGAAGTACACGCTCGACACGCAGTTCGCGGCGAACGACCACCGCAGCTACAACCGGCACGGCGAGTCGTTCGACGTCGGTGAGACGTTCTCGGGCGTCGACTACGCGACCGGCGTGCGCGCGGCATCCGAGTTCGCCTCGCTCGCCGCCGACGCGGCACCGGACGCCACGCCCGCGCAGGTCGCGCTCGCCTGGATCGCCCGGCAGTCGGGCGTCTCGACCGTGATCCCCGGTGCACGCAACCCCGAGCAGGCCCGGGCGAACGCGGCCGCCGGCTCGCTCGAGCTGCCCGACTCGTTCGACGCCGCCGTGCGCGACCTCTACGACCGCGAGATCCGCGCGTCGGTGCACCACCGCTGGTGATCCGCCGGGAACCCCGCGCCGGATCGACGGCGATCCCCGCGGGAGCCCCGGACTCCGCCCGCGCCGCCCCCGCGCCGGCCGGCGGTGACGCGTGATCGACATCCTCACCGGGTTCGCGGTCATCGCGCTCGCCGTGTTCGTCGGCTGGCTCGCGGGCCGCACGGGCGTGCTCGGCCCGAACGCGCGGCCCGTGCTGGCACGCCTGAACTTCAACGTGCTCTCGCCGTTCCTGCTGTTCTCGGTGCTCGCCACCGCCGACGTGCACGCGCTGTTCTCGGCGCTGCTGCCGGTCTCCGCGATCGCCGCGGTCACGATGATGCTCGTCTTCTCGGTGGTCTCGCTGCTGCTGCTGCGCCGCGGCATCGCCCGCACGACCATCGGGGCGCTCTCGGCCGGGTACGTCAACGGCAACAACATCGGCATCCCGATCGCGCTCTACCTGCTGGGGGATGCCGCGTTCTCCGCGCCCGTCGTGCTGCTGCAGCTGCTCCTCTTCGCGCCGGTCGCGCTCGCGGTACTCGGCGCCACCGTCGAGGGCCGCACCTCGGTGCGCGGCATCCTGCGCTCGACGTTCACGAACCCCATCATCATCGGCTCGCTGCTCGGAGTGCTCGTGTCGGTCTCGGGGCTCGAGCTGCCCTCGATCGTGCTCGACCCCGTGCAGCTCATCGGCCAGGCCGCGGTGCCGCTCATGCTCATCGCGTACGGGCTGTCGCTGCACGGGCAGCGCATGTTCGAACCCGGCACCGGGCTGCGCGACGTGCTGTTCGCCTCGGTGCTCAAGCTGTTCGCGATGCCCTCGCTCGCGTGGGCCGTCGGGGCGTTCGCGTTCGGACTCGAGGGGCGCGAGCTCTACGCCGTCACGGTGCTCGCGGCCCTGCCGACCGCGCAGAACGTGTTCAACTTCGCGCAGAAGTACGAGACCGCCGAGATCGTCGCGCGCGACACGGTGTTCCTCACGACGGTGGGTTCGGTCCCGGTGCTGTTCGGCATCTCGCTGCTGCTCGGCTGAGCGGGGGGCAGGGCGGGGCGGGGCGGCGAGCGGATGGCGCGTCGCCCCACCGGCGGACGGCGCCCGGGCGCGTCCGCGCGTCTCCCCCCGCGAGTGTGCAGGACGAGCCGCGTCAAGCCCGCGCATTCGCACCCTGGCGCGTCTCATCCTGCGAACTCGGGTCGGCCGTGGCATCCGCCCGCGTCGCCGCCTTCCCCGGCTCCGCGACTGTGCAGGATGAGCCGCGTCAGACGCCGGCAGACGCACCCATGGCGTGCATCATCGTGCGAACGCGCGCGGCCCGCGCCATCCGCCGGCTCGCGCGTATGCGACGCCGTGCGACGGCGGGGCGCGGCAGGATGGTCGACGACCCGAGGAGGCGCCACGTGCCGTTCGAACGCGACGACGGAACCCCGCTCGAGGCGATCGCGCTCGCGCAACGCCCCGCCGCTGCCGACCGCTTCGAGCTCCGCGAGGGCATCGTCTACGTCGATCCGGTGAGCGGTCGCCGCTACCGCGCCCCCGCGGCGGGGGAGCGGCCCATGCCGCACGGCGTGACCGACCTGGCGTCGGTGCCGAGCCCGCTGTGGGGCATGATCGCCAGCTACGGCCGCCAGTCCGCCCCCGCGATCCTCCACGACGCGCGCTCGCGCGACGCCGAGGAGCTCGGCGACCGCCGCGCCGCGCTCGCGCAGCGTCGCGAGGACGACCGCGTGTTCCACAGCGCACTCCGCGAGCAGGGCGTGCCGCGCCTCCGCGCGCGCCTGATGTGGGCCTGGGTCTCGGCCGACCGCGAGCGCGCGTACGGCGGCGCGCTCGGCTGGGTGCTGCTCGCGCAGGTCGGGATCGGCGTGCTCCTGGCGCTGGGAGCAGTGGTGCTCGCCGTGCTCGCCGGCCCGTGGTGGCTCGCGCTCGCGGCCGCGCCCGCGGTGGCGGCACTGGCCTGGGGGCGGATGGCGCCGCTCCTGCTCGTACTCACCTACTCGCTCGCCGCGTTTGGTCCGCTGCTCGTGCTGCAGCTCGCGGCGCTCGTGCCCTTCCGCGTGGTCGAGGCCCTCGTCGAGCTCGTCACGGGTGGTGATCCGGCCGACGTGGTGCGTCCCACGGTCTCGGTGCCGGATGGCGCGCCCCCGCGACCCGAGGAACCGCCGAGTGGCTGAGGATCGCGTGGCTGAGGTTCAGGGTCAGCACTGATCCGCCCCCGAGGCGGCATCCGTATCGTTGATCTCGGTCGAACACCGCGAACACGCAGGGGGAACTGTCACCGCGGTGGCGACCGGAGAGCCGGCCGCGCTTGACGCCCACCCGAATGGGCAGCGCAGGCCGGCTCCCCCCGTTAACGCGCGCGGCGGCGGGCGACGAGTCGCGCGTACGCGCGCATCAACTGCGGCACGACGAGGTAGACCGCGAGCGGGACGACGATGAGCGTCAGCACGAACGCGCGCAGCACCGGATGCCACGAGTCGGTGATCGGCCCCAGGACGAGCATGCTCATCGCAACGAGCGGGAAGATCGCGAGCCAGGTGATCGCGGCGCGCACGTGCACCGACGGGGGCGCGGGTGCGGCAGGTGGCGCGGCAGGTGCGGCAGCCGTGACCGCGGCAGGTGCGGCAGCCGTGGCCGCGGCGGTCGCGGTCGCATCCGCGGGCTGCGTCTCGGGCGCGGGGAGCGGGACGCCGGGTGAGGAGATGCTCGAGGCCATGGGCCGCCCCTTTCGCGATGACGTCCGACCGCTGATCCAACACCGCCGGGCCGTCGCGTATTCCTTCGGCCCGCGCATCGGCGCCGCATCCGCCGCGCATGCGGCAGACTCGAACGGATGACCGCGACCCTCACCCTCCTCGACGCCGCCCCGCGACCGTACGACGCCGACGCGATGTACGACGCGTTCGTGGACTGGGCCGCCGGCCGCGGCTTCGCGCTGTACCCCGCGCAGGACGAGGCGGTCATCGAGATCGTCTCCGGCTCGAACGTGATCCTCTCGACGCCGACGGGCACGGGCAAGTCCCTCGTCGCGGTCGCCGCGCACGCGGCATCCGTCGCCCGCACCGCCGCCGATCGAGCAGCGGGCCGACCTGTCGGGCGCACCTACTACACGGCGCCGATCAAGGCACTCGTGAGCGAGAAGTTCTTCCAGCTCGTCGAGATCTTCGGCGCGCAGAACGTCGGCATGGTCACCGGCGACAGCTCGGTGAACCACGATGCCCCGATCATCTGCTGCACGGCCGAGATCCTCGCGAACCTCGCGCTGCGCCAGGGCGCCGACGCGCCGGTCGACCAAGTCGTGATGGACGAGTTCCACTACTACGGCGACCCCGACCGCGGCTGGGCGTGGCAGGTGCCGCTCATCACGCTGCCGCACGCGCAGTTCGTGCTCATGTCGGCGACGCTGGGGGACGTCACGGCCATCGCCGACGACCTGACCCGGCGCACGGGCCGCGAGACCGCGCGTGTGACGGGCGTCGAGCGCCCGGTTCCGCTGCACTTCTCGTACGCGAAGACGCCCGTGCAGGAGACCGTCGAGGAGCTCATCGAGACGCGTGAGGCGCCCGTCTACATCGTGCACTTCTCGCAGGCCGCCGCGATGGAGCGCGCGCAGGCGCTGTCGTCGATCCGGGTCGTGAGCCGCGAGGGCCGCGACGAGATCGCCGAGGCGATCGGCGGATTCCGCTTCACCACCGGGTTCGGCAAGACCCTCTCGCGGCTCGTGCGCGCGGGCATCGGCGTGCACCACGCGGGCATGCTGCCGCGCTACCGTCGCCTGGTCGAGACGCTCGCGCAGCGGGGCCTGCTGCGGGTCATCTGCGGCACCGACACGCTCGGCGTCGGCATCAACGTGCCGATCCGCACCGTGCTCATCACCGCGCTGTCGAAGTACGACGGGCAGCGCATGCGCCAGCTCTCGGCGCGCGAGTTCCACCAGATCGCGGGGCGCGCAGGCCGGGCCGGCTACGACACTGCGGGCAACGTCGTCGTGCTCGCGCCCGACCACGAGATCGAGAACGAGACCGCGATCCGCAAGGCCGGCGACGACCCGAAGAAGCTCAAGAAGGTCGTGCGCAAGAAGGCGCCCGCCGGGTTCGTCACCTGGGGCGAGGGCTCGTTCGAGCGGCTCGTCGAGGCCGAGCCCGAGCCGCTCGTGCCGCAGCTGACCCTCACGGCGGCGATGCTGATCAACGTGATCGGCCGCGGCGGCGACGTGCCCCGAGGCATCCGCTCGCTCGTCTTCGACAACCACGAACCGCGCGCCCGGCAGTTCGCGCTCGCCCGCCGCGCGCTCGGGATCCTGCGCACGCTGCGCGACGCGGGCGTCGTCGAGATCCTTCCCAGCTCCGACGCCTCGAGTGTTCCCGTTCGTCGCGAGACGGCCCGGTCGGATGGTGCAACTCGCGACGAACGGGAACACTCGGGCGGCGGGCTCGGCGTCGAGCTGCGGCTCACGGTCGACCTGCAGCCGAACTTCGCGCTCAACCAGCCGCTGTCGCCGTTCGCGCTCGCAGCGATCGAGTTGCTCGACCCCCTCACGAGCGAGCAGGGCACCGGCCACTACTCGCTCGACGTCGTGTCGATCATCGAGTCGACGCTCGACGACCCGCGCCCGATCCTGTCGCAGCAGCAGTACAAGGCGCGCGGCGAGGCGGTCGCGGCCATGAAGCGCGACGGCATCGAGTACGACGAGCGGATGGCGCTGCTCGAGGAGGTCACCTGGCCGAAGCCGCTCGACGAGCTGCTCGCCCACGCGTTCGAGACGTTCGCGTCGAGCCAGCCATGGGTGCGCGACTTCGAGCTCAGCCCGAAGTCGGTCGTGCGCGACATGTTCGAGCGGTCGATGTCGTTCGGCGAGTACGTGTCGTTCTACCAGCTGCAGCGCAGCGAGGGGCTCGTGCTGCGGTACCTGTCCGATGCGTTCCGCGCCATCCGCCAGACGGTGCCCGACGAGGCCAAGGACGAGGAGCTGCTCGACCTCATCGAGTGGCTCGGCGAGCTCGTGCGACAGGTCGACTCGAGCCTCGTCGATGAATGGGCCGAGCTCGTCGACCCGGCCTCGCACCTGCCCGAGGACGAGGCGCCCGTGGTGCCGCCGGCGCCGCCGTCCGTCGTCACGAACCGCCGCGCGTTCACGGTACTCGTGCGCAACGAGCTGTTCCGCCGCGTGCAGCTCGCCGCGCTCGAGCGGGACGAGGAGCTCGCCGAGCTCGACCCCGACGTCGACTGGCCGGCCGCGCTCGACGCGTACTACGCCGACCACGATGCCATCGGCACGGGCGGGCCGGCGCGCTCGCCGCGATTGGTCACGATCGACGAGACGGATGCCGCGACCGGCGTGTGGCGCGTCGAGCAGGTCATCGACGACCCCGCGAGCGACCACGACTGGCGCATCCGCGGCGAGGTCGACCTCGAGGCGTCGGCCGAGGAGGGCACGGCGATCGTGCGGGTCACCGAGGTCGTCCGCCTCTAGCCGCTACGCGAGCGCCAGCATCGCGGCCGCCGCGAGCGCGAGCGCGAGGCCCGCCCATTGCACCGGCGCGATGCGCTCGCGCAGCACGATCGCGGCGAGGATGACCGTGCCCGCCGGGTACATCGCGCCGAGCACGGCCGCGACGGCAAGGTCGCCCGCGCGGATTCCGAGCAGGAGCAGGACGTTCGCCATCGCGTCGAGCACGCCGCCCGCGAGCGCGAGCACGATGCCCGTGCGTACGAGGACGGCTCCGGTCGATGGCTCGCGAGGTGCGGCGGCGGGCGCGCCATCCGTCTCACCGCCCGGCCGGCCGCCGGCGACCAGGACCGCGACCACCGGGCGCCGGCGTACCCGCGCCAAGGCCGCGAGCACCGCAACGGCGGCGAACAGCGCGGTCGCGGCGACCGCGCGGTTCGCCACGAGCGGCACGATGCCGGACGCGTCGGAGGTGTGGGAGATGACGATGTAGTACGTGCCGAGGGCGAGCCCCGAGCCGACGGCGAGCGCGAGCCCCTTCAGGCTCGGACGCACGGCGCCGCGCTCGGGAACGAACCCCACCAGCACGACGGCGACGAGGGCGAGCCCGAGCCCCCACATGCCGAGCGCGCCGAAACGCTCCCCGCCGACGATCGTGCCCCACCACAGGGGCGTGACGGCGAACAGGAGGGCCGTGAGCGGCGACAGGATGCTCATCGGCCCGACCGCGAGGCTCGCGTAGAGCAGCCCGATCCCGACGGCGCCGATCACGCCCGACACGGCGCCCCACACCAGGTCGGCGGTCGTCCACTCGCCGCCGAGCAGGGGCAGCGCCGCGACCATGACGACGAGCCCGGCGACGGCGGCGATCGCGGTGACGAGGAGCGCGCTCAGGCGCTTGGCGGCGAGACCGCCGAGGAAGTCGGCTGCGCCGTAGACGAGTGCGCCCGAGAGGGAGAGGAGAGCCGTGAGCATCGCGCACGAGCCTACGAGACCGGTCCGTCATGCGCGCACATGAGCAAGGAGGACTGCTCATATGAGCAAAATCGGCCGATTCGTTGAACCGGAGATGACGACTCGGTCAAGACCCTTCCCCCGGCTCCGGTCGGAACATAGGCTGCGGAACAGCGGCCGCCCCACACCCGATGGGCGACGCGTGCGAAGCCGGGGGAGCAACGCGAGCTCCGGCATCCGTCTTGCAGAGGAGATCACGCAATGCAGCAACGTTCCCCCGGCGCGGAGGCACCCCGCGCCACGGCCCGCTCCCGCGGCCGCGTCGCGACCGGCGCGCTCGCCGCGGCGACCGCCGCAGCACTCACCCTGGGCGGTGTGGCATCCGCTCAGGCAGCCCCGTCGCCGCGGGGCGGAGAGGCGCGGAGCGTCGACATCAACCTCGTCACCGTCAACGACTTCCACGGCCGCATCGAGCAGGCCGGCACCGCCGGCGGCATCGCGCGCCTCGCGAGCGCGGTCGACTCGTTCCGTGCCGACAACCCGAACACGGTGTTCGCCGCCGCAGGCGACATGATCGGCGCATCGACGTTCACGTCGTTCATCCAGCAGGACGTGCCCACGATCGAGACCCTCAACGCCGCGGGACTCGACGTCAGCGCTGTCGGCAACCACGAGTTCGACCAGGGCTTCGCCGACCTCACCGATCGCGTGATGCCGCTCGCCGAGTGGGAGTACCTCGGCGCGAACATCTACCACAAGGACACCGACGACCCGGCGCTGCCCGAGTACTGGACCACGAAGTTCCAGGGCGTGACCATCGGGTTCGTCGGCGCCGTGACCGACGAGCTGCCCTCGCTGGTGAGTCCCGACGGCATCGCCGACATCTCCGTCGGCTCGCCGGTCGAGGCAGCGAACCGCGTCGCCGATCAGCTCAGCGACGGCAAGCAGAACAACGGCGAGGCCGACATCGTCATCATGCTCGTGCACGAGGGCGCCGCCGACACCAGCGTGGCGTCGGCCACCGATCCCGCGTCGCGGTTCGGCCAGATCGTGCTGAACGCGAACGACAACATCGACGCGATCGTCTCCGGCCACACCCACCTTCCGTACAACCACGTGATCGACGGACGCCCCGTCATCTCGAGCGGGCAGTACGGCGAGCGGTTCAGCAACATGGAGATCAGCTACGACCGCGCGACGAAGTCCATCACGAAGATGGAGAACACGCTCTACACGATGGCCACCGCCTTCGATGCGAACAACAACGTGACGGCGTGGCTCTTCGAGCCCGACCCCGAGATCGTCCCGCTGGTCGAGGAGGCCACCGCCGTCGCCAACGAGCTCGGCAACGTGGTGATCGGCCAGGCGACCGGTGCCTTCAACCGCGCGCAGCGCCCCGGCGTCGTGAACGGTCAGCCGGCGCTCGTCGAGAACCGCGGCGGCGAATCGACGCTCGGCAACTTCGTGGCCGACGTGCAGCTCTGGGCGCTGAACAGCGACCAGGACCGGGGCGTGCAGATCACGTTCATGAACCCCGGCGGCCTGCGCGCCGATATCGACGCCGGCGACACGACGTATCGGGAGGCGGCGAACGTGCAGTCCTTCGCGAACACGCTCGTCTCGCTCGACCTCACCGGCGCGCAGATCAAGTCGATCCTCGAGGAGCAGTGGCAGCCGGCCGGTGCGTCGCGTCCGTTCCTGAAGCTCGGGGTCAACGAGGCGCTCACGTACACGTACGACCCGACGGCCGCGCAGGGCTCGCACATCACCGAGATCCGACTCGGCGGCGAGCTGCTCCAACCGGGCACCACGTACAAGGTCGGCGCGAACTCGTTCCTCGCTGCGGGCGGCGACAACTTCGTCACCTTCCGCCAGGGTCTCAACAAGGCCGACAGCGGCAAGATCGACCTCGAGGCGATGGTCGACTACTTCCAGGCGTTCGGCTCCGCGTCGCCCGACTACGCCCAGCGCGCGGTCGGCGTCGACGTGGTGAGCGTCGCCGGAGGCCAGGCGACCGTCAACCTCTCGTCGCTCGACTTCAGCACGCCGCCCGACGAGAAGGCGGGCACCGTCACCGTCTCGCTCGACGGAACCCCGGTCGGCCCTGCCGTGGCAGTCGACGCGTCGTTCCCCAGCCCGGCGACGTTCGACGAGATCGGCCGGGCGACGGTGACGTTCGCGATCCCCGCGGGAGCCACCGCGGCATCGCAGTTCGTCATCTCGACCCCGACCGGCACGACCAGCTCGTTCACGCTTCCGCTGTGAGCTGAGTCCCGATCGACGAGGACGGCCCCGGGCGTGAGCCCGGGGCCGTTCCCGTGCGCGGCCGCCGGTTAGGCTGGTGGGGTGAGTTCCCGAGGTGCGCGCGCGATGCGCGGCGCGGCAGTGGCCGCGTTCGCGACGCTCGTCGCCTCGCTCGCACACACGGTGGGCGGCGGCACCCCGCCGGGTCTGCTCGCACTCGTGCTCTCCCTGGCCTTCTCGGTGCCGCTCGCGATGGTCCTGACGGGCGAGCCGATGTCGCTGCTCCGCGCATCCGCGTCCGCGCTCGCCGCGCAGGCCGCCCTGCACTTGCTGTACGCGCTCGGCACGGGCGGCGCCGCCGCCGCGACCTCCGTCGGCGCGCACGCGGCGCACGCCGGCCCCGTGACGACGTTCGAGCCCACCGCGCTCGCGGTCGATCACGGACACGTCGTCGCGATGCCGATCGCGCACCTCGTCGCCGCAGCCCTGACGGTCGCGATGCTCGCGATGTACGCTCGCGCGGTCGCCGCCGTCGGCCTCGCCTTCGCCGCGCTCGTGCGCGGCGTGCGGTTGCTCGCGGCGGTGCTCCTGGGACTGCCCGTGCCGGCCGCACCGGGGCACGCCCGCCCGGTCAGGCGACGCGAGGCGCCGCCGAACCCGGCCGTCCTCATCCTCTCCTCGTTGCGTCACCGCGGTCCGCCGGCTGCGTCGTCCGCCGCCTGAGCGGCCACGACCACACCAGCACCGCATCCGCACGCCCCGGCGCGCCGAACCACCTGAGCCGAACGCCGGCCCGCGCGCCCGTGCACCCGACGAGAAGAGACCCCATGCGCACCATCACCCGATCCGCCGCCGTCGCCGCGACCGCCCTCGGCGCCGGCACCCTGCTCGCCCTCGCCGCACCCGTCGCCGCGAACGCGCACGTGACCGTCACGCCCGGTTCCACGGCCGCCGGCGGGTACTCCGTGCTCGAGTTCGCCTCCGGCCACGGCTGCGACGGCTCGCCGACGACGTCGTTCACGGTCGACATCCCCGAGCAGATCCTCTCCGTCACGCCGACCCTCGAGGCCGGCTGGACCGTCGAGAAGGTGATGGTCGCCCTCGACGAGCCGGTCGAGGGCGCCCACGGCGACGTCGTCTCGGAGCGCGTCGGGCAGGTCGTGTACACGGCCGAGACGCCGATCCCCGAGGGCTACCGCGGCACCTTCCAGATCCAGGTGCTCGTGCCGGAAGACGGCGAGGGCGAGCGCCTCGAGTTCCCGGTGCTGCAGTCCTGCGTCGAGGGCGAGACCGCCTGGAACGAGTCGCCGGGCGCCGACGGCTCCGAGCCCGAGCACCCCGCCCCGGCGATCGAGGTGACGGCCGCCGCGGGCGACGCGCACGGCCACGACACCGCCGAGGGCGACGACCACGCCGCCGGTGAGACGGCCGAGGCGACCGAGACCGCGGCGACCGAGTCGACGGATGCTGCAGTCGACACGCTCGCCCGAGTCGTCGGCATCGCCGGCTTGGCCGTCGGCGTCGTCGGCATCGTCATCGCCGTCGCCGCGCGCCGCGGATCGAAGGCCTGACGTGCGCGCGTTCCACCGTCGCGCGGCCGCGCTCGGCGCGACCGGCATGCTGGCGATCGCGCTCGGCGTGCTCGCGGCGCCGGCCGTGCCCGCGCTCGCGCACAACAGCGTCATCGCCGAATCGCCCGAGGCGGATTCGACGATCACGGCCCAGCCCGACACGGTCTGGCTCGAGACGAGCGACGCCCTGCTCGACGTCGAGGGCGCGACCGTGATGGACGTGGTCGGACCGGATGGCCTCCACTACGCGACGGACTGCCCCGCGGTCGAGGGCGCCGTGGCGAGCGTTCCGGCCGAGCTCGGGCCGGAGGGCGCGTACACGGTCGCGTGGCGCGTCGTCTCCGCCGACGGGCATCCGATCACCGGCGAATTCGAGTTCACGTGGACGCCGGCCGACGGCGAGATGGTCGCGGTGGGGGCCGACGAGGCCGCGTGCTCGTCGGGCGCCGGCGAGTCGGCCGAACCCGGCGACGCCGTGGGCGAGCCCGGTGACGATGCGACGGATGCCGCGGCATCCGGCGGCGTCGGCGACCTGTTGTGGGTGGTCGGCGGGGCGGTCGTGGTCGGTCTCGCGGGGCTCGCCGCGTTCCTGCTCACCCGACGGCGCCCCGCGCCCGGCGGTGCAGCGGGCGGCGACACTCCGGCCGCCGGCGCCACCGGCGGCGACACTGCGGGCCAGGAGGCGGATCCGGTCGACCCCGACCGTCCGGCGGATCGCTGAACCCGCCCGCCCGGGCGAGGCGCGGCGGGCTCAGGTCCCGGAGAACGCCGCGGGCGGCAGCGTCGTCTCGCCGTCGATGATCGCGCGCACGAGCCGGTCGGCCACTGCGGCCGGCTCGTGCCCGCGCGGGAACCTCGGCGGCGTGCCGAACAGCGGCCGCTCGGCGAGGCCCGTCTCGGTGTGGCCGGGCCGGGCGTCGAGCAGCCGGATGCCGCTGCGCCGCAGTTCGCGTCGGGCCGCGGTGAGATACGCCGCGAGGGCCGCCTTGGACGCCGAGTAGCTCGCCAGGCCCGCCGTGGGCAGCTCGGCGACGATGCCGGTGAGCGCGAGGACCGTGGGCTCGCGCCCCGCCGCTGCGGACTCGCGGAGCGCGGGCAGCGCCGCCGAGACGATGCGCATGGGCGCGAGCGCGTTGACCGTGAACAGCGTCTCGAGGTCCTGCTCCGCCGTCTCCGCGACCGAGTCGAATCCGACGACGCCCGCGGCGAGCACGATGAGGTCGAGGCCGCCGAGCGCACCGACGGCGCGTTCGACGATCGCCTCGGGTCCCGTCTCGTCGGTCAGGTCGACGGCGATCGGCTCGCCGTACGCCGCGCGTTCCGCCAGGCGGGCCTCGTCGCGGCCGTGCACGGCGAGGCGCGCACCGCCGCTCGACAGGCGCTCGGCGAGGAGCCCGCCGAGCGCGCCGGTCGCGCCGACGACGAGGGCGCGGGAGGCGTCGATCTGCGTCATGGCTGGGAGCCTATGCCGGACGGATGCCGCGGCATCCGGGTTCACAGCGATCTCGCACCGCGACCAGTCCTCCCCACCCCGCCGTCGTCCGCGGTTCACGGTTCGTCCCTCGACGAGGGCCGGCTGTCTGCGCCGCCGGGTAGGGTCGTCGGGTGACGTGGAGCCAGAACCCCGAACCGGCCGGCGCCTGGGCCGACGAGGTGCCGTGGGATCCCGACGAGCTCGCCCCGCCCGATGATGAGTGGGTACCCCCTCCGCCGTTCGACGGTGCCCCGCCCGCGGCGCCGGGCGAGCGCCCGGCGCAGGCGCCAGCCGCCCCGTCCGCCGCTCCCGCGCGCTTCGACTCGCCAGTCGACGCCCTCCGCACCGTCTACGGGTACGACGCGTTCCGCGGCGAGCAGGCCGCGATCATCGGGCATGTCGCCGCCGGCGGCGACGCGGTCGTGCTCATGCCCACGGGCGGCGGCAAGAGCCTCTGCTACCAGATCCCGTCGCTGCTGCGCGAGGGCACGGGCGTCGTCGTCTCGCCGCTGATCGCGCTCATGCACGACCAGGTCGACGCCCTCGTGCGCAACGGGGTCCGGGCGGGCTACCTGAACTCGTCGCAGTCGCCCTCCGAGCGCGCGCAGGTCGAGCGCGCCTACGTCGCCGGCGAACTCGACCTGCTCTACGTCGCGCCCGAGCGCCTCGGGTCCGAGCAGACCAAGCGGTTCCTCGAGCGCGGCACGATCGCGCTGTTCGCCATCGACGAGGCGCACTGCGTGGCGCAGTGGGGCCACGACTTCCGGCCCGACTACCTCGCGCTCGCCGAACTCGCCGAGCGCTGGCCCGACGTGCCCCGCATCGCGCTCACCGCGACCGCGACCGAGGCGACGCACCGCGAGATCACCGACCGGCTCTCGCTCGGCCGGGCGCGGCACTTCGTCTCGAGCTTCGATCGTCCCAACATCCAGTACCGCATCGCGCCGAAGCTCGACGTGCGCCGGCAGTTGCTCGACTTCGTCCGCACCGAGGGCCGCGATGCCGACGGGCACCCCGTCGCTGGCATCGTGTACGCGCTCTCGCGCGCGAGCACCGAGAAGTTCGCGTCGTTCCTCGCCGCGAACGGCGTCGACGCGATGCCCTACCACGCGGGCCTCGATGCCGAGACGCGTCGCCGCACGCAGGAGCGCTTCCTCCGCGACGACGGCGTGGTCGTCGTCGCGACGATCGCGTTCGGCATGGGCATCGACAAGCCCGACGTGCGCTTCGTCGCGCACGTCGACCTGCCGAAGTCGGTCGAGGGCTACTACCAGGAGACCGGTCGCGCCGGCCGTGACGGCCTCCCGGCCACCGCGTGGCTCGCCTACGGCCTCCAGGACGTCGTGCAGCAGCGCCGCATGATCGACGAGAGCCAGGGCGACCTCGCGCACCGTCGCCGTTTGGCGTCGCACCTCGATGCGATGCTCGCGCTGTGCGAGACCGTCCAGTGCCGGCGCCAGAACCTGCTCGCGTACTTCGGCGAGCAGAGCGCCGCATGCGGCAACTGCGACACGTGCCTCGAGCCGCCGGCCTCGTGGGACGGCACGGTGCCCGCGCAGAAGGTGATGTCGACCATCGTGCGGCTGCAGCGCGAGCGCAACCAGCGGTTCGGCGCCGGTCACCTGATCGACATCCTGCGCGGCAAGCGCACCGCGCGGGTCGAGCAGTACGGCCACGACCGCCTGGCCACCTGGTCGATCGGCGACGACCTCTCCGAGACGCAGTGGCGCGGGGTCGTGCGGCAGTTGCTCGCGCAGGGCCTGCTGCAGTCGGTCGGCGAGTACGGCGTGCTGGCGCTGACGGATGCCTCGGCCGCCGTGCTTGCGGGCGACCGCTCGGTCGCGTTCCGAACCGAGCTCGAGCGGCCCGTCCGGTCCTCGCGCACCGCGCGCGCGGCGGCCCCGGCCGCGGCCGACCTCGAGCCCGCCGACGCCGAGCTCTTCGAGGCGCTCCGCGCCTGGCGGGCCGGCGAGGCCCGTGAGCAGGGCGTGCCCGCGTACATCGTGTTCGGCGACGCCACCCTGCGCGCCGTCGCCGCACGACGCCCGACGAGTCTCGCCGAGCTCGACGGCATCTCCGGGATCGGGACGAAGAAGCTCGAGGCGTACGGCGATGCCCTCGTGCGCGTCGTCGCGGCGCACGCGGGCTGAGTCGCCGAGCAGCCCGCGCGGCACGGGACCTTCGGACCATGGCCGACTCCCCGGCGCCTCGATAGCATCGGGCCCAGAGGCCGCCTCCGGCGGCCCGATTCGGGGGAGGGCTCATGTCCACGGTTCAGGGGAAGCGTCCGGCCACGGTCACGATCATCGGAGTGTTCGCGTTCATCGCCGGCGCGTTGGACATGGTCTCCGGCGTGATCCTGTTCTTCATGCTGCCGGTGCAGGAGACGGTCGACGCGTTCGGCGGCACCGGGCCGATGATCGCGGCGGCGATCGGCTCGATCATCGTCGGCCTCATCACCGTCGCCGTCGCCGGCGGGCTGCTGCGGGGAAGCGAGGCGGCGCGCCTCGTGATCACGGTCGTGCAGGTCCTCTCGCTGATCGGGTCGCTGTTCCTCGCGATCGCCTACCGCGAGACCCAAACGGCGATCGACGAGTGGATCGGCATCGCAGTCTCGGTGATCGTCCTGATCCTCCTCTGGACGCCCAAGGCCAGCGCGTTCTTCCGGAGCTGAGAGGACGACGATGAGCACGGATCAGGGGCTCGGGGTGCGACGGCCCGTCGCCGTCACCGTCGTCGGAGCGCTGGTGTGGGTGAACGCGGCGCTCGACCTCGTCGCCGGGTTCTTCCTGCTGATCGGCGCGACCATCGGCGGCGACGACGAGGCGACGCGGACGATGTTCGCGATCATGGGCTCGATCTCGCTGCTCGTCGGCGCACTCGCGGCGGTGATCGCGTTCGGACTCATGCGCGGGAACACCGTCGCGCGCATGGCGATCACGGCGATCGAGGTCGTGTCGATTGCGGCGTCGGTCAGCGCCGCGATCGCGAACCCGTCGAGCGCGGCGAACGAGATCGTGAGCGCGCTGGTCGCGCTCGCCATCATCCTGCTGCTCTGGTCGCCGGAGTCCACGCGGTTCTTCCGTGGCCTCGCGCCAGGTCAGCCGACGGGCTGACCGGGCTCCCCCCGGCGACCACCTCGATTGTCGATCCTCCAACGGTCGACGCGGGGTCCATTGTGAGACTTCACAATGCCGGTGGGATGGCGTGAACGACGGTTTGTAGGCCGCTGACGGTCCGTTTCGGCACCGCGACGTGCCGCCATACCGTGGGGTCGAGCCCTGATCCGCGTACGAAGGACGAACCGACGATGGTCGACACGGCATCCCGAACCGATTCCACTCCCGCACCCAAGGTCGAGCGCCCGAGCACCGCCGCTCGCGCGTCCGAGGCGACTCCGGCGAACACCCCGATCGACTCGACCGCGGCACCCGTGGTCGACGTGGCGGCACTCGGCCGCCAGCTGCTCGGCACCTGGCCCGAGGCGCGACTCGCCGCGCGGGCGCGTGCCGCCGACCCCGCGTTCCAGCGCGTCGAGGGCCAGCCGATGCACGAGCACCGCGAGCGCGTGCTCGGCCAGCTGAAGCTGCTCGTCGAATCGGGCGCCGTGCACAAGGCGTTCCCCAAGGAACTCGGCGGTGAGGACGACCACGGCGGCAACATCGCCGCCTTCGAGGAGCTCGTGCTGGCCGACCCCAGCCTGCAGATCAAGTCGGGCGTGCAGTGGGGCCTCTTCGGATCCGCCGTGCTCCACCTGGGCACCACGGCCCACCACGAGAAGTACCTGCCCGGCATCATGTCGCTCGAGGTCCCCGGTGCGTTCGCCATGACCGAGACCGGTCATGGCTCCGACGTCGCCTCGATCGGCACGACCGCCACGTACGACCCCGAGACCGAGGAGTTCGTGCTCCACACGCCGTTCCGCGGCGCGTGGAAGGACTACCTCGGCAATGCGGCAGTGCACGGCATCGCGGCCGTCGTGTTCGCGCAGCTCATCACGAAGGGCGTCAACCACGGCGTGCACGCTTTCTACGTGCCGCTCCGCGACGAGCACGGCGAGTTCCTGCCGGGCATCGGCGGCGAGGACGACGGCCTCAAGGGCGGACTGAACGGCATCGACAACGGGCGCCTGCACTTCACGGAGGTGCGCGTGCCGCGCACCGACCTGCTGAACCGCTACGGCGACGTCGCCGCCGACGGCACGTACTCCAGCCCGATCGCGAGCCCCGGTCGCCGCTTCTTCACGATGCTCGGCACGCTCGTGCAGGGCCGGGTCTCGCTCGACGGCGCCGCGACGATCGCGAGCGCGATGGGCCTCGCGATCGCGATCACGTACGGCACGCAGCGTCGCCAGTTCAACGCGGGGAGCGAGACCGACGAGGAGGTGCTGCTCGACTACCAGCGGCACCAGCGCCGCCTGCTCCCGAAGCTCGCCACCACGTACGCGCAGTACTTCGCGCACGACGAGTTCCTGCGGAAGTTCGACGCGGTGTTCTCCGGCGAGGCCGACACCGACGACGACCGCCAGGATCTCGAGACCATCGCGGCCGCGCTGAAGCCGCTCTCCACGTGGCATGCGCTCGAGACGCTGCAGGAGGCGCGCGAGGCGTGCGGCGGTGCGGGGTTCCTCGCCGAGAATCGCATCGTCGGGCTCCGCCAGGACCTCGACATCTACGTCACGTTCGAGGGCGACAACAACGTGCTGCTGCAGCTGGTCGCCAAGCGACTGCTCACCGACTACTCGAAGCAGTTCGCCAAGGCGGATGCCGGCGCGATGGCGCGCTTCGTCGTCTCCCAGACCGCCGACCGCGCCTACCACGGCACGGGCCTCCGCCGCCTCGCGCAGACCATAGCCGACTTCGGCTCGACGGCCCGCTCGGTGCACGAGCTGCGTGAGGAGGAGACCCAGCGGGAACTGCTCACCGACCGCGTCGAGGCGATGATCGGCGAGATCGCCGGGCGCCTCCGCGACATGCGCAAGCTGTCCAAGGCCGAGGCGGCCGCGCTGTTCAACCGCAACCAGAACGAGCTCATCGAGGCGGCGCGTGCACACGCCGAGCTGCTCCAGTGGGAGGCGTTCACGCGCGCACTCGCCCGCACGGAGGACGCGGGCACGAAGCAGGTCCTCACGTGGGTGCGCGACCTGTTCGGCCTCGGCCTCATCGAGAAGCACCTCGCGTGGTACCTGATCCACGGGCGCCTCTCGCCGCAGCGCGCGCAGGCCGTGTCGGCCTACATCGACCGGCTCGTCGAGCGACTGCGCCCCTACGCGCTCGACCTCGTCGAGGCGTTCGGCTTCGCGCCCGAGCACCTGCGCGCGTCGATCGCGTCGGGCGCCGAGCAGGAGCGCCAGGACGAGGCGCGAGCGTACTTCGCCGCACAGCGCGCGGCGGGCACGCTTCCCGCCCCGGAGAAGGCGTCGGTGAAGGTCAGGCGATGAGGCCCAGCGAGCGCACCGCCTCGCGCTCGTCGACGAGCTCGGCGATCGACCGCTCGATCCGCTGACGCGCGAACGCGTCGACGGCCAGCCCGTCGACGACCTTCCACGCGCCGTCCTCGGCGACGACCGGGAACGACGAGATCACGCCCTCGGCGACCCCGTACTCGCCGTTCGACCAGATCGCGGCGCTCGTCCACCCGCGATCGCCCGTGCCGAGCACCCAGTCGTGCACGTGGTCGATCGTCGCCGACGCGGCCGAGGCCACCGACGACGACCCGCGCACCTCGATGATCTCGGCGCCGCGCTTGGCCACGCGCGGGATGAAGTGGTCCTCGAGCCATGACCGTGCGGCGTCGACGCCGCCCATCCGGGCGGCGAGCAGCGCCGGCACCGCGTCGCCGTCGGCGGTCGCGTGCGCGACATCCGGGAACTGGGTCGCCGAGTGGTTGCCCCAGATCGTGACGCCGCGGATGCCGCCGACCGGAGCCTGCAACGCGGCGGAGAGCTGCCCGACGGCCCGGTTGTGGTCGAGCCGGGTCAGCGCCGTGAAGCGCTCCTTCGGCACGTCGGGCGCGTTCGACGCGGCGATGAGCGCGTTGGTGTTCGCGGGGTTGCCGACCGCGACCACGCGGATGTCGTCGGCAGCGTGCTCGTTGATCGCCCGCCCCTGGGGGCCGAAGATGCCGGCGTTCGCCTCGAGCAGGTCGCCGCGTTCCATGCCCGTCGTGCGCGGGCGCGCTCCGACGAGGAGTGCGAGGTTCGCACCGCGGAACGCGACCGCCGGATCGTCGGTGATCTCGACGTGCGTCAGCAGGGGGAACGCCGAATCCTGCAGCTCGAGCGCGGCACCCTCGGCGGCGCGCAGCCCCTGCGGGATCTCGAGCAGGTGCAGGCGCACCGGGATGTCGGGGCCGAGCATCGCGCCCGAGGCGATCCGGAACAGCAGCGCGTAGCCGATCTGCCCCCCGGCGCCGGTGATCGTGATGGTGACCGGTGTACGGCTCATGGGCCGAGCCTACGCCGGGCGTCGTGCCGAGGCATCCGGCGCCCTCACCACCCCATGGTGCCCGGAGCGCCCTTGAACGGGCCGGCCACGCGCGACGTGATCCAGCCGCCGTAGAACGAACCCGGCTGCGGCACGACGCGCTCGCCGTCGACGGTGCACGCGTCCATCGGGCCGGCGTAGACGGCGACCCGGTCGCGCAGCTCCTCGAACCCGGGCGACGGATTCGGGTAGTTCCACGCCGCCCGCGTCGCGGTCCGTCCGTCCCCGCCGTGCACGCTGAGGTAGCGGGCGGCGCCCTTGAACTCGCAGAACGACGCGCCCGCGGCTGCCGAGAGCGCGCCCTCGGCGAACGCGGCGATCGGCAGGTAGTACACGGGCGGATGGCTCGTCTCGAGCACGCGCACGACATCGCGCGTGTCGACCACGCGTCGGCCGCCGAGGTCGATCGTGACGCGCGCATCGACGCGCTCGAGGCGGGGCGGCCTGGGGTAGTCCCACACGGACTCCTGCCCGGGGCCGATGGGTTCGGGGTCCGGTCGCATGGCCGCACGGTAGGGCGCGCGGCTGAGAGCGCGCCGTACCGGATGGCACGGCCCGCGAGCCGCGGCGGCGCGCCGCCGCCCCGCGACATCCGCCCGTCGATAGCGTGTGCTGGCAGGGGGCGTGGACGCGGAGGGGACACCATGAGGGATCTGTATCCGGAGATCGAGCCGCTCGAGACGGGCATGCTCGATGTCGGGGACGGCCAGCACATCTACTGGGAGGTCTCCGGGAACCGCGAGGGCAAGCCCGTGGTGTTCCTCCACGGCGGCCCGGGCGGCGGCACCACGCCCACGCACCGACGGCTGTTCGACCCGTCGAGGTACCGGATCGTGCTGTTCGACCAGCGCGGCTGCGGCTTCTCGATCCCGCACGCGTCCGAGCCGGGCGCCGACCTCTCGGCGAACACGACCTGGCACCTCGTCGCCGACATGGAGCGGCTGCGCGCCCACCTCGGCATCGATCGCTGGCAGGTCTTCGGCGGCTCGTGGGGAAGCGCACTCGCGCTCGCCTACGCCGAGACCCACCCCGAACGCGTGACGGAGCTCGTGCTGCGGGGCATCTTCACCCTCCGGCGGCAGGAGCTCGACTGGTTCTACGAGGGCGGCGCCTCGGCGATCTTCCCCGACCTGTGGGAGGAGTTCCTCGCGCCGGTGCCGGTGGGCGAGCGCGCGCACCTCATCGACGCGTACCACCGGCTCCTCTCCGACCCCGATCCCGCCGTGCACCAGGCTGCGGCGATCGCGTGGTCGCGCTGGGAGTCCTCGACGATCACGCTGCTGCCGCAGGTCGAGACCATCGCGCGGTTCACGGCACCCGAGTACGCGACCGCGTTCGCGCGCATCGAGAACCACTACTTCCGCCACGGCGGCTGGTGGGACGAGGGGCAGCTCATCCGCGACGCGCACCGGCTGCGCGACATCCCCGCCGTCATCGTGCAGGGCCGCTACGACATGTGCACGCCCGTGATGACCGCGTGGGACCTGCACCGGGCCTGGCCCGAGGCCGAGCTGCGCATCGTCGACGACGCCGGGCACGCGTTCGACGAGCCGGGGATCCTGGACGCCCTGATCGCCGCGACGGACCGATTCGCCTGGCTCGAGGAGGATGCCGCGGCCGCCGCCCCGACGGTCGACGCCGACGAACCCGCCGGCGACGTGGACGACGCGGGCGCGGAGGTCGAGGGCGACGAGGACGGCGATGATCGCGGCGACGAGCGCGACGATGACCAGGAGGCGGACGACGCCGACGACGACGGCGACGGCGACAGCGACAGCGATGACGACCACGACGACGACGACTCCGGCGACGACGACGACTCCGATGACGATGACTACGACGACGACTCCGATGACGATGACTCCGACGACGACGACGACTCCGGCGACGACGACGACTCCGATGACGATGACGACGACGACGACTCCGATGACGATGACTCCGACGACGACGACGACGACTCCGATGACGATGACGAAGACGAAGACGAAGACGAAGACGACGACGATGACGATGACGACGACGACGACGATGACGACGACGACGAGTCGGGTCCGGTGACGCAATCCGGCCGGGAAGCGTAGCGCCCGGCGCGTTCGAACGGAAGGCGGATGTCCGCGTCACCGCTGCGGAGTAACGTCGGGTCATGACGTTCAATCCGAACTCCGACATCAGCGGCGGCAAGACCTCGCGGCGCGGCCGCACGACCGGCATCGCGGTCGGCGGCGGGCTCGGCGTGCTCGCGCTGGTGCTGCTCTCGCAGTTCCTGGGCGTCGACCTGACGGGCCTGGTCGGCGGGGGCGGGCAGTCGGAGCCGGCGGCGCCGGACTCGGCGCTGGAGGAGTGCACGACCGGCCAGGACGCCAATGAGCGCATCGACTGCCGCATGAAGGGCGCCGCCGCATCGCTCGAGGACTACTGGATCGACGCCGGTCCGCAGATCGGCCTGGACTACGTCGGCCCGCAGGACCTCATTCTCTTCAGCCAGTCGGTCGCGACGGGCTGCGGCAACGCGTCGTCGGCCACGGGGCCGTTCTACTGCCCGCCCGATCAGACGATCTACATCGACACCTCCTTCTACGACCAGCTCGAGCAGCAGTTCGGCGCCGAGAGCGGCCCGCTCGCCGAGATGTACGTGGTCGCCCACGAGTGGGGGCACCACGTGCAGAACCTCGCGGGCGTCCTCGAGTCGACGCGCGACGGGCAGACCGGTCCGACCTCGAACGCCGTCCGCGTCGAGCTGCAGGCCGACTGCTTCGCGGGCGCCTGGGCGGGTGCGGCCTCGACGACCGAGGACGCCGAGGGCGTGCCGTTCCTCCAGCCGATCACGCGTGAGCAGTACACCGAGGCCCTGAGCGCGGCGGCGGCCGTCGGCGATGATCGGATCCAGGAGGCCACGCAGGGGCAGGTCACGCCGCACCAGTTCACGCACGGCACGAGCGAGCAGCGGGTCCGCTGGTTCGAGGCCGGCTACGAGCAGGGCGTCGGCGTCTGCGACACGTTCAGCGTGAGCGGGAACGACCTCTGACGCATCGCGACGCCGGTGGGCGTCGCCGAGGCCGACCGCCTCATCCGACGAGGTGGTGCTGGAGCGCGTAGGCTGCGGCCTCGGTGCGGGAGGCGACGCCGAGCTTGCGGAAGGCGTTGGCCACGTCGCTCAGGAAGAGCCGCTCGGCGATGGCGCGGTTGGTCAGACCGCGCACGACCAGGACCAGCACTTCGCGTTCCCGCGCCGAGAGCCCATGCGCATCCTCATCGCCCCCCTCGAGCAGACCCCGGACGAGCGTGAGTTCCTTCGCCGCGCCGAGTCCCGCGAACAGGTCCGCGGCACTGTCCAGTTCGAGCCCGGCGCCCTCCTCATCCCCGAGCGCCCGGCAGGCGCGGGCGATGAGCACGCCCGTACGCGCGACGTCGTACGGCGCTGCGAGGGAACGCCACCTGTCGGATGCCCGCCGCAGGAGTCGCAACGCGGACGCCGCGTCGTCCTGCGAGAGCGCGAGCTCGCCGAGCGCCAGCTCGTGCTCTGCGCGGATCGCCGACGAATTCAGCCTGTCGGCGATGTCTCCGAGCTCGGCTGCGTAGGCCTGCGCATCCTCCAGCGCTTCGGCGGCGAGCATGACCGTGACGCCGGACGGGAGCAGGTGCGCCCGCTCCTGCGCCCGTTCGGCCTCGCTCAGAGCCCTGCGAATGCCCGCTCCGGCCGTGGCGGTGTCACCCTGCCGGAGCCGGAGCAGTGCGAGGCCGGGTTGGACATCCTTCCCGAGTGCGGCCGCGCGCCGGTAGGCCGACTCCGCGGCGTCGTCGTCGCCGAGCAGGCGGTACGTCTCACCCAGTTCGTAGCAGGCATGACCTGCGACCCGTACACCGCTGCCATCCGCAAGGTCACGCGACGCCTCCTCCAACTCCACGAGCGCCCGGCGGACCTCTCCGCGGCGCCGCAGGAGTACGGCGCGGTAGACCCGGCAGTTGTTGAGGAACGCGCCCGGGGGCGACGGCGGCAGGCCGCCCATCCACTTCTCGAGGGAGAGCGCCCACTCGTGTGCACGGGCGAGGTCGAGCGCCTCGTCCTCGCAGGTGCCGATCCCGCTGCAGTAGAGGTTGCTGGTCACCCGAGGCGACGTCTGGCCCGAGGTGACCCGCAGCATCGCCTCGTCCAGCCGGTCGAGTCCGGCGACGACAGCGCCCTCCTTGAGCAGCGCTCGTCCGGTGAGGATCGTCCCGTAGGTCACGAGGTCGACGTCATGCCGTTCCTTCCCCTGTGCGACGGCGTCGATCAGGAGCCCTCGCGCCTCGTCGTACCGCTCCTCGGCGATGCCGCGGTAGGCATCGAGCACCCGGAGCCAGCCCGGCTCGCGTGCGCTCAGCTCGTCGGTCAAGTCCCGCAGGCGGGCGACCCAGCCGCTCGCCCGGGCCATCTCGCCGCCGTACAGGAACTCGGTGAACAACCAGAACGCCGCGGCCGCCGCGCTATCGAGCTCGCGCGCGTTGGCCCGCATCGTGAACCCGCGCTCCAGTGCACTGACCGCGTCCTCATGGCGTCCGCACATCTGCGCGGCCTCGGCGAGCCGCTCGAGGTCCTCGACGGAGAGTGAGGCCTCCCGATCGGCGGCGAGGAACAGCTCACACGCGTCAGGCCAGCGTGCCTGCGAGTGCAAGGCGCGGGCTCGAGACACCGAGGTGCCCTCCACGCGCTCAGTCTGGCACTCCCACGCGGGAGTGGGTAGGTCTACCCACCGTGGGGTGTGGCGAACGGCCCGACCTGCCGATGACGCGGACGCATCCCCGCGTGAGGCTCGCATCGAGCCCGAATCCACGGGCCGCCACATCGGGAGGACGAGAACCATGAACGAGCCGCTCATCTACATCGCGAGTTATCAGGTCAAGCCGGGCCTGCTCGACGCCGCTCGCCGGCGCATGTTGGAGATCGCCGAACTGGTCGAGGAACGGGAACCGCAGCTCAACGCGTTCCACTTCTACCTCGACGAGACGAGGGAGCGGGTGATCACCGTTCAGGTGCATCCCGACGCCGACTCGATGGCGACCCACATGGCGGTGATCGCGGAGCACCTCTCCACCGCATGGGACGAGTTGGAGATCGATGGAGCGCAGCGCATCGCCTGCGGCACGCCACCACGAGTGATGCTCGCGTACGACCTCGAATTCGGTCTCGAGCTCGAGACGTACCCATCGCACCTCGCCGGCTTCACCAGGGGCGTGGCGACCGGCGCTCGTGCCTGACGGTCGACTGCCGCTCAGCGGGCGATCGCGTCGACCAGGATCCGGCCGAGCTCGGCCGGGCGAGTGAACTGCGGCCAGTGCCCGGTCGGGAGGTCGACGTAGTCGAGAACGCGCATCGCGGCGAGTTCGCGCACGAACGGTGCGCCGCCGTCGACCCATTCCGTGAGCTGCGCCGCGGGGTACTCGCACGTGACGATCGTCGTCGGCACATCGCGTCGGCGCTCGTCGCCGAGCCGCAGCGGATCGGTCGCCACTGCCGCGGGCACGGGGATCGAGCGCTCGCGGAACCGCCGCCGGAGCTCGTCGTCGAGGTCGGCGAGCATGCCGTCGCCGAACACCGACCACTCGGGGAGCGGGATCTCGTCGCCGACGACGGGGAGCTGGTCGTTGATGCAGTCACCGTCGTTCATCGGCGCGTCGTCGACGTAGATCACGCGGGCGATGCGGTCGGGCCGGCGGTCGGAGACCGCCTGCGCGACGGTTCCACCGCCCGAGTGCCCGACGAGCACGACCGGTGCGCCGTCGATGCCGTCGACGATGCGGAGCACCGCGTCGACGTGGTCGTCGAGGCCGATGCCGGAGCGTGGCGCATCGACGGACTCGAGCCCTGGGAGGGTCACCGCGTGCACCCGATGCCCCGCGGCCTCCAGTGCCGGCGTCACCCCGTTCCACGAACTCGCGTCGAGCCAGAATCCGGGGATGAGGATGACGTCCATGCCTCTGAGGCTAGGCCATGCCTCCGACATCGGCGGGGGCGGGAACGGTGCGGCCGGACGCCGCCGACGGGACCCGCGAACGGCGCCGCCGCGGCATCCGCCCACTGCTCGCGACCGCGAGGAGCACGATGCCCGACGCGAGCACGCCGAGCCCCGCGACGGCCGTCGGGGGAAGCTGCTCCTGGAGCACGAGCACGCCCAGCAGCGTCGCGGTGAGCGGTTCGGCGAGCGTGAGCGTCGAGACCGTCGCGGGGGCCAGGTGCCGCAGCCCCGCGCCGAAGAGCAGGTACGCCGCCGTCGTGGCGATGAGCCCGAGCCACAGCGCCATCATCAGGCCGTCGGGCGTCGCGAGCCACGCGGCATCCGCCGACAGCAGGACCGGCAGGCTCACGACGGCCGCGGCGCCGAACATCGCGCCCATGCTCGACGACGAGGTCCAGCCGCGGTCGATCAGCGACTTGCCGGCGAGCGTGTAGACCGCGTACGAGGCGCCGGCGCCGATCGACGCGGCGACCCCGAGCGGGTCGACCGCAGCGGGCCCCGTGCCGCTCGCGGCGGCGAGGATCGCGACGCCGGCCGTGGCGAGCACCGTGGCGAGGATCCAGGCCCGGCCGGGGAACCGGCGACGGATCGCCCAGTCGAGCGCGCCGGTCAGCACGGGTGCGGAGCCGAGCGCGATGACCGTGCCGACCGCCACGCCGTTCGCGGCGGTGCCCGCGAAGAACGCGGGCTGGTAGGCCAGCACGCCCGCCGCGCCGGCGAGCACGAGGAGCGCGTTCGCGAGCCGCGGTGCGCGACCACCGGACGTCGGGGCGACGGATGTCCCGGTCGCGTCGTCCCGACGTCCGGCGAGATGGAGGGCGAGGGCCACCGCGGCGAGCGCCCCGCCGCCGATCAGGATGCGCGCCGCGCCGAGCGACAGCGGGTCGGCCTCGGGGCCGAGCGCCTGCGCGGTGCCCGTCGTGCCGAAGCACACGGCCGCGGCGAGGACGAGCAACACGGAACGCATCCGCATATTGTTCCACAATCCTGTGCGGCGGGGCGACACGGTCCGCGCACCCCCGCCGTCGACGACGGAGGGCGGGATGCGACGCACCGTGAGGTGCGCCGGATCCCGCCCGATCGATGGGGTCGTCGACTCAGGCGGCCAGGGACGGCGCCTCCGCGTCCGCCGGCTCGGTCGAGTCGGCGGAGCTCCGGCCTCGCCCTCGGCCCGTGAGCATGGCCGCAGCGGCGACCAGGCCGGCGACGGCGATCACGCCCGCGCCGATGAACGCGGCGCTGTAGCCGTCGGTCAGCGAAGCGGCATCCGACCCGCCCGCGGTGACCGCGGCCGAGACCACGGTGAGCGCGGCGAGGCCGACCGCCGAGCCGATCTGGTAGCTCGTGTTCACGAGGCCGGATGCCACGCCCGTTTCCGCCATCGGCGCGGCGCCGATCGCGGTGCCGAGCGACGGGACGAACGCGAGGGCCATGCCGAGCGCGGCCACGAGCGAGGGGCCGAGCACGTCGATCGAGTACGAGCCGTCGGGGCGCACGAACGCGAGCCAGCCGAGGCCGCCCGCGAGGAGCGCGAACCCGGAGACCACCATCGCCTTCGTGCCGAAGCGGGCGAGGAGGCGCGGCGCGATCACGATCATGCCGATCACGATGAGCCCGGTCATGGGCAGCAGCGCCGCGCCCGCGGCGAACGCGCCCGCACCGAGCACCTGCTGCAGGTAGAGGTTCAGGAAGAACCACATCGGCACCCATGCGGCGCCGAGCAGGAGCTGGGCGAGGTTCGCGGCGCCGAGCTGGGGCTCGCCGAGGATGCCGAGTCGCAGCAGGGGCGTGCGTCGGCGGGCCTGGATCGCGAAGAAGGCGATGAGCAGCACCGCACCCGTGTCGAGCGCGGCGAGCACCTCCATCGAGACCCAGCCGGCCTCGGGGGCGCGGACCACGCCGTAGACGACGGCGGTGAGGCCGAACGTCGCCGTGGCGGCTCCGGCGAGGTCGACCCGCCCGCGGCTGCCGGCGACGCGCGGCAGCGCGACGGGCGTGAGCACGAGCACGAGCGCGGCGATCGGCACGGTCACGTAGAAGACCCAGGGCCAGCTCGCGTACTCGGTGAGGACGCCGCCGAGGAACACGCCTGCCGTGCCGCCGATGGGCGCGGCCGCGCCGTAGACGGCGAACGCCTTGGGCAGCTCGGCGGTGCCGCCGAACAGGGTCATGAGCAGCGTGAGCGCCGCGGGGGCGATGAGCGCGGAGCCGGCGCCCTGCACGACTCGCCCGGCGAGTTCGACGGCGACGCCGTCGGCGGCGCCGGCCATGATCGAGCCGACGAGGAGCGTCGCCCACCCCGTGGCGAACATCCGCCGGGCGCCGAATACGTCGGAGAGCCGGCCGCCGAGCAGCAGCAGGCCGCCGAAGGCGATGACGTAGGCGTTGAACACCCAGGAGAGCGATTCGGGCGTGAACCCGAGCTCGGCCTGGATGTCGGGCAGGGCCACGCCGATGATCGACGTGTCCATGATCACGATGAACTGCGCGGTGGCGATGAGCGCGAGCCCGAGCCACCGGCGGGGCGCGGGGCGCGTTGGGTTCGACACGAGGTCCTCCTTCGATTGATACCAATACCCGGTAGGGGTATTACTCACACCGAACCGTACCTCACGTCCCGCTATTCCCACGACCCCGGTAGGATTTCCGAGGCCCGCGTCGCCGCGGCATCCGTCACGTCATCGCCGAGGGGGCGCGCGACCCGGCGCACGGTGCACCCGCTCGGCGGCACGGCCCCGTCATCCTGAGGAGGATCCGTGCGCGCCGTCATGTACCGCGGCTTCGGCGACCAGCCCGAGCTCGTCGAGGTCGATCCCCCCGCCTGCCCGCCCCGCGGTGCCGTCGTGCGCGTGCGCGCCACGGGCCTGTGCCGCAGCGACTGGCACGGCTGGATGGGCCACGACGACGCGATCGCGCTGCCCCACGTGCCCGGGCACGAGTTCGCCGGCGAGATCGCCGAGCTCGGCACCGAGGTCGACGACACGAGCGGATGGCACGTCGGCGACCGGGTGACCGCGCCCTTCATCTGCGCCTGCGGGCGCTGCGAGGAGTGCCGGTCGGGCAACGAGCAGGTCTGCGACGCGCAGCGCCAGCCCGGCTTCACCCACTGGGGATCCTTCGCCGAGTACGTCGTCGTCGACGAGGCCGAGCTCAACCTCATCCGCCTGCCCGACTCGCTCGGGTTCGTCGAGGCCGCCTCGCTCGGCTGCCGGTTCGCGACCGCCTACCGGGCGATCATCGCGCGCGGCCGGTTGCAGCCCGGCGAGCAGGTCGCGGTGCACGGATGCGGCGGCGTCGGCCTCTCCGCGATCATGATCGCCGTCGCGGCCGGCGTGCCCGTCTACGGCGTGGACGTCTCGGAGGCGGCGCTCGCCGCGGCGGCCGGGCTCGGCGCCATCTCGGTCCAGGGCGGCGAAGGGGCCGCGGAGCGCGTCCGCGAGGCGAGCGGCGGGGGAGTCGATCTCTCGATCGACGCGTTCGGCAGCCCCGAGACTGCGTTCGCGTCGGTTCGGAGCCTCCGCAAGCGCGGGCGGCACGTGCAGGTCGGCCTGATGCTCGCCGACAGCGCGACCGCCGGGATGCCGATGGACGCGGTGATCGCGGGCGAGCTCGAGATCCTCGGCAGCCACGGCATGGCCGCGCACGAGTATCCCGACATGCTCGGCGCGGTGGCATCCGATGCGTTCCGGCCGATCGAGCTCGTGGGTCGCACCATCGCGCTGCACGAGGTGCCGGAGGCGCTCGCCGCGATGGGGCGTGCGGGCGGCGCGGGCTCGGGCATGACCGTCGTCGAGCTCTCTGCGCCCACGGCGTAGCCCTCCGGAAGATCGCGCGGCGGGCCGGCGCCGGTATTCCCCCGATCCCGGCGCGGACCCGCCCGCGGCCTCAACCCTACGGACCGCCGGCGGGGGCGGCGAATCCTACCCGGATCCGTACCGATACCGGATACCGGCCTCCGGCACGTACACTCGTGCTCACTCGGCGCGACCCGCGCGCCGACGTGAGGAAAGCGGAATGTCCGGACTGGAACGGTCCTCGTTCGTCACGAACGATCCCGAGTCGGCTCGGCAGGCGTTCGCGCCGCTCGTGCCCCGACTCGAGTTCGGCCGCATCGATCCAGACACCTTCCGCGTCCGCATGCGATCCGACGTCGTCCCCGGGTTCGCGATCGTCGACTACTCGTTCGCCGCGTCCGCCGCGGTGGAGGCCGGCGCCGACGACGTGCTCGTCGTCTCGGCGCAGGGCCGGGGCATCGACATCCGCCACGGCCGGGAGGAGATCGACGTCGCACTCCCGTACATCAACGCGACCGAGGACGTGTCGGCGCGCTGGGAGGCGTTCGCGGCGCGCGCCACCGTGCTGGACCGGTCGCGGCTCATCGAGGTCGCGCGCATGGCGTCGGGCGAACCCGGCCACGACCTGGAGCCCATCGCGCTCGGCGTGCGATCCGCCGAGCTCGGCCGCCACTGGAACGCCGCGATCGCACGCGTGCAGCGCGCCATCGCCGCCGCCCCCGAGGCCTTCGACGAGCCGATCGTCCAGGAGGCCGCCTTCAATCGCCTCGCGGTCGCCTACCTGCACTCGTTCGACCTCGGCTGGGCCGGCCCCGGCGGGCGCATGGTCCCGGTCGGCGCGCGTTCCGCGGTCGTCCGTGCGGCGCTCGACCACATGCATGCCAACGCGGCGACGCCGTTCACCGTGCAGCACGTCGCGGACGCGGTGCACATCTCCACGCGCGGGCTGCACGCCGCGTTCGTGTCGGAGACGGGTCGCCCGCCGTCGGAGCACCTGCGCGCCATCCGCCTCGCCGGGGTGCGCGATGAGCTGCGCTTCGCCGAACCGGGTGAGAGCATCGCCACGATTGCACGGCGGTGGGGGTTCGTGCACCTCTCGCGGTTCGCCGAAGCCTACGAGCAGGCGTACGGCGAGTTGCCGTCGGCCACGAGGTCCGTCCGCCGGCGGCGATCCGCGACCTGAGCGCGCTCCACGGCATCGGCACGTATGCTGTGCTGACCCGGCGCGGCGTACGTGCCGATGATTGGACGCGCAGTGCCCGGACTCGACCGGTCCTCGTTCGCGACCGCCGATCCGGAGGCGGCGCGCGAGGCCTTCGCCCCCTTGGTGCCCCGCCTGCGGTTCGGGCGCGTCGACCCGGGGGCGTTCCGCGTGCGGATCCGGACGGATTCGGCCGCGTCGTTCGCCGTGTTCAACTACGCCTTCACGGCTCCGTCGGCCGTGGAAGCGGGCGCCGACGAGGTCCTCGTGGTGACGGGGCGGGGTCGCAGCTTCGAGGTGCGGCACGGCCGGAAGGCGATCGACACCTCCCGACCGTACGTCAACGTCGCTGAGGGGGTGTCGGCGACCTGGGAGGACTTCTCCGCGCGAACGGTCAGGCTCGACCGCTCGCGGTTGGAGGAGCTCGCACGGATGGGCTCGGGCGAACCCGACCTGAGGCTCGAGCTCATCGGCCTCGAGGCCCGCAGCGCGGCGCTCGGCCGGCACTGGAACGCCGTCGTCGACCGGGTCGCCATGGCAATCGACGCGGCTCCCGAGGCCTTCGAGGAGCCGATCGTCGCCGAGGCGGCGTTCAACCGGCTCGCCGTGTCGTACCTCAATGCCTTCCATCTCGCCTGGACTCGCACGGACGGGCGACTGGTCCCCATCGGTGCGCGGTCCCGGGTCGTGCGCGCCGCGCTCGAGTACCTGCACGCCAACGCGGCGTCGCCGATCACGGTGCAGCACGTCGCCTCGTCCGTCCACATCTCCAGCCGCGGCCTGCATTCGGCCTTCGTCGCGGAGACCGGCCGGCCGCCGTCCGAGCACCTGCGCGCCATCCGACTGGAGGGCGTCCGCGACGAGTTGCGATTCGCCGCGGCGACGGACACGATCGCCGTCATCGCCCGTCGGTGGGGGTTCGTGCACCTGTCGCGGTTCGCCGAGGCGTACGTGCGCGAGTACGGCGAGCTTCCGTCCGCGACGAGGTCGTCGCTCAGGCGGCGACCGGCGGCGTGAGCGGCCGCGGCGGCCGCAGGCTCACAGTCGCGAGAGGATGAAGTCGGCCCGCTCGTCGGGCCCGACCGCCGGCACCCGCACGAGCGGGATCGGGAGCGCCGAGTACACCTCGAGCAGCAGGTCGTGGATCCGTCGCTGGGCGTCTGGATCCTCGGTGCGCGCGTAGTCGCGGTGCAGGGGCAGCAGGCTCAGGATGAAGACCTTCCGGTACCGCAGCCGGCCGAGCGCCTCCAGGAGCTCGGGCGCCGGATCCAGTCCGAGGAACCGGTAGTACGCGAGCGAGTCGGGCAGGCCGCGGTCGAGGAACACGACCTCGTCGGGATCGAGCTGCGCCTCCTGCTCCAGCTGCATCGCGAGCACGTTCCGCTGGAACTCGACCTGCCGCGACCGGATCTCCTCGACGGACCGCCCGCCGAGCCGCTGCAGGTCGATGTAGTGGCGGGACTGCTCGATCGCCGTCCGGTAGCCCCTCCCGCGCAGCACGTCCACCGTCGTGGTCTTGCCCGAGCTCGGGCCGCCCGTGATGACGTACCAGTTCGACACCGCGCCTCCTTCGGCGGCCGATGGCCGGATGCTACCAGCCGGGCTTGTCGCGGGGGCGCTGAAGGTACACGATGATCGAGAATGCGTCGCTCGCGAGGTTGGGGGCCGGATGGCGCACACGACACGGTCGACGATGGCCGGGCGGATGACGGGACTCGCCGTGATCCTCGCCGCCGCGCTCACTGCCTGCACGGCGCCGGCCGATCCGGGCGGTCCGAGCGCGACCGCGACTCCGACTGCGGCTGCCGAGGCGTCGTGCGTCGCCTCGCCGGACCAGGTCGCGAGCGCGGAGCTGCCCGCCGGTGCCACCGACGACCTCGACGACGGGCTCGCCGACGAGCTGCGCACCGCAGCCGAGGACGGCCTGGCCCTCGCGTCGACGGCCGGCGCGATCGTCGCCGTCCGGACGCCGGAGGGGACGTGGGTCGAGGCGTTCGGCGAAGCCGACCCGCGGAGCGGTACGCCGATGGCGGCCGACCAGTACCTGCGCATCGGCTCGATCACCAAGACGTTCACGGGCTCGCTCATCCTGCAGCTCGCCGAGGAGGGTGCGCTCGGGCTGGACGACCCGATCTCCGACCACGTCGACGGCGTGCCGAACGGCGACGACATCTCGCTGCGTCAGCTGATGGACATGACGAGCGGCATCCCCAGCTACTCGCTCGATCCGGCGACGGCCGACCGGTACCTCGCCGAGCCCGAGACGGTGTGGACGCCCCAGGAACTGCTGGACGCCGCGTTCGGGCTCGACCCGCTCTTCGAGCCCGGTGCGCAGTTCAACTACTCGAACACGAACTTCATCCTGCTCGGCCTCGTCGTGGAGGAGGTCGCGGGACGCCCGTACCCCGAGGTGCTGCGGGAACGGATCCTCGACCCGCTCGGGCTCGACCACACCTCGTTCCCCGAGACCTCCGACATCCCCGACCCGCACCCCACCGGATTCAGCCTGCAGGGCACGCCCGACGACTCGCAGGAACCCATCGAGGCCACGGATTGGAGCCCCACGTTCGCGTGGACCGCCGGTCAGCTGATCTCGACCGCCGACGACCTGCTCGACTACGGGCGCGCGCTGGCCACGGGTCAGGGCCTGCTCGACGAGGCGGCGGCCGTCGATCGGCTCACGTCGTTCCCGGGCGAGGAGGGCTACGGGCTCGCTGTCGGCTGCATCGCGGGCTGGGTCGGGCATACCGGCGAGATCCCCGGCTACAACACCTCGCTGTTCCATGACACCGCGAACGACACGACCGTCGTCGTGATGACCAACAGCGACATCCTCTCGGGCGACTGCTCCGTGTCGAAGACCCTCGCCGACGACCCGCGCACCGCGTCGTGCATGGCGCCGGCGACGCGCATCTTCGTCGAACTCGCCGATGCGCTCGGACACCCGTTCACGCCGCCGCCGGCCCAGTGAGGGTTCCTTCCGGTCGTCCGGCCAGCCGAGGTTCAGGACGTGGGCGGACCCTGCCCGATGCTCAGCCACTCGCCGGCGTCGTCGGCGCCGCCGGCGCCGCTCGACCGACGGCCGGCGGATGCGCCATCCGTGCCCTTCATCTCCTGGATCTGCCGATCGATCTCGGCCTGCGCGCTGAGCGCGGCGAGCTGACGTTCGATGTCGGCGTCGGGCGGCGCGGTGAGGTCCTTGAGCGCGCCGCTCGCGAGCAGCTCGTCGGTGGCCGCCGCGCGGGCCTGCATCTGCGCGACGCGGTCGCGGGCCCGGTCGAGGCTCGTGCCCACGTCGTTGATCGTCGCGCCGATGCCGGCGACCGCCTCGTTCGCACGCACCTGCGCCTCGGACGCCGTGTAGGTCGCCTTGATCGTCTCCTTCTCGATGCGGAAGGCCGCGATCTGCTCGGAGAGCTGGCGCTCGCGCTGCTCCAGTTGGGAGGTCTGGGCCTGCATGCCCGCGTACTGCTGCTGGAGTTGCGCGACCTGGCGCTCGATGAGCGACCTCCGCTCGAGTGCCGCCCGGGCGAGATCCTCGCGCCCCTGGCTCAGCGCCTCCTGCGCCTGTCCGCCGAGGCGCTGGTAGCGGGCACCGAGCTCCTGACCCTGCAGGTCGACGCGCTTCTTCGCCGTCGCGACCTCGGCGAGCGCCTGCCGCACCTGCTGGAGCAGCTTGACTTGCTGGTCGTAGCTGTCGTCGAGCATCTCGCGCGGATCCTCCATCTTGTCGAGCGCGCGCGAGGTCTTGCTGCGGAAGATGGATCGCATCCGCGAGGTGTTGTCGCTCATCGTCGGGTCCCTTCTCCGGGTGGTCTCAGGTCGGGTCTCAGGTCGTCGGTCGGATGGTGCGCTGGCGCACGTGGAGCGCGTCGCGCTGGTTCAGCGTGCGCAGCTCCTGCACGCCGGCGTGCAGTGCGGCGACCTCGCGGTCGACGTCGGCGTGCAGCGCCTCGATCGCGTCGTCGGAGACCTCGCCCAGTCCGGCCGCCACGGCGCCGCGGAGCCGCTTCACGAGGTCGGCGACCTGGTCGACGCGTCGATCGGCGGTCGCGAGTTCGGTCGCGAGCGCCGCGACATCCGTCTCGCTCTCCATCAGCCGCAACTGCAGGTCGAGCGCCTCGCCCTCGTGCTGGATCCGGCGGAAGAGCCGCGCGACGTCGCCGTGGGGCCCGTCGCCGTGCGCGGCGACGTCGACTGCCGCGCGCCCGCTCTCGAGCGCCTCGCGCAGCCGCACCCGCAGCTTCAGGACCCGGCCACGAGGACCGGTCGCGACGCGAGCGCGGGTCTTCAGCACCGCGCCGCCGACGGCGCGACTCCGGCGGATCCGCCGGAAGACCGCCCGCAGCACCAGGATCGTCGTCGTCACCGACAGCGCGACGATCAGGAGGAGGGCGAGCAGCACTCCGAAGATGACGTCCAAGATGACCACCCCCACCTCCGGAGGCGCTTGCCACGTGCCGACGATCGTCGTCGGACGCGGAGCGGCCGCCGGGCCGAAACGCGATATAACGCAAACTTACGCCGGGTTCGCCGGAAGCGTGAGCGTCTGAGGCGAATTCGCAGCCGTACCCGTGCGCCAGACGTCGGCGACCCAGGCGGTACGGCTGCCCGCCATCGGGAGGCAGGGCCCGCCCCGATGCCCACCGGACGCCCCCGCCATAGACTGACCGCACCTGCTCCGTCGAGATCGGGGGTGCGTCGACATGGTCGTCACGCGGGTCGAAGTGCACGGGGGTCGAGCGGATGCCGCGGCACGGCGTTCGCCGACCGCGTCCGTGCTCGTGGGTGCCGCATGCGGCCTCGTCTGGGCGGCGGCCTTCCGCGGGTACATGGCCGAGATCGCCGGCGGTGCCTCCCGGCTCGAGTGGTACGGCACGTTCGTCGGGATCCTCGGCGCCGGCCTGATCGCCGGAGCGCTGCTCGGGCTCGCGGAGTACTTCCGTCGTACCGGCGGACGTCCGCATTGGCGCTGGCTCGCGCTGGCCCCGCTGGCGTTCGCGATGCTGCCGCTGACGATGCCCGGCGCGCTGGTCGCCCTCCTGACGGAGGGGCTCGGCGGCGGCGCCGTCGCGATCGCGCTCGTCGGCGTTGCAGGCGGGTTCGCCGTCTCCGGGCGGGGGCCGCTCTGGGCTCGCATCCTCTGCGGCATTCCCGCCCTCGTGGTCGTGGTGGGCATCGTCGCCAGCGTCCCGGCCGTCGGCGGCATCCGCCTCGCCCTCGACCAACCCAGGGGCGCGTGGGTCGCAGTGCTGGGTGCCGGATGCGTCGTGCTGCTGTGCCTCGCGAACTCGATCCCGTTCCGCCGCATCGAGGGGGTCACCGCTGCGCGGGGCGCGCCACCGGTGCACGCCGAGGCGGACGGCGCGGCGCGATGATGCCGCGCGGGGCGGCGACCGCAGCCGGTGCTCTGCTCGGGCTCACCTGGGCGGCAGGATTCCGCGAGTACATGGCCTCGCTCGTCGGCCCCGAGTCGAAGGTCACGTGGTACGGCACGTTCGGAACCATCCTCGCGCCCGCGGCTGCCACCGGCGCCCTCTTCGGGTGGGCCGAGCACCGTCGTGCGGTCGGCGACGACCTTCCGTACCGTCGTGCGATCGCCGCAGCGCCGCTCGCCATGGGCGTCCTGCCCCTCACCCGCCCCGGTGCGGTGGCGACGCTTCGGAAGACCGGCGAGGGCAGTGCGGCGAGCGGCGTCGCGCTCGCCGCGATCGGCGGCGGCTACGCCATCGCGGGCCGCGGGCCGGCGTGGACCCGGGTGGCCACGGGCGTGGTGGCGACGGCCATCGCGATCGGAGCCGCCGCCAGCGTGCCGTCGATCGGCGGGGAACGGCTCGCGTTGTCGAAGCCGAGCGGGGCCCTGACCGCGGCGCTCGGCGCGGGGTCGGTGCTCACGCTCGCACTCGCGGCATCCGTGCCGTTCCGCGGACGCGGACGCGGACGCGAACGCCCACGCGGATCCGGACGTGAGGCCGGCCCCGAGTCGTGAGGCGAACCGGGACCCATGGCAACGCATGCGGAAACGTGCGGGCGGGACGTCGCATCCAACGAGAAAACCCCCGGTCTCCCGGGGGTTTCACTTGTGGCTCCGACCGGCATCGATCCGGTGACCTTTCGATTTTCAGTCCCCGCGGATGCCGCGGAATCTCGGGGGCCGGGAATGATAGCCCAATGAATCCGGGGTATTCGGCGGCAATGTGATTGTTGCGACTTCCGAGGGTGTCCGGGTGGTCGGTCCGAGGATCCGTTTCCCGGTCGGTGAGGGTCTGCTGGAAGAGGGGAATTGCCCGGCCCAGGTCGCCGGCGGACTCGTACGCGTAGGCGAGGTTGTTGCGGCTGAGGAGGGGGTTGGGGTGATCCGGCCCGAGGATCCGTTCCCGGCCGGTGACGGAGGCGGGTCACCAGTCCAATGTTCGAGGGTCGGTCCGTCGGCCCAGGAGCCCCGGTTGTCGATCAGAGGTTCCCGCTAGAGCCGACCCCGATGGTATGTCGGCGGAGAAGCTCAGTCTGTGAGGAGATCGGTGCTTCGCTCATGGTCTCGAACACTGCCCAATAGGCGCCGGGCGCTCCGGTGAGGGCACACCGCCTAGCTCACCTGTATTGTGTGCCTCATGCATCCGTGGGGGGAAATGCTAGAGCGGGCTCAGCGTCTGAGCCTGTCGGGAGATTTCGACGAAGCAGATTATCTAATCCGACAGACAATAGGCGAGTGTCCCAGTGAAGCGTTGCTTCGCTTGCAGGATCGGATTGGCACCGCTATCAGCTCATTGCCTGATGCCCGCCATGCATCGCTCTGGAAACTCCAGGCAGTTCGGCTGGCGCGGCTCCGTTCGCGAGAGCCAATGCCGGAACCGGAACAGGAAGATCTCGATTCCGGTCGATCGTCCGGCAGCGGTCCCGCGGACCAGCGAGCCTCTCATGAATCGCCCGCGTTCGTCGCCGATTTCGCCCGAGATGTGAATGCTGACTTGGAGGCAGCGCACGTCACGATTGCGGCTTTGGTGCGCCGCGTTCAGATGAACGAAGCTCAGGAAGTTGCGGCCAAGCTCATTGACTCTCTCTCGGACACGCAGACCCTCGAGCTCGGTGAGCGGCTCGATGAGCTCGCAGTGCACTTTCATCCAAAACGGGCCCGTCAGATCGAACTACGGGCTCAGACTCGTCGGAGGTCGGCGGCTCGCGCTCATGTTCAACAGTCCAGCGAACACCCTTCGCGTCCCGCATCTGAGGTGCCCGCCCTAGATTCTCTTCAGCCCGACCGGCCTCCTATGTCCCGGGCAAACCCCGCAGGTACAGGCATCGTCGACGGCGACAATGATGTTCCGCCAGCGTCATCGACGGTGGTGGGCTCGATACCGACACCGCTCGGTGACCCCGTGCTGGAGCCACTCCACTCGGATCGAATTGCCTTTCTGCGCAAGGTCTTCATGAACGACCTTGACGAGCTCAGCAAGTATCACATCTTCCAATGGGCTACGTTCTATCGGAATTCGCTCCTCGCGTACTTTCAGGAGTTTCTCGCCGACATTGCGGCCTACCCTGACGACGCGTCCGAGACCCTTGACATCGTGAGGTCATGCTTGACCAACCATGGTCGCGAGATATTCACCAAGGGATACAATCACTCGATCAGGAATGGAATCGATCACGAGTCCGCCGTGATGAAGGCGCTTGGAGGACTTCAGAGGTTCCTAGACTTGCCGCTCGAGTTCTATCTCGCCGAGTTGCAGGCTGGCGATGGTAGCGCATACCCTCGCTCCGTCCGACAGCTGTGTTCCGCGATGATCAGTGGCATTCTCCGAGGCTATGCTTATGCCGACTTCGGAGGAGCTCGTGGCGGCGCTGACTTGCCTACATATCCGCGTTGGTGGGCATTCTCCGTGCCGCTCATGACCGCGAGCGACCTCGGCGAAGTAGTTCTGGCGCTGGACCCTGGTCCATTCTTGACCGGGGTTGATGACTCCATGCGGCCGCTAGCTGAGGTGCTCGATCGTCTTGTTAATGATGATCCGTTGTCGGCGCCGCTCCCGTCTCGCTCGCTATATGCGCATCAGTCCCGCAGGTTTGATGTCGCGCTACAACTCCCCCTAAGCCTCGAAATGCGGGAAATAGAGGTCCAGTGCTACCTCTCAGAGCAATTCGTGAGTGTGGCTGACATTGAGGATGCTGTTGCGCGAGCGGTAGGTGTCGTAATCGCACCCCTCCGAGCCGACGTCCGTGCACACGTCCGGGTTGTGGATCGGCTCTCCACGATCGTCGTCTCTACCGTTGGGGGCAGTAGCGAAGACGTTGCCGCGAGGCTCCAGACCAGGCTTGCGAATCTTGCACACAAGCACGAAATCAGCAATGCGGACCAACCGATTGCATACAACTACGCCGCTGAGTTCCCCCTTGAGGATCCCGAGATGCTCAAGTACAACCTCGTCTACCGCGGAAGTGTGCGGAGGCTGATGCACACCCACGAGCGACGGAATGGCATTCGACTTTGGTGCAGCGTCCGGAGGAGTGGAAAGACCACCGCCAGCATTAAGGACCTCGGCCCGGACACCGAGCAGTCGGTTCTAATTTCACAGACTTGTGAGGATCTCGGGCATTCCGACCAGCAGCAGGGGCGGGAGAGAGGGGCTCTCTTCCGAGAGATCAAGGACGCTCTTGACGCAGGCGAGCGCCTGCACGACGAGTTTGTGATGCGGGCGATCGAGCGATGCCTACCGAGCGCCGGCGCAATCGATGGTCGAGTGGTACTGGTTCTGGACGAGTACGAGACGCTTTTTCGTGAGATGCGGATCGCGCTAGAGTCTCGGCCGTCTTCGCGATACATGGTGGTGCAACCCTTGCTCAACCAACTCGTGGGTTTCGCGCGCGCCAATCTGCTCATCCTCATGGGTCAACAGCCGGACGCCCACTACATCCTCCTGGATCAGAATCAGCTGAGTCCGCTCGTGCAGCAGGATTCCTTTCCTTTGTTTCCCTATAGCCAGAATGCGCACGAATCCAGCGAGTTCTTCGAACTAATGCGGAAGGTCATGACTCCACATGTCAAGTTGGATCCAGGATTCGTCTCGTTAGTTCACCGGGAAACGGCCGGGCATCCGTATCTGACCGTACAACTCATGCGGGCGTTCTTGGATTGGCTAATCCTCAATAGGAGGCCCATGTCCACGTTGGCCCCACTTCGACCAGAATTGTTCGAAGAGTTTTCTCGCACTCAACTGACGCTCAAGAACATCGCGCTGCGGGAGAAGGACTTTCGGCTCTTTATCAACGCATCCAAGAGCCACCTCTCCAACAGTGGGCGGCGGATGGATCCATGGCTAGCGTCGGTTTACACAGCCCTACGGGCTCTTCGCCTGGAGTCGCCCGAAACACTCAGCCTCGCAGTTGACGACTTTGCGGAAATATTGCCGGGCCCACAGGACGGGAGCACCAACTACAGTCTGCTTTCGACCGGGAGCCATGCAAACTTCTTCACGTACGACGGCGAGTCCGTGAGCCCGAAGATTCCGCTCCTCGCACGTATCGCCGCGTCAATCGTCGTTGGCGCATGACTGATTCGCACTTCTCCGATCCACATCCCGACTTGATCGCCGATCACCTCGCAGGAATGGTTTCGACTCGGCAGCACGAACTGTGCGTCTACTGGATGAAGGTCACTGGCGAGCGTGACGAGTACCGACGCGCTCTAGCCGGCCGGCTACGGTCGATAGACACGGTGGTCGTGGTTGTTCGTGGCGATGGGTTTAGAAATCCAAACTCTTTGATGGTCGATCTCACGAATACCATTAACGCCAATCGCCAGTCATTTATCGATGTGCTTGGCAGTCGCGCGGATCGAGCTCCAAAGGCTGTGGGGGTACTTCTACTCGCGAGGAGCGAACTAGAGATCCCCCAGTCGTCCTCTCCGACGGTCTGGCCTGAATGGGTCCCACACGTCGGCGGGCGAGAAGTCCTATGCCACATCGAGGACATCACGCGTGAGTTGGCCATCTCGCTGGGTGCAGAGCCAATGGAATTGTCGCGGGTGAACCAAGCGCTGCATGGGCTCGAGCGGGCGCTGATCCGACGACTGATGAATGTCGCAGCCGTGTTTCCGCGGTCACAGGACGATCTTCAGCAGTGCCTAGGCAGAGGAACGGACTCCGCTGGTTGGAGTGGGTTCCTCGAGAAGGCGAACACAAGTTCTCGCTCCGCGGATCCGGATGTGTTTAGACCGGCGGTGAGGGATGGAACCTACGTGACTGCCCGGATTTGGGGCGTGGCGACGGATGACCGTCGGCGGGGAGTGCTAGAGCTAGAAAAGAGTCTGGGGAGTGCGCTGGTTGTTCGCGATATCGATGTGCCTGAGTTCTGGCGGCCCACGATCTTTACCGTGCTGGCGCGAAAGAGCGATGGGAAAGCGAATGAGGGTTCACGCTCGCAGTTCCTTAGGGACATGATCTTGACCATCTCGACTTCTTGCCAACTCATTACCGCGGCGCATCATGCAGTCGAATATCCGAAGTATCCGCTCCACCTCGCCCGCGCGCTCTCCGACGAACTCCGCGGCGGTCTGGGGCGCACTGAAGCCGCGATAAATCAGTTGCACGAGGCATCGCCTCCTACTTAGCCCTGCGATCGACCATACGCACGACCTGGGACCACCGAGGATTGGAGAATCTGTGAGCGCTGTTGCGGCCCTGCTGATCGACTGGGAAAACCTCTCCGGTGCAGTACTAGCACGAGGGATGGTCGTGGAGCGGTCCCTCGTAGATGACCTATGGAGGTTTGCCTCCGACAAGTTTCCCGGGGGGCTCAAATCCCACCTAGCGGCGACGAAATTCGATCCGACAATTCGTGTCGCAACGAACGAACGATTGATTGACAGGCTTGAGGTGCGCAGTACCAAGGAGCAAGCAGACATCGCGCTCACCGTGCTCGCGATGGACTACTTGCACCGCGGTATACGAGACTTTTACCTAGTAACTGGCGATCAGGACTTCGTCCATCTTATTGAGAGGCTATTGGACGATCAGGCCCGTGTCACCGTCATCTACGGGGATCGCAGCCGCTTGAGTAGCATTCTCCGACATACACTTGAAATGCCTGGCGTGGTCTCGCTCGACGTTGACGAGATCTCCAATCTGAGTAAGCGACGCCAGGACACGTCCGCGCGGTCGTTGGTTGCGCTTCTTGAGTTGCAACGTCGTGGCTTTATCTTGGGCGGGCGAGCGCGGTCCGATGCCCTCAATCTTCTAAGCGGCTGGGGAATCACGCGCACCGAGGACGAGGCGGAGTACTACGCCCTCGTCAAAGACAAGGACTTGAGTGAACAAATCATCCGGATCGACGCGGCAGCTCCGGGGCCCGAGCGGGGGACGTGGGCGCCTCGCAATGCGCCGCGAACCTACATCAAGATAACCCCAGCAAGATTCGCGGAAATTCAAGCTGTCGACTACCTCGTTCGCGCTCTGTCATCTCGTCCGCGTGGTCTAGCGCCGCGTGAACTACGCACCGGGCCATTTCGGAGCGATGGCGGCGAGCTCCTCGACAAGTCGCTCGACGCGCTCGTCGGCCTAGGGATCGCGAGACGTGGCGCTGATGACGCATACGCAATCACGACTGCAAGCATGCCGCTCGGATACTTCGAGCCCCTCTGGCGCGTGTACGCCGCGGTCTCGGCGGAGTGCTACAAGAAGGGGCTTGCTAGTTTCCCGTTTGGGAGGCTCGAGGGCCTCCTCCAACGCGGTGGGGTCGGTCAAGGTACAGATGCGCGAGCAGCCAGTCGCGTCTCGGAGGCGATTCGTTACTCGAGTGCTGCTGGCGTGATTGACCGTATCGCGGTCGATAAGAAGGCTCATGTCGTTGCACTGAGCACAGCGTTGAGCCGACCGCTTGAGCAGGCTTACGCCGCCATCTACGCGGGGCTTTCATCGTCTCTTGGCCGGTCGGTTCCCAGGCGCGATGTGCTGGCCTTCATGGAGGAGCACGACGAAACACGGTCGACACCGATCTTCGGCTACGACTCGCGGGATCGCGACCGATTCCTGCGCGTGCTGCGCCAAAGTGGCTTGCTGCAGGCCGACGGGGAAGCAATCACAATCCTCGGCACCAAGTGGGGCGAGTCGCTCGCCGCCGTTAGGTGAACGAGTGTCTGCGAACGAGGGGCCTCGCTGGTTCAGGCGTCCGTGGGTAATCACCCTTGTGGGGGCGCTGGCGGTTGCGGCGCTCGCGGGAGCACTTTCTCTCGCATTGTGGGGACCGGTTGATCGAGCCGGCGCAATCGCCGGCGTGCTCACGGCAACGGCTTCTACCGCGGCTGCGCTATGTGCCTTGGCGCTGACGGGTGCGGCACTGGCACGCACTGACCGACAGTTACTCGCCAGCCGAACGGCGCTGACGCTGAGTCAGTATCCCTTTCTGACGCCCGTCCATGAGTCATCGACCTCAGCGCCGGCCGAAGTGCTTGCGCATCATCCGCCGACGGAGGGCCGCTTCAGCTTGCGAGAAGATGGAAGCCGGGACAGTCTGTTCCTTGCGATCGCCAATGATCGCTACACGGTTGGCGTAGTGAACGTTGGCGTTGGCCCCGCCCTCGACGTCGAGGGGCTTCTCGTCCGGACGGATGGCAAGTGGGGTGCGACCAGTGGCCCATCGGTTGTAGCAGCCAAGCAACGAGCCATCTTCATGGTCGTTCTCGACCGCGCTTCGCCGCCACCGGATGTCGGACTCGAGCCCTTTGAGGGCGTTGATGGAATCGCTTTCGCTCTGGAGTTGCGCTACGTCGACGTATTTGGAGTCGCTCGTCGATCGCTCTCCGTCTTCCGGCCGCAGGGCCTCGGACGATGGAGTCAAGTGTCTCGCGGACTCTCAGACGATCGAGGTGACGGCTGACGGGCTTTCGATTGCTCGCTTCCGGAAGAGGTGCTACGCTAGGAACCCTAAGGGGAGCAGTGGAACGCTTATCGACGAACACATGTAGTCTCTAAGCGCGATCTGTCTCAAGACCCGGCCTCAATCTTCGGATTGAGGCTTTCTTTTTTTGCGCAGGTGATGTTCGCCAATCCCCGCTGGTTCGTCAAGACAGAGGCTCGGCTTGGCAACAAGATGTCAGAAGATGTCGCTCAGAGCCAGGGTGAGCCGGGCCCAGAGGGGACAGTGAGAGCTGAAGGGACCGCTCAACCCTTCTCGGGCCAATATCTTGGTCCGTCGATCGGCGCTGCACGGTGACGCGAACTTGGGCGGATCGGCGCTCTCCGGCATCTATCGCCCGGCCGACTCCTCTAGGCCGCTTAGAACCGTGCGCCAATCTTCATCCGACATCGTGAGCCACATGTCGCCCAACGGGTCGCTGTCCCGCCACTCGATGCCGCTCATCGCCGCACCTGCCCGTGTAGCCCATAGCCAAACGGTTGAAGGCATTGCCGCGCCTGGATTCTGCATCATCCAGTCCCGGGCGCCCTGCGGCACATCGTGCCACCACTCTGACTTCGCAACGGGATCCACGTCGATCCATGAGTCGTGGTAATCCCAGACTGCGACTACAGTTCCGCCTGCTGGCGTCTCGCCTTCATAGATTGCGGCCGCCCGTGGCATCTCGGCATACTCCAGAATTGACCACTTGGCCTCGTCGACGGTGGAGTAGACGCCGGTTCGCATGGTCCGATCTGGAGACTGTGTCTCAATGCTGTAAACCATCTGGTCCTCCGTTGGAGCGAGCCTAGCGAACTGGCCATCCCCAGGCGTGATCGCCGACGTGCGCGACCGCAGAGGTGAGGAGGGCATGCGGCTCTGGCGGCCGATGCGCGCCGAGTCAGCATCGAGTCCGCGAAACCCGAACCCCAACACCCGCGGAATCACGCGCCAAGACGGCTCATCTGCAACTCCGCTCTGCGGACTCTTGCGGACACGCCGCAGGCGCCGGGCGACGTGCCGCGGTCGCGTTCGCACGACACTCCGAACTCCCGCGGCCGGGCTACCGGCCCGACCCGGTGGACTTGCTGATCGCGCAGGACACGAGGCGGATCCCCGTGCTCGTCTCGATCCGGCACGGCCGGATGAGCGTGAGCGCGTTCACCTTCTACCGCGGTGCGCCGGCCGTGATGGCGTCCGACCTGTCACACGTGCCGGACTCGGGCTGCAGGTCCCGCTGTGTGCGGAGATGCCCACCTGGCGAACCTCGGACTCTTCAACGGGGCCTACCGACGCCTGGTGTTCGACGTCAACGACTTCGACGAGACGCACCCGGGGCCGTTCGAACGGGACCTGAAGCGGCTCGCGCCAAGCGTGACCGTCGCCGGACGCGACAACGGGCTCGGTGCGGCGAAGACCACGGCGGCCACGCGCTCCGCGATCTCGTCGTATCGCCGCGTGCTCGGCCAGCTCGCCGAGCGGGACCCGTTCGTGGTCCACTACTTCCGTCTCGAACTCGACGCGCTGCTCGAGGCGACGCGGGGGAAGGATGCCGAGCGGCTCGAAAAGGCCTGACGCCGAGCGTCCGCCCGGACGAGCGTCCGGTCGTTCGATCGATTGACGGAACGGGCAGGGGCACCTAACGGATCGTGGACGATCCGCCGCTCGTCTTCCACTTCGACATGGACTCCAACGAGAGCGAGCAGGTCACCGCGTTCTTCGAGGCGTAACGGTAGACCTTGCCGCTCAGCCTGCGGCGCCTACTCGAGCGCTACGACATCGTGGATCTGGCGGTCAAGGTCGTCGGCGTGGGCAGCGTCGGGACGAGTGCCTCATCGCCCTGCTGTCGACGGCCGATGGTGAGCCGCTCGTGCTGCAGTTCAAGGAGGCGACCGCCTCGGTCTGGAGCCGTACCTCGGACGGAGCGGCTTCGGAGAGGCAGGTGAGCGAGTCGTCCAAGGACAGCGCCTCATGCAGGCGAGCGGCGACGTCCTCCTCGGGTGGCCCCGATACGACTCTCCCCGCAGTCACCGTCCGCTCGACTTCTACGCCAGGCAGCTGTGGGACGGGAAGCGCTCGCTCGTCGTGGAGGAGATGGGTGGCAATCTCCTGTCACGCTACGCCGGCCTGTGCGCGGCGACGCTCGCCCTCGCCCATGCTCGCCGCGGCGACGCCGCGGCGATCCGCGGCTACCTCGGCGACGACGACACGTTCGATCAGGCGGTGGTCGGGTTCGCCTCCGCAAACGCCGACCTGACCGAGCTGGACCACGCCGCACATCTGGCCGCGATCGCCGAAGGCCGAGTCGATGCTGTTCGGGAGCTCTGAGGTGAGAGCGTCACCCCTGATTCTTCGCGCAGCCGTCGGCCAGCGTTCGGAGCGTCGGAGTTGGCCGCGCGTCCACGATCATTGCCCACGGTCATGTCGATGAAGATGCGTCCTCGCTGGCCATAAGAGCCGAGTGCGATCACGTAGGTCGTGGGGAATTGTGGGCAGGTGGGCACGGCTTCGGCTGCTTGAGCCACTCGCGAAAACGAGAAAGCCCCCGGCGAACCGGGGGCTTTCGTCTGTGGCTCCGACCGGCATCGATCCGGTGACCTTTCGATTTTCAGTCGAACGCTCTACCAACTGAGCTACAGAGCCTCGCGACATCGGCCCGACGAATCGGAAACGGTGCCTCGATAAGGAGAAAGCCCTCTCTCGAATAGGGAAAGGGCTTGTCGCCTGAGCGACCCTGACGGGACTTGAACCCGCGACCTCCGCCGTGACAGGGCGGCACGCTAACCAACTGCGCCACAGGGCCTCGTAAAGAAGCTGTTCAATTGTAAACCCATCGCTGGGTGACCCCAACGGGATTCGAACCCGTGCTGCCGCCGTGAAAGGGCGGTGTCCTAGGCCGCTAAACGATGGGGCCGGATGTGATCCGTGGTGGCTCTGCCGGGGCAGAACCGCCGAGTAGAGAGCATACGCGGTCCGTGACGAGATTCCAAAACGAGCCGGCCGAGACACGCCACGCGGGGCGGAAATGCCCGGATGGGGCCCGGATCGAACCTAGTGTGACAGGGCTACTGCCCATACGAGAGACGCACGAGGAGCACGAGCGCGGCGCCGGAGCGGGCCTGCGCGGATGGGGAATCATGTCGCGAACCGCAGAGCGCCGAGCGATCGGACGCATGGGCTCTCGCCTGCGCGCCCTCGCCGCGCTGCTCGTGCTCGTGTTCGCGGCGACGAGCGGCGTCACGGCGAACCCGGCCCCGGCGAGCGCGCTCGAGTACCCCAGCTGGCCCGACGTGCAGAAGGCCAAGGCCGACACCGCCGCGGCAGCGAAGGCCGTCGAGCAGATCATCGGCCTGATCGCCCAGCTCGAGGAGAACGTCGAGGTCGCTCGCGCCGAGGCGGAGCGCCGCACCGACGAGCTCATCGTCGCGCAGCAGCAGTACGACGACGCCGTGCGTCGCGCCGACGAGATCCAGGCCCAGGCCGACGCGGCCGCCGCCGAGGCCGCGAACGCCGAGCGCAACGCCGGTCAGCTCGCGGCGCAGCTGTACCGCACGGGCGGCTCCGACATCGGCGTCAACCTGCTCCTCGACGCGGGCGAGGCCGAGCGCACCGACGAGCTGCTCGCCAAGCTCGGGTCGATGGAGAAGATGGTCGAGCGCACGGCCGACATCTACGCCCAGGCCAAGGAGTCGACGAACACCGCGCAGTCCCTCGCCGACCAGGCCGAGGTCGCGCGCGCCGAGCGGGAGCGGCTGCGGATCGCTGCGGAGCAGGCGCTCGCCGCCGCGCAGGCCGCGCAGGCCGCGGCCGAGGCGGCGCTGGCGGAGTCGGAGGAGAAGAAGATCCTGCTCGACCAGCAGCTCCAGTTCCTGCGCGACGCCGAGGCGAAGACGACCGCGGCGTACGAGGAGGGCGAGCGCAAGCGCCGCGAGGAGGAGGAGCGCAAGCGCCGCGAGGAGGAGGCGGCGCGACGCGCAGCGGCGGCAGCAGCGGCGGCCGCTGCGGCGGCGGCGGGCGGCGGCGGAGGAGGCGGGGGCCCGAGCGCAGGCGCCGGCCCCGCGGCATCCGGCTGGGCCAAGCCCGCGTACGGGCGCATCTCCGGCAGCTACGGCCCGCGGCAGGTGATCTGCGGCGGCGGGTATTGCTCGAGCCCGTTCCACTACGCGACCGACATCGCGACCGGCTGCTCGGCCCCCATCTACGCGGCGGCCGCCGGCACGGTCGTGTTCGCCGGATGGTCGGGCAGCTACGGGAACTTCATCAAGATCTCGCACGGCGGCGGCATCTACACCGGCTACGCGCACATCCGGCCCGGCGGCCTGTTCGTCGGGTACGGCGAGGGCGTCGGCGCCGGCCAGAACATCGCCTCGAGCGGCACCACCGGCGCGTCCACCGGATGCCACCTGCACTTCGAGGTCTACAGCGGCGCGAGCCGCATCGACCCCGTGCCGTTCATGGGGGCGCGCGGCATCTACCTCGGCTGAGACGCGGAACGGGGCGAGCCGTTCGGCTCGCCCCGTTCATGCGTGCAGCGGATGTCGCGACATCCGCCCGGTCTCAGTGACCGGGATACGCCTCGATCGCCTTGGCGATGAGCGCCTCGGCCTCGGCCGCGTTCGCCCAGCCCTCGGTCTTGACCCACTTGCCCGGTTCGAGGTCCTTGTAGTGCTCGAAGAAGTGCTCGATCTCCTTGCGCGTGAACTCGGGGATCGAGTCGACGTCCTGGATGTGGTTCCAGCGCGGGTCGCCCGCGGGCACCGCGATGACCTTCGCGTCGCCGCCGCCGTCGTCGGTCATGTGGAACACGCCGACGGGGCGCACCTTCACGCCCACGCCCGGGAACAGCGGGTACTGGGTGAGCACGAGCACGTCCAGCGGGTCGCCGTCGTCGCCGAGGGTGTTCTCGAAGAAGCCGTAGTCGGTCGGGTAGACGAAGTTCGTGTAGAGCACGCGGTCGAGGAAGACCCGGCCGGTCTCGTGGTCGACCTCGTACTTGTTGCGGCTCCCCTTGGGGATCTCGATGACGGCGGCGTACTCGCCCATGCTGTTCTCCTCGTGTGGCGGATGGCGCGCTCGCGCCCCGGATGGCCGGAATAAGGTTACGTGATGCCCTCCGAGCGCCGTCCACGCCTGACGCCGCCGATCGCCGACGTGCGACGCGCGGTGCGCGCCGTGCTGGCGGGTCCGCAGGTCGAGGAGCGACCGCAGGCCGCGTCTCGGAACCCGTCCGACGTGCCACTCCTGCTCGTGGCGCTGTCGGGCGGGCCCGACTCGCTCGCGCTCGCGGCGGCGGCCGCGTTCGAGGGGCCGCGGGCCGGATGGCGCGCGGGCGCGGTCGTCGTCGACCACGGGCTGCAGGCGGGGTCGTCCGAGCAGGCGGATGCCGCGGCATCCGTCGCCCGCGACCTGGGGCTCGATCCGGTGCTGGTGCGGAGGGTCGACGCGGCGGCCGCGCCAGGCGGAGCCGGACCCGAGGGTGCGGCGCGCGCGGCCCGGTACGCCGCGCTCGATGCCGCGGCCGCCGAGACGGGCGCCGAGCTCGTGCTCCTCGGCCACACGCTCGACGACCAGGCCGAGACCGTGCTGCTCGGCCTCGCGCGCGGATCGGGTGGGGCGAGCCTCGCCGGGATGGCGCCCCGCACGGGACGCTACGCGCGGCCGCTGCTCGGCATCCGGCGTGCGACGACGCGGCAGGCGTGCCTCGACGCCGGGCTCGCGCCGTGGGACGACCCGCACAACACCGACCCCGCGTACGCGCGCGTGCGCGTCCGCGAACGGGTGCTGCCCCTGCTCGAGGCCGAGCTCGGCCCGGGCGTCGCCGAGGCGCTCGCGCGCACCGCCGAGCAGCTCCGCGAGGACGAGCAGGCGTTCGACGACCAGATCGACGAGTTCATCGAGGAGATCTGCGAGCCCGCCGAGGCCGGCATCGCCGTGTCGGTCGGCGCGCTCGCCGCCAACCCGGCCGCGCTCCGGCAGCGCATCATCCGGCACGTCGTCGCGAGCGAGTTCGGCGTCGCGCTGAGCCGCCGGCAGACGCTCGAGGTCGCCCGGCTCGTCACCGACTGGCGCGGCCAGGGTCCCATCGACCTGCCCGGCTGCCGCGCCACCCGCGTCGGCCCTCTCCTCCTCATCCAGAATTCAGGAGCCCCCTGAGCGGAATTCAGGAACGCCCCGAGCGGAATTCAGGAACGCTCTGAGCAGTATTCAGGAACGGTGCGACGCTTCCGGTCCCTGCCGCGCGGGACTCGGGCGCTGATCAGGCCGAAGGCGCGGAGCGCTCCTGAATTCTGGACGGGGACGCCGCCGCTGCTCCTGAATTCCGCATGGGGGTGAGGCCGGCGCTCCTGAATACTGCACGGGGGTGACGGCGGCGCTCCTGAATTCTGGACAGCGACCGGGGATAGGCTCGTGCCATCCGTTTCGCCCACGACCAGCAGGAGGAGCCCGGGATGGATTCGCGCGAGATCGAGGCCGACCTCACCGAGGTGCTCGTGACCGAGCAGCAGATCCGCGACAAGCTCGCCGAGCTCGCCCGGCGCATCGAGGCCGACTACGCCGGCCGCGACCTGCTGCTCGTCGGCGTGCTCAAGGGCGCCGTCATGGTCATGGCCGACCTCGCGCGCGAGCTGAAGCCGCACGTGACGATGGACTGGATGGCGGTCTCGTCGTACGGGCTCGGCACCGAGTCATCCGGTGTCGTGAAGATCCTGAAGGACCTCGACACCGACCTGTCGGGCCGCGACGTGCTGATCGTCGAGGACATCATCGACTCCGGCCTCACGCTCAGCTGGCTGCTCGGCAACCTGCGCTCGCGCGGCGCCGCGTCGATCGAGATCTGCGCGCTGCTGCGCAAGCCCGACGCCGCGAAGGTCGAGGTCGACGTCAAGTACCTCGGGTTCGACATCCCCAACCAGTTCGTCGTCGGCTACGGGCTCGACTACGCCGAGAGGTACCGCAACCTGCGGGATGTCGCCATCCTGGCGCCGCACGTCTACAGCTGACCGATCCGGGGCTGCAGGCCCTAGAGTCGTCCCCATGGGCGATGGGGGGCGCCGGGGCCGGTTGCGCGAGGCCGGCGCGGCCTTCGCGAGCAACTGGGTGAACCCCAGCCTGCGCCGCGCCCAGCTCAGCTTCCTCGGCGCCTGGACCGCCGAGTGGGCGTTCACCGTGGCGCTCGGGATCGTCGCCTACCGCGACGGCGGTGCGGTCGCCGTCGGGCTGGTGGGCCTGCTGCGGATGGTGCCGTCCGCGATCTTCGCCCCGCTGCTCTCGCCGATCGCCGATCGCGGACGGCGCGAGCGCGTGCTCATCCTGGTGTCGGTGGTCCGCGGACTCGCGACGGCGGCCGCCGCCCTGGTCGTCGCGGTGGCGGGCCCGGCCGCGATCGTCTACGCGCTCGCGGTGGTCTCGACGATCGCGGCGACGCTCTACCGACCGGCGCACTCCGCGCTGCTGCCGTCGCTGTGCCGGACCGGGTACGAACTCGCCAGCGCCAACATGGTCCGCGGTCTGCTCGACTCCGCGGCCACGCTCGCGGGGCCGCTGCTTGCGGCGGTGCTGCTCCAGTTCACCGGCGTCGACGTGGTGTTCGCCGTCGCCGCCGCGGCCTCGTTCGCCGCCGCCGCCCTGCTGGTGCGACTCAAGTACGAGGCGCCCCCTCGACCTCCCGCCCCGAGCCGACCCAACCTGGCGAAGGAGGCCGCCGAGGGCCTGCGCGCGGCCACCGGGAACCGCGACCTGCTGCTCATCCTCGGGCTCGCGGCCGCGCAGGCGCTGACCCGGGGTGCGTTGACCGTGCTCTCCGTGGTGGTCGCGATCGAGCTGCTGGGCACGGGCGAACCCGGGGTCGGGGCCCTCATGACCGCCGTGGGGGTGGGCGCGGTGCTCGGCTCGCTCGGGGCGTCGCTGCTCGTCGGCACGGGGCGGCTGGGCGGATGGTTCGCGGTCGGCGTCGCACTGTGGGGACTGCCGATCGCCCTTGTCGGCGTGTTCCCCCAGCAGGCGGCCGCGTTGGTCCTGCTCTCGTTCGTCGGCGTCGGCAACGCGCTGATCGACATCGCCGGGTTCACGCTGATCGCCAGGATGGCGCCCGACGAGGTCCTGGCCCGCATCTTCGGCGTGCTCGAGAGCCTCGTGGCGGTCTTCGTCGGGATCGGCGCCGTGGTCGCGTCGGCGGCGATCGGATGGCTCGGCGTCCAGGGCGCGCTCATCGCGATCGGGCTGGTCTGCCCGGTGCTCGCCCTCGTCTCGTGGCGACGCCTGCGCGGCCTCGACCGCGTCGTGGACGACCTCGACCACAGTGTCGGCCTGCTCCGGCAGGTGCCCATGCTGCAGGTGCTGCCGCTTCCCTCCATCGAACAGCTGGCGCGCGGCCTCGAGCCGGTCGCCGTGCCGGCCGGCGCGGCGGTGTTCACGCAGGGCGAGCGCGGCGACCGGTTCTACGTGATCGAGTCGGGCGACGCCGACGTGATCGGCGACGGGCGGGTCGTCGCCGCGCTCGGACCGGGGGAGGGCTTCGGCGAGATCGCGCTGCTCCGGCGCACGCGCCGGACGGCCACGGTGCGGGCCACGAGCGACCTGCGGCTGCAGGCGCTGACGTGCGACCGCTTCCTCCCCGTCGTGCTCGGATACACGCCGAGCGCGCGACAGGCCGCCGCCGACATGGACGACCGGCTGGGCCAGTGGCAGCAGCCGGAGCCGAGGGAGCCGTCCGGCGAGCCGCCGGCGCCGTAGCATCACGGTGGCGCGGCGATTCAGCCTGCCACGGCACCGCCGCACCGCTTTCAGCGAACAGGGAGCCGGTCCCCAGCGGCGCCGCTGTAGCCTTGCAGGACCATGAACGTGAAGAAGATCCTGCGCGGGCCGATCCTGTACATCCTGCTCGCGATCGTCGCCGTGTGGATCGGATCGAGCCTCATCAGCCAGTCGGGGTTCCGCGAGGTCTCCACGCAGAAGGGCCTCGAGCTCCTCGACGACGGCAAGGTCTCGGCCGTGAAGATCGTCGACGTCGAGAACCGCGTCGACCTCACCCTGACCGAGGCCGAGGAGGATCTCGGCACCCAGGTGCAGTTCTACTACGTCACGCCGCGCGGCGTCGACGTGATCGAGGCGGTCGACGCCGCGAACCCGGCCGACGGCTACGACGACGAGGTGCCCCAGCCGAACTGGTTCCTCTCGATGCTCGGCATCCTGCTCCCGCTCGTGCTCATCGGCCTGTTCTTCTGGATCATGCTCTCGGGCATGCAGGGCGGCGGCAACCGCGTCATGCAGTTCGGCAAGTCGAAGGCCAAGCTCGTCTCGAAGGAGAGCCCGAAGGTCACCTTCGACGATGTCGCGGGCGCCGACGAGGCCATCGAGGAGCTCCACGAGATCAAGGACTTCCTGAAGGACCCGGCGAAGTTCCAGGCCGTCGGCGCGCGGATCCCGAAGGGCGTGCTGCTGTACGGCCCTCCCGGCACCGGCAAGACGCTCCTCGCGCGCGCCGTCGCGGGCGAGGCGGGCGTGCCCTTCTACTCGATCTCCGGATCCGACTTCGTCGAGATGTTCGTCGGCGTGGGCGCCAGCCGCGTGCGCGACCTCTTCGACCAGGCCAAGCAGAACGCGCCGGCCATCATCTTCGTCGACGAGATCGACGCCGTCGGCCGGCACCGCGGCGCGGGTCTCGGCGGCGGCCACGACGAGCGCGAGCAGACGCTCAACCAGCTGCTCGTCGAGATGGACGGCTTCGACCCGAAGACCAACGTCATCCTCATCGCGGCGACCAACCGCCCCGACATCCTCGACCCGGCGCTGCTCCGCCCGGGCCGCTTCGACCGCCAGATCGGCGTCGACGCGCCCGACCTCAAGGGCCGCCAGAAGATCCTCGAGGTGCACTCGAAGGGCAAGCCGCTCGCCAACGGCGTCGACCTCGAGGTGCTCGCGCGCAAGACGCCCGGCTTCACGGGCGCCGACCTCGCGAACGTGCTGAACGAGGCCGCGCTGCTCACCGCCCGCTCGAACGCGCAGCTCATCGACAACCGCGCGCTCGACGAGGCCGTCGACCGCGTCATCGCCGGACCGCAGCGTCGCTCGCGTGTGATGAAGGACAAGGAGAAGCTCATCACCGCCTACCACGAGGGCGGACACGCGCTCGCGGCGGCGGCGATGAACTACACCGACCCCGTCACGAAGATCACGATCCTCCCGCGCGGCCGTGCGCTCGGCTACACCATGGTGCTGCCGCTGGAGGACAAGTACTCGGTCACCCGCAACGAGCTGCTCGACCAGCTCACCTACGCGATGGGCGGCCGCGTCGCAGAAGAGATCGTGTTCCACGACCCGTCCACGGGCGCGTCGAACGACATCGAGAAGGCCACGTCGACGGCCCGCAAGATGGTCACCGAGTACGGCATGAGCGCGAACGTCGGCGCCGTGAAGCTCGGGCAGTCCCAGGGCGAGGTGTTCCTCGGCCGTGACATGGGCCACCAGCGCGACTACTCCGAGGAGATCGCCGAGACGGTCGACGTCGAGGTGCGCACGCTCATCGAGCAGGCGCACGACGAGGCGTGGCAGGTGCTCAACGACAACCGCGACATCCTCGACACGCTCGCGGCCGAGCTGCTCGAGCACGAGACGCTCGACCAGCATCAGATCGCCGCGATCTTCAAGGACGTCCGCAAGCTCCCGCCGCGGCCGCTCTGGCTCTCGAGCGACAAGCGCCCGGTCTCGGACCGCCCGCCCATCCAGTTCCCGCACCAGAAGGCGCCGATCGACCAGGGTGCCGTCGACGGCGGCGTCGACTCGGGCAAGCCCGTCGAGGAGGCGAAGGCGTCGCGCGCGCCGAGCACGAAGCCGCGTCCCGCCACGGCGTGAGCCGATGCGTCGGTCGCGGGCGATGAGGAGGGTGCCATGACGGGGGTCGACACGGCCCGCATCGAGCGCGCCGTCCGCGAGCTGCTGCTCGCCATCGGCGAGGACCCCGACCGCGCCGGGCTCGCGAGGACCCCGGCCCGCGTCGCCGAGGCGTACGCCGAGTACTTCAGCGGCATCGGCGCCGATCCGCAGGCGCCGCTGGCCGACTCGGTCGAGATCGGCGCGGCCGACGACGGCGAGCCGGCGACCGGCGACGCGGTCGTGCTCCGCGACCTCCACTTCCGCTCCGTGTGCGAGCACCACCTGCTGCCCTTCATCGGCACGGCCCACGTGGCCTACCTGCCCGGGGCGAGGATCGTCGGCCTCGGCCGCATCCCCGCGGTCGTCGACACGCTCGCGAACCGTCCGCAGCTGCAGGAACGGCTCGCCGAGGAGATCGCCGACGCGCTCGAGGCCGGCCTCGACCCGCGCGGCGTGCTCGTCGTGCTCGACGCGACCCACGGATGCGTGACCACGCGCGGCGCGCGCCAGGAGCACAGCTCGACGATCACGATCGCGAGCCGCGGCGCACTCGCCGAGCCGGCCGCGCGTGCCGAGATCATCGCCCTCATCGGAGCGGGTCGCGGTGCCTGACCTCGCCGACGCCTTCACGCCGGTCGGCGCCGCGGGCACGCTCGTGATGGGCGTCGTCAACGTCACGCCCGACTCGTTCAGCGACGGCGGGCGCTGGTTCGACGCCGACGCGGCGGTGGCGCACGCGCTCGAACTCGCCGAGGCCGGCGCCGACCTGCTCGACGTCGGCGGCGAGTCGACCCGGCCCGGCGCGGCGCGCGTCGACCCCGACGAGGAACTGCGGCGCGTGATCCCCGTCATCCGCGCGCTGACCGGCCGCGGGCTCCGCGTGAGCGTCGACACCATGCGCGCCACGACCGCCGAGGAGGCGGTGGCGGCCGGCGCCGAGATCATCAACGACGTCTCCGCCGGGCTGGCCGACGAGTCGATGGCGCGGATCGCCGCCGAGTCGGGCGCTCGCTACGTGGCGATGCACTGGCGCGGCCACTCCGACCGGATGGATCAGCTCGCCGAGTACGCCGACGTCGCGCGCGACGTGCGTGACGAGCTCGCGCGCCGCGTCGACGCGCTGCTGGGCGCCGGAGTCGCGCCCGAGCGGCTCATCCTCGACCCCGGTCTCGGATTCTCCAAGCGCGGCGAGCAGAACTGGGAACTGCTGGCCAATCTCGACGTGCTCGCCGAGCTCGGCTACCCGATCCTCGTGGGCGCCTCGCGCAAGCGGTTCCTCGGCGCGCTGCTGCCCGACGGCGCAGCGGTCGAGCAGCGCGACCTGCCGACCGCGGTCGTCAGCGCGCTCGCCGCCCAGGCCGGCGCGTGGGCCGTGCGCGTGCACGACGTCGCGTCCACGCGGGTCGCGCTCGACGTCGCCGGTGCATGGCAGAGTGGACGACGTGGCCAGCACTCCTGATCGGATCTCCGTGACCGGGATCCGGGTGCGCGCGCACCACGGCGTGTTCGACTTCGAGCGCGAGCAGGGGCAGGAGTTCGTGATCGACGTCACCGTCGCGGTCGACCTCCGCGCCGCGGCATCCGGCGACGACCTCGGCCGCACCGTGCACTACGGCGAGCTCGCCGAGGCGGTCGCCCGAGCGGTCGAGCGCGACCCCGTCGACCTCATCGAGACCGTCGCCGAGCGCGTCGCCGCGGTGGCCCTCGGCTTCGGGGGCGTCGAGGAGGCGACGGTCACGGTGCACAAGCCGCAGGCGCCGATCGCGGTGCCGTTCGACGACGTGTCGGTGACCGTCGTGCGAGGGCGCGCATGAGCCGCGCCGTCGTCGCCTTCGGCGCCAACCTCGGCGACCGCGAGGCCACGATCGCCGCGGCGACGCGCGAGCTCGCCGACGCACCCGGCATGCGGCTCGTGGCGGTCTCGCCCGTCTACGAGACCCCTGCGATCAAGGTCGACGGGGTCGACGGCGCCGCCCCGCGCTACCTGAACGGCGTGGTCATCGTCGAGACCGACCTCGAACCGCACGCGCTCCTCGACCTGCTGCAGCGCATCGAGCTCGAGCACGGCCGCACGCGCGAGACGCGCTGGGGCGACCGCACGCTCGACCTCGATCTCATCGACGTCGACGGCATGGTGCTGGTCGACGATCGCCTCGAGCTGCCGCATCCTCGGGCGTGGGAGCGTGCGTTCGTGCTGCAGCCGTGGCTCGACGTCGAGCCCGATGCCGAGATCCGCGGCCGCGGGCGCATCGCCGAGCTGCGCGCGTCCGCGACCGACGAGGTGGTGCGCCGGTGAAGCGCACGCACGCCTCGACCCTCATCGCGTTCACGGTCGGCGGGCTCGCCTTCGGCTACCTCGGCGAGCTGGCGCTGGTCAGCGGCGGCTCCTCCGCGCTCGTGCCCCCGATCTCGCTCGCCGTCACGCTCGTCGGCGTCGCCGCGATCGTCGTCGCCATGGCCTGGCCGATCCGGCAGGCGGTCCGCGGCTCCGCGAAGGGGCGGATCGACCCGTTCCGTGCGGCGCGCGTCGCCGTGCTGGCCAAGGCGAGCAGCGTCACCGGCGCGCTCGTGCTCGGCGTCGGGCTCGGCATCACCCTGTTCCTGCTGACGCGAAGCGTGCTTCCCCCTGCCTCGACCACATGGATGGCGGTGGCCACCGCGATCGGCGCGGCGCTGCTGCTCGCCGGCGGGCTCGTGGCCGAGCACTTCTGCACGCTGCCGCCCGACGAACCCGACGACGAGGAGGAGACGGCGAATGCCTGAGCCCGAGCAGGTGCCGGCGACCGGCGAGCGGCGGGCCGCGGGTCCCGAGACCGGGGTCGAAGCGGCGGGAGGGCTCGAGGCGTCGGCCGGGGCCCAGCCGGCTCCCGCGACGGCCGCAGCCGGGGCCGGTCCCGTGGCGGCGGCCGAGTGGCGCGGCGTCTCGCCGAAGCACGTCGTCGTCGAGGTGGTCGGCTCGGTGATCGGCGCGGGCATCGCCGTGGCCGCGCTGCTCGTCGCGAGCACGTGGCTCGACCTGCCGTTCCTCGGGTGGATCGCGGCCGGCGTCGGGCTGCTCGCGCTCGTCTCCATCGCGTTCGAGCCGCGGCGCGTCCGCTCCATCCGTTACCTGCTGCGCGCCGACGACCTCGTGTTCCGCCGCGGCATCATGTACCAGCGCCAGGTCGCCGTGCCCTACGGTCGCATGCAGCTCGTCGACATCACCCGGGGGCCGGTCTCCCGCGCGCTCGGCCTCGCCGACCTGAAGTTCGTCACGGCCGCCGCCGCCACCGCGGTGACGCTGCCCGGGCTGCCGCTGGAGGAGGCGGAGCGGCTGCGCGACCATCTCGTCTCGCTCGCCGAGACCCGCCGGGCGGGGCTGTGAGCGCGACCCAGCCGCCGCCGCAGTCGCAGCCGGTCCCGCCGCCCGCGACTCGCGACCTCGCCGACGGTGAGTGGCACCGACTGCACCCCGCGAGCCCGCTGCTGCGCGGCGGCCTCGTGTTCCTCGCGGTACTCGGCTTCGTGCTCGCGAACCTGCGCGAGCGACTCGTCGAGGTGTTCCTGCTCCTGTTCGCGCCGAGCGAGTTCGAGCGCGACTTCGCGCCGTCCGACTGGGAGGGCGACTGGGCCGAGGACCCCATCACCGGGATCGTCGCGAACGGCCTCATCGGGTGGGCGCTCATCGGCCTCGCGGTCGTCATCGTGCTCGTCGTGCTCGGCTTCTGGCTCGCGTGGCGCATGCACACGTTCCGCGTGACGCACGAGGCGCTCGAGGTGCGCAGCGGCATCCTGTTCCGTTCGCACCGCAGCGCCCGGCTCGATCGCATCCAGGGCATCAACCTGGCCCGGCCGGTGTTCGCCCGGCTGTTCGGCACCGCGAAGCTCGACGTCTCCGTCGCCGGCCAGTCCGGCAACGTCGACCTCTCGTACCTCGGGTCGGCGCAGGCCGACCGCCTTCGCGCCGACCTGCTGCGGCTCGCGTCGGGTGCGCGACGGGCCGCGGCCGGGCCCGGCGAGCCCGCCGCCGCCGACGCTGGGGCGGGTGCCGGGGCCGTGATCCCGGATGGCACGGCGTCGCCGACCCTCGCCGCCCGCGCCGGCGGCCTCGTGAACCGGCGCGTCGACGAGTTCCTCGCACCCGAGCTCGACCCGTCGCTCGCCCCGCCCGAGTCGGTCGTGCGCCTGCCGCTGCCGCGCGTGATCGCGTCGTCGCTGCTCGGCGGTTCCATGGTCTGGTTCGTCGTGCTCGTCGTGGTGATCACGATCGGCATCACGACCGGGGCGACGTGGCTGCTGTTCACGTTCGTGCCCGCCGCGATCGGCCTGATCAGCTACCTGTGGTCGCGCATCACCAAGTCGCTGCGGTACTCGATCGCGGGCACGCCCGACGGCGTCCGCATCGGGTCGGGCCTGCTGTCCACCTCGAACCAGACGATCCCGCCCGGGCGCGTGCACGCGATCGAGGCGTCGCAGTGGCTCCTGTGGCGGCCGTTCGGCTGGTGGACGGTGCGGGTGAACATCGCCGGGCAGTCCGTCGTCGGCAACGGCGACGCGACCCAGCGCACGCTCGTGCTGCCCGTCGGCACCGCCGACGACGTCGAGCGCGTCATCGGCCTGCTCGCGCCCGAGGCGGCCGCAGAGATCGCGTCGGTGATCGACGCCGGGCTCACCGGCCGGGGCAGCAGCGCCGGCTACACCGCCGCCCCGCGTCGCGCCGCGTGGATCCGCCCGACCTCGTGGCGACGCGTCGGGCTCGCGATCGCCGGCGGCGTGGTGCTGCTCCGCCGCGGCTGGCTCCTGCGCAGCCTCGTGCTCGTGCCGCTCGCGCGCCTGCAGTCCGTCGCGCTCGCGCGCGGTCCGATCCGCCGCGGGCTCGGGCTCGCGTCGCTGCGCATCCACACGGTGGCCGGGCCGATCACGCCCGAGGTCCCCGCGCTCGACCGGGCCGATGCCGATGCCGCGTTCGAGGCGATCGCGGCCGAGGCGGTGGCACGCGCCATCCGGGACCGCAGCGACCATTGGGGGGTGGAGGCCGATGCGCGCTGATCAGCGAGCCGGACGCCTCGGCGTCGGCACGATCGGCGCCGGCCACGTCGGCGCGGTGCTCGCCTCGGCGCTCGGCGGCGCCGGCCACGCGCTCACGGGCATCGCCGCCGTCTCCGAGTCCAGCCTCGAGCGTGCGGCCGCGATGCTGCCCGGGGTTCCCGTGCTGCCGATCCCCGACGTCGTCGAGCGCAGCGAGCTCGTGCTGCTCGCCGTGCCCGCAGACGAGCTGCCCTCGCTCGTCGACGGCCTCGCCGCCGCCGGCGCCTGGCGGCCAGGGCAGCTCGTGGTGCACACCGCCGCCCGCTACGGCGTCTCGGTGCTCGAACCCGCCCTCCGCGCGGGCGCCATCCCGCTCGCCATCCACCCCGCGATGAGCTTCACCGGCACGAGCATCGACCTCGGTCGGCTCGCGGGCACCTGGTTCGCGGTCACCGCGCCGGCCCCCGTGCTGCCGATCGCGCAGGCCCTCGTGGTCGAGATGGGCGGCGAGCCGCTCGTGGTCGCCGAGGGCGATCGGGGCGCGTACGCCGAGGCGGTCGACACCGCGGTGTCGTTCTCGACCGCGATCGTCGACCAGGCCACCGGCATCCTCGAGCGGATCGGCGTCGACCGCGCCGGCTCGGTGCTCGCGCCGCTCGTGCGGAGCGCGGTCGAGAACGCGCTCGCGCGCCACGACCCCGGCCCGAGCATCGACGGGGCGGCTACGATCGACGGGGCCGACGACGGTTGGCCGTCGGGAGGTGCGGTGTGACGGAGCTGGTCGACACGATCGCGGGCATCCGCGCCGCGGTGCGCGCGCACCGCGCCGCCGGGCGCACGATCGCACTGGTTCCGACCATGGGCGCGCTGCACGAGGGTCACCTCGCGCTCGTGCGTCGCGCGCGCGAGGCCGCCGACGTCGTCGTGGTGTCGATCTTCGTGAACCCTCTGCAATTCGGGGCGGGGGAGGACCTCGACCGCTACCCGCGCACCCTCGAGACCGACCTCGCCGCCCTCGAGCGGGAGGGCGTCGAACTCGCGTTCGCGCCGACCGTCGCCGAGATGTACCCGTCGGGCGAGGTCGAGACCAGGGTCACCGCGGGGCACGTCGGCACGCTCTACGAGGGCGCGTCCCGCCCTGGCCACTTCGACGGCATGCTCACCGTCGTCGCCAAGCTCTTCCACATCGTCCTGCCCGACCGTGCGGTGTTCGGGCAGAAGGACGCCCAGCAGGTCTTCCTCGTGCAGCGGATGGTGCGTGAGCTCGACGCCCCGCTCGAGATCGAGGTCGTGCCGACGGTGCGCGAGCCCGACGGTCTCGCCATGTCGAGCCGCAACCGATTCCTCGACGCCGAGCAGCGGCGCATCGCGCTCGCGCTCTCCGAGTCGTTGGTCGCCGCCGACTCCGCGGCGTCCGAGGGCCTCGACGAGGTGCTGGCCGAGGCCGCCGGCGCATTCGGCGACCACGACGGCATCGAACTCGACTACCTCGTCGTGGTCGATCCCGCCACGTTCCTGCCCGTGATCGAGGGCGCGACCGGTCCCGCGACCGTGCTCGTCGCCGCACGCGTGGGCACGACGCGGCTCATCGACAACGCCGGCATCACGCTCGGCTGACGGCCCGCGGCATCCGGCTGCCCGTCAGGATCGCCGCGACGCGGCGGGCTACGCTGGTCCATGGCGTCCGAACGGATGCCGCGAATACGCACGCCCGCCGACCGATCCGGAGACCCCATGGCCGACGAGACCACGCACGAGCCGACCCCCGAGGAGATCTCGGAGCAGAAGGCCGTGCGGCTCGCCAAGCGCGAGCGGCTCATCGAGGCCGCCGACGACCTCGGTGCGGGCGCCTACCCGGTCTCGGTGCCGATCACCTCGACGATCCCCGAGGTGCGCTCGCGCTTCGTCGGGCTCGGCGTCGACGAGCGCAGCGGCGAGGCCGTCTCGCTCGCCGGCCGCATCGTGCACCTCCGCAACACCGGCAAGCTCTGCTTCGCGGCGCTGCAGTCGGGCGACGGCAGCCGCATCCAGGCGATGGTCTCGCTCGGCGAGGTCGGCGAGGAGTCGCTCGCGGCCTGGAAGGAACTCGTCGACCTCGGCGACCACGTCGCGGTCACGGGCGAGGTCATCACGAGCCGTCGCGGCGAGCTGTCGATCATGGCGACCGAGTGGCGCATGGCTTCGAAGGCGATCAATCCGCTGCCGAACCTGCACAACGAGCTCTCGGAAGAGACGCGCGTGCGCAGCCGCTACCTCGACCTCATCGCGCGCGACCAGGCCCGGCGCAACGTCGTCGACCGTGCGAAGGTCAATGCGAGCCTGCGTTCGACGTTCACGAGCCTCGGCTTCATCGAGGTCGAGACGCCGATGCTGCAGGTCATGCACGGCGGTGCCTCGGCGCGCCCGTTCGTGACGCGCTCGAACGCGTTCGACACCGAGCTCTTCCTGCGCATCGCGCCCGAGCTCTACCTGAAGCGCGCCGTCGTCGGCGGCATCGAGCGCGTCTTCGAGATCAACCGCAACTTCCGCAACGAGGGCGCGGACTCCACGCACAGTCCCGAGTTCGCGATGCTCGAGGCCTACCAGGCCTACACCGACTACCACGGCATCGCCGACCTCACGCAGCAGCTGGTGCAGGATGCGGCGTTCGCCGTCGCAGGCTCGCACGTCGTGACCTGGGCCGACGGCACCGAGTACGACCTCGGCGGCGACTGGGCGCGGCTGTCGATGTACGACTCGCTCTCCGAGGCGGTGGGCGAGCAGGTCACGCCCGAGACCCCCATGTCGCGGCTGAAGGAGCTCGCCGACGCGGTCGAGATCGAGGTCGACCACCCGCTTCCCGGCAAGTACGTCGAGGAGCTGTGGGAGCACCACGTGAAGCCGGGCCTCGAGCACCCGACGTTCGTCATGGACTTCCCGCTCGACACGTCGCCCCTGGTGCGCCACCACCGCAGCGTCCCGGGCGTCGTCGAGAAGTGGGACCTCTACGTCCGCGGCTTCGAGCTCGCGACGGGGTACTCCGAGCTCGTCGACCCGGTCGTGCAGCGCGAGCGGTTCGTCGAGCAGGCACGCCTGGCGGCGGGTGGCGACCCCGAGGCCATGCGCCTCGACGAGGAATTCCTGCGCGCGCTCGAATTCGGCATGCCGCCGACCGGCGGCATGGGCATGGGCATCGACCGGCTGCTCATGGCCATCACGGGCCTCGGCATCCGCGAGACCATCCTCTTCCCGCTCGTGAAGTGAAACGGACGACACGATGAACGACTACCTGCCCAAGAAGGAGCTCGAACCCGAGCGCGACCCGCGGAAGCCGTCGATGACGCGCCTCGCGATCTGGATCGTCGTCGGCGCGATCGGGCTCTACCTGCTGGGCTCCGGCATCTGGGGCATCGTCACCGCCGGCTGACCCGCCTGTGCGGGTTGAGGAGGCCCGCCAGGGCCGTCTCGAAACCCACCCCCGAACCGGGGCGGACCGCGCCCAGCGAACCCGAGGAAACCCCCGTACTCTGGAGGGGATATGGACGACTTCTGGCTCAACGCGATCTGGTCGGTCGCGCCGACCGTGCTGATCGGTCTCACGTTCTGGTTCGTGATGCGCGCGATCCTCCGCGCCGACCGCACCGAGCGCGACGCGTACAGCAAGATCGAGGCCGAGGAGCGAGCCAAGCACGCCGCCGAACGCCGGGCCGCGTAGCCCGGCATGACGGAGGCGCAGGCGACGGCGGTCTTCGCCGCCATCCTGGTGGCCATCGATCTCGCCGTGCGCATCGTCGCGATCATCGTGGTGCCGCGCAACCGCCGCCCGACCGCGGGCATGGCGTGGCTGCTCGCGATCTTCTTCATCCCCTACATCGGGATCCTGTTCTTCCTGCTCATCGGCAATCCCAAGCTGCCGAAGGCCCGGCGCGAGAAGCAGGAGGAGGTCGACCGATTCATCCGCGAGTCGACCCACGGCGTCGAGCGCACGAGCGACAGCACCGACTGGCCCAGCTGGTTCGACGGCGTCGTCCGGCTGAACCGCAACCTCGGCGCGATGCCGCTGATCGGCTCCAACAGCGCGCGCCTCATCGGCGACTACCAGGCCTCGATCGACGCGATGGCCGACGCGATCTCGCGAGCCGAGCGGTACGTCCACGCCGAGTTCTACATCTTCGCGTACGACTCGACGACGGCCCGCTTCGTCGACGCCCTCGGCGAGGCGGTGCAGCGCGGTGTCGAGGTGAAGGTGCTCCTCGACCACATCGCCTCCCGACGCGTGAAGGGGTACAGGCGCACCATCCGGCACCTCACCGAGATGGGCGTCGAGTGGCAGCTCATGCTCCCGGTGATGCCGCTCAAGGGCAAGTACCAACGGCCCGACCTGCGCAACCACCGCAAGATCCTCGTCGTCGACGGCGAGGTCGGCTACATGGGGTCGCAGAACATCGTCGACCGCAGCTACCACAAGCGCTCCAACATCCGTCGCGGCCTCAAGTGGCAGGAGCTCGTCGCCGAGGTCGAGGGCCCCATCGTGTCGGGCCTCGACGCGATCTTCGCGACCGACTGGTACCTCGAGACGGGTGAGGCGCCGTCGCGCGACGAGCTGATCCCGTTCACTCAGGAGCCGGCGCCGCAGGACCTGGACTGCCAGGTCGTGCCGAGCGGGCCGGGCTACGTGAACGAGAACAATCTCAAGCTCTTCCTCGCGCTGCTCTACGCGGCCGAGCGGCGCATCATCATCACCAGTCCCTACTTCGTGCCCGACGAGGCGATGCTCCGCGCCATCAGCGGCGCGACCCAGCGCGGCGTGCACGTCGAGCTCTTCGTCTCCGAGATCGGCGACCAGGCCCTCGTCTACCACGCGCAGCGTTCCTACTACGAGGCGCTGCTGCGCGCCGGCGTGCGCATCTACATGTACCGCGCGCCGTTCATCCTGCACTCGAAGCACTTCACGATCGACGACGACGTCGCCGTGATCGGCTCGAGCAACATGGACATCCGCTCGTTCGAGCTCAACATGGAGGTCTCGCTCCTCGTGCGCGGCGAATCGTTCGTGCGCGAGATGCGCGCGGTCGAAGACGGCTACCGCCGCGACAGCCGCGAACTGACCCTCGACGAGTGGTTGACGCAGCCGCTCCGGTCGACGGTCCTCGACAACCTCGCGCGGCTCACCTCGGCGCTGCAGTAGCGGGGGCGGATGGCGCGCCGCGCCGCCTCGCTCGGTCGACCATCGACTCACGCGAAAGCGCCCTAATCGGGGCCGATACGCGTGAGTCGCGTCCGCCGAGTGGGCCGGGTCATCTCCGACTCACGCGAAACAGCCCTCAATGGGGCAGTTTCGCGTGAGTCGGGAGTAGGGGAGCGGGAGGGCGGTGAGGACGCGACATCCGTTTGTGTGGGAATTTCTGCGGATTGCTTGCTTTGTGTGGGATTGGCGAGCTAAACTCACACAAACGCAGGTTGCAGTTCGACCCGGCAAGGAGGCCGCATGTACGCGATGGAGCGACACGAGCACATCCTCGACGCCCTTGCCCGCACGGGCCGCGTCTCGGTCGCCGACCTCGCCGCCGAGCTCGACGTCACGCCCGAGACCATCCGCCGCGACCTCGACGCGCTCGAGAAGGCCGGCCACGTGCGCCGCGTCCACGGCGGAGCGGTCAGCGCCTCCCGCGCGAGCCTCGCTGAGACCACGGTCCTCGAACGCGCCGAGCGCCGCACCGACGCCAAGCGCGCCATCGCCCAGGCCGCGCTCGCGCTCGTGCCGCCGACCTTCACCGGCTCGATCCTGCTCGACGCGGGCACCACGACGGGCGCCTTCGCCGACGTGCTCGCCGGGTGGCAGCCCGAGCCCGGCATCGCGCCGCTGACCGTCTACACGAACTCCGTGCCGATCGCGGCCCTGCTGCACGGCAACGCGAACCTCATCGTCCGCATCATCGGCGGCACCGTCCGCGGCGTCACGAGCGCCGCCGTCGGGCCGACCGCCGTCGCACAGCTCGCCGACATCCGCCCCGACATCGCGTTCCTCGGCACCAACGGCGTGAGCGCCGAGTTCGGCCTCTCGACGCCCGACGAGCTCGAGGCCCAGGTCAAGCGCACGATGGTCGACCGGTCGCGGCTCGCAGTCGTGCTCGTCGACGCGTCCAAGCACGACGACGAGGCGCTGCACCGGTTCGCGTGCCTCGACGAGGTCGACGTGCTCATCACCGACGCGCCGCCGGGGCCCGCCCTCGCCGACGCGCTCGACGAGGCCGAGGTGGAGGTGCGGGTCGCATGATCGTCACGTTGACCGTCAACCCGTCGCTCGACCGCACCGTCGAGCTCGAGCGCGAGCTGCAGCGCGGCGAGGTGCAGCGCGTGGCCCGCAGCGTCGAGGAGCCGGGGGGCAAGGGCGTCAACGTCACGCGCGCGCTCACCGCGTCGAGCGCCGCGTCGGTCGCGGTGCTCCCGGGCCGCGGCGACGACCCGCTCGTGGTCGCGCTCGCCTCGGCCGGCGTGCCGGTCGTCACGGTGCCGATCGGCGCGCGCCTGCGGTCGAACATCACGATCACCGAGCCCGACGGCGTCACGACCAAGCTCAACGAGCTCGGTCCCGTGCTCACCGAGTCCGAGCAGCAGGCGCTCGTCGCGGCCGTGGTCGCGCAGTCGGCGGATGCCTCGTGGCTCGTGCTCGCCGGATCGCTCCCGCCGTCGCTGCCCGCCGACTTCTACGTGCGGGTCGTGCGCGAGGTGCGCGCCGCGGGCGTCGCCGCCCGCATCGCGGTCGACACGTCCGGCGCGCCGCTGGAGGCGCTCGTCGCCGCGGGGGAGCCCGTCGACCTCATCAAGCCCAACGGCGAGGAGCTCGCCGAGCTCACCGGGGAGCCCGACGCCGACGCCCTCGAGGCCGACCCCGAGCGGGTCGCCGAGGTCGCCGCGACGCTCGTGCCCCGCGGCATCCGCTCGGCCCTCGTCACGCTCGGCTCGAAGGGGGCCGTGCTCGTCGGGGCCGACACGGCGTGGTTCGCCCCCGCACCGCGCATCGTGCCGCGCAGCACCGTCGGCGCGGGCGACAGCTCGCTCGCCGGCTTCCTGCTCGCCGTGACCGAGGGGGCGGCGCCCGATCGGGCGCTCGCCCAGGCGGTCGCGCACGGGGCGGCCGCCGCATCGCTCCCCGGATCGGCGGTGCCCTCGCGGGACCTCGCCGACGCCTCAGCCATCACCGTCACCCGCATCCGGGGCGCCGTCGCCCCGGTGATCCCATAGGAGGGAATCCCATGTCCGACGTCATCGACCAGGGGCTCGTGAGCCTCGATGCGCCGCTCGGCGCCGACAAGGCCGACGTGATCCGCGCGCTCGCCGAGCGCGTCGTCGCGGCCGGCCGCGCCACCGACGCCGAGGCGCTCTTCGCCGACGCGTGGGCCCGTGAGGAGAAGGACTCCACCGGCGTGCCCGGCGGCATCGCCATCCCGCACGCCAAGTCCGACGCGGTCACGCGGCCGACGCTCGCCGCGGCCCGGCTGCCCGAGGGCGTCGACTTCGGCTCGTTCGACGGGCCCGCCGACCTCGTGTTCCTCATCGCGGTGCCGACCGAGTCCACGCAGGACCACCTCGCGGTGCTCTCGACGCTCGCCCGATCGCTCATCCGCGACGAGTTCGTGGCGTCGCTGCGCTCGGCGCCCGACACCGCGACGTTCGTCCGGTACGTCGAGGAGGCGCTCGCGCCCGAGCCGGCTGCCGAGGCCGTGCCCGCGGGCGCCGGGGCCGCGGCGGCGGGTGCGGCCGGTGCCGCCGCGACGGCCGGGGCGACGGATGCCGCGGCATCAGCCTCGCACCACACCGGCGCGCCGGTGCTCATCGCAGTGACCGCCTGCCCCACCGGCATCGCCCACACCTACATGGCCGCCGACGCGCTCGCCAAGGCCGCCAAGGAGGAGGGCATCGAGCTGCACGTCGAGACGCAGGGCTCGTCGGGTTCGACGCCGCTCGCGCCCTCCGTCATCGAGCGGGCCGACGCGGTCGTGTTCGCGGTCGACGTCGACGTGCGCGACCAGTCGCGGTTCGCAGGCAAGCCCGTGGTCCGGGGCCCGGTCAAGCGCGGCATCGACCACCCCGTCGAGATGATCCGCGAAGCGGTCGCGGCGATCGACGACCCGTCGGCGCCGCGCGTCGCGGGCGACGTGACGGCGCAGACCGCGGCGGCCGCGGCGGCGCACGAGCACTTCGGCCAGAAGGTCAAGCGCGTGCTGCTCACCGGCGTCAGCTACATGATCCCGTTCGTCGCGGGCGGCGGCCTGCTCATCGCGCTGGGCTTCCTGCTCGGCGGGTACGACATCACCGAGACCGCGAGTGAGATCGTCACGACGAACAACCTGTTCAACCTGCCCGACGGCGGGCTCGGCATCTACCTCGGCGCGGTGTTCTTCACCATCGGTGCGATCTCGATGGGCTTCCTGGTGCCCGCGCTCGCCGGCTACATCGCCTATGCGATCGCCGACCGGCCCGGCATCGCTCCCGGCTTCGTCGCCGGCTCGGTCGCCGGCCTCATGGGCGCCGGCTTCATCGGCGGCCTCATCGGCGGCATCCTCGCCGGCTGGGTGGCGCTGATGTTCGCCCGCCTCGACGTGCCGCGCTGGCTCAGGGGCCTCATGCCCGTCGTGATCATCCCGCTCGTCGCCTCGATCGTGGCATCCGGTCTCATGATCGTCGTGCTCGGCGGACCGATCGCCGCCCTGTCGACCGCCCTCAACGACTGGCTGGCCGGGCTCTCGGGCGCCGCCGCGGTCGTGCTCGGGCTCATCCTCGGTGCGATGATGGGCTTCGACCTCGGCGGCCCGGTCAACAAGGTCGCGTACTCGTTCGCCGTCGCCGGGCTCGGCGCCGCGACGGTCGAGAACCAGGCGCCGCTCATGGTCATGGCCGCCGTCATGGCCGCGGGCATGGTGCCGCCGCTCGCGATGGCGCTGGCCACGGTGCTCGACCGGAAGCTGTTCACGCCGGTCGAGCGCGAGAACGGCAAGGCCGCGTGGCTCCTGGGCGCCGCCTTCATCTCCGAGGGCGCGATCCCGTTCGCCGCGGCCGACCTGTTCCGCGTCATCCCCGCGATGATCCTCGGCGGCGCCGTCGCCGGCGCGATCTGCATGGGCATGGGCGTGACCTCGCAAGCCCCGCACGGCGGCATCTTCGTGTTCTTCGCGATCGGCAACCTGCTGTGGTTCGTCCTCGCGATCGTGGCCGGCTCGGTCGTCGGCGCCCTCGTGGTCATCGCACTCAAGCGCTGGGCCCACCGGCGCTCGGTGCGGGAAGAGCAGGCGGTGGGTGCGCCTGAGGTGGCCGTGGCCTGACGGCTGCGCGATCACCCCGGCGGCCGGTGCTCCCTCCTGGGCACCGGCCGTCGGCATGTCCGGGGGTCTCGATACGCGCCTACGGTGCTACTCGACCCGCAGGTGGGCGAGCGGATGGCGCGCCTCGCGCCCGCGCGTCAGCGGCGCGGCTTCAGGCGCACCGTGGGCAGCTCGGGCGCGGGCAGCGGCCGGCCGTCGTATCCGGCGACCGTGCCGAACGGACCGTCGGGATCGTTCCGGTCGATCACGTCGGACTGCCAGCGCCGGCGGAACTCGACGACCTCGTCGTGCGAGCGGCCGATGAAGTTCCACCACATCACGAGCTCCTCGCCGAACGGCACGCCGCCGAGCAGCACGACGCGCACGGGGTCGGCGTCGGCACGCAGTCGCAGCAGTCGATGGCCGGGCTCGAGGTAGGCCAGCTGCGACCAGCCCACCTCGGTCGCGACATCCGTGCCGACCACCTCGACGTGCGCGGGGCCGGCGTCGACGAGCACGCCGTGCTCGAACGACGGGTCGAGGGGCAGGTCGACGGTCCCGCCCGCGGGCAGGTCGACCTGCCCGCCGAGGAGCGGGGAGAAGACCGTGACCGGCGCGGACGCGGCATCCGCCGTCTCGGCCGAGGCGTCACCGAGCGCCAGCTCGCCGACGAAGACCCGCACGGTCGCGTCGCCGAGCGCGAACGGCGTCGTGTCGGCGTGCTCGAAGAACGGCGCGACGTGCCGAGCGCCCTCGGGGAGGGCCACCCAGAGCTGCACGCCGTGCAGCCGCGTCGCGTTCGCCGTCGAGACCTCGGAGTGCGAGATGCCGCGCCCGGCGGTCATCAGGTTCACGCCGCCCGGGCGGACGAGTTCGTGGCTGCCGGCGGAGTCGCGGTGCTCGATCTCGCCCTCGAACAGCCAGCTCACGGTCTGCAGTCCGGTGTGGGGGTGCGGCGGCACGACCATGCCGCCCGTGACCGAGACGTCGTCGGGGCCGTAGTGGTCGGCGAAGCACCAGGCGCCGATCGTGGTGCGCCCGCGCTGCGGGAGTGTGCGGCGCACGGGCATCGCGCGCGGTCCGCCGAGCGGCACCTCGCGGTAGTCGAGCACCTGCACGGCCGGGCCGTGCGGTGCCTCGGGCGGGCAGAGCAGTTCGACGGGATCGCGCTCGAGGTTGCTCATGCCCGCATCCTACGCGCGGCGCGGGCCGTGACATCCTGCCGTGGACGGATGCCGCGGGCTAGCATGTCGCACATGGCCCCGCCCGTGGAAGTCCGCCGTCTGCTGCTCGCCTCCGTCGCCGTCGTGTCGGCGCTCCTGCTCTCGGGGTGCGCGCCCGGGTCCGGGCCGATCGAGGACTTCCCCGGGCTGCCCGTGCTCGACGAGGAGACCGAGGCCGAGAGCGAGGCCGAGGACACCGAGCTGGGCGGCGAGACCGAGGAGGAGGTCGAGGAGGGTTCCGCCGAGGAGGCGCCCGAGCCCACCGGCGACGTGCCCGTCGTGCAGTACCTGCAGGACGGCGGCCGGCTCGCCATCACGATCTGGGGCTCGTCGACCTGCCCGGTCGTGCCGACCGAACTGAACGTGACCGCCGAGGCGGGCGAGGGCAACGCGGTCGAGGCCGTGCTGCCCGAGCTCGAGGAGGGCCCCTGCACGATGGACTTCGTGCCGCACACGACCGTCTTCTCGACGCCCGCCGACGTGACCACGACCGAGGAGCTCGAGGTGACGATCGGCGATGCGGTCGTGACCGTCCCGATCAAGTAGCGACGCGATCCGCGGTCGGTCAGTCCTGCCCGACCGTGAGGTCGACGAACAACTCGCTCGCGACGCGCTCGAGGTCGTCGCGCACGTCGGCGGGGTCGCCGCCCGGCGGCACGCGCACCAGGATGTGCGCCTCGAACAGCTGGCCCCCCGACATGGGCGCGTCGCGCCGCTCGGTGGTGATCGTCTCGATGCTGAGGCCGTGCCGCGCGAGCACCGCCGAGACGTCGCGCACGATGCCGGGATGGTCGCTGCCCACGAGGTCGATGCGCAGGTGCCGCCAGCCGTCGGAGCCCGCCGGCTCCTCGGACCCGGGGTGCGCCGAGACGTCGAGGAGTCCCTCGAGCCCCGCGAGCGCCGCCCGCAGCTCCTCGGCCCGGTCGGCCGGTACCGTCACGACGACGATGCCCGCGAACTGGCCGGCGAGCTCGGCCATCTGGCTCTGCTCCCAGTTGCCGCCGTGGGCGCTCACGGCGTCGGCGAGCGCCTCGACGAGTCCGGCGCGGTCGTCTCCGATGACGGTCAGCACGAGTCTGGGCATGCGTGCATCCAATCACGCGCCGCGGCCGAGGTCGAGCGGTCAGCGCCCCGTGGCATCCGCTCGCCGGAGCACGAGCAGGTCGCCGATCTCGCAGTCGAGCGCTCGGCAGATCGCCTGCAGCGTCGAGAACCGGATGGCGCGGGCCCGGTCGTTCTTCAGCACGCTGAGGTTGACGACGCTCACGCCGACGAGCTCGGCCAGGCGGGTGAGCGTCAGGTCGCGCTCGGCGAGCAGCTCGTCGAGGCGGCAGTGGACATCGCCGGCGTCGTCGGCCTCGGCCGGCGCCATCAGACGAGCCCCTCGGTCTCGCGCTGCAGGCGCTCGCCGACCTGGAAGGCGGCGCCGACCGCCCCGATGACGAGGATCGCGAACGGGAAGGACCAGTTCGTGCTGAAGGTGATGCCGTCGTAGGTGTGCTCGCTCACCGCCGCGAGCGCGCCGTTGACCGTCATGTTGGTGAGGATGGTGCCGACCAGCCAGCCCGCCGCGAGGACTCCCGCGCCCCAGAGCACGAGCCGCACGTTCCGCCTCGCGAACGCGCGGCCGCGGGCGAGGTTCCAGCACAGCGCGGCGAGCAGCGCGATGCCGGCGATGATCGCGAGCGCGTGCACGATCGGCTCGGCCACGAGTGCGAACTGCGTGGCGGGTGCCGGCTGGGGCACGGTGACCACGGCCTGGGCGACCGCGACGTCGACCGCGGCGCCGTCGGGCCCGATCGGCAGGGTCGCCGCCTCGCCCGCGAACGGGACGAGCACGGGCACGTCGCGACCCGGCGCCACCTCGACGAGCCGGGCGACGGCGCCCCAGGCGGTGGCCGCGGCCGCGACGGCGGCGATGCCGACGGTGGCGTACATGCCGATGCGGTCGGCGCGGTCGAGGCGGGTGGATTCGGTCGTGGCGGTCATCGGGTCCTCCGGTGCGCGGTGCGTCATATCGAATATCGTTGTTATCGATGTTCGATATGGTACGGATGGCGCGGGGCGTCGTCAACACCCGGGCGGATGTCGCGGCGCCGGCCCCGCGACATCCGCCCGGCTCGTCGCCCTCGACGACGTCGTGCACCGGTGCGCCCACGGCGAACACGCGCCCACCGCCCGCGCGCGGTCGTTACCGTTGTTCTATCGACGCCCCTACCCGGCGCCGTGAGGAGTTGATGATGTTCGAGAGATTCACCGACCGCGCCCGACGTGTCGTCGTCCTGGCCCAAGAAGAGGCCAAGATGCTGAACCACAACTACATCGGAACCGAGCACATCCTGCTCGGCCTCATCCACGAGGGTGAGGGCGTGGCCGCCAAGGCGCTCGAGTCCCTCGGGATCTCGCTCGACGCCGTGCGCGAGCAGGTGCAGGACATCATCGGGCAGGGCCAGCAGCAGCCGACCGGGCACATCCCCTTCACGCCGCGCGCGAAGAAGGTGCTCGAGCTCTCACTGCGCGAGGCGCTGCAGCTCGGCCACAACTACATCGGCACCGAGCACATCCTCCTCGGCCTCATCCGCGAGGGCGAGGGCGTCGCCGCCCAGGTGCTCGTGAAGCTCGGCGCCGACCTCAACCGCGTGCGCCAGCAGGTCATCCAGCTCCTCTCCGGCTACCAGGGCAAGGAGCAGGTGCAGGTCGGCGCCAACGAGCAGCAGCAGCCGCAGGGCGGTTCGCAGATCCTCGACCAGTTCGGCCGCAACCTGACGCAGGCCGCGCGCGAGTCGAAGCTCGATCCGGTGATCGGCCGCGAGAAGGAGATCGAGCGGGTCATGCAGATCCTCTCGCGCCGCTCAAAGAACAACCCCGTGCTCATCGGCGAGCCCGGCGTCGGCAAGACCGCCGTCGTCGAGGGCCTCGCGCAGGCGATCGTCAAGGGCGAGGTGCCCGAGACGCTGAAGGACAAGCAGCTCTACTCGCTCGACCTCGGCTCGCTCATCGCCGGCTCGCGCTACCGCGGCGACTTCGAGGAACGCCTCAAGAAGGTCACGAAGGAGATCCGCACGCGCGGCGACATCATCGTCTTCATCGACGAGATCCACACCCTCGTGGGTGCGGGCGCCGCCGAGGGCGCGATCGACGCCGCGTCGATCCTGAAGCCGCTGCTCGCCCGCGGCGAGCTGCAGACCATCGGCGCGACCACGCTCGACGAGTACCGCAAGCACTTCGAGAAGGATGCCGCGCTCGAGCGACGCTTCCAGCCGATCCAGGTCGCCGAGCCGTCGCTGCCCCACGCGATCAACATCCTCAAGGGGCTGCGCGACCGCTACGAGGCGCACCACAAGGTGTCGATCACCGATGGCGCGATCGTCGCGGCCGCGAACCTCGCCGACCGCTACATCAGCGACCGGTTCCTGCCCGACAAGGCCATCGACCTGATCGACGAGGCCGGCGCACGCCTGCGCCTGTCGATCCTGTCGTCGCCGCCCGAGCTGCGCGAGTTCGACGAGAAGATCGCCGTGGTCCGCGCCGCGAAGGAGACCGCGATCGAGGAGCAGGACTTCGAGAAGGCCGCGTCGCTGCGCGACGAGGAGAAGAACCTGCTCGGCGAGCGCCTCCGCCTCGAGAAGCAGTGGAAGTCGGGCGAGGTCAAGACGACCGCGGTCGTCGACGAGGGCCTGATCGCCGAGGTGCTCGCTCAGGCCACCGGCATCCCCGTCTTCAAGCTGACGGAGGAGGAGTCGTCGCGACTCGTCTTCATGGAGAAGGCGCTGCACGAGCGCGTCATCGGCCAAGAGGAGGCGATCGCCGCCCTCTCGAAGACGATCCGCCGCACGCGTGCGGGCCTCAAGGACCCGAAGCGCCCCTCGGGCTCGTTCATCTTCGCCGGCCCCACCGGTGTCGGCAAGACCGAGCTCGCCAAGGCGCTCGCCGAGTTCCTGTTCGACGACGAGTCGGCGATGATCTCGCTCGACATGTCGGAGTACGGCGAGAAGCACACGGTCTCGCGCCTGTTCGGCGCCCCTCCGGGCTTCGTCGGTTTCGAGGAGGGCGGCCAGCTCACCGAGAAGGTGCGCCGCAAGCCGTTCTCGGTCGTGCTGTTCGACGAGATCGAGAAGGCCCACCCCGACATCTTCAACTCGCTCCTCCAGATCCTGGAGGAGGGCCGGCTCACCGACGGCCAGGGTCGCGTGGTGGACTTCAAGAACACCGTGATCATCATGACCACGAACCTCGGCACGAAGGACATCTCGGGCGGGCCCGTCGGCTTCCAGGTCGAGGGCGACACCCGCACCGGCTACGACCTCATGCGCGCGAAGGTGAACGAGGAGCTGAAGAAGCACTTCAAGCCCGAGTTCCTCAACCGCGTCGACGAGATCATCGTCTTCCCGCAGCTGACCAAGCCCGAGCTCCTGCAGATCGTCGACCTGTTCATCAAGCGGCTCGGCGAGCGCATGCTCGACCGCGACATGACCGTCGAGCTCACCGTACCGGCGAAGGAGCGGCTCATCGAGGTCGGGTTCGACCCGGCGCTCGGCGCCCGCCCGCTGCGCCGCGCGGTGCAGCACGAGGTCGAGGACCGGCTCTCCGAGAAGATCCTGCACGGCGAGCTCAACTCGGGCGACCATGTGCACGTCGACTTCAAGGACGGCGAGTTCGTCTTCACGACGACCCAGCGGGCACTGCCCGTGGGCGTGGGCGTGAACACCAGCGCCGCGATCGGCACCGGCCCGGCCACGCCCGATCTGGCGGCGGGCCAGTAACCGGCCGACCCGGTACGACGATTCGACCCGAGGGGGCGGATGCCGCGGCATCCGCCCCCTCGCCGTCGTCATACGATGAGCGGATGACGCAGCCCTTCCTCGTGCGCAAGGCGCGCACGCACGACGTGCCGAAGATCATCGAGCTCGTGGAACCGCTCGTCGCCCGACGCATCCTGCTCGGCAAGGAGCGGGTCGACCTCTACGGCGCCGTGCAGGAGTTCCGCGTCGCCGAGTCGGCCGACGGCGAGGTCATCGGCTGCGGAGCGCTGCACGTCATGTGGGAGGACCTCGGCGAAGTGCGCACGCTCGCCGTCCGCGACGAGTGGCTCGGCCATGGCGTCGGCCGCGCGCTGCTCGCCGCCCTCGAGGCCGAGGCGCGCGAGCTCGGCCTCAGCCGGCTGTTCTGCCTGACCTTCGAGGTCGGGTTCTTCGGACGCAACGGGTTCGAGGACATGGGCGCCGAGACCGTCGACCCGCAGCTCTACGCCGAACTCGTGCGCTCGCACGACGAGGGCGTCGCCGAGTTCCTCGACCTCGCGCGCGTGAAGCAGAACACGCTCGGCAACACCCGGATGCTGAAGATCCTCTGAGCGTTCCTCAGCGGACGGATGGCGCGCCGCGGCGCCATCCGGGGAGTTCCCTCCGCCGGCCGTAGCCTGAGGCCATGACGTCGAACCGCCCATCGTCCGGGCGACTGCCCGCCTCCGTGTACCGGCGTCGCCGGCTCATGGTGCTGCTCGGGCTGGTCGCCGTCATCGTCGCGATCGTCCTCGTGATCGTTCGACCCGGCGCGAGCCAGGGCGACGAGGTGTCGCAGACCTCGCCGTCGACGCCCACCGCAAGCGCCCCGGCGACCGACGCGCCCGCCACCGACGCGCCCGCGACGGATGCTCCCGCCGAGTCGCCCGCCGCTGAGGCGCCCGCCGAGCCGGACCCGTCCGAGCCGCCCGCGGAGGCGGCCGCCGATGGGGCGCCCTGCGCCGAACGACAGATCGTCGTCGAGGCGAACACCGACAAGCAGGTCTACGCCGCCGGTGAGCAGCCCAACCTCTCGGTCACGATCACGAACACCGGGCCGAACGCGTGCTCGCTCAACGTCGGCACCGCGGCCCAGGTGTTCACCGTCACGAGCGGGAACGACGCGTACTGGGCCTCGACCGACTGCCAGGTCGACGCCGTCGACGCGCAGGTCACGCTCGAGCCGAACACGCCGGTGTCCTCGAGCCAGCCGATCGTGTGGGACCGCACGCGGTCGAACGCCGACACGTGCGGCGGGGAGCGCACGCCGGTGCCGGCCGGCGGCGCGTGGTACCACCTCGCGGTGAGCGTGTCGGGCTTCGAGTCGGCCGTGACGAAGCAGTTCCTGCTCTACTGACGCGCGCGGGCCGCGCTGCTGCCTGCGTCGAGTCCCGGGTTCGGCGGAGGAGGCGTGGTCGCGAGGTCGGCGCGGATTCGCGAGTCCCGGGTTCTGGCGGGTGCACCCGCACGAACGCGGGATTCGGGAGGGGGTGTGGTGCCTGGCGTCGGCGCGGGTGTGCGCGAGTCCCGTGTTCTGGCGGGTGTACCCGCGTGAACCCGGGATTCGGGGAGGGGGAGATGGGGAGGGGCGAGGCGAGCCGGCCGCCGACGCTCGGTAGGCTGGCACGATGGCCGGAGCGAAGCGTTCGAAGGGCAAGCCGCCGCTGGAGTTCCGTTCGCAGGCGCTCGCCGAGGCGCTCGAGCGGCAGGACATCGCCGCGGTCGCCCTCGCCCTGCGCCACGGCAACACGGTGGTGCCGCTCATCAAGCCCGGCCCGCGCGACAAACCCCTCGACGGCGGCGAGGTGTGGACCTACCGCGACCCGAACACGGGCGAGGTGGCGCTGCTGCTGTTCAGCGACGCCGCGAACAAGCCCGCGAACCTGCCGCCCGCGGTCGGGTTGCAGAGCCCGGCCTGGCTGAAGTCCTTCCTCACGCGGTACGAGTCGACCATCACGACGGTGTTCCTCGACATCGCCGGGCCGCACCCCATGCAGGCGTCGCCGGCCGAGCTGCGGAAGGCGCTCGACGCGTAGGAGTCCGCGGGCGCCCGTGCGCCGCGCGCCGCGCGCGGCGCTCGTCGGCCCCGAGCGGGACTAGAAGGCGGCGTCGAGCTCGCGCTCGCGCGCGCCCGTGGCGGCCATCATCGCGCGCTCGACCGCGGCGCGCACGCTGCCGAGCTCGTCGTCGAGCAGCGCCGAGTAGCCGAGCCGTCTCGCCTCGGCGGCGCGCTGGCGGGCCGAGGTCACGGGCCGCACCTCGCCGGCGAGGCTGATCTCGCCGACCGCCGCCAGCTCGTGCGGGACCGCGCGATCGCGCATGGCGCTCGCGATGGCGACGGCGATCGCGAGGTCGGCCGCGGGCTCGGCGAGCCGGACGCCGCCGACGGTGGACACGTAGACGTCGTGCTCGCCGAGCTGCCGGAGCCCGGCGCGGCGTTCGAGCACCGCGATGATCATCGCCACGCGCGACGGATCGACGCCGTTGACCACGCGACGCGGCTGCGGGGCCTTGGTGCTCACGACGAGCGCCTGCACCTCGACGGGCAACGCCCGACGGCCCTCGAGGGCGACGGTGACGCACGTGCCGCTCACCGCGTTCCGCGAGCGGCTGAGGAACAACCCGGAGGGATCGGGCACCTCGGCGATGCCGTCGCCGGTCATTTCGAAGCAGCCCACCTCGTCGGTGGGGCCGAAGCGGTTCTTGAGCGCGCGCACGAAGCGCAGCGCCGTCTGCCGGTCGCCCTCGAACTGGCACACCACGTCGACGAGGTGCTCGAGCAGGCGCGGACCGGCGATCGTGCCGTCCTTCGTGACGTGGCCGACGAGCAGCACGGGCAGCTGCCGTTCCTTCGCGACGCGGATGAGCGTGGAGGCGACCTCGCGCACCTGGCTCGGCTGGCCCGGCAGCCCGTCGGAGAGCGAGCTCGACACGGTCTGCACGGAGTCGACGACGAGCAGGTCGGGGGCGACCTCGTCGACCTGGCCGAGGATGGTCGCGAGGTCGGTCTCGGCGGCGAGGTACAGCTCGTCGTGCAGCGCGCCCGTGCGGCCCGCGCGGAGCCGCACCTGCGCCGCCGACTCCTCGGCACTCACGTACAGCACGCGACGCCCGGTGGCGGCGACGCGCGCCGCGACCTCGAGCAGCAGCGTCGACTTGCCGACGCCCGGCTCGCCCGAGAGCAGGATGGCCGCGCCCGCGACGATGCCGCCGCCGAGCACCCGGTCGAACTCGCCGATGCCGCTCGGCCGGTGCGCGGCGGTGAGCTCGGCGTCGATCTGCGCGATCGGGCGGGCGGCGCGCGCCGCCGACGGCGCGACGGGCTGCAGGCTGCGCACGATGCCGGACTCTGTGCCCGACTCGGCGACGGTGCCCCACTGCTGGCATTCGGCGCATCGGCCGACCCACTTGACGGTGCTCCAGCCGCATTCGGTGCATCGGTACGCGGTGGAGGGCTTCGCCATGCCCAGAGCCTACGGCCGGCCGGCGACATCCTCCGTGACCGACTCCGGCGTCGCCGCGACGTCCGCCTCGGACACTGTCGCGACCTCCGCCTCGGTCACCGTCGCGACCGCGTTCGACGCATCCTCCGCGACATCCGGCTCGAGTGGGAACCGCTCGAGCAGTGACGCGGTGAGCGCGGGCCGGAACGCGTCGGCCCACACGCGGTAGCCGTGGTCGTTCGGGTGGAACATGTCGTTCGCGAAGTGCGTGAACATGCGCCGGAACCCGCGCAGGCGCGTCTCGCGGTGCAGGCGCACGACGGTCAGGCCGCGCTCGGCCGCGAGCCGGCGCAGGATCTCGTTCGCGACGGCGACCTTGCGCTCGTTCTGCGGGAAGTAGAAGAACGGCAGGTCGGCGACGAGGGTGTGCGTCGGCACGGCGTCGAGGATGGTGCGGAGTCCGCGCTCGAACGCGACCGGGTCCCACTTCGCGATGTCGTTCGCGCCGATCGCGACGGTCATGACGTCGGGCCGGTACTTCGCGAGCTTCGGCAGCTGGTCCTGCACGGCCAGGCCCACCGTCGCGCCTGAGACGCTCAGGTTGACGACGCGGACGGAGCGGGCGGTCGTGTCGCGGATGAGGCGCGCGAGCACGCCCACGTAGCTGTGGTCGGGCCGGCTCGCACCGATGCCCTGCGCGGCGCTGTCGCCGAGCGCGACGTAGAGGAGCTCGCCGCGCACCTTCGCGTGGTCGCGCCACCATTTCGAGTGCACGGGAAGCGTCTCGTTCAGGATCAGGCTGTTCTCGGTGAGCCGCGCGCGGAACCGCCGCCACACGGCACGCGCGGCGAGCACCAGTCCGGTGAGCAGTGCGATCGGCACGAGCGCGGAGACGACCGATTCGAGGGCGGGGCGTTCCTCGGGCATGTCCACGAGGCTACGACGCCGAGCCATCCGTCGCCCAGGGGTTGCGTGGCCCCGGATGTCGCGGCAACCGGGACCACGGACCCTTCCCCTGCACGGGGCGCCGGGAATACGCTGGCGCCATGCTCGCGGACACCGACGTGCTCGTCGTCGGGGCAGGTCAGGCCGGACTCTCGGTCAGCCACGAACTCGCGCTCGCCGGCGTCGACCACGTCGTCGTCGATCGCGAGCGTGCCGGGGCCGCATGGTACGTGCGGTGGGACAGCTTCTGCCTCGTCACGCCGAACCACACCATCCGCCTGCCGGGCGGCGAGTACGACGGCAGTGATCCCCAGGGCTACCTGCCGCGCGACGAGATCATCCTGCACCTGCGCCGGTACGCCGGGTCGATCGGTGCGCCGGTCATCGAGCATGCCGGCGTCACCGAGCTCCGCGTCGCCGACGGCGGGTTCATCGCGCAGACCGAGGGCGGGCCGGTGCGCGCGCGGCGCGTGGTCGCCTGCACCGGCGCGTTCCAGCGGGAGCGTCGCCCGGCGTTCGCCGACGAGCTGGCCGACCACATGCCGGTCATCGGCTCGACGTCGTACCGGTCGCCCGACTCGCTGCCCGACGGGCGGGTCCTCGTGATCGGCGGCGGCCAGACCGCCGGGCAGATCACGGAGGAACTGCTGCTCGCCGGCCGCGAGGTCGTGCTCTCGGCCGGGCGCGCTCCCGCAATGCCCCGGCGGGTCGCCGGACGTGACACCGTCGACTGGCTGCTCGACGCGGGCTTCTTCGACCAGACCCCCGACGACCTGCCCTCGCTCGAGGCGAGGCTCTCACCCAACCCGCTGGTGACCGGGCGACGTGGCGGCCACGACCTCAACCTCCGCACCCTCGCGCAGGCCGGCGCACAGCTCATCGGGCACGTGCGCGGCGTCGACGGCGGCCGGCTCGTCGTCGAGGACGACCTCGCGGAATCCGTGGCGACCGGCGACGAGGGATGGAACCTCATCTGCGATCTCATCGCGCAGACGGCCGCACGACTCGGCCTGCCCGAGCCAGAGCTTCCCGCCATGCCGGGCGCGAGCCTCGCCGTGGCCTCCGCGCCACGCGTCGACGACATCGACGCGGTGGTCGTCGCGTGCGGGTTCCGCCCCGACTACCGGTGGATCACGATCCCCGGCGTCGTCGACGAGATCGGGTTCCCGTTGCAGCACGAGGGGGCGAGCACTCGCGTGCCCGGCCTGTACTTCGTCGGGGTGCCGTGGCTCCGCACGCGCAAGTCGCCCCTGCTCCTCGGTGTCGGTGAGGATGCCGCGGTGGTCGCGGCGCAGCTCGTGGCGTGATCGGGTGGCCCGCGCCATCCGTCGTTTTGGCCCTCGCCGATCCGTCGTCTAAGATCGTCCTCGGTACCGTGTCCGAGCGGCCGAAGGTGCAACTCTCGAAAAGTTGTGTGCGTGAAAGCGCACCGTGGGTTCAAATCCCACCGGTACCGCCAGGTGAAACGCCCCGTTTCCGTGCGAGAGCACGGAGACGGGGCGTTTCGTCGTCAGGCCTGCAACACGATCGAGTGGTTGATGCTCGATGCCGGCACGATGAGCATCCGGAGCCCGAGGATCCGGCTGTCGGTGCTGCCGGTGCGCCAGCACCAGTCGAACGCACGGCTCGGCAGGTGGGTGGTGAACGGGCCAGCCCACTGGAGTCCGGCGTCGTTCTCGGCGTACCAGAAGTACTTGGCGCCGTTCGAGGCGCCGCCGCGGACCGTGGCGCGGCCGCCCGGGGCGATGCTCCACCAGCCCTTCTTCGCCCAGTTGTCGCCGTCGCAGCCGGGGGAGTGGTACGCCAGTGCGACGTACATCGTCGAGGCCGTGCCGTTGTGGAAGTAGAGCGCCATCTCACTGCTCCTCGATGCTGGTCGGGTTCGGCTCTCCGCCGTACCCCGCCTCCGGGAGATCGCTCTCGCGGAGGAGGCCGGGCCGGTGCGCCTCGGCCGTGGATTCGCCGCCCTGATCGGAGCGGGCGGTCGTCGGGCTCTCCTCGTCGGAGGCGGGCAGCGGCGCGAGCGCCGCGGACTCTTCGGCGCTGAGCGTGCGGACGAGTTCGGATGGATCAGTCATGCGAGACCTCGGTTCGTCGGTTCGATCGCCGACCCTGCGGGCGCGCGCGTCGTGTGCGCGGCCGTGACGGCATCGGCACGGGTGTCGCGCCTGCGTCGTCGTGGAGACCCCCCTTCGACGGCATTCGTGGCGATCCCCCGATGCGCCCCGGCCGTTCGCAGCCCCGACACCGCGGAATATAGTCCTGGTCCGGGATGGGCGTCAACGCTCGCCCGATCCGGCCGGCCCGGGACGCCCTCACCACCCGCTGCGCGTCGGCGTGTGCCCTTCGCGCGCGTCGTCCGGCATAGGCATCTCGGCGCGCAGTCCGAGGAGGCGGATGGCGCGGCCAGGCTCGATGCGGTCGGCCGCGAGTCCGAGCACCCGCTCGGTCACGTCGGCGCGGTCGGAGGTCTCGGGGATCTTCCGCTGGTACGTCTTCGTGAAGAAGGGGGCGTAGCGGACCTTGAGGGTGAGGCCGATGACAGGACGGCCCTCGGCCGCGACGTCGTCGAGCACCCGCGCGACGAGGTCCCGCAGCGCAGCCTCGACCTCGGCTGCGTCGGCGAGGTCGCGCTGGAACGTCGTCTCGCGGCTGTGCCCGCGCGCGACCCACGGCGTATCGTCGACGACGCGTGCCCCCTCGCCGCGTCCGAGCTGCCCGTACCAGGGACCCATCCGCGGCCCGAACTCGGCGGCGAGCACGGCCGGGTCGGCGGCGGCGAGCTCGGCGACGGTGGCGATGCCGAGTGTCGCGAGCCGGCGCGACACCTTGCTCCCGACGCCCCACAGCTCGATGACGGGCCGGCGGCCCATGACCTCGGGCCAGTTCGAGGCGGTGAGCCGGAACACCCCGGCCGGCTTGCCGAACCCGGTGGCGACCTTCGCGCGCACGAGCGTGTCGCCGATTCCGACGCTGCAGTGCAGCCCGGTGCGCTCGAGCACCGCCTGCTGCACCGCGCGCGCGTACGCCTCGGGGTCGTCCGTCACGACGCCGACGAACGCCTCGTCCCAGCCGAGCACCTGCACGACGGCCCCCGGCTGTGCGCGCAGCGTCGACATGACCTCCTCGGATGCCGCGGTGTAGGCCGCCGCGTCGACGGGCAGGATGATGGCCTCGGGCGCCTTCCGCGCGGCGATGCGCAGCGGCATCCCCGAACCGACCCCGAACTCGCGCGCCTCGTACGACGCGGTCGAGACCACTGCCCGCTCGGTCGGGTCGCCCCGGCCGCCCACGATCAGGGGCCGGCCGGCGAGCTCGGGGCGCCGCAGCACCTCGACCGCGGCGATGAACTGGTCGAGGTCGACATGGAGCACCCAGGGGGCCGGTGCACGGCTCACGGGCCCTGACTAGCGCGTTTCGACACGCCAGCGCAACCACTTGCCCGCATTTCGCCCGGAGAGCACAGTTGGACCACCACGGAAGGAGAACCCCCATGAGTTTCCTCGCATTCCTCCTCCTCGGCCTGATCGCCGGGGCCATCGCCAAGCTGATCCTGCCCGGCAAGCAGGGCGGCGGCTGGCTCATCACCCTCCTGCTGGGCGTCGTCGGCGCCCTGCTCGGCGGGTGGCTCGGCAGCGTGCTCTTCGGAGTCGGCCTCGAGGAGTTCTGGGACCTCAGCACCTGGCTGCTCGCCATCGGCGGCGCCATCGTCGTGCTGCTGATCTACGGTCTCATCGTCAACCGCCGTCGCACCGCCTGACCCAGGCGGTCCGAGACCGCGAAGGCCCGTCCGACACCGCGTCGGGCGGGCCTTCGCGGCGTCACGGCCCCGCGGTCGCGCGCGACTCGGCCAGTTGGACGAAGCGTCGCAGCATCCGCTGCGGTTCGGTGACGGATGCCGCGCGCACGCGCTCGCCGAGCGCGTCGAGTTCGTGCGCGGGGAAGTAGCCATGGTGCCGGTAGACCTGCGCACGCATGATGAAGTCGGCCGTCGACACCTCGGGGTGGAACTGCGTGGCGTACACGCTGCGGCCGGCGCGGTACACCTGCACGGGGCAGCCCGCCGACCGGGCCAGCAGCACGGCCTCGTCGGGCAGTCGCCCGGTGGCCTCCTTGTGGCCGACGAGGGCGTCGAAGCGGGCGGGCAGCACGCCGACGAGCGGATCGGCCCGGCCCTCCTCGGTGAGCGTGATCTCGACGGCGGCGGCCTCCTCGCCGAACCGCGTGTCGACCTCGCCGCCGAGCACGCGCGTGAGCACGCCGATGCCGTAGCAGGTGAACAGCACCGGATGGTCGGTCGCGAGGGCCTGCTCGGCCAGGCGCGCGAGGTCGCGCTCGACGCGGCGCTGCACGTCGGGCTTGTCGGCCTCGGCCGTCGTGACGTTGTACGGGCTGCCGCCGACGATCACGCCCGAGTACCGCTGCGGCGCGAGGGTGCCGAGCGGCTCGACGTCGAGGCGCAGGTGCTCGAGCCGCTCGGCGGGGAGTCCCGTGGCTCGCAGCACCGACGCGTACTCGGGGCCGACCGCGTCGACCTCCGGCCGCGCCGAGATGAACAGGAAGCCGCCGGTCATCGTCCGCGTCGCTTCCGCTTCGGCGCGGGGGACCTGCCGCGCTGCGGCCGCTTCGGCGGCGGCGTGCTCTTGGCGGCCTTCCCCGGGCGCGGTTCGGGCTCGGGCGCCGCGCCGCTGCGAGAGCTCCGCGCCGTGCGTCCGCGCACGACCCCGACGAACTCCTGGATGTCGTCGTCGTCGCGTTCGACGCGCCACACGAGTGCGATGCGCGTGGGCGCGGCATCCGTCACCGGGATCGCGACCACGTCACGACGATGGTGCAGGCGGGCGAGGCTGTGCGGCAGGACGGCCCAGCCCGTGCCGGCGGCGACGAGCTCCACGCTCATCGCCGCGTCGTCCTGCTCGGGCGCGCGGGGCTCGTGCGCGAGGTCGGCGAGCGCGAGGGCCTCGGCGTCGGCGAGGGGGTGCTCCTTCGGGAGCACGGCGACGGCGACCTCCTCCCACAGCGGGATGACGTGCAGGCCCTCGCCGTCGACCGGCAGGCGGACGAACGCGAGGTCGGCCTCACCGGAGGTGACGGCGTCGAGCTGCTGCGGCGGCTCGACGCGCTCGGCCTCGAGCGGCAGGTCGGGCCGACGCTCCGCCCAGGCGCGCAGCCACTTCGCGGGGCTGACGCCCGCGACGTATCGGAGCCGCAACGACACCTCCGCCCCCTTCCGCCGCGCCGCGCGGCCCTCTCAGGCTAGCGTCGCCGCGCGCCCGCGCGGGTGGCCGTGACGCCCCGCGGCCGCACGGCGAGGGAGGCGGACGGCGCGCGTGCCGACTACCGTGGAGGGGTGAACGACGACAAGCCCCGCCAGTCCCAGTCGATGAAGCCCGAGACGGCGGCGAAGAAGCTCGGCATCCTGCTCGAGGCCGCGCCCGACGAGTTCCAGCAGTCCGACGTGACGCGCGCCGAGCTCGCGTCGCTGCAGGCCGACCCGCCCGAGTGGCTCGCGACCCTCCGGCGCGAGGGGCCGCACCCGAAGACCGTGGTCGCGGCCAAGCTCGGGGTCTCCAACTCCGGGCTCGCGCGCGCCGGCGTCGTCGACCCGCTGACCACGGCCGAGATCAAGGCCCTGCTCGCCGACCCGCCCGCGTGGCTGGTCGAGGAGCGCGCGCGTCAGGCCGGCGTGCGCGCCGAGAAGCGCCGCGTCGCCGAGCGCGACGCCGAGCGGGCGGTGCGCCGTGCCGCCGACGAGCGCGGCGGGGGAGGCGGCGGCGCCGGCGTCTGACCCGCCCCGGCGTTCTCAGGCGGCCGCGTACTGCGCCCGCAGGAACGCCGTGACGTCGCCGAGCTCGCGGTCGGAGACCGCGTGGCCGAGGCCCTCGTAGACGCGCTGGTCGAGGTCGGAATGCGCGGGCAGCCAGTCCTGCGTGTGCGCGACGGCCGCCGACGGGATCACGTCGTCGTCGGTGCCGCGGCCCCAGAAGACGGGGAGCGCGAGTCGCGACATCCGCTCGTCGCCCTCGCGCTCGCCGGGCAGCGAGAACCCGGCGAGGCTCACCGCGAACGCGAACCGCTCGGGCGCGCGGCGCAGGAGCTCGATCGCCATGGCGCCGCCCTGCGAGAACCCGAGCAGGCCCACGGATGGCGCGTCGGGCGCCGCACGGTCGAGCCACTCGAGCACGGCCGTCGTGGCCTGCGCGGCATCGGCCGACGAGACCTGCTCGACCCGTTGCGGCAGCGGGAACCAGGCGTGACCGTAGCCCGTCTCGATCGGCGCGCGGAGCGACGCGATCGCGGGCCGCAGCGGGAGGTACGGGCTCAGGCCGAACAGGTCGCCCTCGTGCGAGTTGTAGCCGTGCAGCAGCACGAGCAGGGGCCGTCCGGCCCGGTCGGCCGGCGACGCCGACCACAGCACCGCCTCGTCGTCGATCCGCATCGGGAGATCGTACCCCGGCCCGTCGTGGGGCAGAATCGAGTCATGGCCGTGCGCACACCCGACCCGCACCCCGACTGGGAGCCCGGAGACGAGCCCGTGGTGCAGCCGCCCGCGAATCCGGGGTGGCTCACCGACCTCGAGCTCGCGGAGGTGCGCGGCCGCCTGCCGCTGCTCTACGTCGAGGCGGTGCCCGTGCGGGTCGACGGCGTCGGCCAGGTCACCGAGGTCGGCATGCTGCTGCGGGCGAACGCGGTCGGCGAGATGACCCGCACGCTCGTGTCGGGCCGCGTGATGTACGGCGAGACCATCCGCGACGCGCTGTTCCGCCACCTCGAGAAGGACCTCGGGCCGATGGCGTTCCCACTCCTCCCGGCGAGTCCGGTGCCGGTCGCGGTCGCGGAGTACTTCCCGCTGCCCGGCATCACGCCGTTCACCGACGAACGCCAGCACGCCGTCTCGCTCGCGTACGTCGTGCCCGTCACGGGCACGTGCGAGCCGCGCCAGGACGCGCTCGAGGTCACGTGGATGTCGCCCGCCGAGGCCTGCAGCGACGCGCTCTCCGCCGAGATGGAGGGCGGCCGAGGGGTGCTCCTGCGGCGTGCGCTCGCGGCGGTCGGCGCGCTGCCCTAACGCGAGGCGGCCCCGTGCCGAGCGGCCCCGGTCGGGTCGCGTCAGCGCACCATCCGGATCTCGTGGATCGTCTCGCCGAGGAACGGCTCGTCGTGCGACGCGCCGTCGGCCACGAAGCCGTTGCGCGCGTAGAAGGCCAGCGCGCGCTCGTTCGACGAGGGCACCCACAGGTAGACCGACGCGTCGCCGACGGCGGCGTCGAAGAGCTTCTGGCCGATGCCCTTGCCGTGGTGCGCGTCGAGCATGTGGATGAAGAACAGCTCGCGCTCGCGCGGCGCATCGTCGTCGCGGGCGGGCCCGGCTCCGGCGAAGCCGACGATCTCGCCCTCGACGAGCGCGGCGACGTGCGTGAAGTCGTCGCCCTGGCCCATCCAGTGGGTCCAGAGCTCAGCCATGCGGCGCGGTGAGAGGTTCGCGAGGGTCGCGGCGCTCACGAGCGTGTCGTAGTCCTCGTGCCAGCACTGCGCGTGCACGCGACCGAGCGCCTCCGCGTCGGAGTCGCGGACGGGACGGATGACGACATCGGCAACGACCTCGGTGCTCATGTGGTCAGGCTAACCCGGGCCCCCACCCGGGGCGAAATCGGCGACCGGCGTCTCAGTGCTCTCCCGGTCCCGGGTTCAGGGATGCCGTCGCCAACATGAGGGTCTCCACGGTCCCGCGACCGTGGCCCCGCTCCATACCGTCGGAGGCATGACTTCGAACACCACCAGGATCAGTGCTGCCGTCGCCGCGACGGCCGTCGTCGCCGGCCTCGCCGGCTGCGTCCCCACCGCGTCCGGACCGACGCCCGTCGGCTTCGACGGCGTCCAGTCCGCCACCATCCAGCTCGAGGCCGTCGGCACGTTCGTCTCGCCCGAGGAGGGCGGCTACGAGGCCGCCGGCCGCGGGTCGGGCTTCATCATCACCCCCGACGGGCTCGCGGTGACCAACAACCACGTCGTCACCGGCGCCGGCACCATCAAGGTGTGGCGCGGCGGCGACACCACGAAGGAGCTCAGCGCCAAGGTGCTCGGCAGCTCCGAGTGCCTCGACCTCGCGGTCGTGCAGCTCGAGGGCGACGGTTACCCGTTCCTCGACTGGCGCAAGGGCGAGATCGAGACCGCGCTCGACGTGTACGCCGCGGGTTTCCCGCTCGGCGACCCGACGTTCACCGAGACCAAGGGCATCGTCTCGAAGGCGATCACGAGCGGCGAGACGCCGTGGGCCTCCATCGACGGGGTCATCGAGCACGATGCGCGCATCCGCGGCGGCAACTCGGGCGGGCCGCTCATCGACGCCCAGGGCGCCCTCGTCGGCGTCAACTACGCCGGCAACGACGCGCTCGACTACAACTACGCCATCCACCGCGACGAGGTGCTCGAGGTCATCAGCGACCTCGTCGACGGCACCGACGTGCTGAGCCTCGGCATCAACGGCGAGGCGCTCGTCGGCGAGGACGGCACCGGCCTCGGCATCTGGGTGAACTCGGTCAAGTCGGGGTCGGCCGCCGACGAGGCGGGCGTCGAGCCGGGCGACCTGCTCACGCGCATGGAGGGCGTTTCGCTCGGCGCCGAGGGCACCATGACGGAGTACTGCGACGTGCTGCGCACGCACGGCCAGGACGCGACGCTCTCGGTCGAGCTCTACCGCCCCGCCGACGGCCTGAGCTACCGCGGACAGTTCAACGGCGAGGCGATCACCGCCGTGCCCGTCGTGGCCGGCACCGGCACCGAGGATCCGGCCTCCGGCGAATTCGTGTCGGTGACCGATGACTCCGGCGTCATCGGCGTCGAGGTGCCCGCGACGTGGACCGACGTCGACGGCGCGGCCGTCACCGACGCGAACGGCACGACGTGGGAGTCCGTCTCCGCGGCGCCCGACCTCGCCGGCTACACCGGCTCATGGGGCACGCCGGGCATGACCGTCTACGCGTCGCAGGCAGCGGCGGGCATGTCGCCGGATGACGCGGCGAACCTGCTCACGACCGGGCTCGCCGAGCAGGGCTGCACCTCGACCGGGCGTCAGCCGTACGACGACGGCCTGCACACCGGCGTCTGGGAGATCTTCACCGGATGCGGCGGCAGCGCGACGTTCGTGGTCGTCGGCGCGAACGACATCACCGGCTCCTACACCGTGGTCGTCGCCGCACAGGCCATCGGCGACGCCGACCTCGAGGCGGCCGACCGCGTGCTCGGCACCTTCTACGCCGCGTACTGATCGATCGACGCGGACGGCCCCGCACCCATCCCGGGTGCGGGGCCGTTCGTCATGCGGTGCGGCGCGCACCGCACATGCATCGAGTGGGCGATCTTGGCGCGATTCGGGCGGACGCGCGCGCCAAGATCGCCCACTCGGGAACTGCGGGGGTCAGCCCTGCGCGCGGCGGTTGGTGCGCGAGTTCCGGTTCGGCGAGACGAGGCTGCCGACGCGCAGCGGCGACTTCTGGCCGCCCTGGCGGGCGGAGGCCCCGCGCTGCGCGCCCGAGGTCTGCGCCCCGCGCGACTGCCCGCCGCCCTGCTTGGGCGCGTTCGCCTTCGCCTCGGACGGACGGCCCGAGCGATCCCGGCGCGGCGTCGACGGAGCGACATCCGACTGCCCGCCGCGACCACGGCCACGGCTGCGACGGCCCTGGCCGGGCTCGGAGGCCGTGCCGGCGCCGGCACCCGCCGCCTCGCGCGCGGCGCGCTTGCGCTGCGCGTTCGCGCCCTGCGAGCGGCCGCCGCCCTGCTGCGGCGCGGCCGCGCGGGGCAGGGGCTTCACGTACGGTGCGACCTCGCCGACGAGCGTGGCCACGGCCGGCGACGTCGCCGTCACCTGCTGCGGCACGACCCGGATGTCGGCCTTGCGCAAGAGCGTCTTCAGGTCCTGCTTCTGTGCGGGCAGGCAGATCGTGACGACGTCGCCCTCGCTGCCGGCGCGGGCGGTGCGGCCCGAACGGTGCAGGTACGCCTTGTGCTCCATGGGCGGGTCGACGTGGATGACGAGCTCGATGTCGTCGACGTGCACGCCGCGCGCCGCGACATCCGTGGCCACCATGACCTTGACCGAGCCGTCGCCGAACGCGGCGAGGTTGCGGTCGCGCTGCGGCTGCGACAGGTTGCCGTGCAGGTCGACCGCGGGGATGCCCTGCTCGGTGAGCTTCTTGGCGAGCTTCTTGGCGTGGTGCTTGGTGCGCATGAAGAGGATGCGGCGGCCCGTGCCCGAGGCGAGGGTCTTCACGAGCTCGTTCTTGGCGTCGACGTCGTCGATCTCGAAGACGTGGTGGGTCATCTGCGCAACGGGCGAGTTCGCCTCGTCGACCGAGTGCAGCACCTCGTTCTGCAGGTAGCGCCTCACCAGCTTGTCCACGCCGTTGTCGAGCGTCGCCGAGAACAGCAGGCGCTGCCCGCCCTGGGGGGTCTTGTCCATGATGCGGGTCACGACCGGCAGGAAGCCGAGGTCGGCCATGTGGTCGGCCTCGTCGAGCACGGTGATCTCGATCGCGTCGAGGTGCAGGAAGCCCTGCTTCATGAGGTCCTCGAGGCGGCCGGGGGTGGCCACGACGATGTCGACGCCGGCGCGGAGCGCGGCGACCTGCCGGGTCTGGTTGATACCGCCGAAGATCGTGGTGACCGTCAGGTCGTAGGCGGCCGCGAGCGGCTCGATCGTCCGGGTGATCTGGGTCGCGAGCTCGCGCGTCGGGGCGAGCACGAGGCCGAGCGGGCGACCCGCGCGGCGGCGGCCGCCGGCGAGCGACGTGCCGAGGCGCGCCACCATGGGCAGCGCGAACGCGATGGTCTTGCCCGAGCCGGTCTTGCCGCGGCCGAGCACGTCGCGCCCGGCGAGCGTGTCGGGCAGCGTGTCGGCCTGGATCGGGAAGGGAGTGGTCTTGCCGTCGGCCGCGAGGGCGGCGACGAGGGGTGCGGGCACGCCGAGCGCGCCGAAGGTGAGATCGGTCAAGGGGTGGAATCCGTTTCGGGACGGCACCCATGCGCGGATCGAGCGGCCGCGCGGCGGCGACTCGAGACCCGGCGATGGGCGGAGGATGGCGAAGACGCCGGTCGGCGAATCCGTTCGCCGTATGAAGTCGACGGGCGCGTGGCCCGGAAGCGTGTCTACGACGCAGGCGGCGCGATCGTCGCGCTCGCCGGGGTCCACCATAGCGGATGACGCTGCGCGGGTGCTGTGCGGCGGTTCAGCGAGGCATCCGCTCGCCCACCGGGATCTCGTCGCGCACGGTGTTGCCGGCCGGTGCGAGCGGGCACGACCACGACGGGTCGTAGACGCACGACGGGTTGTAGGCGAAGTTGAAGTCGACGACCAGCGAGTCGTCGTCGGCGCCCGAGCCGAGGTCGGCGCCCTTGACGGTGTCGAGCAGGTAGCGGCCGCCGCCGTAGGTGCCGCCGGGCTGGCCCGCGAGGCCGTCCTTGATCGGCAGGAACAGCCCGCCGCCGTACGTGCGCAGCCGCCACACGTCGAGGGTGCCGAGGTAGGGGATCCGCACGGTGCCGACGAGCGAGAACGGGATCGGCCCGTCGCTCGAGTCGTCGACCAGCATCCGGGCCGGCTCCTCGGGGCGGCGCACCTCGAGCTCGAACCGCCAGTCGGGGTCGTAGCGCGAGACCGTCAGGCCCGTGAACCGGGCGCGGTCGTCGGGCAGCAGCGGTGACTGCGGATGCCCGGCGAACAGCTCGTCGCGACCCGACTTCCACAGCTCGTGCCCCTCGGCGGGATCGTGCACGCTGAGGTGCCGGACGCCCGCGTAGAGGCCGAACATCCGGCGGCGCCAGTCCTGCAGCTGCAGCGCGCCGAGGGTGGCGCTCACGCGCCGGCCCTCGCGGCGGAGGCCCTCGCGGTGCCGGCCCGTTCCGCGTCGGCGGTGCCGGGCGGGTCGTACGCCCAGGTCGGTGCGAGCTGCCTGAGCCGGAGGCCGCGCCACTGCCAGAACGCCCAGGTCGGGTACCACAGCGCCACGTCGAGCGCGGGGCCCGCGCTCGCGATCAGGCGGTCGCGGTAGAGGGTGCGCCCGTCGGGCAGCGGCGAGACCGCCATCCGGTGGTCCCAGTGGCGGAACGCCGAGAGCGGGCCGGTGATCGCGCCGCCGCCGTCGCGCAGCATGCGCACGCCCGGCGGCAGGCCGCCGGGGTACGAGACGTCGACGACCTCGTCGCCGGCGGGCGTGATCCCGAAGGCGAGCGCGCGCAACCGGTGCGGGCCCTCCGGCCACGTGGCGGGGAAGCCGTCGGCCTCGAGCGACTCGAAGTCGAGCCACGGGGCGACGACCTCGCGCAGCACGGCTGGGCTGCGGATGGCGCGCCACGCGGCATCCGCATCGCAATCCAGGGTCAGCTTCAGCAGCACCCGCATGGATCGACCCTAGGGGCGCGGCACGCGTGGGCAAAGCGCCTCGCCGGACTCGATGCCACGACGCAGGCGTTGGGGCTAGGCTCGCGCCATGCCCGACGGTCTGGAGTGGCTGCCCTCGCTCGTCGTGTTCGGCACGACGGCGGTGGCGCTCGTCCTGGGCGTGGTCGGCGTCCGTCGACTCGGCGTGCGCCGGGAGGCCCGCGACGACGACGCGGCACACGCGCTGCAGACCTCCGCGAAGGCGCGGCTCGTCCACGCCGACGAGGCCGTGCGCGACGCCGAGCTCGAGGTGCGCTACGTCGAGGCGCAGTTCGGCGCCGCGGCCGCGCGCGAGCTCGCGGCGACGGTCGACCAGGCGAAGGGATGGCTCCGCGAGGCGTTCCTGCTGCAGCAGCGGCTCGACGACGCCGAGCCCGTCACCGCGGCGGAGCGCCGGAGCCGGAGCTCGCGCATCGGGTCGCTGTGCGACTCGGTCGAGCGGGCGCTCGCCGAGGCCGCCGCGGGAGTCGCGGGCCGACGCGCGGTCGAGCGGGGCGCCGCCGCCGACGCGCCCGCCCAGCGCGAGCGCGCCGCCCGGCTCGCAGTGCGTCGAGCGGATGCCACGGCGAGCCTCGAACGCCTCGGCACGAGGTTCTCGCCGGCGGCGCTCGCCAGTGCGTCCGGGGCACTCACGCGGGCCGATCGCGACCTCGCCGCCGCCGACGCGGCGCTCGACGAGGCCGATGCGCGGCTGGCGGACGGCGCCGGCCGCCCGGTGGCCGACGTGCTCGGCCGCGCCGCGGACGCGCTCGATCGCGCGGAGGCCGAGCTCTCGTCGGTCGAGCACGTCGAGTTCGACCTCGCGGCCGCCGCGCACGAGGCGGCGTCCGAGGCGGCCGCCCTCGACGGCGAGCTCGTCGACGCGCGGCGCGAGCGCGACGACGCGACCGACCCCGACGCGGGCTCGGCGCTCGCCGTCGTGATCGGCGAGCTGTCGCCGTTGCTCGTGGGCCGCGAGGATCGCGCCGACGACCCGTTCGCCGAGCGCGACCGGCTGCGCGCCGGGCGCGACCGGCTCCAGGTCGCCCGTGCGACGACCCGGCGGGCCGTGGAGCGCCTCGACGGCGCGCGGGGCGCGCTGCCCGGCGCGATCGCCATCGCCGAGAGCCAGATCGGGGTGGCGCACTCCGCGATCGAGCGGGCGCGCGCCTTCGTGGGGGCCGACGCGCGGACCCGCCTGGCCGAGGCCGAGCGGCAGCTCGGCATCGCCCGCCGCGAGCCCGACCCGGTCGCCGCGCTCGACGCGGCGCGTCGTGCGGCGGCGCGGGCGAGCGACGCCGAGGCGCTCGCGCACTACGCGGCGCTGCACCGCTGAGGCGGCGCCGCGCGACTCGCCCCGGCTACTTGCCGCCGGCGACCCGGATGTCGGCGCCCGAGGTGTACGACGCGTCGGGCGAGAGCAGCCAGGCCACGGCGCCCGCGACCTCGTGCGGCCGGCCCGCACGGCGCATCGGGATGCCGGCCGCGCGCTCCTCCGGTGCGTTCGGGCGCCCGGCGGTGGCGTGGATCTCGGTGTGCGTCGTGCCGGGCGAGACCGTGTTGACCCGCACGCCGACCGGCCCGAACTCCTTGGCCAGCCCCACGGTCATGATGTTCACCGCCGCCTTGCTCGCCGCGTAGGGGATGTACGTCTCGGGTGCGCCGTGCGTGGCCGCGCCCGAGGAGATGTTCACGATCGACCCGCCCGCGCCGCCGAGGTCGGTCGCCATGTGCGCGATCGCCGAGCGGCAGAGCACCATCGGTGCGAGCACGTTCACGCGGAACACGAGGTCGGACTCCTCGATCGAGCCCTCGAGGAACGGACCGATGCGCCCCGTGATGCCCGCGTTGTTCACGAGTCCGGTGACCCGCCCGAAGCGCCGGACCGCCTCGGGCACGACCTCGGCGGCCGCGTCGAGGTCGGCGAGGTCGACCTGCAGCAGCTCGACGCGTGCGCCCGCGGCGCGGCATCCGTCGGCCACCCGCTCGGCCTCCTCGGCGCGCTCGCGAAAGGTCAGCAGCAGGTCGTGGCCATCGGCGGCGAGACGCTCGGCGATCGCGGCGCCGATGCCGCGGCCGCCGCCGGTGATGATCGTCACGGGCCGTGGGTCGACATTCGTGGTCATGCGACCACCCTACGAGTGCCCCGCACCGCCGCGATCGCGTAGCCTGTCGCGGTGAGCGAGTGGACCCCCGCCGCCGATCCAGCGGCGCAGGCGAAGTACCAGGTGCGATTCGACCAGGGCGTCGAGGGCGCCGCACGCATCGGCGCCGTCGCCGACGTGCTCGTCTGGGTCGACCAGGTGGTGGATGCCGCGACCTCCACGTCGAGCGCGACCGCGTCCGTCCCCGCCGAGGCGCTCGAGGCGGCACCCGGGGCCGCCGTGGTCGTCGCCGGCCTGCACGACGCGGCTGCCGTGGCCGCGTGGATCCTCGCGGAGCAGGAGCGGCTCGGGCGGCGCGCCTACCTCGCGATCGTGGCCGCCGGGCGCGCCGACGGCGGGTTCGCCGCCGACGACGTGCTCGCCGCGGGCGCGGTCGTCGACGCGCTCACCGAGCTCGGCATCGACGACACCTCACCCGAGGCGGCGGTCGCGTCGTTCGCGTTCACCGGCCTGCGCCGTGCCGTGGCGCACCTTGCCACCGCCTCGGTGTCGGGTCGTTCGGCGATCGCGGCGGGCGTCGACCCCGCGGTGCTGCGCCGGGGTGCGACGCGCGACCCCGCCGCGGCGGTGCGCGTCGTCCGCGGGAGCTGAGCGCCCGCCTCGTTGGCGATCAGGCCGCGCTGAGCGCGACCTTGCCGGACTTGCGGGCGCGGTGCGCGCGGACCTTGGCCCGGTTGCCGCAGCGCTGCATGGAACACCACCGCCGGCTCGCGGCGCGCGAGGTGTCGAGGTAGACGATCCCGCAGTCGCCCGCGCAGACGCGCACGCGACCCTCATTGGCGGGTCCGAAGCAGTCGACGGCGTCGCGGGCGATCGTCGAGAGCGCCTGGCCCACGGTCTGCACCGACCGGCCGGCCTGCCGGGACCCGCCCGCGAGCGTCGGCGGGACGTCGGGCGTGGCGGCGTACAGGTTCACGAGGTCGATGTCGGCGGCGCGCAGCGCCTCGCCGCGCCCCGACGCGAGCGCGAGCCGGCCGATGGCGTCGCGCAGTGCGACCGCGTCGAAGAGGTCGCGCGAGCGGGCGGCGCTCACGGCCATGGGGAAGCGCTCCCGCATCCACGCCGTCAGGTCGTCGGGCGCGTGCAGGCGCTCGGGCGCGACCGCCACCGGGATGGCGCCGGTGTACGCGAAGTCGAGCGCGAACGAACCGGAGTCGAACCACCACCGGCCGCTGTCATCGGTGAACCACTGGCCGACGGGGATCGAGACGGTCGAGACGGGCACCGTATGAACCTACCGGCTCTCCGCACCGGGTGACGCCGGGTCGGCGGCGGCGCTCGCGGCGGCGCGGCGCATCGCGCCGGTGATCTCGCGACGGTGCCACACGATGAGGTTGGAGCGGTCGAAGCCGCGCCGGCAGAGCCCGCAGCTGAGCGCCCGGATGGGTGCGCGGTAGCGGAAGTGCTCGTGCCCGGCGGGGCAGCGGCCGACCCAGGGTGCGAGCTCGTCGGCGACGGCGCCGTCGTGCGTGCGGCGGCCGATGTAGCCGATCTCGGCCGCGATGCGCGCCCATTTCGGGCCGTGCCCGGCGCGGGGACCCGCCATGGCGTGCGCGACCTCGTGCAGCAGGATCTGGTGGATCTCGTCGTCCTCGTAGCGGAGGGCGAGGTACCGGGAGACCGAGATGCGCTTCGCGGTGTAGTTGCAGAGCCCCGCGCGCTTCTTGGCGTTGTCGAAGCCGAACGACCAGACGGACGCGTCGAGGTGCAGGACGATGAGCGCCTCAGCCCAGATCCGAACCCGTTCGAGTTCCGCCATGGGTCGAGGATATCCCCGCCCGCACCCCGTGGCACCGGTTCGGGTGTGCCGCGATCGGGGGGACCGGGCCGGCGGACCGACTCGGTTCAGCCGGCGTCCTCGACCGGGATCCGCAGCAGCCGGTCGTCGCCGTCGCGCGGCGAGCCGCGGCCGTCGGTGTTGTTCGTGATCGCCCACACCTCGCCGTCGGGCCCCGGCACCACGTCGCGGAAGCGGCCGAACTCGCCGTCGAACGCGTCGACCACGTCGGTCGGCGACGTCGTGGCCGGGGACGCCCACCACAGCCGCTCGCCGCGGAGCGCCGCGAGGACGATCGTGTCGCCGACCACGGCGATGCCGCTCGGGCTCGCCTCGGAGGTCGGCCACTGCACCGCGGGGTCGATGAACCGGGAGTCCCCGGCGATCCCCTCCACCACGGGCCATCCGTAGTTGGCGCCCGGCTCGATGCGATTGAGCTCGTCCCACGTGTTCTGGCCGAACTCCGCCGCCCACATGCCGCCCGCGGCATCCCATGCCAGGCCTTGGGGGTTGCGGTGCCCGAGCGACCAGACGAGCGTGCCGGAGGGGTTGCCGCGCGGCACCTCGCCGTCGGCGGTCATCCGCAGAATCTTGCCGCCGAGCGAGTCGGGATCCTGCGCGGAGTCGCGCGCGCCCGCGTCGCCGACGGTCGCGTAGAGGTAGCCGTCGGGACCGATCGCGAGGCGACCGCCGTTGTGGTTGCCGCCGCGCGGAAGGCCGTCGAGGATCACCTCGGGCCCGCCGAGCTCGAGCTCGCCCGGCTCGCCCGCGAGGGGCATCCGCACTATGCGGTTGTCGGAGTCGGTCGAGTGGTACGCGAACACGGCGGCCGGCCGGTCGCCGTCGCCGGGCAGGTGCGCGAGGCCCATCAGGCCCCCCTCGCCGCCGGGCACCACGTCGGGCACGACGGCGACCTCGCGGAGCCCGCCGTCGTCGAGCACCTCCACGATGCGGCCGGCGTCGCGTTCGCTGACGAGCACCCCGCCGTCGGGCAGCCGCAGGATCGACCAGGGCGCGGCCAGCCCCTCGGCGATCGTCTCCGGCGTGCCCGTCGGCGCGACCGGGGGCGGGACGGAGACGGCCGGCGTCGACGGCGACGGGACGCCGCTCGGCGAGGCCACCACCGGACCGGACTCCGGGCCCGCGGCGCACCCCGCCAGCAGGACGGCGACGCCCGCGAGGAGCGCCGCCCGAGCCGTGCACCATGCCGCGCCGTGCCGCATCCGACCACCTCCGACTCCAGTCTGCGCGAGCCGCCGGGAGACCGCGACCCCGGGGGGAGAATGGGAGCATGCCGCACTCGATCGACCTCAACGCCGACCTGGGGGAGTCGTACGGCGCCTGGCGGATGGGCGACGACGAGGCCATGTTCGCCCTGGTCTCGAGCGCGAACGTCGCGTGCGGCTTCCACGCCGGCGACCCGCTCACGATGCGGCGCAGCGCGCACCTCGCGGCGCGGCACGGCGTCGTGCTCGGCGCGCACCCGGGGTACCGCGACCGCGCCGGCTTCGGACGTCGCGCGCTCGCCGTCTCGGCCGAGGAGGTCGCCGCCGAGGTCGTCTACCAGGTCGGCGCGCTCGCCGCGACGGCACGCTCGGCCGGCGTCGAGGTGCGCTATGTCAAGGCGCACGGCGCGCTCTACCACCGGCTCGGCGCCGACCACGGGGCCGCGACCGAGGTCGCCGACGCGCTCGCGGCGTTCGACGTCGGACTGGTGCTGCTCGGCCCGCCCGGCGGCGAACTCGAGCGCGCGGCGGCCGCCGCCGGCCTCCGCTACGCGCGCGAGGCGTTCATCGACCGCGGCTACCTCGCCGACGGCACGCTCGTGCCCCGGCACGAGCCCGGCGCGCTCGTGCACGACCCCGGCGCCGCCGCCGATCGGGCCCTCGAACTCGTCGAGACGGGCGGGATCGCGGCCGACGACGGCGCGCGGGTCGAGCTCGGCCCCGACTCGCTCTGCCTGCACGGCGACACCCCCGGGTCGGTCGAGATCGCGCGCGCCGTGCGCGCCGCACTCGATGCCGCCGGCCACGGCGTGCGGCCGTTCGCATGAGCGCGGTCCGCCTGCTGCCGTCGGGCCGCGCCGCGCTGCTCGTCGAGTGCGACGCGCTCGCCGACGTGCTCGTGCTGCACGACGCGCTCGCCGCCACCGCGCCCGACGGGCTCGTCGAGCTCGTGCCGGCGGCGCGGACGCTCCTCGTGTCCATCGACCCCGAACGGCTGCCGCTCGAGTCGGCGGCCGCCTGGGTGCGCCGGGTCGCCGACGCGCCGCCCGCGACCACGCCGGCGGCCGGTCCGGCGGCGCCGCACCCCGACGCCGGAGGCGACGCCGTCGTCATCGAGGTCGACTACCGAGGCGACGACCTCGCCGAGACCGCGGCCCTGCTCGAGGTGTCGGCCGAGCACCTCGTCGCCCGTCACGTCGCCACGACCTGGCGCGTGGCGTTCATCGGCTTCGCACCCGGCTTCGGCTACCTCGTCGCCGAGGAGTGGCCGTTCGACGTGCCGCGCCTCGACGTCGCCCGCACGCGCGTGCCGGCCGGCGCGGTCGGCCTCGCGGGCGCCTTCTCCGGCGCCTACCCGCGGTCGAGCCCAGGGGGCTGGCGCCTGGTCGGGCGAACGGATGCCGCGCTGTGGGACCCGCACGCCGAGTCGCCCGCGCTGCTCGTCCCCGGCCGCACCGTGCGCTTCCGGGCGGTGGCGACGTGACCTCGCTCCTCGTCGAGGCCGTCGGCGGCTCCGTTCTCGTCGAGGACCTCGGCCGCCCGGGGCTCGCGCGCCTCGGCGTGGGTGCGGCGGGCGCGCTCGACCGCGGCGCCCTCGCGCTCGCGAACCGGCTCGTCGGCAACCCCGACGGGGCTGCGGGGCTCGAAGTCGTGCTCGGCGGGCTGCGGCTCGTGCCCGACGCCGACGTCTGGGTCGCGGCCGCCGGCGCGTGGGGCCCGGTGCTCGTCGCGGGACGCGACGCCGGCCCGTACCGCGCGGTGCGCGTGCGAGCCGGCGAGCCGCTCGAGCTCGGCCCGGCCCGGCGCGGGTTGCGCTACGCGCTGGCCGTGCGCGGCGGCATCGACGAGCCGCTCGTGCTCGGCTCGCGCAGCCGCGACACGCTCGCTGCGATCGGGCCCGAGCCGGTGAAGGCCGGCCGGGTGCTCGCCGTCGGCGCCGAGCCCGCGGCATCCGTGCCCCTGCTCGACGACGACGCCGCGTACGCGCCGCCGACGGGCGCCGTGACGCTCGGCCTGCTGCCCGGGCCGCGGGCCGACTGGCTGACGGATGCCGCGCTCGCGGAGCTGCACGAGTCGGACTGGCGCATCTCGGCGGCGTCCGACCGGGTCGGCGCGCGCCTCGAGGGCCGCGTGCTGGAGCGGCGGATCACGGGCGAGCTCCCCAGCGAGCCCACGGTCGCGGGCGGCATCCAGGTCACGGGCGCGGGCGTGCCCACCATCCTGCTCGCCGATCGCCCCGTGACGGGGGGCTACCCCGTCGTCGCGATCGTCGACCCGGGCTCGCTCGACCTCGTCGCACAGGTCCGACCTGGGCAGATCGTGCGGTTCCGGCACGCGCGCTGACGCCCCCACCCGCGACACCGACTCACGCGAATCGGCCCTCGGATGGCGCAGGAACGGGCCGTTTCGCGTGAGTCGGGTGCACGAGGAGCGTGCCCGGGGGTGCGAGGGCGGCTACGGCTTCGCGAGGAAGACCGAACGCGAGGGCGGCGGCGACGGCACCGCCGTGGCATCCGTCACGACCGGCGCGCCCGCGACGAAGCGCGCGAGCTCGTCGCCCTCGACGAGCTTCGCCGGGGCGGGGTCGCTCGCGAGCCGACGCGGCATCGACGCGAACGGCAACTCGCCGTCGGAGGCGTACATGACGACGTTGCCGAACCGGCGGCCCTTCAGCATCGACGTGTCGGCCGCGATGGCCACGTGCGCGAACACGTGCGCGAGCGTCGCCGCCTGCGACCTCGCGAACGCGAGGCCGGCCCCGTCGGCGACGTTCACGGCGAGGATGCCGCCGGGTGCGAGCAGCGGCGCGACCAGCCCGTAGAACTCGGCGCTCGTCACGTGCGCCGGCGTGCGCGCCCCCGAGAAGATGTCGACGACGGCGAGGTCGACGGCGCCGTGCAGCCCCGAAGGCAGCTTCGCCAGCACCTCGCGCGCGTCGCCGTGACGCACCCGCACCTGTGCGCCGCGCGGCAGCGGCAGGTGCTCGCGCACGAAGTCGACCAGCTCGGACTCGAGCTCGACGACCTGCTGGCGCGACCCCGGCCGCGTGGCGATCACGTAGCGCGGCAGCGTCAGCGCGCCGCCGCCGAGGTGCACCGCCGTGATGGGCGCGCCCGGCGGGCGCACGAGGTCGACGGCGTGGCCGATGCGGCGCACGTACTCGAAGCCGAGCCACTCCGGATCGTCGAGGTCGACGTGCGACTGCGGGGTGCCGTCGACGTACAGCGTCCAGGCGCCGGGGCGCGTGCGCGACTCCTCGAGGCGGGCGAGGTGGCCGCTCACGGCGAGACGGCGTTCCGGTTGGGGCACGGATGCCACGCTACCGCCGACGCCTCAGCAGGCGCCCCACAGCACCGTGTCGAGGCGCGCCCCCTCGAGCAGCTCGGCCGGGAACGGCCCGGCCGTGCCGAGCCGTTCGAGCACGCGCGGCGGGATCGGCGTGCCCGCCACGATCACCGCGTTGCCCTCCTCGGCGCCCGCGAGCACCGCCGGGGGGCCCGCGACGACCAGCCCGGCGCCCGGGTCGGCGCGCGCGACCGCGCGAGCGCCCGCGGCCAGCCGCGGCCCGCCCGCGGCGTCGGCGACGTTCACGAGGAGCACCCCGTCGGGTGCCAGTCGGCCCAGGCAGGCGCGCATGAACGACGGCTCGTCGACGAAGGCGGGTGCGTCGAGGCGCGTATAGAGGTCGACGATCACGACCTCGAAGCGGTCGGCCGCGGGGAGCCGCTCGAGCGCATCGCGGGCGTCGGCCACGATCACCCCGATGCGCGCGCCGGGCGGCAGCGGCAGCCGCTCGGTCACGAGCGCGACGAGCCGGGCGTCGGCGTCGACGACGACCTGCGTCGAGCCGGGGCGCGTCGCCTCGACGTAGCGCGCGAGGGTCATGGCGCCGCCGCCGAGGTGCAGCACGCGCACCGGTGCGCCCGGATCGGCCACGGCGTCGATCACGTGCCCGATGCGCCGCACGTACTCGAAGAACAGCCGCGTGGGGTCGTGAGGGTCGACGTGGGACTGCGCGGCCCCGTCGACGAGCAGCGTAAGCCCGGTCGACGAGAACACGTCGGCCTCGAACTCGATGCGCGGCCCCATGCGGGCATCGTCCCACGGCCCGGATGGCGCGGCCAACGGGGGAGTGAGCAATCGATGCTCAGGTGCCGGGGCCGCGTCATCCGGCACACTGGGAACCCTGGCGGAGGAGGCGAGATGACCGAGCTGTACGACGAGGTCGGCGGTCCCGACGGCGTGCGCACGGCCGTGGCCGTGTTCTACCAGCGGGTGCTGGCCGATGACGAGCTCGGCGCGTGGTTCGAGGGCGTCGACCTCGAGCGGCTGAAGTCGCACCAGCGCGCGTTCCTCGGATCGGCGTTCGGCGGACCGCAGGTCTTCTCGGGGCGTTCGCTGGCCGACGCCCACGCGGGGCTCGACATCACGGATGACGCCTTCGACCGGCTCGTGCGGACGCTGTGCACCAGCCTCGGCGACCTCGGCGTGCGCCAGGAGGCGGTCACACGCGTCGCCGAGCGGCTCGAGCTGGCGCGCGCCGACATCGTGACCGGCTGAGCCGAGGCTCACCGCGCGCGGAGGGCCCGGTCAGACGCTGAGCTCGTGCCGCCCGCGGATGCCGAGCTTGGCGTACGTCGACTGCAGGTGGTTGTTCACCGTGCGCGGCGACAGGAACAGGCGCGCCGCGATCTCGTTCGAGCGGAGCCCCTGCGCCGCGAGCGACGCGATCTCGCGCTCGCGCGGCGTGAGTGGCTCGGCGCCGGCCGAGAAGCGCAGCAGCGGGGTTCGCGCCCCCTCGCACGCCGCCGCGAGCGACGCGGCGCGCTGCAGGTCGGCGGTCGCCTCCCGGCCGCGGCCGGCGGTGCGGGCGGCCTGGCCCGCCGACGCGTGCGCCTCGGCGGCGTACAGCAGGCTGCCGGTGCGTTCCCACTCCGCGGCCGCTTCGCGGAGGCCGGTCGCGTCGGCGTCGGCCTCCGCGCGCGCGTGTGCATACCTCCTGGCGACATCCGGTGCCCCCGTCGTCTCGAGCAGCGACCGCAGCCGGGCCGCCGCCGTCGCGGCGTGCTCGCGGGAGCCGAACCGCACGACGTGGTGGAGCAGGCTCGACGCGACGCTCACCGACCCGCGGGCCGTGACCACGTCGACGCGGGCGAGCACGCGCTCGGCCGCGGCCTCCGCCGAGCCGTCCGCGGCGTCGATCCACGCGTCGGCGAGGACCGTGACCGAGCTGTCGCGCTCGAGCCCGTCGACGACGCGTGCGCGGAGCGCCCGTGCGGTCGCGGGGTCGCCCTGCTCGGCCGACACGATCGCCTGGAAGCACAGGGCGAACTCGCGCAGCGACCTGGGGCCGTGCAGCTCGGCGCCGCCGACGGTGTCGCGGAACCATCGCGCGGCCGTGTCGAGGCGGCCGGCCTGCCACCAGATGCGGCCCATCGTGAACTCGCCGAGGCGCGCCGAGAGCTCGTCATCGTCGCGGATCGCGTCGTGCAGCGACCCGATCACGGTGCGACGCGCGTCGTCGAGGCGGTCGGCCGCGATGAGCACGTGGGCGAGGACGATCTCGGCCCGTCGCCGAGGGATCGCCGCGTCCGGGGCGGCGGCGAACGCGACCGCGCGCTCGGCGGCGGCGACGGCCTCGTCGGGCCGGCCGACCAGCGAGAGCGGCAGCGCCGACGCCAGGTCGACCACCGCTCGGTCGAGGGGCTCGTCGCCGGATGCCGCGGCGCACGCCTCGACCGTCGTGAGCGCGTCGTCGCCGTACTCGAGGTTCACGAGCAGCACCGACCTGCCGAGCCCGATGGTCGCCGCCTGGCCGGGGAGCGCCGCCTCGAGCTCGGTGAGCAGTTGGAGTCCTCGCGACTGGCCGAGGGCGTCGCCACTGAGCACGTCGGCACGGGCGCGCCCGATCGCGGCGCGCAGGGCGTCGGGCGCTCCGGCCTCGCTCGCGCGGGCGTCCGCCCGGGCGAGCACGGCGAGCGCCTCCTCGCTGCGGCCGAGCGACCAGAGCACCTCGCCGTGCATGAGGAGCGTCGCCGGATCGTCGGCGCCGGCCTCGATCGCCGCGGCGGCGAGCCGCTCGGCCGTGCGGTGGTCGTGCGCCAGGCGAGCGAGCGCGGCGGACCGCGCGAGCTGCGTCGGATCGGACGGCCGTCCCGCGTCGAGCCGCCACATCGCGACGCGGAGCTCGTCGCCCCCGTCCATGGGTCGCGAGGCGACCAGGTCGGCCTGCTCGAGCAGCAGGGACATGGCGCGGATGCGGGGGATGCTGTCGCGGACCGCCGCCGCGTAGTGCGGATGCGCGAGCGCCACGCGCATGCGGGTACTCGACTCGTCGACCCTGATGAGGCCGCGCGTCTCGAGCGAGGCGAGCGCCTCGGCCGCGCCGGGCCGGGCGAACTCGTCGAAGGCGAGCGGCTCGCACATCGCCAGCCGTTCGACGGCGTCGCGCTCGTCGTCCGAGCGGGCGCGCAGCCGGGCGCGGATCAGGTCGCGCAGCGCGGGCGTTCCGACGGGCTCCCCGACGAGCTGCCAGAGCCCGTCGATCGACACGAGCGATCCGGTCTCGGCGGCGCCGATCGCGAGCTCGCGGAGGAACAGCGGATTGCCGTGCGCCGCGCGGTGCAGCTCGACGGCGTCGCGGTGCGTGATCGGCCCGCCGAGCACGCGCGTGAGCAGCTCCGACACCTCGTCGACGTCGAGCGGGCCGAGGTCGAGCCGGATCGCGTCGGCGGCGGCGACGACCTGCTGCAGTCCGTCGGGCACCGGGTCCGACTCCCGGACGGTCGCGGCGACCCGCAGGCGCCCGGACTGCACGAGTTGCGACACGAGGGTGACCGAGACCGGGTCGACGACCGACACGTCGTCGACGGTCAGGAGCACGCGCCGCCCGTCGGCCATGCGCTGCACAGCGGCGTCCGCAGCGGCGAACAGCGCGACGGGGTCGCTCGCGGACGAGGCCGCCGACCCGGGCTCGCGTGCGAGCAGCGGGGCGAGCGCGGCCAGCGGCACCGTGCTCAGCGCCGCGTTTCCGCTCGCCGCGAGGACGAGCCATCCGTCGTCGGCCAGTCGCTCGGCCAGTGCCTCCACGACCCGGCTCTTGCCGATGCCCGACGGTCCGTACGCGAACACCGACCGGGCGGAACCGGCGAGTCCCGCGAGGCCGCGCTCGATCGCCGCGTCGCGCCCGACGAGCGGCCAGCTCTCGTCCGGCGCGAGGGGCTGGTCGGCCGGGCCCCCGGGTACCAACGCCACCATCTCGGCCTTTCGGGTCTCCGGCGAGGCCGGTCGTCTCACTGTACGGCGGACCGCCGCACCGCGGCAGCGCGGCGCACGCCCCCCGAACAGGGGTTCCCCGGCGTCCGCGGGTCGCGGCCTGAGCAACGGCCGGCGGGCCCTGAGCAATCCGCCCGCGACACTGGGCAATCGGCCGGCGGCGTTGAGCAACGCGCGAGCGCGATCCGGGCATGTCGTACCCATCCGCGGTCGCCGCCGTCGCTTCCAGACTGGACCCCGACGACGCAGTCCGACCGACCGGACACCGCGACGACCGGACACCCCGACGAATCACGACGACCGATCCGCACCACGCGGGCATCAGAAGGAGCACTCAGATGAACCTCTTCACGCAGTTCGGCGACATGGCCAAGCTGGTCCAGGCCGCACCCGGCCTCATCGACCAGGCCGACGCCCTCGCTGCCCAGTCGCAGGCCTACCGGGCACAGATGGACGCGCAGGCCGTCCACGCCATGACCGCCCAGCCGCAGCCCGGCAACCTCGAGCCGATCGCGGGGGTCGACCTCGACCGCTACGCGCGGATCGTCAAGGGCATCGCCGCGTACCAGTACGACGAGACGAAGCTGCCCGTCGTGGCCGGGATGTTCGGCGTCGAGCCCGCCGCATGGGCCGAAGCCCAGTCCGGCTGGGGCGCCCGCATCCAGGCCGACCGCGGCGTCGGCCGTCGGTTCAACGAGCTCTACGCGGTGGTGTGAGATGCCCTTCCTCCGCGACCTCGCCACTCTGACCCTCCGGGCGAACGCCGCCTACGACCGCATGGACGTCGGCGCGAGCCTCGCCGACGCGCGGCGGTCGCTCGAGCGGGCCAACCGCGTGATGGCCGCGAGCGTCGTCGCGCACGATCCGGCACTGGAGGCGTCCCGCGTCCGCACGACTGCGTCGATCACGGCCGCCCGCCAGCTGCCGATGATGCTCGGCATGAACGCGGTCGTGGAGCTCGACCTGATCGTCTCGCTCCCCGGCGGGATCCCGCTGCCCTCGAGCCGGACCGAGCAGCTCGCCCCGCTGCATCTCGCGCGCGTCGCGCCCGGCGCGCAGGTCGAGGTGAGCCTGGTGCCGGGTCGTCCCGACACCGTCCGGGTCGAGTGGAGCGCCTGAGCCGCACCCAGCCCCGATTCCGCACGGCGGGCGCTCACGCCCGGCACCGGTCGTGCGATGGTCGCGACGTCCCCGCCGGTACTCGAACGGCGGGGGCGTCGCCCCGCGCGCGGACGATGCAACGAGGTCCGCCCGGTTCCGCTCGCGTGGTTATACCCGACATCCGCGAACAAATCAAGAATCGGACTGGACACGGCGAGTCATCCGGTCTATGCTTGACCTTTGCGCTCCCAGACCCACTATGCCTTCATATTGCGGTCGGCTTCTGCGTGTCGGGTCTCCCGGCATCCGCATCTCGTCTGAGGGGTCAACTCCACCACCACCGACAGTGAACCGGCCCCGAGACGGGGTCCATGGAGGTCATTTCCTTGGCTGCTGCGCGCAATGCGACCACGCCCACTCCCAAGAACGGACGCGGTGCAAGCCGCCTCTCGTTCGCAAAGGTCACCGACACCCTCACCGTACCGGATCTGCTCGCCCTGCAGACCGAGAGCTTCGACTGGCTCGTCGGCAACGACGCGTGGAAGGCGCGCGTCGCGGCGGCCGTCGAAGAGGGTCGCCAGGACCTGCCCGAGACCACCGGGCTGGAGGAGATCTTCGAGGAGATCTCCCCGATCGAGGACCTCGGCGAGACGATGCAGCTGGGGTTCACCAACCCCGAGCTCGAGCCGCCGAAGTACACCATCGACGAGTGCAAGGAGAAGGGCAAGACCTACTCCGCTCCGCTGTACGTCAACGCGGAGTTCATGAACCACCTCACCGGTGAGATCAAGACCCAGACGGTCTTCATGGGCGACTTCCCCCTGATGACCCCGAAGGGCACCTTCGTCATCAACGGCACCGAGCGCGTCGTCGTGTCGCAGCTCGTCCGCTCGCCCGGCGTGTACTTCGAGCGCACGCCCGACAAGACCTCCGACAAGGACATCTACTCCGCGCGCGTCATCCCGAGCCGCGGTGCCTGGCTCGAGTTCGAGATCGACAAGCGCGACCAGGTCGGCGTCCGCATCGACCGCAAGCGCAAGCAGTCCGTCACCGTCTTCCTCAAGGCCCTCGGCCTGACCACCGAGGAGATCCTCGAGGAGTTCGCCGGCTTCGAGTCCATCGCCCTCACCCTCGAGAAGGACAACATCCTCACGAAGGAAGAGGCGCTCAAGGACATCTACCGCAAGCTCCGTCCGGGCGAGCAGGTGGCCGCTGAGGCCGCGCGTGCGCTCCTCGACAACTTCTACTTCAACCCGAAGCGCTACGACCTCGCGAAGGTCGGCCGGTACAAGATCAACAACAAGCTCGGTCTCGAGGCACCGCTCACCGACTCGGTGCTCACGGTGCAGGACATCGTCGCCACGATCAAGTACCTCGTCGCACTGCACGAGGACCGCCCGACGCTGCCCGGCCGCCGCGGCGGCAAGGCGGTCGAGATCCGCCTCGACGTCGACGACATCGACAACTTCGGCAACCGTCGCATCCGCGCGGTGGGCGAGCTGATCCAGAACCAGGTCCGTACGGGCCTCTCCCGCATGGAGCGCGTGGTCCGCGAGCGCATGACCACGCAGGACATCGAGGCGATCACCCCGCAGACCCTGATCAACGTGCGACCCGTCGTCGCCGCGATCAAGGAGTTCTTCGGCACTTCGCAGCTCTCGCAGTTCATGGACCAGAACAACCCGCTGGCCGGCCTGACGCACAAGCGCCGCCTCTCGGCGCTCGGCCCCGGCGGCCTCTCGCGCGACCGTGCGGGCGTCGAGGTCCGCGACGTGCACCCCTCGCACTACGGCCGCATGTGCCCGATCGAGACGCCGGAAGGCCCGAACATCGGCCTCATCGGCTCGCTCGCATCGTTCGCGCGCATCAACTCGTTCGGCTTCATCGAGACGCCGTACCGCCGCGTGGTGAACGGCAAGGTCACCGAGCAGATCGACTACCTCACGGCGATGGAGGAGGACGACTACATCGTCGCCCAGGCCAACGCGCCGCTGAAGGCCGACGGCCACTTCCAGGAGGAGCGCGTCCTCGCCCGCAAGAAGGGCGGCGAGGTCGACCTGTTCCCGGCCGACGAGATCGGCTACATGGATGTCTCGCCGCGCCAGATGGTGTCGGTTGCGACCTCGCTCATCCCGTTCCTCGAGCACGACGACGCCAACCGCGCCCTCATGGGTGCGAACATGCAGCGTCAGGCGGTGCCGCTGCTGCGCAGCGACTCGCCGTTCGTCGGCACGGGCATGGAGGGCTACGCCGCCGTCGACGCCGGTGACGTGATCACCGCCGAGAAGGCCGGTGTCGTCTCCGAGGTGTCCGCCGACGCCGTCACGCTGCAGCTCGACGAGGGCGGCACGCAGACCTACTACCTGCGCAAGTTCGACCGCTCCAACCAGGGCACGTCGTACAACAACCGCGTCGTGGTGTCCGCCGGCGAGCGCGTGGAGGCCGGCGAGGTCATCGCCGACGGCCCCGCGACCGACAACGGCGAGCTCGCGCTCGGCAAGAACCTCCTCGTGGCGTTCATGCCGTGGGAAGGCCACAACTTCGAGGACGCGATCATCCTCAGCCAGAACCTGGTGAAGGACGACGTCCTCTCCTCGATCCACATCGAGGAGTACGAGGTCGACGCCCGCGACACCAAGCTCGGCAAGGAGGAGATCACCCGCGACCTCCCCAACGTGAGCCCCGACCTGCTCGCCGACCTCGACGAGCGCGGCATCATCCGCATCGGCGCCGAGGTCCGCCCCGGCGACATCCTCGTCGGCAAGGTCACGCCGAAGGGCGAGACCGAGCTCTCGGCCGAGGAGCGCCTGCTCCGCGCGATCTTCAACGAGAAGAGCCGCGAGGTGCGCGACACGTCGCTCAAGGTGCCCCACGGCGAGCAGGGCACGATCATCGGCGTCAAGGTGTTCGACGCGCAGGACGGCGACGACGAGCTCGGCTCGGGCGTCAACCAGCGCGTGGTCGTCTACATCGCCCAGAAGCGCAAGATCACCGAGGGCGACAAGCTCGCCGGCCGCCACGGCAACAAGGGCGTCATCTCGAAGATCCTGCCGGTCGAGGACATGCCGTTCCTCGCCGACGGCACGCCGGTCGACGTCATCCTCAACCCGCTCGGCATCCCCGGCCGCATGAACTTCGGCCAGGTCCTCGAGACCCACCTCGGCTGGGTCTCGAAGCAGGGCTGGAAGGTCGACGGCAACCCGGCGTGGGCCAAGCGCCTGCCGAAGGCCGCCCACGAGGCCGCCCCGGGCACCAAGGTCGCGACCCCGGTGTTCGACGGTGCGCTCGAGGAGGAGATCGCGGGCCTGCTCGACTCGACGCTGCCCAACCGCGACGGCGAGCGGCTCATCGACTCCACCGGCAAGACGCAGCTGTTCGACGGCCGTTCGGGCGAGCCCTTCCCGTACCCGGTCGCGGTCGGCTACATGTACATCCTGAAGCTGCACCACCTCGTCGACGACAAGATCCACGCGCGTTCGACGGGCCCGTACTCGATGATCACCCAGCAGCCGCTGGGTGGGAAGGCGCAGTTCGGCGGTCAGCGCTTCGGCGAGATGGAGGTGTGGGCCCTCGAGGCCTACGGCGCCGCCTACGCCCTGCAGGAGCTCCTCACGATCAAGTCCGACGACATCCTCGGCCGCGTCAAGGTGTACGAGGCCATCGTCAAGGGCGAGAACATCCAGGAGCCCGGCATCCCCGAGTCCTTCAAGGTGCTCATGAAGGAGATGCAGTCGCTGTGCCTGAACGTCGAGGTCCTCTCGGCCGACGGCACCGCGGTGAGCCTCCGCGACACCGATGACGAGGCCTTCCGCGCAGCGGAGGAGCTCGGCATCAACATCTCCGCGCGCTTCGAGTCGTCGAACATCGACGAGATCTGATCCGCCAGGTACGAGACGAAGACTTCAGGAATCTAGGAGAGAAATTGCTCGACGCAACGACGTTCGATGAGCTCCGCATCGGCCTGGCCACCGCTGACGACATCCGCAAGTGGTCGTACGGTGAGGTCAAGAAGCCCGAGACCATCAACTACCGCACGCTGAAGCCCGAGAAGGACGGGCTCTTCGGCGAGCAGATCTTCGGACCCAGCCGTGACTGGGAGTGCGCCTGCGGCAAGTACAAGCGCGTGCGCTTCAAGGGCATCGTGTGCGAGCGATGCGGTGTCGAGGTCACCAAGTCCTCGGTCCGCCGCGAGCGCATGGGCCACATCGAGCTCGCCGCCCCGGTGACGCACATCTGGTACTTCAAGGGCGTGCCCTCGCGCCTCGGGTACCTGCTCGACATGGCGCCGAAGGACCTCGAGAAGGTCATCTACTTCGCCGCGTACATGGTCATCGACGTGGACGAGGACGGTCGCCACCAGGATCTCCCCGGCCTCGAGAACGAGCTGCGGCTCGAGATCAAGACCATCGGCGACCAGCGCGACGCGCGCATCGCCGAGCTCATGAAGCGCAAGGAGGACGAGCTCGCGGCCCTGGAGGCCGAGGGCGCCAAGTCCGACCAGAAGAAGCGCGCCGAGGCCGCCGCCGACAAGGAGATGGCCGGCGTCCGCAAGTCCGGTGACGAGCAGATCGCGCACCTCGAGCGCGTGTGGGAGGACTTCCGTACGCTGAAGGTCGGCGACCTGAAGCCCGAGGACTCGGTCTTCCAGGAGCTCCAGGACCGCTTCGGCATGTACTTCGAGGCCTACATGGGCGCCGAGGCCATCAAGAAGCGCCTCCTGGCGTTCGACCTCGCGGCCGAGGCGGAGGACCTCCACCTGCAGATCGCCGAGGGCAAGGGCCAGAAGAAGATCCGCGCGATCAAGCGGCTCAAGGTCGTCAACTCGTTCCTGCAGACCGGCAACTCGCCGGCCGCGATGGTGCTCGACGTGGTCCCCGTGATCCCGCCCGAGCTCCGCCCGATGGTTCAGCTCGACGGCGGCCGCTTCGCGACCTCCGACCTCAACGACCTGTACCGCCGCGTGATCAACCGCAACAACCGCCTCCGTCGCCTGCTCGACCTCGGCGCGCCCGAGATCATCGTGAACAACGAGAAGCGGATGCTGCAGGAGGCCGTCGACGCGCTGTTCGACAACGGCCGCCGCGGCCGTCCCGTCACGGGCACCGGCAACCGCGCCCTGAAGTCCCTGAGCGACATGCTCAAGGGAAAGCAGGGACGCTTCCGCCAGAACCTGCTCGGCAAGCGCGTGGACTACTCGGGCCGTTCGGTCATCGTGGTCGGTCCGCAGCTGAAGCTCCACCAGTGCGGCCTGCCCAAGCAGATGGCGCTCGAGCTGTTCAAGCCGTTCGTCATCAAGCGCCTGATCGACCTCAGCCACGCGCAGAACATCAAGGCCGCCAAGCGCATGGTGGAGCGTTCGCGCCCGCAGGTGTGGGACGTGCTCGAGGAGATCATCCGCGAGCGCCCCGTGCTGCTGAACCGTGCGCCCACGCTGCACCGCCTCGGCATCCAGGCGTTCGAGCCGCAGCTCGTCGAGGGCAAGGCCATCCAGCTCCACCCGCTCGTCTGCGCCGCGTTCAACGCGGACTTCGACGGCGACCAGATGGCCGTGCACCTGCCGCTGTCGGTCGAGGCCCAGGCCGAGGCCCGCATCCTGATGCTGGCGTCGAACAACATCCTCAAGCCGTCCGACGGTCGACCGGTGACCCTGCCCTCGCAGGACATGATCATCGGCCTGCACCACCTGACGACCGAGAAGCCGGGCGCCGCCGGCGAGGGCCGTGCGTTCTCGTCGATCGCCGAGGCGATCCTCGCGTTCGACCAGAACCGTCCGGGCGAGCTCGCGCTCGACCTCGGCGCGAAGGTGAAGATCCGCCTCGACGGGCTCCACTTCCGCGAGGGCGACGAGCCCGAGGGCTTCGTGCAGGGACAGCCGTTCCTGCTCGAGACCACGCTCGGTCGTGCGCTCTTCAACGAGGCGCTGCCCGAGGACTACCCGTACTTCAACGCGCAGGCCGGCAAGGGCCAGATCTCCTCGATCGTCAACGACCTCGCCGAGCGCTACCCGAAGACCGAGGTCGCCGCGACCCTCGACCGGATCAAGGACGCCGGCTTCCGCTGGGCGACCCGTTCCGGCGTGACCGTCGCGCTGTCCGACATCATCACGCCCCCGAGCAAGGGCGAGATCGTCTCGAAGTACGAGAAGCAGGCCGCCAAGGTGCAGTCGCAGTTCGAGAAGGGCCTCACGACCGACCTCGAGCGTCGCCAGGAGCTCATCCAGATCTGGACCAAGGCCACCGACGAGGTCGCCAAGGCCATGCAGGAGAACTTCCCGACCGACAACACCATCAACCGCATGGTGACCTCGGGCGCTCGTGGTAACTGGCTGCAGGTGCGCAACATCGCCGGCATGCGAGGCCTCGTGAACAACCCGAAGGGCGAGATCATCCCGCGCCCGATCATCTCCTCGTACCGCGAGGGGCTGTCGGTGGCGGAGTACTTCATCGCAACGCACGGTGCCCGCAAGGGCCTCGCCGACACGGCCCTCCGTACCGCGGACTCGGGCTACCTGACCCGTCGACTCGTCGACGTCTCGCAGGACGTCATCATCCGCGAGGACGACTGCGGCACCGGCAAGGGCCTCGAGCTCCCGATCGCCGCGGTCGACTCGACGGGCGAGCTCGTGCGCGACGCGAACGTCGAGAACTCGGTGTTCGCCCGGTCGCTCGCCGCCGACGCGGTCGACGCCAAGGGCGAGGTCGTGGCGGAGGCCGGCGACGACGTGGGCGACGTGCTCATCGACAAGCTGGTCGCCGCGGGCGTCGAGTCGATCAAGGTCCGCTCGGTGCTCACGTGCGAGTCCGCGGTCGGCGTCTGCGCCAAGTGCTACGGCCGTTCGCTCGCGACCGGCAAGCTCGTGGACATCGGCGAGGCGGTCGGCATCATCGCCGCCCAGTCGATCGGCGAGCCCGGCACGCAGCTGACGATGCGTACCTTCCACACCGGTGGCTCGGCCTCGGCCGACGACATCACGCAGGGTCTTCCCCGCGTGCAGGAGCTCTTCGAGGCCCGTACCCCCAAGGGCGCGTCGCCGATCGTCGAGGCCCCCGGCCGCATCACGATCGACGAGACCGAGCGCCAGCGCAAGGTCATCCTCACGCCCGACAACGGCGACGAGCCGATCGCGTACAACGTGCTCAAGCGTTCGACGCTGCTCGTCGAGGACGGCCAGCACGTCGACCTCGGCCAGCAGATCATCGTCGGCACGGTCGACCCGAAGGAGGTCCTCCGGGTCAAGGGCGTGCGCGAGGTGCAGAAGCACCTGGTCAACGGCGTGCAGGACGTGTACCGCTCGCAGGGCGTGCCGATCCACGACAAGCACATCGAGGTCATCGTGCGCCAGATGCTCCGCAAGGTCACCGTCGTCGACCACGGCGACACCGACCTGCTCCCGGGCGAGCTCGTGGACCGTTCGCGGTACAACGAGATCAACCGTGCGACGCTCACCGAGGGCAAGCGGACCGCGTCGGCCCGCCAGGAGGTCATGGGCATCACCAAGGCCTCGCTCGCGACCGAGTCGTGGCTGTCGGCCGCGTCCTTCCAGGAGACGACCCGCGTGCTCACGCAGGCCGCCATGGAAGGCAAGTCCGACCCGCTCGTCGGCCTCAAGGAGAACGTGATCATCGGAAAGCTGATCCCGGCCGGTACGGGCCTCGCCAAGTACCGGAACGTGACGGTGGAGGCGACCGAGGAGGCGAAGGCGGAGCGCTACCCGAACCGCATCTTCGCCGACGACGCGTCGTTCACCGAGGGCGACCTCAGCTTCGTCGACTTCGACTCGTTCTCGAGCGACGACTTCACGCCCGGCAACTACAGCTGATCCACGGCGTGGGGGGGGTCCAGCGCCGACCCACCACCCCCCCAACGGCCCCAGGAGTTCCCGGGGCCCTCGGCGTATCCCCCCCTTCCCCCCCCCACCCCCCAGAAGAAAGGGTTCTCGG
>NZ_JBYRET010000001.1:0-274604 GCF_058349965.1 Agromyces capsici | reverse complement strand
TTTTGATTTTTGCTTTTTTTGTGGGGGATCGCTCTCTTTTCGAAACCGAGAGGTTCTTCGTGGGTGCTCGCTCCCTCCTCCCCCCCCACGCCGCACCCCGACGGGCCCCGGGATTCCCGGGGCCCGTCGGCGTATCCGCTCATCCACCACACCACCCCACGGACGACGGCGTCCCGGCCCGCACGTGCCGACACTCAGGTCGGCGGGCTAGGATCGCGGCGGTCGTCACCTTGCTCACCGATCCCGCGACCCGGAGTCCACATGCCCGAGAGTGTCCCCGTCCTGCGCCGGCCCCTGACCTGGCTCATCGTCGCCGCGGTCGTCCTCGTGATCGCCGTCGGCGCGGTCCTCGTGGCGCTGCTCGCGCCGCCGTCCGCCGGCGGATCGGCGGAGCCGACCGCGCAGTCCCGGCCCTCGCCGTCCGAGCAGCTCGCCCCGTCGCCCGTCGTCGTGCCGGAGCCCGAGCCGGTGCGCGACCCCCGCATCCCGGCCGACTGCGCCGCGATCTACACGACGGACTGGTCGGGCGAGTTCGAGCCGGACTACGTGCTCAACCCCGAGTGGTCGAGCGCCGAGGGCGCGCCGGCGCTGTTCGGCACGAGCGATGCGACCGCACTGCCCGTGCTGCAGGAGACCTCGCAGCTCACGTGCGGCTGGCTCCCGCCAGAGGCCGGCGACGGCAGCATCGGCCTCGTCACGAACGTCGCCGCCGTCGACGAGGCGCAGGCGGCCGCCGCCATCGCCGCATTCCAGGCCGCCGGCCTCGAGTGCTACGAGGAGTCGAATGGCACGCGCTGCGTCGGCGAGTGGGAGGGCGCCGCGGGATCGGCCGGCGAGTCCCAGTTCATCCGCGAGGGCCTGTGGATCGCGACCCGCTGGGACGGCCCGGCGGTCACCGGATACACGGCCGACATCATCGCCCAGCTCTTCGCCTGAGCCGCGCCGCGGCGTTCCGCGTCGAGCGTCGGGCGCGTTGCTAGAGTGAGCGCACCACGGGCAGGAGGTGCTGCCCGGAAGGAGCGGACGATGAGCAGCACGACTCCCGGATCCGACCCCGACGCGCGCGACCTCGACGGCGACGGCGTGCCCGATTCGGCGGCGGAGCAGGAGACGCCGACGCCGGCCGAGGCGCAGGCCTCGGTCGACCCGACGGCCGACGACGCCGAGCGCGTGGACCGGCTCGAGCAGCCCGTGCCCCCGCCGAGCGATGCCGCCGGAGCGCCTCCGAGCGAGCCAGTGTTCACGGGCACCGACCAGGCCGCGGCGTCCGCTCCCGCCGAGGGCGATACCGTGGTGCACGACCGTTCCGAGCTCGACGCCGCGGTCGAGCGCGCGCGTGCGGAGCACCCGCCCGTCGTGGTCGAGAGCCCCGACCCCGCCGACCGCACCGACACCACCGCGATGCAGCGCGACGAACTCCTCGCCGGGAGCCCCGAGCCCGTGCGCGCCGAGGACGTGCGGCGCGAGACGGGGGTGCCCGAGACCGTCGGCGTCGCCGGCGCGGGTGCGGCCGGAGTGGCCGCCGCGTCCGCGCCCCCGACGGCGCCCGCCCCGCCGGCGCCGCAGGCGATCTACGTGCAGGCGCCCCCGGTGCCGCGGACCCGCGGCAACCGCGGCTTCGGCGTCCTCGTCGGACTCATCGCCACGGCGGCGTTCGCGTTCTTGTACGCGGGCGTCTCCTACCTCGCGATCAACGGCTACGGGGCCGGCCGGGGCGACGGTATCGGCGTGTTCACCGAGTTCCTCGCACAGCCCGTGTTCTGGATCCCCGTCATCTTCTTCTTCCTGGCCTTCGCCGTGCTCGCGCTCATCCTCAACCGCGCGGCGTGGTGGACCTGGGCCGTGTTCGGCCTCCTCGTCGGCGTGGTCGTCTACCTGTCCTACATCGGCGGCGCACTGCTCACGGTCGCCGCCTGGCAGTTCACGCCGGCCGACGCGGCCGACTTCGTCGCCCAGCGCTGGCTGGACCCGTTCGCCATCATCGCGTTCGTCGTCGCGCGCGAGCTGCCGATCTGGTTCGGCGGCTGGATCGCGGCGCGCGGTCGCACGGTCGGTGAGCGGAACCGGCAGGCGCGCGAGGAGTACGAGCGGCAGCTCGCGGCGGGACCGCAGCCGATCACGCGCTGAGGCGCGGCATCCGGTTCGCTACGCTCGAACACCGGGCGCGCATGGTGAGCGCTCCCCATCGACGTGGCACACCCGGCCTGCTTGGGTGGCTCCCTGACCCTGCATACCCGAGGAGCGCTGTTGAGCATCACGATGCACGCCGACGACCCGATCCACGGGGTCGGTCCCGACGGGCGGCCCGACTCGGCCTACGCCGAGGCGCTCGGGCTCGTTCCTGCGCCGTCGGGGCGCCGATCGGCGGCGTTCGCGCTCGATGCGGCCGCCTGGGCGGTCGCCTCCCTGCCGGCGATCCTCGGCTGGGTGCAGCTCGTGCCGGCCGTGCTCGCCGGCGGCGGGCAGCTGCGGGCGGCGGATGTCGCGGCGCTCGCCGGCCCGCTCATGCTCGTCGCCGTCGGCCAGGGCCTGGTCGCCGTGCTCGGGATCACGCAGCTCGCGCTGCACGGGCGGCGCGGCGTCACGATCGGCAAGGCGGCCTTCGGCCTCCGTTCGGTCGGCGTCGCCACGTTCGCGCGGCCCGGCTTCTGGCGCGTGGTGCTGCGCGCCCTCGTGCTGTGGGCGTCGCAGGTCGTGCTCCCCGTGGCCGGACCGGCACTGTGCTTCGCGTCGGGGCTGTGGGATCCGGAGGGACGGGGGAGGAGCTGGCTCGACCGCGTGGGCCGGTGCTGGGTCGTCGACGTGCGGCGCGGGCTCGACCCGTTCGACGCGAAGGCGCTCCGCCATGCCCGCCGCCGGGTCGAGGCCGAACCCTTCGCCGAGCGGCCGGCCCTGCCGTCGCTCGCGACCGACCGTGCGATCGACGAGCGCACGTTCATCCCGGCCGCCCGGTCGAGCTGGGGCGTGGTCGCCGCGCCGGCCGGCGCTCCGGCGCCCGCGCCGACCCCCGCTCCGACTCCCGCCCCCGCGCCGACCTCGGCCACGCTCGTGTTCGCCGACGGCGCCCGGCTCGCGGCATCCGGCACCACCCTGCTCGGGCGCAGCCCCGCACTCGCCGAGGGCGACCCCGGCGACGCCGCGCTGCTGCCGCTGGTCGACGCCTCGATGGGCCTGTCGAAGACGCACGCCGCGGTCGAGGTCGACGCGCGCGGCGTGCGCGTGACCGATCGGTGGTCGAGCAACGGCACCGAAGTCGTCGGCCCCGACGGCGCGGTGCAGGTGCTCGAGCCGGGCGTGCCCCACGCCGTCCCGGTCGGCGCGTCGGTGCGCTTGGGCGGCATCGAGTTCCGGGTCGAGGAGGTCGGCGCGTGAAGCTCAAGCTCGGCCTGCGCCGCCAGAGCGGCCCCGGTGTCGACGTGGTTGTGACCGCCGACGCCACCGCGACCGTGGGCGACGTGGCCCGCGCCGTCGCCGAGACCGACCCCGCCGCGGCGCACCTGCCGCGCCACGACGGCCCGCTCACGCTGGCCGTCGCGCCGCCGACCTCGTCGGAGCCCGTCGTGCTCGATCCCGGCACGCTGGCGGCCGACGCGCCGATCGGCTCCGGGTTCAACGCGGCCGTCGTCTCGCCGGCGGCCCGCACGGCAGCCGGCGACGCGCCAGTCGCGACCATGCACGTGCACTCGGGCCCCGACGCGGGCCGCGAGTTCCCGCTGCGCCGGGGCCACGGGGTGATCGGCCGTGCGGCCGACGCCGACGTGGTGCTCGCCGACCCGCTCGTGTCGAAGCGGCACGCACGGGTCGAGGTCGACCAGGCGGTCGAGGTCGTCGACCTCAACTCCGCGAACGGCCTGCTCGTCGACGGCGGCCCCGTCGCCCGCGTGCGGGCGCTCCCAGGGGTGCGCGTCACGATCGGCGACACGGTCGTCTCGTTCAGCATGCTCGCGGGCACGGATGCCGCGTCCGACCCGGTGCTCGAGCGCGGCGGCGCGCTCATGTTCAACCGGTCGCCGCGCGTCGAGGCGCGCTACCCCGGCACGGCCCATCCGGAGCCGCGGGTGCCGAGCGAGGAGAACCCGCGCCTGTTCCCGTGGCCGATGATCGCGTCGCCCGTGCTGATGGGGCTCGGCATCTTCGCGATCACGCAGCGTCCGGCGTCGCTGCTCATCGTCGCGCTCACGCCGATCATGCTGCTCGCCAACTACCTGGGCCAGCGCATGGGCAGCGGCAAGAAGCTGCAGCGCGAGATCGAGACCTTCGAGGTGCAGCTCGAGCAGCTCGAGGAGACCCTCGAGCGCGAGCGTCGCGTCGAGCGCGAGCGCCGGCACGAGGAGACCCCGCCGGTCGCGACGGTCTACGAGCAGGCGATGCGGCTCGGTCCGCTGCTGTGGACGCGGCGTCCCGAGCACTGGAACTTCCTCGCGCTGCGCCTCGGGGTGGGTCGCGCGCGCTCCCGCAACTCCGTGCGCGACTCCGACGGCTCCATGCCCGGCATCCCGAAGTACGCCCGGCAGGTCGACCTGCTGCGCGAGCGATACCGCGAGATCGACGACGTGCCCGTCATGGAGGTGCTCTCGAGCTCGGGCGCGCTCGGCATCGCCGGTCCGGCGAACCTCGCCGCCGACGCGCTGCGCGGCGTGGCCGTGCAGCTGTTCGGACTGCACGCCCCGAACGACGTGGTCGCCGCGGCGATCGTCGACCCCGCCTGGAGCCGCGAGCTCGACTGGCTCAAGTGGCTGCCGCACACCTCGGGCGAGCGCAACCCCGTCGCCGGCGCGGCCCTGGCCGACAGCCCCTCGGCGGGCGCCGCCCTGCTGAGCGCCCTCGAGGAGCTGATCCTCGCCCGCCTCCACGCGGCGCCCGTGCGCCGCGGTCCGCTCGCCGACGACGACACCTCGATGGCCCGCGGGTCGAGGGTGGGCGCCCCCGGCGGAATCCGCGAGGAGGCCCGCCCCGACTCGGCGCTCGTGCTCATCGTCTCGGCCGACGCGCCCGTCGACCGTCCGCGCCTCGTCCAGCTCATCGAGCGTGGCGCCGAGGTCGGCATCCACGCCGTGTTCGTCGCGCCGACGGTCGCGTCGCTGCCGGCGGCCTGCCGGACCTACGTCGACGTCACCGACGGGCTCGACCACGCATGCGTCGGCGTCGTGCGATCGGGCGTCGAGTACACGGAGGTCGCGGTCGAGGGCGTCTCCATGCGGTACGCAGAGGTGTTCGCGCGCCGGCTCGCCCCGGTCGTCGACGCGAGCACCGTGGTCGAGGACTCCAGCGACCTGCCGCGCAGCGTCTCGATGCTCTCGCTCATCGGCGACGACATGGCCCGCGACGCCGAGAGCGTCGTCGAGCGCTGGCGTCAGAACGCGTCGATCATCGACCGGTCGGGCGCGACGCTGCCGCGACTCAAGCGCGCCGGCTCGCTCAAGGCGTTCGTCGGGCAGGGCAGCCCCGACGCGATGACGCTCGACCTCCGCACGCAGGGCCCGCACGCCCTCGTCGGCGGTACCACGGGCGCCGGCAAGTCCGAGTTCCTGCAGGCGTGGGTGCTCGGGATGGCGGCCGAGTACAGCCCCGACCGCGTCACGTTCCTCTTCGTCGACTACAAGGGCGGCTCGGCGTTCGCCGACTGCGTCGAGCTCCCGCACTGCGTCGGGCTCGTCACCGACCTCAGCCCGCACCTCGTGCGCCGCGCGCTCACGAGCCTGCGGGCCGAGCTGCACCATCGCGAGCACCTGTTCAACCGCAAGAAGGCCAAGGACCTCCTCGAGCTCGAGAAGCGGCAGGATCCCGAGACCCCGCCCGCGCTGGTGATCGTGATCGACGAGTTCGCGGCGCTCGCGGGCGACGTGCCCGAGTTCGTCGACGGCGTCGTCGACATCGCCCAGCGCGGCCGCTCGCTCGGCATCCACCTCATCATGGCGACCCAGCGTCCGGCCGGCGTCATCAAGGACAACCTGCGCGCGAACACCAACCTGCGCGTCGCGCTGCGCATGGCCGACGAGTCCGACTCCCGCGACGTCGTCGGCGACGCGGTCGCGGCGGGCTTCGACCCGTCGATCCCGGGGCGCGGCATCGCGAAGACCGGTCCGGGGCGGCTCGTGCCGTTCCAGTCCGCCTACGCGGGCGGATGGACGAGCGACGAGCCCGAGACCGCCGACGTGCGCCTCGCCGAGCTCCGGTTCGGCTCCACGGTCGTCTGGGAGCGCGATGGCGGGCCCGACCGCGACGCGCTCGACGGCGACCCGGGACCGAACGACCAGAAGCGGATGGTCGACGCCTTCATCCGGGCGGCGGGCGCCGCCGCCATCCCGCCGCCCCGGCGCCCCTGGCTCGACGACCTCGCCGCCACGGTCGCGATCGAGGACCTGCCCATGCGCGGCGACGGTGAGATCGTCTTCGGTCTCGCCGACATCCCGGAGCGCCAGCTGCAGGCGCCCCTGTCGTTCGCACCCGACCGCGACGGCGCGATGCTGGTCTACGGCACGAGCGGCGCGGGGAAGTCGACGCTGCTGCGCACCCTCGCCGTGTCGATCGGCATGCGGCCCGAGGTCGGCCCGGCCGAGGTGTACGGGCTCGACTTCGGGTCGGGGGCGCTCCGCTCGCTCGAGGCGCTGCCCCACGTCGGCTCGATCGTCGCGGGCGACGATCCCGAACGCGTCCAGCGACTGCTGCGCACGCTCGACGAGCTCCTCGACCGCCGCGGGCGCGCGTTCAGCGCCGCGAACGCCGCGAGCCTGTCCGAGTACCGCGAACTCACCGGCATCCGGGAAGCCCGCGTGCTGCTGCTCATCGACGGCTTCGCGCAGTTCAAGGCCGACTGGGACTCGACGACCGTGCGCATGCCGTTCTACAACGTCGTCATGCGCATGCTCGCCGAGGGCCGGCCGCTCGGCGTGCACGTCGTCGCGACCGCCGACCGCGCCGGGGCCGTGCCGACCGCGGTGAGCGCCAACGTGACCCGGCGCATCGTGCTCCGGCTCTCCGACGAGAGCGGCTACCAGGTGCTCGGCGTCCCGAAGGACGTGCTCGACGAGCGCTCGGCGCCCGGGCGCGCGATCGTCGACGGGCTCGAGACGCAGGTCGGCGTGCTCGGCGGCACCGCGAACGTCGCCGAGCAGACGAAGGCGCTCGAGGCGCTCGCGGCACGGCTCCGCGGGGCGGGCGTGCTCGAGGCGGCGCCCGTCCGCGCGCTGCCGGCGTCGTTCGACCTCGCGCAGCTGCCGCCGTCGGTCGCGGGCGAACCCGCGCTCGGCCTCTCCGACGACACGCTCGCGCCGATCGGCTTCGAGCCGGTCGGCACGTTCGCGATCACGGGTCCGCCGCAGAGCGGCAAGACCACCGCGATGCGCGCGGTCATCGACGCGGTGCGCCGACACGACCCCGACGTGAAGCTGTTCCACCTCGCCGGGCGCCGCGCCGCGCTGACCGAGCATGCCGACTGGATGCGCAGCGCGACCAGCGTCGAGGAGGTCAAGGCGCTCGCGCGCGAGCTCGTCGACGTGATCGGCGACCCCGCGGTGCCCGGCCGCTACCTCATCGCGGTCGAGAACGTCACCCAGTTCGCCGATTCCGACGCCGAACGCCCCCTCAAGGAGCTGTTCCAGGCCGTCAACCGCAGCGAGCACTTCCTGGTGGGCGATGCGGATGTCGCGAACCTCTCGAGCGGCTTCGGCTTCGTCGGCGACTTCAAGGCGGGCCGACGCGGGGTCGCCCTGCGACCCGACGCGTACGACGGCGACGCGGTGTTCAAGACGCCGTTCCCGAAGGTCAAGCGCTCGGACTTCCCCGAGGGACGCGGCTTCTTCGTGCAGAACGGGCGCGCGACGCTCGTGCAGCTGCCGCAGGTCGGATGACCGGGCGGCCGGTGGGGAGCGCTCCCCATGTCGCGGCGGGGCCGACCGCCGTTAGCGTGACGGGGTCGAGAGGAGAACGATGAGCGACCAGGTGCTGATCCCGCTCGCGTCGATGGCCGAACTGGACCAGGCGCTGAAGGACATCGTGATCGAGTTCGAGGACGCCGGCTCGCGCACGGACTCCCTGCTCGACGCCATCGGGCGCCCGTTCGGGCGCACGGGCCTGCGACACGCGGCCGACGAGTTCGAGGGCGCGTGGGACGACAAGCGCGAGACCCTCAGGGGCCACCTCGTCGAGCTGCAGGAGCAGGTCGCGGGGGTCACGGACGCCTGGGAGCAGCTCGACCTCGAGCTGAAGTCCAGCCTCGAGCAGAACGGAGGCTGAGCCCGCCATGGGGAACACCGCCTACTTCCACCGCAGCATGCCCGAGTCGCCCAAGGGTCGCGACATCGACCGCATCGCCGACACCGGCTCGACGATCGTCGCGCGCGGCGACCAGATCGAGAGCCTGGGCGAGCGGATGCTGCGTGCCGCCGACACCCTGAAGATGATGGTCGACGGCCAGGTCGGGAAGGGCCTCTCGCTCGACGCCGTGCGCGAGCAGGGCGAGGAGGTGCACGCCGACCTGAAGAAGGCCGGCGAACGGTACTCGCCGAGCGGCACCGCGCTCAAGGCGTACGGGCAGGTCGTGGCCGAGGTCGCTCCCGGGCTGAACCGGGCCGCGGGCGAGTGCGAGTCGCTCTGGGAGGCCGTGCGCTCGCGTGCGTCCGACGTCGACGAGGCCGAGCAGACGCCCGAGGGGAGCGACGGCAGCACCGACGCGCGCGACACGGCCACCGCGGCGGCCGACTCGTCGCTCGCGACCGCGAAGGAGGAATGGGAGGAGGCCGCGCGCCGCTTCGACGGGTACTACGACACGTGGGATGCCGCGTACGACACCGCGCTCGCGGGCCTCCAGGGCGCCAACGAGGACGGCGTCGAGGATGGCTTCTGGGACGACGTGCTGCCCTTCGTCGAGGCGCTCGTCACCGTGCTCGAGTACGTCGGCATCGCGCTCGTGCTGGCGGCCCTCATCGTCGGCGGCCCGCTCATCGCGGCCCTCGCGACGATCGTCGCGATCCTCACGCTGCTCGGCACCGTCGTGCTCTTCGCCAAGGGCCGCAAGGACGGCAAGGACCTGACGATGGCGATCATCGGCGTCATCCCGTTCGGCAAGCTCGGCAAGCTCGCCGACCTCGGCTCGATCGCGAGCACGGGCTCGCGGTTCCCGCGCCTGTCCGGGTTCCGGAACATGATGCTCGCCGGTGAGGACTTCGCCGCGCTCCGCACGCACCTCGGCCGCATCGACGACCTCGCCCGGGCCGACTGGGGCAGCGCGGGCGTCGGCTTCGACGCCGCCACCGGCGGTTCCCGCTTGATCCAGCGGCTGATCTCGGGCGCGCCCTACATGCGGCAGCAGACGCAGTTCACCAACGGGGCCGACATGTTCTTCGGCCGCCTGCTCGGGGTCGGCGACTCCGCGACGAACGCCGGCGCGTGGGACCTCCACTGGGGATACCGGCAGGCGCAGGTCACCGCCTACTCCGTGTACGACTGGGCGAGCGACCAGGTGAGCACGTTCCAGCAGAACCGGACCGTAGACTCGTGGCGATGATCCCGAGCCTGCGCGACGAGCTGACCGGTGCATCGCGACCCGGACTCCCGCCGTTCGTGCTGCTGCTCCCGCGGGGCTGGGTCTCGGTCGCGCCCACGCGCGAGGCGTTCGCCGACCTCACCGCCCGGACCTCCGCGGTCCTCCGGTCCGCGCATCGGCCCGACCTCGACGTGCAGTTCCAGTCGATGCTCGACCGTGCCGCCGACGAGTTCCTCCGGCGCGAGCCGGTCCGCCTGATCTACCCGGCCGACGTCCCCGCCGACGAGCTCTTCCCGCTGTCGATCACCGCGGTCCGGCTCTCCGCGCCGGGCGGCGGCCCGCTCGACCCGCACGTGGCCGCGCTCCGGCGCGACCGGGGCGCGCGGACCCTCGGCGACGACGGCGTGATCCTCCGCTGGGAGGAGGAGCACGCGCATCGCGTGCCGGGCGGCGAGGTCGCGGTCCGCTCGTTCGACTACCTCGTCGCCGTGCCCGGGACCGAGCGGCGCGAGGCGCTGCTGTTCAGCGCGGTGATCCCGTCGGCCGCAGCAGGCGAGCGCCTCGACGACGAGACCGTGCGCGCCGCGGGCGTGCTCGCCGACGCGATCCTGTCGACCTTCCGCTGGAGCGGCGCATGAGGTTCGAGCTCGTCTACCCGGGCGACACGTGGTCGATCATGCCGGGCCCTGACGCCGAAGCCGACGGGCTCTGGCTGGCCGAGCAGCGCGCGGCGTACGCCCACGGGCCGCTCGCCGCCTACGGCGACGAGCTCGAGGCGGCGGCCCGGGAGGCGCTCGGCCGACGGCGCGCCGGGATCGACACGTCGCTGTACTTCCGGCCGACGACCATGCCGATGACCGGCGTGCTGCACGCGACGCTGCGGGCGCTGCCCGAGGGCGTCGACGCCGAGGCGATCGCGTCGGAGTCGATGGACTGGATGCTCCCGGAGGAGGAACTCCTCGGCGACCCCGTCGTCGAGGAGTTCGAGACCGAGTCGGTGCCGCACGGCTACCGCATCGCCTACGTGACGGAGCGACCCGACGGCGCGGGCGCGACGCTCGCGGGCATCTCGTACGGACTCGTGCTCCCCGGGCTCCTCGGCCTGGTCTTCTCCGAGCCCGCCCATCGGGAGGTGATCGGCACCATGCAGCGGTTCGCCGACCCGGTGGTGGGCTCGCTGCGGGTGGTCGCGTGACGGTCGACGGCCCGGCCGCGGCCTGGGCGGGCGCCGCACGCGGCGCCGACGTCGAGTATCGGCTGAGCGGGCTCGACCGAGCCGCCGTCGCCGCCGTCCCGCGGTACGCCGAGCAGGTCGACGCGCGCGTCGCCGCGACGGTGGCCGCCCTCCGCGCGTCACGCGCCGGCGGCCTCGCCGACCTCGGGAAGCGCGACGGCAGCGCGGCCGCCGAGCTCGGACGGTCGGGCGGGCGCACCGCCGCACTCATCGGCGGCGTGCTCGCGGCCTGCTTCGCTGCGGCGTTCCACCTCGGCCGCGCGGTGTTCGACGCCGTCGACGTGCTGCCGTGGATCACCGGCCTCGTCTGGGCCGCAGCCGTGCTCATCGCCCTCGCACTCCTGCCGCTGCGGCGCGACGCCGCGCCGACCACGGGCGTGATGGCGACCGTGTGGAGCGCCGCTGCGCTGTGCCTCGCCGCGCTCGCGATGAGCGCCGTGCTCGGCGGCGTCACCCTGGCCACCGTCGGCATGTTCGCCGTCGCGGTCGCCGGTCTCCTCGCGCTCGCGGGCGTCGCTGCGGCGGCCACGGTCGTCGCGCTGGGCGCCTCGCCCGAGCAGCGCGCGGCGACGCGGCGCCGCATGGAGCGGTTCGCCGAGACCCAGGCCGAGGCCGGCAACGAGATCCTCGCCGAGGCGATCGCGCAGCTCGGTGCCGCATGGGCCGAGGTCGACCCGGCCGAGCGCGAACGCGTCGAGACCGACCTCGCGGCCGCGTACCGCCTCCTCGAGGAGCGCGGGATCCCCGCGCCGCGCCGCGCGGCGCTCCCCGGCGAACTCGTCCTCACCCTGACCGCGGTCGCCGCCTCGCCAGGGCTCGAGGCCGCGCTCGCGTCGCGCCCGCGCTGAGCGCAGCGTGGGGAGCGCTCCCCATGTCCCCGTCGCGGCGCCGTCCGTAGGCTGGGGACACCGGCTCGCAGTCGCGGGCGACGATCCCGAACGAAGGAAGGTTCCACGATGGCCGCAGATTTCGGCGCCTCGTACGGCGAGATGGAGGCGATGGCGAGCAAGCTGTCCGACGCGCGCGACGACATCCAGTCGCAGCTCGACCAGCTGAAGAGCTCCGTCGACAACCTGCTCGGCAACGACTTCAAGACCCAGCACGCGTCCGGCAAGTTCGGCCAGGGCTACGAGGAGCTCACCACCGGCCTGAAGTCGGCCGTCGACGGCATCGGCGAGATGGGCGAGGCGCTGCGCGGCATGATGCAGGCGATCCAGGACCTCGACCAGCAGCTCGCCGGGCGCTGACCCCGAGCGAGGCACGACGGCGGGGCGGGACCACGAGGGTCCCGCCCCGCCGTCCGTCGTCTGCGGCGGCGTACGCTCGGAGGATGGCGTCGAACTCGGCCTCCGCGTGGACCGTCGCGGGATTCGCGGCCGCGCTGCACCTCGCGCTCATCGTCGCGGCGTTCGGGTTCGTGAGCCTGCTGGCCGAGGCCGATCCGATCGCCGATCCGGCGGCGGGGCGCCTCGTCGGTCCCATCACGGTCGGCGTCTCGGTGCTCGCCCTGCTCCTGCTGCTCGGGTTCGGGCTCACGCGCGGAGTGCGCCCGTGGAGCCTCGCCGGGCTCGCCCTGCTCGTCACCTGGGCCGCCGGGGTGCTCGCCGCGACCGTCGCGTACGCGGCATCCACCGGCACGATCCTCGCCGCCCTGCTGTTCGCCCTGTCGTTCATGACGGCCGGGTTCGGCGTGATCATCCCCGTCACGGGCGCGCTCGTCGCGCTCCTCGCCGCCGTCACCGCGCGGGCGCAGCAGGGCGGCGTCGAGCGCCCGCGCTGGCCGTGGGAGCGCGACGACGGGGAGTGACGCGACGCGGCGCATCGTGACATCCGTTCACCGCCTGCGCCCGGCCGAGGCGACCCGGCACTAGGGTGAACCGCGTGGAGGGATCGGTCGAGGCCCGTGTCAGCCACGAGGTCGACCGCTGGCTCGCGTGGCTGCCGCGCTGGCGTCCGGGCACGCACCGCGGTCGCGTGCGCCTCTGCACGCGGTGCTTCGGCTCGCCGATCCTCGCCGCCGCCGGCCTCGACGTCGACGTGCCGCACCCCGTGCAGCACGCCTTCTCGATGCGCATGAAGGGCATCATCGACGCCGCCGTCGACGATTACACGGCCCGCAACCTGCCCATGCTGCACCGCGAGATCCGGCTCGCCGAGGAACGCAAGGCGCGACGGCCGTATCGCGCGGGGGAGGGCCTCGACCCGGAGTTCCTGGGACTCGACCTGGACCCCGAGCCCGTGCCCGACCAGCCGTTCCTCTTCACGCTGCAGGGCCTCGAGGCCGATGCCGCGGCCGAGTCCGCCGAACCGGCGCCCCGACCGTTCACGCCGCAGGAGAAGGAGGCGCTGCGCGAGGAGGTGCGCATGGCCGACGAGTTCGCCAAGCAGCTCGGCCGCCGCATCTGCGTCGAACTCGCCCAGCACCGCGCCCGCATCGCCGCCGCGGTCGAGCGTCACGTCGAGCCGCAGGTTGCCGAGATGCTCGCCGACCTCGACCGCGAACTCGACGCGCCGGGCTGGCCGAACTAGGCTCGGCCGCGGTCGGGCGGGGCGGGCCGGCGTTCGCTCACGGCGTGCCCTCCGGGCCGGCGCCCATTTGACCGGGTGATGGCGCCGCATTACCATTGAGCGGGTGTGCGCCTTGCCGCGCGCTCGCACCATGCCCGCGGAGTTCCGCGGACGGGGAGCGGGTTCGGGCAGTCCGCACGCAGGGCGTCGGCTCGACATGACCCGGCCGCCCCCACGGCATACCCACCACCAACAGGCTCCGCCGCTCGGCGGTGCCGGTGGGTCGTGATGTGAAATCCATCAGAGCTGTCACCGTGCAGCACAACAAGGAGAAGCAGTGCCAACCATTCAGCAGTTGGTCCGCAAGGGTCGCTCGCCCAAGGTCACCAAGACCAAGGCGCCCGCCCTGAAGGCCAACCCCCAGCAGCGCGGCGTGTGCACGCGTGTGTACACCACCACCCCGAAGAAGCCGAACTCGGCCCTGCGCAAGGTCGCCCGCGTGAAGCTCTCGAACGGCACCGAGGTGACCGCCTACATCCCCGGTGAGGGCCACAACCTGCAGGAGCACTCGATGGTGCTCGTCCGCGGCGGTCGTGTGAAGGACCTCCCCGGTGTGCGCTACAAGATCATCCGCGGCGCGCTCGACACGCAGGCCGTGAAGAACCGCAAGCAGGCTCGTAGCCGCTACGGCGCGAAGATGGAGAAGAAGTAATGCCTCGCAAGGGTCCCGCTCCGAAGCGCCCCGTCGTCGCCGACCCGGTCTACGGTTCGCCGGTCGTCAGCCAGCTCGTCAACAAGATCCTCATCGACGGCAAGAAGGACCTCGCGCAGCGCATCGTCTACGAGGCGCTCGAGAACGTCGCGAACAAGTCCGGCCAGGACGCCGTCGCGGTCCTGAAGAAGGCCCTCGACAACGTGCGCCCCACGCTCGAGGTCCGGTCGCGCCGCGTCGGCGGCTCGACCTACCAGGTCCCCGTCGAGGTCAAGCCCCACCGCGCGAACACCCTGGCGCTGCGCTGGCTCACCAGCTACGCCAAGGCCCGCCGCGAGAAGACCATGACCGAGCGTCTCACCAACGAGATCCTCGACGCGTCGAACGGCCTCGGTGCCGCGGTCAAGCGCCGCGAGGACACCCACAAGATGGCCGAGTCGAACCGCGCCTTCGCCCACTACCGCTGGTAGCGGGCCGAGCGGATGCCGCGGGCCGACGTGCTCGCGGCGGCCACGCGGCATCCGCTCACCCCCCAACTCACCTTCCCGATCAACGGAGGAACCCCGTGGCACTTGACGTGCTCACCGACCTGAGCAAGGTCCGCAACATCGGCATCATGGCGCACATCGATGCCGGCAAGACCACCACCACCGAGCGCATCCTGTTCTACACGGGCGTCAACCACAAGATCGGCGAGACGCACGACGGCGCCTCGACCACCGACTGGATGGAGCAGGAGAAGGAGCGCGGCATCACGATCACGTCGGCCGCCGTCACCTGCTTCTGGAACAAGAACCAGGTCAACATCATCGACACGCCCGGCCACGTCGACTTCACCGTCGAGGTGGAGCGCTCGCTGCGCGTGCTCGACGGCGCGGTCGCCGTCTTCGACGGCAAGGAGGGCGTCGAGCCCCAGTCCGAGACCGTGTGGCGCCAGGCCGACAAGTACAACGTCCCCCGCATCTGCTTCGTCAACAAGATGGACAAGCTCGGCGCGGACTTCTACTTCACGGTCGACACGATCGTCAAGCGCCTCGGTGCCAAGCCGCTCGTGCTGCAGCTGCCGATCGGCGCCGAGAACGACTTCATCGGCGTCATCGACCTCATCGAGATGCGGGCCCTCGTGTGGCCCGGCGACGCCAAGGGCGACGTGACAATGGGCGCCAAGTACGAGGTGCAGGAGATCCCGGCCGACCTCAAGGACAAGGCCGAGGAGTACCGCCAGCAGCTGCTCGAGACCGTCGCCGAGACCGACGACGCGCTGCTCGAGAAGTTCTTCGGCGGCGAGGAGCTCACGGTCGCCGAGATCAAGGGCGCCATCCGCAAGCTCACGGTCAACTCCGAGATCTACCCCGTGCTCTGCGGCTCGGCGTTCAAGAACCGCGGCGTGCAGCCCATGCTCGACGCGGTCGTCGACTTCCTGCCGTCGCCGCTCGACGTGCCGGCCGTCGAAGGACGCAACCCGCGCAACGAGGACGAGGTCATCGAGCGCCACCCCGACGCGAACGACCCCTTCGCGGCGCTCGCGTTCAAGGTCGCGGTGCACCCGTTCTTCGGTCGCCTCACCTACATCCGCGTGTACTCGGGTCACCTCGACTCCGGCGGCCAGGTCATCAACTCGACCAAGGGCAAGAAGGAGCGCATCGGGAAGATCTTCCAGATGCACGCCAACAAGGAGAACCCGGTCGACTCGGTCACCGCGGGCAACATCTACGCCGTCATCGGCCTCAAGGACACGACCACGGGCGACACGCTGTGCGACCCCGACAACCAGGTCGTGCTCGAGTCGATGACGTTCCCGGCCCCGGTCATCGAGGTCGCGATCGAGCCGAAGACCAAGGCCGACCAGGAGAAGCTCGGCACGGCGATCCAGAAGCTCGCCGAGGAGGACCCCACCTTCCGCACCGAGCTCAACCAGGAGACCGGCCAGACGGTCATCAAGGGCATGGGCGAGCTGCACCTCGACATCCTCGTCGACCGCATGAAGCGCGAGTTCAAGGTCGAGGCCAACGTCGGCAAGCCGCAGGTGGCCTACCGCGAGACGATCAAGCGCGCGGTCGAGAAGCACGACTACACGCACAAGAAGCAGACGGGCGGCTCGGGCCAGTTCGCGAAGATCCAGTTCGCGCTGGAGCCCCTCGAGCTCGAGGGCGACAAGACGTACGAGTTCGAGAACAAGGTCACGGGTGGCCGCGTTCCGCGCGAGTACATCCCCTCGGTCGACGCCGGCTTCCAGGACGCGATGCAGTACGGCATCCTGGCCGGCTACCCGATGGTCGGCGTCAAGGGCATCCTGCTCGACGGCGCGGCCCACGACGTCGACTCCTCGGAGATGGCGTTCAAGATCGCCGGTTCGATGGGCTTCAAGGAGGCCGCTCGGAAGGCGAACCCCGTCCTGCTCGAGCCGCTGATGGCCGTCGAGGTCCGTACTCCCGAGGAGTACATGGGCGACGTCATCGGCGACCTGAACTCGCGTCGCGGCCAGATCCAGTCCATGGAGGACGCTGCCGGCGTGAAGGTCGTGCGTGCGCACGTCCCGCTCTCGGAGATGTTCGGCTACATCGGCGACCTGCGGTCCAAGACCTCGGGCCGCGCCGTGTACTCGATGGAGTTCGAGAGCTACGCGGAGGTCCCGAAGGCCGTGGCCGACGAGATCGTCCAGAAGAACAAGGGCGAGTAGCGCCCGAACGCACGAGCCGACAGGTTCGCGTAACATAACAACACAACCCCCGTAGCTCACCGGTCGCAATCCGGCGCCCGGTGCTGCTACACGGATCCTGAGGAGGACCCACAGTGGCTAAGGCCAAGTTCGAGCGGACCAAGCCGCACGTCAACATCGGTACGATCGGTCACGTCGACCACGGCAAGACGACGCTCACCGCGGCGATCTCGAAGGTGCTCGCCGACAAGTACCCGTCGGCCACCAACGTGCAGCGCGACTTCGCGTCGATCGACTCGGCTCCCGAGGAGCGCCAGCGCGGCATCACGATCAACATCTCGCACGTCGAGTACGAGACGCCGAAGCGCCACTACGCGCACGTCGACGCCCCGGGTCACGCCGACTACATCAAGAACATGATCACCGGTGCGGCTCAGATGGACGGCGCGATCCTCGTGGTCGCGGCGACCGACGGCCCCATGGCGCAGACGCGTGAGCACGTGCTGCTCGCCAAGCAGGTCGGCGTGCCCTACCTGCTCGTCGCGCTGAACAAGGCCGACATGGTCGACGACGAGGAGATCCTCGAGCTCGTCGAGCTCGAGGTCCGCGAGCTCCTCTCCTCGCAGGGCTTCCCCGGCGACGACGCTCCGGTCATCCGCGTCTCGGGCCTCAAGGCGCTCGAGGGCGACGAGAAGTGGACCCAGTCGATCCTCGACCTCATGGAGGCCGTCGACGAGTCGATCCCCGACCCGGTGCGCGACAAGGACAAGCCGTTCCTCATGCCCATCGAGGACGTCTTCACCATCACCGGTCGTGGCACGGTCGTCACGGGCCGCGCCGAGCGCGGCACGCTGAAGATCAACTCCGAGGTCGAGATCGTCGGCATCCGCCCGACGCAGAAGACCACGGTCACGGGCATCGAGATGTTCCACAAGCAGCTCGACGAGGCCTGGGCCGGCGAGAACTGCGGTCTCCTGCTCCGCGGCACCAAGCGCGAGGACGTCGAGCGCGGCCAGGTCGTCGTGGCCCCCGGCTCGGTCACCCCGCACACGAACTTCGAGGGCACCGCGTACATCCTCTCCAAGGAGGAGGGCGGGCGTCACAACCCGTTCTACGCGAACTACCGCCCGCAGTTCTACTTCCGCACCACCGACGTCACCGGCGTCATCACGCTGCCCGAGGGCACCGAGATGGTCATGCCCGGCGACACCACCGACATGACGGTCGAGCTCATCCAGCCGATCGCCATGGAGGAGGGCCTCGGCTTCGCCATCCGCGAGGGTGGCCGCACGGTCGGCGCCGGTACCGTCACGAAGATCATCAAGTAGTCTTCGCGATCGCGACATCGTGAGGGGGTCGGGCCTTCGGGCCCGGCCCCCTTCGTCGTCCCTGCTCAGTGCGCGTCGACGCGGGTGCCGTCGATGTCGGTGGCGACGTCGATCGCGCCCTCGACGCTGCGTCCGACGGTGCAGCCCTTCTCGATCGCCCGCGCCATGATGCCGACGAGCTTCTCGCGGTCCTCCTGGTCGAGGGACGACAGGTCGACGATGACCTCCTCGGCGATCTCCTGGTAGCGGTTGGACTCGCCGTCGGACCGGCCGTGCGCCCACACGGTCATGGCGTACTCGTCGCCGAGCCGCCGCGCGGCCACCCGATCGACGCTGAGCCCCACGCACCCGGCCAGCGCGAGCTTCAGGAGCTCGCCGGGCGAGAAGTGCTCGCCCTCGAGTTCGGCGCCGCCGATCTGCACGGTCGCGCCCCGTTCGTTCAGGCCCTCGTAGCGCCTCGGCCCGATCCTCGTGACCGAGACGCTGCCCGGTCCGATCCGCTCGCTCACGGCATGCGGGTGCTCGGTCGTCTGGTCGGTCATCGCGTCCTCCGATCGCCTCGGTCGTGCGTCGATTCCATCATCCCAGCGGATGGCGCGACATCCCGTTGACTGTGAGGATGCGGTGAGCACGACGGCCGCGACACGCCCGGGTTGCACGCGTCCCGCGCGTGTGGCAAACTCTTCTAGTTCAACATTTCGAACGGCGTGCCCTGCTGCGTGCCGTTCGAATCACTGCCAGGCAGTGCATAGCCACCCGGAGCGTGCTCCGGGGGTCAGGCTAGGCCGCGGGCAGCAGAACGCACACACCGACCTCCATTTCGAGCATGGGTCCGCCATGCCCGTTTCGCGAGTGCGACACGCCCGAGCGCGGGGGTCGGTGGGGCTCGAAGGTCGAGCGTGTCGAGGTCACCGCAGCGCGGGGTGGTTTCGACAGGCTCGATCACCGGCCTTTGACAGAAGAACAGTGGTGCTTCACACGAAGTGGCTACGCGGCGTCCGATGCCCTCGGAAGGGGTAAGACGCCTTGACAGAGAGAGAGTCAGCAATGGCGGGACAGAAGATCCGCATTCGACTGAAGTCGTATGACCACGAGGTCATCGACACCTCGGCGCGCAAGATCGTCGACACGGTGACCCGCGCGGGCGCCACGGTCGTCGGCCCCGTGCCGCTTCCGACCGAGAAGAACGTGGTGTGCGTCATCCGTTCGCCCCACAAGTACAAGGACAGCCGCGAGCACTTCGAGATGCGCACCCACAAGCGCCTCATCGACATCGTGGACCCGACGCCCAAGGCCGTCGACTCGCTCATGCGTCTCGACCTCCCGGCCGACGTCAACATCGAGATCAAGCTCTGAGGTACGACATGTCCACCACTGCCAAGAACGTGAAGGGCCTGCTCGGCACCAAGCTCGGCATGACCCAGGTGTGGGACGAGAACAACAAGCTCATCCCGGTCACCGTCATCGAGATCGCCCCCAACGTGGTCACCCAGCTCCGCATCGCCGAGAAGGACGGCTACTCGGCCGTCCAGATCGCCGCGGGCGCGATCGACCCGCGCAAGGTCACCAAGCCGCTCACCGGCCACTTCGACGCCGCCGGCGTGACCCCGCGCCGCCACGTCACCGAGGTCCGCACCGCGGATGCCGCCGAGTACGCGCTCGGCCAGGAGCTCACCGTTGACGGCACCTTCGAGGCCGGCCAGCTCGTCGACGTCGTCGGCACGAGCAAGGGCAAGGGCTTCGCCGGTGTCATGAAGCGCCACAACTTCGCGGGCGTCTCCGCCTCGCACGGTTCCCACCGCAACCACCGCAAGCCCGGTTCGATCGGCGCGTCGTCGACCCCGAGCCGCGTCTTCAAGGGCATGCGCATGGCCGGCCGCATGGGCGGCGAGCGCGTCACCGTCCTGAACCTCCGCGTGCACGCCGTCGACGCCGAGAAGGGCCTGCTGCTCGTCAAGGGCGCGGTTCCCGGTGCTCGCGGCCGTCTCGTGTTCGTCCGCAACGCTGTGAAGGGGGCGTAGTCCATGGCTACCGCCAACACCATCGACGTCCTCGACGTCGCCGGCAAGAAGTCCGGCTCGATCGAGCTGCCCGCCGAGCTCTTCGACGTGCAGACCAACGTCCCGCTGATCCACCAGGTCGTCGTCGCCCAGCTCGCCGCCGCGCGCCAGGGCACGCACAAGACCAAGACCCGCGGCGAGGTCTCCGGCGCCGGCCGCAAGCCCTTCAAGCAGAAGGGCACGGGCCGCGCCCGCCAGGGCTCGATCCGCGCGCCGCACATGACCGGCGGTGGCGTCGTCCACGGCCCGCAGCCGCGCGACTACTCGCAGCGCACCCCCAAGAAGATGATCGCCGCCGCCCTGCTCGGCGCGCTCTCCGACCGCGCTCGCGGCGGCCGCGTCCACGCGGTCGAGGCGTTCGCCGCCGGTGACGTCGCGAAGACCAAGGACGCCGTGGCGCTGCTCGCCGGCATCGCGCCGGCCAAGCACTTCCTGGTCGTGCTCACCCGCGACGAGGAGCTCTCGGAGCGCGCGGTGCGCAACATCGAGACCGTGCACGTGCTGCCGGTCGACCAGCTGAACGCCTACGACGTGCTCGTCTCCGACGACATCGTCTTCAGCCAGGCCGCGCTCGAGGCGTTCATCGCCGCCAAGCAGGCCAAGAAGGAAGAGGTCTCCGCATGAGCGCCGCGCACAACAAGGACCCCCGCGACATCATCGTCGCGCCGGTGGTCTCGGAGAAGAGCTACAACCTGATCGACGAGGGCAAGTACACGTTCATCGTGGACCCCCGTGCGAACAAGACCGAGATCAAGCTCGCGATCGAGAAGATCTTCAACGTCCAGGTCGCCTCGATCAACACCCTGAACCGTCAGGGCAAGACGCGTCGCACGCGCTTCGGCACCGGCAAGCGCAAGGACACCAAGCGCGCGATCGTCACCCTCAAGTCCGGCTCGATCGACATCTTCACGGCTGTCGGCTAAGGAGCAGAGGAAACTCACTATGGCTATTCGCAAGTACAAGCCCACGACCCCGGGTCGTCGCGGTTCGTCGGTCGCCGACTTCGCGGAGATCACGCGCTCGACGCCCGAGAAGTCGCTGCTCCGCCCGCTGTCGAAGTCCGGTGGCCGCAACAACCAGGGCCGCATCACCACCCGCCACGTCGGCGGCGGCCACAAGCGCCAGTACCGCGTCATCGACTTCCGTCGGAACGACAAGGACGGCGTGCCCGCCAAGGTCGCGCACATCGAGTACGACCCGAACCGCACCGCGCGCATCGCGCTGCTGCACTTCGTGGACGGCACCAAGCGCTACATCCTGGCGCCGAACAAGCTCCAGCAGGGCGACCCGATCGAGTCGGGCCCCAGCGCCGACATCAAGCCCGGCAACAACCTGCCGCTGCGCAACATCCCGACCGGTACCGTCGTGCACGCGATCGAGCTGCGCCCCGGTGGCGGCGCCAAGCTCGCACGCTCGGCCGGTGCGTCCGTCCGCCTCGTGGCGAAGGACGGCCCCTACGCGCAGCTCCGCCTGCCGTCGGGCGAGATCCGCAACGTCGACGCGCGCTGCCGCGCGACCGTCGGCGAGGTCGGCAACGCCGAGCAGTCGAACATCAACTGGGGCAAGGCCGGCCGCAAGCGCTGGAAGGGCGTCCGCCCGACCGTCCGCGGTGTCGCGATGAACCCGATCGACCACCCGCACGGTGGTGGTGAGGGCAAGACCTCCGGTGGTCGTCACCCGGTGAGCCCGTGGGGTCAGCCCGAGGGCCGCACCCGTCGCCCCAACAAGGAGAGCGACAAGCTCATCGTCCGCCGCCGTACCGTCGGCAAGAAGCGCAAGTAGGAGTTCAGGAAGATGCCTCGCAGCCTCAAGAAGGGCCCCTTCGTCGACGAGCACCTGCTCCGCAAGGTCGTCTCGCAGAACGAAGCCGGCAGCAAGAACGTCATCAAGACCTGGTCGCGTCGCTCGATGATCATCCCGGCCATGCTCGGGCACACGATCGCCGTGCACGACGGCCGCAAGCACATCCCGGTGTTCGTCACCGAGACCATGGTGGGCCACAAGCTCGGCGAGTTCGCGCCCACCCGCACCTTCCGTGGACACGTGAAGGACGACAAGAAGGGCCGCCGCCGCTAGTCGCGGTGGTGTGAAGGAGGAAGAAATGGTGGAGTCGATCGCCCGCGTGCGACACATCCGCGTCACCCCCATGAAGGCTCGCCGCGTCGTCAACCTGATCCGCGGCAAGCAGGCTCAGGAGGCGCTCGCCATCCTGAAGTTCGCACCCCAGGGTGCGAGCGAGCCGGTGTACAAGCTCGTCGCCTCGGCCATCGCGAACGCTCGCGTCAAGGCCGACGCCACGAACACCTACCTGGACGAGCAGGACCTGTACGTGAAGACGGCATTCGTCGACGAGGGCACCACCCTCAAGCGATTCCAGCCGCGCGCGCAGGGCCGTGCCTTCCGCATCAACAAGCGCACGAGCCACATCACCATCGTGCTCGGCACGCCCGAGGAGGGTACGAAGTAATGGGTCAGAAGGTCAACCCGTACGGCTTCCGTCTCGGCATCACCACCGACCACGTGTCGCGGTGGTTCTCCGACTCGACGAAGCCCGGACAGCGCTACGCCGACTACCTCGCCGAGGACGTCAAGATCCGTCGCCTGCTCCAGACGTCGCTCGACCGCGCGGGTGTCTCGCGCATCGAGATCGAGCGCACCCGCGACCGCGTCCGCGTGGACATCCACACGGCGCGTCCCGGTATCGTGATCGGCCGCCGCGGCGCCGAGGCCGAGCGCATCCGCGCCGACCTCGAGAAGCTCAGCGGCAAGCAGATCCAGCTCAACATCCTCGAGGTCAAGAACCCCGAGGCCGACGCCCAGCTCGTCGCCCAGGGCATCGCCGAGCAGCTCTCCGCTCGCGTGGCGTTCCGCCGCGCGATGCGCAAGGGCCTGCAGGGCGCGCAGCGCGCCGGCGCCAAGGGCGTCCGGATCCAGGTGTCGGGCCGTCTCGGCGGCGCCGAGATGAGCCGCTCGGAGTTCTACCGCGAGGGCCGTGTGCCGCTGCACACGCTCCGCGCGAACATCGACTACGGCTTCTACGAGGCCAAGACCACCTTCGGCCGCATCGGCGTGAAGGTCTGGATCTACAAGGGCGACATCACCAACAAGGAGCTCGCGCGCGAGCAGGCTTCGCAGAAGCCGTCGCGCGATCGCAGCGACCGTCCCCGCCGTGCGCCCCGTTCGCAGGAGCCGGCGGCCGCAGGAGTTGAGGCATAACCATGTTGATTCCCCGTCGAGTCAAGTACCGCAAGCAGCACCACCCCGGCCGTTCGGGCCACGCCACCGGCGGCACGAAGGTCTCCTTCGGCGAGTTCGGCATCCAGGCCCTGACCCCCGCCTACGTGACCAACCGTCAGATCGAGTCCGCTCGTATCGCGATGACGCGTCACATCAAGCGTGGCGGCAAGGTGTGGATCAACATCTACCCCGACCGTCCGCTCACGAAGAAGCCGGCCGAGACCCGAATGGGTTCCGGTAAGGGCTCGCCCGAGTGGTGGGTCGCCAACGTCAAGCCGGGTCGCGTCCTCTTCGAGGTCTCGGGCGTCTCCGAGGAACTCGCTCGCGAGGCCATGACCCGTGCCATCCACAAGCTGCCCCTCAAGGCACGCATCATCAAGCGCGAGGAGGGCGACGCATAATGGCCGTCGGTTCCAAGGAGCTCGCTATCGTCGAGCTCGACACCTTCGAGGACGATCGTCTCGTCGACGAGCTGAAGAAGGCCAAGGAGGAGCTGTTCAACCTGCGCTTCCAGTCGGCCACGGGTCAGCTCGAGAGCCACGGCCGCCTCAAGGCCGTCAAGCGCGACATCGCCCGCATCTACACGGTCATCCGTGAGCGCGAGCTCGGCATCCGTGCGACGCCGGCTCCGGTCGAGGCGCCCGCCGCGCCCGCCAAGAAGACGAAGAAGGCCAAGGCCGCGGCTGACGCCCCGGCTGAGGCCGCAGAGACGAAGGAGGCCTAGTCATGGCAACCGCCAAGGAAACGACGGGCCACGAGTCGGCCGAGAACGACGTCAAGGACGCCGGCGCCCGCGGCTACCGCAAGGTCCGCCGCGGCTACGTCGTCAGCGACAAGATGGACAAGACCATCGTCGTCGAGGTCGAGGACCGCGTGAAGCACCCGCTCTACGGCAAGGTCATCCGCCGCACGTCCAAGGTCAAGGCGCACGACGAGCAGAACACCGCCGGCATCGGCGACCTCGTCGTGATCTCCGAGACCCGCCCGCTCAGCGCCACCAAGCGGTGGCGCCTCGTCGAGATCGTCGAGAAGGCCAAGTAAGCCCCTGGGCTTGCCTCTCAGAAGGAGTACGAAGTGATTCAGCAGGAATCCCGGCTCAAGGTCGCCGACAACACGGGTGCCAAGGAGCTGCTCACCATCCGCGTGCTCGGTGGCTCCAGCCGCCGCTACGCGGGCCTCGGCGACGTCATCGTCGCCACCGTCAAGGACGCGATCCCCGGCGGCAACGTGAAGAAGGGCGACGTGGTCAAGGCCGTCATCGTCCGCACCGTGAAGGAGACCCGTCGTCCCGACGGCTCCTACATCAAGTTCGACGAGAACGCCGCGGTGATCCTCAAGAACGACGGTGACCCTCGTGGCACCCGCATCTTCGGGCCGGTCGGCCGGGAGCTTCGCGACAAGAAGTTCATGAAGATCATCTCGCTGGCGCCGGAGGTGCTGTAACCATGGCGAACATCAAGAAGGGCGACCTGGTCCAGGTCATCTCGGGCCGCAGCCAGGCCCGCGGCGGAGACCGCGGCAAGCAGGGCAAGGTCATCGAGGTGCTCGTCGACCAGAACCGCGTCGTCGTCGAGGGCGTGAACTACGTCACGAAGCACGTGCGCGTCGGCCAGACGCAGCGCGGTTCGAAGACCGGCGGCATCGAGACCCACGAGGCCCCGATCCACGTGTCGAACGTGGCGCTCGTCGACCCCGAGACGAAGAAGCCGACCCGCGTCGGCTTCCGCCTCGAGAAGGTCACCAAGGACGGCGTCGAGAAGACCGTCCGCGTCCGCTACGCGAAGAAGTCAGGTAAGGACCTGTAATGACCGACACCGCAACTGCCGCGCCGGCTGGCAAGATCCAGCCGCGCCTCAAGCAGAAGTACAAGAACGAGATCTCGAAGGCCCTCACCGAGGCGAACGGCTACGCCAACCCGCACCAGGTGCCGGGTCTCGTGAAGATCGTGGTCAACATGGGCGTCGGCGAGGCCGCGCGCGACGGCAAGGTCATCGACGGCGCGATCGCCGACCTGACCAAGATCACCGGCCAGAAGCCGCAGGTCACCAAGGCCCGCAAGTCGATCGCTCAGTTCAAGCTCCGCGAGGGCCAGCCCATCGGCGCCCACGTGACGCTCCGCGGCGACCGCATGTGGGAGTTCCTCGACCGCCTGCTCTCGCTCGCGCTGCCCCGCATCCGCGACTTCCGCGGGCTGTCGGACCAGCAGTTCGACGGCAACGGCAACTACACCTTCGGTCTCACGGAGCAGTCCGTGTTCCACGAGATCGACCAGGACAAGATCGACCGCGTCCGCGGCATGGACATCACCGTGGTGACCACCGCCAAGACCGACGACGAGGGTCGCGCGCTGCTCAAGGCGCTCGGCTTCCCGTTCAAGTCGAACGAGTCCGCGTAGTAGACTCTACGAGTTTGTGCCCGCTGGCCGGGCCCGGAGTGATCCGAGGTCCGGCCGGCACCGGCATCCGGCGGCCCGCAACCGCGAGTCGCCACCACCACAGGTCAGTCCCCGTGTAACGGGTCCTGAAACCTGGTGAACGTAAGGAAACACCGTCATGACGATGACCGACCCGGTCGCTGACATGCTGACGCGCCTGCGCAACGCCAACTCGGCGCACCACGACTCCGTGTCGATGCCCAACTCGAAGCTCAAGGCGCACATCGCCGAGATCCTGAAGAACGAGGGCTACATCGCGGGCTTCGAGGTGACCGACGCGCGCGTCGGCAAGACGCTGACCCTGCAGCTCAAGTTCGGCCCCAACCGCGAGCGTTCGATCGCGGGCATCAAGCGCGTGTCGAAGCCCGGCCTGCGCGTCTACGCGAAGTCGACCGAGATCCCCAAGGTGCTCGGCGGCCTCGGCGTCGCGATCCTGTCCACTTCCAGCGGTCTGCTCACCGACCGCCAGGCCGAGAAGAAGGGCGTGGGTGGGGAAGTCCTCGCCTACGTGTGGTAGATCCATGTCACGAATCGGACGACTCCCCATCGACATCCCCGCCGGGGTCGACGTGAAGGTCGACGGCCGCGCCGTCACCGTGAAGGGCCCGAAGGGCGAGCTCGCGCTCACCGTCGCGCAGCCCATCGAGGTGCAGATCGAGGACAACCAGGTCCTCGTCAGCCGGCCCGACGACGAGCGCTCGTCGCGCTCGCTGCACGGCCTCACCCGCACCCTCATCGCGAACAACATCGTCGGCGTGACGCAGGGCTACTCCAAGGGCCTCGAGATCGTCGGCACCGGGTACCGCGTCGCGCAGAAGGGCAGCGCGGTCGAGTTCGCGCTCGGCTTCTCGCACCCCGTGACCGTCGAGCCGCCGGCAGGCATCACCCTGACCGTCGAGGGCAACAACAAGATCACGGTCGCTGGCATCGACAAGCAGGCCGTCGGCGAGACCGCCGCCAACATCCGCAAGATCAAGAAGCCCGAGCCGTACAAGGGCAAGGGCATCCGCTACGCCGGCGAGGTCGTGCGTCGCAAGGCCGGAAAGAGTGGTAAGTAATCATGGCCGTGAAGACCAAGACGGCAGCGCGTTCGCGCCGCCACAGCCGCCTTCGCAAGAAGGTCGTCGGCACCGAGCTGCGTCCGCGCCTCGTCGTGACCCGCTCGGCCCGCCACGTGTTCGTCCAGGTCGTGGACGACAGCAAGGGCCGCACCGTGGCCTCCGCGTCGACCATGGAGGCCGACCTCCGCGCGTTCGACGGTGACAAGACCGCCAAGGCCAAGAAGGTCGGCGAGCTCGTCGCCGAGCGCGCCAAGCAGGCGGGGATCGACTCGGTCGTGTTCGACCGCGGCGGCAACAAGTACGCCGGTCGTGTCGCAGCGATCGCCGACGGAGCGCGAGAGGCAGGGCTGAACCTGTGAGCACTGCACCTACTGAGAACAAGGGCACTGTGAAGGAGACCGAGGTGACTTCAGAGGCACCCGTCGAGACGGCAGCATCCTCCGAGCCGCCGCGCAACGAGCGCGAGGGCCGCCGTGGCGGCCGCGACCGCGGCCAGGGCCGTGACCGTCGCGACCGCGACGCCGAGAAGAGCCAGTTCCTCGAGCGCGTCGTCACGATCAACCGCGTGTCGAAGGTCGTCAAGGGCGGTCGTCGCTTCAGCTTCACGGCGCTGGTCGTCGTGGGCGACGGCAACGGACTCGTCGGCGTCGGCTACGGCAAGGCGCGCGAGGTCCCGACCGCCATCTCGAAGGGCGTCGAGGAGGCGAAGAAGAACTTCTTCCGCGTTCCCCGCGTCGGCTCGTCGATCCCGCACCCCGTGCAGGGCGAGGCGGCCGCCGGTGTGGTGCTCCTGCGCCCGGCCGGCCCCGGTACCGGTGTCATCGCCGGTGGTCCGGTGCGCGCCGTACTCGAGTGCGCCGGCATCCACGACGTGCTGAGCAAGTCGCTCGGCTCGTCGAACACCATCAACATCGTGCACGCCACGGTCGAGGCGCTCAAGCAGCTCGAGGAGCCGCGCGCCGTCGCCGCCCGTCGTGGCCTGGACTACGACGAGGTCGCCCCGGCCCGTCTGCTGCGTGCCGAGGCCCAGGCGGCCGAGGCTGCCGCAGCAGCGAAGGCAGGTGCCTGATGGCCAAGCAGCTCAAGGTGACCCAGATCAAGTCCAAGGTGAGCGAGAAGCAGAACCAGCGCGACACGCTCCGCAGCCTGGGGCTCAAGCGCATCGGCGACTCCGTCGTCCGCGAGGACACGCCGCAGAACCGCGGTTACGTGAAGACGGTCGCCCACCTCGTGAACGTTGAGGAGATCGACTAATGGCTGAAGAGAAGAAGGCCGCCGAGGAGACCCCGAAGAAGGCTCCCGCGAAGAAGGCGCCGGCCAAGGCCGCCGCCGAGAAGGCCCCCGCGAAGAAGGCGCCGGCCAAGGCCGCCGCCGCGAAGGCCGACGACGCCGCTGCCGAGAAGGCGCCGGCGAAGAAGGCCCCCGCCAAGAAGGCTCCCGCGAAGAAGGCCGAGGCCGACGTCGTGCGCGAGCCCGTGCTCAAGGTGCACCACCTGCGCCCGGCGCCCGGTGCCAAGAAGGACAAGACCCGCGTCGGACGCGGTGAGGGTTCGAAGGGCAAGACGGCCGGTCGCGGCACCAAGGGTTCGAAGGCCCGCAACAACATCCGCCCCGGCTTCGAGGGCGGCCAGCTTCCGTACCACATGCGTGCGCCGAAGCTCCGCGGCTTCAAGAACCCGTTCCGCGTCGAGTACCAGGTGGTCAACCTGGACAAGCTCGCCGAGCTCTACCCGCAGGGCGGCGACGTGACCGTCGACGACCTGGTGGCCAAGGGTGCCGTCCGCAAGAACGAGCGCGTCAAGGTGCTCGGCAACGGCGACATCCAGGTGAAGCTCACGGTCGCGGTCGACAAGGTCTCCGGCTCCGCCGAGCAGAAGATCGTCGCCGCGGGCGGCTCGGTCAAGTAAGGCCGGCTGCACACACGGAATTCGAGCCTGTCGGGACCTCGCGTATGATTCACGGGGGTCTCGACAGGCTCGAGCCGCATTCAGACTGACTGCGGCGTCAGTAACAGGAGGACGAGTGTTCAACGCCATCGGGCGGATCTTCCGCACCCCCGACCTTCGCCGGAAGATCGGGTTCACGCTGGGCATCATCGCCCTGTTCCGACTCGGCTCGTTCATCCCGGCGCCGTTCGTGGACTTCGGCAACGTCCAGCAGTGCCTCGCGGCGAACCAGGGTGCCTCCGGCCTGTACGAGCTCGTGAACCTGTTCTCGGGCGGCGCGCTCCTCCAGCTCTCGGTCTTCGCGCTGGGCATCATGCCGTACATCACGGCGTCGATCATCGTGCAGCTGCTGCGCGTGGTCATCCCGCACTTCGAGACCCTCTACAAGGAGGGCCAGGCGGGTCAGGGCAAGCTCACCCAGTACACCCGCTACCTCACCATCGCGCTCGGCGTCCTCCAGTCGACGACGCTCATCACGGTGGCCCGCTCCGGCGCCCTGTTCCCCGCGAACTCCGACCCGTCGTGCACGCAGCTCATCACCAACGACGCGTGGTACGCCATCCTGCTCATGGTCGTCACCATGACCGCGGGCACCGGCCTCATCATGTGGCTCGGCGAGCTCATCACCGAGCGCGGCATCGGCAACGGGATGTCGCTGCTCATCTTCACCTCGATCGCCGCGACCTTCCCCGGCTCGCTGTGGGCCATCGGCATCTCGCGCGGCTGGGACGTCTTCGCGGTCGTGCTCGCGATCGGCCTGCTGATCGTGCTCGCCGTCGTCTTCGTCGAGCAGTCGCAGCGCCGCATCCCGGTGCAGTACGCCAAGCGCATGGTCGGTCGCCGCACCTACGGCGGCAACAACACTTACATCCCGATCAAGGTCAACATGGCCGGCGTCGTGCCCGTCATCTTCGCCTCGTCGCTGCTGTACCTGCCCGCGCTCATCGCGCAGTTCAACCAGCCCGCCGCCGGCGAGGAGCCGCAGGCCTGGGTCGTGTGGATCACGAACAACCTCACGCAGGGCAACAGCCCGCTTTACATGCTCATCTACTTCCTCCTCATCGTGGGCTTCACGTACTTCTACGTGGCGATCACGTTCAACCCCGACGAGGTCGCGGAGAACATGAAGAAGTACGGCGGCTTCATCCCCGGCATCCGCGCGGGCCGCCCGACGGCCGAGTACCTCGACTACGTGCTCACCCGCGTGACGCTGCCCGGCTCGCTCTACCTCGGACTCGTGGCGCTCCTGCCGCTGATCTTCTTCGCCGCGGTCGGTGCCGACCAGAACTTCCCCTTCGGCGGCGCGTCGATCCTCATCATCGTCGGCGTCGGACTCGAGACCGTGAAGCAGATCGACGCGCAGCTCCAGCAGCGCCACTACGAAGGACTCCTCCGATGACCTCTGCCGCGTCCGCCCGCTTCCTCATCGTCGGCCCGCAGGGCTCGGGCAAGGGCACGCAGGGCGTGCTCGTCGCCGAGGCCTTCGGCGTCCCGCAGGTCGCCACCGGCGACATCTTCCGCGAGAACGTCAAGGGCGGCACCGAGCTGGGTAAGCAGGTCCAGGCGATCATCGAGGCCGGTCACCTCGTGCCCGACGAGCTGACCAGCGAGCTGGTGCGCGACCGGCTCGCCCAGCCCGACGCCGCGCACGGCTTCCTGCTCGACGGCTACCCGCGCAACCGCGGCCAGGTCGACCACCTCGACGCGTTCCTCGACGGTCGGGGCGAGTCGCTCGACGCCGTCATCGAGCTCGAGGTGCCCCGCGAGGAGAGCATCGCACGACTGCGCCAGCGCGCCATCGACCAGGGCCGCACCGACGACACCGAGGAGGTCATCGCCAATCGCCTCGCGATCTACGAGCGCGAGACCGCGCCCATCCTCGACGTGTACCGCGAGCGCGACCTGGTGCTCGACGTCGACGGCGTCGGCACGCTCGACGAGGTGACCGAGCGGATCTTCGCGGCACTGGCCCAGCGCGGGCTCGTCCCGAACGGGTCCGGCGACGCCGCGCCGAGCGCGGGCGCGGCCTAGCCCCGGGACGCTCGGGTGTTCCGGCGCCTCCCGTTGCGGTCGCCCGCCGAGCTGCGGGCGATGATCCCGGCGGGTGAGGCGACGGCCGCGGCTCTGGCCGCGGTCCGCGAACGGCTCCGGGTCGGCGCGACGCCGCTCGAGCTCGACGCGGTCGCCGACGCCGTCATCCGAGGTCGCGGCGGGCGCTCGAACTTCCGGCTCGAGCCCGGCTACGCGCACACGCTGTGCGTGTCGGTCGACGATGACGTCGTGCACGGCATCCCGGGGGAGCGGGCCCTCCGCCCCGGAGACATCGTGTCGGTCGACGGCGGTGCCGAGGTCGGCGGATGGAACGGCGACGCGGCCTTCACGGTCGTGCTGCCCGACCCGGCCCGGCCCGATGTGGTGCGGGCGCGCGAGGACCTCGCCGAGGCCGCCGACCTGGCGCTCTGGGCCGGCATCGCCCGGCTCGCCACCGCCCGCCACCTGAACGAGGTCGGCGAGGCGATCGAGGCGTCGGTGACGGCGTCGGGCCCGTACGGCATCCTCGAGGGATACGGGGGGCACGGCATCGGGCGCGCCATGCACGAGGAGCCCACCGTCTACAACCACGCGGTCCGAGGTCGCGGACCGCGCGTGGCGCCGGGCCTCGTGGTGGCGATCGAACCGATGATCACGTCCGGATCCCCCGAGACGTTCGTGCGGGACGACGGCTGGACCGTCACGACCGCTGACGGCAGCGACGGCGCCCACGCCGAGCACAGCGTCGCCGTGCACCGCGACGGCATCTGGGTGCTCACCGCGCCCGACGGGGGCGCCGCGGGCCTGGCGCCGTTCGGCGTCCGTCCCGCGCCGATCGCGTGAGCCCGCGCCGCGCCCGAGTCAGGGCGCCATGATGCCCGAGAGCTCGGCGAGCAGGCCCGGATAGTCGAGCGCGCCGCGCACCAGGCGCCGCACGTTCTCGGGCTCCGAGAACGCCTCGACGAACTGGTCGAACACGGCTTGGAACTCGGCCCGGCCCCCCTCGGCGAACGCGATGAGCGCGACGACGTGCACGTTCGCCCCACCCCACTCGATGGGGTGCTCGTCGATCGCGATGGCGATCGCGCTGCGCGAGGCGCTCATGGTCATCGCGTGCGGCACCGCGAGGAGGTCGGTGAAGGCCGTCGACGACATCCGCTCGCGCTCGAGGGCGCCCGCCACGTACGCGTCGTCGATGACGCCCGCGGAGATGAGCCGGTCGCCGAGCAGCCGGATGACGTCCTCGCGCTCGCGACCGCCGACGCCGCGCACGAACAGGTCGGGGCCGATGGTGCGCGAGAGCGTCGAGGCGAGGCGGGCGCGCCGCCGGCCGCGGCGGAGGCGGGCGACCTCGGTGCGGACGCGTTCGAGGTCGTCCTCGGTGGGCAGCGGCGACACCGTCACGACGTGGGGGAGTGCGGCGCGAGGAGGCAGCACGGCGACGACGAGATCGGCGTCGGGCGCGGCGGTCGCGACGTCCGCTTCGGGGGTCCCCGGCTCGCCGACGACGAGCTCGACCTCGTCGCCGAGCCGTCCGCGCAGGCGCTCGACGAGCAGGGCCCGGGCGTCGTGGTACTCGGGGGCGACGACCGCGACCCGCACGACCTCGCCGCGGGCCCGCGTGCGTTCGAGCTGCGCGCCGAGGTGCATCGCGAGGTAGGCGATCTCGTCGTCGTTGACGGTGATGCCCTCGAGCCGGGCGAGCTCGCTGGCCAGGTAGACCGCGAGATCGTAGATGAGGGGGTACGCGGCCTTGATCGACGCCGTGAGCGGGTTGCGCGAGTAGCTGTGCTCGGCGGCGCGCGCCGCGAGGTTGTCGACGTGCAGGGCCAGGCGCTCGATGAACTCGTCGTCGCCGAGCTCGACGAGCCAGTCCCGCGAGATGCGCTCGACGATCTCGCGCAGCACCCCGGCACGCGTCGCGCCCGACCGGCGGGTCGCCGCGCGCGTGCCGATCAGCCGGGCGAGGTGGGTGAGCTCGGCCGGCGGCAGGCCCACACCGAACTCGCGGCGCACGAGCTCGTCGACGAGGCCCGAGAGCCCGTCGTCGGGTCCGGGCGTGCCGGCGGCGGACGTCGCGGCGAGGGTCCGGTCGCGCGCGACCCGGTCGAGGGCGATCGCCACGTGCAGCAGTACGTCGTCGAGCGCGTACTCGTTCGGCGCGTAGCCGGCCTCGTCGAGCCCGACGAGCAGCGCCCGCCGGAAGCCGTCCATCGGCGCGAACCCCTCGCGCAGCGACGACAGGTCCCGGATGCCACGCCGCCCCTCCTCGCGGACGAGCGAGCCGACGAGCCGGCGCATCGCCGACTCGGGGCCGGCGAGCCGCACGGTGCTGCCGTCGCGCTCGAGCGCGAGGCCCGTGCCCTGCAGCCGCGCGCGGACCCGGCCGAGGTCGGCCTCGATCGTCGACTCGCTCACGTGCGCGGCGGCCGCCGCCTCGTGCACGTCGAGGCCGTCGGGCGCATCGGCGAGGTCGCGGATGAGGCGGGCGCGGCGTCCGTCGGGTGTCGTGGCGTCGGAGGCGGCCGGGGCGGCCTGCAGCCGCTCGGCCCAGGCGCGCCGGTCGAGGCGGTAGCCGTCGGGGCCGGACTCCACGACCGCCTCGCCGCCGCGGTTCGCCTGGGCCGCGTACGTGCGCACGGTGCGATCCGACACCCCGAGACGCTCCGCGAGGCGGGACGCCGTCACCCAGTCGTCGTCGGCGAGGGCTCCGACGAGGCGCTCCCACTTCTCCGGCACGTCAGCTCGCTCCCGTTCTCGCGATCTCCCGATCGCCGCCGCGGCGCTCTTGCCCGGCGGGTGCCGTCCAGTCAACCACTCCGCGACCGGTTCCGGCCCCGTCCCCAGCGCATCTTCCGGGGGTGCGGAAGCAGGTCTGTTGGCGCGGGCCGACCCGCCCGGAGCAGACTCGGAACGATCGCGGCATCCGTCGTGACCGATCAAAGAGGACCGGGCGAAGCCGGGCGAGGAGGCAGGCGATGCGGATCGTCGTCGTGTGCGGAGCGGGTGCGTCGAGCACCTTCGCCGCGCTGCGGATCCGCCGGGCCGCCGAGGCGCGCGGACTCGACGTCGACGTGCAGGCCGCAGGCGAGCAGACGCTCGCCGAGGCGCTCGCCGGCGCCGACGCCCTGCTCGTGGGCACGCACCTCGCCGAGCGGCTGACGTCACTCGCGGAGGCCGCGGCCGCGGCCTCCGTGCCGCTCGCGGTGCTGCCCGGGGAGACCCGCACGCTCGACGGCGATGCGGCGCTCGACGTCGCGATCGAGATCGCCGGAGCACGATCATGAACGCCCCCACGCCGCGCAACCCCGTTCCCTGCGCGCGCACACGGGTCTATGGTGAAGGCGGGAACGGACGCCAGCGACGGAGGCCGGAGACATGGTGGAGCGCACTGTTCGAGTCGGATCGACCCACGGGCTGCACGCGCGGCCCGCGAAGCTGTTCACCCAGGCCGCTGCGGCATCGGGATCGAGTGTCACCATCGCGAAGAACGGCGGTGCGCCCGTCAATGCGGCGAGCATCCTCGCCGTCATCGCGCAGGGCATCGACTTCGGCGACGAGGTCACCGTGGCGGTCGACGGGGGCGACGAGCAGCGCGTGCTCGACGAGCTCGTCGAGCTGCTCAGCACCGATCACGACGAGTAGCCCGCGGCATCCGTCGCCCATCGAATCGAATCGGAGGGGCGAGTGATGGAGTTCAGAGGCACGGGGATCGGCCAGGGTGTGGCCGTCGGACCGGTCGTGCGCATGGCCGAGCGGCTGCCGGAGCCGGTGGACCGGCCGAGCCACCTCGACCCCGCACGCGAGGAGGAGCGCGCCCGCGCGTCGCTCTCGGTCGTGGCCGAGGACCTGCAGCGCAAGGGCGCCCAGGCCGGCGGCGCCGCCCAGGACGTGCTCGAGGCCCAGGCCATGATGGCCGAGGACCCGACGCTCATGGACGACATCGTGACGCGGCTCGCGAGCGGCAAGACCGCCGAGCGCGCGGTCTTCGAGGCGTTCGCCGCGTTCCGCGACCTGCTCGCCTCCATGGGCGGGTACATGGGCGAGCGCGCGGCCGACCTCGACGACGTGTCGCAGCGCGTGGTCGCGCACCTGCTCAAGGTGCCGGCGCCCGGCGTGCCGAACCCCGGACACCCGTTCGTGCTCGTCGCGCGCGACCTCGCGCCGGCCGACACGGCGCTCCTCGACCTCGGCCAGGTGCTCGGCCTCGTCACCATCGACGGCGGACCGACCTCGCACACCGCGATCCTCGCCCGCGAGAAGTCGATCGTCGCGGTCGTCGGCGCGGCCGACGCCGCGAGCCTCGCCGACGGCGACACCGTCATCGTCGACGCCGCGAACGACCTGGTCGTGCAGGGGCCGTCGCCCGACGCGGTCGCCGCAACGCAGGAGCGCATCGCCGAACGCGCCGCTCGCGCCGCCGCGCCCATCACGCCGGGCGCGCTCGCCGACGGAACGCCCGTGCCGCTGCTGGCCAACCTCGGCTCGGCCGACGGCGCCGCCGAGGCGCTCGAGCTCGGCGCCGAGGGCGTGGGCCTGTTCCGCACCGAGTTCCTCTTCCTCGACGCGAACAGCGCGCCGTCCGTCACCGAGCAGCAGGCGCAGTACACCCGCATGCTCACCGCCTTCGCGGGCAAGAAGGTCGTCGTGCGCGTGCTCGACGCCGGCGCCGACAAGCCGCTGTCGTTCCTCAACGACGCGCACGAGGAGAACCCGGCGCTCGGGCTGCGTGGCATCCGCGCGCTGCGGCACTCAGAGGTGATCCTGCGCGAGCAGCTCACCGCGCTCGCCGCCGCCGACGCCGCGACCGACGCCGACCTGTGGGTCATGGCGCCGATGATCGCGACCGTCGAGGAGACCCGCTACTTCACGCAGCTGTGCGACGAGCTCGGCATCAAGGTCGCCGGCGTCATGGTCGAGACCCCGTCGGCCGCGCTCATCGCCGGGCACATCCTCAAGGTCGCCGACTTCGCGTCGATCGGCACGAACGACCTCACCCAGTACACGATGGCCGCCGACCGGCTGCTCGGCACGGTCGCCAACCTGCAGGACGCGTGGCACCCGTCGGTGCTCCACCTCGTCAAGCACGTCGGCGACGCGGGCCGGGCCGACGGCCGCCCCGTCGGCATCTGCGGCGAGGCCGCCGCCGATCCGCTGCTCGCCGTGGTGCTCGTCGGCCTCGGCGCCACGAGCCTGTCGATGTCACCGTCGGCACTCGCAGACGTCCGCGCCTCCCTCGCGCGGTACACCCGGGAGGATGCCGAGCGCATCGCCCGGGCAGCCCTGGTCGCAGAGGGAGCGGCCGAGGCGAAGCAGGCGGCACGAGATGCCGCCGAATCCGCACCCACCCCCACCGGCACGCCCGTGCCGTGATCCGGTAACAGACACAGGAGGCCCACCATGACGACGACGTCTGCTGAGGCGAAGCGACCCGGGGGAGCCCGCGTCCACGTCCAGCGATTCGGCACCTTCCTCAGCGGCATGATCATGCCGAACATCCCCGCGCTCATCGCGTGGGGCATCTTCACCGCGTTCTTCATCGGCGTCGGTTGGACGCCGAACGCGGACCTCGCGACGATCGTCGGTCCGTTCATCCACTACCTGCTGCCGATCCTGATCGGCTACACCGGCGGCTCGATGATCTACGGCATCCGCGGCGGCGTGGTCGGCGGCATCGCGACCTTCGGGGCGATCGCCGGGTCCGACCTGCTGATCGCCCAGGTGAACGCGACCCTGCCCGAGGACAACCAGCTCGGACAGATCCACATGTTCATCGGCGCGATGATCCTCGGCCCGCTCGCCGCCTGGACCATGAAGCGGCTCGACTCGATCTGGGAGGGCAAGGTCCGGGCGGGCTTCGAGATGCTCGTGAACATGTTCTCGGCCGGCATCTGGGGCTTCGTCATGGCCGTCGTCGGGTTCTACCCCGTGGCGTGGCTCGTGAACGGCATCATGAACGCCCTCTCGAGCGCGGTGGCCTGGCTCGTCGAGACGAACCTGCTTCCGCTGACCAGCATCATCATCGAGCCGGCCAAGGTGCTGTTCCTGAACAACGCCATCAACCACGGCGTGCTCACCCCGCTCGGCCTCTCGCAGGCGGCCGAGGAGGGCTCGTCGATCCTGTTCCTGCTCGAGGCGAACCCCGGCCCGGGCGTCGGCCTGCTGCTGGCGTTCACGTTCTTCGGCATCGGCGCGGCGAGGGCGTCGGCACCGGGTGCGGCCATCATCCAGTTCTTCGGCGGCATCCACGAGGTGTACTTCCCGTTCGCGCTGATGAAGCCGATCCTGATCCTGGCGCTCATCGCGGGCGGCATGACCGGCGTCAGCACGAACATGGTGCTGGACGGCGCCCTGCGGGCTCCGGCCGCGCCAGGGAGCATCATCGCGGTCCTCCTCCAGACCGCGCCGGGCGCCTACTTCGCCGTGATCCTCTCGGTGATCCTGTCGGCGGGCGTGACGTTCGCCATCTCGGCGGTCATCCTGCGGGCGTCGCGCAAGCGCGACCTCGAGGCGATGGCGGTCTCCGACGACGCGTTCGGCGCCGCGATCACGCAGACCGAGGCGGCCAAGGGCAAGAGCTCCGACGCCCTCGCGAACCTGCGCGGCGGCGCGGCGACCCAGGCCGACGGGCGCGGCGGCCCCGCGACCGGCACGATGCGGGAGATCAAGAACGTCGTGTTCGCCTGCGACGCCGGCATGGGCTCGTCCGCGATGGGCGCGAGCGTCCTCCGGAACAAGATCAAGAAGGCGGGCATCGAGGACGTCACGGTCGTGAACAAGGCGATCGCGGCCCTCGACTCGTCGGTGGATCTCGTCATCACGCAGAACCAGCTGACGGACCGGGCACGCCATCAGACGCCCGACGCCGTCCACGTCTCGGTCGACAACTTCATGAACTCGCCGAGGTACGACGAGGTCGTCGACCTGATCAAGGCGCAGCACGAGGAGAAGTGACGAGCACGACGCCGACCGGATGAATCGAGCCCGGGTCACGACCGCACCTGACGGTCGCGACCCGGGCGGTCGCGTCATCCACCCCGTCGAGGGACCGAACGGGAACAACGACAGCCGAACCACGAGCACGACCAGGAAGAGGGAGCTCCCATGACCGACCAGATCCTGCCCGCCGAGAACGTCCGGATCGTGCCGGGCAGCGCCGGACGCGACGATGCCATCCGTGCGGCGGGCCGCATCCTCGTGGACGCGGGGGCCGTCGACGCGTCGTACATCGAGTCGATGCTCGAGCGCGAGGCGACCGTGTCGACGTACATGGGCAACTGGCTCGCCATCCCGCACGGCACGAACGAGGCGAAGGACCTGATCCGCCGTTCGGCGATGTCGCTCCTGCGCTACGAGGAGCCCATCGACTGGGGCGGGGAGCCGGCGCGCTTCGTCGTCGGCATCGCGGGCCTCGAGAACGAGCACCTCGAGATCCTGTCGAAGATCGCGATCGTGTTCTCCGACGAGGAGCAGGTCGACCGGCTCCTCGCCGCGGGCAGCGCGGAGGAACTCATCGGCGTCCTCGCGGAGGTGAACGAGTCGTGAAGGCGGTCCACTTCGGCGCGGGCAACATCGGGCGCGGGTTCATCGGCCTGCTGCTGCACGACGCGGGCTACGAGGTGGTGTTCGCCGACGTCAACGCCGAGCTCATCGACGCGCTCGCGGCATCCGACCGCTACACCGTGCACGAGGTCGGCGAGGGTGCGCGCGACCTCGTCGTCGACCGGTACCGGGCGATCAACAGCCAGGCGGATGGCGCGGCCCTCGCCGCCGAGCTCGCCGACGCCGACGTGCTCACCACCGCGGTCGGGCCCAACGTGCTGCGCTTCATCGCGCCGCACGTGCTCCAGGCGCTGCGCGACCGCTCGCCGGGCGCCGCGCCGCTGGCCGTCATGGCGTGCGAGAACGCGATCGACGCGACGAGCATGCTGCGCGCCGAGACCGAGCACCTTGCGGGACCCGACGAGTGGCTCGAGCTCGAGCGCCGCGCGGTGTTCGCGAACACCGCCGTCGACCGCATCGTGCCGGGCCAGCCCGAGGGGGCCGGCCTCGACGTGACGGTCGAGGTCTTCTCGGAGTGGGCGATCGAGCGGCCGCCGTTCGGGGAGGCGCCGCCGCCGATCCCGGGAGCGCACTTCGTCGACCGGCTCGGTCCGTACATCGAGCGCAAGCTCTTCACGGTGAACACCGGGCACGCCTCGACGGCCTACTTCGGCTTCCTCGCCGGCCACGCGACGATCGCCGAGGCGCTCGCCGATGCGGCGGTCGCCGAGCGGGTCGAGCGTGTGCTCCAGGAGACCTCGGCGCTCATCGTCGCCAAGCACGGCTTCACCGAGGAGGAGCAGGCCTCGTACCGCGCGACGATCCTCGGCCGCTTCCGCAACGAGGCGTTGCCCGACACGGTCGAGCGCGTCGGGCGCCAGCCCATCCGCAAGCTCGGCCGTCGCGAGCGATTCATCGCACCGGCCGCCGAGCTCGCCGAGCGAGGGCTCCCGTACGACGGACTGCTCGCCGCGGTCGGGGCCGCGCTGGGGTTCGACGTGCCGTCCGACCCCGAGAGCGTCGAGCTGCAGGAGCGGCTGCGGACCGATGCGGCCGCCGCGTTCGTGCACGAGGTGTGCGAGATCCGGGAGGGCCATCCGCTGCATGACCGTCTCGTCGAGACGGTGGCCCGGAGGACGGCGAGCTGACGCGCAGGCCGACTGGCGAATCGCGGCCGGTTCGCCTATAGTTGACCCTTGGTGTTTTGCACGCCCGCTTCGGCATGCCCGATGGGCCCTGTCGAGGTCGTGCATCATCATCGCACGACCGAATACCCAAACTCCAAGCGATAGTGAGGCTATGGCCAAGAAAGACGGCGTCATCGAGATCGAAGGCTCGGTCATCGAGGCTCTCCCGAACGCGATGTTCCGGGTCGAGTTGACCAACGGGCACAAGGTGCTCGCCCACATCTCCGGAAAGATGCGCCAGCACTACATCCGCATCCTCCCCGAGGACCGCGTGATCGTGGAGCTGAGCCCGTACGACCTGACCCGCGGCCGCATCGTCTACCGCTACAAGTAAGGGCTGTTCGGAAAGTAACGACCCGCGGCACCCCGCGGGTACGAGGACAGCGAAAAAAGGAACCACGACTGTGAAGGTCAACCCCAGCGTCAAGCGCATCTGCGACAAGTGCAAGGTCATCCGCCGCCACGGCCGCGTCATGGTGATCTGCGAGAACCCGCGCCACAAGCAGCGCCAGGGCTAGTCCCGCGCCGACGCGAACTGAATACGGCACTTCCATGAACCCGAGCCCGTGAGGGCGAGGGGGACACCCTCGGACGGAGGCCGAGGCACCGGAAGTGCTCCACACCTCCACTCACTCAACAGGAGAACGCCACCATGGCACGTCTGGCAGGAGTCGACATCCCGCGCGAGAAGCGCGTGGAGATCGCACTGACCTACATCTACGGCGTGGGTCGCACCCGCGCGCTCGAGACACTGAAGGCCACCGGCATCAGCGGCGACATCCGCGTGAAGGACCTCAGCGACGAGCAGCTCGTCGCCCTGCGCGACCACATCGAGGGCACCTACAAGGTCGAGGGCGACCTCCGCCGCGAGGTGGCCGCCGACATCCGCCGCAAGGTCGAGATCGGTTCCTACGAGGGCATCCGCCACCGCCGCGGCCTCCCGGTCCGCGGTCAGCGCACCAAGACCAATGCTCGTACCCGCAAGGGCCCGAAGCGCACCGTCGCCGGCAAGAAGAAGCCCGGCCGCAAGTAACCGCTCGCGCCAAGATCTAGGAGATTTCGAACATGGCAGCACCCAAGGCGGCGACTCGCAAGCCGCGCAAGAAGGAAAAGAAGAACATCGCCGTGGGCCAGGCCCACATCAAGTCGACGTTCAACAACACGATCGTCTCGATCACCGACACCACCGGTGCCGTGATCAGCTGGGCCTCCTCGGGCGGCGTCGGCTTCAAGGGCTCGCGCAAGTCGACCCCGTTCGCCGCGCAGCTGGCCGCCGAGTCGGCCGCCCGCCAGGCGCAGGAGCACGGCATGAAGAAGGTCGACGTCTTCGTCAAGGGCCCGGGCTCGGGCCGCGAGACCGCGATCCGCTCGCTCCAGGCCGCGGGCCTCGAGGTCGGCAGCATCAACGACGTGACGCCCCAGGCGCACAACGGCTGCCGCCCGCCCAAGCGTCGCCGCGTCTAGCACTCCGTTCCCGGTGATCGAGTAGGCCGCAGGCCGTATCGAGATCGCGAGGTCTCGATACGCGCCCGGCTGCGCCGGGCGCTACTCGACCACCGGACCACGTTCTCTCTCACAACTCAAGATCCTCGTACTCGCAGGTGTCATATAGCGGACACCCTGCCGAAAGGAATCACAACGTGCTGATCGCACAGCGTCCGACGCTCACCGAAGAGAACATCTCGGAGTTCCGTTCGCGTTTCGTGATCGAGCCCCTCGAGCCGGGCTTCGGTTACACCCTGGGGAACTCGCTCCGTCGCACCCTCCTCTCCTCGATCCCCGGCGCCGCCGTGACGAGCATCCGCATCGACGGCGTGCTCCACGAGTTCACGACCGTCCCGGGCGTGAAGGAGGATGTCACCGAGATCATCCTCAACATCAAGAACCTGGTCGTCTCCAGCGAGCACGACGAGCCCATCACCGCCTACCTGCGCAAGCAGGGCGCCGGTGAGGTCACCGCCGCCGACATCTCCGCTCCGGCGGGCGTCGAGGTGCACAACCCCGACCTCGTGATCGCGACGCTGAACGACTCGGCGAAGTTCGAGCTCGAGCTCACGATCGAGCGCGGCCGCGGCTACGTCTCGGCCTCGCAGAACCGCAACGAGTACTCCGAGGCCGGCCAGATCCCGGTCGACTCGATCTACTCGCCGGTGCTCAAGGTCACGTACCGCGTCGAGGCCACCCGTGCCGGCGAGCGCACCGACTTCGACCGCCTCGTGGTCGACGTCGAGACCAAGCCGGCGATCTCGCCGCGCGACGCGATCGCGTCGGCCGGTCGCACGCTCACCGAGCTGTTCGGCCTCGCGCGCGAGCTCAACAGCGCCGCCGAGGGCATCGAGATCGGCCCCGCGCCGGTCGACGCCGTCCTCTCGAGCGAGCTCTCGATCCCGATCGAGGACCTCGACCTGTCGGTCCGTTCGTACAACTGCCTCAAGCGCGAGGGCATCAACACGGTGTCCGAGCTCGTCGCCCTGTCGGAGTCGCAGCTGATGAACATCCGCAACTTCGGCCAGAAGTCGGTCGACGAGGTCAAGGACAAGCTCACCGAGATGGGCCTGTCGCTGAAGGACTCGGTCCCCGGCTTCGACGGCGCCCACTTCTACACGGGCTTCGACGACGAGAACTAGCAGGCCACGGGCCGCACCAACCCCCCACCACTGGAGACAACAACCATGCCGAAGCCCACGAAGGGCCCCCGCCTCGGAGGCGGACCCGCGCACGAGCGCCTGCTGCTCGCGAACCTCGCCGCCGCGCTGTACACGCACGAGCGGATCACGACCACCGAGACCAAGGCCAAGCGCCTGCGTCCGCTGGCCGAGCGCCTGATCACGTTCGCCAAGCGCGGCGACCTGCACGCGCGCCGTCGCGTGCTCGCCGTCATCGGCGACAAGTCGGTCGTGCACAAGCTGTTCACCGAGATCGCGCCGCAGGTCGCCGACCGTGAGGGCGGCTACACCCGCATCACCAAGATCGGCAACCGCAAGGGCGACAACGCGCCCATGGCGGTCATCGAGCTCGTCCTCGAGCCCGTGACCCCGAAGAAGCGCGCCGCCAAGCCGGCCGCCGAGGCCGCCCCCGCCGCGCCCGCGGAGGAGCCGGCCGCCGAGGAGACCCCCGAGGAGGTCGTGACCGAGGCCGAGGCTGCGGTCGACGAGGCCGCGGGCTCCGAGGCGTCCGAGGAGTCGGCCGAGCAGGCCGAGAACGAGGAGGCGGCGGCGAAGTAGCCGACGCGCCGTCCTGCACGAGGGGCCCCGATGCGATCGCATCGGGGCCCCTCGTCGCATCTAGGCTGTTCGGGTGGGCGATGCGGTGACGGAGCGGGGCGACGAGACGACGGATGCCGCGGCATCCGTCGTGCGCCTGCGCCTCGACCTCGCCTACCAGGGCACCGACTTCTCGGGCTGGAGCCGGCAGCCCGGGCTCCGCACCGTGCAGGGCGTGCTCGAGTCGGCGCTCGCGACGCTCTTCCGGCGCGAGGGCGCGGTCCCTCGGCTCGTGGTCGCGGGGCGCACCGACGCGGGCGTGCACGCGTCGGGACAGGTGGCGCATCTCGACGTCGACGCCGAGGCCCTCGCCGCCGTGACGCGCCCCCGGCGCGCCGATGCCTCGAGCGGTCGCGCCGCCGACCCCGGGGCGGTGCTCGTCCGTCGGCTCCGCGGCATCCTCGGTGCGCACGACGCCGACGTGGTGGTCAGGTCGGCGCGCGTCGCGCCCGACGGGTTCGACGCGCGGTTCTCGGCGATCTGGCGCCGCTACGAGTACCGCGTCGCCGACGCCTCCGCCGAGCACGATCCGCTCCAGCGGCACCGCACCGTCTGGTATCCGCGCGAGCTCGACGCCGAGGCGATGGGAGTGGCCGCGCAGACGCTCGTGGGGCTCGCCGACTTCGCGGCCTTCTGCAAGCCGCGCGAGGAGGCCACGACGATCCGCACGCTCCAGTCCTACCGCTGGCGGCGCGTCGGCGACGGCGTGCTCGTCGCGTCGCTCCAGGCCGACGCGTTCTGCCACTCGATGGTGCGCGCACTCGTCGGCGCATGCCTGGCGGTGGGGGAGGGGCGTCTCGACGTCGCGGGCCCGGCCGCCCTCCTGCAGGAGCGCACGCGCACGAGCGCGTTCAAGGTGCTGCCCGCGAAGGGCCTGACCCTCACCGAGGTGGGCTACCCGCCCGACGAGGAGCTCGCGGAACGGGCGCTGCAGACCCGGGCACGCCGTGAATTGCACGTCGACGGGGTCGTCGGCTAAGCTTTCCCTTTGGTGCCGCCGTCTGCGTCGGCACCCGATGTTGAGCCCTCCACCGGGGCCGTTCGAACCGCATCGCGGGGCGAACACCCACCGGAGCGGGATTCACGAACCACTCACTCGATCAGAAAGCAGCACTACTGTGACGCGCACCTACACTCCGAAGGCGAACGAGATCCAGCGCGACTGGGTCGTCATCGACGCCACCGACGTCGTGCTCGGCCGCCTGGCCAGCCACTCGGCCGCCCTCCTCCGCGGCAAGCACAAGGCGATCTTCGCCAACCACGTCGACACCGGCGACTTCGTCATCATCGTCAACGCCGACAAGGTCGCCCTGACCGGCCAGAAGCTCGAGCAGAAGAAGGCGTACCGCCACTCCGGCTACCCGGGCGGCCTCAAGGCCGTCGGCTACGCCGAGCTCCTCGAGAAGAACCCCGTCCGCGCCGTCGAGAAGGCGATCCGCGGCATGCTTCCCAAGAACTCGCTCGGTCGTGCCCAGCTCAAGAAGCTCAAGGTCTACGCCGGCCCGGAGCACCCGCACGCGGCTCAGCAGCCGAAGCCGTACACCCTCACCCAGGTCGCCCAGTAAGCCCCGGCGCCGACGCGAAAAGGATTCAGAGACACCACCATGGCGAAGATCGCAGACCAGATCGACCAGGCTCCCGAGAGCTACACGACCGAGAGCGCGCCCGCCGCGGCTCCGGCCACCCCCCGCCCCGTGCTCAACGTCTCGGGCGCGGCCGTCGGTCGTCGCAAGCAGGCCATCGCGCGCGTGCGCGTCGTGCCCGGCGCCGGCACCATCACGGTCAACGGCCGTGAGTTCGCGGACTACTTCCCGAACAAGCTGCACCAGCAGCTGATCACCGACCCCTTCACGGTGCTCGAGCTCTCGGGCTCGTACGACGTGATCGCCCGCATCACGGGCGGCGGCCCCTCGGGCCAGGCGGGCGCGCTGCGCCTCGCCATCGCGCGTGCGCTCAACGAGATCGACCGCGAGAACAACCGTCCCACCCTGAAGAAGTCCGGCTTCCTCACGCGCGACGCTCGCGTCATCGAGCGCAAGAAGGCCGGTCTCAAGAAGGCTCGCAAGGCGCCGCAGTTCTCGAAGCGCTGAGCGCGAGCACAGCTTCGATGCCTCGGATCTTCGGAACCGACGGGGTCCGGGGCCTGGCCAACCGTGAACTCACGGCTGACCTGGCCCTGGGCCTCGCCCAGGCGGCGGCCGCCGTGCTCACGCAGGGCCGGCACGCCGACGAGCTCCGCGCCGCCGGTCGCCGACCGGTGGCGGTCGTGGCACGCGACCCGCGCGTGTCCGGCGAGTTCCTCACGGCGGCCGTGTCGGCGGGGCTCGCGAGCTCGGGTGTCGACGTGCTCGACGCCGGGGTCATCCCCACGCCCGCGACGGCGTTCCTCATCGACAGCATCGCCGCCGACTTCGGCGTGATGGTGTCGGCGTCGCACAACCCCGCTCCCGACAACGGGATCAAGTTCTTCTCGTTCGGCGGCACGAAGCTCCCTGACGAGGTCGAGGACCGCATCGAGTCCTACCTCGGCAAGCAGAAGCTCGCCCCGACCGGCGGCGGCGTCGGCCGCATCCGCCGCTTCGCCGACGCCGAGGACCGTTACGTGGTCCACCTGCTCGGCACCCTGCCGCACCGTCTCGACGGCCTGAAGGTCGTGCTCGACTGCGCCCACGGCGCCGCGGCCGGCGTCTCGCCCGAGACGTTCCGCGACGCCGGCGCCGAGGTGATCGTCATCGGCGCCGATCCCGACGGCATGAACATCAACGACGGCGTCGGCTCGACCCACCTCGAGCCGCTCCGGCAGGCGGTCCTCGAGAACGGCGCCGACATCGGCATCGCGCACGACGGCGACGCCGACCGCTGCCTCGCGGTCGACGCCGAGGGCAACGTGGTCGACGGCGACCGCATCATGGCGATCCTCGCGGTGTCGATGCAGGATCGCGGCGCGCTCACCGACGACACGCTCGTCGTCACCGTGATGTCGAACCTCGGCCTGAAGCGTGCGATGGCCGAACGCGGCATCCGGGTGGTCGAGACCAAGGTCGGCGACCGCTACGTGCTGGAGGCGCTGACGGCCGGCGGGTACGCGCTCGGCGGCGAGCAGTCGGGCCACGTGATCATGACCGAGTTCGCCACGACCGGCGATGGCGTGCTGACCGGCCTCCACCTCGTGGCCGAGATGGCGCGCACCGGGCGGTCGCTGGCCGACCTCGCGTCGGTCATGACGGTCTACCCGCAGGTGCTCGTGAACGTTCGCGGCGTCGACCACCACGCGCTCGGCGCCGACGCCGAGATCGCCGCGGCCGTCGAGCGTGCCGAGGCCGAGCTCGGCGAGACCGGTCGGGTGCTGCTGCGCCCGTCGGGCACCGAGCCGATGGTCCGGGTCATGGTCGAGGCCGCCGACCAGGACGCCGCCGAGGCGCACGCGAACCGACTCGCCGACGTGGTCCGCGAGCGCCTGGCGAACTGACCGTTCTCGCGGCGTCGCGTCGCGACGGGCGCGGAGGCCGCGGCATCCGCTCGCCCGAGCCTCAGAGTTTGCGCAGCAGCACGCTCGAGACGGCGTGGTCGGCCCCCTTGCGGAGCACCAGCGTCGCGCGCGAGCGCGTGGGGCGGATGTTCTGCAGCAGGTTCGGCTCGTTGATCGCCTGCCAGATCGAGCGTGCCCGCGCCCGCGCCTCGTCTTCGGTGAGGCTCGCGTAGCGGTGGAAGTACGAGCGTGGATTCGCGAACGCGCCGCGCTGCAGCTTCAGGAAGCGCTCCTCGTACCAGCGCGCGATGTCGCTCGTGCGCGCGTCGACGTAGATCGTGAAGTCGAACAGATCGCTCACGGCCAGCCGGTGGCCGGGCCCGGGGGGCTGGAGCACGTTGAGGCCCTCGACGATGAGCACGTCGGGGCGGCGCACCGTGATCTGCGCGTCGGAGACGATGTCGTAGGCGAGGTGCGAGTAGAACGGCGAGCGCACCTCGGGCGCGCCGGACTTCACGGCGCTCACGAAGCGCAGCAGCGCGCGCCGGTCGTACGACTCGGGGAACCCCTTGCGGGCCATGAGCCCGCGCCGCTCGAGCTCGGCGTTGGGGAAGAGGAATCCGTCGGTGGTCACGAGCTCGACGCGCGGGGTGTGCTCCCAGCGGGCGAGGAGCTCGCGCAACAGGCGCGCGATCGTCGACTTGCCCACGGCGACCGAGCCCGCGACGCCGATCACGAACGGCGTCGACTCGGAGCGCTCGCGGAGGAACGTGCTCGTGACCTCGTGCAGCGCCTTGGTGCCGCCCACGTAGAGGTTGAGCAGCCGGCTGAGCGGCAGGTAGACCTCGGCGACCTCGTTGAGGTCGAGCGGCTCGCCGAGGCCGCGGAGCTGCACGATCTCGGTCTCGCGGAGCGGCGACGGCATCGACGGGGCGAGCGCCGCCCAGTCGGCCCGGCCGAGCTCGATGAAGGGCGAGACGTTGGCCGTGTGCGTCGACTGGCTCTGCGGATCGGGCACCGGCACAGTCTAGTGGGGCCCCGCGCTCGTGGCGTTCCCCCAAGAAGGCCCCGTTAGGATCGAGCGCATGTGTGGAATCGTCGGGTACGTCGGAGAGCGCAACAGCCTCGACGTCCTCATGGGTGGACTGCGTCGGCTCGAGTACCGGGGCTACGACTCGGCGGGTGTCGCCGTCGTCGACGCCGACGGCGAGCTCGAGTTCGCCAAGCGCGCCGGCAAGCTCCAAGTGCTCGCCGACGAACTCGAGCGTCACCCGATCCACCGCGGGGGCACGGGCATCGGCCACACCCGATGGGCGACCCACGGCGGCCCGACCGACCGCAACGCGCATCCGCACCTCGCCGACCGGGGCCGGCTCGCACTCATCCACAACGGCATCATCGAGAACTTCTCGGAACTGAAGGAGGAGCTGCTCGCCGACGGCTTCACGTTCGAGTCCGAGACCGACACCGAGGTGGCCGCGGTCCTCCTCGGCCGTGAGTACCGCGCGGCAGGGAACCTTCGCGAGGCGTTCCGTCGCACGGTGTCGCGCCTCGAGGGGGCGTTCACCCTGCTCGCCGTGCATCGGGACGAGCCCGGCATCGTGGTCGGCGCTCGCCGCAACTCGCCGCTCGTGATCGGCCTCGGCGACGGCGAGAACTTCCTGGGGTCGGATGTCGCGGCCTTCGTGGAGTACACCAAGCGCGCCGTCGCGATCGGCCAGGACCAGATCGTCGCGATCACGGCCGACGGCGTGACCGTCACCGACTTCGAGGGGCAGCCCGTCGAGGTCGAGCCGTTCGAGATCGCATGGGACGCCTCGGCCGCCGAGAAGGGCGGCTGGTCGTCGTTCATGCGCAAGGAGGTCGCCGAGGAGCCCGAGGCGGTCGCGAACACGCTGCGCGGCCGGATCGTGGACGGCGCGGTGGCGATTCCCGAGCTCGACGGGCTCGGCGACGAGGCGCTGCGCGACATCCGCCGCATCACGGTGGTCGCGTGCGGTACGGCCGCCTTCGCGGGCATGGTCGCCAAGTACGCCATCGAGCAGTGGGCACGGGTCCCGGTCGAGGTCGAGCTCAGCCATGAGTTCCGCTACCGCGACCCGGTGATCGACGACGGCACGCTCATCGTCTCGATCAGCCAGTCGGGCGAGACGATGGACACCCTCATGGCCGTCAAGTACGCGCGCGAGCAGGGCGCGAAGACGCTGTCGGTCTGCAACACGCAGGGGGCGACGATCCCGCGCGAGTCCGATGCTGTGGTCTACACCCACGCGGGTCCGGAGGTCGCCGTCGCCTCGACGAAGGCGTTCGTCGCGCAGATCACCGCGCTCTACCTCTTCGGCCTCCACCTCGCGCGCGTTCGGGGCACGCTCACCGAGGCGCAGCTCGCGGCCCAGGTCGCCGAGCTGCAGGCGATCCCCGAGAAGATCGCGACGGTCCTCGAGCAGGGCGAGCGCGTGGGCGAGCTCGCTCGCTGGATGTCGGACACCCGCTCGGTGCTGTTCCTCGGCCGTCACGTCGGCTACCCGATCGCCCTCGAGGGTGCGCTCAAGCTCAAGGAGCTCGCGTACATCCACGCCGAGGGCTTCGCGGCGGGCGAACTCAAGCACGGGCCGATCGCGCTCATCGAGCCCGGCCAGCCCGTGTTCGTCGTGGTGCCGAGCCCTCGCGGCTCGGCGACGCTGCACCCCAAGGTGGTGTCGAACATCCAGGAGATCCGCGCTCGCGGGGCCCGCGTGATCGCGATCGCCGAGGCGGGGGATGCCGCAGTGCTGCCGTTCGCCGACGAGGTGATCCGCATCCCGCTCGCCGGTCCGCTCTTCGAGCCGCTGCTCGCCGTGGTGCCGCTGCAGATCTTCGCGATGGAGCTCTCGCAGGCGAAGGGCCTCGACGTCGACCAGCCGAGGAACCTGGCGAAGTCGGTCACCGTCGAGTGAGCCCGTCGGGCCCGTCCGATGCCGCGGCGGGCCCGATGCGGGAGACTCGGATCGTGAAGTCGTGGAGGAACGCGTGATCGCGGGCATCGGCATCGACGTGGTCGACATCGCTCGGTTCGAGCGCTCGCTCGAGCGGACGCCGTCGTTGCGCGACCGCCTGTTCGCCGAGAGCGAACGCCACCGGCCGGCCCGCTCGCTCGCGGCGCGATTCGCCGCGAAGGAGGCGCTCATCAAGGCGCTCGGCGGCCACGCCGTGATCAGGTGGCACGACATGCGCATCGTCCAGGACGACGACGGCAACCCCGACTTCCAGCTCTCCGGGGCGCTGTCGGCGCACGTGGCAGCCCTCGGCATCGACCGCGTGCACCTCTCGATGAGCCACGACGCCGGCATCGCGAGTGCGTTCGTCGTGCTCGAACGCGGTGTCGGCTCCGCGGCATCCTCGCGCGAGCTGCTCGCGCGGCCAGACGACGAGGAGGAGATCCGGTGAACTCGCGACACGTGCTCGCGCCGTTCCGGGAGGCCGTCGTCGACCTCGGCGCGGTCCGGCACAACGTGCAGCACCTCGCCGGGCTCGTGGGCCCCGCGCGCGTCATGGCCGTCGTGAAGGCCGACGCGTACGGACACGGCGCCGAGGCCGTCGCGCGGGCCGCGCTCGAGGGCGGTGCCGCGTGGCTCGGCGTCGCCGACCTCGACGAGGCCCTCGCGCTGCGGGGTGCGGGAATCGAGGCCCCGCTGCTCGCGTGGCTGCACGACCCCGCGGCACGGTTCGGGCCCGCGATCGCGCGCGACGTCGACCTCGGGGTCTCCTCGATCGCGCAGCTCGAGGCCATGGCGGAGGCCGCGGCCGCCACCGGTCGCGTCGCGAACGTGCACCTCAAGCTCGACACCGGGCTCAGCCGCAACGGGATCGCCGAGGCCGACTGGCCGGCCGCCGTGGCCCGCGCCGCCGAACTCGAGCAGGAGGGGCACGTGCACGTGCGCGGACTCTTCAGCCACCTCGCGAACACCTCGCCTGAGGAGGACGACGCGCAGCTCGAGGCGTTCCTCCGCGGCGTCGCGGTCGCCGAGGCCGCGGGGCTCGCGCCCGAGGTCCGTCACCTCGCCTCGACCGCCGCGGCGATCCGGCTCCCAGAGGCGCGCTTCGACCTGGTGCGCATCGGCATCGGGCTCTACGGCATCCCCCCGTACGGCGACGGCACGACCGCAGCCGAGCTCGGACTGCGCCCCGCGATGACGCTGCGCGGTCGCATCGCGGCGGTCCGCCGCGTCGAGCCCGGAACCGGCGCCTCGTACGGCTACGCCTGGCGGGCCGATCGCCCCACCACGCTCGTGCTCGTGCCGCTCGGGTACGCCGACGGCATCCCGCGGCAGGCCTCGGGCCGGGCCGAGGTCGCGATCGCCGGCGCACGGCACCGCGTCGCCGGACGCATCGCGATGGACCAGTTCCTCGTCGACGTCGGCGACGCCGACGTCGCCGTGGGCGACGAGGTCGTCCTGTTCGGCGACCCGACCTCCGGCGCGCCCTCGGCCGACGACTGGGGCGACGCCGCCGACACCATCGCGTACGAGATCGTGACGCGCATCGGGCCGCGCGTGCCGCGGACCTACGCGGAGGCGACGTGATGCGGCGCCTCGTGCCCGACACCGACGCGATGGAGGCGCTCGGCCGGGAGCTCGGCGCGCAGCTGCGCGCGGGCGACCTGGTCGTGCTCACCGGCCCGCTCGGCGCGGGCAAGACCACGCTCACGAGGGGCATCGGCGCCGGCCTCGGCGTGCGCGGACCGGTGCAGAGTCCCACGTTCGTGCTCGCCCGCACGCATCCGAGCCTCGTCGGCGGCGCCCCGCTCGTGCACGTCGACGCGTACCGGCTGTCGAACGCGGCCGAGCTCGAGGACCTCGACCTCGACTTCGCCCGCTCGGTCGCGGTGGTCGAGTGGGGGGCCGGGCTGCTCGACGGCGTCGCCGACTCCTGGCTCGAGGTCGTGATCGCCCGCCGCCGCGGCGACGAGGCGGCCCGCGGCGACGTGCCCGGCGACGAGGAGCTCGACGCCGACGAGCCGCGCACCGTCGAGCTCATCGGGCACGGCCCGCGCTGGGCGGGGAGTCCCTTCGCGGCGACCCCATCGCTCGGTGCCTGAGCCCCGCCGCTCACGGCGGGCGCCCCGGCGCGCGAGTCTAGGCTTGAGGGCATGCTCCTCGCGATCGACACCTCCACCGGCACGAGCGTCGCCGTGGTCGACCGCGACCGCGGCGTGCTTGCCGAAGCCGGCACCGCCGACACGATGCGGCACGCCGAGGCGATCGGCGGCGGCATCCGCGACGTGCTCGCGCGCGCGGGCGTCCGCGCCGCCGACCTCTCGGCCGTCGCAGCCGGCATGGGCCCCGGCCCCTTCACGGGCCTGCGCGTCGGGATCGCGGCGGCGCGCGCCTTCGCGCTCGGCATCGGACGACCCGTCGTGCCTGTCGTCAGCCACGACGCGGTCGCGCTCGCCTGGTACTCGCGCGGCGGCAGCGGCGCGCTGCAGGTCGTGACCGACGCGCGCCGCCGCGAGTCCGCGGTGTCCGACTATGAGGGCCTCGACGCCGACGGCCTCCCGGTCCGGCTCGGTCCGCCGCGGCTCGAGCCCCGCGACGGGGTGCCCGAGCCGCGCGGCATCCGCTTCGACGCCCACACCGTCTCGGCCGGTTCCCTCGGCCTGCTCGCCGAGTCCGCCTGGGCGGCCGGTCGCCTGCCCGTGGCCGACGACGAGCCGCTCTACCTGCGCGCGCCCGACGTCACGCCGTCGGCCGGCCCGAAGCGGGTGCTCGGATGAGCCTCATGCTGCGCCGCGCCCGGCCCGCCGACCTCGACGCGATCATGGCGATCGAGCGCGCCACGTTCACCACCGACGCGTGGCCCGAGCGCGCCATGCGCACCGAGCTCGAGGGAGCCCACACGTACTACCTCGTCGTCGTCGACGACGCCCGACCCGATGCGGTCGTCGCCTACGCCGGACTGCTCGCGCCGCGCGGTTCCGGGCAGGGCGACATCCAGACGATCGCGGTCGACGACGCCGCCCGCGGCCGCGGGCTCGGCCGGGCGCTCATGCAGGCGCTCATCGACGAGGCGCGTCGCCGCGGCGCCGCCGAGCTCTTCCTCGAGGTGCGCGACGACAACCCCGTCGCACGGGCGCTCTACGCGTCGCTCGGCTTCACCGAGATCGGCGTGCGCCGCGGGTACTACCAGCCCGACGGCGTCGACGCGATCGCCATGCGGCTCGACGTGCCGCCCGCGGTCGCCCGCCCCGCGGCATCCGGCCCCGCCATCGCACCCGTGGAACCCCCAGGAGGCACGCCGTGAACCGCGACGCACCGCTGGTGCTCGGCATCGAGACCTCGTGCGACGAGACGGGCGTCGGCATCGTCCGGGGCACCGAGCTGCTCGCCAACGCCATCGCGTCGTCGATGGACGAGCACGCCCGGTACGGCGGCGTCGTGCCCGAGGTCGCCGCGCGCGCCCACCTCGAGGCGCTCGGCCCGACGATCCGTGCCGCGCTCGCCGAGGCATCCGTCGACCTCGCCGACCTCGACGCCGTCGCCGTGACGAGCGGTCCCGGCCTCGCCGGCGCGCTCATGGTGGGCGTCGGCGCCGCCAAGGCCCTCGCGCTCTCACTCGAGAAGCCGATCTACGCCGTCAACCACCTCGTCGGCCACGTCGGCGCCGACCTGCTCGGCGATCGGCCGCTCGAGACACCGAGCGTCGCCCTGCTCGTCTCGGGCGGGCACACCTCGCTGCTGCTGGTCCGCGACCTCGACTCCGACGTCGAACTGCTCGGCGAGACCATCGACGACGCCGCAGGCGAGGCGTTCGACAAGGTCGCGCGGCTGCTCGGTCTGCCCTACCCGGGCGGCCCCGAGATCGACCGCGCGGCGATCGGCGGCGACCCCGACGCCATCCGCTTCCCCCGTGGGCTCACGCGGCCGAAGGACCTCGAGCGGCACCGCTACGACTTCTCGTTCTCCGGCCTGAAGACCGCCGTGGCGCGCTGGGTCGAGCAGCGCGAGGCCGCGGGCGAGCCGGTGCCGCTCGCCGACGTCGCCGCGAGCTTCCGCGAAGCCGTCGTCGACGTGCTCGTCGCCAAGGCGATCGCGGCGTGCACCGACCTCGGCGTCCCGAGGCTCCTGCTCGGCGGCGGCGTCGTCGCGAACCGGCGCCTTCGCGAGGTGGCCGGGCAGCGGGCGGATGCCGCGGGCATCGCGCTGCGCATCCCGCCGCTGTCGCTCTGCACCGACAACGGCGCCATGATCGCCGCGCTCGGGGCCCGGCTCATCATGGCCGGCCACGCCGCGTCGACCCTCGACTTCGGCGCGGACTCGACCCTGCCCGTCACCGACATCCAGACCTGACCGAACGCGCCGGCGGCCGGTGGCGCGGATGGGGACTTCTGCCCCATGCGGCCGGATGTCGCGGGGCGATATGGTGACCCGAGAACCCCGCGAATGCGGGGTGACGACCCGCGCCGCAGGTCGTTGACACCGTGCCGCGGCGCTGCCAGCATGGCCCAGTCCATGCACACACCTGAGGGAGCACCCACATGACCGACCCCAACGCCGACCCGAACGTGCCGAACGTTCCGCCGGCCCCGCCCGCTCAGCCCGCGCCGTCGTACGGCACCGGCGCCCCCGCCTACGGCGCGACCACGCCCTCGTACGGCGCACCGGCCACGCAGAAGACCAACGTCCTCGCGATCGTCTCGCTCGTGTCGTCGTTCTTCATCTCGCTCGTCGGCATCATCACGGGCCACATCGCGCTCAGCCAGATCAAGAAGACCGGCGAGCAGGGCCGCGGCCTCGCGATCGCCGGCCTGATCATCGGCTACGTCGGCCTGGTGATCGGCATCATCTTCGCGATCGTCTGGTTCGCGATCCTCGGCGCCGCGATCAACAGCGGCACCGTCACCACCTACTGATCCACCCGCAGCACGGAAGGGGCTCGACATGAGCGATCCCAGGAACCCCGACGAGCCGGTCGAGCCGGCCGAGCCGGTCACGCCGTCCGATCCGACGGTGCCCGCGGAACCCGTCGAGCCCCCCGTGCCTGCGGAGCCGGTCGAGCCGTCCATCCCGGCCGAGCCGGTCGAGCCGTCCATCCCGGCCGAGCCGGGCCCCGAGGCGCCCGAGCCGTTCCCTCCGCTCGAGGCGCCCGAGGCGCCGGAGGTGCCCGGCGCTCCAGTGCCGCCGCCTCCGCCGGTACCTCCCGTCCCGCCGGCCCCGCCCGCGCCGCCGTCGTACGAGGCCAGCGCGCCGTCGTCGCCGTTCGGCGCGCCCGCCGACGCCACGCCGCCGGCCTACGGTGCGGCGCCTCCGGCGTACGGTGCGGCGCCCGCCGCGCCGCCCGCCTACGGCTCGGCCCCGCCCGCCTCCGGCGCGTCCGGCGTGCCGCCCTACGGCGCTGCTCCCACGCCGGGCGCGTATGCGCCGCCGTCCAAGCCGACCCCGGTGCTCAGTCTCATCTCCCTCATCGCCGGCATCATCGGCATCATCGGCTCGCCGATCCTCTTCGTGCCGTTCGTCGGCGGCGTGCTCGGGCTGTTCGTCCCCGCGGCGGCCGTCGTCCTCGGCTTCATCGGTCGCAAGAAGGAGCCGGCGGCCAAGGGCATGTGGCTGACCGGCATCGTCCTCGGCTTCATCGGCCTCGCGCTGGCGGTGCTCTCGTTCATCCTGTGGGGCGTGCTGTTCGCGATCGGCAACACCTACAGCGGCGACTACATGTATTGAGCAGGACCGTGACCGACGATCGGATGCCTCCGGAGCCCCGTGCCGCGCCCGGCGCGGCGCCCCGGGCCGACCAGGGGCCGCAGCGGAGCGTTCCGACCCACACCGCGCCCACGCCGATCGGCCCGCACACCGCGCTCGAGCCGCCCGCAGCCGCCCCGACGGAGGGCGCGGAGATCGAGCGCCGTCCGTCGTCCGTCGCACCGGTCCGCGAACTCGACCGGCCCTTCGACACGGGTGAACTGCACGGGCTGCCGACCGGCCAGTTGCTCGCGGTGGGCCGTCCCGCGCCCGAGACGCCGGAGTACGAGCTCGAGGAGGATGAGCGGCGCCGGCTCTACAGCTACGTCGCCGCGGTGCTCGGCGTGATCGGAGCGGCCGCCTCGCTCTTCGTCGGATGGATGCTGCCCGTCTCGATCGCGGCCATCGTGTTCGGCGTCCTCGGCCTCCGTCGCGAGGAGCACGGCCGGACCCCCGCGTTCATCGGCATCGGCACCGGCATCGCGGGCCTCGTCTTCTCGGGCGTGTGGATCGGTTACTACGCGATCGTCTTCGGCGCCCTGACGCGCTGACCGAGTCGTTCCGGGACTAGAGCCGCTCGACGAGCAGGGCGACGTGGCGGCCCTCCTCGCGCGTGAGCACGATCGTCGCCGATGCGTCGCCCTTGAGTTTCAGCCGCGTTCGCAGCGCCGCGGGGTCGACGTCGACGCCGCGCTTCTTGATCTCGAGCGCGCCCACGCCGCGGGCCTGGAGCGCCTGACGGAGGTGCCGCTCATCGGCCGGCAGTCGCTCGAGCACGCGGAACCCGCGCGCGAACGGGGTGTCGACGGGGCGGTCGCCCGTGAAGTACGCGATGCCCTCGCTCAGCATCCACGCGCCGTTCGCACGGGCGAGGTCGCCGATGAGCCGAGCCCGGATCACCGCGCCGTCGGGTTCGTACAGGTAGTCGCCGAGCGGGCCGACCGGGGCGTCCTCGCTGTCGGCGGGCGCCACGAGCTCGTGCGCGGCGCCGCCGCGGATGACGAGCGCGGCCCGGCCGATCCCCGGCCGCGCGAGCACGCCGGTCCACACCGCGAGCTCGACGACGTCGCCGTCGACCGACACCCACTGCGCCTCGGCGCCGGCCGGGACCACGTCGCGATCGGTGCCCGGGCCGAGCTTCACGCCCACGGGCATGCGCTCGGCCAAGCCGAACGCGAAGTCGAGCGACGGGGAGTAATCCGCCGAATCGGCCAGGCGCGTGGTCGTGCCGCCCGCGGTCGTGCGGCGCGCGGGGTCGAGCCAGGCCGCGTCGATGCCGGCCAGCGGCACGTCCTCGGCCCGGGCGTGCAGCACGTGCACGCTCGGGAACGGGGTGAGGTTGAACGCGGCGATCGCGGCGGTCACCTCGTCGGCTTCCGCGGCCGTGACCTCGAGGTCGACCGCGGCGAACGCGAGCGCGTCGCCGCCGATGCCGCAGCCGAGGTCGGCGACGTGGCGGAGGCCGGCGCGGGCGTACCGGCCCGCGTGCAGCGCGGCGACGCGCAGGCGCGTCGCCTGCTCGAGGCCCGCCTCGGTGAAGAGCATGCGGTCGGCGAACTCGCCGAACTTCGCGCGCGCCTTCGAACGCAGCTTGGACTGGCTGAGCACGGCCGCGACGAGGCCCGGGGAGTGGCCCTGCCGGCGGAGGTCGGCGACCGTCTTGACGATGTCGGCGCTGCTCGTCCAGGCCGGGAGCGAGTCGAGAAGGTCGAGGCCCTCGGGGGAGAGCAGCCGCACCAGCTCGTCGCGTTCCACGCCGCCACGCTAGCACCGCGACATCCGCTGGCACTCACGTTGCACGAGTGCCAGAACCCCCCTAGACTCTCGTTAGCACTCTCACCCAGAGGCTGCTAACCCCAGTCTTCGTCAAGAAAGAGGTCAACCGTGTCGGTTTCCATCAAGCCGCTCGAGGATCGCATCGTCATCAAGCAGGTCGAGGCCGAGCAGACCACGGCGTCGGGCCTGGTCATCCCCGACACCGCCAAGGAGAAGCCCCAGGAGGGCGAGGTCGTGGCGGTCGGCCCGGGCCGCATCGACGACAACGGCAACCGCATCCCGCTCGACGTGGCCGTCGGCGACAAGGTGATCTACTCCAAGTACGGCGGCACCGAGGTGAAGTTCGGCGGCGAGGAGTACCTCGTGCTGTCGGCTCGCGACGTGCTCGCGGTCGTCGTCCGCTAGTCGACGCCGACGTCTTCCGCGGCCCGGATGCCCCACGGCATCCGGGCCGCGTCATCGTCTCGGGGCCATGGCGGGCGGATGGCTCGCGCCGAGGCCGACGGCGGGATCTCGACGGCGGACGGCAGGCTCGCTCGGCCTCCCGTCGTGGGCCGCGTCTAGGCTGAGCTGGTGCCACCCGCTTCGCCGACCGTCGCGCCCGTGCGCGCCCCACGAGCCGGGGTGAACCGCATGGGGCTCGCGTACGCGGCCTCCGCGTACGCCCTCTGGGGATTCCTCCCGATCTACTTCATCGCGCTCGCGCCGACCGGCCCCGTCGAGATCGTCGCGTGGCGCATCCTGCTCTCGCTGGTGTTCTGCGCCGTGCTCATCGCCGTCACGCGCACCTGGCGCGCGTTCGCCGCGCTGCTGCGCGACCGGCGCGTCGTGCTCATCATGGGGGTGGCCGGGGCGCTCATCTTCGTCAACTGGCTCACCTACGTCTTCGCGACGCTCTCCGGCCAGGTCGTCGAGGCGTCGCTCGGGTACTTCATCAACCCGATCGTCACGGTGTTCCTCGGCGTGCTCGTGCTGCGCGAGCGGCTCAACGCCGTGCAGTGGACGGCCGTGGGTATCTCGATCGTCGCGGTCGTCGTGCTCGCCGTCGGGTACGGCCAGCCGCCGTGGATCGCGCTCGTGCTGGCGTTCAGCTTCGGCTTCTACGGGCTCATCAAGAAGCGCGTCGGCGGGCGGGTCGACGCCGTGTCGGGCCTGACGCTCGAGACCGCATGGCTCGCGCCCCTCTCGGCGGTCCTGCTCGTCGTCGTGGGGGCGGCCGGCGGACTCACGATGGGAACGCTGGGCGCGTGGCACACGATCCTGCTGCTCGCTGCGGGCGCCGTGACCGCCATCCCGCTCCTCCTCTTCGCGGCGGCGTCGCGACGATTGCCGCTCATCTACATGGGGTTCATCCAGTACTTCGCGCCGTTCATCCAGTTCCTCGTCGGCGTGGTCGTGCTGGGGGAGCCCATGCCGCTCGAGCGGTGGATCGGGTTCGGGCTCGTCTGGCTCGCGCTCGTGGTCCTCACGTTCGACCTCGTCCGGGGCGCGCGCACGGCCCGGCGCGCTGCGCTCGCCTCGCTCTGAGCCCGGTGCCCGACTCGGCCGGACCCCGTGATCGGGGGTCATGCGCTGGCTGACGGCGCTCGGCGCGCACGCGCGAAGCGTGCGCGGAAATGCCGGTGGACGCCGATTTCGTGCGCGTCGGCGCCCCGTGGTGTCGCCCCGGTAACGATTGGGGCGGCGTTACCGGGTTGTGATCGGGATCCCTTGTTTCGGCCGAACCCGGGCAATACTGTCAAACCACCGGCGTCGTCAGACGCTGCAACTGTGTACCGATCCTTCAGTCCCAAGGAGCAACATGAGCGTATTCGCGAAGGCCAAGGCCTCGCGCTCCGCCCGCGCGACCTGGACGGGCATCGCCATCGCCGGCGTCTCTGCCCTCCTCCTCACCGCGTGCGCGACGGGCGGCGGCGAGACCGAACCGGCCGATACGGAAGAGCCGGCCGAGACCGGTGACGCCCAGCCCATCGAGGCGGGTGAGCGCGACCTCACGTTGAAGGTCGGCACGATCCTGCCGCAATCGGGCACCCTCGCCTTCCTCGGCCCGCCCGAGGAGGCCGGTGTCGAGCTGGCCGCACAGGAGATCAACGAGGCCGATGCGGGCATCCAGGTCGAGGTCGTCTACCGCGACTCCGGCGACACCACGACCGACATCGCGACCGTCTCGGTCACCGACCTCCTCTCGCAGGACGTCTCGGCGATCATCGGCGCGGCGTCCTCGGGCGTCTCGTTCACGGTCATCGACCAGATCACCGCCGCCGGCGTCGTGCACTTCTCGCCGGCGAACACGTCGCCCGACTTCACGGACTACGACGACAACGGCCTGTACTTCCGCACGGCTCCGTCCGACCTCCTCCAGGGCGAGGTCCTCGGCAACCTGATCGCGGAGGAGGGCAAGTCGACGCTCGGCATGCTCGTCCTGAACGACCCCTACGGCACCGGTCTCGCCGCGTCGCTGAAGGAGAACTTCGAGGCAGCGGGCGGCGAGGTCGTCGCCGAGGAGCTCTTCAACACGGGTGACTCCAACTTCGACGCGCAGCTCTCGGCGATCAACGCCGCGAACCCCGACGCCGTCGCGGTCATCACCTTCGACGAGGCCAAGGTCGTCGTGCCCGCGCTGGTCGGCTCGGGCTACCCCGGCGACCAGCTGTACTTCGTCGACGGCAACCTCGCCGACTACAGCGCGGACTTCGCTCCCGGCCTCGTCGCCGGCGCGAAGGGCACGCTGCCCGGCCCGGAGCTCGAGCAGGACTTCCAGGACCGACTCCTCGAGGTCGACCCTGCGCTCGACAGCTTCAGCTACGGCCCGGAGTCGTACGACGCCCTGATGCTGATCGCACTGGCCGCCTACGCGGCGAACAGCGTCGACGGCACCGACATCGGCGCCTACCTCCAGCAGGTGTCGGGCGGCTCCGGCGACGGTGAGAAGGTCACGTCCTTCGCCGACGCGGCGGCGCTCCTCGCCGAGGGCGAGCAGGTCGACTTCGACGGCGCGTCGGGTCCGATCACGCTCGACGAGAACGGTGACCCGACCGAGGCCACCATCGGCATCTACGAGTACGCCGACGACAACACCTACACGCGCATCGGCTGATCGCTGACGCTCAGGAAGGGCCCCGGCTTCGGCCGGGGCCCTTTCGCGTGCCTGCGCGCCTCTAGGAGGCGCTGGGCTTCGCGGACGGGCGGTGCTCGACCGTCCCACCTTCCGTCGGTTCACAGGAGAATCCGCGATCCGCAGGAGCGGATCGCGCGATCCGTCGGCACATCGCGGACTCTCCTGTGAACCGTGCTCCGATCTGCAGAACGGCTCGACGCGGGTCCGCCGTCTGCCGGACGGCTCGGCGTGGCTTCCCGCCGTCCGCCGGACGACTCGGCGTGGCTTCCCGCCGTCTGCCGGACGGCTCGGCGTGGCTTCCCGCCGTCCGCCGAACGTCTCGGCGTGGCGTCCCGCCGTCCGCCGGACGACTCGGCATGGTTCCGACTTCGGCTGCGGGCCCGCATCCCGATCGCTGTCCCGGCGGTCTACAGGAGAATCCGCGATCCGCAGGAGCGGATCGCGCGGTCCGTCCGGCACATCGCGGACTCTCCTGTGAACCGTGCTCCGTCCCACGCTCCGGCCCCGGCTCTGGCTCCGGACGGATGGCGCGCACCGGCCGGGCGACGGTGGCGCGGGCCCAGGCGAGGAGCAGCCGGGCGCTGACACGACGAAGGGGGTGGATGCCTCGCGGCATCCACCCCCTTCGTGGTCGAGCGACTAGTCCTGGCCGAGGGTGCCGAGGTACAGGCCGATGACCTTCGGGTCGTTCAGCAGTTCGCGGCCCGGACCCTCGTAGGCGTCGCGGCCCTGGTCGAGCACGTAGCCGCGATCGCAGATCTGCAGGCACCGACGGGCGTTCTGCTCGACCATGATGGTCGTGACGCCGGCCCGGTTGATCTCCTTGACGCGCAGGAACGCCTCGTCCTGCCGGACCGGGGAGAGACCGGCCGACGGCTCGTCGAGCAGCAGCACGTGCGGGCCCATCATGAGGGCTCGCGACATCGCCACCATCTGGCGCTCACCGCCCGACAGCGAGCCGGCACGCTGGCCGAGCCGCTTGCCGAGCTCCGGGAAGATCTCGGTCACGAACTCGAGGCGTTCCTTGAGGCCCTTGGGCTTCTGGAAGATGCCCATCTCGAGGTTCTCCTGGATCGTCAGCGACGGGAACACGTTGTTCGTCTGCGGGACGAACCCGACGCCCCTCGCGACGAGCTTGTTGGCCTTGAGGTTGGTGATCTCCTCGCCCTGGAGGAAGATGCCGCCCTCGCGGACCTTCACGAGGCCGAAGATCGACTTCAGCAGCGTCGACTTGCCGGCGCCGTTCGGCCCGATGATGCCGATCAGCTCGCCCTGCCTGGCGACGAGCGAACAGGCGTTCAGGATGTTCACGCCGGGCAGGTACCCCGCGGTGACGGCGCGCACCTCGACGACCGCGTCGGTCGGCGGGGCGATCGTCGCGCTGCCCGTCGGCTCCGCGGCCGCGGCCGATTCACTGTTCGTCATCGATGAGCTCCTTCAGGGCTTCGACGTGGCCGGTGTCGGTCGCGCCGAGGTCGGTGTCGTGGTGCGCACCGAGGTACGCGTCGATCACGGCCTGGTCCTCCATGACCGAGTGCGGGTCACCCTCGGCCACGATCTTGCCCTCGGCCATCACGACGACCCAGTCGGCGATGTGGCGGACCATGTGCATGTCGTGTTCGACGAAGAGCACGGTCATGCCCTGGGACTTGAGGTCGAGGATGTGGTCGAGCAGCGACTGCGTGAGGGCCGGGTTGACCCCCGCCATCGGCTCGTCGAGCATGACCAGGGTCGGATCGCTCATGAGCGCGCGCGCCATCTCGAGGAGCTTGCGCTGGCCGCCCGAGAGGCTGGCCGCGTAGTCCTCCTGCTTGGCGTCGAGCTTGAACCGCGTCAGCAGGTCCTTCGCCTTGACCTCGATCTCCTCCTCCTGCTTGCGCCAGAGGAACGGGAGGATCGAACGGAAGAGGTTCTCGCCGGTCTGGCTCTTCGCGCCGAGCTTCATGTTGTCGAGCACGGTGAGCAGGCCGAGCGCCTTCGTCAGCTGGAAGGTGCGGATGAGGCCCATGCGGGCGACCCGGTAGGCAGGCACGTGCGCGAGCGAGCGACCGTCGAACTCCCACTTGCCCTCGTCGGGCTTGTCGAAGCCCGTGAGCAGGTTGAAGAACGTGGTCTTGCCGGCGCCGTTGGGTCCGATCAGCGCCGTGATGGCGCCGCGCGGGATCTCGACGTGGGCGACGTCGACGGCGGTGAGGCCGCCGAACGTGCGCTTGACGCCGTCGGCGATGAGGATCGGATCGACCTTCTTGCAGCCGGGGGACGCCTCGCCGACATGGAGGCCGGTGGACTTCACCGGCTTGGCAGCGGGAGTGACGTTATCGGACAAAGGCCAGCTCCTTCTTGTTTCCGAAGATGCCCTGTGGCCTGAAGACCACGAGGAGCATGATGGCGACGCCGACGAGGATGAACCGCAGCTGGCCCGCCTGGACCTGCGTCATGAACGGGAACCAGCCGGCCTCGACGGCTCGGGCGATGAAGCCCGAGAAGAACGAGAGCAGCACCCAGAAGATCATCGAGCCGACGATGGGCCCGAGGATGGTCGCGGCGCCGCCGAGCAGGAGGATCGCGTAGATGAAGAACGTCAGCGACGTCTGGTAGTTCGCCGGCACGACCGCGCGCGGCATGATGAAGATCATGCCGGCGAGGGTGCCGAACACGCCACCGAGGATGAGGCTCTGCATCTTGTACGAGTACACGTTCTTGCCGAGCGCGCGCACGGCGTCCTCGTCCTCGCGGATGCCCTTGATCACGCGGCCCCAGGGGCTGCGCATGAGCAGCCACGTGAAGAGCGCCGCGAGGATCACCACGGTCCAGCCGACGATCCGGATCCACCAGTCGTAGGCGTTGTAGGTGAACGGTCCGAACCCGTACGTGCCGTCGGGGATCGGGTTCAGCGCCGCGAACCCGCCCTTGTAACCCTGGAGGCCGCTCGCGGAGCCCGTGATGTCCTCGAAGGTGTTCGTCGTGAAGATGAGCCGCAGGATCTCCGCGGCCGCGATCGTCACGATCGCCAGGTAGTCGGCGCGCAGCCGCAGCGTCGGGATGCCGAGGATCAGCGCGAACACCACGGAGGCGCCGACGCCGACGAGCACCGCGCCCCACACGGGGAACCCGAAGCTCAGCACGGAGATCGCGTACCCGTAGGCGCCGATCGCCATGAAGCCCGCCTGACCGAAGTTCAGCAGGCCCGTGTAGCCGAAGTGGATCGCCAGGCCGAGCGCGGCGAGGGCGTACGCGGCGGTCGTCGGGCTGATGAGCTCCTGCGCCGCGTTGGAGAAGATCGCAATCCAGTCGATCATGGTGGTCGCTCCTTAACCGATTCTCTCGCGGCGACCCAGGATTCCCTGCGGTCGGAACAGCAGCACGAGGATGAGCACGACGAGCGCGCCGACGTACTTCATGTCGCTCGGAATCCAGAGCGTGGACAGCTCGACGAACAGGCCGACGATGAGCGAGCCGACGAGCGCGCCGAACGCCGTGCCGAGACCGCCGAGCGTGACCGCGGCGAAGATCAGCAGCAGGATCTGGAAGCCCATGTCCCAGCTGACGCCGGGACGGAAATAGGCCCAGAGGATGCCCGAGAGGCCCGCGAGCGCACCGCCGATGATCCACACGATCCGGATGACCCGGTCGACGTCGATGCCGCTGGCCGCGGCCAGCGGCGCGTTGTCGGACACCGCCCGCGTGGCCTTGCCGATCCGCGTGCGGAGCAGGAAGTAGGCCACCGCGAGCAGCACCACGATGGAGGTGGCCATGCTCACGACGTCGATCCACGACAGGGAGATCGGCCCGATCTTGATGTCGGAGGGGAGCGTCGCACCCGGCAGCTGTCGCGTCGATCCACCATAGAAGAACTGGTAGGTGTACCGGATCGCGAGCGAGAGGCCGATGCTGACGATCATGAGCGGGATCAGTGCGACCCCGCGTCGTCGCAGCGGTTTCCAGATCGCCGCATCGAGCGTCCAGCCGAGTGCGGCCGAGAGCACGATTGCGATGATCAAGGCGAGCCACACGGGCAGGGCGAGGTCGACGCCGAAGGTCAGCATCATCAATGCGCCGAACGTGACCATCTCGGCGTGCGCGAAGTTCGACAGGCCGGTCGTTCCGAAGATCAGCGAGAGGCCGATCGCGGCGAGCGCGAGCAGGAGCCCGAAGTTCAGGCCGTTCACGACCCGGATCAGCACCTGCGCGCCGATGTCGGTCGTGACGCGTTGTCCTTCGCCGAGGAAGAAGTTCACCGCCTTCCGGTTCGTCAGGCCGAACTCCGCGGTGACCGTCGATTGGCCGTCCTCGACGACGACGCCCTCCGGGAGGGTGTCCTCATTGAGCGTCACCTCGTACTCGGCCTTCTCGGGGACGCCGATGGTCCAGCGCCCGTCGGCGTCGGTCTGCGTCGACGCATCGAATCCGTTGCCCTCGGCCGAGATCTCGACGCCCCTCAGGGGCTCGCCCTCGAACTGCACGTTGCCCGTGAGGAAGTACTCGAACTCCTCGGACGCCGAGTCCGTACCCCCTTCGTCCGCCAACGCAGGGGACGCTGCGATGCCGGACAGAGTGAGTGCGGAGACGAGGAGTCCGAAGAGGAGGAGCCACCTCCCGCGAGATCGTGTGGGGACTGTTCGCGTGGGTTCCACTGCACCTCCAAAGATCCCGACCGGGGGTTGGGTCGGGTCCGGCTTCCTGACGACGACGTCGTCGACAGTACGTGCCGATTATGTCCCAAGTGTTTCACTCAGGCTCACAAACGGCCCTCGATTGTTATCCGGGGAATGCCGGGCGCGCAAACTCGCTTAAACTCGATGTACCACCGCGTCGACGCGTCGGGCCCGCGATCCGCGGTGCGCGGCGCGTTCGAGCACGACTCGATACGAAGGGGCGACATGGATCAGGCCGATCCGTTCGGATTCACGGGACTCACGTACGACGACGTCCTCCTGCTGCCGGGACACACCGACGTGATCCCGAGCGAGGCCGACACCAGCTCGCGCCTGACACGGCGCATCACGGTGGCGACGCCCCTGCTCTCGGCGGCGATGGACACCGTGACCGAGGCGCGCATGGCCATCGCGATGGCGCGCCAGGGCGGCATCGGCATCCTGCACCGCAACCTCTCGATCGACGAGCAGGCCGAGATGGTCGACCGCGTCAAGCGCAGCGAGTCGGGCATGGTCTCGAACCCGGTGACCACGACGCCGGATGCCACGGTGGCCGAGGTCGACCAGCTCTGCGCGACGTACCGCGTCTCGGGTCTCCCGGTGGTCGACGACGAGGGCATCCTCGTCGGCATCATCACGAACCGCGACATGCGCTTCGTCTCCGACTTCGAGAAGCCGGCCACCAAGGTCGCGGATGTCATGACGAAGATGCCGCTCATCACGGGCCGCGTGGGCATGGACCCCGACGAGGCCGTCGCGATCTTCGCGCAGCACAAGGTCGAGAAGCTGCCGCTCGTCGACGACCACGGCCGCCTGACCGGCCTGATCACCGTCAAGGATTTCGACAAGTCCGAGCAGTACCCGCACGCGACGAAGGACGCCGAGGGGCGCCTCCGCGTCGGTGCCGCGATGGGCTTCTTCGGCGACGCGTGGGAGCGCGCCGAGGCGCTGCGCGACGCGGGCGTCGACGTCCTCGTGGTCGACACCGCGAACGGCGAGTCCGCGGGCGTGCTCGGCATCATCCGCCGCATCAAGGCCGACCCGACGTTCGCGCACATCGACGTGATCGGCGGCAACGTCGCGACGTACGAGGGCGCGAAGGCGCTCGTCGACGCGGGTGCCGACGCGGTCAAGGTCGGCGTCGGCCCGGGCTCGATCTGCACGACGCGCGTCGTCGCGGGCGTGGGCGTGCCCCAGATCACGGCCGTGTACGAGGCATCCAAGGCCACGAGGCCGGCCGGCGTGCCGCTCATCGCCGACGGCGGCCTGCAGTTCTCGGGCGACATCGCGAAGGCGCTCGTCGCGGGCGCCGACACGGTCATGCTGGGCTCGCTGCTCGCGGGCACGGCCGAGAGCCCGGGCGACCTGGTGTTCCAGAACGGCAAGCAGTACAAGGCCTATCGCGGCATGGGTTCGCTGGGCGCGCTGCAGACCCGCGGCAAGAAGACCTCGTACTCCAAGGACCGCTACTTCCAGGCCGACGTGCCGAGCGACGAGAAGCTGATCCCCGAGGGCATCGAGGGCCAGGTGCCCTACCGCGGCCCGGTGTCGGCGGTGGCGTACCAGCTCGTGGGCGGCCTGCGCCAGTCGATGTTCTACGTCGGCGCGCGCACGGTCGCCGAGCTGAAGGCGAAGGGCCGCTTCGTGCGGATCACGCCGGCGGGGCTCAAGGAGTCGCACCCGCACGACGTGCAGTTCGTCGTGGAGGCGCCGAACTACACCCGGTAGCGCCCGACCGGGACTGGCCGCGGACGTGCCGCTGCGCTAGCTTTCGGACATGTTGACACCCACCCTCGCGCTCGACGACCTGTTCGACCCCGCAAAGGGTTGGCCGTTCGCGTCTCATCAGGTGCCGCTCGAGCGGACGGCGGCGCCGGACGGCAATCCGCTGTACTCGGTGAAGGTCGACGGGATCGGGCTGATCGTGTTCGAGCAGAGCCGGTGGCACGAGGACATCGCGTCGAACGTGTCGCCCACTCGGCTCGTCATCATGACGTATATCACTGGCGTTTCCATCGACAATCCGGCGGCGCTGGCGCAGGCGACGTCGGATTCGAAGGGACTCCCGGCCCTCGGGCTCGATGAGGATGGAGACGTGGTAGTCACAACGGCGATCCCGTTCGAGGAGGGCTTCCCAGTCGATCTGCTCCGCAAGCAGGCGATGGTGGCCATGGGCATCGTCGCCGAGCAGACGGCGGCGCTGATCCGGGCGTTCAACGCTCCGGGCGCCGGTGCGATCGCGGCGACCGAGGCCGACTGGCAGGCGGCTCGAGGCGTGGCGGGCATGATGGGCGTGTTCCTGCGCGCGTTCCTGGAGTGAGGCTACCGACTCGGTGCCCAGGCACTCGCACGCTTCGCGCAAGCCTTGACCGGGTGGCGTTCAGCGGGCGTCGGCGAGCCGTGCGATCGCCTCCGAGAGCACCTCGGGCGAGCACGCGAGGTTGAGGCGGGCGTGCCCGCGTCCGGCCTCGCGGCCGAAGCCCGGTCCGGGCGCGAGCGCCACGCGCGCCTCGCGCAGGGCGCGTTCGGCGGGGTCGTCGCCCCACCCGAGCGCGGAGAGGTCGAGCCAGGCGAGGTAGCTCGCGTCCGGCATCCGGTAGCGCACGCCGGGCAGGAGGTCGGCGAGCAGGTCGACGAGCAGCCGGCGGTTGTCGTCGATCGAGGCGATCACGCCGTCGAGCCAGTAGGCGCCGTGCCGGAACGCGGCGACCGACGCGATCGACCCGAACTGCCCCATCCGCCATTCGACCTCGTACGGGAAGCTCTCGCGCACGGCGTCGCCGCGCTCGCTCGCCGTCAGGATGAGCGCGGCCTTGAGCCCGGCGAGGTTGAAGGCCTTCGTCGCGGCGGTGACGGCGACGCCGTGCTCGCGCGCGGCGTCCGACACCGTGAGGAAGGGCGTGTACGGCGTCTCGGGCTGCGAGAGCGGCCCGTGCACCTCGTCGGAGACGATCGTGACGCCGAATCGCGCCGCGAGCTCGGCGAGCGCGTCGAGGTCGGCCCGCGGATGCACGAGGCCGACGGGATTGTGCGGGTTGCAGAGCACCATCGCGCGGGCGCCGCTCGCGAACGCGGCCTCGATGCCGGGCAGGTCGAGCGACCACCCCTGGTCGATGCCGCCGGCGAGCGGCACCTCGACGACGACGCCGCCGGCCTCGGTGACGAGGTCGAAGAACGGCGGGTAGATCGGCGGGTTGACGATCACGCCCTCGCCGGGCTCGATCACGCGCCGGAGCACCTCGACGATGCCCATGCTGACGTCGGCCGTGCAGGTGACGCGCGCGGGGTCGGGCTCCCAGCCGAGACGCGCGGCCGCGAACCCGGCGAACGCGTCGGCGACCGGCCGGCTGCCCGAGTTGTATCCCGTGTCGGAGCGCCGCACGGCCGCGTGCAGGGCCTCGGCGATCGGCTCGGCGAGCGGGTAGTCCATCTCGGCCACGGGCAGCGGCAGCACGTCGGGGTCGTAGCGGCGCCACTTGGCGCTGGTGCGGGTGCGGAGCAGGTCGAGCGGGTCGGCGGCGACGCGGTGCATGGCTCCTAGCCTGCCGCACCGGGGCGTGCGGCGACAGGCATTCGAGCCGGACGTCGCGGCGCGACATCCGGCTGTGTATTCTGGACGGCTGCCCGAGGGGCGCCGCGGCGGATGCCGCGCATCGAACGGATCGCACCCATGGGTTTCATCGACGTCAACGGCGTCTCGTACTCGCTGCCCGACGGCCGGCCGCTGCTGGCCGACCTCGCCTTCCGCGTCTCCGAGGGGCGCACGACCGCGCTCGTCGGCCAGAACGGCGCGGGCAAGACCACGCTGCTGCGCATCATCCGCGGCGACCTGCGCCCCGACGAGGGCAGCGTGCAGGTCGACGGCGGCCTCGGCGTCATGGACCAGTTCGTCGGCCGCGGCGAGGTCGTCGACGGCGTCGACCGCACGGTGCACGGGCTGCTCGTGTCGGTGGCGCCGACCCGCGTGCGGGCGGCGGCGATCGAGCTCGAGCAGGCCGAGAACGCCCTGATCGAGACGGATGACACGGCCGCGCAGATGCGGTACGCGTCGGCGCTCGCCGAGTACGCCGAGGCCGGCGGCTACGACCAGGAGGTCGTCTGGGACCACTGCACCATGGCGGCGCTCGGCGTGCCGTTCGAGCGCGCGAAGTGGCGCGAGCTGTCGACCCTGTCGGGCGGCGAGCAGAAGCGGCTCGCGCTCGAGGCCCTGCTGCGCGGGCCCGAGCAGGTGCTGGTGCTCGACGAGCCCGACAACTCGCTCGACGTGCCCGGCAAGCGGTGGCTCGAGCAGCAACTGCGCGCGACGCCGAAGACGGTGCTGCTCGTCTCGCACGACCGTGAGCTGCTCGCGCGGGCGGCCGACCGCATCGTCACGCTCGAGGCCGGCGGCGCGGGCAGCACGGCGTGGGTGCACGGCGGGAGCTTCCGCGGCTACCACGAGGCCCGCGAGGAGCGCTTCGCCAGGCTCGACGAGTTGCGGCGCCGGTGGGACGAGCAGCACGCGCAGCTGAGGCAGCTCGTGCAGACGCTGAAGGTCAAGGCGACCTACAACGACGGCATGGCCTCGCGCTACCAGGCCGCGGTGACGCGCCTGCGGAAGTTCGAGGAGGCGGGCCCGCCCGAGGAGCGCCCGCCCGCCCAGGCGGTGTCGATGCGGCTGCGCGGCGCCCGCACGGGCAAGCGCGCGGTCGTGTGCGAGCGGCTGGAGCTGACGGGGCTCATGGCGCCGTTCGACCTCGAGGTCTGGTACGGCGACCGGGTCGCGGTGCTCGGCTCGAACGGGTCGGGCAAGTCGCACTTCCTGCGCCTGCTCGCGGGCGGAGGCAGCGACCCCGACCCCGCGAAGGGGCACGTGACGGAGGTCGGTACGGCGCTGGTGCGCGTCCCGCACTCGGGGTCCGCGACGCTCGGCGCCCGCATCGTGCCCGGCTGGTTCGCGCAGGGGCACGAGCTGCCGGGCCTGCGCGGCCGCACGCTGCTCGAGATCCTGCACCGGGGTGACGCGAACCGCGACGGGATGGCACGCGAGGCGGCGAGCTCGGCCCTCGACCGGTACGGGCTCGCGGGCTCGGCCCTGCAGCGCTTCGACGACCTGTCGGGCGGCCAGCAGGCGCGCCTGCAGATCCTGCTGCTCGAGCTCTCGGGCGCGACGCTGCTCCTGCTCGACGAGCCGACCGACAACCTCGACCTCGTCTCGGCCGAGGCGCTCGAGGACGCGCTGACCCGGTTCGACGGCACCGTGCTCGCGGTCACGCACGACCGCTGGTTCACGCGCTCCTTCGACCGGTTCCTCGTGTTCCGCTCCGACGGCGAGGTGGCGGAGACCGATGCGCCCGTCTTCGACGAGGCGCGCGTCGCGCGGGCTCGGTAGGGTTGACGGGTGACCCAGGAGATCGAGATCGGCCGCTCCAAGCGGGGCCGTCGCGTCTACGCTTTCGACGACATCGCGATCGTGCCGAGCCGGCGCACGCGCGACCCCGAGGATGTCTCGGTCGGCTGGTCGATCGACGCGTACCAGTTCGACATCCCGTTCCTCGCCGCGCCCATGGACTCGGTGGTCTCGCCGCGCACGGCCATCATGATGGGCCAGCTCGGCGGCCTCGGCGTGCTCGACCTCGAGGGCCTCTGGACCCGATACGAGGACCCTGAGCCGGTACTCGCCGAGATCCGCAACCTCGACGACGACCGCGCGACCTCGCGCATGCAGGAGCTGTACGCCGAGCCGATCAAGCCCGACCTCGTCACGGCCCGCATCGCCGAGATCCGCGCGGCCGGCGTCACGGTCGCCGCCGCGCTGTCGCCGCAGCGCACGCAGGAGCTCTACGAGACGGTCGTCGCAGCGGGCGTCGACCTGTTCGTCATCCGCGGCACGACCGTGTCGGCCGAGCACGTGTCGAAGGGCGTCGAACCCCTCAACCTCAAGAAGTTCATCTACGAGCTCGACGTGCCCGTGATCGTCGGCGGAGCCGCCACGTACACCGCGGCACTGCACCTCATGCGCACCGGCGCGGCGGGCGTGCTCGTGGGCTTCGGCGGCGGCGCGGCGTCGACCACGCGCGCCACGCTCGGCATCCACGCCCCCATGGCCACCGCGGTGGCCGATGTCGCGGGCGCGCGCCGCGACTACCTCGACGAGTCGGGCGGCCGCTACGTGCACGTCATCGCCGACGGCGGCGTCGGCAAGTCCGGCGACATCGTCAAGGCCGTCGCGTGCGGCGCCGACGCGGTCATGCTCGGTGCCGCGCTCGCGCGCGCGACCGACGCACCGGGCGGCGGATGGCACTGGGGCGCCGAGGCGCACCACGCCAAGCTGCCGCGCGGCCAGCGCGTGCAGGTCGGCCAGGTCGCGCCGCTGGAGGAGATCTTCTACGGGCCCGCGCCCGCGGCCGACGGCACCGCCAACCTCATCGGGGCGCTGCGCAAGTCGATGGCGACCACGGGCTACTCCGACCTCAAGGAGTTCCAGCGCGTCGAGGTCGTCGTCGCGCCGTACCAGTCCACCTGATTCCCCGTCGACCCCCAGCGGGTTCCATGGTGCCCGCGCACGAGGCTCCGGTAGCGTGGACCCGACGGGCGGTTCCGCTGCGGTCCGCCCGGGGATGGGGAGCGACGATGGCGAGACTGAAGTCGGTGACGCGTTCGAACAAACTCGGACCCGAGGAGCGCGCGGCGGCGATCGCGCGGCTGAAGGAGAAGGAGCTCGACATCCTCGTCGTCGGCGGCGGCATCGTCGGCACGGGGGCCGCGCTCGACGCCGTCACGCGTGGGCTGTCGACCGGGCTGCTCGAGGCGAGGGACTGGGCGTCGGGCACCTCGAGCCGGTCGTCGAAGCTCGTGCACGGCGGCATCCGGTACCTCGAACAGCTCGACTTCCGCCTCGTGCGCGAGGCGCTCATCGAACGCGGCCTGCTGCTGCAGCGCATCGCGCCGCACCTCGTGAAGCCCGTCCGGTTCCTGTACCCGTTGCAGAAGCGCGTGTTCGAGCGGGTCTACATCGGCGCGGGCATGCTCCTCTACGACATCTTCAGCTACTCGGGCGGCCGCCCGCCCGGCGTGCCCCACCATCGCCACCTGTCGAAGCGGCAGGTGCTCAGGGCCATCCCGTCGCTCTCGCAGGACGCGCTCGTGGGCGGCCTCACCTACTACGACGCCCAGGTCGACGACGCCCGGTACGTGGCATCCCTCGCCCGGACCGCGTCGTTCTACGGCGCGCACGTCGCCAGCCGCGTGAAGGTCGAGGGGTTCGTCAAGGTCGGCGAGCGCGTGGTGGGCGTGCAGGCGCACGACCTGCAGACCGACGAGCACTTCGAGATCCGCGCGAAGCAGGTGGTCAACGCGACCGGCGTGTGGACCGACGACACGCAGCGCATGGTCGGGGAGCGCGGCACCTTCAAGGTGCGCGCCTCCAAGGGCATCCACCTCGTCGTGCCGCGCGACCGCATCCAGTCGGCCATGGGCATGATCTTCCGCACGGAGAAGAGCGTGCTCTTCGTGATCCCGTGGGGCCGGCACTGGCTGATCGGCACCACCGACACCGACTGGAACCTCGACAAGGCGCACCCGGCGGCGACGGCGGCCGACATCGACTACCTCCTCGAGCACGTCAACGCCGTGATGGCGATCCCGCTCACGCGGGAGGACGTCGAGGGCGTGTTCGCGGGGCTGCGACCCCTCCTCGCCGGTGAGAGCGAGTCGACCTCGAAGCTCTCGCGCGAGCACGTCGTCGCGCACACCGTGCCCGGGCTCGTCGTCGTCGCCGGCGGCAAGTGGACGACGTACCGCGTGATGGCGAAGGACGCCATCGACGCGGCCGCCGACGCGCTCGACGGACGCGTGCCGGCCTCGACGACCCAGGACATCCCGCTGCTCGGCGCCGAGGGCTACCAGGCGGCCTGGAACAAGCGCGGCAAGATCGCGCGCGCGTTCGGGGTGCACAAGGTGCGCATCGAGCACCTGCTGAACCGGTACGGCACGATGACCGACGAGCTGCTCGACCTCATCCGCGAGACGCCCGAGCTCGGCGATCCGCTGCCGGGCGCCGACGACTACCTCGGCGCCGAGGTCGTCTACGCGGCCTCGCACGAGGGGGCCCTGCACCTCGACGACGTGCTCGCGCGCCGCACGCGCATCTCGATCGAGGCGTGGGACCGCGGCGTCTCGGCGGCGCCGGTCGCGGCCAGGCTCATGGCCGGCGTGCTCGGCTGGGACGCCGACCGCGAGGCGCTCGAGGTCGAGCGGTACCTGCAGCGCGTCGCGGCCGAGCGCGCGTCGCAGCAGCAGCCCGACGACGAGTCCGCCGACCGGGTGCGGCTCGAGGCGCCCGACATCGTGAAGGTCGACTGAGGCCGCCGGCGGCCCGACCGGCGGCCTCCCGCCCCGCTCGCAGGGAGCGTGCGGCCCGCGCCGATAGAATCGCGGGCGACATGCTCCGGATGATGCTGCGCCCGCGGTGGGTGCTCGCCCTGCTCGCCGCCCTCGGCGTCGCAGCGGGCTTCGCGATCCTCGCGCAGTGGCAGGTGAACCGCGCCGTCGACGAGGCCACGGTCGTCGAACGCCCGACGGAGGACGTGCGGCCGCTCGCCGGCGTCGCCGAGCCCGACGGGCCGACCGAGCAGGCCGCGACCGGCCAGCGCGTCTCGGTGCGCGGCGAGATCGTGGCGGGCGACACCGTGCTCGTGCAGGGCCGCCTGAACGACGGCGTGCCCGGATGGTGGGTGGTCGCCCACCTCGAGGTGACGGATGCCACGCCCGGCGGCCTGCCCGTCGCGCTCGGCTGGTCCGCCGACGAGCAGGCGGCGCGCGACGCGCTCGCCGAGGTCGACGCCGACGCGCGAGGTGCCGGCGAGGTCGAGATCGTCGGACGGTTCCTGCCGAGCGAGGCGCCCGTCGCGCCTGACCAGGACGGCGACCCGCACGCGATGACGACGGTCGCGGTCGCGCACCTCATCAACCTCTGGGCCGACTACGACGACCGCCCGGTGTACTTCGGCTACGTGACCGCCTCAGACCCCGTCGCCGGCCTCGAGGCGATCTCGTCGCCTGCGCCCGAGCAGCAGGCCCAGCTGAACTGGCTCAACGTGTTCTACGCCGTCGAGTGGGTCGTGTTCGCGGGCTTCGCCGTGTACGTCTGGTACCGGCTCGTCAGGGACGCGGTCCAGCGCGAGCGCGAGGAGGCCGAGCTGGAGGCGGAGCGGGCGTCGACCGGCTCGGGCGCCGGTGCGGGCGGTGGACCGGCACGCGGCTGAGCGGCGTTCCGCCTACGGCGAACTCCGGCTGCGCCATCCGCTCGCGGGGTGAGGATGCCGGTGTGAGCGACGATCGAACCGACGGACGCGAGCCCGACCAGCACCCGGCGGACCGCACGGCCGACCGCGCCGAGGACCCCCTCGACGCGTACTCGCGCGTCGTGACGCGCGTGGCGCGCGACCTGCTGCCGAGCATGGCGAGCCTCGCCGTGCGCTCGGCGCGGGGGCAGGGCACGGGCAGTGCGAGCGTGGTCTCCGTCGACGGCGTGCTCCTGACGAGCGCGCACGTCGTCGCCGGCGCCGAGCGCGCCGAGGCGGCGTTCGGCGACGGCACCGCGGTCTCCGCCGACGTGATCGGCCGCGACCCGCTCTCAGACCTCGCGGTGCTTCGCGCGCACGGCGCCGTGCCCGCGCCGGTGCCGTTCGGCGATGCGCGCGAGCTGCGCGTCGGCCAGCTCGTCGTCGCCCTCGGCACGCCGCTCGGCTTCGCCGGCAGCGTCACGGCGGGAATCGTGTCGAACCTCGGCCGCTCCCTGCCGACCGCCGCCGGACGCGTCGTCGACGAGGTGATCCAGACGGATGCCGCGCTGAACCCGGGAAACAGCGGCGGCGCGCTCGCCGACGGGCAGGGCCGCATGGTCGGCGTCAACACGGCCGTCGCGGGGATCGGCCTGGGGCTCGCCGTGCCGATCAACCCGGCGACGCGGGCGATCATCGACGCGCTCGTCGCGCACGGACGCGTCCGCCGAGCGTGGCTCGGCATCGCGGGCGCGCAGGTGCGGCTCGCGCCGGCGCTCGCCGAGCGCATCGGCTCGCCGACCGGGCTGCAGGTGACCGCGGTCGTCGCCGGAAGCCCCGCGGAGGCCGCGAACCTCCGCCCCGGCGACATCGCCGTCAGCATCGACGGCACCGGGATCGTGACCGCGACCTCGATCCAGCGGCTCATGGTCGAGGACGCGATCGATCGCGAGGTGGAGATGACGGTCTGGCGCGGCGGCGCGCTCGTCGACGTGTTCGTGGTGCCGCGCGAGCTCTCCGGCGCGTGAGGCGCGCGCCCGCGCCATCCGACTCGGGCATCGCCCAGCCGCCCGCCCCGTAGACTGGACGCCATGCCCCTCGAGCCCAAACCGGCCGATTTCCCGCGCATCCGCGGGGCCCTGAAGTTCTACATGATCGCGTCGAACATCACCGGCGTCATGCTCCTGCTGCTGTGCGCCGAGATGCTCCTGAAGTACGTCTGGCACCTCGAGCTCTACGCGTTCGGCCCGAACGGCCTGCTCTCGTTCGAGCCGGTGGTCGAGACGGCCGAGGGACTCGAGTCCACCGGCCAGGGCGTGAACCTCTCGACCGGCATCCTCATCGCGCACGGCTGGTTCTACGTCGTGTACCTCTTCAGCAACTTCCGCCTGTGGAGCCTCATGCGCTGGCCGTTCTGGCGCCTGCTGCTTCTGGCGTCGGGCGGCATCGTGCCGTTCCTGTCGTTCTTCCTCGAGGCCCGCATCGGGCGCGAGGTGCGCGCATACCTGGCGAGCCGTGAAGCGGATGCCTCGGCAGCGCGCCCTGAGTCCGAGTCCGAGTCCGTGGAGGCCGCCCAGTGAGCGAGACCCAGCAGCGCCCCGTGCTCGTCGTCGACTTCGGCGCGCAGTACGCGCAGCTGATTGCACGGCGCGTGCGCGAGGCATCCGTCTACTCGGAGATCGTGCCGCACACGATCACGGCCGAGGAGGTGCGCGCGAAGGACCCGATCGGCATCGTCCTCTCGGGCGGTCCGTCGTCGGTGTACGAGGCGGGCGCGCCGTCGCTCGACCCGGGCATCCTCGAGCTCGGCGTGCCGACGCTCGGCATCTGCTACGGCTTCCAGGTCATGGCGCAGCAGCTCGGCGGCGAGGTCGCGCACACGGGCCACCGCGAGTACGGCTCGACCGCGGCGACCCTGCGCGTCGACGACGGCAACGCGCTGCTCGCCGGGCAGCCCGAGCACCAGACCGTGTGGATGAGCCACGGCGACTCGGTCGCCGTCGCGCCCCTGGGGTTCGAGGTGCTCGCGTCGACCGCGACCACGCCCGTCGCCGCGTTCGCGAACGACGAGCAGGGCTTCTACGGCGTGCAGTGGCATCCCGAGGTCAAGCACTCGCCCTTCGGACAGGACGTCATCGAGAACTTCCTGCACAAGGCGGCGGGGATCCCCGCCGACTGGAACTCGGGCAACGTCATCGCCGAGCAGGTCGCCCGGATCCGCGAGCAGGTCGGCTCGGGCCGCGTCATCGCGGGCCTCTCCGGCGGCGTCGACTCGGCGGTCGCGGCCGCGATCGTGCACGAGGCCGTCGGCGACCAGCTCGTGTGCGTGTTCGTCGACCACGGCCTGCTCCGCAAGGACGAGCGGCGACAGGTGGAGGTCGACTACGTCGCGGCGACCGGCATCCGCCTCGTCACCGTGCACGCGCAGGACACGTTCCTCGACGCGCTCGCCGGGGTCACCGACCCCGAGGAGAAGCGCAAGATCATCGGCCGCGAGTTCATCCGCGCGTTCGAACGCGCCGAGCGTGACCTCGTCGCCGAGGCCGAGGCCGACGGCGAGCCCATCCGCTTCCTCGTGCAGGGCACGCTCTACCCCGACGTCGTCGAGTCGGGCGGTGGCACGGGCACCGCGAACATCAAGAGCCACCACAACGTCGGCGGGCTCCCCGAAGACCTGCAGTTCGAGCTCGTCGAGCCGCTGCGCGCCCTCTTCAAGGACGAGGTGCGCGCCATCGGCCGCGAACTCGGCCTGCCTGAGGAGATCGTCGCCCGGCAGCCGTTCCCCGGCCCCGGCCTGGGCATCCGCATCGTCGGCGAGGTCACGCGCGACCGCCTCGAGGTGCTGCGCGAGGCCGATGCCATCGCGCGCGAGGAGCTCACCGCCGCGGGCCTCGACCAGGAGATCTGGCAGTGCCCGGTCGTGCTGCTCGCCGACGTGCGCTCGGTCGGCGTGCAGGGCGACGGCCGCACCTACGGGCACCCGATCGTGCTGCGCCCCGTCTCGTCGGAAGACGCGATGACCGCCGACTGGACCCGCCTGCCCTACGACGTGCTCGCGAAGATCTCGAACCGCATCACCAACGAGGTGCGCGAGGTCAACCGCGTCGTGCTCGACGTCACGTCGAAGCCGCCGGGCACCATCGAGTGGGAGTGAGCTCGCCCGCCGGCGCCATCCGCTGACCGGCCGTTCCGGTGGCGCTCGGCGGCTGGCAGTATGGCCGCATGGGCGTCGTCGAGAACTCCAAGCTGTCGGTCGTCGGAGCGGGAAGCGTGGGCACGAGCCTCGCGTACGCCGCGCTCATCCGCGAGTCGGCGTCGGAGGTGGCGCTGTACGACATCGCCCAGGAGAAGGTCGACGCCGAGGTGCTCGACCTCGCGCACGGCACCCAGTTCACGCGATCGCGGGTGAGCGGCGGGGCCGACCTCGATGTCGTCGCGGGTTCGCACGTCGTGGTCGTCACCGCCGGCGCGAAGCAGCAGCCCGGGCAGAGCCGGATGGAGCTCGCGGGCACGAACGTCGGCATCCTCGAGCGGCTGCTGCCGGGCCTGATCGAACGCGCGCCCGACGCGATCTACGTGCTCGTCACCAACCCCGTCGACGTGCTCACGCTCGCCGCGCAGCGCATCAGCGGCCTGCCGCCCGAGCGCGTGTTCGGGTCGGGCACGGTGCTCGACACGTCGCGCCTGCGCTGGCTGCTCGCCCGCCGGGCTGGGGTCACGACCGCGAGCGTGCACGCCGACATCGTGGGCGAGCACGGCGACACCGAGTTCCCGCTCTGGTCGAACGCGCGCATCGGGCCGGTGCCGATCCTCGACTGGCGCGGCGGCGAGCCGTTCACGCGCGACGAGCTCGACGGCATCGCGTACGAGGTGCGGAACGCGGCCTACACGGTCATCCGCGGCAAGGGCGCCACGAACTACGCCATCGGACTCACCGGAGCGCGCATCGTGGAGGCCGTGCTGCGCGACGAGCGCGCGGTGCTGCCGGTCAGCACGGTGCTCGCCGGGGTGCGCGGCATCGACGGCGTCGCCCTCTCGCTGCCGAGCGTCGTCGGCGGGGACGGTGCCGCGGTGGTCGCGGAGACGCCCATGTCGGACGACGAACAGGGGCTGCTCGCGGCATCCGCCGACGCCATCAGGACCGCCGGGGCGACGCTCGGCATCTGAGGCGCGCCGCGCGCCGGCTGTCTCAGGTCGGCAGGGTCGCGACGCCGGCGGATGCCGCGGCGGCGGCCAGGGCGCTGTCGCGCGTCGCCAACGGGAGCCCCTCCCGCTCGGCGACGAGGAGGTACGCCGCGTCGTACGTGCTCAACCCGTGACGGCGCGCGGTGGCGAGCTGCACGGCCGGATCGAGGTCGCGAACGACGTGGATCGGGAGTGACCGGAGCAGGGTCGCCCGGCGTGCGACGTCGGCCTCGGTGATGCGGCCCCGACGCTCGGCCACCGCGAGCACGTTGCCGACCTCGTACTCCCAGATCACCGGCACGATCGCGCCGCCCTCGCCCAGGCGGTGGAGCAGCGCGTCGGACTCGGCGCTCGCCTCGTCGTCGAAGCACCAGCTCAGCGTGACCGAGGCGTCGAGGACGAAGGCGCTCGTCACTCGCGGCCGGTCTCGATCAGTTCACGCACGGAGTCGCCGAGTCGCGTGCCCCGCCTGGCCTCGAGGAGCGCCGCGATCGTGTCGCCCGCGGGAGTGCGGGGCGCGTCGGCGGGGACGAGTCGCGCGATGGGCGTGCCGTGTCGCGTGATCGTGATCTGCTCGCCCGCCGCCACACGTTCGAGCAGCGCGGGGAGGTGGGTCTTCGCTTCATATGCGCCGACGGTGGACATGTGTTCAGACTAGTCGCAGACCAGTCTGAAGCGAAGGATCTCGGTTCACTGCCGAGAAATCCGCGAGCGTGTCGATCGGGCGTCTTCCCGTTCGACGCCATGAATGAGAGGGTCGAAACGCGACCCGAACACGCGAGGAGCGAACCACCATGGCGAAGTACATGCTGATCATGCGGGCCACCGACGAAGCCGTCGAGGCGTACGAGCAGATCCCGTTCGAGCAGGTCATCGAGGCGATGGGCCGCTACAACGAGGAGATGATGAAGGCCGGCGTGCTGCTGGCCGGCGAGGGGCTCACCGACGCGAGCGAGGGCTTCGTCGTCGACTTCTCGGCCGAGCCGCCGCTCGTCACCGACGGCCCCTACGGCGAGACCAAGGAGCTGTTCAACGGCTTCTGGATCCTCGAGGTCGCCTCGAAGGAGGAGGCCGCGGAGTGGGCCAAGCGCTGCCCGCTCGGACCCGGCTCGAAGCTCGAGGTGCGCCGCGTCTCCGAGATCGAGGACTTCCCGCAGGACAACGAGTGGATCCAGAAGGAGGTCGGCTGGCGCGAGGAGCAGGCGCAGCGGGCCGCCAGGGCGTGAGCCGCGACATCCGCCCGACCGCCGACGAGAGGAGCACGGCCCGCCCGTGACCGCCGACGAGACCGATGAGACGGATGCCGCGACGGCGCGCCCGGCGGACCCCGAGTCCGCCCGGCGGGCCGTCGCGGCCGTGTGGCGCATCGAGTCCGCACGCATCGTCGCGACGCTCACGCGCATGGTCGGCGACTTCGCGCTCGCCGAGGACCTCGCGCAGGACGCGCTCGCCGAGGCGCTCGCGCAGTGGCCGGCCTCGGGCATCCCGTCGAACCCGGGTGCGTGGCTCACCGCGGTCGCCAAGCGACGGGCGATCGACGGATGGCGCCGCCGCGAGCGCTACGACGAGCGGCTCGCCGCGATCGCGCACGACCTCGAGCGCGAGCAGGCCGACGCGACGGATGCCACCGGCGGGCTGCCGTACGACCCCGACGCGATCGACGACGACGTGCTCCGGCTCGTGTTCGTGTCGTGCCATCCGGTGCTCTCGCGCGAGGCGCGCGTCGCACTCACGCTCCGCGTCGTCGGGGGCCTCACGACCGAGGAGATCGCGCGCGCGTTCCTGACCCCGGTGTCGACGGTGCAGCAGCGCATCGTGCGCGCGAAGAAGACGCTCGGCGAGGCCGGCGTGCCCTTCGAGGTGCCGCCGCGGTCGGAGTTCCCGGAGCGGCTCGGCACCGTGCTCGGGGTGCTGTACCTGATCTTCAACGAGGGCCACTCGGCGTCCGCCGGCGAGGACCTCATGCGGCCCGAGCTCAGTCGCGAGGCGCTGCGACTCGGTCGCGTGCTCGCCGGGCTCGTGCCGCGCGAGCCCGAAGTGCACGGGCTCGTCGCGCTCATGGAGCTCACCGCGGCACGGTTCCCCGCGCGGCTGGACGCCGCCGGCAACCCGGTGCTCCTCGCCGACCAGGACCGGCGGCGGTGGGACCGCTCGGCGATCACGCGCGGGCGTGCGGCGCTCGCGCGCGCCGACGCGATCGGCCGCGGCCGCGGCGCCTACGCCCTGCAGGCGGCGATCGCCGAGCAGCACGATGTCGCGGCATCCGTCGACGACACCGACTGGGCGACGATCGTCGCGCTCTACGAGGCGCTGGGGCAGGTGGCGCCGTCGCCGGTCGTCGAGCTCAACCGCGCCGTCGCCGTCGCGATGGCGGATAGGCCCGAGGCGGGGCTGGCCATCGTCGACGGGCTGGCCGCCGACGGGCGGCTCGCGCGGTATCACCCGTTGCAGGCCGTGCGCGCCGAGCTGCTCGAACGGCTCGGGCGGGCGGATGACGCGCGCGAGGCGTTCGCGGAGGCCGCGCGGCTGACCGCGAACGAGCGCGAGCGCGCGGTGCTGCTGGCGCGGGCCGCACGACCCGACGCGCGCTGACGCGTCGAAGTGCCGTTCCTGCGCTGGAGTGCTCGATGCACGGGCGCTCCAGCGCAGAAACGGCACTCGAGCGGGGCGGCGCGCCCGGCGACGCGGAACAGGCCGCCCCCCGAGGGGGACGGCCTGTTCGATTCGTCGAGCGCTGCGAGGCTAGTCGCGGGCGATCGCCAGGATGCGCAGGATCTCGAGGTACAGCCAGATGACGGTGACCATGATCCCGAAGGCGCCGGTCCAGCCGTACTTCTTGGGGGCGCGGTTCTCGACGCCCTTCTGGATGAAGTCGAAGTCGAGCACCAGCGAGTACGCGGCCATGATGACGACGAAGATTCCGATGATGACGCCCCACGGGATCCCGAAGAACGGGCTCGGCTCCTCGCGGACGTTGATCACCCCGAAGATCTGCAGGCCCCAGCTCACGAGCGAGAACACGAGGTAGCCGACCATCGCGACCAGGAAGATCTTCGTGGCGCGAGCCGACGCGCGGATCTTGCCCGACGCGAAGAGCGCGAGCGTCACTCCGACGACCACGAGCGTCGCGATGACCGCCTGCGCGACGATTCCGCCGCCGAAGGCGTACTCGTACCAGGCCGAGATGCCGCCGACGAAGACGCCCTGCGCGCCCGCGTAGCCGAGGATCAGCGCGGGCGACGGCTCCTTCTTGAAGATGTTGACGAGCGCCAGAACGAAGCCGACGATGCCGGCGCCGATCCAGAGGAACGGCATGGACTGGAACGTCAGCCATCCGATCGCGGCGCCGACGAGCAGCACGCCGAACGCGGCCGCGGACTTGGCGATCGAGTCCTCGATCGTCATGACGTCGCGGTCGGGGAGCGTGGCGGGCTGGTTGTACATGTCCTGCAACTGCTGGGCGGACATGTCCTGTGCGACAGCCACCGCCCCCTGGTTGGAGAACGCCTCGTTACGTGAGAAGGCGGGGTTGTTGAGAGCCATTGCTGTGGTTCCTCTGCTTTCGGCTTTCCGTCGGGTGGAGGGGAATCGTGCGCCCGGGTTCGGGCGCGTCATCCCAACCTACCGGGTTCATCCGAGTCAACGCCGTGAATTCCCGCGACATTCCGCGGGCGCCCGCGCACGCGTGGCTACGCTGGGGGGATGCTGCCAGGCCGCGCCGAGCGCCCGCTCGTCATCGGGCACCGCGGCGCGCCGGGGTACCGGCCCGAGCACACCGAGGCGTCGTACCGGCTCGCGTTCGCGCTCGGCGCCGACGCGGTCGAGCCCGATCTCGTCGCGACCCGCGACGGCGTGCTCGTGCTCCGTCACGAGAACGAGATCTCGGGCACGACGGATGTCGCCTCCCGCGCCGAGTTCGCGTCGAGGCGCACCACGCGCGAGGTCGACGGGACGGCGCTGACGGGCTGGTTCACCGAGGACTTCACGTGGGCCGAGCTGTCGACGCTGCGCGCGACCGAGCGGCTCGGCGGCGTGCGGCAGCACGGTGCGACGTTCGACGGACGCTACCCGGTGATCCGGTTCCGCGACCTGCTCCGGCTGCTCGATATCGCGTCCGACGAGTCGGGTCGCGACATCGGCCTCGTCGCGGAGTTCAAGCACGCGACGTACTTCGAGGGCCTCGGCCTGCCGCTCGACGAGCTGTTCGCAGCCGAGCTCGCGGCGGGTGGATGGGGCCGCGGCGACGACCGGCTCATCTCGGAGTCGTTCGAGCCGACGTTGCTCGAGCGCCTGCGCGACCGAGGTATCGGGGGCGACAAGGTGCTGCTCATCGAGGACCGCGGCGCGCCGGCCGACCTGGTCGCCGCCGCAGGAGGCACCGACGGGCGGGCGCGCACCTACGACTCGTTCGTCACCGAGCAGGGCCTGCTCGGGCTCGCCGGCGTGGTCGACGGCGTGAGCGTGGGCAAGAGCCGCCTGGTCGGCGGCCCGCGTTCCTCGACGGATGTCGCGGCCGCCGCCCGTCGGGTCGCGCCGGGCGCGCCGCTGCGCGGATCCGAGCTCGTCGACGCCGCGCACGCCGCAGGGCTCGCGGTCTTCACATGGACGCTGCGCCCCGAGAACCGCTTCCTCGCGCAGCCCTACCGGCGCGGCGCCGCGCGCAGCGCGTGGGGCGACTGGCTCGGCGAGTTCACCCGCATCATCGGCACCGGCGTCGACGGCGTGTTCCTCGACCACCCCGACCTCGGCATCGAGGCCCGTCGCGTATTCGCGGCGTCGTGATGGGCCCGATGGCCCCGATGGGCGCGGTGGCCTCGTTCGCGCGGTCGCGCTGGGGCGTGCGCCTGCAGACGCGCGGCGGCCTCGAGCGGGCGCGGCGGCGCGCCATCCGTCGACTGCTTCGCCAGCGGATGCCGCGGGCCCCACGCTACGCGAACGGGTACGCGGCGCTCGCCGACGTGCCGGTCGTCGACAAGGCGACCGTGCTCGCCGACTTCGCGGCGTTCAACGTGCACGGCATCGCGCTCGAAACGGCGCTCGCGGCCGCCCGCGCCGCCGAGCGCACGCGCGACTTCACGGGCCTCCTGCCCGGCGGCATCACCGTGGGACTCTCGAGCGGCACGTCGGGGCGGCCCGGCGTGTTCCTCGTCGACGAGGGCGAGCGCCTGGCGTGGGCCGGCACGGTGCTCGGAAGGCTGCTCGATCGGCGCAGCCTCGCCCAGCTCGCGACGCCGTGGCGCCCGCCGGTGCGGATCGCGTTCTGCCTGCGCGCGAACAGCACGCTGTACGAGTCGGTCGGCAGCCGTCGCCTGGCGTTCCGGTTCGTCGACCTCGTGGCGTCGTTCGCCGAGGTGCGGGCCGAGGTCGCCGCCGCCCGACCCGACGTGCTCGTGGCGCCGTCGAGCGTGCTCGCCGAGCTGGCACGGGCGGCCGGTCGCGGTGAGCTCGCGATCGCGCCGCGACTCGTCATCGCCGTGGCGGAGGTGCTCGACCCCGCCGACGCCGACCTCGTCGAGCGCACGTGGGGCATGCGCCCACGCCGCGTCTACCAGGCGACGGAGGGCCTGCTCGCGCTCGACTGCGCGCACGGGCGACTGCACCTGAACGAGCGGGGCGTCGTGTTCGAACCTCAATGGCTCGACATCGAGCACCGCAGGTTCACGCCGATCGTCACCGACCTCGAGCGGCGCACGCAGCTCGTCGTGCGGTACCGCCTCGATGACGTGCTGCGACTGCCGGCGGATGGCGCGCCGTGCGCGTGCGGCGACCCGTCGCAGTGGATCGAGGCGGTCGAGGGTCGCGCCGACGAGGTCGTCGAAGCGGTCGGCCTCGACGGCGGTGCCGTGCGGATCTTCCCCGACACGATCCGCCGGGCGATGGCGCTCGCGGATGTCGCGGACTGGGCCATCCGCTGGTCGCCGGATCGGCTCAGCGTCGCGGTGCGGCGCACGGGCGCCCCGCAGGCAGACGCGGCGGGCGAGACCGCGGTGCGCCGGAGCCTCGGCGACCTGTTCGACGCCGTGGGCGCGCGCCATCCGGAACTGCGCTTTGAGGCGTGGGCCCCGCCGGCACCGGGCGACAAGCTCGTGCGGATCCGGCGGGCCGAAGCCGTGCCGGCCGGGCCGGCCGGGCCGGCCGTGGAGGCCGCGCCCGTGCCCGCGGGGGAGGCGTCGCATGGCTGAGCAGACGCGCGTGCTCGTCACCGGCGCGACCGGGTTCGTCGGCGGCGCGCTGCTGCGTGCGCTGCGCGAGCGCGACGACGTCGACGTGCGCGGCATCGGTCGCCGCCGCGTCGAGGCACCGGAAGTCGCGAGCCTCGACCTGTCGCGCCCGGTCGAGCTGCCGTTCGGCCCTGCGTTTCGGCCCGACGTCATCGTGCACGCCGCCGCCCGGACGAGCCAGTGGGGCACGCGGGCGCAGTTCCGCGCGCAGAACGTGGATGCCACGGCGAACGTGCTCGACCTCGCGCGCCGGTCGGGCACCGCGCGCGTCGTGTACGTGTCGTCCAGTTCCGTCTTCTACCGGCCCGCCGACCAGTTCGGCGTCAGCGAGGCGAGCCCGATCGGGCCGGACTTCCTCAACGAGTACGCGAGGACCAAGCACGAGGGCGAGGAGCTCGTGCGGCGGCATCCGGGCGACTGGGTGATCGCGCGCCCCCGAGCGGTCTTCGGGCCTGGCGACACGACGCTGCTGCCGCGCATCGTGGAGGCCGCCGCGCGCGGCCGCCTGCCGTTCCTCGGCGACGCCGATCGGCCGGCCGTGGGCGACCTGGTCTACATCGACACGCTCGTCGACCAGCTCGTCGCGGCGGCGCTCGCGCCCGGGCTCGCGGGCACCGAGGTGAACCTCGCGAACGGCGAGCCCGTGCCGCTCATGCCGACGATCGCTCGGATCCTGCGCGGCCTCGGACTGCCCGAACCGCGACGCACGATCAGCCGGCGCGTCGCGCTCGGCCTCGCCGCCACCGCCGAGGCGACGTGGCGACTCTGGCGGCTGCCGGGCGAGCCGCCGTTGACCCGCTACGCCGTGTGTCTGCTCGCCTCGTCGAAGACGTTCGATGTGTCGCTCGCGCGCCGCCTCTTCGGGGCGCCGGCGATCGGCATGGACGAGGCGATCGAGCGGACGATCGCGGCGGCCCGGCGCACGGGAACCGCGCAGGATGCGCCTGCGGAGCGCGCCCGATGAGGGCGGCGGACCGCGTCGCGATCGGCGCCGGGATCGCCTACATCGCCGTGCTCGGCGCGAAGGCCGCGCTCGCCGGGGTCGCGGTCCTGCGCCGCCGCGCCCGGCTGCGCGACGCGACCGGTGCGCCGATCGCGCCCGATGAGCTCACGATCGTGCAGCCGATCCTCTCGGGCGACCCGCAGCTCGAGGATGCACTCGCCGCGACGCTCGAGGCGTGCCCGCGCTCGCGCGTGCTGTGGCTCGTCGACGAGGGCGATGCCGAGGGCCGCCGCGCGGCCGACGCGGCGCGGGCGCGCCATCCGCTCGCCCTCGTCGAACTCGTGACCTGCCCGCCATGCCCGCCCGGCGCCGGCCCGAAGGCCTACAAGCTCGCGCTCGCGGAGCCGCGCATCGGCACCGAGGCGTTCGCCGTCGTCGACGACGACACGCGCGTCACGGTGGCCGGGGTCGCGGCGCTGCTCGACGGCCTCCGCATCGCCGACGTGAGCACGGGCCTGCCCAGCTACGAGCCGGGGCCGGGCGGATGGTCGAGGCTGGTCGCGCAGTTCGTGAACGACCAGGCGATCCTGACGTACCTGCCCACCTCGGCGTTCGGCCCGGCCCGGGCGGTGAACGGCATGACGTGGGCCATGCGCCGCGCCACGCTGCGCCGGCTGGGCGGATTCGCGTCGATGCAGCACCTGCTCGCCGACGACCTCGCGATCGCGACCCGCGTGCGCGCCGCGGGCGGCCGCATCGACCAGACCGAGGTGGCCCAGTTCGTCTCGACGACGGTGCCCGACGCCCGCCGCTACCGCGAGCTCATGCACCGGTGGATGGTCTTCGCGGGGCTGGCAGTGCGGGCCGAGCCGAGCGGATGGCGCGCCGCCCTCGTCGCCGCGTACGCCCTTCCGTCGGCACTGCTCGTCGTCGTCCTCGGGCTCGCCGTCGCCCGGCCGACGGCGCCGCGCGTCGCCGCGGCGCTCGCCGTGCTCGGCGCGCGGTCGGGCGTCATCGCGGCGGCCCAGCGGGCGCTGACCGGGCGCGTGCGCCACGATCCCCTGCGGTCGCTCGCCGCCGAGCTCGCACTGCCCCTGCAGTTCGTGGGTGCGCTCGTCGACCCGCGCATCGTGTGGCGTTCGAGCCGGTACCTCGTGCACGCGAACGACCGGTTCGAGGATGTGGGTCGGTGAACCTGCTCGTCTGCTTCCTCACGGGCCGCAGCGACCCGTCGAACACGGCGCTCTCGCCCGATCAGCGCGCGTTCCTCGACGCGCTGCCGCTCGTGGCCGGCGAGCGGCTCGACGTGAACTTCCCGTACGCGCCCGCGAGCGGGCCGTGGCGCCGCACGCCGCTGCCGGTCGCGAGCATGCGGAACGCGCGCGACTACCTCGGATCGCGGCGGCCCGCCTTCGCGCGAGCCCATGCGGCGGCCGTGCGCGACGTGCTCGAGCGAGCCGACCGCACGCTCGTGCTCGCCGGCAGCTGCGGGCTCGAGGTGCTCGCGAACCTGCGCCTCGACGCGGCGCCGCTCGCCGGCGTGCACGTGCTCGCGTACGGGCCGGTCGCGCGGTCCCTGCCGGCGGCGAGCCTCGAGACGGTCGTCGGCCGACGCGACGCGCTCGCGCGGAGCCGCGCCCCGGTGCCGCCCGACCACGTCATCGACGCGGGCCACCTCGACTACCTCGCCTCGGCGGAGTTCGGCGCGATCGCGGCGCGGGCCGTCGGGCGGCTGCGGGAATCGGCGACGCGCCCTGCCGGCGGCGGTTCCGCCGGCTCCGCCGCCGCCCCGGAGACGGTCCGATGAGCGGGCACGTCGCGCTCGTCGCGCCCCCGTTCGCCGGGCACCTGCACCCCGTGCTCGGCATCGGCGTGGAGCTCGCGGGCCGTGGCATCCCGGTGCGGGTCGTGAGCACCGCGGCGGCTCGGCCCCGCGTCGAGGCGGCGGGCCTCGCCGCCGAGGTCCTCGAGTCCGCCGACGACGCGACCGTGACCGCGATCGCCGACCCCGTCGAGCGCATCGGCCGCGACCCCGTGCGGCTGCACCGCCAGTTCCGGGCGACGCTCGGCGTGCTCGGCACCATCCGCGACGAGCTTGACGCCCGGTTCGCCGCCGACGCGCCCGCCATCGCGGTCGCCGACTTCACGCTGCCGGTCGCCGGTGTCGCGGCGGTGCGTCACGGGGCCCGCTGGTTCACCGCGATGCCGTCGCCGGCTGCGATCGGGTCGACGGATGGCACGCCCGCCTACTGCGGCGGACTGCTGCCGCCGCAGAGCCCGGCCGGGCGTGCACGCGACGCCCTCGCACGTGCGAGCGTGCGCACATTCAAGCGGAGCGTGTTCGCCCTGAACGCGCGGCCGCTGCGGGAGCTCGGCTTCACGGGCGCGTTCCGCGCCGACGGCACCGAGCAGGCGTACTCGCCCGACACGATCCTCGCGCTCGGCCTCGCCGAGCTCGAGCTGCCGCGCTCGTGGCCGCAGGCAGTGCGGTTCGTCGGTCCGGTGCGGTACTCGCCGCCGGGACGACCGGGGGCGTGGGGCGTCGACCCGGCGGCCCCGAGCGAGCCTGTCGGCGACGGCCCGCGCGTGCTCGTCGCCTTCGGCACGCACCTCGCGCCCGAGAAGTCGCGGCTCGTCGACGTGCTCGGCTGGGTGGCCGAGCTGCTCCCCGGCGTCGGCGTCGACCTCTCGATGGGCGGCACGGGTCTGACGCCGTCCGCCGCGGCTGCGCCATCCGGCCAGGTGCGCGTGCTCGACTACGTCGACTACGACCGCCTCGACCGGTACGACGCGATCGTGCACCACGGCGGGACCGGCATCGCGCAGGCAGCGCTCGCCGCGGGGCTCCCGTCGGTCGTGATCCCGATCGACTACGACCAACCGGATGTCGCGGCGCGCCTCGTGCACCACGACCTCGCCGAACGGCTCGACGCACGCGCACTGCGCGCCGGGGCGGCGGGCGCCGACCGGCTCGCCGCCGCCGTGGGGCGCGCGCTCGCGCCATCCGTCGGCCGCCGAGCCGCACTCGACCGCTTCCGCGCCGCCTGCGCGCGCAGCGACGGCGCGATCGGCGCCGCCGACCTCATCGAACAGGCCCTGACGACCTCCCGGCCCACCGGCGGCCGGGCGAGTGGAGCACGCACATGACGCTCACGACCGAGGCGCCGCGCACGACGGCGAGCCCGCGCTGGATCACCGCCGCCCGCATCGCGGGTCTCGGCGTGTTCCTGCCCGACGAGTGGCGCAGCACCGCAGAGACCGAGGCGCGCCTCGCCGCCGAGAACCCGGGGCTGCGGCTGCCGTCGGGGCTGATCGGGCGGCTGACGGGCGTGCGCGGCGTGCACGTGCGCCCCGACGGCTGGCAGACCTCCGACCTCGCGGTGGCGGCCGCACGCCGCGCCCTCGACGCCGCGCCCGGCCCGGTCGACCTGCTCGTGTTCGCCTCGGCCAGCCAGGACCTCATCGAGCCCGCGACCGCGCACATCGTGGCCGCGAAGCTCGGCGTCACGGCGCCGGTGATGGACGTGAAGAACGCGTGCAACAGCCTGCTCGCCGGCATGCAGGTCGCGGAGGCGCTCATCGCGACCGGGCAGGCGCGCCGCGCGCTCGTCGTGAGCGGCGAGCAGCCCTCGCACGCGGTGCGGTGGCGGCTCGAGTCAGGCGCGCAGTTCCTGCGCTCGTTCCCCGGCTACACGATGAGCGACGGCGGCGCGGCGGTGCTGCTCGAGGCGAGCGAGGCGCCGGGCGTCGGGATCATCGGCAGCCGGTTCGCGGCGCACTCCGAGTACTGGTCGGTCGGCACGCTGCCCACCGGCGGCTCGGTCAACCCGCACGCGGTCGGCGGCAGCTACTTCGACATGGACGGGCGCGCGCTCGAGCGCGCCTTCCAGCGCGTGGGGCTCGGCATCTTCCACGACACGCTCGCGGCGGTCGGAGTGCGCCGCGACGAGCTCGACTTCGTCGCGGTGCACCAGGTGGCGCTGCCCATGCACCGGCGCATCGTCGAGCTGCTCGGCATCGACCCCGGCGTGACCGAGGAGACGATCTCGTCGCACGGCAACCTCGCGAGCGTCTCGCTGCCCGTGCAGTTGCACCGCGCGGTCTCGCAGGGGCGCGTGCGGCCGGGCAGCCTGGTGGCGCTGGTCGGGCTCGCGGGCGGGATCAGCCTCGGCGTCACGGTGCTGCGATGGTGATCGCGGGGTCCCGGGCGGGAGCGGTCGCATCGTCGCCGGCCTCGGCGGCCGCGGCCGCCGCTGCGCGCTGGGAGGAGCGCGTCATGCGGGCGGCGCACCCGGTCGCGTATCCGCTGCTGTGCGCCATCCGTCGCCCGGTCGTTCGCGTGCCGGGCCTCGGCGTGGTGGTGACGGATGCCGCGCTGCTGCGGTCCGTGCTCATGGATCCGTCGTCGTTCGCGAAGCAGGGTCCCGGCTCGCCGAGCGACCTGTGGACGCCCATCCTCGGTCCGCGCGTGCTGCTGAACATGGAGGGCCCCGAGCATGCCGAGCTGCGGCGCCGGCTCGCGCCGCTGTTCACGCCTGCGGCGGTCGGGTCGCTCGTCGAGCGCACGCTCGCCACGCCGTACGCCGAACTCGGGGCCGCGCTCGCTGCGGGCGAGACGGTCGAGTTGGTCGGCGCGGCGCGGCGGCACGCGAGTGCGGTCATCTCCACGCTCGTGGGGCTGCCGCCGGATGTCGTCGACGACGAGCTGTTCCGGCGCATCGCGACCGTGACCGGCGCGGTGCGGCTCTCGCGGCCCCGGATGTCGCCGGCGCAGGTGCGGCACGCCCGGTCGGTGATGGCGGAGCTCACCGTGCATGCCGCGGCGGCCTGGCGCGCCGGCGACCCCGCGACCGTGCCGGGGCGCATGCGCGAGCTCGGCCTCGACGAGGAGGAGTCGCTCGGCGCCGTCGGCGCGTTCGTGCTTACCGGCACCGAGACGCTCGTCGCCTACCTGCCGCGACTCGTCTGCCTGCTCTCCGACTCCGGATGGCTCGCCCGCCTCGCCGCCGACCCGTCGCTCGTCGACGCGGCGATCGCCGAGGGGCTGCGCGTCACGACGCCGTCGCCGGTCATGCTGCGGAGCACCCTGCGCTCGGCCGTGATCGGCGATGTCGCCGTGCGGCCCGGGGACCGCGTCATCCTCGCGACGTTCCTCGCGAACCGCATCGCGCCCGGCTTCGACCCCGTCGGCAACCCAGCGGCGAGCCTGCGGCAGCTCTGGTTCGGGGCGGGTGCGCACTTCTGCCTCGGCGCGCCGCTCGCGATGGCACAGGTGCGCGGGCTCGTCGGCGCGGTGCTCGACGCGGCGGCCGCGCGCCCGCTCACCGTGCGCTCGCGCCGCGTCGCGCGCGGCGTCCTGATCCCCGGCTACCGCGAGGTGCACCTCGGCCCGGCGCCGCGCGCCTGACCCGTCCCCCGCACGCTCTCGACTCACGCGAATCGGCTCGCGCGCGGGCCGATTCGCGTGAGTCGGTTTGGCCGCGGCCCGCTGCGGCCCGCGGCAACGCCGAGAACTCCCTCGACTCACGCGATTCGGTCCATGCGCGGGCACTTTCGCGTGAGTCGGGTTCACGGCGTCTCGCTCTTCGCCGTGCAAGACGTGTCGCGTGTCACTCGACTCACGCGAATCGGCCATCGGACGGGCATCTTCACGTGAGTCGGTGGTTGTCGTGGGCGGAGGAGCGTCGTTCTGGGCAACGCGGCCAGCCTGAATCAGCGGGCCGGCGGGGTCCAGCCGCGGGCCCGCAGGGCGGACTCGAGCCAATCACGCCAGGCGGCCTCGGGCGTCTCGGCGTGGATCCTGATGACGTGCCATCCGGCCTTGGCCAGGTCGTTCAGCCGATCGATGTCGCGGCGCCACTGCCGCGCGACGGTGCGATGCTGGTCGCCCTCGTACTCGAGCACGACCCGGTACTCGCGGAAGACGAGATCGCCGTGAGTGCTGCGACCGGGGCCGAGCAGGATCTCGCCATTGCACTCGGGATCGGGGAAGCCGATCGGTGCGGCGAGCACCGCGACGCGCAGTTTCGTCTCCCGTGGAGACGCCGATCCCGGTCGCAGGTGCACCGTGGCATCGATGATCGAACGGATGCCGCGGCTCTTCGAGAACCGCCATACCGCCCGATCGAGCTCCTCGGTCGTCGCGAGCGGCTCGGGCCAGGCGAGCAGCCGATCGCCGGCTTCGGTGAGTTCCGCGACCGTCGGCCTCGTGCCATCCGGGGCCTTCGCTGCCGACAGCTCGCACCATGCGTCGGCCGGACTGCTGACGAGGAAACCCAGGTGGAAGCGGAGCTCGCGCTTCGCGCTGATGCGGTGGCCGACCACGCCGGCGCGATGCGGTTCGCGCCGGCGGGTGCTCACGTGAAGTCGTTCGTCGCGCTGGAACCTCCGAGGGAGCGGAAGCCCCCAGAGTTGTGCCGCCGTCGCGTGGCTGAACCACTGGCCCTCGAGCATGAGTGGCTCGTAGGCGCGGCACCTCGAGATCAGGTCGGTGACGGCGTCGGGTGATCGAGCGCCGTGGAACGGAGCGGCGAGTTGCGACGACCGGAGCCGCTTCGCGTCGACGTCGAGTGCGATCGCCTCGGACACGCGGAACGGACCGAGCCGGAGCTCGTCGGGGAGGGGCCGGGAGCGTGCCATCCGTCGAGCGTGCCATCGCCCGCCGTGCGGCGCGCCGCGTTCTCCACAGGCGGGGCGCCGCTCATCGACTCACGCGAAACGGCCCCCGGAAGGGCCGTTTCGCGTGAGTCGTGGGGTGGCGCGCGCCGGATGTCGGTGCGCGCGCTCGGCGCCGACGACCGACTCACGCGAATCTGCCCTCGGAAGGGCAGATTCGCGTGAGTCGGGAACGAAGCTGAGGTGCGGGGGCGGTGTCGGATGGCGCGCCTAGACTTGAGAGGACATGACGCTGATCCTCGACCCCGACGACCCCACCGGCTGGCGCGAGGCGCCCGTCGCGGCCTCCGACGAGCGCGAAGGCGAGCGAGGTGGCGCCGGCCACGCGGCATCCGATCGCCTGACCGCCGGGCTGAACCCGCAGCAGCGCGAGGCGGTCGAGTACCGCGGCCCCGCGCTGCTCATCGTCGCGGGTGCGGGGTCGGGCAAGACCCGGGTGCTCACGCACCGCATCGCGAGCCTCATCGACGGCCGCGAGGCGTGGCCGAGCCAGATCCTCGCGATCACGTTCACCAACAAGGCCGCCGCCGAGATGCGCGAGCGCGTCGAGGCGCTGCTCGGCGAGGCGGCCGGCGGCATGTGGATCTCGACGTTCCACTCGGCGTGCGTGCGCATCCTCCGCCGCGAGGCGCAGGCCATCGGGCTGTCGAGCACCTTCACGATCTACGACTCGGCCGACCAGCGCACCATCCTCAAGCGCATCATCAAGGAGCTCGACGCCGACACGCTCGGCTTCACGCCCGCGAGCGCGCAGGCCAAGATCTCCAAGCTCAAGAACGAGCTCAGCGACGTCGAGACCTACGCGCGGAACGTCAACACGAACGATCCGAACGACGTGATGTTCCTCGAGATCTTCCGCCAGTACACCCGGCGGCTGCGCGACGCGAGCGCGCTCGACTTCGACGACCTCATCAGCGAGACGGTGTACCTGTTCCGCGCGTTCCCGAAGGTCGCGGCGCTGTACCAGCGGCGGTTCCGGCACATCCTGGTCGACGAGTACCAAGACACGAACCACGCGCAGTACGCCCTCATCCGCGAGTTCACGCGCCCGGTCGAGCCCGACGTCGTGGCCGAGCTCGACGAGCACGGCGTGCTCGTGCGGGGCATGACGGATGCCACGGGCGCGATCCCCGGCGCGAGCCTCACCGTCGTCGGCGACTCCGACCAGTCGATCTACGCGTTCCGCGGGGCCGACATCCGCAACATCGTCGAGTTCGAGCGCGACTTCCCCGGAGCGAAGGTGGTGCTGCTCGAGCAGAACTACCGGTCGACGCAGAACATCCTGAGCGCCGCCAACGCGGTCATCTCGAACAACTTCGACCGGAAAGAGAAGAAGCTCTGGACGGCCGACGGCGACGGCGACAAGATCACGGGCTACACGGGGTACTCGGCGCACGACGAGGCGCAGTTCGTCGCCGATGAGATCGAGGCGCTGCACCGGGCAGGCGTCCCGTACCGCGACATCGCGGTGTTCTACCGCACCAACGCGCAGACCCGTGCACTGGAAGAGATCTTCGTGCGCTCCGCGCTGCCGTACCGCGTCGTCGGCGGCACGAAGTTCTACGAGCGCGCCGAGATCAAGGATGCGATGGCGTACCTCATCGCCGTCGCGAACCCGCTCGACGAGCTCGCAATCCGCCGCATCCTGAACACCCCGAAGCGCGGCATCGGCCCGGCCACCGAGACGGCCATCTCGAGCTTCGGCGAGCAGAACGACCTGTCGTTCCGGCAGGCGATGCGATCGGCGGATGGCCTCGGGCTCGGGCCGAAGGTCACGCGGGCGATCCTCGACCTCGCGAACCTGCTCGACGAGGCCGCCGCGATGCTCGTGCCCTCCCAGAAGGGCATCGACGAGGGCACCAACGCGGGCGCCGCGAAGGTGTCCGACGTGCTCGCGTTCCTGATCGCCCGCTCGGGCCTCGTCGAGACGCTGCGCAACAGCCGCGACCCGCAGGACGAGACGCGTGCCGAGAACGTCGAGGAGCTCCTCGCGCAGACCAAGGACTTCGACCGCGAGAACCCGGGCGCCACGCTCGTCGACTTCCTCACCCAGGTCTCGCTCGTCGCCGCGGCCGACGAGCTCGACGACGCATCCGGCACGGTCTCGCTCATGACGCTGCACACCGCGAAGGGCCTCGAGTACCACGCGGTGTTCCTCACCGGCATCGAGGAAGGGCTGCTGCCGCACCAGATGTCGGCGTCCGAGCCCGGCGGTCCCGCCGAAGAGCGGCGCCTGTTCTACGTCGGCATCACGCGCGCGCGCAAGCGCCTCTACCTCTCGCTCGCGATGAGCCGCGCCCAGTTCGGCGAGGTGTCCGTCGCGATGCCGAGCCGCTACCTGCAGGAGATCCCCGACGAGCTCGTCGACTGGAAGCAGTCGCCGGGCATGGCGAACAGCCGCGGCGGCAGCCAGCCGCGCGCGCTCAACGCCCGCCGCGGCTACGGCGGCGGCGCGGGCGGCGGAGGCGGCGGTGCCTGGGGCACGCGCGACCGCGACCTCGAGCGCTTCAGCGTCACGAAGTCGACGGCACCGAAGACCGAGTGGGCCAACCGCGTCACCGGCACTGTGCGCGACAACGGCGATCTCACCCTCGAGGCGGGCGACCGCATCCGGCACGTCGACTTCGGCGAGGGCACCGTGCGCCAGGTCACGGGTGAGGGCACCAAGCGCATCGCGCACGTCGCGTTCGATTCCGCCGGGCAGAAGAAGCTGCTCATCAAGATCGCGCCGATCGAGAAGCTGTGACCTGGCCCGTCCGCGCGCAGCGCGTCGTGTACGAGAACCCGTGGATCCGCGTCACGGAGGACCAGGTCGTCCGGCCCGACGGCGGCGACGGCATCTACGGTGTCGTCGAACTCCGCAACGACGCCGTGTTCGTCGTCGCGCTGACCGACGACGACGAGGTCGTGCTCGTGACGCTCGACCGGCACACGGTCGGCCGATCGGTCGAGGTGCCCGCGGGCGGCAGCGACGGCGACGAGCCGCTCGTCGCCGCGCAGCGCGAGCTGCTCGAGGAGACCGGCCTCGAGGCCGCGGAATGGCGCGAGATCGGCCGGATGAGCGCCCTGAACGGCGTCTGCCGCGCGCACGAGGTCGTCTTCCTCGCGACCGGCCTGCGCGAATCGACGCCCGGGGCGCGTGCCGACCACCACCAGGCCGAGGAGGGCATCCACGCCGTCCGCACGGTCCCGTGGGCCGAGGCGATGCGGATGGTGCGGCAGGGTGAGATCCGCGACGGCGAGACGGTGGCGGCGCTCATGTACGCGGCGCTCGCACTCGGCCGCGTCGGCTGACCCCGGGCCGGGTGCGCACGGCTGGGCCCGAGCCGGTCCGCCGCGCCCGGGCTCCTCGACGGAAGCCGGCGTTCCCAGCCCGCGCACAGCCACCCCATCGGGAGGCGATAGTCCGGGCGCGCACCATGGCGTCATGGCATTCCTCGTCCACGACGCGCGACACCTCGAGCGGCCCATGCGGCCGGTCGACGGATCGAAGCCCCCCGACGCGGGCCGTCGGCTGTGGCGCGTCGACGTGCTGCAGGCGCTCGCCGTGGCATCCGTCGCCGTCGCCATCGCGCTCTTCCTCGCCGACGGGGGCGCCACCCGGTTCGGCGACCCCGGCGCGGCGCTGACCTCGCTCGGCATCGTCGCGGGCCTCGCGGCGACCGACCTCGTGCTCGTCATGCTGCTGCTCGCGGCCCGCGTGCCGCTCATCGAGCGCGCGGTCGGGCACGACGCCGCGATGGCCCTCCACGGCACGCTCGGCAAGCCCGTGCTGTACCTGCTGATCGCGCACGGCGTGCTGCTGCTCGCCGGGTACGCGATCGCCGACGGCGTCGACCTGTGGGCGGAAGCGGTGGCGATCTGGTCGCTGCCCGACCTGCCGCTCGCGATCCTCGGCTTCGCCCTGTTCCTCGCGGTCGTCGTGAGCTCGCTCGCCGCCGTGCGCCGGAAGCTGCGGTACGAGGCCTGGCACCTCATCCACCTGCTCTCGTACGCCGCGGTGCTGGCGTCGCTGCCGCACCAGTTCAGCGTCGGCGGCCTGTTCGCCGAGGGCACCTGGCAGCGCGCCTACTGGATGGTCGTGACCGTCGCGACGCTCGCCGCCGTGGTCGCGTTCCGGCTCGTCGCGCCGATCGCGGCGACCCTCCGTCACCGGCTCGTGGTCGAGACCGTCGCGCAGGTGGGCGATCCGTCCGAGGGGGTCGTGTCGGTCACGATGCGGGGCCGCGCGCTCGACCGGCTCCACGCAACGGGCGGGCAGTTCTTCATCTGGCGCTTCCTCGCCCCGGGCCAGTGGTGGCAGGCGCACCCGTACTCGCTCTCGGCGGCCCCGCGCGGCGACCGGCTCCGCATCACGGTCCGGGCTCTCGGCGATGGGTCGACCGACCTGGCGCGGGTCCGGCCCGGCACGCGGGTGGCGCTCGAGGGCCCGTACGGCATCTTCAGCGAGGCCTCCCGCACCCGCCGCCGCCTGACGCTCGTCGCGGCGGGCATCGGGGTCACCCCGATCCGCTCGCTGCTCGAGTCGGCGACGTTCCGCCCCGGCGAGGCGACCGTGGTGCTGCGCACGCCCGCCGCGGCCGACGGCTGGCTCCTCGACGAGATCGGAGCGATCAGCCGGTCGCGCGGCGCGACGCTCATCACGGTCCCCGGCGGACGCGGGCGCGGCTGGCTGACGGATGCCGCGGAGCGCCAGGGACTCGACCTCACGTCCCTCGTCCCGGCCGTGGCCGACAGCGACCTCTACGTCTGCGGCCCGCGCGGGTGGGCCGAGGGCGTGATCGCGGAGGCCCGCGCCGCGGGCCTCGCTCCCGAGCAGATCCATCACGAGAGGTTCGACTGGTGAGACGACGTGCGATGATCCTGGCCTCGACGGCCTCCGCGGCCGCCATCCTCGGCGGCGTCCAACTGGGTGCGACCGCCACCGCCGACCTGTCCGCCACGACCGCGAGCAGCGGCACGACCGACGCATCGAGCGCTGCCGGCACCTCCGGGTCGAGCGGAACGGGCACCACCGGCTCGTCCGCGACCGACGGCTCCGCGACATCCGCCACCGAGGCCGCGTCGGCCGCCGCGAGCGCGGCCGATGGCACGTACACGGGCTCGACCGTCTCGACGCGGTGGGGCGACGTCCAGGTGCAGGTCACCATCTCGGGCGGGGCGATCGCCGACGTGACGGCGCTGCAGCTGACCGACCACGACGGCCGCTCGATCCAGATCAGCAATCGCGCGGAGCCGGTGCTGCGCAGCGAGGTGCTGCAGGCGCAGTCGGCCTTGGTCGCGATGGTGAGCGGTGCGACCTACACGAGCGCCGCCTACCTGCAGTCGCTGCAGGCCGCGCTCGATCAGGCGGGCTTCTGATGGTCCGGATGTCGCGGGGCGACGCGCGCGCGGGCGCCGACGCGTCGGCACTGCCGGCCGGCGCGTTCGCGGCCATGGGCACGGTCGTGAGCGTGCGGCCGGGCGCGTCGGGCGCGCACTCGGATGTCGCGGTCACGTCGGTCGCCGCGGTGTTCGCGAGATGGGAGGCGCGGTGCAGCCTGTTCGACCCCGACTCCGAGCTCAGCCGGGTGGGGCGCGGCGAGCTCGCGCTCATCGACGCGAGCGCCGACGTGCGCGACGCGTACGCGCTCGCGCTGCAGTGGCGCGACGCCACCGACGGCGAGTTCACTCCGCACCGCGGCGACGGGCTCATCGACCTGAACGGCGTGGTCAAGGCGCTCGCCGTCGAGGAGTCGGGGGAGGCCCTCGACCGCGCGGGCTTCGCCGGCTGGGCGATCGATGCGGGCGGCGACGTGCTCGTGGCCTCGGCGCCGTCGGGCGACGGGCGCGCGCGTTCCCGGCCGATCGGCATCGTCGATCCGGCCGACCGCGGCGCGCTGCTCGCGCGGATCGACCTCGACGGGACGCGACGGCGCGCGGTCGCGACATCCGGAAGCGCCGAACGCGGCGACCACATCTGGACGAGCCCCGCCGCATGGCCGAGCCCGTTCGTGCAGGTGAGCGTCGCCGCCGCCGACCTCGTGACCGCCGACGTGCTCGCGACCGCGATCGTCGCGGGCGGCAGACGAGCGCTCGACGACCTCGCCGACCGGCACGACATCGACGTGCTCGCGGTCACGCGCGAGGGCGATCTCCTGGCGACGCCGGGGTGGCCGCGAGCGACGGCGGGCGCGGCAGCCGGGCGATGAGTCCCATCGCGTCGTACGGCGCGCGCACCTTGATGTCGTTGTCGAAGTACAGGTACGCGTCGCGTCCGGCGTCGAGGTGCGCTTGGGCCCACGATGCCCAGCGGTCGAGCGAGTCGTCGTCGTAGCCCGAGGCGTAGAGCTCCTCCTCGCCGTGCAGGCGCGCGTACGCGAACTCCGCCGTCGTGCGGTCGATCCGCGGGTACTTCCCGGCGGTGTCGGCGGTGACGGATGCCGCGGCGTGCCGCTCGAGCAGCGCCGCCCACTCGTCCACGGCGTCCTCGAACGACGGATGGCGCACCTCGACCGCGTGCCGGATCGGTGCGTCCGCACCCACCGCGAAGGACGCCCGTCCATCCATCCGCTCGTCGTGCCGCGACGCGAGCGCCGCGGCATCCGTCCTCGACCGCGGCAGCCGCGCCAGGAACGCGTCGAGCAGCTCGGCGTCGAATGCGAGGGTCGGCGGCAGCTGCCACAGCACCGGGCCGAGCTTCGCGCCGAGGTCGAGCACGCCCGAGGCGAAGAAGTTCGCGAGCGGCGTGGCGATGTCGCCGAGCCGCTTGATGTGGGTCACGAAGCGCGGACCCTTGACGGCGAAGACGAACCCGTCGGGCGTGCCGTCGCGCCAGCGGTGCCAGTTCGCGGGCTTCTGCAGCGAGTAGAACGAGCCGTTGACCTCGATCGAGGTCATGCGCGCCGAGGCGTACGACAGCTCGTCGGCCTGGCGCAGGCCCGTCGGGTAGAACACGCCGCGCCAGGGGCGATAGAGCCAACCCGAGATGCCGACGCGTGCCTCGGCCACGACGCGACCCGCTAGACCGCCCCGCCGAGGAGGGAGCCGATCGCCCAGGTGACCGCGAGCGCGAGCGCGCCGCCGACCACGACGCGGGTGACCGCCCGTGCCCGCGGGGCGCCGCCGATCCATGCCGAGAGCCAGCCCGTGATCGCGAGCGCGACGATCACCGCCACGAACGTCGTGGCGACCCGCCACTCGGGCGGCGGCAGCAGGATCGCGAGCATCGGAAGGACCGCGCCGACGAGGAACGCCGCCGCAGACGCCCAAGCCGCGTGCCACGGGTTGACGACGTCCTCCTGCGAGATGTGCAGCTCGGCCTCGAGGTGCGCGGCGAGCGCGTCGTGCGCGGTGAGTTCCTCGGCGACGCGCTCGGCGGTCTCGGGCGAGAGGCCCTTGTTGCGGTAGATCTCGGCGAGCTCGTCGAGCTCCTGCTTCGGCATGTTGTCGAGCTCCCAGCGCTCCTTGGCGATGAGCGCGTGCTCGGTGTCGCGCTGGCTCGACACCGACACGTACTCGCCGAGGCCCATCGAGATCGCGCCGGCCGCCACCGACGCGACGCCCGCCACCAGGATGGCGCCGACATCGGTCGTCGCGGCGGCGACGCCGACCACCAGGGCGGCGACCGACACGATGCCGTCGTTCGCGCCGAGCACGCCGGCTCGGAGCCAGTTGAGCTTCTCGTGCACCTTGCCGTCGTGCGGGTCGGTGCGGTGGGCCGGTTCGGCCGTGGCATCCGTCATGCGGGCAGTCTCGCACCCGCGGCGGCGAGCCCGCCAGCATGGCGAGGCTTGCCTGAGCGGGCCGAGGCGCCGGTCGCGCGCGACGCACGGTTCGGGGGCGCCCCGGCGGAGGGGTACCATGGTCGCGGCTCGACTTATCTCGATATCGAGGTATCTTGACGTCGAGACTCTCACAGCCGGGCCTCTCACACCCACCCATCCCTGCGCGCGACCCGCGCGGAACGATTGGAAGCAGAGCGTGGATCTTTACGAGTACCAGGCCAGAGACCTCTTCGAGAAGTACGGAGTGCCGGTGCTCCCGGGCATCGTCGCCGACACGCCCGAAGAGGTGCGCGCCGCCGCTGAGAAGCTCGGCGGCGTCGTGGTCGTCAAGGCCCAGGTCAAGACGGGAGGCCGCGGCAAGGCCGGCGGCGTCAAGGTCGCCAAGACCCCCGACGAGGCCGAGGCGGCGGCTCGCGACATCCTGGGCCTCGACATCAAGGGCCACGTCGTCAAGCGCGTCATGGTGGCCGGCGGCGCCCGCATCGCGCAGGAGTTCTACTTCTCGGTGCTCCTCGACCGCGCCAACCGCTCCTACCTCTCGCTGACGAGCGTAGAGGGCGGCATGGAGATCGAGCAGCTCGCCGTCGAGAAGCCCGAGGCGCTCGCCCGCATCGAGGTCGACCCGGGCACCGGCATCACCCCCGACACGGCCCGCGAGATCGCGCAGGCCGCGAACTTCCCGGCCGAGCTCGTCGACAAGGTGGCCGACGTGTTCGTGAAGCTCTACGACGTCTACACGTCGGAGGACGCGACGCTCGTCGAGGTGAACCCGCTGATCCTGTCGGAGGATGGCGAGATCATCGCGCTCGACGGCAAGGTCTCGCTCGACGAGAACGCCGAGTTCCGCCACGCCGGCCACGCGCTGCTGGAGGACAAGGACGCGGCCGACCCGCTCGAGGCGAAGGCCAAGGAGCTCGACCTCAACTACGTCAAGCTCGACGGCGAGGTCGGCATCATCGGCAACGGCGCGGGCCTGGTCATGTCGACCCTCGACGTCGTCGCCTACGCCGGCGAGAACCACGGCGGCGTGAAGCCCGCGAACTTCCTCGACATCGGCGGCGGCGCCTCTGCCGAGGTCATGGCGAACGGCCTCTCGATCATCCTCGGCGACCCGCAGGTCAAGTCGGTGTTCGTGAACGTCTTCGGCGGGATCACCGCGTGCGACCAGGTCGCGAAGGGCATCGTCGGCGCGCTCGCCGAGCTCGGCCACACTGCGAACAAGCCGCTCGTCGTGCGGCTCGACGGCAACAACGTGGCCGAGGGCCGCGCCATCCTCGAGGAAGCCGCGCACCCGCTCGTGACCCTCGCCGAGAACATGGACCAGGGCGCCGACAAGGCCGCCGAGCTGGCGAACGCCGCGTAGTTAGGACTCGAGAGCAATGACCATCTTTCTGAACAAGGACTCCAAGGTCATCGTCCAGGGCATCACGGGCGGCGAGGGCTCCAAGCACACCGCGCGCATGCTCGCGGCGGGTACCCAGGTCGTGGGCGGCGTGAACGCCCGCAAGGCCGGCACCACCGTGCTGCACAAGACCAAGGACGGCGGCGACGTCGAGTTGCCGGTCTTCGCGAGCGTGCAGGAGGCCATCGAGGCCACCGGCGCCGACGTGTCGATCGCGTTCGTGCCCCCGGCCTTCACGAAGGACGCCGTGATCGAGGCCATCGACGCCGAGATCCCGCTGCTCGTCATCATCACCGAGGGCGTGCCCGTGCAGGACTCCGCGGAGTTCTGGGCGTACGCCAAGGAACAGGGCGAGAAGACCCGGATCATCGGGCCGAACTGCCCGGGCATCATCAGCCCCGGCGAGTCGCTCGTCGGCATCACCCCGGCGAACATCACCGGCAAGGGCCCGATCGGCCTCGTCTCGAAGTCGGGCACGCTCACGTACCAGATGATGTACGAGCTGCGCGACCTCGGGTTCTCGACCGCGATCGGCATCGGCGGCGACCCGATCATCGGCACGACGCACATCGACGCGCTCGCCGCGTTCGAGGCCGACCCCGAGACCAAGGCGATCGTGATGATCGGTGAGATCGGCGGCGACGCGGAAGAGCGCGCGGCCGACTTCATCAAGGCCAACGTGACCAAGCCGGTCGTCGGCTATGTCGCGGGCTTCACGGCGCCCGAGGGCAAGACCATGGGCCACGCGGGCGCCATCGTGTCGGGTTCGGCCGGCACCGCGCAGGCGAAGAAGGAGGCCCTCGAGGCCGCCGGCGTCAAGGTCGGCAAGACGCCGTCCGAGACGGCGCGCCTGCTGCGTGAGGTCGTCGCGGGTCTCGGCGCGTAATCGTCCGGATGCCTCGGCCGGCGCGGACGCGACCGGTCAGCGGCACCAGAGGAGCCCCGTCGGCGATGCCGGCGGGGCTCCTCGTGTCAGGTGTGAGCTGCCTTCTCAGCTCACGGGTCGATCACGATGGTGCACACCACGGTCCGAGGCTCGAGGTCCTCGATGGTGATGCTCGGGTCGTCCATCTCGTCTGCCAGGCTCACTGTGTCGGAGCCGTCGACGTTGCACTCGATGCTCGAGAACGTGCCGCCGTCGACCTGCGAGTTCACGGAGACCGTGACGTCGGTCAGTGGCGTGTTGAGGAAGTTCACCGTGACCGGGTCTTCCTCATCGGCGCAGTCAGGGCCGACCACGACGCTGACGTCCTGCTCGCTGTCTGCGCTCACGTAGCCCTCGGGCACCGTCTCCGTCACGGTGTAGTCACCGACGAGGGAGGAGATGACGAGCCCGTCGAAGCAGAGCTCACCGTTGGCGTCCGTCGAGCCGGTCAGCCCGGCCGCTTCGAGGTTGCCGCCCGTGACCGTGAATCCGACGCCCGCGTGCGGGTGGTCGCCTGCGCCGTCAGCCGCGTGCTTCCGTTCCTTCACGATGAGCAGCGAACCGGTCTGCGGCACGTTGGTGTACGTGCAGTCGAGCGTCTGACCTGCTGCGAGGTCGAACGTCACCGTGCCGGCGCTGACGTCGGTCACGATGTCTCCGGTCTCGTACCCGGTGCTGGCGGAGCAGTCGATGCTGTCGAGTGCCCAGCCGGAGGGGATGGTGCTTTCGTCGACCACGTAGCCGGTGCCGAAGGGCACACCGTCCCAGGTCTCGGAGTCGTCATCGGTCAGGTCGAACGTGAGGACCGGCGGGTCGGCGTCATCCTCATCCTCGAAGGTGCGGTCGAAGCCGAACAGCGTCGTGTTCGGATCCTCGTCCGGGACCGTCTCCTTGCGGATGATCACGGTGCCGCAGTTGCTGATCGGCGGCGTGGTCTCCAGGATCGTGTCCTTGTAGTCCGCGGTGTCGGAGTTGCCGGTCACCGTGCTCGGGATGGTGTTCGCGAACGAGAGGCACGCGTTCTCCCCGCCGAAGATGGTCGCCGTCAGGTTGACCGCAGCTTCACCGAAGAAGCCGTCGTCACTGTACGCGGCCTGCGACACTGCGTCATCGAGTGGCGTGGGCGCGCTCAGGACCAGGTTGGGCGCGGTGCCGCTCCAGGTCCGCAGGTACAGGTCGAGACTGCCGCCCTGCTGGTCCCAGAGGATCATGAAGTCGCCGGCCTGGCGGTTCGCCCACGGGTTGCAGGTGGGGATCAGGTCCAGGTCGGAGCCGTCGTAGTCGCAACCGTCCGGTGCCGGTTCCTGCATGAACTCGTATGCGATGAAGCCGCTGCCGGTGTTCTTGTCGCGCTCCCACGCGAAGTACAGCCAGAAGTCGTCGGTGGTGGCGTCTTGCGCGACGTCGAGCCAGGCTCGGCGCAGGTCGACCTGGGCGTTCGGGTTGGTCTCACCGAGGGTGGGCAGGGCGTCGTTGTGGATGACTCCGATCTTCGTGGTGTTCGAGTTGAGCGGTCCGACTTCCTTCACGTTGCCGAACAGGTCGTCGATCTGGGTGGTGCCGGCATCCGGCACGTCGCCCTCGATCGACCACGGGCCGTCATCGGCGACCGCTGGTCCCGCGACCATGACCATCGCGATGGCGAAACAGCCCGCCGCCGCTGCAGCGAGCCCCCGTCGCGTCCGTGTGGGTTTCCCGGACGCTCGGGTTCGGGTTGTCAGGGGCATCATCGCCTCCCGGATTCGCAGTTTCGTCCGGTCCGGGCGGGCCGGACGTTCCGCTGCGGGCGGTGGGCGGGATCGGGTTCCCGTCGTCGGCGCGTCCGGGCACGGGGGTAAGGACGTCCCGGGCGTGCATCGCGCCGTAGTGGGTCTCACGCCGGTCCGAACGTTACTCCCGTCTTCGGGGCGCCGAAACTACTACTGAGGAATACTCATGTACCCAGATCGGGGGGCAAGGGGCAGAACCCGTCTCGCGCGGGGAAGGTCCCGCCGCTTCCGGCGGGACCTCCCCTGTCAGGTGGACCGGTCGATCAGACCGATCGGATGGTCAGCTCCTCTCGATCACGGATCGATCACGATCGTGCAGACGACCGTTCGAGGCTCGAGGTCCTCGATGGTGATGATCGGGTCGTCCAAGGCGTCCGCAAGGCTCACCGTGTCGGATCCGTCGACGTTGCACTCGATGCTCGAGAACGTGCCGCCATCGACCTGCGAGTTGACGCTCACGGTGATGTCGGTCAGCGGTGTGTTCACGAACTCCTTGATCGCGCCCGCGTTGGCGGAGTCGCAGTCGGCCGCCTCGGTGACGTTCGCCGTCTGCGTGCCCACGTCGGCGTAGCCGTCGGGCACGACCTCGGTGATCGTGTACAGCCCTGCCAGGCCGGTCACGAGCAGGCCCGTGTAGCAGGCCACACCGTTCGCATCGGTCGTCACGGTGACGCCCTCGGCGGGCAGCTCGCCGCCCGTGATCACGAAGTCGACTTCCGCGTGCGGGTGGTTCTCACCCAGGCCGTCGGCCGCGTGCTTGCGGAGCTTCGTGATCTCGATCGCACCGACCTCGCGCTCGTCGTGGAACGTGCACGTCACCGTCTCGCCCGGGCTGAGCCCGATCGCGGCCGGATCCGAGCCGTCGTCACACGTCGCGCTGACGAGGTTCCAGTAGTCCGGAACCGTCTCGGCCACGTCGTAGGTGCCGGGGTCGAGGTTCGAGAAGGTCTCGGAATCCTTGCCCCCCGCGCCCGCGGCGGTCGTCGTCAGCGTGAACGATGCCGGCGAGAGGGTATTCGACGTGAAGTCGAACGACCCGGTGCCGCTGTCGGTGATCTTCTCGACGACGATCGAGCCGGCTGCCCGGTTCGTGTAGGTGCAGTCGAGCAGATCCTCGCTGTCGTCGATGTCGAAGGTCACGACTGCGCCGTTGATCTGCGGGCTCACGCCGGAGCTGGCGTCGCAATTGACGCCGACCAGCTCCCAGCCAGTGGGCAGGGCGCCCTCCGTCACCGTGAGGCCGGTGCCGAACAACACGTTGTCATACGACTTGCTCTCGGTGTCCTTCAGCGAGAAGGTGTACGCCTCCGCGACCAGGGTCGTCAGCGTGGTCGAGTAGTCGAACGACGTGTCGGTGCCGTCCGGGCTCGGCTGGGTCACCTTGCGGATGATCACCTGCCCGCCCGTCTGGTTGCCGTACGTGCAGTCGAGGATGTCGTCGGCATCGTCGATGTCGAACGTGACCGTCCCCGTCACGAGGTCGATGTCGGGATCGACATTCGTGCTCGCATCGCAGTTGATGTCCTCGAGCGCCCAGCCGGTCGGCAGCGTGTCCTCGGTGATGGTGTATCCGGTACCGAGCAGCACGTCCTCGTACGTCGCGTTCTCGCCGTCCTTCAGCGAGGGCGCCGGGTCATCCTCACCGGTGAGCCGGTCGAGCACGGTCGAGAACCCGAACGAGGACTCGCTCGGGTCGGGGCTCGGATCGGTCGCCTTGCGGATGATGACGGTGCCACCGGTCTCGTTGGTGTACGTGCAGTCGACCGATTGGCCTGCGGCGAGGTCGAAGGTCACCGTGCCGGCGCCGACATCGGTCACGATGTCGCCGGGGTCGTACCCGGTGCTCGCGGAGCAGTCGATGCTGTCGAGTGCCCAGCCGGCCGGAACGGTGCTCTCGTCGACCACGTAACCGGTGCCGAACGGCACGCCGTCCCAGGTCTCGGAGTCGTCATCGGTCAGGTCGAACGTGAGGACCGGCGGAGTAGCGTCGTCCTCATCCGTGAAGGTGCGGTCGAAGCCGAACAGCGTCGTGTTCGGATCCTCCTCCGGGTCGGTCTCCTTGCGGATGGTGACGGTGCCGCAGTTGCTGATCGGCGGTGTCGTCTCCAGGATCGTGTCCTTGTAGTCCGCGGTGTCGGAGTTGCCGGTCACCGTGCTCGGGATGGTGTTCGCGAACGAGAGGCACGCGTTGGCCCCGCCGAAGATGGTCGCCGTGAGGTCGACCGCGGCTTCGCCCTTGAACCCGTCCGAACTGTACTCGGCCTGCGAGACCGCGGAGTTCAGCAGCGTCGGCGCACCCAGCACCAGGTTCGGCGCGGTGCCGCTCCAGGTCCGCAGGTACAGGTCCCTGCTGCCGCCCTGCTGGTCCCAGAGGATCATGAAGTCGCCGGCCTGGCGGTTGGCCCACGGGTTGCAGACGGGAATCAGGTCCAGGTCGGGGCCGTCGTAGTCGCAGGCCGCCGGCGCTTCGCTCTGCATGAACTCGTATGCGATGAAGCCGCTGCCGGTGTTCTTGTCGCGCTCCCACGCGAAGTACAGCCAGAAGTGGTCGGTCGAGGTGTCCTGCTCGACGCCCAGCCAGGCTGCGCGCAGGTCGACCTGGGCGTTCGGGTTGGTCTCGCCGAGGGTGGGCAGGGCGTCGTTGTGGATGACTCCGATCTTCGTGGTGTTCGAGTTGAGCGGTCCGACTTCCTTGACGTTGCCGAACAGGTCGTCGATCTTGGTGATGCCCGCGTTGGTGTCGGGCACGGTGCCGTCGATGGTGAACGGGCCGTCCGCCGCGACGGCGGGCCCCGCGACCATGACCATCGCTACGGTGAGACAGCCCGCTGCGACCGCAGCGAGCCCCCGTCGCGTCCGTGTGGGTTTCCCGGACGCTCGGGTTCGGGTTGTCAGGGGCATCTTCGCCTCCCGGTTCGCAGTTTCGTCCGGTCCGGGCGGGCCGGACGGTCCTCTGCGGGCGGTGGGCGGACTCGGGTGTCCGTCGACGGCGCGTCCGGGACGGGGGTAAGGACGTCGCCGGGCGTGCATCGCGCCGTAGTGGGTCTCACGCCGTTCCGCACCTTACTCCCACGCTCGGTCCCCCGAAAGAAGGACCGAGGATCACTCACTACCCCAGATCGGGGCACGTTCCCGGCGGGCGTGGCAGCATGGTGCCATGACCGAGGCGAGACATCCGGAGCACATCGGAACGCCTGAGCCCTCGCCACCCGAGCAGCGCGGCGCGAGCCACATCCTGCGCTCCAGCTTCGTGACCGAGGAGTCGGTCTACGGCGTCATCCTGGTCTCGGGCATGATCGTGGTGGCGGGCGGGCACGGGGACAGCTCGTGGACCACCTTCTGGACCGTGACGACCACCGTGCTCGTGTTCTGGGCTGCGCACCTCTACGCCGGAACGGTCGCCGCGCACGGGATGGACGACCACCGGATGGTCGGCCTGGGGGAGGCGTTCCGTCGAGCCTTCCGCCGATCGCTCGGGATGCTCGTCGCCGCGCTGATCCCGTCGTTCATCCTCCTGCTGGGCGCCACGCGCGCCGTGCCCGATCAGATCGCGCTCTGGACCGCGCTCTGGGTCTGCGTGGGGGTGCTCGCCGTGCTCGGCTTCATCGCCTTCCGCCGGCGCGGCGCGAGCCTCCTGATGCAGGTGCTCGGCGCGCTCGGCACCGCCGGCTTCGGCTTCGCGATGATCCTCCTCAAGGCGTTCGTGCACTGATCCCCTCGGTCCCGCGGGACCATCGTCCCCCGAGCGCGCGCGGTCGTCGTTATCGTCGGCAGCGAGGCGTCCGACGACGGGGGAGTCCGCCATGACCGATCCGACCAGCACCGAATCCGACCTGCGCGCCCGCATCGCCGCACTCGAGGCCGAGAACGAGAGCCTCAGGGCGACGGCCACGGCGGACGTCTCGGGCGTCCGCCCCGCGCCATCCGCTGCGGAGCCTCGGGTGAAGCGCCATCGCGGCCGCACCGTCGCAGCCGTCGCGCTCGTGCTCGTCGGGCTGCTGCTGGCCCCGGTCGCCGTCATCAGTGCCTGGGCGCGGCTCCAGCTCGTCGACACCGACCGGTTCGTCGCGACGTTCGCGCCGCTGGCCGAGGATCCCGACGTCCAGGCCTTCATCTCCGACCAGGTGAGCGCGGCCATCGAGGAGCAGGTCGACATCCCGCAACTCACCTCCGACGTATTCGACGGCATCCTCGCGCTCGACCTGCCGCCGCGCGCCGAGCAGGCGCTGGGCCTGCTCGAGGCGCCCGCGACCGAGGGCCTCACCCGACTCGTCGAGACGACCATCGATCGCGTGATCTCCTCGGACGCGTTCGAGCAGATCTGGGCCACCGCACTCCGTGCGACCCACACGCAGTTCGTCGCCGCGTTGCAGGGCGATCCCGACGCGGCGGTCCAGATCGGCGGCGAGGGCACGCTGTCGATCCAGCTCGGGCCCATCATCGAGGAGGTCAAGGAGCGCCTGCTCGACCGCGGCATCGACTTCGCCTCGAACATCCCGGTGATCGAGCGCAGCGTGGTGGTGGCCCAGGCCGACGCGCTCGTTCTCGTGCAGACCGTGTACACGCTCGCGGTGGCGGTCGGCACCTGGCTGCCCCTGCTGGTCCTGGTGCTGCTCGCCGCCGGGGTACTGGTCGCGAAGCGCCGAAGCCGCGCCCTGGTCTGGACTGCGGGCGGATTCGCGCTGGTCATGCTGCTGACGCTCGCGGGATTCGGAACGGGCCGGCTGTTCTTCATCGGCACCGTGAGCCCGTCGATCATGCCTTCCGGGGCGGCGGAGTCCCTCTACGACGGGCTCGTGGAACTGATGGTCTCGACGGTGGCCGCGCTCACGGTCCTCGCCGTCGCGATCGCCGTCATCGCCTGGCTGTCGGGCCCGTGGGCGCCGGCGCGGGCCGTCCGCGACTTCTCGGACGCGAGCTTCGGCGCCATCCGGCGCAGCACGGAATCGCACGGCATCACGACCGGGCGGTTCGGCAGCTGGCTTCACCGGTACCGGATGGCGGTGTACGCCGCCATCGCGGTCGTCGCCGCGCTCGTGCTGCTCTTCTCCAGGCCGATCGAGATGTCGGCCGTGATCTGGACCGTCGTGCTTGCGATCGTCGCGGTGCTGCTGGTCGAGCTGCTGCGGCGGCCCGAGGAGGCGGTCGCCGTCGATGAGGGAGTGGTGGTCGTCGACGAGGCGACCGGCGCGACCCCGGCAGAGGTCGACGAGGCGCTGCATCGCGTCGACTCCGCACGTCCTGCCGGCTGACCTCCACGCAGAGCGTAAGGTCGAGTGCGATGCAACGCACGACGATCGCCCTGCTGGCTGCGCTCGAGGCCACCGTGTGCGCGCTCGTCGGCTACGGCATCGCGCTGGTGCCGCTCATGGTGCTCTGGGCCACGCACTTCGGCCTCGCGGCGCCGATCGACGCGTTCTTCCGGGCGGCCGCCGACGTGTGGCTGCTCGGCCACGGCGTCGACCTGGTCATCACGCTCGACGAGCTCACCGCCGCCGGCCTCGGCGTCGCCGGCGGCGAGGCGCCGTTCGCGATCACGATCGCGCTGCTCGGCTTCGCGCTGCTCACGTTCGCGTTCGGCGTCCGGATCGGCAGGCGCGCCTCCGCGAGCGGCACCCCGATCGTCGGCGCGGTCTCGGCGGTGCTCGTCACCGGCCTGCTCGGCGCCGCACTCGCCGTGGTGGCCGCCTCGGAACCCGCCCAGCCGGTCGTCTGGCAGGGGGCGGCGCAGCCGGCGACCGTGATGGCCGCCGGCGTGCTCGTGGGCATCGCGATCGCGTTCACGCGCGGCGGCTGGGCGACGGATGCCACGACCAGCGCCCTGCGGCGACGCGTCGATGCCGTTCCGCGCGTGGCGCGCGCAGGCATCCGCTCGGCCGTGCGCATCGGCGTCGGATCGGCCTTCGGCGTCCTCGCGGTCGCCGCCGTGCTCGTGACACTGCGCATCGTCATCGAGTACCCGACGCTCGTCGGCCTCCACCAGGCGCTCGCCGCCGGCGTCGACGGCGGCATCGCGATCACGCTCGCCGAGCTCGCCCTCCTGCCGAACCTCGTCGTCTGGGCGGCCGCGTGGCTGCTCGGACCCGGCTTCGCGCTCGGCGCGGGCACCACGGTATCGCCCAGCGTCACGCTCCTCGGGCCGCTGCCCGGACTGCCGTTGCTGGGGGCGCTGCCCGCCGAGGGCGCTCCGCTCGGCGTGCTCTGGCTCGCGCTGCCGGTGCTGCTCGGCTTCGGCGGCGCCGTGCTGGTCGCGAGGTCGGTGCCCGAGCGGCGCGACGAGCGCTGGTGGGCGACGCTCGCCGTCGGCCTCGGGGCGGGCGCGATCGCCGGCATCGTGCTCGGCGTGTTCGCCGCGATCTCCTCCGGGGCGGTCGGACCCGGGCGCCTGGCCGAGGTCGGCCCCGATGCGCTCCTCGTCGCGGCCTCCGCGTCGGCGAGCGTCGGCGTCGGCGCCGTCGCCGGGGCGTTCGCGGCGCGATCGCGCGCCCGTCACGTAGCCGAGCCGGAGCCCGGGCGCGACCGCGAGACTGCGCGCGACGGCGAGGCGTGGGCCGCTGGTCCGTCGCCATCGACGAACGCGCCCGCCGCCGCCCCGCCCGCCTCCTCACGAGCCTCGGCCGAGACGGAACCGCTCGACGGCCTGGTGCGCGGCAGCCGGGCGCCCTGACGCGCGGCGTCTGCTCGTGTGAGCGGCCGACCCCGTGTCATCCGCTCGGCCGCGCGCCCGGTACCCTCGTAGGGTGCTGAAGCTCGTCGTGCTGATCTCGGGCACGGGATCGAATCTCCGCGCACTCCTCGAGGCGTCGGAGGACGCCGAGTTCCCCGCCCGGGTCGTCGCGATCGGCGCCGACCGCGACGCGGACGGGCTCGTGCTCGGCGAGGAGTTCGGGATCCCCGCGTTCACCGTGCCGTTCACCGCCTACGACTCCCGCAAGGAGTGGGGCGACGCGCTCATCGAGCAGGTGCGTCGATGGGAGCCCGACCTCGTCATCCTCTCCGGCCTCATGCGGCTCGTGCCGCCCGCCGTGGTCGACGCGTTCAGCCCGCACCTGATCAACACGCATCCCGCGTACCTGCCCGAGTTCCCGGGCGCCCACGGTGTGCGCGACGCCCTCGCCGCCGGCGTCACCGAGACGGGCGCGAGCCTCATCGTCGTCGACAACTCCGTCGACGGGGGGCCGATCCTCGCCCAGGAGCGCGTGCCCGTGCTGCCCGGCGACACCGAGACCACCCTCCACGACCGCATCAAGCCCGTCGAGCGGCGCCTGCTCATCCAGGCCGTGCTCGACATCGCGAACTCGCACCTCGACCTGAAGGAGCTTCGATCATGAGCGGCCCCGGCATCGATCCGAACCTCTACCGCGACCGCGACGTCGTGCCCGTCCGCCGCGCGCTCATCGCCGTGAGCGACAAGACCGGCCTCGTCGAGCTCGCCACGGCACTCGTCGACGCGGGCGTCGAGATCGTCTCGACCGGCGGCACCTCGAAGGCGATCGCCGATGCGGGCCTGCCGGTCACGCAGGTGGCCGACGTCACGGGCTACCCCGAGCACCTCGACGGTCGCGTCCGCACCCTCCACCCGGGCGTGCACTCGGGCCTGCTCGCCGACCTGCGGCTCGAGCACCACGAGCGCGAGCTCTCCGGGCTGGCGATCAAGCCGTTCGAACTCGTCGTCGTGAACCTCTACCCCTTCGTCGCGACGGTCGCCTCGGGCGCCGAGCCCGACGCCGTGGTCGAGCAGATCGACATCGGCGGCCCCGCGATGGTGCGCGCGTCGGCGAAGAACCACGCCAACGTCGCCGTCGTCGTCTCGCCCGACCGCTACGACGAGCTCGTCTCGGCCGTGCGCGCGGGCGGCACCACGCTCGCGCAGCGCCGCGACCTGGCCCGCGAGGCGTTCCGGCATACGGCGACGTACGACATCGCGGTCGCTTCGTGGATCGGCAGCGTCGTCGCACCCGACCAGGCGGTCGAGGAGTCGCCGTTCCCGGCCTGGGTCGGCGCCGCCTGGACCAAGGACGCCGACCTCCGCTACGGCGAGAACGCGCACCAGAAGGCCGCGCGCTACTCCGCCGTCGGCGGTCGTCCCGGCATCGCGCAGGCCGAGCAGCTGCACGGCAAGGAGATGTCGTACAACAACTACGTCGACGCGGATGCCGCGGTGCGGGCCGCGTACGACTTCGACGCGCCGGCCGTGGCGATCATCAAGCACGCCAATCCGTGCGGCATCGCCGTCGCGGCATCCGGCGCCGCCGACCCGATCGCCGATGCCCACCGTCGCGCGCACGAGTGCGACCCCGTGTCGGCGTTCGGCGGCGTGATCGCCGCGAACCGCACGGTCACGCGCGAGATGGCCGAGACCGTCTCGGGCATCTTCACCGAGGTGCTCGTCGCGCCCGGCTTCGAGCCCGAGGCCGTCGAGGTGCTCACGCAGAAGAAGAACATCCGCCTGCTGCGCCTGCCCGAGGGGTTCACCCCGCCGGTCACCGAGATCCGGCAGGTCTCCGGCGGGCTGCTCCTGCAGCAGGCCGACCGGTCGTTCGCGCCCGCCTCGGAGTGGACGCTCGCCGCAGGCGAGCCCGCCGACGCGGCGACGCTCGCCGACCTCGAGTTCGCGTGGCGCGCGTGCCGCGCCGTGAAGTCGAACGCGATCCTGCTGGCGACGGATGGCGCGTCGGTCGGCGTCGGCATGGGGCAGGTCAACCGCGTCGACTCGTGCAAGCTCGCGGTCGAGCGGGCAGGGGAGCGCGCGGCCGGGTCGGTCGCGGCATCCGACGCCTTCTTCCCCTTCGCCGACGGCCTGCAGATCCTGCTCGACGCGGGCGTGAAGGCCGTCGTGCAGCCCGGCGGGTCGGTGCGCGACGAGGAGGTCGTCGCCGCGGCGAAGGCCGCCGGCGTGACCATGTACTTCACGGGCGAGCGGCACTTCTTCCACTAGGCCGCGAGCGTGCCCGCCGCGGCATCAGCATCGCAGTACCCTTGAGGTGAGGGCGCCCACGAAGCGCCTGCACTGCCGCGCCCACAAGGCGATGAACAAGGAGAACGATCGATGACGATCATGGACGCCCCCGTCCCTGCCCCTGCCCACGAAGTCCACGCCGCACTGCCCGTCGACGCCCCCGACCACGAACGCGTGCTCATCACGCGCGGTCCGCGCTCCGGGCTCACGATCATCGTCGCGGTGCACAGCACCGCACTCGGCCAGGCCCTCGGCGGCGCCCGCGTCTGGCAGTACGAGCACTGGACCGACGCGCTCGCCGACGCCCTGCGCCTCTCGCAGGCCATGACGCTCAAGAACGCCGCCGCCGGCCTCGCCCGCGGCGGCGGCAAGTCCGTCGTCTGCATCCCGGCGGGCGAGACCCTCGACGATGCGCGCCGCCACGACGCCATGCTCGACCTCGGCGACGCCGTCGAGTCGCTCGGCGGCGCCTACATGACCGCCGAGGACGTGGGCACCAGCGCCGAGCTCATGGCCCTCGTGCACGAGCGCACCGAGCACGTCTGCGGCCTGCCCGCCGACCAGGGCGGCGTCGGCGAGCCGGCCGATGCCACGGCCGCGGGCGTGCACGCGGGCATCCTCGCGACGCTCGAGCACGTGTTCGGGTCGCGCGACGTCGCCGGCCGTCACTTCGTCGTCGCGGGCCTCGGCCAGGTCGGCGGCCGCCTCGCCCGGGCCCTCGCCGCGGGCGGCGCCCGCCTCACTTTGACCGATGTCGCGGCGTCCAAGCGCGCGCTCGCCGACGAGCTCGGCGCCACCTGGGTCGACCCGGCCGACGCGCACCGCGTCGAGGCCGACGTGTTCGTGCCGTGCGGGCTGGGCGGCGTGCTGACGCCCGAGGTCGTCGACGAGCTGCGGGTGCGCGCCGTCGTCGGCGCGGCCAACAACCAGCTCGCCGACCGCGACGTGGCCCGGATGCTGCGGCAGCGCGGCATCGTCTGGGCACCCGATTTCGTGGTGAACGCCGGCGGCGTCGTCTACCTCGACCTCGCATCCGCGCCCGGCATCGGGCAGGACGAGCTCGACCACCGGATCGCCGGCATCGGCGACGTCGTCGGCGCGGTGCTGCGCGATGCCGACATCGCCGGCATCACGACGCTCGAGGCCGCCGAGCGGCTCGCGCGCACGCGCCTGGACGCCGCGCGCTGACGTCGCGGTCGGACGGTGCCGGGGCGGGTCCGGCGCCGTCCGACCGGGCACGGCCGGGCCGATAGGCTCGTGCCCATGACGCCCCCTGCGACACGTCCTCCCGCCATGCCCGACCGGACCCACGCACAGGCGTCGGTGGCTCGTCGCTCGTTCGCGGCGATCGCGTCGGCGGCCGTGGTCGCGACGGTCGCGTTCGCCTCGGGCGTGCTGGCGACGTTCATCGGGCAGGGGCAGAACACGGCGATCCTCGGCCAGGCGATGCCGTACTTCGCGCTGGCGGCGGTCGTGCTGTGGGCCCTGCTGTGCGTGGGCAACGCCGCCGGTGCGCTGCGCGCCTGGTTCCTGGCGCTACCGGTCGGCCTGACCTCCGCGGTGCTCGCGACGATGCTCGCCGCGAGCGTGAACGTGCTCACGTCGGGCGTCGCGGTCACGGCCGAGGTCTTCTCGCTCCTGATCGGCACCCTCGTCGGCATCAACCTCGTGTTCATCATCGCGGCGGTCCTCGCCGAGGTGTTCCTCGCGCCGCGCGTCGCGCGCGGGGTGCTGCGTCACCGCCCGAAGTCGGTCACACGGCATGTCGCACTCGTGCGCATCCCCGCATCGAACCTCGACGAGGGCGAGCTGACCCACATCGAACGGCGTCCGGTCGACCAGGCCCGGGCCGACGAGCAGTGGGACGACTACTGCGCCGCGCTCGTCGCCGAGGGGTGGGACACCGTCGAGGTCGACGCGGCCCCCGACCTGCCCGACTCGGTCTTCATCGAGGACACCGTGGTGTTCTTCGAGGACCTCGCCGTGCTCGCCAACCCCGGCGCCGACTCGCGCAAGCCCGAGATCGACGCGGTCGAGCGGGCGGTCCGCGCGATGCCCGGGGTCTCGGTCGCGCAGATCGCCGCGCCGGGCACCCTCGACGGCGGCGACGTGCTCAAGGTCGGCGACGTCGTCTACGTCGGCGCGTCGACGCGCACCAACTCCGAGGGCATCCGCCAGCTCCGCGCCATCCTGGTGCCCCGCGGCTACACCGTCGTCGCGGTGCCGGTCACGAAGACCCTGCACCTGAAGAGCGTCGTGACGGCGCTGCCCGACGGCACGGTCATCGGCGATCCCGCCCTCATCGAGCACACGACGCTGTTCCCGCGGTTCCTGCCGGTGCCCGAGCCCGAGGGCGTCGCGGTCGTCGTGCTCTCCGACGAGACGCTGCTCATGTCGGCCTCGGCGCCGCGCACGGCGGCGCTGCTGTCGGGCCTCGGCTACCGGGTCGTGACGGTCGACATCAGCGAGTTCGAGAAGCTCGAGGGCTGCGTGACCTGCCTGTCGGTTCGGGTGCGCTGAGGGGCCACCACGAGCGGATGGCGCTGCGAGCACGGGTCGCGTCGGGAAAATCGAGTCTTGCGCGCCGCGGCGGTGACCCCATACTCTGAAGGGCTGGCCACTCGGGGAACCATCCGTGGAGGCCCGAGGTTCGTGACAACGACGACGACGCTGGAGGACGACATGCTGACCACCGACTACCCCGCCCGCTCGGTCGCGGCGTTCGGTCCGCTCGTCCCGGCGTCCGTCCCCGCCGCAGCCTCCGCCACGGTCGCCGCCGCCTAGCTCCGGCACCGTCCTGCCGGCGGGATGCCGGCCGTTTCCCGCGGGGCTCCATCGTCCCCGCAGCTTCGCGCGCGGAATCACGCGCGCCGCTCTCGCGTTTCCACCGACGAGGTCCGCATCGACGCGACCCGTCGTGCTTCCCGGAAGGAACCGGCGTGACCGCCACCCACCACCACTCCCACCCTCCGCACGCGCAGCGCACCGGAACGGTGCGCGCCCTCCTGCGCCTGCGCGAATACGTCGGGCCGGCGATGCCCGCGATCGTCGCGAGCATGGCCGCGTACCTCGTCGCACAGCTCATCGCGCTCGCGATCCCGCAGGTGCTCGAGCAGGTCGTCGACGGCCCGCTCGCCGACGGCGATCGCGCGGCGGTCGTGCCGCTCTCGCTGCTCGTGCTCGCGCTCGGCGTGGGCGAGGCGGCGATGTTCGCGCTGCGCCGCTGGCTCGTGCTGACCCCGACGACACGGGTCGAGGCGCGCATGCGCGACGCGCTCTACGGCAAGCTCCAGGACCTGCCGGTGAGCTTCCACGACCGCTGGCCGAGCGGCCAGTTGCTCTCGCGCGCCGTGAGCGACCTCTCGCTCATCCGTCGCTGGCTCGCATTCGGGCTCGTGCTGCTGGTCGGCAACCTCCTGGTCCTCATCGTCGGCGCCATCGTGCTCATCTCGATGAGCTGGGTGCTCGGCCTGGTCTTCCTCGCCTGCTCGGTGCCGCTCTGGATCGTCGGCTACCGCTTCGAGGGCCGCTACTCAGAGGTGTCCAGGCGGAGCCAGGACCAGTCGGGCGACCTCGCCACCGCGGTCGAGGAGTCGGTGCACGGCATCCGGGTGCTGAAGGCCTTCGGCCGCGGCAAGCACGCCCTGAGCTCGTTCCGGGCGCAGGCCGAGCAGCTGCGCTCGACCGAGATGGAGAAGGCGCGCCTCGACGCGAGCATCTGGATCTGGATCCTCATCGTGCCCGCCGTCGCGCTCGCGGCCTGCCTCGTGCTCGGCGTGTGGCTCGCCGCGCAGGGGCAGCTCACGGTGGGTGAGCTCGTCGCCTTCTTCGCCACCGCGGCGGTGCTCGCGTGGCCGATCGAGTCGATCGGCTTCCTGCTCGCGTTCTCGCTCGACGCGCGCACGGCCACCGACCGCTTCTTCGACATCATGGACAGCGAGAACACGGTCACCGACCCGGATGCGCCGCGGTCGGTCGAGCGGCCGCGTGGCGAGCTCGCCTTCAACGACGTGCACTTCCGCTACCAGGACTCGCCGGACCGCTTCGGCGACCTGCTCGACGGCATCGACCTCGTGCTGGAGCCCGGTGAGACGATGGCGCTCGTCGGCCTCACCGGCTCGGGCAAGACCACGATGACCGCGCTCGCGACGCGCCTCTACGACGTGACGTCGGGTTCGGTGACGCTCGACGGCGTCGACGTGCGCGCGCTCACACGCGAGGAGCTCCGTCGGCACATCGCGATGGCGTTCGAGGATGCCACGCTGTTCTCGGCGTCGGTGCGCGAGAACGTGCTGCTGGGTCGCCCCGAGCTGACCGGCGATGCGGCGGCCGACCCGGCGGTCGCGACCGAGGCCGAACGCGTGCTCGACGAGGCGCTGCGCATCGCGCAGGCGGGATTCGCCTACGGGCTCCCCGACGGCGTCGACACGAAGGTCGGCGAGGAGGGCATGAGCCTCTCCGGCGGCCAGCGGCAGCGACTCGCGCTCGCGCGCGCGGTCGCGGCGAAGCCCGCGGTGCTGGTGCTCGACGATCCGCTGTCGGCGCTCGACGTGGCGACCGAGGCGAAGGTCGAGGCCGAGCTGCGCACCGTGCTCGCCTCGACCACCGCGTTGATCGTCGCGCACCGGCCCTCGACGGTGATGCTCGCCGACCGCGTCGCCCTGCTCGAGGACGGGCGGATCACGGCCGTCGGCACTCACTCCGAACTGCTGCACGAGTCCGACCACTACCGCTTCGTGATCTCGAGCCTGGAGGTCGACGAGCGACGCGCACAGGCCGAGGCATCCGACCGCATCGACGACGATGAGGGGCTCGCCATTCGATCACCGGAGGACATCGCACGAGAGGAGGCGACCCGATGAGCACCGTGAACGGGGTGCAGGGCGAGGAACGCCACGAGTACACCAAGGCGGAGTCGCGCCAGCTCCGCGGGCGCAGCCTGCGCCTGCTCGGGTCGCTGCTGCACCCGGTGCGCGCCCAGCTGTGGCTCACGATGGCGATCGTCGTGGTCTCGACGGGCGCCCAGGTCGCCGGTCCCGCCCTCATCGCGTACGGCATTGACCAGGGCCTTCCGGCGCTGATGCGACAGGACTGGATGCCCGTCGGGCTCGCCGGCCTCGCGTACCTCGCGACCGGCGCCGTCGGCGCGTTCCTGATCGCGTGGTACATCCGCCTGGCCGCGCGCATCAGCCAGGCCGTGCTCATCGACCTGCGCACGCGCGTGTTCCTGCACACCCAGAAGCTCTCGCTCGAGTTCCACGAGTCGTACACGTCGGGCCGGATCATCTCGCGGCAGACGAGCGACCTCGACGCGATCCGGGAGCTGCTCGACGAGGGCATCAACCAGCTCGTGCGCGGCGTGCTCTACATGGTGTTCACCGCCATCGCGCTCGTGTGGCTCGACTGGATCTCGGGGCTCGTGCTCGTCGCGACCCTGGTTCCGCTCGCGTTGCTCACGCGGTGGTTCCAGGTGCGTTCGCAGAAGCTCTTCCGCCGTTCGCGCGTTGCGAGCGCGAAGCTCATCGTGCAGTTCGTCGAGACCATGACCGGCATCCGCGCGGTGCAGGCGTTCCGGAAGGAGGCCCGCAACGAGCGCGAGTTCCGCGACCTGACCGAGGAGTACCGCGACGTGAACGCGCGGGTGCTCGGCCTGTTCGCGGTCTACAACCCGTCGCTCGCGCTCATCGGCAACGTCGCGGTCGCGGTCGTGCTGCTGATCGGCGGCTTCCGGGTGGTCGACGGCGTGCTCGAGGTGGGCGTGCTGCTCGCGGCGGTGCTCTACACCAAGCGCTTCTTCGACCCGATGGAGGAGCTCGCGATGTTCTACAACTCCTACCAGTCGGCCGCGTCCGCGCTCGAGAAGATCTCGGGCGTGCTCGAGGAGCAGCCGAGCGTGCCCGACCCGACCGACCCGATCGACCTGTGGGCCGCCGACGGTCGAGTGCGCTTCGAGGGCGTCGAGTTCGCGTACACGCGCGACCGCGTCGTGCTGCCGAGGTTCGACCTCGACATCCCGGCGGGGCAGACCGTCGCGCTCGTCGGCTCGACCGGCGCCGGCAAGTCGACGCTCGCGAAGCTCATCGCGCGCTTCTACGACCCGAGCGACGGCGTCGTCGAGCTCGACGGGGTCGACCTGCGCCGCATGCACCCGAAGGACCTGCGCCGCGCGATCGTCATGGTCACGCAGGAGGCGTACCTCTTCTCGGGGTCGGTCGCCGACAACATCGCGCTCGGCAAGCCCGACGCGACGCCCGACGAGATCGTCGCCGCGGCGAAGGCGGTCGGCGCGCACGAGTTCATCGAGGGCCTGCCGAACGGGTACGACACCGACGTGAACAAGCGCGGCGGGCGGGTCTCGGCGGGTCAGCGGCAGTTGATCTCGTTCGCGCGCGCGTTCCTCGCCGACCCCGCGGTGCTGATCCTCGACGAGGCGACGAGCTCGCTCGACATCCCGAGCGAGCGGATGGTGCAGGAGGGCCTGCAGACCCTGCTGGCCGACCGCACCGCGGTGATCATCGCGCACCGACTCTCGACGGTCGCGATCGCCGATCGCGTGCTCGTCATGGAGCACGGCCGCATCGTCGAGGACGGCGCGCCCGCCGACCTCATCGGCGGCACGGGCCGGTTCGCGGCGCTGCACGCGGCCTGGCGCGACTCCCTCGTGTAGGCGAGGGCGGGCGGATGGCGCGGGCGCGCGCCCGCGCCGTCCGGCCCGCTCACCGATTCAGGACGACGGAGGCGGCTCAGGACGATTCGCCGATTCGCGTCCTGACGGGCGTCCGTCGTCCTGAGATCGGTGGGCGTCAGGCGTGGGGGAGGACCACCACCGGGGTCGGCGCGATGCCGTTGAACCCGGTCGCGGTCGCCCACGTGTACGCGCCCATCATCGGCGAGACGAGGAGGTCGCCGTCGGCGAGCGGCGGCAGCGGCAGCCGGCGCGCGACCACGTCGACACTGTCGCAGGTCGGTCCGGCGAGCGTCACGGGCACGCGCGTGCGCGTGAGGATGCGCCGGGTCGCGCGCTCGGCCGCGTCGTCGCCGACGGGCTGCACGCCGAGCTCGGCCGCGGCGAAGACGAGCGCGTGCACGTCCTCGGCGGGGATGTTCGAGTACGCCCCGTACAGGCCCTCGTCGAGGTAGTGCCAGCGCCCGTCGGCGCGGTCGTTCGTGCCGATCACGCGCGTCACCAGTGTCATCGCGGGGGCCGCGACGAAGCGGCCGGGCTCGACGACGACCCGCACGTGCGAGGGCACGGCGGCGAGGGCCGAGCGGATGCCGCCGGCCAGCGTCGCGAGCGACGGCACGGGTTCGTCGTACGCGACCGGGAACCCGCCGCCGGCGTCGAGCACCTCGAAGCGGATGCCGTGACGCGCCTCGAGCGTGCGCATGAGCTGCAGCGTCGTCGCGATCGCGCGACGCCACGGCTCGGCCGACGTGGTCTGGCTGCCGACGTGGAACGTGAACCCGCGCACCCGCAGTCGCGACGCGAGGCAGCGCTCGACGAGCGCGGGCGCGTCCTCGGGGGCCACGCCGAACTTCGACGACAGGTCGGACTTCGCGCCGGGGTTCGGGAACGAGAGCCGCACGAGCACGCCGAGGTCGTCCGTGGGCAGCCCCGCGAACTTGCCGACCTCCGAGGGGCTGTCGACGACGAAGGTGCGGATGCCGCGCAGGTAGGCGCCCGTGATGTCGGCGACCGTCTTCACGGGGTGGGTGTGCAGGCATCCGCCGGCCGGCACGCCCTGGCGTTCGAGCAGGTCGAGCTCGCCGCGCGAGGCGACCTCGAACGATGCGCCGAACGCGTGCACGGCGGCGATGACGGCCGGGTGCGGCAGCGACTTGGTCGCGAAGTGGATGCCGACGCCGGGCAGTTCGCGGCGCAGCTCGAGCAGCTGGGTCGTGACCCGGTCGGTGTCGAGCAGGAACAGCGGCGAGCCGTGGTCGCGGACGAGGTCGCCGAGGCGGATGCGCTGCGCGTACGCGGCGAGCTCGCGGCGGACGAGCTCGCGGTGCGGCGGGCGCTCGGCCGGCGGCGCCGCCTCGGTCGGCGGGCGGCGGCGCTGCGTTCGCCGCGGCCGGGCGACCAGGGCGTCGACGACCGCGATGCGCGGGTCGGTGCGGGTGATGAGGCTCATCGGAGTGCCCCTTCCAGGCGGGTCGCGGCCGGCGTCGCGTCGGTGCGGTCGTGCGCGGGTTCGGTGCGCCGGCGGCGGGCGGATGTCGCATCCGCGTGCCCGTCGGGCAGGATGACGCGCCGACCGAGCTCGAACGAGGCGATCGCGACGGCGTAGAAGACGGCGTCGGCGGCGAGCTTGCCCACGAGCCATCCGGTCGGGTTCGGGCCGAGCCAGGCGGCCGCGGCGACGAGCAGCGCCGGCCGCACGAGGAACGTGTCGAGCACCTCGGCCGGGCCGAACTCGGCGAGCATGCCACGCAGCGTCAGCGCCGTCGCGAGCGCCGCGCGCCGGGTGCGACCGCCCACGCGGGCGACGCGCCGGGACGTCAGGTGCCCCCGGATGCTGCGGACGACCACGAGCGCGTAGTAACCGATGCCCTCCGCGATCGTGCCGGCCACCGCGGCGACGACGATCGAACCGGTCGCCTCGTACGCCGCCCAGGATCCGGCCACCGCCGCGAGCGTGCCGAGCACCTCGAGCGGCAGGTAGCGCGCGATCCATTGCGCGACGCGTCCGCGATCCGTTCCCGACATGTCCGCGAGCCTGTCAGCGGGCCTCTCCGGCGGGATCCGGAGAGGCCCGCCGACCGGCTCGGGGCACGCCCTGAACCCGCGGAGGTCTCGATACGCGCCTTCGGTGCTACTCGACCACCACGATGCGTGAGGGCCGGGCCTACGCGAGCGGGGCGCGCTCCACCCGGTCCGGGATGTCGGGCAGCCCGCGAACGCCCTCGGGCATCCACCAGAGCACGTTCGCCCACGCCAGGATGAACGCGGCCGCGGCGATCACGTCGGCGAGCAGGTCGGCGATGCCGACCGTGAAGAAGTCGGTCGCGATCCAGTGCGCGAGGGCCCCGGCCGCGACGGCGACCACGGTCACGGTGATCCAGTTCACGCCGCCGGTCGCGCCGATCTGCGCCGGCGTCCGCCCGATGCGCAGCCACCCCACGGTGAGCGTGATCGTGACCGCGGCGGCGCCGACGCCGAGCACGAGGAGGTTCCAGCGCTCGTCGGGCGCGAGCCACGGCGGAAGGTCGCCCAGGAGGTCCCAGGCCAGCTGCATGAGCGGCAGGATACCGCCGAGCAGCCCGAACACGACGACCATCGCGATCGTCCGGCGGTCGCGGCCGGGGATCGGCGCGCGCCGCGCCGACGAGGCGAGTCGCTGCGCGATCGCGCCGAGCACGGCGGTGACCCCGAGGCACAGCACGATGAGCAGGAAGTTGCTCTGCAGCAGCGCGATCGCGAGCGGCACGACGCTCGCGCTCGCGACGCCGGCCATGACGTATGCGCGCTTCCGGGCGGTCACGCGCGCGGTCTCCGCGACGGTGCCGAGGTCGCCGCCGATCGCCTCCGCGACGCGGTGCCAGTGGCGTTGCGTCGACACGACGGCGAACCAGATCGCGGCGATCGCGGCGGCGCCCACCATGCTCGCGCCCACGATCCACCCCGGTTCGGGCCACTCGACGGGCTCCCAGGTCAGCGGCCACGCGACCGCGGCGACGAACCCGGCGACGAGGGCGAGCCGGGGCGGGTCGAACGCGGCGGGGAGTGCGACGAGCACGGGCCGGAGGAACGCCAGCACGGTCTGGGCGACGATCCGCGCCGCCCAGCCCACCGGCTGCACGACGACCCGGTCGAGCAGTCGCACGGTGCGCGAGGCGATCGCGAACCGGTACGCGGGATCGAGGTTCAGGATCGTGTCGGTCCCGGCGCGCAGGCGCTCGCGGCGGGAGAGGCGAGGCGGGGCGGCCGCGGCCGGCTCGCCGGGCGCGGGCGCAGGCGCCGCAGGCGGCGCCGGCGCGGGCACGCGCTCGAGCGGCGACAGCCCCTCCTTCGCGAACTCGGGCTCGTCGGACTCCTCGAGCACCGCGTCCTGCAGCACGCGCACCGCGACATCCGTCTTCACTGCTTCGGGCTCCAGCGAGCTGAAGAAGCGCGCGATGCCCGCCGCGCCGTCGAGCCGGCCCCACCACCAGTCGTTCACGCGCCACTCGCTCGCGAGGAAGCCGAGGAAGTTCCCGAACCCGTAGCCGGCGAGCTTGGACTGCCGGTCGAGGGCGACCTGCTCCGAGGCCCGGCGGATCTCGGCCGCCGCCTGCGCGGGCGTGAGGCCCGGCGTGCGCAGCACGCGGCCGAGGATCACGTACCAGCGATCCCTCGCGAGGGTCCGGAAGCTGCCGGGGTCGTCGGGCACCTCGTCGACGCCGATCGGCCAGTACCGCACGTGCGAGAGCGCGGCGGGAATGCCGGCGGCGTGGTAGAGCGGCGGGAGGTCGGCGGCGGCGAGCGCCGTGGTCGCGCCGAGCGGACGCCACGCAGACCCGGTCCACGACGGCGGGAGGTCGCGGCGTCCGGCGGCGGCCTCCTGCTCGATGCGCGCCGTCAGCAGGCGGAGCCGCGCGACGGCCGTGTCGAGCTCGCTCCACAGCTCGGGCGCCTTGATGCGGGCGGATGCGGCGAGCCACGTCGTCACCCACGCGTCGAAGTCGGCCGCGGTGGGCGCGCCGTCGCGGGTCGCGGCCTTGTCGGTGAGTTCGAGCACGCGCGCGGTGAGCTCGTCGCGCCAGCGGATCGCCTGGCTGAGCGCGCCGTACGCGGCCTTCCGCACCTCGGGCAGCGCGAGCCCTCGGCGCGAGCCCGGCTCGGCGGGCAGGGCCTCGAGCGCGCGCGCCCAGCCGAGCACGCAGTTCGCCGCGTCGGCGAGCGCGAGCGGCGACCGGGACACGGCTGCCGTCTCGGCGACGTTCATCGAGGCGAAGCGCGCCGTGCACGTCTCGCCGAGCCCGGCGAGCCGGATCCTGGGGATGGGGCGGTAGCGCCGGCGCTGCGGCAGCGATGAGCTCAGCTGCCACAGGCTCGGCGCCGACGCGGTCGAGGCGAGGTGCTCGGCGAGGTCGACGCCGAGCGCTCGGACGTACGCACGGCGGCGCTCCTGGATCGCGTCGTGGGTCCACGATGCCGCGGCGACGAGCGGCGCCGCGCTGTCGAGGCGCGCGGCGGCGACGAGCCGCTCGGCGTTGAAGCGCTCGAGCTCGGCGACCTCGCGGGCCACCGATTCGCGACGGAACTGGCGCGAGAGCATCGCGCCGATCGCGCGGAAGAACCGCGACGCGTTCGCGTCCCAGGGGGTGGCGCCGCCCAGGGGCGGGTCGGGTTCGGGATCGAGGAAGAGCATCACGCGGTCGGCGCGGCGGTCGGAGACGCGCGAGCGCGCCGAGCGCAGGGCGCGCTCGATGGGCACGTTGTCGAACACGGCCCCGTCGACGATGCGGTAGGGCGTTCCCGGCTCCGGGCGGTGCGCGGCGAACGCGAAGCGCATGCCGCGCGATTCGGCGTCCTCTGGTTCGCCGGCGGCGCCGCCGGTCGAGTCGATGTTCGCGGGCTCGAAGCCCCCGGGCAGCGACGACGTCGAGCGGGCGGCGAGGGCGAGCCGCGACAGGCTCGCGAGGTCGTCGCTCCGGCCGGTCTCGTCGATCCCATCGTGCCGGCTCGGGATGCGGTTGTCGAGCAGGTGCTCGTCGCTGCCGACGAAGCGGAAGTGGCCGCGACCCTCGTTCGCGTCCTCCTCGAACTCGTCGCCGGCGTCGATCACGGTCGCCGAGAGGTCGACGCCCGTGTACGAGGCGACGAGGTCGGGGTGCCGATCGGTCGTCTCGTAGATCTCCTCGAGCGCCTCGTAGGTGCGCGCGCGGAAGTAGTCCTCGCCCTGCATGAGCGCCAGGATGCGCCGCGACCCCGGCGGGTGCAGGAGACCCCAGAACCCGCCCACGCGTCCCCACGTGCGGAGGAGCCCGTCGAGGCCTGTGCCGGCGCGCTGGGCGACCGCGTAGACCACCGCGTTGAGCCCGCCCGCGCTCGCGCCGGCGAGCAGGTCGAACTCGACCCGGTCGTAGCCGGCGGCGTCGAGCATCTCGGCGTACGCGCGCAGCCTCGTGAGGACGGGCGGCGCGAGGGGCCGGCCGGCCGTCTCGGGCACGAGCGCGAGCGTCTCGGCACCGGTGTCGTAGAGGCGGATGCGGCGCAGGAGGTCGAGCTCGGCGACGGCGCCGCCGATCCACACCGCCAGGCTCACGCCGCCGCGCATGGCCAGGGCGACCCGCAGGGTCCGGTTGAACGAGGGCGTGGCGCCCGGATGTCGCGCCGCGACCTCGTCGACGCGTTCGTCGGGCCGCACGACCACCACGCGCACCGGACGGTCCGACGTGGTCGTCCGCTCGGCGGCGGGCGCGGCGGGCGCGGCGGGCGCGGCGGGCGCGGCGGGCTGGACCGCGTGCGCGGCGACGGATGGGGCGGGCGCGACGTTCCGGTCCATGGCGCTCCTCGGGGATCGGCGCGCGCGGCGCCTCGACGGGCCGCGCGGATGGGCAGTGCCGCGCGGTCGGGGCAGGGCGCACGCGGATGAACCCAGCGTGGCAGACGAGGCGGAGGACTGCATCCGGGTTGTCCCCAGAACTGGGACCGCGCGGGGCGTCCGACGACCGCGATAGCCTCGCGATAGGCGGCGCATGGACGTCGGGGGCTCACGCACGCCTTCGAACGGAGGTGCCATGGAACAGGTCGAGGGTGAGCGACCCCTCAAGGTCGCGATCGCCGACGATGCCCTGCTGCTGCGCGAGGGCATCGCGAAGGTGCTCGAGGGCGGGGGCATCGAGGTCGTGGCGTCCGTCGGCACCGCCGACGAGCTGCTCGCGGCGCTCGACGAGTACGACCTCGACGCGGCGGTCCTCGACATCCGCATGCCCCCGACGCACCGCGACGAGGGCATCGTCGCCCTCGAGCGCATCCGCGAGCGCGGCGACGACCTCGGCGTGCTGCTGCTGTCGATGTACGCGACGCCCGAGTACGCGCTGCGCGTCATGGGCGCCGGCAGTGGCACCGGCTACCTGCTGAAGGAGCGGGTCTCCGAGCCGCAGACGCTCGTGCGCGCGGTGCAGACGGTCGCCTCCGGTGGCTCGGTCGTCGACCCCGAGGTCGTCGAACAGCTCGTGCAGCGCACGCGCGCCGACGACCCGCTCGCGCGCCTCACCGAGCGCGAGCGGTCGGTGCTCGAGCTCATGGCGCAGGGCTACTCCAACGGCGGCATCGCGCAGGCCCTCTTCCTGGGCCTGAAGACCGTGGAGACCCACGTCCGCAGCATCCTGCAGAAACTCGATCTCGAGGAGTCTCCGGAGCACCACCGCCGCGTGCTCGCGGTGCTGACGCTCCTCGGCCAGAGGTGATGCCACTGTGATGGCCCCGGGTCGCCGCGGCCGGATCGCACGCCGGACCGCGATCATCGCCACCGTCGTCGCGGTGAGCCTCGCGATGGCGATCTCGGGGTTCATCGCCACGCCGGTCGCCGACCGGCCCGAGGTGTCGTATTCGACGCTGCACGCGATGGTGCCGCTCGTGTTCGCGGCGTGCGCCGGCGTCGCGTGGGCGATCGGGCCGAACGCGGTGCCTGCGCGGCTGATGATCCTCTTCGTCGTGCTGTGGATCCCCCAGACGTTCTACCAGGCCATCGAGCAGTTCGGATGGCTCTGGCCGATCCTGCGCGGCATCGACCTCGCGTGGGCGGTCGTCGCGGGCATCCTGGTGCTGGTCTACCCGCGCGGATGGCTCGGCGACCGGTTCGACCGCGTGATCGCGACCACGGCGCTCGTGGCGACCCTCGTGAACTTCCTCGCGGTCCTCCTGCTGGCCGGGCCCGACGCGGTGCCGTGCGAGTGCGTCGCGAACCCGTACCGGGTGGCGGACGCGCCCATGCTGTTCGGCCTGGTCGACATCGGCTACCGGATCGTGGGGGGCGCGCTCGCGCTCGTGATCGCCGGGCGCCTGCTCGTGCGCTGGATGCGCGGAAGCGTGCCCGCCCGCGCGGTGGCGTTCCTCATGCCGATCGCCCTCTTGGCCTGGGCGTCCATGATCGCCGTCCAGGCGGCCAACTACGTGCTCTCCGCACAGCGCGACATGGCGCTCGACACGGTCGGCCTGGTCGCGATGGCCTCCGTGCCCGTCTGCTTCGTCGCCGGCGTCGCGCACGCGCGGAACATGCGCGCCCGCGTCGCCGACCTCATGCGGATCACGCGCGAGGGCGCCGACCGCGGACTCTGGGCCGAATCCCTCGCCCGCACGCTCCGCGACGACACCGTCCGGGTCTACTGGTGGGACGAGGAGCGCGGCCGGTACGTGGATGCCGCGGGCCGGCCCATCGACTCGAACGAGGCCAGCCGCGGGCACAGCATCCTCCCGGTCGCGTCGCCGACCGGGCTGCCGATCGCCCTCATCCGGCACGACCGCGTGCTCACCGACAACATGCGGTTGCTCGACGGCGTCTCGAGCGCACTGCGGCTGTCGGTCGACAACGGACGACTGCGGTCCGAGGTCGAGCGCACGCTCGAGCACGTGCGCCAGTCGCGCCAGCGCATCGTCGAGGCGGGCGACGAGGCCCGGCGCCGCATCGAGCGCGACCTGCACGACGGCGCCCAGCAGCAGCTGGTCTCGCTCGGCATGCGGCTCCGGCTCGCCGCGAACGACGCGCGCGCCTCCGGGCAGCCGGTGCTGGCCGAGGAGCTCGAGTCGTGCATCGCGACGCTGAACGTGGGCCTGAAGGAACTGCGCGAGCTCGCGCACGGCATCCACCCGAGCCTGCTCTCGCAGGGCGGCCTCGCGCTCGCCGTGCCCGAACTCGCCGGGCGCTGCTCGGTGCCCGTCGAGGTCGACGTGCAGGCCGAGGGTCGGCTTCCGGAGCTGCTCGAGTCGACGGCGTACTTCGTCGTGGCCGAGTCGCTCGCCAACGTCGCGAAGCACTCGCAGGCGACCCGCGCCTGGGTGCGCGCCCGGGTCGAGGGCGACGAGCTCGTGCTGACCGTGCGCGACAACGGCGTCGGCGGAGCGTCGCTCGAGGCCGGGACCGGCATGCTCGGCATCGCCGACCGCGTCGACGCCGTGGGCGGCTCGATCGCGCTCGACAGCCCGCGCGGCGCGGGCACCACCGTGACCGTGCGGATGCCGGTGACGCACGAGGAGCTCGCGGCGGCGGAGGCCGGCCCGGCCGCCGCGGCCTCCAGCGGGGCGGACCGCGGTCCGGGCCGTCCGATCGCGACGTCGGGACTGCTCGTCGCCGCCGAGCCGGGCGATCCCGCGCCCGATGGACCCAGCGAGGCGGGCGTGGCGTCGGGCGGCATCGGCACGCCGGCCGACGTGTGAGGGCTCAGCCCCGCCAGCGACAGGCGGCGAGGTCGATGCGGTAGCCGTCGGCGTCGTCGACCGGCCGGATCGGCACGCCCTCGGCGTCGTAGTGCTCGCGCGCGGCCGCCGCGTGCCCGGCCGGGGGGCGGCCGCCCGCGCGGACGACCCGCCACCACGGCACCGCGTACCCGTAGCGCGCCATGACCTGTCCGACGGCGCGGGCGGCACGTGAACCGAGCGCGGCCGCGACGTCGCCGTAGGTCATGACGTGGCCCGGCGGGATGTCGCCGACCACGTCGAGCACGGCGTCGACGAATCCGGCGGCGTGCTGCGCCATCCGTCGCCCCTCGACCGCCTCTGGCGAGCGGTCGCTCAGCTCTTCAGCTCGAGCGCGCCGATGACGTCGCCGTACTGGGTCTCGCCGATGTCGCGGAAGCCGATGCGGTGGAAGAACTCGCCGGGGCCCTCGTCGCCGGGCTCCCAGAGCACCGTGATGCGGTCGAAGCCGCGGCGCTTGGCCTCTTCGGCGAGGGCGTGCGCGAGGAAGCGGCCGACGCCCTTGCCCTGCACCTCGGCGTCGACGTTGATGCGCCAGATGCAGGCGCGGAACTCCTCGTGCTCGTTCTCGGGGTCGAAGTTGCCGTGGATGAACCCGACGACGCGCTCGCCGTTGAGGGCGACGCGCTGCCACGCCGTGGCGGGGTTCACGACCGCGGTCTCGGCGGCGTAGGTGACGGGAGCGATGAACTGCTCCTGCCCGGGCTTGAGCGACAGGTTGTTCGCGGCCACGACGTTCGTCGCGTTCAGTTCTTCGAGTCGCAGATCAGCCATGCATCGCAGCCTAACCGTTCGGCCGATGCGCCGGATAGGCCCCGAATGTCTCGATGTCGAGATATCCGGCCGACGGGGTAAGCTGGCAGGCGGCGTGTCGGACCCACCCCGAGACTTCCTCGCTTCCCACGCAATCCCACGAGATCCCAAGGAGACCGCCCCTTGTCGAAGATCAAGGTCGAAGGTACCGTCGTCGAGCTCGACGGCGACGAGATGACCCGCATCATCTGGCAGGCCATCAAGGACCAGCTCATCCACCCGTACCTCGACGTGAACCTCGAGTACTACGACCTCTCGATCCAGAAGCGCGACGAGACCGACGACCAGATCACGGTCGACGCCGCCAACGCGATCAAGAAGCACGGCGTCGGCGTCAAGTGCGCGACGATCACGCCCGACGAGGCGCGCGTCGAGGAGTTCGGCCTCAAGAAGATGTGGCGTTCGCCGAACGGCACCATCCGCAACATCCTCGGCGGCGTGATCTTCCGCGAGCCGATCATCATCTCGAACATCCCGCGCCTCGTGCCCGGCTGGAACAAGCCGATCATCGTCGGCCGCCACGCGTTCGGCGACCAGTACCGCGCCACCGACTTCAAGTTCGAGGGCCCCGGCACGCTCACGATGACCTTCACCCCGCAGGACGGCTCCGAGCCGCAGCAGTTCGAGGTCTTCCAGGCCCCGGGGTCGGGCGTCGCGATGGGCATGTACAACCTCGACGACTCGATCCGCGACTTCGCGCGCGCGTCGCTGAACTACGGCCTCGCCCGCAGCTACCCGGTCTACCTCTCGACGAAGAACACGATCCTGAAGGCCTACGACGGCCGCTTCAAGGACATCTTCCAGGAGGTCTTCGACACCGAGTTCAAGGCGAAGTTCGACGAGGCCGGCCTCACCTACGAGCACCGCCTCATCGACGACATGGTCGCCGCGTCGCTCAAGTGGGAGGGCGGCTACGTCTGGGCGTGCAAGAACTACGACGGCGACGTCCAGTCCGACACCGTCGCGCAGGGCTTCGGCTCGCTCGGCCTCATGACCTCGGTGCTCACCACGCCCGACGGCAGCATCGTCGAGGCCGAGGCGGCGCACGGCACGGTCACGCGCCACTACCGCCAGCACCAGCAGGGCAAGCCGACCTCGACCAACCCGATCGCCTCGATCTTCGCCTGGACGCGCGGCCTCGCGCACCGCGGCAAGCTCGACGGCAACCAGGAGCTCATCGACTTCGCGCACACGCTCGAAGACGTGATCATCGAGACCGTCGAGTCCGGTGCGATGACCAAGGACCTCGCGCTCCTCGTCGGACCCGACCAGGCGTACCAGACGACCGAGGAGTTCCTCGACACGATCGACGCGAACCTCAAGGCGCGCCTGACCGCGTAGCCGACGCGTCCCGTTCGACGGGCCGGATGCCGCGTGCATCCGGCCCGTCGGCGTTCTCGACCACCCCGTGCGTTCTCGGGGAGGATGGAGCACATGGCCCGCGGCATCCGTCTCATCAGGCGCTATCCGGTCGTCGCGCTCACGCTCGCGATCGGGCTCGTCGGCGTCGCGCTCGCGCTCGCGGGGCAGGGCTGGCTGGTCGCGTGGATCTTCAGCGTCTACGCGCTGGGCATCGCGGCGTGGCAGGCCGTGGGCATGGTGCGCGACATCCTGCGTGGGCACTGGGGGCTCGACATCCTCGCCGTCACGGCCATCGTCGCGACGGTCTGGGTGGGGGAGTACGTCGCGGCGCTCATCGTCGTGCTCATGCTCACCGGCGGGGAGGCTCTCGAGGACTACGCCGGCCGGCGCGCGAAGCGCGAACTCGACGCGCTGCTCACCCGCGCGCCGCAGCGCGCGCACCGTGTGCTCGACGACCACTTCGAGGACGTCCCGGTCGACGAGGTCGAGCCTGGCGACGTGCTGCTCGTGCGGCCGAGCGAGATCGTGCCGGTCGACGGCGCGCTCCGCTCGGCCGAGACCTCGGTCGACGAGTCGTCGATCACCGGCGAGAGCGTGCCCGTCGAGAAGCACGCGGGCGACGAGCTGCTGAGCGGGTCGGTCAACGGTCCCGTCGCGGTCGAGATGACCGCGACCGCGCGAGCCGCCGACAGCCAGTACCAGCAGATCGTCGCGCTCGTCAGCGAGGCCGCCGCCAGCAAGGCGCCGGTCGTCCGGCTCGCCGACCGGTACGCCGTGCCGTTCACGGTGTTCTCGCTGCTGCTCGCGGGCGTCGCCTGGTGGGTGTCGGGCGACCCCGTCCGGTTCGCCGAGGTGCTCGTGCTCGCGACGCCGTGCCCGCTGCTCATCGCGGCGCCCGTCGCGTTCATCGGCGGCATGAGCCGTGCCGCGCGCAACGGCATCATCGTCAAGGGCGGGGGAGTGCTCGAGCAGCTCGCCCGCGCGAAGATGGCGGTGTTCGACAAGACCGGCACGCTCACGCACGGCGAGCCCGAACTGGTGGCGATCCGGCCCGAGCCGGGGTTCTCCGCCGACGAGCTCCTCCGGCTCGTGGCCTCCGCCGAGCAGTACTCCTCGCACGTGCTCGCCGCCTCGATGATGGATGCCGCGACCTCGCGGGGCATCCGCCTCGCCGAGGCCGAGGCCGCGCGCGAGGACGCGACCAACGGCGTGGCGGCCCGCATCGGCGGCCGCGAGGTCGTGGTGGGCAAGTTCGCGTTCGTGCAGGAGCACGCGCCCGACGCGCACCGGACGGAGATCGCGCCGGGCGAGCTGGCGGTGTACGTCGCCGTCGACGGACGCTACGCCGGGGCGTTCCTCGCCCGCGACCGCCTGCGCGGCAACGCGCGCGGGACCCTCGAGCGGCTCGACGCACTCGGCGTGCACCACACCATGATGCTCACGGGCGACGCGCAGGCGACCGCCGACCACATCGCGGCGGAGCTCGGGCTCGAGCGCGTGCGCGCCGAGTGCCTGCCCGCCGACAAGGTGCACGAGGTCGCCGCGATCGCCGAGCGGCCGGTCGTCATGGTCGGCGACGGCGTCAACGACGCGCCCGTGCTCGCCGCGGCCGACGTCGGTATCGCGATGGGGGCGCGGGGAGCGACGGCGGCGAGCGAGTCGGCCGACGCCGTGATCCTCGTCGACGACATCTCGCGCACCGCGAAGGCCGTCGAGATCGGCCGCGACACCGTGCGCATCGCGCTGCAGAGCATCTGGCTCGGCATCATCGTCAGCGTCGGGCTGATGCTCGTGGCCGCGTTCGGGTTCATCCCCGCGACGGCCGGGGCGCTCCTGCAGGAGCTCGTGGACCTCGCCGCGATCCTCGCGGCGCTGCGCGCGATCGGCAGCCGGCGGGATGCCGCGACGGCGACGCCCGTGCGGACGCGCACCGCGGCATCCGCTCGCTGACCCGCCCGCCCTCCGGTTCGAACCGCGCCCGCGCTGGGGCGCCTGCGCTCGCGCCCGCCTGCGCCCGCGCCCGCGCCCGTGCCGCGCGCGCCCGTGCCGCGCGCGCAGTGCCGCGCCTGCCCCGTTCATCGAGAAGTCGCGCATGGTGGGTGGGGTGAGCAATGTGCCGCCTCTCGACGCGGGACCGGAGGTGGAGGGAGAGGGGCCCGGGATTGCGTCGGGTCGGGAAGGATGCGGCGCTTCGCCGAGAAGTCGTGGATGGCGGGTCGGACCGACCATGTGCGACTTCTCGACTCGGGACCGGAGGTGGAGGGAGAGGGACCCGCGTCGCGTCGGGTCGGAAGGGCATGGGCCGCTTCGCCGAGAAGTCGCGGATAGCGGGTCGGACCGACCATGTGCGACTTCTCGGTGTTGGGCGGGGGTGGAGGGGGAGGGGGCCGAGTCGGGGAGGGGGCCGAGTCGGGGGCGAGTCGCGGCGAGCGGGACGACCCGTGCGCGACCCTGGTCACGAATGTGTAACGGGCGCTTGCGCGGAGTTTGTTCGTAAGGTTTACTAACAAACGTGACCGCAACGGATGCATCGCGAACCCAGGCCCCGGCGCCCGCCTCGAACGGCAACGTGCCGCTGTTCGCCGACCGGGTCCTCCGCGCCTCCGGCAAGGTCCTCCCCGAGCACGCGCGCAGCCACAACCGCTCGCTCGTGCTGCAGACCCTCTACACCGAGGGTGCGCAGAGCCGGGCGGATGTCGCCCGCGAGACCGGCCTCACGCGCGTCACCGTCTCCGACCTCGTCGCCGAGCTGATCGGCGAGGGCCTCGTCGTCGAGCTCGGCCAGCGCGAGGACGCCCGGCCGGGCAAGCCCGCGACCCTCATCGACGTGGACCGCACCGGGTTCCACATCGTCGCGCTCGACCTGTCCGAGCACACGCGGTTCCGCGGCGCGGTGCTCGACCTCGACGGCGGCATCGTCGCCCGCGCCGAGGTCGCGCTCGACGGCGCGACCGGCGAGCGCGCGGTCGAGCTCGTGCTCGAGCTGCTCGACGGACTGCTCGCCCTCACGACTGCGCGCGTGATCGGCGTCGGCGTCGGCTCGCCCGGTGTGGTCGAGCCGAACGGCGTCGTGCACTCCGCGCCGAACCTCGGCTGGACCGACCTGCCGCTGCAGGAGCGCCTCGCCGCCGCCTTCCACCTGCCCGTGCACGTCGCCAACGATGCGAACGTCGCGGTGCTCGCCGAGCACGCGAGCGCCCCCGGCGACCTGATCCTCGTCAAGGTCGGCCACGGCGTCGGCGCCGGGCTCATCGTCGGCGGCCGCCCCGTGCTCGGCGCCGGCTCGGCCGCGGGCGAGATCGGCCACGTCGTGGTCGGCACCGACGGCGGTCCGCGCTGCGCGTGCGGCAAGCACGGTTGCCTCGAGGCGTGGCTGGCCGTGCCGCGCCTGACCGCCGAGCTCGAACGACTCGGTACGACGGATGCCGCGGCATCCGCTCGCGAAGAGACCCTGCGGGAAGCGGGCCGGCGCCTCGGCATCGTGCTCGCCCCCGTCGTCGGTGCGCTGAACCTCTCCGAGGTCGTCCTCAGCGGGCCGACGGAACTGCTTGACGGTCCGCTCATCGAGGCGACCGTCGAGACGCTCCGGAACCGGACCATGGCGGAACACCACCGTGATCTGAGGCTCCGGATGACCGCGCACGGGCAGGACATCGTCCTGCGCGGCGCGGCCGTCATGGTCCTGTCCGGACAACTCGGGGTCTCGTAGAGCCCCACCCCGCACCAAGGGTGGCGGCACCCCGCTCCCACCCCCGCCCTACGAAAGGAAACCACGCAATGAGGAAACTCGGCATCGTGGCGCTCGGCGCCGCTGCAGCGCTGACCCTCGCCGGGTGCGCCACCTCCGGAGGCGACGCCGCCTCCGAGGAGGGCGCCGAGATCCGCGTCTGGCTCGTCGGCACCGACACCCCCGACGCGGCGCGCGAGTACCTGATCGACACGTTCGAGGAGGAGCACCCCGGCTCCACGCTGGTCATCGAGGAGCAGTCGTGGGACGGCCTGGTGGACCGCCTCACCACGAGCCTGTCGGGTTCCGACAGCCCCGACATCGTCGAGGTCGGCAACACCCAGGCGTCGGCGTTCACGTCGGCGGGCGCGTTCCTCGACCTGACCGAGCACTACGACGAACTCGGCGGCGACGACCTGCTGCCCGGCTTCGTCGAGGCGGGCTCGTACGACGGCAAGTTCTACGCGGCCCCGCTGTACTCGGGCGCGCGCCTCGTGTTCTACAAGAAGGACGCCCTCGCCGCCGCGGGCCTCGAAGCGCCGACCACGCTCGACCAGTACATCGAGCAGGGCATCGGGCTCGCCGAGGCGAACCCCGGCAAGTCCGGCATCTGGTGGCCCGGCCAGGACTGGTACAACGCCCTCCCCTACGTCTGGGAGAACGGCGGCGAGGTCGCCGTGCCCGACGGCGACGAGTGGGACGCGCAGCTCTCCAGCGACGAGTCCATCGCCGGACTCGAGCAGGTGCAGCAGGTCATGACCGAGGCCTCCCTCGCACCGAAGGACGGCAACGAGACCAACCCGCAGGTCGGCTTCTGCGACGGCACCACGCTGCAGCTGTCGGCCCCGAGCTGGGTCAAGTGGTCGATCCTCGCACCGGCCGACGCCGAGACCCCGGGCTGCCCCGACCAGGAGGCCAACCTCGGCGTCTACGCCCTCCCGGGCAAGGACGGCGGCGCGGCGCAGGTCTTCGCCGGCGGCTCCAACATCGGCATCTCGGCCAACTCGCAGAACCCCGAGCTCGCGCTCGACGCGCTGGGCATCATCCTCTCCGACGAGTTCCAGACGATCTACGGCGAGAACGGCCTCGTGCCGGCCAAGCTGTCGCTCGCCGACACGCTCGGCACCGACGAGGTCGCCCAGGCGATCGCCGCGGCCGCCGGCAATGCCAAGCTCACGCCGGCCTCGCCGAAGTGGGCCGACGTCGAGGCCGCAGGCATCCTGCAGGACCTCTTCGTCAAGATCGCGCAGGGCGGCGACGTGGCCGCGCTCGCCGCGGAGGCCGACGCGCAGATCGAGGACATCCTCAACGGCTGATCGGTTCCATCGGGGGTGCGGCCGCGGGCAGAATGGCGGTGCGGCCGCACCCCTCCTCATGCCAGACGCAGGAGATCCAAACATGACCACCACCGACACCGGCCTCTCACCGGCCGTGAGCTCGGTCGAGGGCGAGCGGCTCACCGCGCCCGACCCCGGGTCGTCGCACCCGCGCCGCGGTCGCCGCGGCCGCCCCTCCGGCGGGTTCACCCCGTACGCCCTGCTCGTCCCGGCCTCGATCGTGCTCGCCGCGATCGTCGGCTGGCCCCTCATCCAGCTGCTCGTCACCTCGATGCAGGAGTTCGGCCGGGCCCAGGTCTTCGGCGCTCCGCCGACCTGGGTGTGGTTCGAGAACTACGTCGACGTCCTCACCGATGTCTCCTTCTACGAGGTGCTCGGACGCAGCCTCGTGTTCGCCGCCGCGTGCGTGGTGATCACGATGGTGCTGGGCACGCTCCTCGCGCTGCTGCTGCAGCGCCTGCCCAAGGGCTTCCGCCTGCTCCTGTCGATCGGCCTGCTGCTGGCCTGGGCGATGCCGCCCCTGTCGGCCACGATCGTGTGGGGCTGGATGTTCGACACCGACTACGGCGTCATCAACCACGTGCTCGTGAACACGTTCGGGCTCGAGCAGTTCACCCAGCACTCCTGGCTCATCGACCCGCTCAGCTTCTTCCTCGTCGCAGGCGTCGTGATCGTCTGGGGCGCCGTGCCCTTCGTCGCGTTCGCGCTCTACGCGGGCCTCACCCAGGTGCCCGACGAGGTGCTCGAGGCCTCGCAACTGGATGGCGCGGGGGGCTTCCAGCGCTTCCGCCTCATCGTCTTCCCGTACCTCAAGCCGATCTTCCTCATCACGACGATCCTGCAGATCATCTGGGACCTCAAGGTGTTCACGCAGATCTTCGCCCTGCAGGACATCGGCGGCATCCGTGAGCTGACCAACACGCTCGGCGTGTACATCTACCAGGTCTCCATCGCGGGCGGCGACTTCGGCACCGGCGGCGCGATCGCCGTGATCACGGCGCTGATCCTCATGTCCGTCTCGCTCTACTACATCCGCCAGGTCGTCAAGGAGGAGGAACTGTGACCGCTGCGATCGCCCCCGGCCGGCAGGCCGCCGGTGCCGGCGGTGCCGCCGACCGCGCCCGCGCCCCGCGCTCCGGACGCCGGCGCACGCGCCTCGCGACGATCGGCTACAGCGCCCTCTCGGTCGTGCTGTTCGCCCTGTTCGTCTTCCCGGTCTACTGGATGGTGAACACCTCGTTCCAGCCGAACAACGAGATCCGCGGCTCCGAGATCCACTTCTGGCCCGACAACTTCACGCTCCGAAACTACGAGACGGTGCTGTTCGATCCGGGCCGCACGCCGTTCCTGCCCGCGGCGGCGAACTCGCTCATCGTGACGCTCACCACGGTCGCGGTCGCGCTGGTCTTCGCGTTCCTCGCGGCGCTCGCCGTGACGCGGTTCCGCTTCAAGAGCCGCCGCGTGTTCATCATCGCGATCCTCGTGATCCAGATGATTCCGGGCGAGGCGATGATGGTCTCGATCTTCCGCGTCATCGACGGATGGCACCTGCTCAACACCCTCATCGGCCTGACCATCGTGTACGTGGCGACCGTGCTGCCGTTCACGATCTGGACGCTGCGCGGGTTCGTCAACGGCGTGCCCGCCGACCTCGAGGAGGCGGCCATGATCGACGGATGCTCCCGAGCCGGCGCGTTCTGGCGGGTCACGTTCCCGCTGCTCGCGCCCGGCCTCGTCGCCACCGGCGTGTTCGGGTTCATCCAGGCGTGGAACGAGTTCGTCATGGCGCTCGTGCTCAACGCCCGACCCGAGATGATGACGCTGCCGGTCTGGCTGCGCACGTTCCTCGTCGCCAACGGCACGACGAACTGGGCGGCGATCATGGCAGGCTCGACCCTGATGGCCATCCCCGTGATCGTGTTCTTCCTGTTCGTGCAGGGCCGCATGACGAGCGGCCTCGTGAGCGGAGCCGTCAAGGGATGAGCGCCGCGATCCGGGGCGGAGCGGGCGAGGGCCTGCGCCGCGACATCCTCACGACCCTGCTCCCCGGCTTCGCCGGGCCGGTCGCGCCCGACTGGCTGCTCGGGCTGCTCGCCGAGGGCCTCGGCGGGGTGTGCGTCTTCGGCACCAACGTCGAGTCGCCCGCCCAGCTCGCCGGCCTCACGCGGCGCCTCCGCGAGGCGAACCCCGAGGCGGTCGTCGCGATCGACGAGGAGGGCGGCGACGTCACCCGCCTCTTCTTCGACCGCGGTGCGCCGTACCCCGGCAACGCCGTGCTCGGCCGGATCGACGACGTCGAGCTCACCCGGGCCGTTGGCCGCGCGGTGGGCGAGGCGCTGGCCGCCGTCGGCTGCACGATGACGTTCGCGCCCGACGCCGACATCAACTCGAACCCGCTCAACCCGGTGATCGGCGTGCGCAGCTTCGGCGCGACGCCCGAGCCGGTCGGCCGTCACACGGCCGCGTGGGTCGAGGGCGTGCAGTCGGCCGGCATCGACGCGAGCGCAAAGCACTTCCCGGGCCACGGCGACACCGCGACCGACTCGCACCTCGCGCTGCCGGTGGTCGACCTGCCCCTCGAGCGGCTCCGCGAGCGCGAGCTCGCGCCGTTCCGCGCGGCGATCGCGGTCGGCACGCGCTCGATCATGACCTCCCACATCCTGCTCCCGCAGCTCGACGCGGAGCATCCCGCCACCCTGTCTCCCCGCATCCTGCAGGGCCTGCTCCGCGGGGAGCTGGGCTTCGAGGGCGTCATCGTCTCCGACGCGCTCGACATGGCCGGGGCGAGCGGCGCGCACGGCATCCCCGAGGCGGCCGTGCGCGCGCTCGCCGCCGGCTGCGACCTGCTTTGCATCGGCACCGACAACACGGCGCCGCAGATGGAGGAGATCGTCGCGGCGATCGGTGCCGCGATCGAGGCCGGCCGGCTTCCGGCCGAGCGGGTCGCGGATGCCGCGGCGCGCGTGCGCGCGCTCGCGACGGGCCGCACGGGGTCGGTCGCGCCATCCGCCGCCGAGTCGTCCGCCGACGACGCCGTGCCGGTCGCGCTGCCCGCCGACCTCGCGGAGCGGATCACCGCGTCGTTCCACGTCGCCGACGGCGCGCTCGCGCGCCTGGCCGGCGCGGACCGCATCGGAACCGTGGTGCGCGTCGACACGGTCGCGAACATCGCGGTCGGCGGCGTGCCCTGGGGGCCGTTCGCGCTGGTGGCCGAACCCGATCCGGCCCGTCCGGCACCGACCTGGCTGACGGATGCCGCGATCGTCGCGCTCGACGCCTCGACCCCGCTCGCCGAGCCGACCGGGCTCGCGGGCCCGGTGCTCGTCGTCGGCAAGGACCTGCACCGCCATCCGTTCGCGGTCGACGCCGTCGCACGGCTCCGCGCCGCGCGCGCCGACGTCGTGACCGTCGACATGGGCTGGCCGAGCGACGACCTCGCGCTCGCCGACCTCGCCACGTTCGGCGCGTCGCGCGGGGTCGCCGAGGCGCTCGCCGCGCTCGTCGACCGGGCGGTGCACGCGCCGGCCTCGGCCTCGGCCTCGGCCTCGGCCTCGGCCTCGGCCCCGTCTCCGGCGGAGGCGTCGTGAGGCTCGGCATCGACATCGGCGGCACGAAGACCGCGGCCGTCGCGATCGGCGAGGACGGCGAGCTCAGCGACCAGGTGCGCATGCCGACGGGCTTCGGCGCCGAGGCGGTCGTCGACACGGCGCTGCGCACGGTCGAGCGGATGTCGCAGCTCGCCGGCGTCGACGCGCACGCGTTCCACTCGATCGGCATCGGCATACCGGGGTCGGTCGACTCCGCGACCGGGCGCGTGACGCACGCCGTGAACCTCGGCCTCGAGGGGCTCGACCTGGGCCCGCGCCTCGCCGACCGGCTCGGCGTCGACGTGCGCGTCGAGAACGACGTGAAGGCGGCCGCGCTCGGCGCACACCACCTGCTCGGCGTGGCCGACGGCATCCGTGCGCACTCGATGGCGTACCTGAACCTCGGCACGGGACTGGCTGCCGGCATCGTGCTCGAGGGCCGCCTGCTCCGGGGCGGTCGCGGCGTCGCCGGCGAGATCGGCCACATCCCGGTCGACCCGGCGGGGGAGCGGTGCGCCTGCGGACAGCGCGGCTGCCTCGAGACGATCGCGTCGGGCTCGGCGCTCGCGACGCTGTGGCCGAGCACGCACCGCTACCCGGCCGTCGACCTGTTCGACCGGGCGGATGCCGGCGACGCCGGCGCCGTCGCCGTGCGCGAGCGCTTCCTCACGGGCGTCGCGTCGGCGGTCCGGCTGCTCGCGCTCACGACCGACGTCGACGACATCGTGATCGGCGGCGGGCTCGCGGCGCTCGGCGAGCGCCTCCTGGACGGCACGCGACGCGTGCTCGCGGACTGGGCCGCCGACTCGGCGTTCCTCGCCTCGCTCGACCTTCCGCGTCGCGTACAGGTGATCCCGCGCGGCTTCCCCGCGGCGGCGGTCGGCGCCGCCCTGATCGGAGAGGACCTGGAGGTGGCGGCATGGCAGAAGTCGTGATCGTGCGGGACGAGGAGGAGGCCGGCGAACTCGTCGCCGGCGCGGTCGTCGAGCTCATCGCGGGTCGGCCCGACGCGGTGCTGGGCCTCGCGACCGGCTCGACGCCGCTCTCGACGTACCGGGCGCTCGCCCGGCGGATCGCCGCCGACCGGCTCGACGTCTCGCGCGTGCGCGGCTTCGCGCTCGATGAGTACGTCGGACTGCCGCCGGGGCATCCGGAGTCGTATCGCGCGGTGATCACGCGCGAGGTGGTCGAGCCGCTCGGGCTGACGCCCGAGCTCGTGCACGTGCCGAACGGCGCGCCCGACACCATCCGCACCGCCGCCGCCGATTACGAGGCCGCCATCGAGGCCGCCGGCGGGGTCGACCTGCAGGTCCTCGGCATCGGCCGGACGGGGCACATCGGCTTCAACGAGCCCGGCTCGTCGCTCGCGTCGCTCACGCGCGTGAAGACGCTCACCGAGCAGACCCGCGCCGACAACGCGCGGTTCTTCGACTCGCCCGACGAGGTGCCCATGCACTGCATCACGCAGGGCATCGGCACCATCCTGCGGGCGCGGCACCTGGTTCTGCTGGCGTTCGGCGAGGCCAAGGCGCGGGCGGTCGCCGATGCGGTCGAGGGCGCGGTCTCGGCGAGCCGGCCGGGCTCGGCCATCCAGCTGCACCCGCACGCGACGATCGTGGTCGACGAGGCTGCGGCATCCGCCCTCGAGCACGCCGGTTACTACCGGCACGCCTGGGCCAACAAGCCCGACTGGCAGGGCATCTGAGCGGTCGGATGTCGCGGCATCCGTCGTTCGCACCCTCGATCCTCGAGCACCAGGACGCTCACCCACCCGAATCGAGTGGGCGATCTTGGCGGTCTTCCGCGGAGGATCGCGCCAACATCGCCCACTCGACGTTGTGCGGGGCGGCGGTGACGTCCCTCAGCGGGGGATGAGCCGGCGCACCGTGTCGAGGTAGGCGTCCTCGTCGAAGTCGGCGAGGATGGCGCGCTGCACCATGAAGCCCGGAGCGAGTCCCATCAACACGGGGACCGCGCGCTGCGCGTAGGCCTCGGGGTCGTCGCCGGCGACGTCGGGATGTGCGACCGCCCACTCGGCCACGAGGCCGCGGAGCATCTGTCGCACGGGCGACAGGAACCTGAACACCATCTCGCGCAGCGCCGGGTCGATGGCCGCCTCGGCCCACACCTGAAGGAACAGGTTGGGCGTGATGTCCTCGTGGCGCATGCCGTCGATGAGCGTGGCCATGATCTCGCCGGGCGCGAGCGGGCCGTGGTCGGCACGGACCTCCTCGAGCTCGAGCGAGCGGGCGGAGAGCACGAGTTGCGCGGCCTCGAAGAAGAGCTCCTCCTTGCTCGCGTAGTGGCCGTAGATGGCGCCCGCCGAGAGCCCGGACGCGGCGATGATGTCGGACATCGACGTGCCGCGGAACCCCTTCGCGGCGAAGCACCGAAGGGCTGCCGACGCGATCTCGGCGCGCCTGGCCTCGCGGTAGGCCTCGGTCACCTTCGGCATCGGCGCGCCCCCTTCCCGGCTCTTGACGATCCTAGGCTGCAGGTCCACTATAAAAGAACGAACATTCGTTTTGAATAGGGAGTCGTCATGGAAGCGCGCACCGCACCCCACGGGGTGACCCCGTACGGCCGCGCGATCGGCATCGGCGCGGCGCTTTCGCTCGTCGTCGGCCTCATCGTGCTCGCGTTCGCCTGGCCGTCGGTCACGGCCGAGCCCAAGGACCTGCCCGTCGCGATCGCCGGGCCCGACGCCGGCGTCGAGCAGGTCGAGTCGCGCATCGCCGACGAAGCGGAGGGCGCGGTCGCGCTCGAGCGCGTCGACGACCGCGACGCCGCGGTCGCCGCGATCGAGCGCCGCGACGTGTACGGCGCGATCGTCCTCGGCGAGGGACCGACCGACGCGCCCGAGGTGCTCGTGTCGTCCGCCGCGAGCCCGGTCGTCGCCCAGCTGCTCCGGGCCACTGCCGGCCAGCTCCAGGAGGGCATCGACGCGCAGCTGCGCGAGCAGCTGCCGAGCCGGCTCCAGACCGTGCTGCAGGAGGCCATCCGGTCGGCCGTGCAGGCCGCCCTCGCGCAGGCCTCGGGGCAAGCGCCGGCGACGCCGCCGGCCGCACCGAGCGTGCCCGAGATCCCGTCCGTCACCGTGACGGTCACCGACGTCGTGCCGCTGGCCGACACCGACCCGCGCGGCACCGGGCTCACCGCCGCGATGTTCCCCATCGTGATCGGCGGGATGCTCGGCGGCATCGCGATCTCGCTCACGGTGATCGGCGCGATGCGCCGGGTCACGGCCGTGCTGGCGTACTCGGTCGCCGCGGGCCTGCTGCTCACCGGCATCCTGCAGGGGTGGTTCGGGGCGCTCCAGGGCGACTACTGGCTGAACAGCGCCGCCATCGCGCTCGCGCTCGCCGCGATCGCCGCCCCGATCACCGGCTTCGTCGCGCTCCTCGGGCGCGCGGGCATCGCCGTCGGCGTCGTGACGTTCCTGCTCGTCGCCAACCCGATCTCGGCCGCGGCGATCCCCGTCGAGTTCCTGCCGACCCCGTGGGGCGCGATCGGCCAGTGGTTCCCGCCGGGGGCCGCGGCGACCCTGCTGCGCGACTTGTCGTACTTCCCGGCGGCCGACACCACGTTCCCGTGGCTGGTCCTCGCGGCCTGGGCTGCGGGCGGCATCCTGCTCTCGCTCCTCGGCCACTTCCGCACCGCCGGCGGTGCCGAGTCCGATGAGGAGGCAGCGCACGCTGACGACGCGCCGGCCGCTCCGGCGGCGCCGGTCGCACGCGAGACCACGCCGGTCGCCTGATCACGAGGTCTCCGGGCGAGCGGATGCCGCGGCATCCGCTCGCCCGCGCAGCGCGGGTAGGCTGGACGTCCGTGAACGACGCCAGCCCAGCCCCCGCACCCAAGGTCGGCCTCAACGACCTGGTGCGCTTCCTGCTCGAGATCTTCGCGATCGTGACGCTCGGCATCTTCGGGTTCACCGCGTTCGAGCTGCCGTGGCCGGGCGTCGCGCTCGGCATCGGGCTGCCGCTCCTCGCGATCCTGCTCTGGGCGCTCTTCCGGTCGCCGAAGGCGGTGTTCCACGTCGACCCGTTCGTCAAGGCGCTCGTCGAGATCGCGGTGTTCTCGACCGCGGCCATCGCGTGGTGGATCATGGGGCAGCCGGTGGTCGCGATCGTGTTCGCGGTCGTCGCCGCCGTGAGCGGCGTCATCAACGGGCGCCGCGAGTTCGGCGGCTGAGCCGCCCCGATCCGTCCTCGAGTCCCGCCTTTCGGAGGCTCGACCCGCAGAACGACGGGACTCGGTGAGACCCTTCGGGTCTCAGCGGAAGATGACCGTGCGCTGCCCGTCGAGCAGCACGCGACGCTCCGCGAACCACTTGACCGCCTGCGAGAGCGTGCGGCTCTCCTCGTCCTGGCCGATCGCCACGAGTTCGGCGACCGAGCGCGAGTGCTCGACGCGCACCACGTTCTGCTCGATGATCGGACCCTCGTCGAGGTCGCTCGTGACGAAGTGCGCCGTCGCGCCGATGAGCTTCACGCCGCGCGCGTGCGCCTGGCGGTACGGGTTGGCGCCCTTGAAGCCCGGCAGGAACGAGTGGTGGATGTTGATGCACCGGCCCGCGAGCGCGTCGCACAGCTCGGGGGAAAGGATCTGCATGTAGCGGGCGAGCACGACGAGCTCGATGTCGTGCTCCTCGACCGCCTCGAGGATGCGGCGCTCGAACGCCGCCTTCGTCTCGGGGGAGGTGACGGGCTCGGACTCGAACGGCACGCCGTAGAAGTCGACGAGGTCGCGCAGGGTGCCGTGGTTCGAGAGCACGAGCGGGATCTCGACGGGCAGCTGCCCGGCGCGCTGGCGGAACAGCAGGTCGTTGACGCAGTGCCCCGCCGTGGAGGCGAGCACGAGGGTGCGGAGCGGCCGGCCGACCTCATCGAGCTGCAGGTCCATGCCCCAGCGCTCGACGACGGGTGCGAGCGCCGCCTCGAACTCGTCGCGCCCGGCGGGCGACTCGACCTGCACGCGCATGAAGAAACGGCCCGTGTCGTGGCTGGCGAACTGCTGGCTCTCGGTGATGTTGCCCCGCGCCGCGACGATCGCGCCGCTCACCGCGTGCACGATGCCGGGACCATCGGTGCAGCTCAGCGTGACGACCCAGTGGTACAGGTGCGGGCTGTGCGGCTCGGCGTCCGTGGTCATCCGGACAGCGTACCGGGCCTCCGCCGCGACGGCCTCCGGCGGGCGCCCGGCGCCGCCCGGCGCCCGTACGGCCGGCACCCAGCCGACACCGGCTAGACTGGTCGCGGTCGTGCGGTCACCGCCGGCCCCGGGCGCGCACGCGAGCGCGTAGTCGACCCGCCGCAGGCCAGGCCGCGAGCGGGGAACGCCGTCGGGATGACTGCACCTTGTCGATCACCGATCTTCCGCGCGCCGGCGCGACCACCACGACCACCACGACCACTCCGCCCACCACGGCCCTGCCCTGGCGGGCGCTCGTCGTGCTCGCCTCGGCCGTGTTCCTCTCCATCACCATCGAGATGCTGCCCACCGGGCTGCTCCCCGAGATGAGCGCCGACCTCGGCGTCGGCGAGCCGCTCGTCGGCCTGCTCGTCTCGGTCTTCGCGTTCACGGTCGTCGTCACGTCGACGCCGCTCACGGCGCTCACCCGGCGGATGCCGCGGCGCACGCTGCTCACGGCCGTGCTCGTCGTGCTCGCGGTGTCCACCGCGCTCAGCGCGGTCGTGCCCGAGTACTGGATGCTCGTCGGCGTCCGGATCGTCGGCGGCGTCGCGCACGGCGTGTTCTGGGCGCTCGTCGGGGCGTACCCGGCGCGCATCGTGGCCGACGCGCAGCTCGGCCGGGCCGTGTCGGTCGTGCTCGGCGGCGGCACCATCGCGCTGATCGCGGGCGTGCCCCTCGCCACCGCGCTCGGCCAGGCGGTCGGATGGCGCGCGGCGTTCGCCGTCGTCGCGGCGCTGACCCTGCTCGGCGCCCTCGTCGTGCGGGCGGTGCTGCCGCCGGATGGCGCGACCGCACCGAGCCGCGTGAGCCGCGCCGCCGCGCCGGCCACCGGCGCCGTTCCGGCCGGCGCCCCGCGTCCGCGCTCGGCCGACGCCGGCACGACCGCGGTGCTCGTGGTCTGCGTCGTCACCGCGGCCGTGATGATCGGCCAGTACGCGGCGCTGACCTACATCGCGCCGATCCTGACCGACGTGGTCGGCGCGCCGTCGTCGGCGGTCGCCCCGCTGCTGTTCGCCTCGGGCATCGCGGGCGCCGCCGGCTTGGCGGTCGTCGGCACCAGGTTCGCACGCAACGGCGTGCGGGCCCTCGTGGTCGCGCTCGCCGCGATCGCGGCCGCGCTCGTCGTGATGACCTCCGTGCCCGCGCTCTGGCCCGCGATCATCGCCTACCTGGTGTGGGGCTTCGCGTTCGGCGCGGTGCCGCCGCTGCTCCAGACGCGCCTGCTGCAGGCCGCCGCACCCGAGCGGCGCGACGCGGCGAGCGCGCTCTACACGACCGCGTTCAACATCGGCATCGGCGGCGGCGCGCTCATCGGCGGGCTGCTGTTCGACGCGTTCGGCGTCGCGTCGATCCCGCTCGCCTTCGTGGCGATGGCGGTGATCGCGGCAGCGATCGTGACGGTGTCGGCGGTGCGCGCGGGTCAGCCGCGCACGGCCGGCGCAGCCGGGCCGGTCCGTCCGTCCACGACGTAGCGCACGCTCGCGGCCCACGTGTGGTTCGCGGGCGCGAGCACGTCGAGGAGCGCGAGGCCCGCGGCATCCAGCACGACCTCGTCGATCGGCACGCCGTCGGCGAGGACCTGCACCCTCGCGCCCGGGACACCGGTGAAGACGGTGTCGAGCCAGGCGCCCTGGGCCGTGACGGCGAGCGCGGGCGCGGCCAGCGCCACCTCCACCGGCGCGGACGGCGCCGAGCGGTTGCCCGCGACATCCGTCTGCTCGGCGACGATCGACGAGGTGCCGGCCGGCAGCCCGGGAAGTTCGACCGACCACGAGCCGGCGGCGTCGGCGACCGCGCTCGATGCGACACCGCTCGAGGCGGTCACCGTCACGACGGCCTCGGCCTCCGCCGTGCCCGAGACGATGGGGGCGACGAGCCCGCCGGCGGTGTCGACGGAGGTCACGACCGGCGGCAGCGCGACGGTGTCGGCGGATGGCGCGACGACGGGCGGTGCCGTCGGCACGGCGACGGCGGGGGCCGCGATCGGAACCTCGAGCGCGGGGACGACCGGCACTGCGTCGGGCACGGGCATCGTATCGGGGGTCGGGAGGGGGTCCACGCTCGGCGGGGCCGGGGCGGCGACCGCCGCGGGCGCGTCCTCGTCGGCGACGGGTGCGGGGTCCGACTCGGCGGCCGCGACCGGCGCAGGAGGCGCCTCGCCGACGAGTCCGGGCATCACGGCGATCGCCACGACGGCGGCCGCCGCGAGGACGAGCGTGCCCGCGCCGGCGCCGACGGCCGCCAGGCTCGAGCCGCCGGATGCGGAGGCGGCCGAGACGCCCGCCGTCGCGCCGCCCGACGCGCCCGTGCCGGTCGCGCCGGCGGCGGTGCTCGCGGCACTGGCCGCGCCCGCGGAGCCCGCCACGCCCGCGCCCATCGCGAGGTGCGCGACGGGCACGCCCTGCTGCAGCCACGCCGAGTACGCCGTCGCGGCGCCCACCCCGGCCGCGAGCGGCAGCAGCACGAGGGCGAGCCGCGAGCCGACCTCGCGCGCCTCGGCGGCCACGATCGTGCAGCGCGCGCAGTCGTCGAGGTGCGCCTCGAGCTTCGCGGTGTCGCGCGCTCGCAGCTTGCCCCGCGTGTACGCGCCGAGGCGGTCGATGCTCCAGCGGCACTCGGGCTCGTCGGCGGCGTTGCGCAGGTGCGCGCGGATCCACTCCTGGCGGAGCCCTTCGCGCGCCCGGTAGGCGAGGGCGGCCGTCGCGTTGGCGGACATGCCGATCAGGGGTGCGACCTGCGCCGGCGACATCCGCTCGACTTCGGAGTACCAGAGCACCTCCTGCCAACGGGTCGGCAGGGTGCGGAAGGCCTGTGCGGTCGTCGACCGGTCGAGCGCGTCGAGCGCGGCGGTCTCGCTCGTCGACGGGTCCTCGACCTGGTCGAGCGTGTCGAGCGCGGTCTCGCGCTTCGCGCGCCCCCAGCTCGCGGCCGTGTTGCGCAGCGTCGTGAACAGGTACGGCCGGAACGCGCCGCGCGGGCCGCCGCCGGCTCGGATCGCGTCGTAGATCCTCGTGAACGACTCGGCCACGAGGTCGTCGGCGTCGAGGCTCGAGTGCGAGACCGCGACGGTGCGGGCGGATGGCGCGTGCCGCCGCCAGAGCTCGGCGTACGCGTCGCGGTCACCACGGCGGGTCGCCTCGACGAGGTCGGCGTCGGCGGTGTGCGCGCGTGCAGGGGACATCGGATGTTCCTCTCGGACCAGGGGGTGGGCGTGGGGGCGCCCGATCGAAGAGACGCGCGGGCCCGCAGATCATGACGCGGGTCGCCCGACCATTCCAGCAGATCGGGTCGCGTGGGGGATCTCGTGGAATCCGCGTCATGGATCGGGCCGACCGCCGTCTCTCATCGCGAGGGACCGAGCGCCGTGACAAGGGACGGATGGAACCTCGGGGGTCCGGGGAGACGAGCCGGGCCCGGCGGTCGAGGGGAGCAGGCCGCCGGGCCCCTCGTGACGTGCGCCCCGATCAGGCCAGGCGCGCGCCCGCGCCCCACACGCCCGCGACGGCGAGTTCGTCGTCGAGCAGCACCGCGTCGGCCGCGTAGCCCGGCTCGAGCCGGCCGAGGTCGTGCGCGCGGCCGATCGCCGCGGCGGGCGTGACGGTCACCGCGGTCACGGCGTCCTCCAGCGACAGCCGCGACTCGACCACCGCGCGGCGAAGCGCGACGTCCTGCGTGAGGGTCGATCCTGCGATCGCCCCGCCGCCGGCGAGCCGGGCCACGCCGCCCTGGACGTCGACCTCGAGCGAGCCGAGCACGTAGCGGCCGTCCGCCGAGCCGGTCGCGGCCATGGCGTCGGTGACCAGCGCGACCCTGCCCGGGGCGCCCGCGAACGCGAGCCGCACGACGTCGGGATGCACGTGCACGCCGTCGGCGATGACCTCGAGCGTCACGTGGTCGGCGCGCATCGCGGCGACCACCGGCCCGGGCGCTCGGTGGTGGATGCCGCGCATGCCGTTGAACGCGTGCGTGAGGATCGACGCCCCGGCCTCGAACGCCGCGAGGGCGGTGTCGAAGTCGGCGCCCGTGTGGCCGACCGCGACCGCGACGCCGGCGTCGGTGAACCGGGCGATCGCCTCGGCCGCGCCGTCGTGCTCGGGCGCGATCGTGATCTGGCGCAGCGTGCCGGCCGAGGCCGCCAGCAGCCGGTCGACCGCGTCGGCGTCGGCTCGCCGCAGCCGCTCGGGGTCGTGCGCGCCGCGGAACTCCAGGTCGAGGAAGGGCCCCTCGAGATGCGAGCCGAGCACGAGCGGGTCGGATGCCGCGGCGCGCGCGATCGCGGCCAGGCGCGTCTCCAGCTCGTCGATCGTGGCCGTCACGAGTGAGAGGACCGTCCGGGTGGTGCCGTGCGCGCGATGCACGGCGAGCACCGTCGGGATGGCGTCGTCGCCGTCGTCGGCCGACGCGCCGCCGCCGCCGTGGCAGTGCAGGTCGATGAAGCCGGGTGCGAGCCAGCGGCCCGCGGCATCCGTCATCTCGGCCCCGTCGGGGAGCGCGTCGCGCCATCCGTCGCCGATGCCGCGCGCCGCGACCCGGTCGCCCTCGAACCGCACCCACGCGTCGGGCACGGTGTCGCCCCCCGAGACCATGCGGGCGGAGTGGATCACGGTCACGGGCGCGGCGCTCACCCGCCCACGTTATCCCCCGCGCCCGCGCCTCCGCGCCAACCCTTCCCCGGACCCGTGTTTCAGGATCCCGCGAGTTGCTCAGGACGGAATCGCGCACGGGCTCCTGAGCAGCTTTCGTTTTCCTGAAACATCCTCCGGCACCGCTCCGGCCTACAGGGCGCATCGCGCACGACACACGATTCCGGCTCAGGCGGCTCGGTGCAGTCCGATCGCGCATGCCTCTCGGATCTGCTGCTCGATCGCCGGCCAACCGAAGATGACGTCGCTGTAGTCGAATCGGAACACGGTGAAGCCGCTGAGGGTCAGTGCGCGATCGTGGGCGAGGTCGCTGTTGCGTTGTTCGCTGGAGCGATGGAATTCGTACCCGTCGACTTGATAGACGAGTCGGTCGCCGATGAGCCCGTCGACACGGTGGCCGAGCAGCCAGACCTGCTGACGCGGCTCGATGCCGATTCGGCGGAGGCGGGCGAGCGGCAGCGATTCGATGCCCGAATCGGACAGCTCGGAACTCGCGAGGAGCACGCGGCGAGACGCTTCGGTCCGCAGCGGGAGGCGCGCGAGGACGTCCCGCTGGGCGGAGCCCCTTCGGATCGCTGATTCCCACGTGGCGACGGCGTGGTCGAACGGTCGGCAGTCTGCGATCTGCACGAGAGCATTCGCGATCGGCTCCACCAGGTCGTAGCGACTCGCACGGATCGGCCCGTCGGTCCAATGGACGGTCGCGTCGCCGGCGTCGAACCGAGACGCGTTCGGCGCGACCGAGAGATGAGCCCGATTCGGCGCAAGCTCGTCATCGTCGTCCTCGAGGGTCCACAGCCCGTGGTGCTTCGCGGCCGTCAGGCACGCCAGTCGGCCACTGACCGATGCCGCCCTCTTCAGGAGCGTCGGGGCGGACGAGGTGCAGATCCACGAACGACGGATTCGCCGGACGAGGGAGCCGGCGATGGCGTTCCGGATCCGGTAGCGGGTGAAGCCCGCCCGGAGCAGATCGTCGACATGCGCGATGCCGCCGTGTGAGGTGAGCCAGTCGACGATGTCCACATCGGGATGTTGCCGTGAGGTATGCCGCGGTGCGGCGACAGTCGCGACATCCGGTGGAACCGCGGTTCGACCAGGCCATGTGGAGGTCGAGTCGCCACGCCGAGCCGCAGGGTTCCGTTTCAGGAACTCGGAGGCTGGTCAGGAACGAATCGTGCAAGCGATCCTGACGTGCCGCGGAGTACCTGAATCGAATCGTGCGGTCGGACCTGCCCGGGGAGCGTCATGCGGGCGTCATGCGGGGCCGCCGCTCGCGGCATCCGTTGCTATGCTTGCCGGGTCGCGACTGGCGTTGAGATGGGTGACCATCGGGGAGCGACTGGCAACGGACCGACCGCACGCCTGGGCCGGTACGCGTAGCCTCGTGGCGCGAGTCGCACGAGGCCCTGAACCGCAGGTCCGCATGTCATCTTCGAAGGAGCCAGTCTTGGCCGAGTCCCTCACCACCGACGCCCCCGCCGACGCCGTCGCGGGCGCCGCATCCGTCTTCAACCAGCCCCTCGCCGAGGTCGACCCCGAGATCGCCGAGGTCCTCGAGCAGGAGCTGAACCGCCAGCGCACCACGCTCGAGATGATCGCGAGCGAGAACTTCGTGCCCGTCTCGGTGCTGCAGTCGCAGGGCTCCGTGCTCACGAACAAGTACGCCGAGGGCTACCCGGGCCGCCGCTACTACGGCGGCTGCGAGTTCGTCGACGTCGCCGAGAACCTGGCGATCGCGCGCGCGAAGTCGCTGTTCGGCGCCGAGTACGCCAACGTGCAGCCCCACTCGGGTGCGACCGCCAACGCGGCCGTGCTCTCGGCGATCGCGACGCCGGGCGACACCATCCTCGGCCTCGAGCTCGCGCACGGCGGCCACCTCACGCACGGCATGAAGCTCAACTTCTCGGGCAAGCTCTACAACGCCGTGGCGTACGGCGTCGACCCCGAGACCTTCCTCGTCGACATGGACGTGGTGCGCGACAAGGCGCGCGAGCACAAGCCGCAGGTCATCATCGCCGGCTGGTCGGCGTACCCGCGCCAGCTCGACTTCGCCGCGTTCCGCGAGATCGCCGACGAGGTCGGCGCGAAGCTCTGGGTCGACATGGCGCACTTCGCGGGCCTCGTCGCCGCAGGCCTGCACCCGAACCCGGTGCCCCACGCCGACGTCGTGAGCTCGACCGTGCACAAGACGATCGGCGGCCCGCGCTCGGGCTTCATCCTCTCGCGCGACATGGAGCTCGCGAAGAAGCTGAACTCGAACGTGTTCCCCGGCCAGCAGGGCGGCCCGCTCATGCACGTGATCGCCGCCAAGGCGACCGCGTTCAAGATCGCGGCGTCCGAGGAGTTCCACGACCGCCAGGAGCGCACGATCCGCGGCGCCCGCATCCTCGCCGAGCGCCTCACGGCCGACGACTCGCGCGCCGTCGGCGTCGACGTGCTCACGGGCGGCACCGACGTGCACCTCGTGCTCGCCGACCTGCGCACCTCCGAGCTCGACGGCCAGCAGGCGGAAGACCGGCTGCACGAGGTCGGCATCACGGTCAACCGCAACGCGGTGCCGTTCGACCCGCGCCCGCCGATGGTCACCTCGGGCCTGCGCATCGGCACGCCCGCGCTCGCGACCCGCGGCTTCGGCGACGCCGAGTTCACCGAGGTCGCCGACGTCATCGCGCTGGCGCTGCAGTCGAACCCGGATGTCGCGGCGCTCCGTTCGCGCGTGACCGCGCTGACCGAGGCGTTCCCGCTCTACCCGGGCCTGCAGCAGTAGTCGGCCGGGTCCGCGCACTTCCAGAATTCAGGAGCGCGGCCGCCGGAGGCCGGCCCGGTCGGGCCGGATCTCCGGCCCGACCGGGCCGCGCACGCTCCGCGCTCCTGAATTCTGCACGCACCACCCACCCCCGCATGTGCGGGACGAGGAGAAGACCATGACCGCGATCACCCTCGACGGCGTCGCCACGGCGTCGGCCGTGAAGTCCGAGCTCTCGACGCGCATCACCGAGCTGCGCGCCCACGGCGTCGTGCCGGGGCTCGGCACGCTGCTCGTCGGCGATGACCCCGCGTCGCGGTCGTACGTCGCGGGCAAGCACCGCGACTGCGCCGAGGTCGGCATCGAGTCGATCCGCGTCGACCTGCCGCGCTCGGCCTCGACGGCCGACGTGCGCGCGGCGATCCGCGACCTCAACTCGGCGCGCGAGGTGACCGGGTACATCGTGCAGCTGCCGCTGCCCGCCGGGCACGACGAGAACGCCATGCTCGAGCTCATCGACCCCGACAAGGACGCCGACGGGTTGCACCCCACCAACCTCGGCCGGCTCGTGCTCGGCATCGAGGGCGAGCTCCACTCGCCGCTGCCGTGCACGCCGGCCGGCATCGTCGAGATGCTGCGCCGGTACGACGTGCCGATCCGCGGACAGCACGTGACCGTGATCGGCCGCGGCCTCACCGTCGGTCGCCCGCTCGGCCTGCTCTTCACCCGCAAGGGGCTGGATGCCACGGTGACGCTGACGCACTCGCGCACCTCCGACCTCGCGGCCGAGGTGCGCCGCGCCGACATCGTGGTCGCGGCCGTCGGCGTGCCGCACATGGTGCAGCCCGACTGGATCAAGCCGGGCGCCGCGGTGCTCGACGTCGGCATCACTCGGGTCGCCGACGAGGAGACGGGCAAGGGCAGGCTGACCGGCGACGTCGACCCGGCGGTCGCCGAGGTCGCCGGCTACCTGTCGCCCAACCCCGGCGGCGTCGGGCCGATGACCCGCGCGATGCTCCTCGCGAACGTCGTGAAGGCGGCGGAGATCAAGCTGCGCGGTCGCTGACCTCCAACGGGGCGGGTGGTTGACCCCGCGGACCCGCCTCGACCACAGTTGAACGGTGCAGTGGGCGCTGGCCATCCTCACCGTCATCGCGTACGCGACGCTGCCGCTCGGCTCCGCGAGCTTCGAGCAGCAGCCGGTGCCGACCCTGCTCGCCGGGCTGGCGTTCGTGCTGCTCGCGATCCTCGGCTTCCCGTTCGTGCGGACGCGATCGATCTGGTGGCGTGCCGCATTCGCCGTCGTCCAGCTGGCGCTCGGGTTCTGGATCTACTCCCTCTCGGGTGCGGCGGTCGGGGCCAGCCTGCTCCTCGTGGTGCTCGTCGTGCAGAGCGTGCTGCTCCTGCCGCTGCCCGCCGCCGCCGCGATCGCCGCCGTCATCCCGCTGGTCCACCTCGGCATGGACTGGCGGGATGGACTCCGTGAAGGGCTCGGCACGCTCGCGGTCACGGTCTTCACGCTCATCGTGACCGAGGTGCTCGTGCGCGAGCAGAAGGCCCGGGCCGCCCTGGCGGAGGCGAACGAGCGGCTGCGGGGCTACACCGCCCAGGCCGAACAGCTCGCCGCGATGCGGGAGCGCAACCGGCTCGCACGCGACATCCACGACGGCCTCGGACACCACCTGACGGTCGTCCGCATGCAACTCGAGGCGGCCCGCGCCGTCCTCCGGACGGCCGAGCCGGAGCAGCTGGATGGCATGCTCGCCACGGCGCAGGAGCAGTCGGGGCAGGCGCTCGCCGAGGTGCGGCGCTCGGTGGCCGCGCTCCGCGAGGAGCGGCCGAAGCTCGAGGACGCGCTGCGCACGCTCGTCGCCGAGGCGACGGCAGCCGGCGTGCCGACGGAGCTCGAGATCCGCGGCGAGGTCCGCCCGGTCCGCGCGGAGGTCGACGAGTCGCTCTTCCGCGCCGCGCAGGAGGGCCTCACGAACGTGCGCAAGCACGCGGGGGCCAGCCGCACGACCGTCGTGCTCGACTTCCGCGCCGATGATCGCGTCAGGCTCGAGGTGCGCGACGATGGCCGAGGGCTTCCCGAGACGCCCGCAGACGGTTTCGGCCTCATCGGGCTCCGCGAGCGCGTTGCGAATCTCGGCGGCCGGATGTCGCTGGAACCGGGGGACGCGAACGGGCTCACGCTCTCGGTTGAGGTGCCGGCGTGACGATCCGCGTGCTCCTCGCCGACGACCAGGCCCTCTTCCGCGAGGCGCTGCGGACCCTGCTGGAGGTGCAGCCGGGCATCGAGGTGGTCGGCGAGGCCGGCGACGGCGAGGAGGCGGTGCGGCGCAGCGCCGAGGTTCGGCCGGACGTCGTGCTCATGGACCTGCGGATGCCCGTGCTCGACGGCATCGCGGCGACGGCCAGGCTGCGCGCGGAGCAGCCCGACGTGCGCGTGCTCGCCCTGACCACCTTCGATGACGACGCGGACGTCTTCGCGGCACTCCGGGCGGGCGCCGTGGGATACCTGCTCAAGGACGTGACCTCGGTGCGGCTCGTCGAGGCGCTCGACGCGGCCGCGCGCGGCGAATCCGTGCTGCAGCCGTCGGTGGCCGCGAAGGTGATCGCGCGGGTCGCCGGCATGCCCGAGGAGGCGCCGCCCCCGCAGCATCCGCTCTCGGACCGCGAGGTCGAGGTCGTGCGGCTGCTCGCCGACGGCCACAGCAATCGCGAGATCGCGGGCGCGCTGTTCCTCGCGGAGGGAACCGTGAAGAACCTCGTCACGAGCGTGCTGTCCAAGCTCCAGGTGCGCGATCGCACGCAGGCGGCCATTCGTGCGCGCGATCTCGGCCTGCTCTGAGCACGGGCGCCGCGACGGTCACGTCACCGGTCACGCCGGGAACGTGACCTGCACCATGACGTTCGGCACGTGCCGACGCCCGTGCACCGGCGGAGGATTCCGGCATTCCTGAACGCGAACCCTCCGAGGAGTCGACATGAACCACGACGCGACGACCGCGCACCGACCGTCGGTGCTCCGATTCGCACTGCACGGGCTCGAGATGGTCATCGCCATGGTGGTCGGCATGCTCGTGCTGGAGCCGGTCTGGATGTGGCTGTGGCCGGGTCTGCACGACGACCTCACCGCCCAGGCGCTCGTGATGGCGACGAACATGTCGATCGGCATGGCGCTGTGGATGCGGATCCGCGGGCACGGGGTCCCCGCGATCGCGGAGATGTCGGCGGCGATGTACCTGTCGTTCCTGGTGCTGCTGCCGTTCCAGTGGGCCGGCCTGATGTCGGCGATGGCCGTCATGACCGCGGGTCACGTGCTGATGATCCCCGCGATGCTCGTCGCGATGCTGCGCCGCCGGCGCGAGTACGGGTGGTGACGGCGATTCCCGCCCGCCCCCGCTGTCATCCTGACGGTCGTCGGCCGTTCACCCGTCGTGCACCGGGCGGACGAACGCCGCGAATAGCTTCGCGGCATGAGCCGCAGCCAGGACGCTGAGAACGTCGCCGCCGCCGTGGCGCCGAGCGGCCGGCGAGGGGTGCCCGTCGCCCGGGCGACCGCCATCATCCCCGCGCGAGGCGGGTCGCAGGGCCTGCCGGGCAAGAACGTCGCCCGCGTCGGCGGGGTGCCGCTCATCGCGCGGGCGGTGCACGCGGCGCTCGGCGCCGAGCGCACCGCACGGGTGGTCGTCACCACCGACGACGAGGAGATCGCCGAGGCCGCCATCGCGGCCGGGGCCGAGGTCGTCGCGCGACCCGCCGAGCTCGCCGGGGCCGAGGCGTCGAGCGAGTCGGCGCTGCTGCACGCGATGGAGGTGCTGGGCGGCCTCGAGACGCCGGAGGCCGCGGTGACGGTGTTCATCCAGGCGACCTCGCCGTTCATCGACCCCGCCGACCTCGACGCGGCGATCGAGCGCGTCGCGGCGGGCGAGCGCGACGTCGTGTTCGCGGCGACGCCCACGCACGGCTTCCTCTGGCGCGAGCGCGCCGACGACGCGGACGGCGCCAGCGCGGTCGGCGTCAACCACGACCCGACCAACCGTCCGCGCCGACAGGACCGCGAGCCCGAGTTCCTCGAGACCGGCGCGTTCTACGTGTTCCGCACCGACGGGTTCGTGCAGGCCCGGCACCGCTTCTTCGGGCGCGTCGGCATCCAGCCGGTGCACCCCGACACCGCGATCGAGATCGACGACGCCGCCGACCTCGCCCGCGCCCGTGCGCTCGCGCCGCGCATCGACCGGCGCCTGGCGGCGGGCGTCGCATCGGCGCTCGCGAAGCGCGCCGGCACCGGCGCGGCGTGGGTGGCCGACCCGCGCCATCCGTTCGTCGACGTCGACGCGGTCGTGACCGACTTCGACGGCGTGCACACCGACGACACCGCAGGTCTCGACGAGCTCGGACGCGAGTCGGTCCGCGTCTCGCGCGCCGACGGCGCCGGGGTGGCGCGGCTGCGCGACGCGGGCATCCCCGTGCTGATCCTCAGCGCCGAGGCGAACCCCGTGGTCAGCCGCCGCGCCGAGAAGCTCGGCGTCGACTGCATCCAGGGCCTCGCCGACAAGGGCGCGGCGCTGCGCGAATGGGCGGCGGCCCGCGGCATCCGACTCGATCGCATCGCCTACCTCGGCAACGATCGCGGCGACATCCCCGCGCTCGACATCGTGGGCTGGCCGCTGGCCGTTCCGGATGCCGCGCCCGACGCACTCGAACGCGCACGCCACGTGCTCGAACGGCACGGCGGGCACGGTGCGGTGCGCGAGCTCGCCGAGCTCGTGCTCGCCGCACGCGAGGCCAAGCGTCGCGCCGCGACATCCGATGCCGCCGAAACCGCCGACGCGATGCGCGAGCCGCGCGAACTCGACCCCGCCCACCCGACCCGGTTGCAGCGCGAGGCGATCGCCGCAGCATCCGCCAAGACCCACTGAACGAAAGCGAGTCCCGCATGTCCGTGCGCATCGGCCACGCCGCCATCGGCGAGTACGAACCCGTCTACGTCATCGCCGAGATCGGCCTCAACCACAACGGCGACGTGAACATCGCCAAGCGCCTCATCGAGGTCGCCGCCGAGGCCGGCGCGCAGGCCGTGAAGTTCCAGAAGCGCACGCCCGACCTCTCGACGCCCGAGCACATGAAGCTCATGCCGCGCGAGACGCCGTGGGGCACCATGACCTACCTCGAGTACCGGCACCGCGTCGAGTTCGGCCGCGACGAGTACGCCGCGATCGCCGAGCACGCCGCGCTGCACGGCCTCGACTGGTTCGCGTCGCCGTGGGATGCGCCCGCCGTCGCCGACCTCGAGTCGTACGGGGTCGTCGCGCACAAGATCGCCTCGGCGTCAGTGACCGACCTCGAGCTGCTCGAGGCGGTGCGCGACACGGGCAAGCCCGTCATCCTCTCGACCGGCATGTCGACGATGGAGGAGATCGACCGCGCCGTCACCGTGCTCGGCACCGAGCGGCTCGTGATCCTGCACGCCACCTCGAGCTACCCGATGCCGCCCGAGGAGGCGAACCTGCTCATGATCCCCGCGCTGAAGCAGCGCTTCCCGGGCGTGCCCGTCGGCTACTCCGGCCACGAGCGCGGCCTGCAGATCTCGCTCGCCGCGGTCGCGCTCGGCGCCGTCGCGGTCGAGCGGCACATCACGCTCGACCGCACGATGTGGGGCTCCGACCACTCGGCCTCGCTCGAGCCGCAGGGGCTCGACCACCTCGTGCGCGACATCCGCATCATCGGCGACGCGCTCGGCGACGGCGTCAAGCGCGTGTACCCGGGCGAGGAGGCGCCGATGGCCAAGCTCCGCCGGGTGCTCGCGTGACGGTCGGGGCGGATGTCGCGGGGCGCCGCCTGCTCGTCGTCGCCGACGCCGACTCGTACGTGAAGTGGGGCGCCGCGCTCGCGTCGACGCTCCCGCCCGAGTGGGAAGCCCGGCTCGTCGTCATCGCCTCGCCCGTGATGCCGAGCGAGCGGCAGCTCGCACACGCGCTCGCGGCCACGCGATTCACGCCGGCCGACACCCGGATCGTGCCGCTGGACGGCGCGGGCAGCCGTGGCGGTCTCGACGACGAGCTCGACGCGTTCGACCCGCACGCCGTGCTGCTCGCACTGCGCGGTCCGTTCGTGCGCGTCGTCGCGCCGCGCCTGAACCGCCGACCGAACCGCCCCGCGCTCCTCAGCGGCTTCCCCGGCCTGACGATCCCAGCCGTGCCGAAGGCGGTGATCTACCGCGAGCAGACCGACCTGATCGTGCTGCACAGCCGGCGCGAGGTGCGCGAGTTCCGCGCGAACGCCGCCGACCTCGGCATCGACCGCATGTTCGGGCTCGCAACGCTGCCGTTCCTCGCGGGGGACACGGGGTTGCGAGACGGCCAACGGCCTCCTCGACCCGCGGGGGCGACCGACATCGTCTTCGCCACCCAGGCGAAGGTGCCCGCAGAACGCGACGACCGGATGGCGCTGCTCGCCGCCCTCGCCGAACTCGCGCGTCACCGGGCACCGCACCGCGTCGTGGTCAAGGTCCGCGCGCGCTCGGGCGAGGCGCAGACCCACGCCGAGGAGCACGACTACGCCGACCTGCTCGCAGAGCTCGCCCGACTCGTCGACCTCCCGGCCAACCTCGTGATCGAGGACGGCCCGATGATCGACAAGCTCGCCCGCGCGGCCGCGCTCGTCACGGTGAGCTCGACCGCCGCGCTCGAGGCGATCGCGCTCGACCTGCCCGCACTGCTCGTCGACGACTACGGGGTGTCGCCGACGATGATCAACACCGTCTTCGAGGGCGCCGGGCTGTTCGGATCGACGGAGGACCTCGTCGCAGGTCGCTTCCGGCACGCCGATCCGGCCTGGCTCGCCGACAACTACTTCCACGGGGCCGACGTCGACGACTGGGCGTCGTGGCTCGCCGCACTCGTCGAGGCTCGCGAGATCGTGCCGCTGCCGGCGCTCGAGCGCCGGCACAACCTGTCCGGCGGGGTACTGCGCACCCTGTTCGAGCGGCGCCGCATGCTCGGCGAGCACGACCGCAGCCTCGCGGGTGCGATCGCGTGGGGCGTCGGCGTGCCCGCGCGCGGGGTCGTGCGCCGGGTGAGGCGGCTGCGGCGGCGGCTCGCGAGGGCAGCGGATGGCGCGATCGCACTCGAGACGCGCACGTCCGTGCCACGCGGAGTGGCGGCATCCGTCGCCCCGACCCGCGCGTCGGACGGATCAGTCGACCGGGGCGGTGTGTCGCGCGACGTGCGCGAGGTACGACTCGGCGTTGCGGCGGATGCCGGCCTGCTCGTCGGGGGTGAGCTCGCGGCGAACCTTGCCGGGGACGCCCGCGACGAGCGAGCCGGGCGGCACGACGGTGCCCTCGAGCACCACGGCGCCGGCCGCGACGAGTGACCCGCGGCCGATCACCGCGCCGTTGAGGATCGTTGCGCCCATTCCGATGAGGCAGTCGTCCTCGACGGTGCAGCCGTGCAGCACCGCGCGGTGCCCGACCGAGACGCCCGTGCCGATCGCCACGGGATAGCCCGCGTCGACGTGGCAGACCACGCCGTCCTGCAGGTTCGAACGCTCGCCCAGCGTGACCGTCTCGGCCTCGGCGCGCAGCACCGCGTTGTACCAGACGCTCGACTGCGCGGCGAGGCGCACCTGGCCGACGACCACGGCGCCGAGTGCGACGAACGCGGTCGGGTCGAGGTCGGGCGCCGGGATGCCGGCGATGGTGAGGATGCGGGCGGACGGGTCGGCACTCATGCCGCCCAGCCTATTCGGCGTCCGAGGCCCCCGAGTGGCGGCGGCGGGCGATGGCGAGGCGGATGGCGCGCACCGCCGCGCCGACCGCGAAGACCGCGACGCCCGCGACGATCGAGACGACCGGCAGGGTGACGACGAGCACGACGCATCCGACGGCGCCGAGCCAGGAGAGCCAGCGGGGCACGAGCCGCTCGGCGGCGGGCTGTCTGAGCGCCGACGTGTTCGCGACGAGGTAGTACAGCAGCACGCCGAACGACGAGAACCCGATCGCTCCGCGCAGGTCGGCGACGAGCACGAGCGCGACCACCGCGACGCCCACCGTGAGCTCGGCGACGTGGGGTACGCCGAACCGCGGATGGACCGAGGTGAGCGGGCGCGGCAGTTCGCCGTCGCGCGCCATCGCGAAGCTCGTGCGGCCGATGCCCGCGATGAGCGCGAGGAGGGAACCGAGCGCGGCGACGCCGGCGGCGACCCGCACGACGGGCTCGGCCCAGAGCCATCCGGCGACACGGACCACGTCGACCAGCGGGGCCGCGGACTCCGCGAGGGACGCAGGCCCGAGCGCACCGAGGGCGGCCGTGCCGACGAGCGCGTACACGAGGAGCACGATGCCGAACGCGATGCCGATCGCGCGCGGGATTGTGCGCGTGGGCTCGCGCACCTCCTCGCCGAGCGTCGCGATGCGGGCGTACCCGGCGAACGCGAAGAAGATCAGGGCGGCGGCCTGCAGGACGCCGTAGATGCCGGCGATCGCCACGGACGGGAACGGCAGCCACACGAGGGGGACGACTGTCTCGCCGCCGCCGCGCGCATCCCACCCTGCGCCGGCGATCGCTGCGAACCCCGCCGCGACGACCACGACGAGCACCGCGAGCACCGCCGACACGATCACCGACGCGACGCGCGCCGTGCGGGTGACGCCGAGCACGTTGACCCCTACGAGCATGACGACGGCCGCGACCGCGACGGGCTTCTGCCAGGCGGACGGCACGAGGTACGCGGCGGCGGTGATCGCCATGGCCGCGCAGCTCGCGGTCTTGCCGACGACGAAGCCCCAGCCGGCGAAGAAACCCGGCCACTCGCCCAGCCGCTCGCGCCCGTAGCGATAGGCGCCGCCGGCCTCGGGGTAGCGCACGGCGAGCTGCGCCGTCGAGCCCGCGTTGGCGAACGCGACGAGCGCCGCGACGGCGAGGCCGGCGAGCAGCCACGATCCCGCGGCCTGCGCGGCCGGGGCCCACACCGCGAACACGCCCGCGCCGATCATCGCGGCCAGGCCGATCGCGACGGCGTCGCGGAGTCCGAGCCGACGGGCGAGGCGGTCGTGCGCGGGGGTGGGGGAGGAGTCGCTCACGCCCGCACCCTACGGCAATCCGGTGACCGGCGTGGTGCGCAGGGCGAGCGGATGCGGCATCCGCTCGTAGGATCGACCCATGCCCGCCGAGCAGACCTCCGCCCCCTCGCACGCCGCCGTCGACCGCGTCGTCGCCGCGCTCGTCGCCGACGGGATCCAGCCGCGCATCGTATGGTTCGATGACGCGGTCACGACCGCCCAGCTCGCCGCCGACGCGCTCGGCGTCGAGGTCGGCCAGATCGCGAACTCGCTCGTGTTCACGCTCGACGACGAGCCGATCCTCGTGCTCACGTCGGGTGCGCACCGCGTCGACACGGAGTGGCTCGGCGAGCGGCTCGGCGGCCGGATCGGGCGTGCCTCGAAGGACGTCGTGAAGGCGGCGACCGGCCAGGTGATCGGCGGGGTCGCGCCCGTCGGGCACCCCGCCCCGGTGCGGACGTTCATCGACACCGACCTCGCCGCGTTCGACGAGGTGTGGGCCGCCGCCGGGCACGCCAAGACCGTCTTCCCCACGACGTACGACGAGCTCGTGCGCATCACGGGCGGCACGCCGACCGCGGTCGAGCCGAAGTAGTCGATCCCGTCGCGCTGCGGGTTTCGAGACGCGCGCCTCCGGCGGCTCCTCAACCCTCACGCCCGGCGACGGGCGCCTCCGGCGGCTCCTCGACCGGGACGCATCGGGACTACGCGTCGCGACGGGCGCCCTGCGCGGCGTGCACGGTGAAGATCGCCGGCTCCCGGAAGCCGCGCTCGGCGAACGCCTGCGCGACCCGGCTCGTGACGACCGGCAGCAGGTCGTCCTCGACGAGCGCGATCGCGGCGCCGCCGAAGCCGCCGCCGGTCATGCGCGCGCCGATCGCACCGCTCGCCTGCGCGGTCTCCACAGCGAGGTCGAGCTCGGGCACCGAGATCTCGAAGTCGTCGCGCATCGACACGTGCGACGCGTCGAGCAGCGGCCCGATCGCGCCCGGACCCTGCTCGCGCAGCGTGCGCACGGTGTCGAGCACGCGCTGGTTCTCGGTCACGACGTGGCGGACGCGGCGGAACGTCTCGTCGTCGAGCAGGCTCTCGGCGCGGCCGAGGTCGTCGATGCGCACCTCGCGGAGCGATTCGGCGCCGAGGATGCGGGCACCGGCCTCGCACGAGGCGCGGCGTGCGGCGTAGCCGCCCGTCGCGTGCGCGTGGCTGACCCGCGTGTCGATCACGAGCAGCGACAGCCCCGCCTCGGCGAACCCGAGGGGGATGACGTCGGCGTCGAGGCTGCGGCAGTCGAGGAACACGCCCGAGTCGGCTTCGCCGAGCAGCGACGCCGACTGGTCCATGATGCCCGTCGGTGCGCCGACGACGCGGTTCTCGGCGAGCCGGCCGACCTTGGCCAGCGTCGGCCGGTCGAACCCGAGGCCCCAGTGCTCGTCGAGCGCGAGCGCGACGGCGCACTCGATCGCGGCCGACGACGACAGGCCCGCTCCGACGGGCACGTCGGAGTCGATGTGCAGGTCGACGCCGCGCACGTGCGCGAGGTCGGCCCCGTGCTCGCCGAGCGCCCACACGACACCGAGCGGATACGCCGCCCAGCCGGTGACGGCGTCGGGAGAGAGCTCGTCGAGGTGCACTTCGACGACGTCGGGCGAGAAGGTGGAGGCCACCCGCACGAGGCGGTCGTCGCGGTCGCCGAGCGCCACGGTGGTGCGACGGTCGATCGCGAAGGGGAACACGAAACCGTCGTTGTAGTCGGTGTGCTCGCCGATGAGGTTCACCCGGCCCGGCGCCGACCAGACGCCGGCCGGACGACGGCCGTACTGCTCGGCGAATCCGTGCTGGGCGGATGCCACGTGGTCGGTCACAGCTCGACTCCTTCGATCGCGTGGCGCAGGGCCGCGGCCTGCGTCTCAGGGGGAACGTCGCCGATCCAGGCGCCCATCGCGGCCTCGGACCCTGCGAGGTACTTCAGCCGCTCGGCGGCGCGGCGGGGGCTGGTCAGCTGCATGGTGAGGCGCACCTCGTCGCGCCGCTCGTGGACCGGCGCCTGGTGCCAGGCGGCGATGTACGGGGTCGGCGTGTCGTAGACGCGGTCGAGGCCGCGGAGCAGGCGGAGGTACACCGAGGCGAGCTCGGCCCGTTCGGCCTCGTCGGTCTCGGCGAGGTCGGGCACGTGGCGGTGCGGCACGAGGTGCACCTCGATGGGCCAGCGCGCGGCGAACGGCACGTAGGCCGTCCAATGCTCGCCGGCGATGAGCACGCGCTCGCCGGCGCGCTCGCGCTCGAGGATGTCGGCCTGCAGCGACGGGCCGTACGCATCGATCGCGGCGAGCAGGCGCTCGGTGCGCGGCGTCACGTACGGGTAGGCGTAGATCTGCCCGTGCGGGTGGGGGAGGGTGACGCCGATGTCGCGGCCGCGGTTCTCGAACGGGAACACCTGCTGCACGCCGGGCAGCGCGGAGAGCGCGGCGGTGCGGTGCGCCCATGCCTCGATGACGGTGCGCGCGCGCGACACGGACTGCGTGCCGAACGAGCCCTCGTGCTCGGGGCTGAAGCAGACGACCTCGCAGCGCCCGTGCGACGGCAGCCGGCGCTCGATCCCGACGCTGCGCACCTCGTCGAGGGCGGCGGAGGCGGCTCCCGCGGCATCCGTCGCCTCGCCCCACCCGGGCAGGTCGGGACCGAAGGAGGGCGAACGGTTCTCGAAGACCGCGACGTCGTACAGGCTCGGGATCTCGGAGGGGTTGGTCTCGGTCTGCGGGGCGAGCGGATCGGCGTCGGCCGGCGGGAGGAACACGCGGTTCTGGCGGGCGGCGGCGATCGAGACCCAGTCGCCGGTCAGCGGGTCCTGGCGCATCTCGGCGGTCGCCGGCCGGGGATCGAGCACGCGCGGGTCGATCGCCCGTTCGGCGGGGAGGACGGTGTCGGCGTCGTCGAAGTAGAGGAGCTCGCGCCCGTCGGCGAGGGTCGAGCGGCGCACGGCGACGCGCGGGTCGAGGATGCCGGGTTCGGTCTGTTGCACGGCCATACCGTACGACGTTTTCGTTTGAGAAACAAGCGGTGTTTCGTATTGCAAAGTCGGCTTTCGCAGGTGAAGATGGCGGTGTGGACGATCTCGACCTGTCGAACGAGACGCCGGTGGTCGTCAGGGCGGCCGCGGCGATCATGTCGATGCCGCGCGACGTGACGCGGCGCCGCGCCCTCACGGCCGACCTCGTCACCGAGCGGGGCTTCGTGCGGGTCGTCGAGCTCAGCGAGTCCTTCGGCGTCACCCCCGTCACGGCGCGCGCCGACCTCGACGCGCTCGAGCGCGAGGGCCTCGTGCGTCGCGTGCACGGCGGGGCGGTCCCCACCGGGGCGGGCCCGTCGGCCGAGGCGCGGCCCGAGCGCGAGCCGAGCTTCGAAGAGGCGCTCGCCGCCTCGGTCGTGCCCAAGCAGCTCATCGGCGAGCACGCGGCGTCGCTCGTGAAGAGCGGCCAGAGCGTCATCCTCGACGTCGGCACCACCACGCTCCAGGTCGCCCGCGCGCTGCGCGCCCGCGCCGACCTCGACGACGTCACGATCCTCACGAACGGCCTCTCGATCGCGCTCGAGCTCGAACCCGAGATCCCGCGGTTCACCGTGATCGTCACGGGCGGCACCCTCCGCCCCCGCCAGCACTCCCTCGTGCACCCGCTCGCGGGTTCGATCCTCGACGAGGTGCACGTCGACCTCGCCTTCATCGGCTGCAACGGCGTCGATCCGAGGCTCGGCGTCACCAACGCCAACCTGCCGGAGGCCGCCGTCAAGTCGCTCATGCTCGAGCGCGCCGCGCGAGCGGTCGTCGTCGCCGACGCGTCCAAGCTCGGCGAAGTGCACCTCGGCCGCATCGCGCCCGTCGACTCGTTCGACACCCTGGTGACGGATGCCGCGGCGCCCGCGATCCTCGTCGGCGAGCTGCGCGACGCGGGGCTCGAGGTGCTCGTCGCCCACGGCCCCGAGCACCCCTAAGGTGGTCTCCATGACCCACCCCACCGGCGATCAGTTCGTGCTCGAGACCTCGACCTCCACGGGTGACGTCCGGGCGACCGTCACGGCCGTCGCCGCCGGACTCCGCACGCTCTCCATCAACGACATCGACCTCGTGCCGGCCTACGGCGACGACGAGACCCCGCCGTCGGGCTCGGGCATCGTGCTCGTCCCCTGGCCGAACCGCATCCGCGACGGCGTGTGGCGTCACGACGGCCGCGAGTACCAGCTCGCGATCACCGAGCCCGCCCGCCACAACGCGATCCACGGGCTCCTGCGCTACGCCGAGTACACGCCGGTCGAGCAGGAGCGCGACACGGTCACGCTCGCCGCCACGATCTACCCGCAGATGGGCTACCCGTTCACGGTCCGCACGGCGGTGCGCTACGAGCTCGTCGCCGACGGGCTCAAGGTCACGCACTTCCTCGAGAACCTCGGCGGCGAGCCGGCTCCGGTCGCCGTCGGCACGCATCCGTTCGTCAAGATCGGCGACGTGGCGACGGAGGAACTGGTGCTCCGCCTCGACGCGTCGAGCCACATCGAGGTCGACGACCGCCTGCTTCCCACGGGCGAGGTGCCGGTCGACGACACCGAATGGGACTTCCGCGAGGGTCGGCGCGTGGGCGACGTGCAGCTCGACGACGCCTTCGGCGGCCTCGCAGCGGTCGACGGCACGGTCGAGCACACGCTCGTCGCGCCCGACGGCCGCACTGTGTCGGTCTGGGCCGACGACGAGTTCGCCTACGTGCAGGTGTACACGACCGAGAGCTACCCCGGCGAGAGCAAGGCCATCGCGGTCGAGCCGATGACGGCCCCGGCCGAGGCCTTCAACTCGGGCAAGGGCCTGCGCTGGCTCGACCCGGGCGAGCAGTGGGAACTCAGTTGGGGCATCCGCTTCGCCGGCTTCACGGCCGAGTGAGTCCGGCGGGCGCCGCGCTCCGACGCGCCGGCCGCTGACGCGGCGGCGGCCGATGCAGCGTCAGCCGACGCAGCTGCCCGAGTCGACCCGGTCGCTGAGCGACGGCGCCTCGTCGGCGAGCGGCTCGAGCGTGCCCACCGGCACGGCGAACCCGACGTTGTCGACCGTCTGCGACTTCGCGAACACGACGCCGCCGACGAGCCCGTCGCCCGTGAGCACCGGGCCGCCCGAGTTGCCGTGGTCGACGTCGGCCGCGAGCGTGACGACATCGCGCGACGAGCTCTCGCCGTCGATCGAGATCGTGATCGGCCCGGTCGCCATGACGCGCGCGGCCCTGAGCTCGAGCGGCCCGCCGAACGGGTAGCCGGCCACGGCGACGTCGGTCTCCGCCGCCGGCGCGTCGGCGAGGCCGAGCGGCGGCACCCCGAGGCCGTCGGTCGCGATCACGGCGAGGTCGTTCCGGGGATCGAACGCGACCACGCGTCCCGGGACGGGCCCGCGGCCCGGGGCCTCGACGAGCGGATCGTCGACCCCCGCGACGACGTGCGCGTTCGTGACCACCCGGTCCTCGGCGACGACGAAGCCCGACCCGGTGAGGTTGCCGCCGCACTCGTACGCGAGCCCGGTGATGCGCACGACGGATGCCGCGGCGGCGGACAGTTCGGGATCGTCGACGCCACCCGTCGGCAGTTCCGGCGCGACCGTCGGCCCGTCGAGCACCCCGACGAGCCACGGGATGGCGTCGCCGACCGCCGCGGTGCGCAGCTCCGCCATGAGCGCGCGAGCGGGCGGCGGCGTGACCTGCTCGATGCCGCGGACGACCCAGGAGCCGGCGACCGCGGGAGAGACGACGGGCACGCCCATGGTCGCGACGCCCGCCCCGACGAGGGCGATGACGAACGCGGTCGCCATGGTGTTCACGATCGCGCCGAGGATCCGGTCGACGATGCCGAGCTTGACCGCGTCGGCGCCGCGCCGGAGCGCGCGCCCGATCGAGGCGCCCAGCGTGAACCCGGCGACGAGCAGCAGCACCGCGACGGCGATGGCGACGGGCGCCCGCCACTCGGGCGCTGCGATGAACGACACGACCCACGGCATCGCGAAGTACGCGGCGATGCCGCCGGCGATCAGGCCGAGCAGCCCGCCCAGGCTGTGCAGCAGCCCGGCGCGCCATCCGTGCACGAGGGCGCCGATGAGCACGAGGATCAGCACGATGTCGAGGATCAGGCTCCAGGGCATGTGCGGCGCTCCGTTTCTGGTGGGAGGACCAGCCTCGCGCACGCGGCTCGGAGCACGCTGAAGGCGCCCGGGGTGGAAGCCCGGGCGCCTTCGGTGCGCTGCGGTACGCGGGTCACTGCGGCATGAGCACCGAGTCGATCAGGTAGACGGTCGCGTTGTCCGTCATGACGCCGCCGCAGATGACGTTCGCGTCGTTCACCATGAGTTCGTCGCCGGAGCCGGTCACCTCGACCGAGCCGCCCTGCACGGTGGCCAGGCCGCCGACGACCTCATCAGGCGAGAGCTGCCCGGGCACGACGTGGTAGGTCAGGATCGAGGTGAGCGTCTCGGTGTCGGTCTTCAGCGACTCGATCGTGGCCGGGTCGATCTTCGCGAACGCGTCGTCGACGGGGGCGAACACCGTGAACTCGTCGCCGTTGAGCGTGTCGACGAGATCGACGTCGGGGTTCAGCTGCCCCGAGACCGCGGCGACGAGCGTGGTCAGCAGCGGGTTGTTGGATGCCGCGACCGCCACGGGGTCCTGCGACATCCCCTCGACCGAGCCGGCGCCGTCGGGCACCTGCGCGGCGTAGTCGGCGCAGCCCGGACCGACCAGGTTCGCGGCAGGGTCGGCATCCATCTCCCCGGTGGCCATGGGCTCGTCGGTCATCGTCGTCTGGTCGTCGGTCGCGGCCTCGGGCTCGCTCGACGCGCCGGCGCTGCAGCCGGCGAGGCCGAGCGCGGCGACCGCGACGATCGAGAACGCGGCGAGTGCGGTGCGGTGCGAGCGGATGGTGGTTCGCATCGGTCTTCTCCTTCGACGTGTGCGGCCCGCCTCTCGGGGCCGTCATGGGGGTGTTCGGCATGCTCGCCGCGCCGGATTGGACCCTGCGGCGGCCCGGATCGGAGACCGCGGCGGCTCGCCGATCCGGGGGCTTCCCCCACCGACCGCTCAGGCAGCGTCGAATAGCGTCGATTGAATGACGACGACGATCGCGATCCGAACCGCCGCCGCCGCTGCCGACCCCGAGCTCACCGGCCTCGCCGCGTGGGCCGTGGACGTCATGGAGACCCTGGGTGCACCCGGGGCCGGCCTGGCCATCGCCCTCGAGAACCTGTTCCCGCCCTTGCCGAGCGAGGTGATCCTGCCGTTGGCCGGATTCACCGCGAGCCAGGGCTCGTTCGGGCTCGCCGAGGTGCTGATCTGGACGACCCTCGGCTCGGTCGTCGGCGCGCTCGCGCTGTACGGCATCGGCGCCGCGCTCGGCCGCGAGCGCACGCGCGCGATCGTCAAGGCCGTTCCGCTGGTCGACGTCGCCGATGTCGACCGCACCGAGGCCTGGTTCCTCCGGCACGGCCGCAGGGCCGTCTTCTTCGGCCGGATGATCCCGCTCTTCCGTTCGCTCATCTCGGTGCCGGCGGGCGTCACGCGCATGAACCTGGCGCTGTTCCTCGCCCTCACCACGATCGGCAGTGCCATCTGGAACACCGTGTTCGTGCTCGCCGGCTACCTGCTCGGCGAGAACTGGCACGTCGTCGAACCGTGGGCCGACGGGTTCCAGCTCGTCGTCATCGTGGCGGTGGTGCTGGCCGTCGCGGCGTTCGTCGCCAAGCGGGTCGTCCGCATCCGCGAGCACCGGCGTCGCGTCGCGCGCGGCGAGGCCGTCGAGGGCGGCATCTGAGCCGGGCTGCGGCGCGTCGCGGCCACCTGAGTACTACCGTGGAGGCGTGACCGGGCGTCCTCCGCGGGGTCGCCGTCGCATCGCTCCGAGCATGCGGCGGCCCGCCGGGGTGTCGCCGTGATCCCGACCACGTCCTTCGTCCGCAGCGGCGACGCCGACATCGCGTACAAGGTCGTCGGCGACGGACCGCGCGACCTGCTGCTCGCCTTCCCGCTCGTCTCCAACATCGACGTGTTCTTCGAGCTGACCGAGAACGCCGAGTTCGTGGATCGCCTCGCGCGGCTCGGTCGCGTCATCCTCTTCGACAAGCGCGGCACCGGAATGTCCGATCGGGGGACCGAGCCCGTCACGATCGAGCAGCACAGCGACGACCTGGTCGCCGTGCTCGACGCGGCCGGAAGCAGCCGGGCCGTCCTCCTCGGCTGGTTCGACGGCGGCGCTGCGTGCCTGGTGACGGCCGCTCGATTCCCCGGTCGCGTGGAGTCCGTCGTCGCGGCCGAGGTGCTCGCCGTCGGGCGACCGGTCGACGGATTCCCGTGGGGCTTCGCGCCGCGATTCGGCGAGGCGGCGATGCGCAAGCTGCTCACCTGGGGATGGGGCCAACCCGCGATGGTTCGATCGATGGTGCCCGAGTGGGCGCGCGACGCTCGGCTCATCGAGTGGGCCACGCGCTACATGCGTCTCTCCGCGGCCCCGAGTGCCGCGGCGAGGCTCCTCGACGACGCGCTGGCCCTCGACATCCGCGCGTACCTCGACAGCGTCGCCGTGCCGGTCCTCGTGATGCACGACCTGGACTACCCCGGGCTCCCGAGCGAGCCCCATCGCTGGATGGCGGAGGCGCTGCCGGACGGACGACTCGCGCTCACCCGGCACAAGGGGGCCGTGCCGCTCCTGATCCCGTCCGACGACCTGCTCGACGACATCGAGGAGTTCCTCGTCGGCACGCGCAGCGGAGGCCGCCGCGAGCTCGCCGGCATCGTCTTCACCGACGTCGTCGGCTCGACGGAGGAGCTCGCGCACTCCGGCGACGTGCACTGGCGCAACCTGCTCGCGGCGCATCGCGACTCGCTCCGGCGATCGCTCGTCCGGTTCGGCGGTCGCGAGGTGAACACCGCGGGCGACGGGTTCGTGGCCAGCTTCCCCCTTCCGTCGTCGGCCATCCGCTTCGCGCAGGAGGCCGTGGCCGAGGCGGCGGAGATGGACCTCGGCCTTCGCGCCGGCGTCCACTGCGGCGAGGTACTCGTCCGCGATGAGGACCTGATCGGGATCGCCGTCCACGTCGCGGCCCGGGTCGCGGCCCTCGCCGGCTCCGGCCAGGTGTTCGTCACCGACACCGTCCGGGTGGTCGTCGACGGCTCCGGGATCCCGTTCGCACCCGCGGGCGAGCACGAGTTGAAGGGCGTCCCCGGCGCGTGGCGCCTGTTCCGGCTGGAGGTCGCCACGTGATCCCTCCCACGCGGTACGCGAATCGCGAGGGGGTGGACCTCGCCTACAAGGTGTTCGGCGACGGCGAGCGCGACATCGTGCTCGTGTTCGCCTTCATCTCGAACGTCGACGTCTTCTGCGAGCTGCCCGAGCACCTCGAGTTCCTGGAGCGCCTGCAGGGACTCGGCGCGCGCGTGATCCTCTTCGACAAGCGCGGCACGGGGCTCTCCGACCGCGGCGGCCTCGACGCGACCGTCGAGGACCACGCCGACGACCTCATCGCGATCCTCGACGCCGCGGGCAGCCGCAGGGCGGCGCTCATCGGCTGGTTCGACGGCGGCGCGACGGCGCTCGTGGCGGCGGCGCGCCATCCGGATCGCATCGAGGCGGTCATCGCCTACGAGGCGCTGGCGGTCGGCCATGCCGAGGAGGACTTCCCGTGGGCGCTCGATCCCGCGTGGATCGCGAGCCTGATGGCCGGCCTCGATCCGTCGGAGTGGGGTCGCGGACGCGTGGTGCGCCAGTTCTGGCAGTCCGAGGGTGCGGAGCGGCTGGTCGCCTGGTGGGAGCGGTACGAGAGCATGTCGGCGACGCCGACCGCGGCGCGGCGCCTCGCCGAGGCGATCGTGCGGCTCGACATCCGGGCCTGCCTCGCCGACGTGCGCGCCCCGGTGCTCGTGCTGCACGACACCGGCCTCGACGGGATCGACGAGGCGCCGATGCGCTGGCTCGCGGACGCGCTGCCGCACGGCCGGTTGAAGCTGGTCCGCCGATCGTCCGTGCTGCCGGCCATCCTCCCGGACGGCGAGCTCGTCGACGAGATGGAGGAGTTCCTCACCGGCGCGCGCAGCGGCGGTCGCCGCGACGTGCTCACCACCGTCTTCACCGACATCGTCGACTCGACCGCCGCTCTCGCCCGCTTCGGCGACGAGCGCTGGCGCAGCATCCTCGCCGCGCACGACGAGGCGCTGCGGCGCGCGATCGCGCGGTTCTCGGGCACCGAGGCGAACACGACCGGCGACGGCATCGTGGCGACCTTCGCGCTGCCCTCCTCGGCGCTGCAGTTCGCCGAGGCGGCGGTGGCGGATGCCGCGGCGCTCGGGCTGACCCTCCGGGTCGGCGCGAACGCCGGCGAGGTGATCGTGCGCGAGGGCGAGCTCGTCGGCATCGCGGTGCACGCGGCGGCTCGCATCTGCGCCGCCTCCGACCCGGGCCGCGTCCTCGTGGGCGAGGCGGTGCGCCTGCTCGTGATCGGCTCCGCGTTCGTGTTCGAGGATGCCGGCGAGCACGAGCTGAAGGGCGTGCCCGGGCGGTGGCGGCTGTGGTTCCTGGTCCCGGATGGCGCGCCGGCGCCGGGCACGGACGCGCAGGCCTGACCGGCTCGCGGCGGGGCAATCCTCGTGGTCGGCCGCACCGAACCACGGTCGACCACCGTCCCGAGCAGGAGCCCCGCATGACCGTCGCGCTCGCCGTCCCGATCCCGTCCCGGGTGACGCCCCCGACCCGGCGGCGGTCGGCGGGGTCTGCCATGCTGGGACGCGTGGATGACGCGACGCCCCTGCCCGCGACATCCGACCCGACCCTCGAAGACCTGCTCGTCGCCGCCGCCACCGGCGACCGCGCCGCCTTCAGCACCTTCTACGACCGCACCGCCGCACGCGTGTTCGGGCTGGTGCGCCGCCTCGTCGTCGACCCCGCGCAGGCAGAGGAGGTCACGCAGGACGTCTACCTCGAGGTCTGGCAGACCGCGCCGCGGTTCGACGCGTCTCGCGGGTCGGCGATCTCGTGGATGTTCACGCTCGCCCACCGGCGCGCGGTCGACCGCGTGCGGTCGGCGCAGTCCGCTCGCGACCGCGACCTCCGCATCGGCGCGCGCGACGTCGACGTGCCCGTCGACACGGTCGCCGAGTCGGCCGAGGTGCGCATCGAGCACGAGCGGGCGCACGAGGCGCTCGCCGGCCTCAGCGAGCAGCAACGCGAGTGCGTCGCGCTGGCGTACTACGGCGGCCTGACCCAGGCCGAGATCGCCGAGCGGCTGGGCGTGCCGCTCGGTACCGTGAAGACCCGATTGCGCGACGGCATGATCCGCCTGCGCCGACTCCTGGGGGTGACCGCATGACCGAACCCGAGTCCGCCGGTCGGCCCGGGCCTGTCGACCCCGACGAGCTGCTCGCCGCCTATGCGCTCGACGCCGTGACCGACGAGGAGCGCGCGCTCGTCGAGCGCCGGCTCGCGGAGTCGCCCGAGGCGCGCGCCGAGGTCGAGGCGTACCGTGCGGCCGCGGGCCGGCTCGCCGATGCGGCGCCGCCCGTTGCGCCACCGCCGTCGCTGAAGGCGTCGCTGTTCGCGCGCCTCGACGAGGTGCCGCAGGTCGGGCGGGCGGATGTCACGGAGCCCGCGCCGGCGACGGCGCCGCCCGTCGCTGACGCGCCGTCCGCGTCCGGCGCGGAGGCGCCATCCGTCCCCGTCGCCCCCGGCCCCGCCGAGCGCGCCGCTCGCCGCCGCTGGTTCCAGCGACCCGTCGTGCTCGCGGCGTCCGCCGCGGCGGCCGTGCTGCTCGTCGCGGGCGCGATCGTCGGCCTCAACTGGGCCGGCCCCGCCGGCTGGGGTGCCCAGCGCGAGGTTCAGGCGATCGCCGCGGCGCCCGACGCGCAGACCGCAACGGTGCCGGCCGAGGGCGGCGGCGACATCACGCTCGTCTGGTCCGAGCAACTCGGCCGCTCGGCTGTGCAGGTCGCCGATCTGCCCGACGTCGGCGACGACCGCACGTACGAGCTCTGGTACATCGACGCCACGGGCGCGACGCCCGCCGGCACCTTCGACCCCGCCGGCGGATCCGCCTACGTCGTGCTCGACGGCGAGTTCGAGCCCGGACTCGTGGTCGGCGTCACCGTCGAGCCCGCGGGCGGCTCCGATGAGCCCACCACCGCCCCGATCGCCGCGTTCGAGACCTGAGACTCGGGGGTCGCGGCGCGTTCCGGGGGATCGGGCGCGTCGCGGCGTCCGTCCTCCCGTCGGCTAGGGTCTGAGATGGCCGTCACGGCCCGACCCGACCACCCCACGACGACGAGGAGTGACGCATGCGCGTCGGCATGTTCCTGAACTACGCCGGAGGCTTCCGCGAGGTCGCCGACGAGGTCGCCGAGCTCGAGGCGGCGGGCGTCGACCTGATCGGGGTGCCCGAGGCGTACTCGTTCGACGCGGTCAGCCAGCTCGGGTTCCTCGCGGCCCGTACCTCGCGCATGACGCTCATGAGCGGCATCCTGCAGTTGTACACGCGCACGCCTACGCTGACGGCGATGACCGCGGCGGGCCTCGACTACGTCTCGGACGGCCGGTTCGAGCTCGGCATCGGCGCCTCGGGCCCGCAGGTGATCGAGGGCTTCCACGGCGTGAAGTACGACGCGCCGCTCGGTCGCACGCGCGAGATCGTCGACGTGTGCCGCATGACGTGGCGCCGCGAGCCCGTCGTCCACCATGGCCGCCACTACGACATCCCACTGCCCGAGGGCGAGGGCACCGGCCTCGGCAAGCCGCTCAAGCTCATCAACCACCCCGTGCGCGAGCGCATCCCGATCACGGTCGCGTCGCTCGGCGCGAAGTCGGTCGAGCAGACGGCCGAGATCGCCGACGGCTGGCTGCCGATGTTCTTCCACCCCGAGCGCGCGCACGACGTGTGGGGCGCGTCGCTCGAGGCCGGCCGTGCCAAGCGCGCGCCCGAGCTCGGCACCCTCGACGTGTTCGCGAGCCCCGCCCTCGCGATCACCGATCGAGCCGATGCCGCGGCCGCCGCCGTCGCGGCGGTCAAGCCGAACCTGGCGCTGTACATCGGCGGCATGGGCGCGCGCGGCAAGAACTTCTACAACGACCTCATCGCGAGCTACGGCTTCGCCGACGCCGCGGCCACGATCCAGGACCTCTACCTCACCGGGCGCCGCGACGAGGCGGTCGCGGCGGTGCCCGACGAACTCGTGCACGCGATCTCGCTGATCGGGTCCCCGTCCGAGGTCGCCGATCGCCTCGCCGCGTTCGCCGCGGCGGGCGTCACCACGCTCACGGTCACGCCGCTGGCGCGGAACTCCGGGGAGCGCGTGGCGCTCATGTCGGGGCTTCGCCGACTCGTGGGCTGAACAGCGCGCGGCGTCGCTGCATCCACGGGCTCGCTCGGCTTCGTTCCACAATCGGTCGGTGTCCAGCCCCCGTTCGAGGGTGTAGGTCGTGCTGCGGCAAGCGCGTACGCTCAGTCCACCGCACGAGAGTGGCGCGGCAAGGGGAACCTGGGGAGGGGCCGCCGTGGCGGGGCGACGAGGCCTCTGATGCACTCGAGCCCCGCCGGGTGGTGCCCGGGCGGGCACGCCGCACGCCGCGCCGACCGCAACCCCCTGACTGCCGACACATCCGCCCGTAGCATCGGAGCGGAGGCCGTGCGCGGTGCGCCGCGGCCGGGGGAGGTCCGATGGCCCAGAACGTCCGGCGGCTCGCGTGCCCGCCCGAGGCCGTGTTCGACGTGCTCGCAGACGGATGGCTCTACCCGGTGTGGGTCGTCGGCGCCATGCGCATGCGCGACGTCGACCGCAACTGGCCCCGGCCGGGCGGGAGACTCCACCACTCGGTCGGGATCTGGCCGGTGTACCTCGACGACGTCACCGAGTCGCTCGAGTGGAATCCCCCGAGGCGCGCGGTGTTCCGGGCGAAGGGCTGGCCCGTCGGCGAGGCGGTCGTCGCCATCGAGGCGAAGCCGGCCGGGGGCGGATGCCTCGTGCGCATCGTCGAGGAGGCCGTCGAGGGGCCGGCGCGATTCATCCCGTCGTTCGTCAGGCAGCCCCTGCTGCATGTGCGCAACTCCGAGACGCTGCGTCGCCTGGGCTACATCGCCGAGGGCCGCTGGGAGGGCCGGTGACCGACGCGATCGATGTCGCCGTCGTCGGATCGGGACCCAACGGGCTCGCCGCGGCGGTCACGCTCGCCCGCGCGGGCCTCGCGGTGCGCGTCTACGAGGCCGCGTCGTCGCCCGGCGGCGGAGCACGCACCGCCGAGCTGACCCTCCCCGGGTACCACCACGACGTCTGCTCCGCCGTGCACCCGATGGCGCTCGCGTCGCCGTTCTTCCGGGCGTTCGGCCTCGAGCGGCGCATCGAGCTGCGCCTGCCCGAGCTCTCGTACGGACACCCGCTCGACGGCGGGCGCGCCGGGCTCGCGTGGCGCGACCTGGGCCGGACCGCTGAAGGCCTCGGCCGCGACGGCCGTGCCTACGCGCGCCTGCTCGGCCCGCTCGTCGCGCGCGACGACGAGGTGACCGAGTTCACGGGGTCGACGCTGCTGCGCGTGCCGCGCCATCCGTTCGTCGCCGCCCGCTTCGGGCTCCGCGCGATCGAACAGGGCTCGCCGGCCTGGAACGCGCGCTTCGACGAGGACGCCGCCCCCGCCATGCTCACGGGCGTCGCCGCGCACACCATCCGCCCGATGCCGAGCCTCGCGACGGCGGGCGCGGGCCTCGTGCTCGCCATGCACGCGCATGCGCGCGGCTGGCCGATCCCCGTCGGCGGCAGCGGCGCGATCGTGCGCGCGCTAATCGACGACCTCGTGGCGCACGGCGGCGAGGTGGTGACGGACGTCGCGATCGACGACCTCGCGGCGCTTCCGCGCACGCGTGCCGTCGTGCTCGACGTGACGCCCCGCGGGCTCGCGCGCATCGCAGGGCGGCGCCTGCCCGACGGGTACCGTCGCGCGCTCGCGCGGTTCCGGTACGGCAACGCGGCCGCGAAGGTCGACTTCGCGCTGTCCGGGCCGGTGCCGTGGGCGAACGCCGACCTCGCGGAGGCCGGCACGCTGCACCTCGGGGGCACGCGGGCCGAGATCGCGGCGGGGGAGCGGGACGTCGCGCGCGGGCGCCATCCGGAATCGCCGTACGTGCTGGTCTCGCAGCCGTCGATCGTCGACGCCACGCGCGCGCCCGACGAACGGCACACGCTGTGGACGTACACGCACGTGCCCGCGGGCTCGACGGTCGACCCGACCGACGCGGTCGTGCGCCAGATCGAGCGCTTCGCGCCGGGCTTCCGCGACCTGATCCTCGCCTCGGCGTCACGCACGGCCGTCGAGATGCAGGCCGAGAACGCCAACTACATCGGCGGCGACATCGCGGCGGGCGCGCCGACCATGCTGCAGCTGCTGCGGCGTCCGGTGCTCTCGCCCGACCCGTGGCGCACCCCGCTCGCGGGCGTCTACCTCGCGTCGGCGTCGACCCCGCCCGGGCCTGGCGTGCACGGCCTGGCCGGATGGCACGCCGCGCGCAGCGCGCTCCGCCACACCTTCGGCCTCACGGCCCCGACGAGCCTCGCGCCCTGATCCCGGGCGCACGCGGTCGCGGCGTGCATCAGTGCCCCCAGAGAGACTCGAACTCTCGACCCACGGATTAACCTGCTGCACTGGGTCTCCCCAGCCACCGCTCAGCGGCTTGCAGTCTGGACTATATCTTCACCTTCGGCCGAGCCGGTCAGGTGCGCCGCGTGTAGTCTCTGAGGTTCCCTTGCGGTTACCTGCTGATTGCCCAATCCCTCGGATTGTCACTGCCCATCGGGCGAGTACCTCGGGCTCTCAGGGTGTCCCAGCATATAGCGGCGGTCATCCAACGCATTTCGGCGCTGGCGCTCCATTGTTCTGTTGAAGTCCGTTGCTCTAACCAACTGAGCTATAGGGGCGTGACCACCATAACAAACCGGACCGGCTCGGTTCGGCCGCGTGCGCGCCCTCGTCGTGACCCCACTGACCATCCCGGTCGAATGTCTCCAGAAGCATGGACGGGCCGTCGCCGCACAGGTGGCGAAGACCCGTGCGAGGCACCTCGAGCGGATCGCCGAGTACCTGCTCGCCCATCCCTGCGTCGACTGTGGAGAAACGGATGTGCGGGTCATGGGTCGGAACCGGCGATCGACCGTCGCGCATGGTGCACGGGCCATCGAGTGATCGGCGCGTTCGACCGGGGGTCGACGAAACCGGTACCGCGATTCCGCCGACCGCGGAACCCGGCGCAGACGCCGGTTCGGCGGGGTATCGTGGCCCGCGATGAGCGCAGACTTCCACCGCCCCACGAGGTTCCCACCGACGATGTTCGAGGGGTACCTGGGAGCCGACGACCCGGCGCAGGTGAGCCGCGTGGCGCACGACACCGCCGCGGCGGTGCTCTCGCGCGTGCGCGCCGACCCCGACCCCGAGGTCGTGGCGCGGCTGGTGTCGTACACCGACGAGCACGGCATCGACGCGATCGCCGAGCTGTGGTCGAAGGCGTCGGCGAAGAGCCTGCCGGGCGCGCTCTGGCGGCTCTACCTGCTGCGCACCATGATCCGGCAGGATGCCGCGGGCGTGAGCCTCGCGTTCCAGCGCGGCAGCGAGGTATCGCGGACCATCGACCAGGTCGTGGCGGGCGCCCCCACGCCGGCGGGCCCCGCCGAGGTGCGCGAGCTCGCCGACGTGATCCTGCGCGGCGTGTTCTCGGGCGACTTCGCGGCGGCGCTCGAGCGGGCGGCGGCGTTCTGCCGCGTGGCGTCCACCGGGTTCGCGAGCCTGGCCGATGACGCGGATGCCGCCGACGCGGCCCACCCCGACCGTCCGGGCATCCTCACCCGCCGTGCCCTGCGCCTGCACTCGCTCGCGGAGGAACTGGCCGCGTGCGCGCGGCTCTGGCGGCACGAGAGCCTGGACTGAGCGCGGCCCGCGCGGACATTCGCGGTACGTGCTGACGCGCCGCCGCGCCATCCGCCCGACACGCCCGAGCCGCACGCCGACCCCCGCTCGGGAATAGGTCTCCGGAGCACCTCGTTTACACTTGTCGTGGCCGGTCGCAGTAACCCCGGGCTCCAATATTCGCCGCTCCGAGCGGCCTCGCGCCGAGAGGCGTTCTGCGGCCGGCCATATTCATGCCCGTCGCCCGCACACCGCGCCCGCTCCCCGCGACGACCGCTGCGGCGTAGCATCGGACCATGGCCGACACCATCACGTTCCTCGTCGAGCCGCTGCCGCACGATGCGACGCCAGAGTTCCTCGAGGCATCGTTCCGCGAGATCGAGGCCGGAGCTGCCGCGCTCGCCGTGAACGACTTCGCGCCACACCGCGGCGACGGCGTCTTCGAGACGCTCGCACTCATCGACGGGCACGTGCAGGAGATCGAGCCGCACCTCGGCCGGCTCGTCAACTCGGCGCGACTGTGCGACCTGCCCGAGCCGAACCTCGACCAGTGGCGTCTCATCATCCGCCGCGCCGCCGAGCGCGTCACCGGCCCGGGCGAGTTCGCGCTCAAGCTGGCACTGAGCCGCGGTCTCGACCCGGGGCCGAAGCCCACCGGCTGGGTCCACGTCACGCCGGGCGCAGACTTCCGCGAGGCGCGCGACCGCGGAATCCGCATCGTCACGCTCGACCGCGGCGTGTCCCGCGGAGCAGGGGACCGCGCGCCGTGGCTGCTGCTCGGCGCGAAGACGCTGAGCTACGCCTCGAACATGGCGGCCATTCGCGAGGCGAAGCGACGTGGCGCCGACGACGCGCTGTACGTCTCCTCGGACGGCTACGTGCTCGAGGGGCCGACGTCGAGCCTGCTCGCCAGGATCGGCGACACGGTGCTCACCCCTCCGCCCGCGGCGGGCATCCTGCACGGCACCACGCAGCGCAGCATCTTCGGTCACCTCGCCGAGCGCGGCATCGTGGCCGAGTACCGCGACCTCACGGTCGACGAGCTGCGTGCAGCGGATGCCGCGTGGCTGGTGTCGAGCGTACGCATGGCGGCGCCCATCGCCGAGCTCGACGGCTCGCCGATGCCGGTCGACCGCGAGGCCACCGACGAGCTCAACGCGTACCTGCTGAGCCCACGCGACTGACACGGTGCCGGGACGACGACGGCCCGGCCCCCGCGCGGGGGCGGGCCGTCGGTGCGCGACGCGCGTGGCGGATCAGCCGAAGCGGCCCGAGACGTAGTCCTCGGTCGACTTCTGCGACGGGTTCGAGAAGATCGTCGTGGTGTCGTCGTACTCGATGAGCTTGCCGGGCTTGCCGGTGCCCGCGATGTTGAAGAACGCCGTCTTGTCGGACACGCGCGAGGCCTGCTGCATGTTGTGGGTCACGATCACGATCGTGTACTCCTGCTTGAGCTCCTCGATGAGGTCCTCGATCGCGAGGGTCGAGATCGGGTCGAGCGCCGAGCAGGGCTCGTCCATGAGGATGACCTCGGGCGAGACCGCGATCGCGCGGGCGATGCAGAGGCGCTGCTGCTGGCCGCCCGAGAGGCCCGAGCCCGGGCGGTCGAGGCGATCCTTGACCTCGTTCCAGAGGTTGGCGCCCTGAAGGGACTGCTCGACGAGGTCGTCGGCGTCGGACTTCGAGATCCGCTTGTTGTTCAGCTTCACGCCCGCGAGCACGTTCTCCTTGATCGACATGGTCGGGAACGGGTTCGGACGCTGGAACACCATGCCGACCTGGCGGCGGACGAGCACGGGGTCGACCTCGGGGTCGTACAGGTTGTTGCCGTCGATCAGGACCTCGCCCTCGACGCGTGCGCCGGGGATGACCTCGTGCATTCGGTTGAGGGTGCGGAGGAACGTCGACTTGCCGCAGCCCGACGGGCCGATGAACGCGGTGACGGTGCGGGGCTCGATCTCGAGCGACACGCCCTCGACCGCGAGGAACTTGGAGTAGTAGACGTTGAGGTCACGGACCTCGATGCGCTTGGACACGACGTTTCCTTACTGGGGTGGTCTGGGGTCAGCGACCGTACTTGGGGGCGAAGAACCGCGCCACGAGGCGGGCGATCAGGTTCAGCGCCATGACGATGAGGATGAGCGTGAGGGCGGCCGCCCACGCGCGGTCGAGGTATGCCTCGGGGGGCGTGCCCTGGTTCGCGTACTGCGTGTACACGAACACCGGGAGCGACTGCATCCGGCCCTCGGTCATGTCGTAGTTCATGCTGTTCGTGAAGCCCGCCGCGATGAGCAACGGCGCGGTCTCTCCGATGACCCTGGCGATCGCGAGCATGATGCCCGTCGTGATGCCGGCGATCGAGGTGGGGAGCACGACCTTGACGATCGTCAGCCACTTCGGCACGCCGAGCGCGTACGCCGCCTCGCGGAGCTCGTTCGGGACGAGCCGCAGCATCTCCTCGCTCGAGCGCACGACGACCGGGATCATCAGGACCGCCAGGGCGACGGCGCCGGCGATGCCGGTGCGGGTGCCCGGGCCCCAGAAGATCGCGAACAGGGCGTAGGCGAAGAGGCCGGCGACGATCGAGGGGATGCCCGTCATGACGTCGACCAGGAACGTGATGCCGCGCGCGAGCTTGCCGCGGCCGTACTCGACGAGGTAGATCGAGGTCATGAGCCCGATCGGGATCGAGATCAACGCCGCCGTGCCGGTCATGAGCAGGGTGCCGATGATGGCGTGCAGTGCGCCGCCGCCTTCACCGGTGACGCTGCGCATCGAGTAGGTGAAGAACTCGGCGTCGAAGCGCGCGAGCCCGAACGTGACGACCGTGATCGTGAGCGACACGAGGGGGATCATCGCCAGGAGGAACGCGCCGGTGACGAGCGCGGTGACGAAGCGGTCCGTCGCGCGGCGGGAGCCCTCGACGATGCGCGAGAGCAGCGTGATCGTCGTGACGTAGACGAGCGCCGCGACGAGGAGCATGCCGACCCAGTTGAACTCGGCGCCCGCGAAGGCGATCACGCCGAACAGGCCGGCAGACACGAGCAGGCTCGCGCCGAGCACGATCCACGGTGCGCCGTTGGGGAGCTTGCCGGCCGTGAGCGAGTTGCTCACCGGCGAGGCCGCGGCGGGCGATCGCGTCTCGGGCGGGGTGATGGTCGTGGTCATCAGTTCGCTCCCGAGAACTCGGCACGGCGCGCGACGATCCAGCGGGCGATCGCGTTCACCGCGAAGGTGACGATGAAGAGGATGAGGCCCGTCGCGATGAGCACGTTGACGTTGATCCCGTACGCCTCGGGGAAGCTCAGGGCGATGTTCGCGGCGATGGTCGACGGGTTGACCGAGGTGAGCAGCTGGAACGTCACGGCGCCGGTGGCGGAGAGCACCATGGCGACCGCCATCGTCTCTCCGAGCGCCCGGCCGAGGCCGAGGACCGCGGCGGAGATGATGCCGGGGCGACCGAACGGGAGGACCGCGATGCGGATCATCTCCCAGCGTGTCGCGCCGAGCGCGAGCGCCGCCTCCTCGTGCAGCACCGGCGTCTGCAGGAAGACCTCACGGCTGATCGCCGTGATGATCGGGATGATCATCACCGCGAGCACGATCGCGGCCGTGAGGATGGTGCGACCGGTGCCGGACACCGGACCGGAGAACAGCGGGAACCAGCCCAGGTTCTCGACCAGCCAGGAGTACAGCGGCTGCACGGCGGGGGCGAGCACGCCGATGCCCCACAAGCCGAACACGACCGAGGGCACCGCCGCCAGGAGGTCGACGATGTAGCCGAGCACCGAGGCGAGTCGGCGCGGCGCGTAGTGCGAGATGAAGAGGGCGATGCCGATCGAGATCGGCAGGGCGATCAGCAGGGCGAGCGCCGCAGCCCAGATCGTTCCGAAGACGAGCGGGCCGACGTACGGCCAGAAGCTCGTGTCGAGGATGGAGGCATCCTCGCTCGAGGCGAAGAGCGCGGGGATGCTCTGGACGATGAGGAACGTCGCCACTGCCGCGAGCGTGACGAGGATCATCGAGCCGGCGAAGACTGCGGAGCGCGAGAAGACGCGATCACCGGGTCGCTGTTTCGCCCTGATCGGGGCGGTTGCGGTGCTCATCTGGCGAGTTCCTCTGATCTGATCGGGAAACAGGGCTGTGCCCGACCCCGCGTTCCGGTGGAAGCGACGGGGTCGGGCACGACCGTCTTACTGGATGGTGTCGATCGCCGCGACGGCCTGCTCGCGCAGGGTGTCGGAGATCGGGGCGGAGCCGGCGTTCTCGGCCGCGACGTCCTGGCCCTCGGCACTCGCGATGTACGAGAAGTACGCCTTCACGAGCTCGGCGGTGGCGGAGTCCTCGTACTGCTGGCACGCGATCGAGTAGGCGACGAGCACGACCGGGTAGGCGGGCTCGTCAGGCGTGCGGTCGAGCTCGAGCGAGAGGTCGCCGTCGGGGCGGCCCTCGACGAACGGCGACACGTCGACGATGGCGGCGGCGGCCTCCGGCGAGTACTCGAGGAACTCGTCGCCGACCTGCACCGCGACCGTGCCGAGGTCACCGGCGCGCGACGCGTCGGCGTAGCCGATGGTGCCGGTGCCGTTGGTCACCGCGTCGACGACCCCCGAGGTGCCCTGGGCGGCCTCGCCGCCCTCGAACGGCCACACGCCGTCGGCCTCGTAGGTCCACACCTCAGGTGCAGCCTGCGCGAGGTAATCGGTGAAGTTCTCGGTCGTGCCCGAGTCGTCGGAGCGGTGGACCGGGGTGATCGCCTGGTCGGGGAGCTCGACACCCTCGTTCGTCGCGGCGATCGCCGGGTCGTTCCAGGTGGTGATCGAGCCCGCGAAGATGCCGGCGATGGTGGCCGGGTCGAGGTTCAGCGAGTCGACACCCTCGAGGTTGAAGATCACCGCGATGGGCGAGATGTAGAGCGGAAGCTGGATGATCGTCGAGTCGGGCGCGCAGCCCGCGAAGCCGCCTGCGGCGATCTCCTCGTCGTTGAACGCGCGGTCGGAGCCCGCGTAGCCGCTCGCACCCTCGAGGAACGTGTCGCGGCCCGCGCCGGAGCCCGACGGGTCGTAGTCGATGGTCACGTCGGGGTTGGCGGTCTGGAACTCCGCGATCCAGGCCTGCTGGGCCGCGTCCATCGCCGACGAGCCGGCGCCGACGAGGTTGCCCGAGAGCGTCGACTCCGAACCGGCGTCGCCGTTCTCGGTGGCGCCGCCCTCGTTCGCCGCGCAGGAGCTGAGTGCGAGTGCCGCGGTCATGGCGATGACGGCGGGGGCGCCGAAACGCTTGAGGTTCACGTGAATTCCCTTCCGGGGTTCGAATGCAGGGGTTGGGGCCGGTGCCGACCCGCCTGCGACGCTAACCAGCGTGCGTGACGAGATTCCCCCACGACGGTGAACGGGAGGTGAACTGGGCCTGACCGGCCGGGATGCCGCGGCTGTGAGTCCGCCGGGACACGTGCACGCGCTCGGCGGCCGGCCGAACCCTCGTGCGGCTAACCGCGGATGGACTCGATCGCCTGCATCGCCCGCTCGCGCAGCGAACCCGAGATGGGCGCCGACCCGGCGCCGTCGGCGGCGGCCTGCTGGCCGTCCTCGCTCGCGATGTACGTCAGGTACTTCTTCACGACCTCGACGTTCTGCGGCGAGGCGTACTCCTCGCAGGCGATCAGGTAGCTGACGAGCACGATCGGATACACCCCGGCCTGCTCGGTCGTGCGATCGATGGCGATGGCCAGGTCGCCCTCGGCTCGGCCCTCCTCGAGCGGGGACGCGTCGACGATCGCCGCGGCGGCCTCGGGAGAGAAGGGCACGAACTCGTCGCCGACCCCGACGGCGACGGTGCCGAGGTCGCCGACCCGCGATGCGTCGGCATAGCCGATGGTCCCGACGCCGTTGCCCACCGTGTCGACCACGCCGGAATTGCCCTGCGCGGCCTCGCCTCCCGCGAACGGCCACACGCCGTCGGCTTCCCACTCCCAGATATCGGGCGCGGCGGCGTTCAGGTAGTCCGTGAAGTTCTCGGTCGTTCCGGAGTCGTCGGATCGGTGCACCGCCGTGATGGGCAGGTCGGGCAGCGTCACCCCTGGATTCGTCGCAGCGATCGCCGGATCATCCCACGAGACGATGTCGCCGGCGAAGATGCCGGCGATCGTCGCGGCGTCGAGGTCGAGCGCCTCGATGCCATCCAGTCGGAAGACCACGGCGATGGGAGAGATGTACAGCGGCAGCTCGAGGACCGTCGAGTCGGGCGCGCAGCGGCCGAAGCGTCCGTCCTCGAGCTCGTCCACCGTGTAGGCGCGGTCCGACCCGGCGAAGTCGCTCGCACCTTCCATGAACGTGTCCCGGCCTGCGCCCGAGCCCGACGGGTCGTAGTCGACGGTGACACGGGCGTGCGCCGTCTGGAATCCCGCGACCCACGCCTGCTGCGCGGCGCCCTGCGCCGACGAGCCCGCGCCGACGATGTACCCCTCGAGGGTCGACCCGGTGTCGTCGAGCCCCATCTCGTTGACGGCGCAGGACGAGAGGACGAGTGCGGCAGCCGCGGCGAGCGCGGCGGACGCGAGCGGGCGCGTGCGATTCACGGGAATCCTTCGGGAGGCGGACACGGACGAGCAGGGGATCGGCGGCCGATTCGGACCCGCCATCGAGTGAACAGCGAAACCGAGTCGGGTGAACGGAAGGTGAACACTGCCCGTCGTGAGCGTGTGCGGAACCTGCGCATCCCCTGCATTCCGGCCTGGGCCGACGGGCTCAGGCCCTCGGCGCGTGGGTCTCGATCGCGATGATGCCCGACGACGGGTTGGTGGCCGAGAGGTGCACGACGCTGAACTCGCCCACCTCGAGCCCCGCGGCATCCGACACGTAGGAGCCCAGGGGAGTGCCCGTCGCGAGCGCGATCTCGCGCATGATCTCGGGCAGCACCGGGCCGTGGCTGCAGATGACGGCCGTCTTGCCCACGCGCACGCGCTTGCCGATCACCCGGCGCACCTCGTCGTTGCCGGCCTCCCACGCGTCCTGGCTGATCCCGTCGTCGCGCTTGACGGTCGCGCCGGTCGCGGCGGCGAACGGCGCGACGGTCGTCACGCACCGGACCGCCGGACTGGAGACGAGCTTCTTCGGTGCCCAGGCCGCGAGCATCCCGACGAGTGCCGAGGCCTGCGTCACGCCGCGCTCGACGAGGGGCCGCGTCGTGTCGCTGCCCTTCCAGGCACCGCGCGCCTGCGCCTTGCCGTGGCGCAGCACGATCAGCGCGAAGGTGGCGGTGACGCCCTGCTCGACGAGGGCGCTGAAGTTGTCGAGGATCTCGCGGTCGGGCTCGTAGCTGAGGTAGCTGCGGGCGCGCTTGATCGTGACCCACTCGAGCGCGGCGATCTCGGCGTTGGGCCGGAAGGTCGAGCGATGCACGGCCTTCTCGGTGACGCGCGCCGCCCAGTAGTGCACGATCTTCTCCCGGCCGCTCGGCATCGCGTACCGCGAGACGCCGAGCGGAACGCCGAGCGCGACGCGCAGCCCGGTCTCCTCCGCGATCTCGCGCACGGCCGTCTCGGGGAGGGTCTCGCCGGGATCGACCTTGCCCTTGGGGATCGTGACGTCGCCGTAGACCGTGCGGTGCACGACCAGCACGTGCACGCGACCGTCGATGACGCGCCAGCAGACCGCGCCGGCCGCGTACACGGCGGTCGCGACCTGGCTCATCGGCGCTTCACCGTTCGCGTGCTGCGGTGGGCGGTGCGCTGGATCCGCAGTTGCTGCAGGTCGTCGAGCGGACGACCCGAGTCGTCGGTGGAGTGCCTCGTCCAGATGCCGTCGCCGTCGAGGTGCCACGAGCTCGTGTGCCCGCTCATCGCCTCGTCGAACAGCGCGCCGATCTCGGCGACGTGGTCGGGGTCGACGAGCCGCACGAGCGCCTCGACGCGGCGGTCGAGGTTGCGGTGCATCATGTCGGCCGAGCCGATGTAGACGACCGGGTCGCCGTCGTTGTGGAACGAGAACACGCGCGAGTGCTCGAGGTAGCGGCCGAGGATGGAGCGCACCGAGATGTTCTCGCTCAGCCCGGGGATGCCGGGGCGGAGGCTGCAGATGCCGCGGACCCACACCTCGACGGGCACGCCCGCGTTGGACGCGCGATACAGCCCGTCGATGATGGCCTCGTCGACCATAGAGTTGACCTTGATGCGGATGCCGCTGGGTCGCCCGGCCTCGGCGTTGCGGGTCTCCTGGGCGATGAGCTTGAGCAGGCCCTTGCGCAGGTGCAGCGGCGCGACGAGCAGGCGCTTGAACTTCTTCTCGATCGCGTAGCCCGAGAGCTCGTTGAAGAGCCGGGTCAGGTCCTTGCCGACCTGGTCGTCGGCGGTGAGGAGCCCGAGGTCTTCGTAGATCCGGCTGGTCTTGGGGTTGTAGTTGCCCGTGCCGATGTGGCTGTAGTGGCGGAGGCCGGTCTTCTCCTGGCGGATGACGAGCGCGAGCTTGCAGTGCGTCTTCAGCCCGACCAGGCCGTAGACCACGTGCACGCCGGCCTTCTCGAGCTTGCGGGCCCACGTGATGTTCGCCGCCTCGTCGAAGCGGGCCTTGATCTCGACGAGTGCGAGCACCTGCTTGCCGGACTCGGCGGCATCGATCAGTGCCTCGACGATCGGGCTGTCGCCCGACGTGCGGTAGAGGGTCTGCTTGATCGCGAGCACATCGGGATCGGCGGCGGCCTGCTCGAGGAAGGCCTGGACGCTCGTCGCGAACGACTCGTAGGGGTGGTGCAGCAGCACGTCCTTCCGCGAGACCGCGGCGAAGACATCGGCCTGACGGTTCGGCTCGGACGGCATCAGCTGCGCGTTCGTGGTGGGCACGTGCGTGGGGTAGTGCAGGTCGGGGCGATCGATCCGGGCGAGGTCGAAGAGGCCGCCGAGGTCGAGCGGCGCCGGAAGCCGGTACACCTCCTGCTCGGTCACGTCGAGTTCGCGCACGAGGAGCCCGAGCGTGACCTCGTCCATGTCGTCGGAGATCTCGAGGCGGATGGGCGGGCCGAAGCGCCGGCGCAGCAGCTCCTTCTCGAGCGCCTTGATGAGGTTCTCGGTCTCGTCCTCCTCGATCTCGACATCCTCGTTGCGGGTGACGCGGAAGACGTGGTGGTCGAGGATCTCCATGCCGGGGAACAGGTCGCCGAGGTGGTTGGCGATGAGCTCCTCGAGCGCGATGTACCGTGCGTCCTCCACGGATTGGGCGAGGTCGACCCGAACGAACCGGTGCAGCATCTGGGGCACCTTGACGCGCGCGAACTCCTGCCGGCCGGTGCGGCTGTTGCGCACGCGGACCGACAGGTTCAGCGAGAGGCCCGAGATGTAGGGGAAGGGGTGGGCCGGATCGACCGCGAGCGGCATGAGCACGGGGAAGATCTGCGCGCTGAAGAACTCGTGCAGGTGCTCGCGCTCGGATTCGTCGAGCTCGTCCCACGAGATGACGTGGATGCCCGCCTCGGAGAGCGCCGGCTTGACGAGCTCCTGGTAGGCGGCCGCGTGGCGGGACTGCAGCTCGTGCGCCTTCTTCGAGATGTCGGCCAGCACCTCGTGCGGGGCGCGGCCGATGTTCGTCGGCACGGCCAGCCCGGTGTTGATGCGGCGCTTGAGGCCCGCGACGCGGACCATGAAGAACTCGTCGAGGTTCGAGGCGAAGATCGCGAGGAAGTTCGCGCGCTCGAGCACGGGCAGGCGCGGGTCCTCGGCGAGCTCGAGCACGCGCTGGTTGAAGGCGAGCCAGCTGAGCTCGCGATCGAGGTAGCGCTCCGCGAGCAGCTCGGGCGCGCCGTCGATGTCGAGCGGTTCGAAGTCGTCGTCGAAGTCGCTCGCGGTGCGGTCGTCGTCGAGGGTGCTCTCCGCGGTCATCCCCACATCATGCCATCGGCCTGCGACGCGGGGGTGAAGCGGATGTCACCGGGCGGTGACGTTCGCGTCGCGGTCGTCCTCCTCGTGGACGTTGAAGCGGTAGCCGACGTTGCGCACGGTGCCGATGAGGCTGTCGAGGTCGCCGAGCTTGGCGCGCAGGCGCCGGACGTGCACGTCGACCGTGCGCGTGCCGCCGAAGTAGTCGTAGCCCCACACCTCGCTGAGCAGCTGCTCCCGCGTGAACACGCGGGAGGGGTGCGCGGCGAGGAAGCGCAGGAGCTCGAACTCCTTGTAGGTGAGGTCGAGCGTGCGGCCGTGGACCTTCGCCGAGTAGCTGGCTTCATCGATGACGACGCCGGAGGTCTGGATGCGCTCGGCGGGCTGCGTGGCCTGCGCCCGTCCGATCGCGAGCCGGATGCGCGCGTCGATCTCGGCGGGGCCGGCGTGCTCGAGCACGACGTCGTCGATGCCCCAGTCGGGCGTGACCGCGGTGAGGCCGCCCTCGGTGACGACGAGCAGCAGCGGCACCGAGAGCCCCGTGGTGCGGAGGATCTGCGCGAGCGCCTTGGCCCCGGCGAGGTTGGTGCGCGCGTCGAGGAAGACGAGGTCGGCCTCGGGCGCGCGCACGAGCTGGTCGGGTGACGCGGGGATCACGCGCACGCGATGCGTCAGGAGAGACAGGGCCGGGAGAACGTCATCGTTGGCTGCCGGCGTCAGGATCAGCAGCTGCGCCACGAGCACCCTCCAGTAGTAAGGTGCGGTCAATACTACGGGACGATGAACGGCATGCTACGGCGCGTGGCGGCGAACTGGGGGAACGGCGGATGCAGGCGGATGCGGAGGGACGCGCGACAGGCTTCGGGCGCTGGGCGATTCCCGCGGTCTGGCTGATCGCCGCGGTCGGCTCGGTCCTCGTCGTGGCCGCCGCCTACGCGGGCCGCCAGGACTGGTTCGGCGACTCGGGCCCGTACGCCGCGCTCGCCGCACTCGGCATGGTGTTCGGGGCATCCGTGCTCGCGGCACTCGCCCTGCAGCTCGCGTCGCGACGCCCGCACGGGTTCGTCGGCCGGGTGAGCGCGTCGATCTCGGGAGCGGCCGTCGCGGTCGCGATCGGAGCGCTCGCGCTGCTGCCGGTCGTCGCCTGAGCAGCGGGTAGACTCGCTGCATGTCCTCGCTGCTCGCGCTCGAACTGTTCTTCATCGGCCTGCTCGGTCTTGCGAGCCTCGCGATCGCCTACATCAGCGGCGTCGTCGTCTACAAGCTCTTCAAGGGGCAGCGCTAGACCGTGATCGAACTTCCGGTCGACCTCCCCGCGGAGCTCGTTCCGCTCTCCTGGCTCATCGGGGTCTGGGAGGGATCCGGGGTGATCGACTACAAGGTCGGCGACGACTCGATCACGCACGAGTTCGGTCAGCGCGTGAGCTTCAGCCATGACGGGCTGCCGTACCTGAACTACACCTCGTACACGTGGCTGTTCCCGGCCGACGACGGCGACGAGCCCTCGCCGCTCGCGGCCGAGACGGGGTACTGGCGCCTCGCACGTCCGCTCGGCGCGGGCGACCCGGGACCAGGGCTGCTCCCGGCCGTCGGCACCACCCGGTTCCCCGACGCCGAGTCCGTCGAGACGCTGCGCAACGAGGCCGGCGGGTTCGACCTCGAGGTCGGGATCGTGCATCCGGGCGGCGTCAGCGAGCTGTACCTCGGACAGGTGAAGGGCCCGCGCATCGACCTCGTGAGCGACGCCGTCATGCGGGCCGCCGGTGCCAAGGAGTACGCCGCAGCGACCAGGCTCTACGGGCTCGTCGAGAACCACCTGCTCTGGGCGTGGGACATCGCCGCCCTCGGCCAGGACCTGCGCACGCACGCCTCCGCCCGGCTCGCGAAGGTCGACTGATGACCGGCTCGCCGTTTCTCGCACTGCCGGGCGCCGTCCCCGCCGACGGGCTCGACGAGGGGGTCGCCGCGCACTACGGCAACCCGATGGTCGAGCAGCGCCGGCTCGAGCAGGGCCGCGCCGTGGTCGACCTCTCCCACCGCGGCATCGTGACCGTCACGGGGCCCGACCGGCTCACGTGGCTGAACTCCATGGCCAGCCAGCGACTCGACGGGCTCGCGCCGGGCGAGAGCGCGGAGGCGCTCTTCCTCGACGCGTCCGGTCACGTCGAGCACTCGGTGCACGTCGTCGATGACGGCGAGCGCACCTGGCTCGTCGTCGAGGGTGCCGAGGCTCCGGCGCTGGCATCGTGGCTCGACCGCATGCGCTTCATGCTCCGCGTCGAGGTCGCCGACGTGACCGCCGACCACGCCGTGGTCGCGGCGATGCCCGACGGCGACGGCTTCCCGCTCGAACTGCCGGGCGGCGCCATCCGATGGAGCGACCCCTGGCGGCTCGACCTGCCGAACGGGCACCGGTACTCCGCCGACCCGAACCATCCGGGTGCGATGTGGCGATACGTCGAGGTCGTCGTGCCGCGCGAGTCACTGGCCGGCCTCGTCGCCGGCGTCCGTTCCGGCGCCGCGGAGGCCGCCGGATCGCTCGCGCTCGAGGCGCTCCGGATCGCCGCCTGGCGACCGCGGTTCGCGACCGAGGTCGACGAGAAGACCCTGCCGCACGAGCTCGACTGGCTCCGCAGCGCGGTCGACCTGCACAAGGGCTGCTACCGCGGGCAGGAGACCGTCGCGAAGGTCGTCAACCTCGGCCGCCCCCCGCGCCGCCTCGTGATGCTGCACCTCGACGGCAGCGACACGGTGCTGCCGAAGCCGGGTGACGACGTCGTCGGCCTGAAGGTCCGGCCCGAGCCCGCGGCCGGCGAGGCGCCCGAGCGCCGCGTCGTCGGCCATGTGACCAGCGCGGCCATGCACCACGAGCTCGGACCGATCGCGCTCGCGGTCGTCAAGCGCGCCGTGCCGCCCGAGCTCGAGCTCATCGTCGAGAGCCACGGCATCGACGTGGCGGCCGCGCAGGTCGAGATCGTCCCCGCCGACGCGGGGGCGGCGGTCGAGGTGCCGCGGCTGCCGAGGCTCGGCGTCCGTCCGTGACGACGGCGCCCGGGTCGCCGACGCGGGTCGCCGCGGGCGTCACCCGGGTGCGGGACTCGCTTCCCGCCATCCTGCAGATCACGGTCACCGCGGTGGCGGCGTACGCGTTCTCGCGGTACGTGCTCGGCCACGAGCAGCCGCTCATCTCGGCGCTCGTCGCGATCACCGCGCTCGGCTTCGTCCGCGACGCCCGCCCGGTGCGGGTGCTCGAGACCGCCATCGCGATGACGCTCGGCATCGCGCTCGCGGAGGTCCTGCTGCTCACCGTGGGCGCCGGCCTGGCCCAGTACGCGGTCGCGCTCGCGCTCACGCTCGCGGTCGCCCGGTTCCTCTCGCCGAATGCGGCGTTCGCGATCGCCGCCGCCGTGCAGTGCTCGCTCGTGATGCTCGTGCCCGCGCCCGAGGGTGGCCCGTTCGTGCGCACGCTCGACGGGCTCGTCGGCGGGGCGTTCGCGCTCCTCGCCACGGCCGTGATCCCGCGCGACCCGCGCCGCACCGCGCTGCGCGACGGACGCCGGCTCCTCGCCGAGCACGTCGCGGTGCTCGGGGAACTGGCCGAGGCGTTGCAATCGGGGCGAGCGGATGCCGCGGGGCGCGCGCTGTCCCGGGCGCGGTCCACGCAGCCCGCGGTCGAGGCGTGGACCGCGAGCGTCGACTCGGGTCTCGCGATCGCGCGGGTCTCGCCGCTCGTGCGCCGCGCGCGCTTCGACCTGGAGCGCCAGCGGACGATGCTCGCGGGACTCGACCTCGCGACGCGCAACCTGCGGATCGTGGCGCGGCGCATCGAGTGGATCCTCCGCGACGGGCGGCCCCGACCCGAGATCGCCGACGTCCTGGCGCGCACCGCCGCCGCCGTGCAGGTGCTCGAGGAGTCGCTGCGCGACGTCGCCCAGCAGCCTGTCGCCCGGCAGGGGTTCACCGAGATCGCCCGCCACCTCGAGCCCGCGACGATCCTGCCCGACGGTCCGCCCGGCGACCGCCGGACCCTCGGCGCGCTCCGGCCCTACCTCGTCGACCTGCTGACGGCGACGGGGGTCGAGCTCGACGACGCGCGAGCGCTGCTGCCCGGTGACTAGCCTCGCGACGAGCCCGGCGCGTCGACGCCCGGCGGCGATCCCGGCGCGACCGCCGACCAGTCGACCGTGAGCTCGCCGAGCCGCCACCGCCGCATGCCACCGCGCAGCGGCCAGCCCTCGTCGCGCAGGGTGCGCGCGACCGAGATCCACCGCTGCGACGGCCCGTACACCGACAGCGGTGCGTGCAACCGCCAGGCGCGGTCGAGCGCGAGGAGCAGTTCGTGCACGCGCTCGCCGGGCACGTTCCGGTGGATGAGCGCCTTCGGCAGTCGCTCGGCCACGACCGACGGGGCGTCGAGGTCGCGCAGGCGAAGGCTGATCGTGAACGTCCGCGGCGCGCCATCCGTCAGACCCACCCACGAGGCGATGCGGCCGAGCTCGTCGCAGGTGCCCTCGACGAGCAGCCCGCCGGGCGCGAGGCGCGCGGTCATGCGCGACCAGGCGGCCGCCACCTCGGCCTCGTCGTACTGGCGCAGCACGTTGAACGCGCGGATCACCGCGGGGGAGCCGCCGCCCGGCACGGGCACCTCGAAGCCGCCGAGCGCGAACGCGACCGGAAGGTCGGCGTCGAACGGCGTGCGCCCGGCGCGCACGTCCGCGAGCTGCGCCTCGGCGCCGCGCACGCGCGCCGGGTCGATCTCGAGCCCGAGCACGCGGACGTCGTGCCGCGTGCGTCGCAGCCGGTCGGCCAGCTCGAACGCCGTGACGCCGCTCGCGCCGTAGCCGAGGTCGACGACGAGCGGGTCGGCCGCCGACCGGAACTCGGCTTGGTCGGCGATCCAGCGGTCGACGCGGCGCAGGCGGTTCGTGTTCGTCGTGCCGCGCGTGATCGATCCGACGGGCATGCCCCCAGTCTGGCAGCGTCACGTGACGATCACCCCGACGAGCGGGCGGATGCCGCGCCGCTAGGCTGGTGCGCATGGTCTACACCCTCGTGCTGCTGCGCCACGGCCAGAGCGACTGGAACCAGAAGAACCTGTTCACCGGCTGGGTCGACGTGCGACTCAGCGAGCTCGGCCGCGCCGAGGCGAAGCGCGCCGGCGAGCTGCTCGTCGAGAAGGACGTGCTGCCCGACGTGCTGCACACCTCGGTGCTCACGCGCGCGATCCAGACGGCCGAGATCGCCCTCGAGGCGGCCGACCGCTCGTGGATCGACGTGCGCCGCTCGTGGCGGCTCAACGAGCGCCACTACGGCGCGCTGCAGGGCCTCGACAAGGCCGAGACGCTCGAGAAGTACGGCCAGGAGCAGTTCATGCTCTGGCGCCGCTCGTTCGACGTGCCGCCGCCGCCCATCGACGACGCCAGCGAGTGGTCGCAGGTCGGCGACCCGCGCTACGCGAACCTCTCCGACGCCGAGATGCCGCGCACCGAGTGCCTGAAGGACGTCATCGCGCGCATGCTGCCGTACTGGGAGACCGACATCATCCCCGACCTCGCGACGGGCAAGACCGTGCTCGTCACCGCGCACGGCAACTCGCTGCGTGCGCTCGTGAAGCACCTCGACGGCATCTCCGACGCCGACATCGCCGAGCTGAACATCCCGACGGGCATCCCGCTCGTCTACGAGCTCGGCGACGACTTCATGCCGACCAAGCCGGGCGAGTACCTCGACCCCGAGGCGGCGGCGGCCGGTGCGGCCGCGGTCGCGGCGCAGGGCAAGAAGTAGCGCGCACGCCGTACGCGAACGAAGGGCCGAGCGGATGTCGCATCCGCTCGGCCCTTCGTCATGTCGGCGTCGGCCGGGTTTCGAGACGGGCGCGGGCGCCCTCCTCAACCCTCACGAACCGCGCGCGCGGGGCGCCCTCCTCAACCCTCACGATCGGCGGCGCCCCGCGGAGACCTCAGACGGTCTCGGGCACCCAGTCGCCGGTCGCGAGGTACTGGACCTTCTTCGCGATCGACACCGCGTGGTCGGCGAAGCGCTCGTGGTAGCGGCTCGCAAGGGTCGCGTCGACCGTGTCGACGGCCTCGCCCTTCCAGGTCTCGCCCAGCACCTTGTCGAACACCGAGAGGTGCAGCGCGTCGACCTTGTCGTCCTCGTTGCGGATCTCCTCGGCGAGCTTGACGTCCTCGCTGCGGAGCAGCTCGACGAGCTTGCGCGCGATCTCGACGTCGAGTGCGCCCATCTCGCCGAACGTGGGGCGGAGCGACTTGGGCACGACCTTGTCGGGGAAGCGGTAGCGGGCCAGCTGCGCGATGTGCGTGGCCATGTCGCCCATGCGCTCCAGCGACGCCGAGACGCGCAGCGCGCTCACGACGATGCGGAGGTCGCGTGCCACCGGCTGCTGCCGCGCGAGGATCGTGATGGCGAGCTCGTCGAGCGCCTGGGCACGCTGGTCGATCAGGTGGTCGTCGGCGATGACCTCCTCGGCGAGGCTCACGTTGGACTCGTTGAAGGCGCGGGTCGCCTTCTCGATCGCCTCCGCGACGAGCGACGCGATCTCGACGAGCCCGTCCTGCACCTCGCGCAGTTCCTGCTGGAACACCTCACGCATGTATTTCGACCCCTTCGGTCTCACACCCCGCGCCGGGCACGCGGGATCATCCGGCACGAACCGGCTCGCGACATCCTCGCCGTCGAAGGTGAACGGAAGGTGCCGTGTTGCTGAACACTCCCCAACCTATCGTCCTGGGGCGACATCGCGGCCGATCGGGCCTCGGCCGGTGGTTATGGTGGTGCCATGGACTCCACCTGGTCGGTGCTGGCCGCGCTGACCTTCGGCATCCTGCTCGGAGCCGGATTCACGATCGTGCTGCACATGGCCGAGCGTCGCGGCCAGAGCGCAGCGCGCGTGGTCGCCCCCACGATCCCCGACGGGGTCGACCAGGTGCTCGACGTTCTCGAATCGGCTGGCGTCGTCCTCGACCCGTCGAACAACGTGCTCCGGGCCTCCCCGGGCGCCCTCGCGATGGGGCTCGTGCGCAACCAGATGCTCGTCCATTCCGACCTCGTCGACCTCGTGGCCTCCGTTCGTCGGACCGGCGAGCCGATCGCGACCGAGCTCGAGCTCGCCCGTGGACCGTACAGCGACGCGACCATGCGCCTCGCGGTGCGCGTCGCCCGACTCGGCACCCGGTTCGTCCTGCTGCTCGCCGACGACCGAACCGAGGCGCACCGCCTCGACGAGGTGCGTCGCGACTTCATCGCCAACATCAGCCACGAGCTGAAGACGCCGATCGCGTCGGTCAGCCTGCTGGCCGAGGCGCTCGACCACGCCGCCGACGAGCCCGAGCAGGTGCGCCGCTTCGCCGACCGGCTCTCGGTCGAGTCGAACCGCCTCGCGCACATCACCGGCGAGGTCATCGAGCTCTCGAGGCTGCAGGCGCGCGACGCGCTGCGCCGCGACGAGCTGCTCGACATCGACCGCATCGTCGCGGCCGCCGTCGACCAGAACCGCGTGGTGGCCGCCGCCAAGGGCGTCGAGGTGGCGGTGCGCGCGAAGTCGGGCGCGGAGGTGTACGGCGACCGGGCCCTGCTCGTCGTCGCGGTGCACAACCTGGTCGCCAACGCGATCGCCTACTCGAGCGAGGGCAGTCGCGTCGGCGTGGGCGTGCTCGTCGACGGCGACGCGGTCGAGATCTCGGTCGCCGACCAGGGCATCGGCATCGCGGCCGAGGACCTCGATCGCGTGTTCGAGCGGTTCTACCGCGTCGACCAGGCGCGCTCGCGCAACACCGGCGGTTCGGGGCTCGGCCTCAGCATCGTCAAGCACACCGTGCAGAACCACGGGGGCGACGTGCGCGTGTGGTCGCGACCGGGCCGCGGATCCACGTTCACGATCCGGCTGCCGCTGGCCGAGCGCCCGGTCGCCCCGCCCAAGTCCGACGTCGAGGCCGCCTCCGTGCCGGCCGCGCCCGCGCCCGTGCGCCCCGAGACCCCCGCCCGAATCGCCGCCGCACTGCCGTCGGCACCCGCCCGAGGAGACACCGAGTGACCCGCATCCTGCTCGTCGAGGACGAGATCGCCCTCAGCGACCCCCTGAGCTTCCTGCTCGAGCGGGAGGGCTACGAGGTCGAGGTCGCCGACGACGGCCCCTCGGCCGTCGCCGCGTTCGACCGCGACGGCGCCGACCTCGTGCTGCTCGACCTCATGCTGCCCGGCCTTCCCGGAACCGAGGTGTGCCGCGAGATCCGCCAGCGCTCCTCGGTGCCGATCATCATGCTGACCGCGAAGGACTCCGAGGTCGACATCGTGGTGGGGCTCGAGCTCGGCGCCGACGACTACGTCACCAAGCCGTACTCGACGCGCGAGCTGCTCGCCCGCATCCGCGCCGTGCTGCGCCGGCGCATCGAGCCCGACGACGTCGCCGAGGGCATCATCGCGGGCGGCCGCGTCCGCATGGACGTGGACCGGCACACGGTCGAGGTCGACGGCGCGCCCGTGGCCATGCCGCTGAAGGAATTCGAGCTGCTCGAGCTGCTCATGCGCAACGCCGGCCGCGTACTCACCCGCGGGCAGCTCATCGATCGCGTGTGGGGCAGCGACTACTTCGGCGACACCAAGACGCTCGACGTGCACATCAAGCGCATCCGCTCGAAGATCGAGGTCACGCCCTCCGAGCCGGTGCAGCTCGTCACCGTGCGCGGGCTCGGCTACCGCTTCGAGGCGTAGGGCCGAGACGACGAGAGCGGATGTCGCGGCTCGCGCCGCGGCATCCGCCCTGGTGATCGGACCGGCGGGACCGACCCGCCGGGACGTTACGGGACGAGGTCCTCGTACTCGGGGAGACGCCCGTCGAGCACGGGGACCTGGATCTCGAGGCCCTCTTCGGCGCCGTGCTGGAAGTACATCGCGACGAGCCCGCCGACCTCGGCACCGAGGTCCTCGATGAGCAGCGGCTCCTCGTCGGCGGCGCCCAGCGAGACGGTCTCACCGGCGTCGACGTCGACCTCGAACGTGTCGCCGCTGTCGACGACCTCGATCTGGAGGGTCGCGTCTTCGTCGCCGGTGTTCGTGATCGACGCGACGAGGTTGCCCTCCTCGCCGTCCTCGCTCACGACGAGGATGTTGCGCAGGTCGAGCGCGCCCAGGTCGGCCGAGACGCCGTCGCTCGGGTCGTACTTCTCCGTCGTCGCCTGGTAGGTGATCATGGCGCACCCGCTTCCACCGATGGCGATGCCGAGAGCCAGAGCAGCGGATGCCGCGAGACGCGCCTTCACAGGACCTCCAATGACGTGCGTGCGCGCAGGCGCATGGAGCCCGCGCGCATCGGTTCGGGTCGAGTGTAGCCTACGGCGGAGGCCCCTCCCGGGCGCGGAGGCGGAACACTAGCAGGAACTCGGTGTGATATCCTGAAAGTTGCCGAAAGGACACCGATTCATGCTTTTTGAGGTTGGCGAGACCGTCGTTTATCCGCACCACGGAGCCGCAACGATCGTTGAAGTCAAGAAACGCGTCATCAAGGGCGAAGAGAAGCTGTACCTCAAGCTGAACGTCACGCAGGGCGACCTCGTCATCGAGGTTCCCGCTGAGAACGTCGACCTCGTCGGCGTGCGCGACGTCATCGGCAAGGAGGGCCTCGACAAGGTCTTCGAGGTGCTGCGCGCGCCGTTCACCGAGGAGCCGACCAACTGGTCGCGCCGCTACAAGGCGAACCTCGAGAAGCTCGCCTCCGGCGACGTGATCAAGGTCTCCGAGGTCGTCCGCGACCTCTGGCGTCGCGACCAGGACCGCGGCCTCTCGGCCGGCGAGAAGCGCATGCTCGCGAAGGCACGCCAGATCCTGATCTCCGAGCTCGCCCTTGCAGAGAAGACCGACGAGGAGCAGGCCTCGACCGTGCTCGACGAGGTGCTCGCCTCCTAGGCCGAGCGCCATCGACGATCGCCGCCGGCGCTGAGGCGCACGGCGGCGATCGTCGTCTCCGGCGGGTCGACCGGCCCTGCGTCCGTGCCGGCGCGACGACTACGGTGGAGGAGTGAACGACTCCACCGTCGCCGTCATCGTCGTCGCCGCCGGCAGCGGCACCCGCCTCGGCCACTCCGAGCCGAAGGCGTTCGTGCCGCTCGGCGGCGACACGATCCTCGGCGTCGCACTCGATGCCGTGCTCGGCATGCGCGAGGCGCCGCACCTCGTGGTCGTCGTCCCCGACGATCGCGTCGACGAGGTGCGCGACCGGTACGCCGGGCGCGCCGCCGCGGCATCCGCCCCCTTCGACGCCGTCGCCGGCGGCCTCACCCGCCAGCAGTCCGTCGCGAACGGGCTCGCGGTGCTGCCCCACGTCGTCGAGACCGTGCTCGTGCACGACGCCGCCCGGCCGCTGACGCCGTCGGCGCTGTTCGACGAGGTCGCCGCGGCGGTGCGCGCGCGGGGGCACGGCATCGTGCCCGGGCTCGAGGTCGTCGACACCATCAAGCGCGTCGACGCGCACGGGCGCGTGCTCGAGACCGTCGACCGGTCCGAGCTCGCCGCGATGCAGACGCCGCAGGGCTTCCCGCGCGAGCCGCTCGAGCACGCCTACTCGCGCGCGCAGGGCGAGCACACCGACGACGCCGCACTGATCGCCGCGACCGGCGTCCCCGTCGACGTGGTGCCCGGCGACGCTCGCGCGTTCAAGATCACCGTGCCCGCCGACCTGCACCGGGCCGAGCAGCTCGTGGCCGAGCGCGGGCGAGCGAATGGCGCGACGCGCCCCGCGCTCGAGCGCCTGCCGCACGCGGCAGCCGTCGTCGGCCCGCGCGTCGGGACCGGCATCGACGTGCACGCCTTCGCCGACGACCTCGACACGCCGCTCTGGCTGGCCGGACTGCACTGGCCGGGGGAGCGCGGCCTCTCCGGGCACAGCGACGGCGACGCCGCCGCCCACGCGATCTGCGACGCGCTGCTCGCCGCGGCAGGCCTCGGCGACATCGGCGGCATGTTCGGTACCGACGACCCGAGGCTCGCGGGCGCGCACGGCGAGGTGTTCCTCGCCGAGACCGTGCGGCGGCTGGCCGAGGCCGGATTCCGCGTCGGGAACGTCTCGGTGCAGGTCGTCGGCAACCGGCCGAAGCTCGCGCCGCGCCGCGCCGAGGCCGAGGCGCTGCTCTCGCGCGTCGTCGGCGCGCCCGTGAGCGTGGCCGCGACGACGACCGACGGGCTCGGCTTCACCGGTCGCGGCGAGGGCGTCGCCGCGATCGCGACGGCGACGGTGTTCGCGTCCGAAGTCTCGGCATGAGTCGGAGAGTCGATCTCCTTCTCGCAGCCGGTCCCTTCTCGCTCGCGGCGCTGCAACTCTTCGTCGTGATCGCATCGGTGATCGAAGTCGAGGGCGATCTCGCCGCGGTCGTCCCGTTCATGCGGTACGGGGAGGCGCCCCTCTGGCTGGCCGCCCTGGTGCACGGGGCATTCGCCATGGCCTTCGCCTGGATCGGCGTGAGGATGCTTCGCGGTCGGAGGCACCCGAGAACGTGGGGGCGCAGCGGCGATCCGCGGAAGCGCTGAGGCGCGACATCCGTCATCATCGGCCCAGCGGCCGGCCCGCCGGTAGGCTTGCGGGGTGACCGTGCGACTCTACGACTCGAAGGACCAGGCGCTTCGCGACTTCGTGCCCCTCGTCGAGGGCGAGGTCGGCATGTACGTGTGCGGTCCCACCGTCCAGTCGGCCCCGCACATCGGGCACCTGCGGAGCGCGCTCGTGTACGACCTGATGCGCCGCTGGTTCGCCGCGCGCGGCTACCGGGTCACGTTCGTGCGCAACGTCACCGACATCGACGACAAGATCCTGAACGCCGCCGCCGAGGAGGGCATCGGCGAGCAGTGGTGGTCGCTCGCCTACCGGTACGAGCTCGAGTTCACGGCCGCGTACAACGCGCTCGGCATCCAGCCGCCCACGTACGAACCGCGTGCGACGGCGAGCGTCACGCAGATGCAGCGGATCATCGAGCGGCTCATCGAGCTCGGGCACGCCTACCCCGCGCCCGACGGATCGGGCGACGTCTACTTCGACACCGGCAGCTGGCCGGCCTACGGCGAGCTCACCCGCCAGGCGCGCGAGAACATGGAGGCCGCGGCCGACTCCGATCCGCGCGGCAAGCGCGACCCACGCGACTTCGCGCTCTGGAAGGGGCACAAGCCGACCGAGCCCGCCTCGGCCGGCTGGGAGTCGCCGTGGGGTCCCGGGCGACCCGGATGGCACATCGAGTGCTCCGCGATGGCCGCGCGCTACCTCGGCACCGAGTTCGACCTGCACGGCGGCGGGCTCGACCTGCGCTTCCCGCACCACGAGAACGAGCTCGCCCAGTCGACCGCGGCGGGGCAGCCCTTCGCGCGCTACTGGGTGCACAACGGGCTCGTGAACGTCGGCGGGCAGAAGATGTCGAAGTCGCTCGGCAACTCGGTCTACGCGTCCGAGCTCACCGCGCTCGCCTCGCCGCTCGCCGTCCGCTACCTCCTCGGCAAGGCGCACTACCGGTCGACGCTCGACTACTCGCCCGATTCGCTCGCCGAAGCCGAAGCCGCCGTCGAGCGCCTCCGCACCTTCCTCACCCGCGTCGAGCGGCGGCTCGCGGGCACGCGGTACGCCGAGGCGGGGGCGGATGGCACGTGGCCCGACGCCTTCGCCGAGGCGATGGACGACGACCTCGGCGTGCCGCAGGCGCTCGCGGTGCTGCACGAGACCGTCAGCGCCGGCAACCTGGCGCTCGACGGCGAAGACCTGGGCGCGGCGGCCGACCTGCGCGGGCAGGTGCTCGCCATGGTGCGCGTGCTCGGCATCGACCCGACCGACCCGCACTGGACGACCGACGCGGGCCCCGCGGCATCCGCCCTCGACGCCCTCGTCGCCCGCCTCATCGCCGACCGCCGCGCCGCACGCGAGGCCAAGGACTGGGCCGCCGCCGACCGCATCCGCGCCGAGCTCGCGGACGCCGGCATCACCATCGAAGACAGCCAGACCGGAACGCATTGGAGCCTCACCTCATGAAGGGCAGCAGCGGAAAGCCTCGCGCCGGAGCCGTGCGCAAGAAGGGCAAGGGCCAGAAGGTGGGCACGGGCGGCCACAGCCGCAAGGCGCTCGAGGGCAAGGGCCCCACGCCCAAGGCCGAGGACCGGCCGTACCACCAGGCGTACAAGAAGAAGGCGGCCGCCGAGCGTGCCGCGGCGAAGTCCGGCGGGCGGGCGCCTGCACGCGCCGGTGCGCCTCGTGGCGCATCGGGCGCCGCGCGCCGGTCGAAGTCGGGCGACGAGTCCGAGATCGTGACCGGCCGCAACGCCGTCGTCGAGGCGCTTCGCACCCGCATCCCGGCCACGACCCTGTACGTCGCGGCGCGCATCGAGATGGACGACCGCGTCAAGGAGGCCATCAAGGTCGCCACCAACCGCGGCATCCCGATCCTCGAGGTCATGCGGCCCGAGCTCGACCGGCTCGCGGGCGAGGGCGGCGTGCACCAGGGCCTCGCGCTCAAGGTGCCGCCGTACGAGTACGCGCACCCGATCGACCTGCTCGACGAGGTGCTCGCCGACGACGAGACGCCGCTGTTCGTCGCGCTCGACGGCATCACCGACCCGCGCAACCTCGGCGCCATCATCCGCTCGACCGCCGCGTTCGGCGGGCAGGGCGTGATCGTGCCGCAGCGCCGCTCGGTCGGCGTGACCGCCGCAGCGTGGAAGACGTCGGCCGGCGCGGCCGCCCGCGTGCCCGTCGCGATGGCGCCGAACCTCACGCAGACGCTCAAGTCGCTGAAGGACCGCGGCGTGTTCGTGCTCGGCCTCGACGGCGGCGGCGACGTCTCGCTGCCCGGGCTCGACTTCGCCGACCGCCCGATCGTCATCGTCGTCGGCTCCGAGGGCAAGGGACTCTCGCGCCTGGTCACCGAGACCTGCGACGCGGTCGTGTCGATCCCGATCTCCGCGGCGACCGAGTCGCTGAACGCGGGCATCGCGGCGTCCGTCACCCTCTACGAGATCGCGAAGCTGCGCGCCGCCCGCTGACCCGCCCTGCCGTCTCCCATCGCGCCGAGTGTTGCCGTTCGCGCCGAGAGATGCCGTTGGAGCGGCAACACTCGCGCCGAACGGGAACACTCGCGGCGCCCGTGGGCGCGCCCGTATCCCGCTGACCCGGCCCGCAGTTTCCGTTCGCGCCGAGTGTTGCCGTTCGCGCCGAGAGATGCCGTTGGAGCGGCAACACTCGCGCCGAACGGGAACACTCGGCGGACGCGCACCGCGCGCGGTGCGGCACGGCGCCGCCGGGCGCGCGCCTAGACCTTGAGGCGCCAGTCGCCCTCGTCGTCGGGGTCGTGCACCGCGATCGCAGCGGTGTCGGGCGCGATCGAGGGAAGCGCGGTGGTGATCGCCTCGGTCGGCGGGCCGATGACGGTCGCCTCGTCGCGACGGTGGCGCAGCACGCCGTTGATGTAGGCCGTGAGGGCTTCGGCGAGCGGGATGTCGCGGCCCTCCTGCTGTGCCATGTACCAGCGGTGCTCGAGCAGCTCGTGGAACACCTCGGCGGGCTCGAGCTTGCCGCGCAGCTCCTGCGGCACGGCGCGCAGGACCGGCTCGAACACGCGCACGAGCCACTCGTGCGCGACCATCTCCTCGTCCTGGTTCTGCTTGTTGTACGCCGCGCGGTAGGAGTCGAGGTCGTTGAGCAGCCGTCGCGCCTGGTTCTCGCCGGCGTCGAGCCCGGTGAGGCGCAGCAGTCGGCGCTGGTGGTGCCCGGCGTCGACGACCTTCGGCTGGATCCGCAGGGTGGTGCCGCTCTCGTCGGTCCGGATCGCGAGCTCCTCGATGTCGAAGCCGAGCTCGTTGAGCCGGTTGACCCGCTCGTTGATGCGCCAGCGTTCGGCGACGCCGAACGACTCGCTGCCCGTCAGCTCCTTCCAGAGGTTGCGGTACGCGTCGACGATGCCGTCCGAGATGCGGACGGGATCGAGCTCGTCGGCCACGCGGCCGCCGGCCTCGAGGTCGAGCAGCTCTCCCGCGATGTTCACGCGCGCGATCTCGAGGTCGTTCTCGCGCTGCCCGTTCGACAGCCCGCCCTCGTAGAGCTTGCCCGTCTCGGCGTCGACGAGGTACGCGGCGAACGCGCCCGCGTCGCGACGGAACAGCGTATTCGAGAGCGACACGTCGCCCCAGAAGAAGCCGATGATGTGCAGGCGCACGAGGAGCACGGCGAGCGCGTCGACGAGTCGCGTCGCAGTGTCGGGGCGCAGCGTCTGGGAGAACAGCGCCCGGTAGGGGAGCGAGAAGCGCAGGTGCCGGGTGACGAGGACCGGGGCGAGCTCGGCTCCATCGGCGTCGGTCCGGTTGGTGATGACGGCGACCGGCTCGACGCACGGGATCTCGAGCCGCTGCAGCGTACGGAGCATCTCGTACTCGCCCTTGGCCATCTCGGCCGTGGTCTCCTTGATCGCCACGACGTGGCCGCTGAGGTGCGCGAAGCGCACGAGGTGCCGCGAGATGCCCTTCGGGAGCGCCGCGATGTTCTCGCTGGGCCAGGCCTCGAGTGGCAGGTGCCAGGGGAGGTCGAGCAGTGCGGGATCGGTCATCGCCGACGTGATCGAGAGTGTGCCGCTCATCACGCCCAGCGTACCCGGGAACGACGATGCCGGCCGGGCCGAAGCCCGACCGGCATCGCGATCGATCGATGCGTGCGTCAGCTGACGACCGGCGCCTCGAGCAGGCGGGCACCCGACTCGGCGTCGAACACGTGGACGTGCTTCGGCGTCGGGAGCAGGTAGACCGTGTCGCCCGCGAACGGGTGCACGCGGCCGTCGACGCGCGCGACGATGTCGGTGCGCTTGCCCTCGATGGTCGAGTGGCCGTACAGGTAGCCGTCGGCGCCGAGCTCCTCGACCAGGTCGACGACCACCTCGAGGCCCTCGCCCTGGGTGCTGGACACCTGGATGTCCTCGGGGCGGACGCCGACCGTGACGATGCCGCTCGACGCCGAGGCGAGCGCCTCGCGCTCGACCGCGACGGTCGCGGAGCCGAACTTGATGCCGCCGTCGACCACGTCGGCGTGGAACAGGTTCATCGCCGGCGAGCCGATGAAGCCCGCGACGAAGACGTTGTTCGGCCGCTCGTACAGCTCGCGCGGGGTGCCGACCTGCTGGAGGACGCCGTCCTTGAGCACGGCGATGCGGTCGCCCATGGTGAGCGCCTCGGTCTGGTCGTGCGTGACGTAGACCGTGGTGACGCCGAGGCGGCGCTGCAGCGAGGCGATCTGGGTGCGGGTCTGGACGCGGAGCTTGGCGTCGAGGTTCGACAGCGGCTCGTCCATGAGGAACACCTGCGGCTGGCGCACGATCGCGCGGCCCATGGCGACGCGCTGGCGCTGGCCGCCCGAGAGCGCCTTCGGCTTGCGGTTGAGGTAGGGCTCGAGGTCGAGCAGCTTCGCGGCCTCGAGCACGCGCGCGGCCCGCTCGTCCTTGCCGACGCCGGCGATCTTGAGCGCGAAGCCCATGTTCTCGGCGACGGTCATGTGCGGGTACAGCGCGTAGTTCTGGAAGACCATCGCGATGTCGCGGTCCTTCGGCGGCACATCGGTGACGTTGCGGTCGCCGATGAAGATGTTGCCCTCGTTGACCTCTTCGAGGCCCGCCAGCATGCGGAGCGAGGTGGACTTGCCGCAGCCCGAGGGGCCGACCAGGACGAGGAACTCCCCGTCTGCGATCTCGAGGTCGAGCTGGTCGACCGCGGGACGGGTGCCACCGGGGTAGAGGCGGGTGGCCTTGTCGAACGTGACTGACGCCATGGTTCTGTTCTCCTTCACCGGCAGGTACGTGCCGGACGATCCGTAGTGAATGGAAACGCCGACATCGATGTCGACGCTCCCTCAGTATGCCATGCGACCCACGCGCTCGAAGAATCGTGACGTCGACGGGCGCCGCACCAGGGCGCCGGGGGCCCGGATGCCGCGTCCAGCCCGCGTCGGGGCGCCGTTTGGGCGATTCCCAGCGATCGCTCCTACACTCGGCGGTGCGCGTGCCCTCATTCGGCGCGCGCCCACAGCGACCCGGAGTTGACCATCGATGAGCACTGGCGGACCCACCCAGCCACGCCCCACCCGTAACGAACGTCGCGAGGCGGCCCGCGAGAAGGCCCGCGTCCTGCGCGAGGAGCAGCGCAAGAGCGAGCGACGTCGGAAGCTGCTGATCCAGGGCGGCGTGGTCGTGGCGATCCTCGCGGTCGCGGCGCTGGTAGTCGGGCTGGTGCTGCAGAACTCGCAGCCCGAGGGTCCCGGACCGCGCAACATGGCCAGCGACGGCATCCTGCTCGTCGGCGGCGAGAACGGCATCGAGGCCGTCGAGACGCCGGCGATCCCCGAGGGCGGCGAGCCGACGCCGACCGAGCCCGACGAGAGCGGCACGGTCGCGAACATCGTCACCTACATCGACTACCTCTGCCCGTACTGCGGCCAGTTCGAGACCACGAACAACGAGACGATGCGCACGATGGTCGAGTCCGGTGCCGCCACGCTCGAGGTGCACCCGATCGCGATCCTCACCAACAAGTCCGCGGGCACCCAGTTCTCGCTGCGTGCCGCGAACGCCGCCGCGTGCGTGGCCGAGACCTCGCCTGAGGCGTTCTTCGACTTCAACGCGCTCATGTTCGAGAACCAGCCCGAGGAGCTCTCCACGGGCCTGACGAACGACGAGATCAAGGAGATCGCGTCGCAGGCCGGCGCGTCCGGCTCGGTCGACGAGTGCATCGACGACACCCGCTTCAAGGGCTGGGTGCAGGATGCCACGGAGCGGGCGCTGACCGGCCCCATTCCGAACTCCGAGCTCGAGTCGATCACGGGCACGCCCACGGTCCTCGTCAACGGCAAGCAGTACGTCGGTTCGCTCGAGGACACGGCCGAGTTCCAGGCCTTCGTGCTGCAGGCGGCCGGCGAGAGCTACTCCGAGTCGAACGGCACCCCGACCCCGACCCCGACCCCGACGCCGGCGGCGGGCTAGGCACCACGGTTCCGCGACGACGACGGCCCGGCGACCGCCGGGCCGTGGTCGTCGTGCGGCGCCCCGCAGCCCGTCGGTAGGATGTGGGGGAATCACCTGCCGGCTTGGCGCAATTGGTAGCGCACCGCTCTTGTAAAGCGGTGGTTACGGGTTCGAGTCCCGTAGCCGGCTCCGTTTCCCGCGTGCGGGGGCGCGATCAGCCGATCGTGCTGAGGCGCCCCTCGGCGACGGGCGCGCGTCGGCGCTCGGGCCGCCCGGTCGCCGGCTTGCCGCCGACGTAGAGCCAGCCCATGAGCCGCTCGTCGTCGGCGAGGCCGTGCATGCGAGCGACCGCCGGATGCCGCGTGTGCGGGCCCGTGCGCCACATGACGCCCCATCCGGCCTCGTCGAGCAGCATCGTCAGGACGTGTCCGACGCCGGCGGCGCACGCCTCCTGCTCCCAGTCGGCGACCTTCGGATGCGGTCGGACGATCGCGACGAGCGCCACGAGCAGGGGGGCGCGCAGCGGCTTGCCCACGAGCTTGGACGCGGCGTCGGCCTCGACCCCGGCCGCCTCGACGAGCGCGTCGCCGAGACGGTTCCGGGCGTCCCCGCGCAGCGCGATCACGCGCCACGGCACGAGCGCGCCGTGGTCGGACACGCGCCCCGCCGCTTCGAGGAGCTCGCCGAGCTCGGCGTCGGAGGGCGCGGCATCCGTCACCCTCGGCCACGACCGCCGGGCGAGGGCGGCCTCGCGAACGGATGCCACGCTCAGGACTCGGGCGTGAAGTCGAGCGCGATCGAGTTCATGCAGTAGCGGTCGCCCGTGGGCGTGCCGAACCCGTCGGGGAACACGTGCCCGAGGTGCGAGCCGCAGTTCGCGCATCGCACCTCGGTGCGCACCATCCCGAGCGAGGCGTCCTCGATGAGCTCGACGGCCTCGGGGCGGACCGACTCGTAGAAGCTCGGCCATCCGCAGCCCGAGTCGAACTTGGTGCCGCTCTTGAAGAGCTCGGCGCCGCACGCGGCGCAGGCGTAGATCCCGGCGCGCTCCTCGTCGAGCAGCTCGCCCGTCCACGGGCGCTCGGTCGCGGCCTCGCGCAGCACGGCGTACTGGTCGGCGCCGAGCTGCTCGCGCCACTCGTCGTCGGACTTGCTCACCTGGTAGGTCATGCGGCCTGCTCCTCGTGCACGTTGGGGACTCCTCCATCGTCGCGCATCCCGCGACGCCCGGTGCAACACGTGGCTCGCCGGCGGTGTTCCCGTCCGGCGCCACCGGCGTCCCGCGACCGGCGACCGGAGCAGGGCGGCGACCCTGGCCGGGACGGTGATCGCGCGCGAGTGTGGCGTGCGGCGGCTTCCCGGCCTCCGGTCCCTAGGATGGCGTCCAACGCGAGCCCGAACGGAGGTGGCATGCTCGACGACCGCCAACGCGACATCCTCGCGTTCGAGGCGCGGCCGTGGCGCGACGCGGCACGCAAGGCCGACGCCATCCGCGACGAACTGGGCATGTCGGCGGCCCGCTACTACCGCCAACTCGGCGCCCTCGTGGACTCGCCCGACGCGCTCCGGCACGACCCGATGCTGGTCAAGCGGCTGCAGCGGCAGCGCGAGGCGCGCGCGGAGGCCCGCGCACGTCGTACGATTCCCCACGGCCATCCGCACGGCTGAGCCGACCCCGACCCCACGACTGGACCCATGGCGCAGAAGTTCCCCCGCGACCGATTCGACTCGATCCCGCACGGCATCGAGCGGGTCGGCGCGCATCGAGCGCCCGCGCGGCGACGCAACCGCTGGATCGCGTTCGGCTGGGCGGCGCTGGCCACCGTGGTGCTCGCGGTCGCGGGGATCGCGGCGGTGGCCGTCTTCAACGACCGGCTGGACTTCGGCGACACCGCGATGCCGACCGCCTCGCCGGAGCCGGTGGTCACGGCCGAGCCGACGATCGCCCCCGACATCCCCGTCGCCGTGCTGAACGGCACGACGACCGCGGGGCTGGCGGCGCGGGCGAGCGAGACGCTCGCAGCGGGCGGCGTGCCGGTGGGCGTCGCGTCGAACGCCGACGCGAACGACATCCAGGAGACCGTCGTCTACTACGCGACGCCCGAGCTCGAGGGCGCCGCCCGGGGCGTCGCGCAGCTGCTGCCCGGCGCCGACGTGCGGCTCTCCGAGGAGTTCGGCGAGGCGGGGATGCAGCTCGTGGCCGTCCTCGGCGCCGACTACGCCGAGCAGGCCGCCGGCTGAGCCGGTGACCGAATCGTTGCCATTCTGCGACCATTCGTGACGCGCACCCTCTTGTGCGCGGCGCGCGGCCTGTGAGTATCTGGAATCGGTCGCTCGAAACCCGTGTGAAGCACCCGGCGCCGTACCGGCGCCACGTCAGCACGTCGACGGCCCGGTACAGGCGAGAGGCACGTGCTGACTCGGATTCACGGCAACATGGGAGCAACGCATGGCGAACGGAACCGTCAAGTGGTTCAACGCTGAAAAGGGTTACGGATTCATCACCGTCGACGGCGGGGGCCAGGACGTCTTCGTCCACTACTCCGCGATCGACATGGCCGGGTACAAGGTGCTCGAAGAGGGCCAGCAGGTGGTCTTCGAGGTCGGATCGGGCTCGAAGGGCCCCCAGGCCGAGGCCGTGCGCCCGGCCTGAGCCCCGTCTCACGGAAGCGCCGCCGGTCCGACCGGCGGCGCTTCCGCTCGTCCGGGCGCCTTCCGCCCGGCGTCGGCTCGCTTGCACTCGTGGCGGGTGAGTGCCAGAATCGGTTTAGCACTCGCTCGTTTCGAGTGCTAACCCCAAGGTACTTGGACGTCCGGGAAGGGACGAGAGACACACATGGCAAAGATCATTGCTTTCGATGAGGAGGCCCGTCGCGGCCTCGAGCGTGGCCTCAACACGCTCGCCGACGCGGTCAAGGTGACCCTCGGCCCGCGCGGCCGCAACGTCGTGCTCGAGAAGAAGTGGGGCGCGCCCACCATCACGAACGACGGCGTGTCGATCGCCAAGGAGATCGAGCTCGACGACCCGTACGAGAAGATCGGCGCCGAGCTCGTCAAGGAGGTCGCGAAGAAGACCGACGACGTCGCCGGTGACGGCACGACCACGTCGGTCGTGCTCGCCCAGGCGCTCGTGCGCGAGGGCCTCCGCAACGTCGCCGCCGGCGCCGACCCGATCAGCCTCAAGAAGGGCATCGAGAAGGCCGTCGCGGCCGTCTCGGAGGAGCTCCTGCTCGCTGCCAAGGAGATCGAGACCAAGGAGGAGATCGCCGCGACCGCATCGATCTCCGCTGCCGACCCCCAGATCGGCGAGATCATCGCCGAGGCGATCGACAAGGTCGGCAAGGAGGGCGTCGTCACCGTCGAGGAGTCGAACACCTTCGGCACCGAGCTCGAGCTCACCGAGGGCATGCGCTTCGACAAGGGCTACCTGTCGGCGTACTTCGTCACCGACCCGGAGCGCCAGGAGGCGGTGTTCGAGGACCCGTACATCCTCATCGCCAACCAGAAGATCTCGAACATCAAGGACCTGCTCCCGATCGTCGACAAGGTGATCCAGTCGGGCAAGCAGCTCCTGATCATCGCCGAGGATGTCGACGGCGAGGCCCTGGCCACGCTCGTCGTGAACAAGATCCGCGGCATCTTCCGCTCGGTCGCCGTCAAGGCTCCCGGCTTCGGCGACCGCCGCAAGGCCCAGCTCCAGGACATCGCGATCCTCACCGGCGGCCAGGTCATCTCCGAGGAAGTCGGCCTCAAGCTCGAGAACGCGACCCTCGACCTGCTCGGCCAGGCGCGCAAGGTCGTCATCACCAAGGACGAGACCACCATCGTCGAGGGCGCGGGCGACCCCGACCAGATCGCGGGCCGCGTCGCCCAGATCCGTTCGGAGATCGAGAACACCGACTCCGACTACGACCGCGAGAAGCTCCAGGAGCGCCTCGCCAAGCTCGCCGGCGGCGTCGCCGTCATCAAGGCGGGTGCGGCCACCGAGGTCGAGCTCAAGGAGCGCAAGCACCGCATCGAGGACGCCGTCCGCAACGCGAAGGCGGCCGTCGAGGAGGGCATCGTCGCCGGTGGCGGCGTCGCGCTGATCCAGGCCGGCAAGGTCGCGTTCGGCAAGCTCGAGCTCTCGGGCGACGAGGCGACCGGTGCGAACATCGTCAAGGTCGCCATCGAGGCGCCGCTCAAGCAGATCGCCCTCAACGCCGGCCTCGAGCCGGGCGTGGTGGCCAACAAGGTCTCGGAGCTGCCCGCGGGCCACGGCCTCAACGCCGCGACCGGCGAGTACGGCGACCTGCTCGCGCAGGGCATCATCGACCCGGCGAAGGTCACCCGCTCGGCGCTGCAGAACGCCGCGTCGATCGCGGGCCTGTTCCTCACCACCGAGGCCGTCGTCGCCGACAAGCCCGAGAAGGCCGCTGCACCCGCGGCCGCCGACATGGGCGGCGGCATGGACTTCTAAGAGTCCCGCCGCGGTACGAACCGCAACGCGAAGGGCGTCTCCTCCGGGAGGCGCCCTTCGTCGTGCCCGGACCGGTACTGTTCTCGGACACGAGCGATCGGGCGATGCGAGGACGGTGCGGATGGGCGGGTTCCACGGGGTGCTGCAGCGCGGGGCGGGGGTCGACGGCCGCGCCGCCTACGTTCCCGCCGAGCCCGAGACGCTGTTCTGGGGGCGGCTGCCCGCGCGCGGCGATGCGCCCGTGCTTGAGGTCGACCCGGGTGACGAGGTCGTCATCGACACCGTGAGCCACGAGGGACTCCTGGAGGACCAGGGTCGCGATCCCGCCGCCTGGTTCGGCCGGCACGGCGTGCCGCGCGAACACGTGCTCGACGAGGCGGTCGCGCTCGCGGCATCCGCCCACCCGCGCGACCCCTCGGTCGACGGCCCGCACGTGGTCACGGGGCCGATCCGCATTCGGGGCGCCCGACCAGGCGACCTGCTGCGCCTGAGCGTGCTCGAGACGGCCCCGCGCGTGCCGTACGGCGTGATCTCCAACCGGCACGGCCGGGGTGCGCTGCCGGGCGAGTTCCCGCAGGCGCCCGGCAGCGTGAGCGTGTTCACGCCGATCGAGCAGGACGCGGGCGGCGGATGGTTCGGCGCGCTGCCCCTCGCCGAGGGCGGCGAGCGCGTCGTGCGCTTCCCGATCGCGCCGTTCCTCGGCGTCATGGGCGTCGCCGTCGACGCCGACGAGCGGCCGCACTCCGTCCCGCCGGGCGCGCACGGCGGCAACATCGACATCAACCTCCTCACCGTCGGGGCGAGCCTCTACCTGCCGGTGCAGGTGGAGGGCGCCCTCGCCTACGTCGGCGATCCGCACTTCGCCCAGGGCGACGGGGAGGTGGCGCTCACCGCGCTCGAGGCGTCGCTGCGGGTGCGGCTGCGCTTCGAGGTCGTGCCCGCCGAGACGGCGGTGCGCGAGTTCGGCGCGCTCGCCGGCCCGCTCGCCGAGACGAGCGAGTACCTCGTGCCGACCGGCATGGACGCCGACCTCGACGTCGCGGTGCAGGACTGCGTGCGCAACGCGATCGCGCTCCTCGGGGCCCGGTACGGGATGGCACCGCACCTCGCGTACGCGTACCTCAGCGCGGCGACCGACTTCGACGTCTCGCAGGTGGTCGACCTGGTCAAGGGCGTGCACGCGCGGATCCGGACGAGCGACTTCCGGCGGGTCCGGCCGGCGGGGCGGGCGGCCGGGGCTGCATGAGCGAGCGGATGTCGGAGCAGCCCGATCCGCGCGTGTGGCGCGTCGTCGGCGACCCGCTCGTCGCCCCGACGGGGCGCGGCGCCCTCGACGGGCGCACCGTCGCGGTCAAGGACCTGTTCGCGGTCGAGGACTTCGCCATCGGCGCCGGCATCCCCGTGTACCTCGACGGGGCGCCGCGCGAGACGGCGTCGGCCGCGAGCCTGCGCCGCCTGCTCGAGGCCGGCGCGTCGGTGCGAGGGATCGCGCAGACCGATCAGTTCGCCTACAGCATCGCGGGTCGCAACGCGGCGTACGGTACCCCGCCGAACGCCGTCGTCCCCGGTGCGATCCCCGGCGGCTCCTCGAGCGGGCCGGCGTCCGCGGTGGCCTCGGGCCAGGCCGACCTCGGCCTGGCGACCGACACGGCGGGATCGATCCGGGTCCCGGCGTCGTACCAGGGGCTCTGGGGCCTCCGCACCACGTACGGCGCCGTGAGCCGGGATGGCGTGCTGCCGCTCGCACCGTCGTTCGACACCGTCGGCTGGCTGGCCCGCGATGCCGCGGTGCTCGAGGCGGCGGCGATCGCGAGCCTGGGCGCCGGCGTCGACGTGGCCGCCGACGCCGGCGCCGGCGCTGAGACGGCCCGGCTCGGCGACCGCCTCGCCGTCGCGCCCGCGCTCGCCGCGTCCGCCACGGCCGAGGTGCGCTCGGCCTTCGGGGCCGCGCTCGCCGGCTGGGACCGTGGCATCGTCGGCCTCGACGACCCCGCGCTCGGCGATCCGGCGCTCGATGCGCTGTACGAGGACTTCCGGACGGTGCAGGCCGCCGAGGCGTGGGCCGCGCACGGCGCGTGGGTGACCGCGCACCCGGGGGCGCTCGGCGCCGACGTCGCGGCGCGCTTCGCGTGGGCGTCCTCAGTGGCGCCCGACGTCGAGCGGGCGGCGCGCGCGCGTCTCGGCGCCGCGCGGCGGGCGATCGACGCCGTGCTCGGCGACGCCGTCCTCGTGCTGCCCTCCGCGGCATCCGTCGCCCCGTCACTCGTCGCCGACGGCGCCGAGATCGAGGCCGTGCGCGCCGCGACGCTGCGGATGACCACCGTCGCCGGCGTCACCGGCCGCCCGGCGCTGTCGGTGCCGCTGCTGACCATCGGGGGCGCACCGGTCGGCGTCTGCCTCGTCGGGCCGCGCGGCGGCGACACGGCGCTCATCGCCCTCGGGCGCGAGCTCGCGTCGGGCACGTCACCTCGCTGAAACACGGGTTCCGTAGCCTGCCCTCCTGAGACATCCGAGTCAGGGGGTCGTCATCATCGCCGCGCCGATCAACCCGCCCGCGCGCCTGCTCATGGGGCCGGGTCCCGTCAACGCCGACCCGCGCGTGCTCCGCGCGATGTCGGCGCCGCTCGTCGGCCAATACGACCCGGTGATGACGGCATACATGAACGAGACGATGGCGCTGTACCGCGGCGTGTTCCGCACGCGGAACGAGGCGACGCTGCTCGTCGACGGCACCTCGCGCGCGGGCATCGAGGCGGCGATCGTCTCGCTCGTCGCGCCAGGCGACCGCGTGCTCGTGCCGGTCTTCGGGCGGTTCGGTCACCTGCTCGCCGAGATCGCGCGCCGCGCGGGGGCCGAGGTGCACGTGCGCGAGGTCGAGTGGGGCGGGGTGTTCCCGGTCTCCGCGATCGAGCGGGCGATCGCCGAGGTGCGGCCGACACTGCTCGCGATCGTGCACGGCGACACGTCGACCACCGTCGCGCAGCCGCTCGACGAGCTCGGCGAGCTCTGCCGGCGGCACGGCGTGCTCGCCTTCACGGATGTCACCGCCTCGCTCGGCGGCAACCGCTTCGAGATGGACGAGTGGGGGCTCGACGCCGCGACCGCGGGCCTGCAGAAGTGCCTCGGCGGTCCGTCCGGCAGTGCGCCCATCAGCCTGTCGCCGGCGGCCGTCGACCGGATCCGCGGGCGCACGAGCGTCGAGGCGGGCCTCCGCTCGCCCGGCGACCCCGTGCGCGACGAGCCCATCCGGTCGAACTACTTCGACCTCGGCATGATCCTCGACTACTGGGGCGAGCGACGCCTCAACCACCACACCGAGGCGACCTCGATGCTCTACGCGGCGCACGAGTGCGCCCGGATCCTGCTCGAGGAGGGCGTCGAGCGCGCCGTCGAACGGCACCGGCTGCACGGCGCCGCGATGCTCGCGGGCGTCGAGGCGCTAAGGCTCGGCGTGTTCGGCGATCGCGTGCACCGCATGCACAACGTCGTCGGCGTGCGGATCCCTGACGGAATCGACGGCGAGCGCGTGCGCGCGGCCCTGCTGCAGGACTTCGCGATCGAGATCGGCACGTCGTTCGGGCCGCTGCACGGCCGCATCTGGCGGATCGGGACCATGGGCGTCAACGCGCGCCGCGACGCCGTGCTGACCACGCTGGCCGCGCTCGAGCAGGTGCTGCGGGCCGAGGGGCACGCGTGCACCGCCGGCTCGGGATGGGGGGCGGCCCGGGACGTGTACGCAGGAGCGCCGGGATGAGCTCCCGGCCGGCCGAGGCGCCAGTCGCCGGCGCGACCTCGTCCGCAGCGAGCACCGCCGCCGCGCGGGTGCTCGCACGCTGCGACGAGCTCGCGACCGTCTCGGCCGATCCGACGCGCCTCGAGCGCGTGCATCTCTCGCCCGAGCACCGCCGGGCGAACGAGCTCGCCGGAGCCTGGATGACCGAGGCCGGCCTCGCGACCTGGGTCGACGCCGGCGCCAACCGCTGCGGGCGCCTCGAGGGTGCGCGCGAGGGCCTGCCCGCGCTGCTGCTCGGCTCGCACCTCGACACGGTCCGCGACGCGGGGCGCTACGACGGCACCCTGGGCGTGCTGGTCGCGATCGAGGTGGCCGAGCGGATGGCACGACGCGACGAACCGCTGCCCTTCGCGCTCGAGGTGGTCGGCTTCGCCGACGAGGAAGGTACCCGCTTCGGCACCGCGCTGCTCGGTAGCCGCGCGCTCGCCGGAGGCTTCGACCCCGCGTGGTGGCGGCTGCGCGATGCCGACGGGCTCACGCTCCGCGAGGCGTTCGCCGACTTCGGCCTCGACCCCGAGCGGCTGCCCGGCGCGGCGAGGAGCCCTGAGTCCCTGGTCGGGTACCTCGAGGTGCACATCGAGCAGGGACCGTACCTCGAGGAGGCCGACCGGGCCCTCGCGGTCGTCTCCTCGATCGCTGGCGCCCGCCGCTTCGAGCTGACCATGACGGGGCACGCCGGCCATGCGGGCGGCACGCCGTACGAACGTCGGCGCGACGCGCTCGTCGGCGCGAGCGAGCTCGTCGTCGAGATCGAGGCGATCGGGCGCCGGCGCGGGGTGATCGCGACCGTCGGACGGCTCGAGGCGTTCCCCGGCGGCATCAACGTCATCCCGGGGCGCGTGGAATTCACGCTCGACCTCCGCGGCGAGGCCGACGCCGCGCGCGATGAGGCGCTCGCCGAGATCCTCCACCGCGGCCGCGAGATCGCCGCGGTCCGCGGGTTGCGTCTCGAGGGGAACGAGATCTCGCAGGCCGACGCGACCCCGTGCGCGCCGTGGTTGCGTGACGCGGTGGCCGACGGCATCCGTCGCACCGGCGACCACGACCCGCTGACGCTCTGGAGCCGTGCCGGCCACGACGGCATGGCCGTTCACGCGATCGCCGACGTCGCGATGCTGTTCGTGCGGTGCGGCAACGGCGGCGTCAGCCACCACCCCGACGAGATCGTGTCGCGCGAGGATGTCGCGGACGCGGTCGAGGCGCTCGAGGGCGCCGTGCTCGCGGTTGCGGACCGGGTGCACGCGCGGCCCGGTCGCTACAGTGGACGCACGTCGCACGCGTGGAAGGGGGCGCCGATGGCCGAGGTTCCCGGGGTCGATGAGCCGTTCCGCGACCGGCTGCGGAGCTGCCTGCACGTGGAGCGCTGGGTCGAGGAGGTCGCCGGCGGGGCCCCCTACGCAGGGCTCGAGTCGCTGATCGCGGCGGCGGATGCAGCGGCGTCGCCGCTCTCGCCGGCAGAGGTCGACGAGGCGCTCGGCGCGCATCCGCGGATCGGCGAGCGTGCCGCCGGGGACGGCGCGGCACAGCGCTTCTCGCGTGCCGAGCAGGCGTCGCCCGACGCCGACGACCCCGGCCTCGCGGACGCGATCGCGCGGGGCAACCGCGCCTACGAGGAGCGCTTCGGGCGGATCTTCCTGATCCGTGCCGCTGGTCGCTCGCGGGCCGAGATCCTGGCGGAGCTCGAACGCCGCCTCGCGCTCGACGACGGCGAGGAGCTCGCGGTCGTCGGCGAGCAGCTGCGGGAGATCGCGCTGCTGCGGCTGCGCACGATGTTCGCCGACGCGTCGACGCCGATCGGGGCGGCCGCATGAGCGCCCGAAGCCACGTCACCACGCATGTGCTGGATGCCGCGCGCGGGCGGCCGGCCGAGGGGGTCGCAGTGCGGCTCGAGTCGTGGGCCGACGGATCGTGGTCGCGCGTCGCGTCGGGCGTGACCGACGGCGACGGGCGGATCGGGGTGCTCGGCCCCGCCCTGCTGCCCGAGGGGGTCTACCGCGCGGTGTTCGACACCGGCGCGTACTTCGGCGACCGGCCGACGTTCTACCCCGAGGTCGTGATCGTGTTCGAGGTCGCCGACGCTTCGGAGCACTACCACGTGCCGCTGCTGCTCAGCCCGTTCGCGTACTCGACCTACCGCGGGAGCTAGCGCGAGCGGCGCTCGAGGGCGGGAAACGGAACGGACGAGGGAGCGGCAGATGGGCATCGTGCTCGGCGACAACCAGTACGGCAAGGCGGAGAACCGGATCGTGCGGATCGTCCGCGACACGCCGCGGCACGAGATCCGTGACGTCAACGTCTCGACGGCGCTGCGCGGCGACTTCGCGGCCGCGCACCTCACGGGCGACCAGTCGAACGTGCTGCCCACAGACACCCAGAAGCAGACGGCCTACGCCTTCGCGAAGGAGGTCGGGCTCGACTCGATCGAGGCGTACGGCCTCGCGCTCGCCCGTCACTTCGTCGACGACGTGCCGCCCGTCGATGCGGCGCGGGTCGAGATCGAGGAGTACGCGTGGCAGCGCGTCTCGGTCGACGGACGCGAACACGACCACACCTGGGTGCGCAGCGGACAGGAGGTCCGCACCGCCGCGGTCACCGTGGAGGGCGCGGGGGACGGGCAACGCACCTGGGTCACGGGCGGGCTCAAGGACCTCGTCATCCTGAAGTCGACCGGATCGGAGTTCCACGGATTCCTCCACGACCGCTACACCGTGCTGCGGCCGACGACCGACCGCATCATGGCGACCTCGCTCGTCGCCCGGTGGCGCTTCACGACCGACGACGCCGACTGGAACGCGGTCTACGCGGGGGTGCGGCAGGCGCTCGTCGAGACCTTCGCGACCGTGCACTCGCTCGCGCTGCAGCAGACGCTCTACGAGATGGGCCGAGCGGTGCTCGAGGCGTACGACGTCATCGCCGAGGTGCGCCTCTCGGCGCCCAACAAGCACCACTTCCTGTACGACCTCGCACCGTTCGGGACCGAGAATCCGGGCGAGGTGTTCCACGCCGACGACCGGCCCTACGGGCTCATCCAGGCGAGCGTCATCCGCGACGACGCACCCGATGCCGGTCCGGCGTGGCAGGCGTACACGGGCCTGGTCTGAGGTGCGCCACGTCGGGCCTCATCGCACGAAGAGCCGCGCGTTGGCCTGCTCGACGTCGGCGTAGTGCATCGCCGCCGCCCCGAGCGCGTGGTTGAGCCCGCTGAGGCTCTCCTCGACGTGCTGCTGCGTCGCGCGCCAGTCGGCCACCGCGGCCTGGAACGCCGTCGCCGCCTGCCCCGACCACGAGCCCTGCAGGCCCGTGAGCTGCGCCAGCAGCGAGGCGACCTCGGCCCGGATGCGCTCGATCGTGCCGTGCGCGCCCTGCGTCGCCATCTGGACCTGCTCGCTGTCGACCTGGTACCGCGTCATGATGCTTCCCTTCGCTCGGTGTACGCCGTGAACGCTACGGACGGGGGCGAGGCGAGCGGCCGGCGGGCGCGGAATTCGTCGCTGGAAGCGCGACGACGGCCGCTGGGGAGGAGGAGTCGGGACGGCGCGGTCGGCCCGGCCGGGTCGGCTCAGGAGGAGGTCACGGGCTGCGGCGCGGCCGCCGAGCCCGCGAGCGGGAGCGCGACGCGGAACGTCGCACCGCCGCCGGGCGTCTCGACGACGTCGACGTGCCCGTTGTGCGCGGTCACGATCGACGAGACGATGGCCAGCCCGAGGCCCGAGCCGCCCGTCTCGCGCGTGCGCGACGAGTCGGCCCGCCAGAACCGCTGGAAGATCTTCTCGCGGATCTGCAGGGGGACGCCCTCGCCGTGATCGACGATCTCGAGCATCGCGCGCTCGGCGGCGTCGTCGATCGAGACGCGGATCTCGATCGGGCTGTCCTCGGGCGTGAAGCGCATGGCATTGCCCATGAGGTTCGTGATCACCTGGCGGACCTTGTTCTCCTCGGCGAGCACGACCGCGCGCCGAACCGGCACCGTGGGCAGCTCGGACGGGAGGGGACCGGTCGTCGCGGCGTCGCCCGACGCGCGTCCGGCGTCCCCGCCGCGCCGGTCGCCGGCCGCCGTCGTGCCCCGGGCCTCCGCGCGCGCCGAACGCGACGCGCCGCCCGCACCGCGGGACCCGCCCCGACGCGAGCGTGCCGGAGCCGGCGCCGCTGCCCCCGCCGCCTCGGGCGTGCGCCGGCCGCGCAGGCGTGCGAGGGTCGCGCCAGCGAGGGCGATCGGCCCCGCGCTGGCGCGCACGGGCACGGCGTCGAGGTCGACCTCGACGTCGACGGGCACCGTGCCGACGGAGTCGGTCCTGAGGTGCTCGGGCGCGATCACGGTGACGGTCCGTCCGGGGTTCGCGGCCATGGCGTCGAGCGCGGCATCGCGGGCGAGCGGCACGAGGTCGACCTCGGCGAGGTCGAGCGGCTTCGCCTCGTCGAGCCGCGCGAGGGCGAGCAGGTCCTCGACGAGGCCGCCCATCCGGATGGCCTCCTTCTCGATGCGATCCATGGCCTGCGCGACGTCCTCGGGCGACTGGAGGGCGCCCATCCGGTACAGTTCGGCGTAGCCGCGCACCGACACGAGGGGCGTGCGGAGTTCGTGCGAGGCGTCGCCGACGAACCGTCGCATCTGGTCGATCGTGCGGGCGCGGTCGCGGAACGCGCGATCGATGCGGTTGAGCATCGTGTTGAGCGAGCGGTTGAGGCGACCGACCTCGGTGTTGGGGGTGGCGCCGCCGAGGCGCTGGCTGAAGTCGCCGTCGGCGATGGCGGCCGCGGTGTGCTCGACCTCGCGCAGCGGTGTGAAGGTCGAGGTGACGAGCATGCGGGTCAGCAGCGCGCCGACGAGCACGACGCCGAGGCCGAAGCCGAGGAAGATCGTCAGGTACGCCGCGAGCAGCCGCTCGGTGTCCTGCGAGGAGATCGCGAGGATGATCGGGGCGAGGCCGCCTCGCCCGTCGGCGTCCATGAGCGCGTAGACGCCGCGGAACGTCGGCTCGCCGTTCGCGTCGGAGAGCGAGAACACGCGGTAGCCGCCGCCGGAGTTCTGGGAGACGACGTCGGCCTGGGTGAGGTGCTGGGGCAGCATCGGATAGGTCGCCTTGTCGCGGTTCGACCAGTTGTGCCCCTTGAACTCACCGGTGGCCGGGTCGTAGACCGCCACGAAGACGTCGTCGGACGAGCTGAAGTCGAGCCCGCTGAGGTTGGCGTCCTCATCGGGCTCCGCGCCGTCCTGCGTGAAGTACTTGTAGAGGTCGCCTGACGCGATCGCGCTGAGCTTGGACTCGAGCTGGCTCTCGACGTAGCTGCGCAGCATGGCCGCCGTGCCGATGCCGGACACCAGGAGCCCGAGCGTCAGCATGAGCACGGTGACGCCCGTGATCTTGGTGCGGAGCGAGATCCGGCTCCAACGGTCGGCGAGGGTCTGGTGCATGGCGGGCCGAGTCTACGCAGGCACCCTGTACCGAGCCTGTACTACGACTTCGACGACTTGAGCATGTAGCCGAAGCCGCGCTTGGTCTGGATGAGCGGCTCGGAGGAGTGCTGGTCGAGCTTGCGGCGCAGGTACGAGATGTAGCTCTCGACGATGCCCGCGTCGCCGTTGAAGTCGTACTCCCACACGTGGTCGAGGATCTGCGCCTTGGACAGCACCCGGTTGGGATTCAGCATGAGGTAGCGCAGCAGCTTGAACTCGGTGGGGGAGAGCTCGACGGGCACGTCGCCGACGAGCACCTCGTGCGTGTCCTGGTCCATGGTGAGCTCGCCGGTGCGGATGACCGCATCCTCCTCGGCGTGCATGGTGCGGCGCAGGATGGCACGGATGCGCGCGACGATCTCGTCGAGGCTGAACGGCTTGGTCACGTAGTCGTCGCCGCCGACCGTCAGGCCGGTGATCTTGTCCTCCGTGTCGTCCTTCGCGGTGAGGAACAGGATCGGCGCGGTGTAGCCGGCCGACCGGAGCCGCTTGGTGACGCCGAAGCCGTTCATGTCGGGCAGCATCACGTCGAGGATGATGAGATCGGGCTCTTCCTCGAGCACGGCGGAGATGGTCTGTGCGCCGTTGGCGACCGCGCGCACCGCGAACCCGGCGAAGCGGAGGCTCGTGGTCAGCAGGTCGCGGATGTTGGGCTCGTCGTCGACGATCAGGATGCGGGGTCCGTCGCTCATACCCTCGATTCTGCTGCGCGTGGGCTGAATCCTAGCTGGGAATCCGTTGGACCGTGGATGCGCTCCCGCTGATGCGGATGCAGCAGTGACCGGCGCCCGGGTCGAGCTGCACGCGGCCGGGGTCGTCGCCGACCGCCGCCGCCATGCCGCAGACGAGGGAATGGTTGAGGACGCAGACGACCTCGGGCGTCTCCTGCGCGAGGGCGTGGAACGGGCAGACCCCGAGCACCACGTCGTCCCCGTCGGGAACGGGTTCCATGCCGGCGCGCTCGAGGGCGTCGTCGAGGTCGGCGGAGGCGCCGGCGAGCCGGGCGCCCTCGTTCGCCGCGGCGGTGCGCAGCGCGCCGACCACCAGGTCGCGTTCGCCGTCGGCGCCGGCGATCGCCTCGGCCATGATCCGTCCGGCCAACTCGTACCGGCGGCGGGGCAGTTCGACGGCGAGGTCGCGCTCGGCGCGGCGGTAGACCTTGGCCGGCCGCCCCTGGCCCGGACCGGTGCGCTCGCCGAGCCGGCGCGACTCGACGTCGAGCAGGCCCTCGGCGGCGAGCCGGGTGAGGTGGAACGCGGCGGTACTGCGGGGCACGCCGAGCCGAGCGGCCACGGCGTCGTGCCCGAGGGGCTCCGGGCTGGCCGCGACGAGCTCGTAGATGCGCCGGCGGAGCGGATCAGCCAGGGCCGAGACCGCGCTCACGCGCCGTTCGAAGTCCGCCGAGCCGTCGGATGCCATGTGCCCGCCTTCTAAAATCAATGACTCTTGACAAAAGAATGGCACGCGCCTAGCGTCGGCCACAAGGGGAGGGCGTGGACATGATCTCGATCGAACCCGCCGGGCCGGCCGCCGAGCGGCTCCGCCTGCACGCGGTGGTCGACGACGAGCCGGCGCGGCCCATCGACCGGGCCCGTGCCGCCGCGGCCGTCGCCGAGCTGCTCGACGCGCTCGGGCGCGACATCCGCTCGCCGCACCTCGCCGACACCCCGCGCCGCGTCGCCGACGCGCTCGCCGAGTTGCTCACGCCCCGCCCCTTCGACGCCACGACCTTCCCGAACGAGGAGGGGTACGACGAGCTCGTCGTCGTCGCCGGCATCCCGTTCGACTCGCTGTGCGAGCACCACCTGCTGCCGTTCAGCGGCACCGCGCACGTCGGCTACGTGCCCGGTGACCGGCTGATCGGGCTGTCGAAGCTCGCTCGCGCCGTCGAGCGCTTCGCGCGCGACCTGCAGGTGCAGGAGCGGCTCACGCGCCAGGTCGCGGGCTGGATCGACGCGGAGCTGCAGCCGCTCGGCGTCGGGGTCGTCATCGAGGCCGAGCACCTGTGCATGTCGCTGCGAGGCGCCCAGGTGCGCGGCACGCGCACCGTGACGAGCGCGTTCACGGGTGTGGTGCAGGGCGACGCGCGAGCGCGGCGCGAGTTCCTCGCGCGGTGCGGGTTGCGCGACCCGGACTGAGATCGGAACCGAAAGGGGTGAGTGCGATGCCGGGCTCGAAGGACGCGATCGTCATCGTCGGCGGCGGACTCGCTGGTGCGCGGGCCGCGGAGGGCGCGCGGAAGGCGGGACACGACGGTCCGCTCGTGATCGTCGGCGCGGAGCCCGTGCCGCCCTACATCCGGCCGCCGCTGTCGAAGGAGTTCCTCGCCGGCACGGGCGAGCGCGACGCGATCGACGTGCACTCGCCGGACTGGTACGGCGAGCGCCGCATCGATCTGCGCCTCGGCCGCCGTGCCGAGCGGCTCGACGTGCACGCCCACGAGATCGCGCTCGACGACGGCGAGGTGCTGCGCTACGACCGCGCGCTGCTCGCCACTGGGGCTGCGCCGCGCCGCTTCGGCGGCCCGGGCGGCGGGCTCCGCGGCGTGCACCTGCTGCGCACCGTCGACGACTCGGTGGCCCTCCGCGCGGCGCTCGCCCCGGGCGGTCGGCGGGTCGTGGTCATCGGCGCCGGATGGATCGGGCTCGAGGTCGCCGCGGCCGCGCGCGGCCACGGGAACGACGTCGCCGTGCTCGGCCTCGAGTCGGTGCCCCTGAACGCGGCGATCGGCGACGACGCGGGCGCGGTCTTCGCGGCACTGCACCGCGAGCACGGCGTCGACCTCCGCATGTCGACGAGCGTCGCGCGGATCGTCGGCGACGACGACGGGCGCGCGACGGGCGTCGAGCTCGAGGGCGGCGAGGTCCTGCCCGCCGACGTCGTGGTCGTCGGCATCGGCGCCATCCCGCGCACCGCCCTCGCCGAGGCCGCCGGACTCGAGGTCCAGAACGGCGTCGTGACGGATGCCGCGTTCCGCACGAGCGCCCCCGACGTGTTCGCCGTGGGCGACGTCGCGAACGTCTTCCTCCCGTTCCTCGGATCGCACCTGCGCACCGAGCACTGGGCGAACGCCGACCACGCGGGTCGGGCGGCCGGGCGATCGCTCGCGGGGGAGGCCGTCGAGTACGACGAGATCCCGTACTTCTACACCGACCAGTACGATCTGGGCATGGAGTACTCCGGCTACGGACCGCTCGCCGCCGGCGTCGCGCCGCTGTTCCGGGGCGACCGCGAGGGGCGCGAGTTCGTGGCCTTCTGGGTGCGCGACGACCGGGTCGTGGCCGGCATGAACGTCAACGTCTGGGATGTGAACGACGACGTGCAGCGGCTGATCCGCTCGCGCGCGGTCGTCGACCCGACGCGCCTCACCGACCCCGCGGTGCCGTTCGAGGCGCTCGCCGGTCCCGCCGGATGAACCCCGACCCGTCTGTGATGCGCCGCCGGATCGGCCCGCGCGAGTTCGACTTCACCCGCCAGGTCGCCGTGATGGCGATCGTCAACCGCACGCCCGACTCGTTCTACGACCGCGGCACGACCTTCGCGCTCGACGCCGCGGTCGAGGCCGCGCACGCCGCGATCGACGCCGGAGCCGACTGGATCGACATCGGGGGTGCGAAGTTCGCCCCGGGCCCCGCCATCCCGGTCGACGAGGAGGCCGAGCGAGTGGTGCCGGTGGTCGCGGCGCTCGCCGGCACCGGCGCGGTGATCTCGGTCGACACCTTCCACCCCGAGGTGGCGCGTCGCGCGATCGAGGCGGGCGCGCACGTGATCAACGACACCACGGGCATCCACGACCCGGCGATCGCCGACGTCGTCGCCGCGAGCGACGCGACGCTCGTCGTCACGCACAGTCTCGCGGCCCCCCGCACCGCCTATCCCGGCCCCGAGTACCGCGACGTGGTCGCCGAGGTGGGCGCGTTCCTGCGCGAACGCCTCGACCTCGCGCGAGCGCATGGCGTGCCCGACCAGCGTCTGGTGATCGACCCCGGCCACGACCTCAACAAGAACACGCTCCACTCGCTCGAGCTCACACGGCGGCTCGACGAGATCGCCGCGATCGGCCTGCCACTGCTCGTCGCGCTTTCGAACAAGGACTTCATCGGCGAAAGCCTCGGGCGCCGCGACCGGCGCGACCGCCTGCCGGGCTCGCTCGCCGCGGCCGTCTACTGCATCGGGAAGGGCGCGCGGATCGTGCGGGTGCACAACGTGCGCGAGACGGTCGACGCGGTGCGCATGGTCGAGGCGATCGAGGGATGGCGGGAGCCCGCCTTCCTCGAGCACAACATGCCCCCCGGGAGCGCGTCGTGACCCCGGCATTCGACGCCGACCGGATGCATGCGGCCTACGCGGTCGACGTGGTCGACGCCGGCGGGAGGCCGGATGCCGCGTTCTGCCGCGTCAACATGATCTCGAGCCTCGACGGCGCCGCCACACTTCGCGGTCGCAGCGGCACGCTCGGCGACCAGCAGGACCAGCGCCTGATGTCGGTCCTGCGCTCGCACGCCGACGTGGTGCTCGTGGGGTCGGGCACGGTCGCGGCCGAGGGGTACGGCGGCGCGGCAGTGACCGAGGCGGATGCCGCGTGGCGGGCGTCGCGCGGGCGCGATGCGCAACCGCGGTTCGCCGTGGTGTCCTCGGGCCTGGAGCTCGAGCCGTGGCATCCGTTCTTCACCGAGGCCGTCGCGCACCCGATCGTGGTGACGAGCGCGTCGGCCCCCCGCACGCGCCGCGACGACCTCGCCGAGGTCGCCGAGGTCGTGGTCGCCGGCGACGAGCGCGTCGACCTCACCGCGGCGCTCGCCGAGCTCGCGGCGCGCGGGCTGCGATCGGTGCTCTCGGAGGGCGGCCCGGGCCTGTTCGGCGCGCTCGCCGAGGCAGACCTCGTCGACGAGGCCTGCGTGACCCTCAGCCCGATGCTCGTGGCCGGCGACGCGCCGCGCATCGCCACGTCGGCGCACGAGCCGGCCCGCCCGATGCGCCTCGTGCACGCGATCCCGGGCGATCGGATGCTGTTCCTCCGCTACGCGCGCGCCTGACCGCCCGCGACCTGCAGGCGACGGTAGGTGAGGTGCGTCACGAGCGACGTGCCGCGCGACGAGACCTGTTCGAACGTCGTGGGCGGCACCCCGTCGAAGAGCCGCTCGCCCGCACCGAGGATCGTCGGCGCGACGTGCAGGCGCAGTTCGTCGATGAGTCCGGCGGCAAGGTACTGGTTCACCGTCGCGGCTCCGCCCGCGACGGCGACGTTCCGGTCGCCCGCCGCCGCTCGGGCGCGCTCGAGCGCCTCGTGGATGCCTCCCGTGACGAAGTGGAACGTCGTGCCGCCGTCCATCGGAAGGTCGTCACGCTCACGATGGGCGAGGACGAACACGGGTGCGTGGTACGGCGGCTCCTCACCCCACCAGCCGCGCCAGTCGAGGTCCCACTCGCCGCGGTCGGGGCCGAACATGTGGCGGCCCATGATGAACGCGCCGGCGTCGACGATGGCCTCGACCTCGGCCCGGTTCTCGTCGCGGCGATCGAACATCCAGGCGTGGAGGACGTTCTCGTCGATCCGGCCGAGCGGATGCTCGCGGCTCTGGTCGACGCCGGCCGCGAACCCGTCGATCGAGATGGAGATGTCGCACGTGACGAGCGGCATGCCCGGCTCCCTCCTCGGACACGGCCTCCGTGCCCGCACGTGGCACGGTACCGAGACCCGCCGACGTCCGCCAGCGCGGGTCGGCTCGGGGGCTCAGGCGGCTCGGCTCGGGCGGCTCAGGCGGCGGGGTCGAGCGCGTGCGCGTCGAGGATCGTGTACGAGTAGCCCTGCTCGGCGAGGAACCGCTGCCGGTTCTGCGCGAAGTCCTGGTCGACGGTGTCGCGCGCAACGAGCGTGTAGAAGTTCGCCGACAGGCCCGATTCCTTCGGACGCAGGAGGCGCCCGAGGCGCTGCGCCTCCTCCTGGCGCGACCCGAACGAGCCCGACACCTGGATGGCCACCGTCGCCTCGGGCAGGTCGACCGAGAAGTTCGCGACCTTCGACACCACCAGCACCGGTGTCCGGCCGTCGCGGAACTCCTGGAACAGCCGCTCGCGCTCGTCGACGGGGGTCGCGCCGGTCAGCTGCGGTGCGCCGAGCGACTCCGCGAGCTCGTCGATCTGGTCGAGGTACTGGCCGATCACGAGGATCCGCTCGCCCGCGTGCCGTTCGACGAGCTGCCGCACGACGTCGAGCTTCGCCGGCGCCGTGGCGGCGAGCCGGTAGCGCTCGTCGTCGGCGGATGCCGCGTACGCGAGCCGCTCGGACTGGGGCAGGTCGATGCGCACCTCGTAGCACGCGGCGGGGGAGATGAAGCCCTGCGCCTCGATCTCCTTCCACGGCGCGTCGAACCGCTTGGGACCGATGAGTGAGAACACGTCGCCCTCGCGGCCGTCCTCCCGCACGAGCGTCGCCGTCAGCCCGAGGCGGCGCCGCGCCTGCAGCTCGGCCGTGAGCTTGAACACGGGCGCGGGCAGCAGGTGCACCTCGTCGTAGACCACGAGGCCCCAGTCGAGCGCGTCGAGCAGGGCCAGGTGCGCGTACTCGCCCTTCCGCTTGGCCGTGAGGATCTGGTACGTCGCGATCGTGACGGGCTTGATCTCCTTGACCTGGCCGGAGTATTCGCCGATCTCCTCGGCCGTGAGGCTCGTGCGCCGGAGCAGCTCGTCGCGCCACTGCCGCGCCGACACGGTGTTCGTGACGAGGATCAGCGTCGTGGTCTTCGCCGTCGCCATGGCGCCGGCGCCGACGAGGGTCTTGCCCGCGCCGCACGGCAGCACGACGACGCCCGAGCCGCCGTCGAAGAAGTTGTCGACGGCCTTCTGCTGGTAGTCGCGCAGGTGCCAGCCGTCCTGGTCGAGGTCGATCGGATGCGGCGTGCCGGGCGTGTAGCCGGCCAGGTCCTCGGCCGGCCAGCCGAGCTTGACGAGTTCCTGCTTCAGCTGCCCGCGCGCCCACGGCTCGACGAGGAAGCTCGTCTCGTCGATGCGCTCGGTCAGCAGCGGCGCGATCCGCTTGGCCCCCGCGACCTCGGTGAGTACGGGCATGTCGTCGCTGCGGAGGCGCAGGGCGCCGTCGTCGGTGCGGTCGACCACCAGGCGTCCGTACCGGGCGACGGTCTCGCGCATGTCGACGGAGACCGTCTGCGGCACCGGGAACTTCGCGTACCGCTCCAGCGTGCCGAGCATGTCCTCGGCGGTGTGCCCGGCGGCCCGCGCGTTCCACAGGCCGAGCCGGGTGATGCGGTACGTGTGGATGTGCTCGGGGGCGCGCTCGAGCTCGGCGAAGATCGCGAGGTCGTGCCTCGCATCCTCGGCGAGCGGGTTGGCGACCTCGAGGAGCACGGTGCGATCGCTCTGGACGATCAGGGGGCCGTCTGACATGACCGACCAGCCTACCCCCGGTTCCTCCGAGGTCGTTCAGCTGCCCGCGGGAGCGGGTGCGACGGAGGCGATCGCCGAGATCGGCAGCGTGCGCTCGATGTCGGCCCTGCGGTCGCGGGCGCGGAGCCGCCCGTTCGCGACGCTCGCGGGTGCGAGCAGGTAGTCGGCCGTGTCGCCGCCCGGCATGCGCACGGTGACCGTCAGCGTCTCCTTCGCCCGCGCCGCGGCCTCGAGCTGCCGGGCGAGCCAGGCGAGCTCGGTTCCGCCGTCGGCGTCGGCGTCGGCGAGCCGGTCGAGCATCGCCTCGATCGGGTCGACGCGTGGCGCGGCGGCCGGCACGTGCGCGACGTGCTGGCGGCGCAGCCGGATGATGCGACCCTCGCCGTCCTCGGCGGCGACCGGGTACCTGGCGTCGCTGAGGCCCCAGAACACGATGTCGGGCGGGAACCGGGAGAGCAGGCGGTGCGGCCCGGCCTGCCGGAGCCCGAGCGAGGAGAGGCTCTGGTCGACCGCGAGCGTGCCGATCAGCTGCGCGTCGTCGGAGCGGATCGACGACCGGGCCGGCGCCTCCGACGCGTCGGCCGCGCCCACGCGCACCGCGCCGAACCGGGCCGCCGACTCGACCAGCAGGTACTCGAGCGGCTGCGGGATGCCCGTGAGGGAGATCGTCGCGAGGAACGACCGGATCGACTCCTCGGACTCGCCGGCGGCGAGCGCGCGGTTCACGGATGCCGCGGTGACCCGGTAGCTCGACGCGAGGTCGCGCCCCTCGACCTCGGCGAAGCCGCGCAGCCGGGCGTCGAGCGACGGCTCGAGCGGCCCGGGGGAGACGATCGTCAGGTCGTGCTGCACGTACACGCGCTCGACCTGCTGCGGGAAATGGCGCGCGAGCCGATCGGCGGCACCCTCGACGTCGCCCGCGAGCACGAGGGCGGCGGTGTCGACGGGTTCGCCGCCGACGGCGAGGCCGAGCGCCTCTGCGTCCTCGAGGAGCCGGTCGAGGCCGTCGCGGAGCCAGGTGCCCCCGCCGGGGTAGTACCAGGCGACGTCGTCGCGGATGGAGCTGGCGGTCATCGCGTCGCTGCGACGCACGACGAGGTCGCGCAGTGCCGGCGGGATGCGCTCGCGCCACGCCTCGGCGAGCCGGGTCCAGCGGGCGGGGCTGCCCTGCAGCACCCATTCCGCGCCGAGGTCGGACTCGAGCCACACGGGGCCCTCGCGCACGACGAGGCCCGCCTCGACCGCCCGGCGCACGAGGCGGGGCAGCGCCTCGAGGTCGACGCCGGTCGCCTCGGCCAGCCGCTTGGCGTCGGGCAGCGCCAGGCCGCCCTTCGCGAGCTCGCGCGCCGGCTGCGCGGCGAAGCCGGCGAGCAGCTCCGCGGTCGCCGCCACGGTCGCGTAGGCCGTCTCGGACGCGCGGCGCTCGAGCAGGCCGTGGTCGGCTCGTTCGGACGGCACGGCGACCGGCGGGGCCGGGGCCGCGAGCGATTCCGCGTCGGGCAGGTCGTCGCCGAGGCGGTGCGCGAGTCGGGCGTGCACTTCGGTCGGCACGTGCACGCGCTCGCCGTCGTGCACGACGAGGAATCGGGAGTCGAGTCGCCGGATCGCGTCGGGCGCGCCCCGCACGAGCGAGTCGGCCGCGCCGAGCCGCGTCAGCTCCGCGACGACGGCGGCGAGGTCCGTCCATCCGACCTCGTCGATCGTCGAGTCGGCCGCCGCGAGCGTGGCCAGCGAGGGTCGCTCGAGGTGGTCCACGGCGTGGTCGACGGCGTCGGGTGCGGTCAGGGCCTCGGCGAGGTCGAACAGGTCGCGCACCGCCGCATGGTCGAAGTCGCGTGTGGCCAGCGCGGCGGCGAGCGTCTCGCGCGGTAGTGCGCGGAGCCTCGCGGCGAGCACCAGCATGGCCGTCAGGCGGAGCCCTGCCGGGACTCCCGTGAGCGCCGTACGCCGTTCACGATGAGCAGGACGATGAGGAGGACGAAGCCGATCGGCAGGCCGACGAGCGGCAGGATGAGGATCACCGGCCAGACGCCCTGGCTGAAGCCGTCGTCGGCGCCCACCCCGGCGAGCGTGCCGATCATCACGGCGAGGAACGCGAGGATCGAGAGCCCGATCGTGGCCGCGACCATGTAGGCGAGGACGCGCTCGGCGCGATGTTCGGTGACCGGGCCCTGGTTGCTCACCCTCCCAGACTAGCCAGTGCGCGGTCCCGGCGGGTGCCGGACCGTAGACTTGTGGGCGACGTCGACCGTGCATCCCGGCGACGCCGACGACAGAGCGGGAGTTCCATCGATGCCCACCGGCAAGGTCAAGTTCTACGACGAGGAGAAGGGGTTCGGCTTCATCAGCGGCGATGACGGCCAGGAGGTCTTCCTCCACGCCTCCGCCCTTCCCGCCGGCGCGACCGTCCGCGCGGGCACGCGGCTCGAGTTCGGCGTCGCCGAGGGCAAGCGCGGCGCCCAGGCGCTCTCGGTGCGCGTGCTCGACGCGCCGCCCAGCCTGCAGCGCATGCACCGCAAGCCCGCCGACGACATGGCGATCATCGTCGAAGACCTGGTCAAGGTCCTCGACGGCATCGGGGCCAACCTCAAGCGCGGTCGCTACCCCGACAACGCGCACAGCCGGAAGATCGCGGCGCTGCTGCGCAAGGTGGCGGACGAGCTGGATGCCTGACGTTCCCGACGCCACCGCGGCATCCGAGCCCGACGCGTCCGTCGAGTCGGCCGAGTCCTCGGAGCCCGTCGAGACGGTCGAGTCCGTCGAACCGGTCGAGTCCGGCGAGCCGGCGGAGTCCTTCGAGCCCGTGGCACCGCCCGTGGCCGACGAGGTGCTGCTCGGCTCGGTGGCGCTCGCCCAGCGCGCGCTGCTCGAGGTCACCGCGCCCGAGACCGTCGGGTCGGTCATCGGGCACGTGGTCGAGGGCGAGCACGCGCTGTCGCTGCACTTCGCCTCAGATCTGTCCGGTTACCCCGGATGGCACTGGAGCGTGACGCTCGCACGTGTCGAGGGCGGGGAGCCCACCGTGCTCGAGACCGAGCTCATGCCCGGCGAGCGCGCGCTCCTCGCGCCCGAGTGGGTGCCGTGGTCCGAGCGCCTGGCCGACTACCGGGCCGCCCAGGCGGCCGCCGCGGCCGAGGCCGCCGAGTCGGGCGACGAGGCCGGCGACGACGAGCTGGATGCCGTCGACGTCGACGTCGACGGCGACGAGGGTGACGATGCCGACGACGAGTTCGACGACGTCGACGGCGATGAGGACGAGGCCGACGAGGAGTTCGAGGCCGACGGCGACAGCGACGACGTCTTCGACGGCATCGACATCGACGCGCTCGACGCCGACGGCTCCGACGACGAGGACGACCTCGACGACGACGAGCTCGCGGGAGACGACGAGGAGTAGCCTCGCCGGCTCAGTCCGTCGGCCCGCTCCGGCGTCGGCGCCGCACCTGCACGACGACGAGCCCGATCACGCCGAGTGCGACGCCGATCGCGGCCGCCGTGGTGAACCACGCGTACCCGGCGTCGGCGAGCGGCTCGCGCAGCGCGATCGACACCACGAGCGCGACGAGCCAGGCGGCCGTGCCCACGAGCAGCGCCTTGCGCGCGTCGGTCCTGGCGGGCGCCGGATCGGGGCGCCGCTCGGACTCCGAGAGCCACAGCCGCATGGCCGTCACACTATCGGGACTGCTCGAGCACCCAGTCGAGCGACGCGGTCAGCGCACGGATGTCGTCGGGCTCGATGGCCGTGAACGTCGCGATCCGCAGCTGGTTGCGCCCCAGCTTGCGGTACGGCTCGGTGTCGACGATGCCGTTGGCCCGGAGCGTCTTCGCCAGCGCCGCGGCATCCGTCGACGCATCGAAGTCGATCGTGACGACGACCTGCGAGCGGTGCGCCTGGTCGGCGACGAACGGCGCCGCGACCTCGCGCGCCTCGGCCCAGTCGTAGAGGACCCCCGAGGACTCCCTCGTGCGCGCGTCGGCCCATGCGAGACCGCCCGACGCGTTCATCCACTCCAGCTGGTTCTCGAGCAGCAGCAGCGTTGCGAGTGCGGGGGTGTTCAGGGTCTGGTCGAGGCGCGAGTTGTCGACCGCGTTCTTCAGCGAGAGGAACTCGGGGATGTAGCGCCCCGATGCGGCGACGCGCTCGACGCGCTCGATCGCCGCGGGCGACATGATCGCGAACCAGATGCCGCCGTCGGAGGCGAAGTTCTTCTGCGGCGCGAAGTACAGCACGTCGAACTCGGACGCGTCGGCAAGCACGCCGCCGGCTGCGCTGGTCGCGTCGATCACGGTGAGCGCTCGGTCGTCGCCGCGCACGCGGCGGACGGGCGCCTGCACGCCGGTGGAGGTCTCGTTCTGCGGCCAGCCGTAGACGTCGACGCCCTCGACGGGCTCGGCGTCGGCGCGCGAGCCGGGCTCGGCCTTCCGCACGTCGGGTGCCTCGAGCCACGGCGCGGCCGCCGCCTTGGCGAACTTCGCGCCGAACTCGCCGAACGAGGCGAGCTGCGCGCGCCGCTCGATGAGGCCGAAGGCCGCGGCGTCCCAGAACGCCGTCGAGCCGCCGTTGCCGAGAACGACCTCGTAGCCCGCGGGCAGGGAGTAGAGGTCGGCGATGCCGCGGCGCACCCGGCCGACGAGCTCCTTGACGGGGGCCTGTCGGTGCGAAGTGCCAAGCAGGCGGGGGCCGACCTCGGCGAGGTGCGCGAGCTGCTCGGGCCGCACCTTCGACGGGCCGCAGCCGAATCGGCCGTCGGCGGGCAGGAGCGACGAGGGGATCACGAGCTCAGGCATGCACCGATCCTACGGCGACGGTCGTTCGCCGTGGCGGCGGATGACGCGGCCGGGCCTCGTCGCGGCGGCGATCCGTGCGACTCGCGGGCCCGAGGCGGGTCGGCGGGTGACAGTAGGCTTGACGGTTGGACCCGCCCGGCGGCCGAGGAGGAGTGAGTTGACGGATCTCATCGACACGACCGAGATGTACCTGCGCACCATCCTCGACCTCGAGGAGGAGGGCATCGTGCCCCTGCGCGCGCGCATCTCGGAGCGGATCGGGCACTCCGGCCCGACCGTGTCGCAGACCGTCGCCCGCATGGAACGCGACGGACTCGTGGTCGTCTCGGGCGACCGCCACCTCGAACTCACGCCCGCGGGGCGCAGCAAGGCCGTGCACGTCATGCGCAAGCACCGGCTGGCCGAGCGGCTGCTCGCCGACGTGATCGGACTCGACTGGGAGTACGTGCACGACGAGGCCTGCCGGTGGGAGCACGTGATGAGCGAGCAGGTCGAGCGGCGCCTCGTCGAGATCCTCGGCAACCCCACGCACTCGCCGTACGGCAACCCGATCCCCGGCTTGGAGGAGCTCGGGGTCCCGGCCGCCGCGCCGTTCATGCAGGGCGTGCGGAACGTGCTCGTCGCGCTCACCGACGGACGCGGCGCGGCGCGCGGCGTGATCCGCCGCCTGGCCGAGCCCGCCCAGTTCGATCCCGAGCTGCTCGCGCGCTTCAAGGCCGCCGGCCTCGTGCCGGGAGCGACGGTGTCGTTCCGTCGCGACGGCGCGCTCGTGTCCGTCGAGGTCGAAGGCCGCGAGGGTACGCTCGCGCTCCCGGCCGATGTCGTCGGCCACCTCTTCATCGGCGACTGATTCCGGCGGTCCGTGATCGAAATGTGACATTCGGGGGAGTGTCGCGTATTGTCGATCGAGTCCGCCGGCGACAAGCCCGCCGGCGGAACAGGGTCGAGACGCCTCCCGCGCTCACCGCTCGGCCCCGATACCCGTGACGCGCCCGATGGTGCAACCGGTGAGACGGCGCTTCGGCGGCGTGGGGCGGAGGACACGTTTTGGCTCGATTCCCCCGGCGCCGATCCGGCGCGCTCACCGCCCCCAAGCCCACCACCCGAACCGCCCTCGTCCGACGCGACGCGACGACCGTCCCAGCGGCCGGCGATTCCACCTCGGCTGAGACGCCCGCCCGGCGTCAGCCCGATTCGCTCGGCCGCCGCCTCCGACGCGGCGGCACCAAGAACGTCATGGTCATGACGGTCGCCGCCGGCCTCGTCGGAACGCTGGCCATCCCCGCCTACGCGTTCGCCCCCGGCACCGACGGCATCCAGTTCGGCGCGACCGCGCAGACCGAGCTCACCAAGGCTCAGGCGCAGGATGTCGACGTCGCCGACGACGTGATCGCCGCGCCGCTGTCGCAGGACGCCTACGCCGCGACCAGCGGCGAGGAGATCCGCGCCGCCGAGGAGGCCGCTCGCGCCGCCGCCGAGGCAGAGGCCGCGCGCCAGGCCGCCGCCGCCGCGATGACCTCGTACGCCGCGTCGGCCGCGAGCTACTCGGCGCCCGCAGCGGTGTACGGCTCCGCCGATCCCGCCAGCGTGTTCTCCGTCGCCCAGCAGTACCTCGGCGTGCCCTACGTCTACGGCGGTGCCACGCCCGCCGGCTTCGACTGCTCGGGCCTCGTGATGTACGTCTACGCCCAGTTCGGCATCAGCCTCCCCCATTCGTCGGCGGCGCAGGGCGCGGCCGGCACCCGGATCTCGATCGACCAGGCCGTGCCGGGCGACCTCGTCGTGATGCCGGGCCACATCGGCTTCTACGCGGGGAACGGCCAGATCCTGCACGCGCCGTACGAGGGAACGGTCGTCCGGACCCAGCCGATCTGGACCAGCGATTACTACATCGTGCGTATCTGACGTGTGAACAACGCATGACGCCTGACAGGAATGGCGCGCCGGGAGGTCCCGGCGCGCCATTCCTGTCGTAGCCTTGGAACCTGACGATCCGAATACCGGGTAGGGGAAGTCCGATGGTCGTTGCGCGCAGCAGTACCCATTCCGCGGGTGCGCGCGCGCTCTACGATCAGCGGCGCAGCAGTCAGCCGAGTCGCGACTGCGCCGGGACGCCGACGGGCACTGTCTTCACGACGGTGCCCGTTTCGCGTCTCCGGGGGCCTGGCGCCCGCCCCGCGGCATCCGGGTCGTCGATCCCTTCACGCGGCTGGAAGCCATCCAGCACCGATCGAAAGGCACCCCATGCGCACCCTCGTGCTGAACGCCGGATATGAACCCCTCGCCGTCGTCTCGTTCAAGCGAGCCATCCTGCTCGTCATGAACGAGAAGGCCACAGTCATCCTCCACGACGAGGGCAATCCGGTGCACGGCACGAGCGGCGAATGGGTGCGGCCCAGCGTCATCCTGCTCACCCGGTACGTCCGGACGCCCCGGGTGCACCACGTGCCCGTGAGCCGCCGCGGGGTGCTGCGGCGCGACGAGCATCGGTGCGCGTACTGCGGCAAGTCGGCCGCGACGATCGACCACGTACTCCCGCGATCGCGGGGCGGCCGCGACACGTGGGAGAACCTCGTCGCGTGCTGCCTGCGCTGCAACAACGCCAAGGGCGACCACACGCCGGCCGAGATGGGATGGGCGCTGCGGATCACGCCGCGCATGCCGCACGGCCGGGGCTGGGTCGTGCGTGGATTCGAGCGCCCGCTGCCGCAGTGGAGCGACTTCCTGGAGCGAGCCGCCTGACCCGCGACGCGCCGTCTCCCGACCGATGACAGCGCTCCGGGCCGTGCCCTAAGGTGGTACGAGTCCGGAGCGCCCCCGATGCTCCACGACCGCAACCTGCGTCCCGGTTCCCCAGGCCGCGCGCAGGCCCCGGAGGTACACGACCCTTGTACGGTGACGAAACGCACGGCCGCCCCCCGAGCATGCGACCGCGGCGCCCCGCCGAGCCGCCCCACGCCGTCGAGCGCGGCCCGGCAGCCCCGGGCCGGCCGATGCCGCCGATGCCGGATGCCGCCTGGCCGGCGCCGCAGCGACGCGAGGCCCGTCCGCCCGCCTCGCCCGGTTACGGCGACGCGCGGCCGCGACCGCCGTACGACCGTCGTCCGGAGCCGGCCCGTCCGCCCTACGACGGGCCGGTCCAGCGGCGCGAGCGTCCGGCGGATCGCGAGCGGCCCGTCGAGCGGCGGGAGGCTCCGGCGTACGACCGGCCCGTCGAGCGGCGTGAGCGTCCGGCGTACGAGCAGCGTCCGGTCGAGCGGCGTGAGGCTCCGGCGTACGAGGAGCGTCCGGTCGAGCGGCGCGAGCGCCCCGCGTCCGCGCAGCCGGTCGACCGCCAGCAGCGTCCGGCAGGCCAGCGCCCCGTCGAGCGGCGCGAGCGGCCCGCGTCGGCCCCGCCCCCCGAGCGCCCGCAGCTCGCCGCATCCGACGCTGGGCGCCGCGCGCCCGTCCAGCCCGCGTCGCGTCGGTCGGCGGCACGACCCCCGCGCCGGCCGGCGGTGCTCGACCGGGCTCGCGCCGCGTTCGGCGCGCTCCGTCCCGCCCGCACCGACGGCCCCGTGGCATCCCGCCGCCGGAACGGCCCGCTGCGCGTCGCCGCGGCGCTCACGCTCGTCCCGGCTCTCGTCGGCACGCTCGCCCTCCCGGCGTACGCGTTCCTGCCGGGTGGGCACCTGCCGGGCGTGCAGACCAAGTTCAGCCTGTCGGTCGCCGAGGCGCAGGGGCTCTCGGTGTCGGAGCTCGCGAGCGGCGCGGCCGTCTCGGCCGACAGCTTCTCGGTGACGACGAAGGCCGAGATCGATTCGGCCGCCGCCAACGCAGCGGCGGCCGAGCGCGCCGCGCGGGCCGCCGAGCTCGCCTCGCGCGGCGGGGGCGCCTACGCCCAGGTCACGCAGCAGGCTGAGGGCGACGACTACCCCTGGTGGTACGAGACGCCCGACGACTACGGCGGCGGGCTCTCGCCGCTGCGCTACTACTACCGCGAGTGCGTCGACTTCGTCGCGTGGCGGCTGAACCGCGATGCGGGCGTGACGAGCGCGCCCTGGAAGTGGGACTGGGGCAACCTCGCCTCGGGCAGCGCCTGGAAGTGGGCCGACGAGTGGCAGTCGAAGGGCTGGCCGACGAGCAGCCAGCCGGTCGTCGGCTCGGTCGCATGGTTCCCGTACAACCACGTCGCGTACGTGCAGTCGGTCAACGGCGACGGAACCGTGACGATCGAGGAGTACAACCAGAACTCCGACCACTCGTACCACGTGCGCACGATCCCCGCGGGCGACGCCCTCTACCTCTACCCGCCGGTCTGATCCGGCACCACGGTGGGGTCGCACCTGTCGACGACATGGCGAATCGGGTGCGTGATCCTGTCCGATTCGGCGAATGCCACCGTCGCGGCGATCAGATAGCGTGGCGGACACTCCACCGAGAAAGCAGGTGCTCGCGATGACGCAGCCACACGACGACGGACGCCACGAGGACGCGGGGTTCGTCGACGAGCTCGCGCCGGCGACTTCCGCGATCGTCGTCCTCGGCTACAACTGACGTCGGGCCGGGCGCTCGGGCCCTCCCGGTGGCTCAGCCGGCGGATGTCGCCCCGAGCAGGCGCCCGCGCGGCGCGTCGCCCGGCACCGGCTCGCCGCGCAGCAGCGTGAGCCGCGTCCGCCCGGCGAGCACGCGGTGGTCGTAGGCCGAGATCGGGTTGCGGTGCCGCAGCGCGCGGGCATCGACGACGAACTCGTCGTCGGGTGCGAACACCGTGAGGTTCGCGTCCGCGCCGACCTCGATCCGGCCCGATCGCGCGAGGCCGGCCACTGATGCGGGACCGGTGGTGAACAGCGGGATCAGCCGTTCCAGCCCGATGCCGCGGCGGCGCGCCTCGGTCCAGACGGCCGCGAAGCCGACCTGCAGCCCGGCGATGCCACCCCAGGCGAGGCCGAAGTCGCCGTCGCCGGCGCGCTTCATCTCGATCGTGCTCGGCGAGTGGTCGCTCACGATCGCGTCGATCGTCCCGTCGAGCACGCCGTCCCACAGCCGGTCGCGGTTCGACGCCTCGCGGATGGGCGGGCAGCACTTGAACTCCGACGCGCCGTCGGGGATCTCCTCGGCCGCGATCGCGAGGTAGTGCGGGCAGGTCTCGACGGTGAGCGGAAGCCCCTCGCTCTTCGCGGCCCGGATCGCGGGCAGCGCCGCGGCGTCGCTGAGGTGCAGGATGTGCGCGCGGGCACCCGTGCGGCGCACGCCGTCGATGACGGCCGCGATCGCCGACTCCTCGCTCGCGGGGGGCCTCGACGCCAGGAACGGCGCGTAGCGGCGCCCGAGCGCGCCCGGGCCGGCCAGCAGGTCCGGGTCCTCGGCGTGCACGATGAGCCGGGAGCCGAGCGCGGCGACCTCGGCGAGCGCGCGCTCGAGGCCGCCGCGGTCGAGGTGGCCGAACTCCTCGACGCCCGAGGGGGAGAGGAAGCACTTGAAGCCGAAGACGCCGGCTGCGTGCAGTGCCCCGAGCGAGCCGAGGTTCTCGGGCACCGCGCCGCCCCAGAACCCGACGTCGACGGCGGCGGAGCGAGCCGCAGCAGCTCGCTTGACTTCGAGGGCCTCGACCGTGGTCGTCGGCGGGATGGAGTTGAGCGGCATGTCGACGATCGTGGTGACGCCCCCGGCCGCGGCGGCGAGGGTCGCCGAGCGGAACCCCTCCCACTCGGTCCGACCCGGTTCGTTCACGTGCACGTGCGAGTCGACGAGGCCGGGCAGGAGCACCGCATCGGCGCCGACGCGCAGTTCGGCGGCGCCCGGCACGTCGGCGTCGGCGTCGAGCACGTCGGCGACCGTTCCGCCGGCGACGACGACCGCGGCCGGTCGCATCGCACCGTCGACGTAGGCGCGCTCGGCCCGGATCACGAGATCGGTTGGGAGTGCCATCCCGCCAGCATCCCAGCCCCGGGTATCGCGCGCATCACGACGGCTCGTCCGCGGGCCGTGCGGGCACGCCGTCCCGGCGCGAGAGGGCCGCTAGACTCGTCCGGTCAGCCTCTGTAGCTCAATGGAAGAGCAGCTCCGTCCTAAGGAGAGGGTTGGGGGTTCGAGTCCCTCCAGGGGCACCGGTCAATCGCGCTGGCGGAGCAGCAGCATCCTGCGGGAGGTCTGGCGCACCGCCTCCTCGAACGTGTCGTAGCGGTAGGTCACGCCGGGGCGCGGCCGCATCCAGAGCATCTCGAACCCGTCGGCGAGCTCGTGGATGTAGCCCACGATATGGCGGCTGTCGCGGTCGTCGCAGCGCGTGTCGCAGACGCGCCAGGATGTCTCGCTCAGGGGCACCACGTCGATGAGCGTGTCCATCGTCGTTCCTCGTGTCGTCATCGTCGCCCTCCCTCGCGCGCCCGGACCCGTCCCACGACCGGTCGATTCCTTTCTACCTCCGGCCGGACGCCCCGGGCAGAGGCTTGACACTCCCGCCATCCGTTGTTCATCCGAGGGTCGTCGCGCAAGCCCCTGTGCGTCGACGTGCACGTCCGGTTACGCTGTGGCAGAGTCGGCTCGCAGCCCGGAGGTGCCCGTGGGAAAGCTCACGTACGACTCGACGCTCGGCGTCGACTTCGACGATCGCGTGTTGGCGCACCTGCAGCTCGTGATCGGCGCCAAGCTGCGGCGCGGCGAGTCCTTCTACTTCAGCTGGCGCGACGACCCGTCGATCGGCAACGGCCGGAGCACGCTCTGGATGCATCCGCGCATCTCGCTCGTGTTCAAGTACGCCGGAGGCCGTCAGCCCGCGATCAACCGCGCCTGGGTCGACGCGCTCATGTCGACGGCGAACTCGCCGGGCGGGCTCGTGCTGGTGCCCGAGCCCGACGCGAGGGCCGAGGGCGAGCACAACAGGGAGCACGAGTCATGAAGCGCGTGAACATCCACTACGACGGCGCCCAGTACTCGGTGGGGCACGCCGACGTCGAGGCGATCAAGCAGGCGATCGAGGAGGCGCACGCGACCGGCACGGCGCGCTGGATCCGGGTGAACTTCGGCGAGGGCCGTCCGCAGCCCGCCGACCTCCTCGTCGGTCCGGGGATCCCCGTGAGCATCATCCCGATCCCGTCCGACGACGACGTCGCCGACGAACCCGGCATCGCGTCGTCCGACGCGCGCGAGGGCGACGAGCTCGGCTGACGGTCAGCGGATCGGCGGCCACTCCAGTTCGTCGGTGTCGGCGTCGTCGATCTCGTCGTCCGCGGCGGACCCGCCCACGAGCGGGCGAGTGCTCGACAGCGCGGTCGTCGCCGAGCGGAGCCGCCCCACGAGCTCCTCGTCGGTGAGCTCCTCGAACTCCGATTCCACCGATTCGCTGACCAGCTGGCTTGCGGGTCCGATGAGCAGGTGTGCGCGCGCGACGCCCCCGGTCGCGGTGCGCACGGGGATGTCGATGGATGCCGCGGTGCGCCGGCCCGCGAGCGCGGCGGCGTAGTCCACGATCGCGTCGGCGATGTCGGTCCCGGTGAGCAGCTCGCCCCCGGCGTAGTGGATGCGCTGCATGATCACAGGTCTACCGGGCGGGCGCGGATCGGCTCAACCTCTTGCGCCGGGTGGCCCGGTCGTGGTCTCATGCGGACGATGCCGCCCGGATGCGTGCGATCCGCGCGTCGGCCCACCGTCCGCTGATCGGCCCGATGACGACGAGCGAGAGCCAGACGAGCCGCGCGGCGTCCGCGCCGACCAGGTACGCCACCGGGATCGACGCGAGGAAGACGACGGGCGTGGTCATGGTGTCGACGAACCGCACGGCGACCGCGCGCGCAGGGAGCGGGTCGGCCTCGAGGCCGTCGCGCCGGGCGACGAGTGCCACCGCCGACTGGGCGAGTACCGCGAGGCTGAGGTTCACCGCATACACCGCGATCGCGAGCGGCTCGTCGGCGGTGTCGACGTCGCTGATGCCCTGCGTCGAGAACGGGATGAGCACGACGAACGCGAGCGCCACGAGGTTGGCGGTGAGCACACCCGAACTGATTCCGGTGAGCCCGGCGACGATGCGGTGGTTGACGCGCCAGAACACGGCGATCACCGCGAAGCTGATCGCGAACCCGAGCAGCTGCCATCCGAGCCCGCTCGCCAGCAGGGCGACCGGGTCCGTCCACGCGCTCGCCTCGGGCGGGTCGATGTTGATGACGAGGAGCGTCAGCGCGAACGCGTAGACCGCGTCGAACAACGCGAACGCCCGGGCGAACTCGACCGTGTCGCGCTCGAACCGGGCGAGCGGGCGGAGATCACCGGAGCGTCGGTCGGCACGCACGTCCCCATCGTCCCGACGCCGTGGCGTGCGGGGCCGGAGGCGCGCCGACGACGGTCGCTCATGCGACGGGCGGTGCGTCAGGACCAGTCGACGGCGTGCACCCAGCCGGCGATGTAGGCCCGCTCCTCGGGCCCGAGCCGGACGCCCGACCGGGGGACCGGGCGGCCCTCGAGGTCGCAGAGCTCGTAGATGCGGCGGACCACGGCCGAACGCAGCGGAGCGGTCGGGTGCTCGAGGATCTCACGCTGCAGCGGGCCCTCGAGCATCGGCCACCACAGGCCGATCGAGGGCAGCGGGCCGTCGGCGGCGCGCGCGTCCTGGTCGGGTTCCTCGAGGAGCGAGGTCACTGCGCACGCTCCTCGCCGAGGCGACCCGACGCCTCGTCGCGCACGGCGACACGCTCGTCGGCGTCGGCAACCTCCTCGGCTCGCGCCTTGCGCTCGGCCTCCTCGAGGGCCGCATCCATCTCGCGATCGGCCTGCGGATCCTCGCTCTGCGGGTCGGACATCGTCATCCCCCAATTCGTTCGGGTCGCGCTCGCACGCCGTCGTGCAGGGCGACGACTTCGACGATACGCCGCGGCCGCGACCGACGCAGGGGTCTTGACCCTCCGACGGGGGCGATGCTAGCCCGCGGTGCGCCCGGCGTCCGCGGATGCGCGCTGTCGGACGGGGGGAGCATGATGAACGGATGGACCTGCCGGTGATGCCGCCCGTCTCCCCGATGCTCGCGAAGTCGGTCAAGGAGATCCCCGACGTCGGCCACGTCGAGCCCAAGTGGGACGGATTCCGCACGATCGTCTTCCGCGACGGCGACGAGGTCGAGCTGGGCAGTCGCAACGAGCGCCCGATGACCCGGTACTTCCCCGAGCTGGTCGAGGCACTGCGGGCGAACCTGCCCGAGCGGTGCGTCGTCGACGGCGAGATCGTGCTCGTCCGGGGCGGACGACTCGACTTCGATGCGCTGCAGCAGCGCATCCACCCCGCCGCGAGTCGCGTCCGGCTGCTCGCCGAGCAAACCCCTGTGTCGTTCGTCGCGTTCGACCTGCTCGCGCTCGGGGACGACGACCTGACGGGCCGCCCGTTCGCCGAGCGACGGGCGCTGCTCGAGCGAGCGCTCGCCGCGGCATCCGACCCCGTCTTCGTCACGCCGGCCACCTGCGACCTCGCCGAGGCGCGAGAGTGGTTCGAGCGCTTCGAGGGCGCCGGCCTCGACGGCGTGGTGGCCAAGCCGCTCGACGGCACCTATCAACCTGACAAGCGCACGATGTTCAAGATCAAGCACGAGCGCACCGCCGACTGCGTGGTGGCGGGCTACCGCTGGCACAAGACCGGCGGCATCGTCGGCTCGCTGCTGCTCGGCCTCTACGGCGACGACGGGCGGCTGCAGCACGTCGGGGTCGCCGCGTCGTTCCCCATGGCGCGGCGCCGGGCGCTCGTCGACGAGCTCGCGCCGTACGTCGTCACCGACCTGTCGGAGCACCCATGGGGGGAGTGGGCCGACCAGGCGGCCCAGGCCGGCGGGCGGTTGCCGGGGGCGGTGAGCCGATGGAGCGCCGGGAAGGACCTCTCGTTCGTGCCGCTGCGGCCCGAGCTCGTCGTCGAGGTCGCATACGACCACATGGAGGGCGACCGGTTCCGGCACACCGCGCAGTTCCGCCGGTGGCGACCCGACCGCACGCCCGAGAGCTGCACCTACGAGCAGCTCGAGGCGCCCGCCGGTCTCGACCTCGCCGAGATCCTGCCGGTCGAGCGCTGACGCGCGCCGCGCCATCCGACGCCCACCGACGAGACGGAGCGGGGACGCGCTCAGAGCACGGTGCGCAGTCCGGCCGAGTTCGCCGTGTGGTGCTCGAAGACGAGGTTGGTCTCGGTGAGGGCCACCGCGGGATTCGCCGAGAGGTTCTTCAGCACGAACTGACGCACATGCTCGCTGTCGCGGACGCGCACGTGGATCAGGAAGTCCTCACTGCCGCCCAGGAAGAACAGCTGCGCCACCTCGGGTTCGCCCCGCAGCTCGTCGGAGATCTGCTCCATGAGGTGACGGGCGCCCGGCCGGATGCGCACCGAGACGAGCGCCTGCAGCGTGTAGCCGAGCGCCGCCGGATTGATCTCGGCGGTGTAGCGCGTGATGACGCCGCGTTCGCGCAGCGACCTGACCCGGGCGAGGCACGTCGACGGGGAGACGCCCACCTCGCGCGCGAGATCGACGTTCGGGATGCGAGCGTTCTCGTGCAGGCGCGCGATGATCTGCCGGTCGATGTCGTCGAGGCTCACGCGGGCGGGTTCGCTGAACTGCGGCAGATCGGTCACGGCGTGTGTCCCCTTCGCACAATCGAGACGGATGACGCGATTCTACCGAACAGAATGCGGCGTGTCTTCCCAAACAACGAATGACAGGTGACCATTGAGGTACACATCCACACAGCATTCGGAGAATCCCCATGCGCATCGGCGTTCCCGCTGAGGTCAAGAACAACGAATTCCGCGTCGCGATGACGCCCGCGGGAGCACACGCACTCGTCCAGCGCGGCCACCGCGTCGACATCCAGGCCGGAGCCGGCGAAGGCGCCGGCTACCACGACGACGAGTACCGTGCCGTCGGCGCGAACATCGTCGCGACCGCCGACGAGGCCTGGGCGGCCGAGCTCGTGCTCAAGGTCAAGGAGCCCATCGAGCAGGAGTACGGCTTCCTGCGCGAGGACCTCACGCTCTTCACCTACCTGCACCTGGCGGCCGACCTGCCGCTCACGCGCGCGATCCTCGACTCCGGCGTCACCGCGATCGCGTACGAGACCGTCCAGCTCGCCGACCGCTCGTTGCCCCTGCTCACGCCCATGAGCGAGGTCGCCGGCCGGCTCGCACCGCAGGTCGGAGCGGCCGAGCTGCACGCCTCCAAGGGCGGCCGCGGCGTGCTGCTCGGCGGCGTGCCCGGCACCGCGCCCGCGAAGGTGCTCGTGATCGGCGGCGGCGTCGCCGGCGAGCAGGCCGCGGCGACCGCGCTCGGCCTCGGCGCCGACGTGACCGTCATGGACATCTCACTGCCCAAGCTCCGCGAGCTCGACGCCCGCTACGAGCACCGCATCAAGACGCTCGCCGCGTCGCCGTACGAGACGGCGCGCCAGGTGCGCGACGCCGACCTCGTGATCGGCGCGGTGCTCGTGCCCGGCGCCGCCGCGCCGAAGGTCGTCACCGACGAGATGGTCGCCACGATGAAGCGCGGCGCCGTGCTCGTCGACATCGCGATCGACCAGGGCGGCTGCTTCGAGGGCTCGCGGCCCACGACGCACGCCGAGCCGACGTTCCGCGTGCACGACGCGATCTACTACTGCGTCGCCAACATGCCGGGCGCGGTGCCCGCGACGTCGACCCCGGCGCTGACCAACGCCACCCTGCCGTACGTGCTCAAGGTCGCCGACCTGGGCTGGCAGGCCGCCCTCGCCGAGGATGCCGCGCTCGCGAAGGGCCTGAACGCCACGGGCGGCAAGCTGACCAACGAGGGGGTCGCCAAGGCGCACGGCCTCGAGCTCGCGACGCTCGGCTGAGCAGCGCGGCCACGGGACTCCCGCGCCGATCCGGCTCGCACGGAGCACGCGACGGCGCCGCCCGGTGATCCACCGGGCGGCGCCGTCGTGCGCGCGGGGTCTAGGAGAGCGAGAGGAAGAGCTTCTCGAGCTCGTCGAAGTCGAGCTTGTCGCCGTCGGCGGCACCCTCGGGGTCTGTCGCGCAGTCGCGCATCGCGGTCGAGATCACCGCGAAGCCTGCGCGGTCGAGTGCGCTCGAGACCGCCGCGAGCTGCGTGACGACCGAGCGGCAGTCGGCACCCGACTCGACGGCGTCGATGACGGCGTTGAGCTGGCCGCGCGCCCGCTTCAGGCGGTTGGCGATCCGGCGCTGCGCCTCGCCCTTGGTCTCGGTCATGGCGCTCATGCCGCACCTCCGACGGTGACGGGCAGTCCCACGCGGTGCCACTCGGCGATGCCGCCGTCGATGTTGACGGCGTCGACGCCCTGCGACTCCAGGTACTGCGTGGCGCGGGCACTGCGGCCGCCGACCGCGCACATCACGTAGACCGTGCGGTCCAGCGGGATCTCGTCGAGGCGTTCGACGAGCGCGGCGAGCGGGATGTGGTGCGTGCCGTCGACGCGGGCCTGGGCGCGTTCCTCGTCCTCGCGGACGTCGAGGATGAAGGCGTCCGCGGCGGCGTGCGCCTCGGTGGGGGTGATGGACTTCATTCGTGCTCCTCGGAGATGGATACCCCCATGGTATCAATACCCGGACGGTATCCGAATCTCCGCGCGCCCGGCGATGTCCCCGGCGAACGCGCCCGCGCCCCGTAGGGTGTCGGTGTGCAACGGCTCGATCGCGGTGACGACGAGGACGACGTCCTCGATGACGAGCCCGAGACCCGTGCCCCCGCGCCGACCGGGTCGACGGGCCCCCGACGCGACCCGGCGACGCCGCAGTCCGTCACCATCGGCGATCCGAGCGTGGTCGCCTCCAACGTCGCCGAGCCGAGCTGGCGTCGATGGCACGCCGAGCTGCGCGAGCTCGGCGGACGCTCGCCGCTCGTGCACTTCGACGATTCCTCCCGCACGCGCATCGAGCTCTCCACGACCCACCCGGGCGGCCTGCCGCAGTTCATCACCGGCAAGTCCACGCTGCTCTCCAGCCTCATCCGCGACGAGCTCGCGCTCCGCAACGCCCGCCTCGCGGCGGCCGAGATCACCCAGAAGGGCATCGAGCTGCGCTCCGTGCGCGGCGTCGAGGCCGTCCACCTCGCGATCGGCCTGGCCTCCTGGCAGCACGGCGGCGAGGACTTCGTCGCGCCCGTGCTGCTGCGTCCGCTCGCCATCCGCCGGTACGGCCGCGACTTCGAGTTGAAGCTCAAGGGCCAGCCGTTCCTCAACCCCGCCCTCGCCCGCGAGCTGCACGAGCAGTTCCAGATCACGCTCGACGCCGACGCCTTCGTCGCGCTCGCGATCACCAACGGCGTGTTCAAGCCGCAGCCCGTGATCGACCGCCTCCGCGGTCTCACCTCGCACCTGCCGCACTTCCAGGTCGCGCCGCGGCTCGTGGTCTCCTCGTTCGCCGAGGTGGGCCCCGCGATGGGGGCGGATGCCGCGCGCCTCGAGCACCCCGTGATCGACGCGATCGCCGGCAACCCGAGTGCGCGCGCGACGCTCGCCAAGCCCGTCGACCCGCCCCGCATCGTCCCGCAGGACGAGCGCCCGCCGTCGACCGACCGGCTCCTGCTCGACGCCGACTCCGAGCAGGAACGGGTCGTCGCGCAGGTCGAGCAGGGCGCCTCGCTCGTCGTGAAGACCCTCCCCGGCACGGGCGGGACGCAGACCATCGTCAACGCGATCGGCGCGCTCGTCGGGAACGAGCGGAGGGTGCTCGTGGTGGGCGCGCGACGCTCGAGCCTCGACGGCATCGCCCACCGCCTCGGACAGGTCGGCCTCGGCGGGCTCGCGGTCACGACCGAGCGGCTCCGGCGCGACCTCGTCCAGTCGATCAACCGGAACGAGAAGGCCGAGCAGCCGCGCATCGCCGATGTCGACGACGCGCTCGTCCGGCTCCGGAAGGTGCTGCTCGACTACCGTCATGCGCTCACGCGCCGCGACGCCGAGCTGCAGGCGTCCGTGCTCGACGCGCTCACCGCGCTCGCCGGCCTGGCGTCGATCGCGACGCCGCCCGACACCACCGCGCGCCTCGACCGCGGTTCGCTGGTCGCGCTCGCGACCGGGCGCGACGCCGTCGCCGCCGACCTCGTGCGTGCCGCCGCGCTCGGCGAGTTCCGGTACGGTCCGGGCGACTCCCCGTGGTACGGCGCCGCGTTCTCGACCTCCGAGGAGGCCACTGCAGCGCACGAGCTCGCCAAGCGACTGAGCGGCATCGAGGTGCCGCGGCTGCTCGAGCGGGCACGGGCGCTCATCGCGCAGACCCGGCTCCGCCGGTTCGAGTCGATCGCCGAGCTCGGCGTCTTCCTCCGCCTGCTGCACGACGTGCGCGACACGCTCGACAAGTTCCTGCCGGCCGTGTACGACCGTCCGCTCGGCGAGCTCATCGCCGCGACGGCGCCGCGCCGAGAGACCGGCATGTCCGGTGCGAACCGGCGCCGGCTCAAGCGCCTCGCGCTCGAGTACGTGCGGCCGGGCGTGCACGTCGGCGACCTCAACGCCGCGCTCCGCGGCATCCAGCAGCAGCGCACGCTGTGGCACCGGTACTCCGACGCGGGCGCCGTGCCCAGCGTGCCCGTCGGGCTCGACGACGTGCACGTCGCCTACCACACCGTCTCGGCCGACCTGCAGGCGCTCGACGTGCCGCTCGCGCTCGAGGGCTCGCCGCGGCGCCTCGCGGCACGGCCGCTGCGCGACCTCGAGGTCACGCTCGAGGGGCTCGCCGCCGAGTCCGAGGTGCTGCACAACCTGCAGGAGCGCACCGCGCTGCTGCAGAAGCTGCGCGACCTCGGCCTCGACCCGCTGCTCGTCGACCTCGCCAGGCGGCACGTGCCCGAGCAGCAGGTCGCCGCCGAGCTCGAGCTCGCGTGGTGGCAGTCGGTGCTCGAGACCATGCTCGCGGGCGACCCCGCCCTGCTCGGCGCGAACACGACCGTGCTCGACCGGCTCGAGGCCGACTTCCGCCTCGTCGACGACGCGCACGCGTCGGCGGCCGGCCCGCTGCTGGCGTGGCGGCTGGCCGAAGCGTGGCGCGTCGCACTCGTCGACCACCCCGAGGAGGCCGAGCGGCTCCGGCGCATGCTGCGCGGCGACCGCGTGCGCCCCGAGCGGCTGCATCGCGAGGCGCCGCACCTGTTCCGCACGCTGGCGCCGGTCTGGCTCGCCTCGCCGTACGAGGTGCCCGCGATCGACGACGCGATCCCGTTCGACACGGTGATCCTGGTCGATGCGGGCGCGACGACCATCGCCGAGAACCTGGGTGCGATCCGCCGGGCCACGCAGGTGGTGGCCTTCGGCGACCCCGTGACCCAGACGCCGACGCGCTTCGAGACGGCCATCCGCTCCGAGCCCGACGAGCGACCCGAACCCGACCACGCGGTCGACGCGCTGCACGCCGACTCGGCGCTCGCGCGCCTCGCCGACCTGCTGCCGACGATGACCCTCACCCGCAGCTACCGCGCCGGCGGCGAGGACCTGGCCGAGCTCGTCAACCGCCGCTTCTACGGCGGGCGCATCGTCTCGATGCCGTGGGCGGGCAGCTTCCTCGGGCACGGCAGCCTCGGGCTGCACTACGTGCGAGGCAACGGCCTGCCCGACCCGGTGACCGGCACGGTCGAGAGCCTCGACGCCGAGGTCGCCAGGGTCGTCGAGCTCGTCATGGAGCACGCCGTCAAGCGCCCGAGGGAATCGCTCATGGTCATCACCGCGAGCGCTCGCCACGCGGCGCGCGTGCACCAGTCGGTGCTCGCGGCGTTCGCCAAGCGCACCGACCTCTCCGACTTCATCCTGCGCGACCGTGCCGAGCCGTTCACGGTGCTCACGCTCGAGCAGGCGGTCGCGCAGAGCCGCGACCGGGTGATCTTCTCGATCGGCTTCGGCCGCACACCCCACGGGCGCCTGCTCTCGAACTTCGGGTCGCTCGGCGAGCCGGGGGGCGAACGGCTGCTCGCGGTCGCGATGACCCGGGCCCGTCGCTCGATGGACATCGTCTCCGCGTTCCGCCCCGACGACATCGACGAGGACCGGCAGCGCCACGGCGTGATCGCGCTCGCGAACGTGCTCGCCGAGACCGAGCAGCAGCAGTCCGCGCCGCGTGCGCCGGGCGTCGGCGACCCGATGCTCGTCGACCTCGCTCGACGGCTCAAGCGTCGCGGCATCCGCACCAGCGTCGGACACCGCGGCACGCTCTCGCTCGCGGCGGCGCACGCCGGCAAGGCGGTCGTCGTCGAGACCGACCCGGCGCTCGCCGGACAGAGCCTGCGCGAGTCGCTGCGACTGCGTCCCGATGTGCTGCGGCGACTCGGATGGCACTACCTCCGCGTGCACAGCTTCGAGCTGTTCGGCGACCCCGAGTCGGTCGCCGAGCGCGTCGCCGCGGTCCTCGGCAAGGCCGAGCCGGCGGAGGAGGCCGCGGCGGGATGACCGACGACGGCGAGCCGCGTCAGCGCATCGAGCGGTCGCGGGGCGGTCGCCGCGCTCGGCTGACCCCGGCGCCCGGGACGGACCCCGAGCCTGAGACGGCGGTGCCCGGGGCGCACGACGACGCCGAGCAGCCCGCTCGGCGGCCCGGACGCCCCGACGACGACCGGATCACGCGGGAGCGCCCGCCACACTGGTGAGACGACGGAGCGCCCGCCTCGCGGGTGCGAGGGGGCGCTCGGGTCGTGCGCGTCGCGCGGTCAGTCGCCTCGGTACGCGCCCGACGAGGTCGACCGCTCCGCCGCGAGGAGGTCGCGGATCTCGGTGAGCAGCGTCAGCTCGGTCTCCGGGTCCTCCGGCTTCGGTTCGCCCGACTTGCGCCGGGCCTCCGCGTGCTGCTTGAGCACGTTCATCGGCATCACGAACACGAAGTAGACGACCGCGGCGACGATGACGAACGTGAGGATCGCGCCGATGACCGCGCCGAACTTCACCTCGGCGACGCCCCCGTCGGTGGTCGGGATCTCGAGCACCAGCGCGGTGTCGAGGCTGTCCGCGCGGAACAGCGCGCCGATCAGCGGGTTGAAGACGTTGGTCACGATCGAGTTCACGACCGCGGTGAACGCGGCGCCGATGACGACCGCGACCGCGAGGTCGATGACGTTGCCTCGGAGGATGAACTCCCTGAATCCCTTGAGCACGCGGCGGACCCCCTTCTGTTCCGTTCGTTCGGGTGCGTGGTCGAGACGTCGGTGGATCAGGCGGCGCTCGCCGAGCTGCTCGTCGTCGTCGACGAGCCGGTCGAGGAGCCCGCGCCCGAACCGCCGGACGAAGAGGAGGACGACGACGAGGAGGACTCAGAGCCGGAGGAGCTCGCCGGCGAACCCGACGACGCCCCGGCACGCGAGTCGGTGCGGTAGAACCCCGACCCGTTGAAGGTCACGCCGACCGCGCTGAACAGCTTGCGGAGCTTGCCGCGGCAGGCGGGGCACTCGGTGAGCGAGTCGTCGGTGAAGGACTGCTGGATGTCGAAGGCGTCGCCGCACTCGGTGCAGCGGTACGAGTAGGTGGGCATGGAAGGCTCCCGCGATCCGTCGGTGGCAGTGGGGGCGTACGCCGGGAGGCTCAGAAGGCGACGATGCGCGTGGGGGTCACGACGCCGTTCACCGGCTGATCGTGGACCTCCCGCGGCACCTCCTCGACGAACTCGCCGTCGAAGACGATGGCGTACACCGGAGGACATTTTCCCATCGAACCCAGGGTCTTGTCGAAATAGCCGCGTCCCCACCCGAGGCGCATGCCTGTGGCATCCACCGCCGCGGCGGGCACGAGGATCAGGTCGACGTCGTTGATCGCCATGGGCCCGAGCAGTTCGCCGACCGGTTCGGGCATGCCGTGCAGGCCCGTGACCTCGTCCTCCTCCTCGCCGACCGTCCAGTCGAGCAGGCCGTCCTCCCGGGTCACGGGGAAGAGCACGCGCACCCCGCTCGCCTCGGCCCAGCGCACGAAGGGCCGGGTGTCGGGCTCGGTCGGCATCGAGAGGTAGCACGAGAGCGAGGTGGCGCCGGTCGAGCCGACGAGCTCCTGGAGGCGCGAGGTGAACCCCTCGCTCGCGAGCTCCCGCTCGTGCGCCGGCATGTTCTGCCGGCGCTCCCTCAGCTCGGCGCGGAGGATCCGCTTGACCACGGTCGGATCGTCGGGCATGGCAGCCATCCTAGGACCCGTCGCACCAAGGAACCGCCACCGGGTACGGCTACGCTGATGGCCATGACAGATCGGATCACGAAGGCCGTCATCCCTGCCGCGGGACTCGGGACCCGGTTCCTGCCGGCGACGAAGGCGATGCCGAAGGAGATGCTGCCGGTCGTCGACAAGCCCGCGATCCAGTACGTCGTCGAGGAGGCCGTGCACGCGGGGCTGACCGACGTGCTCATGATCACGGGCCGGAACAAGAACGCGCTCGAGAACCACTTCGACCGGGTGGCCGAGCTCGAGGCGACGCTCGAGGCCAAGGGCGACACGGCCAAGCTCCAGAAGGTGAACGAAGCCACCGACCTGGCCCAGATGCACTACGTGCGACAGGGCGACCCGAAAGGCCTCGGGCACGCCGTGCTGCGCGCCGAGATGCACGTGAACGACGAGCCGTTCGCGGTGCTGCTGGGCGACGACATCATCGACGAGCGCGACGTGCTGCTCACGCGCATGCTCGACGAGCAGGCGAGTCGCGACGCGTCGATCGTGGCGCTCCTCGAGGTCGACCCCGACAGCATCCACCTCTACGGCGCGGCCGAGATCGAGCCGACCGACGATCCCGACGTGGTGCGCATCACGGGGCTGGTCGAGAAGCCGGCGAAGGAGGTCGCCCCGTCGAACTACGCGGTCATCGGCCGCTACGTCCTGAAGCCCGAGGTGTTCGGAGTGCTCGAGCGCACCGAGCCGGGCAAGGGCGGCGAGATCCAGCTCACCGACGCGCTCATGGAGATGGCGAACGACGTCGAGGGCACCGGCGGCGTCTACGGCGTCGTCTTCCGCGGGCGCCGGTACGACACGGGCGACAAGCTCGACTACATCAAGGCGGTCGTCCAGCTCGCGGTCGACCGCGAGGACCTCGGTCCCGAGCTGCGCACCTGGCTGGCCGAGTTCTCGGCCGGGCTCGAACGGGGCTGAGGTGCCCGCGGCATCCGTTCCGACCCTCACCGACGGGTCGCTGACCCTCCGGCCGATCCGCGCGCGCGATGCGCGGCCGCTGGAACGGGTGCTGCTCGACAACCGCGGCTGGTTGCGGCGCTGGGAGGCGACCTACCCCGGCGGCGGGTCGATCATCGACACGCGCGCGAGCATCCGCAACCTCACCGCGCATGCCCGGGCCGGCACGGCGCTGCCGTTCATCATGGAGTGGGGCGGCGAGCTCGTCGGCCAGCTCAACGTCTCCTCGATCACGCACGGCTCGCTGTCGTCGGCGTCGATCGGCTACTGGGTCGCGAAGGACATGGCTGGGCGCGGGATCACGCCCGCCGCGGTGGCGCTGGCGACCGACCACTGCTTCCTCACGCTGCGGCTGCACCGCATGGAGATCTGCATCCGTCCGGAGAACCGTCCGTCGCTGCGCGTGGTCGAGAAGCTCGGCTTCCGCTACGAGGGCCTCCGGCGCCGCTTCATCCACATCGACGGCGACTGGCGCGACCACTTCGCGTTCGCCCTGGTCGCCGAGGAGGTTCCGGGCGGCGTGCTGCGCCGGTGGCGCGAGGGTCGGGCCCCGTCCGGCGCGGCGTCGATCCCCGCCGCCGACCGCGAGGCGGCGCTCACCCCCCTTCGGGTGGGCGATCGCTGACACGCCCCGAACTCAGCGGTTCGGCCGACCCCCCGTGACCTAGCGTTGACGCATGGATGCGATCGGTGGTGGGGTGCTCGTGGCGGTGGCCGCGACGCTCTGGATCGCCTACCTCCTGCCGAGCTGGCTGCGCCGCCGGCAGTACCTCGCGACCGAGCGCAACGCGGTCCGGCTGCAGCAGACGCTGCGCATCCTGGCCGAGACGGCGGAGACGCCCGAGGAGGTGCGGGTCGAGATGACGACCCGCGAGGTCGCCGCGCAGGAGCGCATCCTGCACGAGCACGAGCTCGCGGCGCGGCTCGAGGCGCAGGCCGCCGAGAACCTCGCGATCGCCGAGCGCATCGCCGCTGAAGAGGTTGCCGCGGCGGCCGAGCGCGAACTCGCCGAGCGGGCCGAGCACGCTGCCCGTTCGGCGACGACTGCCCCCGTGCCGGTCGTCGAGGCGGTTCCGGATGGCGCGGCGCACGCGTCCCCGCGGGGGCTCACGCGCCGCGGCCTGCGTCGCCGCCGCGCGCTGTGCTCGCTCCTGCTGCTCGCCTCCCTCCTGGCCGTCGTCGCGGGGCTCGCCATGCTCGCCTTCGGCGGCACGCCGTTCGTCGCGCTCGGCGGTGCCGTGGGCATCGTCGTGGCGATGACGGGCCTGGTCGTGCTCGCTCGCCGCCGACCGGCGGTCGTCGCAGCGCCCGCCGTGCCGCAGGCCGCGCCGATCGCCGAGCCGTTCGAGCCGATCGACGTCGAGGAGGAGCCCGAGGCATCCGCCGGCTGGACCCCGCAGCCGCTGCCGAAGCCGCTGCACCTCTCGCGCGGCACGATCGCCGCGAGCGTGATGGCGTCGATCGCCGAGGCCGAGCGGCTCAAGCGGGCGACGGCCGAGGCCGAGCTCGCCGAGCGCGCCGAGCGGATGGAGCCGCAGGTGCCCGTGCTGCGGCGGCCCGCGGCATCCGACCCGGTGCCCGCGGACGGCCCGGTCGACCCGGCGAACCCGTACGCGCGCATGGGCTTCGTCGACGCCGCGGAACCCGGCATGAGCGACCTCGACCTGGTGCTGCGCCGTCGGCGAACCGCGGTCTGACGCACCGCTCTCGGGTGGTCCGGACCACCCGTCGCGGGATGGTAGAGTCGTTGACGGCTCGGGCCCATGGCGCAGTTGGTAGCGCGTCTCGTTCGCAATGAGAAGGTCGGGGGTTCGAATCCCCCTGGGTCCACCGAGTGAAAGCCCCGGTCGTCAGACCGGGGCTTTCGTCGTCTCCGCCGTCCGGTCGGCCGTGGCATGATCCGCCGGGGCTGCCAGGGGGGACCTGGCAGTGCGTGTCCCGACGCGTCCTCCCTCGCGGCGCCGGCATCCGGTGGAATGGTCGCGACGACGGAGGAAGGACGCGACATGCACACGAGAGCACTCGGCCAGGGACTGGAGGTGTCCGCGGTCGGCCTGGGCGCCATGGGCATGTCGATGAGCTACGGGCCGAATCCCGGCGACCGGGACGACATGATCGGCGTGCTCCGCCACGCCGTCGAGCAGGGCATCACGTTCATCGACACGGCCGAGGTCTACGGGCCGTACGACAACGAGCGGCTCGTCGGCGAGGCGATCGCCCCCGTGCGCGACCGGGTCGTGGTCGCAACCAAGTTCGGGTGGAACATCGTCGACGGGCGCATGCAGGGCACCGATTCGCGACCCGAGCAGATCCGCCGCGTCGCGGACGCCTCGCTCGCGCGGCTCGGCGTCGAGGCGATCGACCTCTTCTACCAGCATCGCGTCGACCCCGCCGTGCCCGTCGAGGACGTCGCCGGCGCCGTGGGAGAGCTCGTGGCCGCGGGCAAGGTGAAGCACTTCGGCCTCTCCGAGGCCGGGGCGAGCACGATCCGCCGGGCGCACGCGGTCTTCCCGGTCACCGCAGTCCAGAGCGAGTACTCGCTCTGGACCCGCGACCCCGAGGCCGAGGTGCTCCCGGCCTGTGCGGAGCTCGGCATCGGGTTCGTGCCGTTCAGCCCGCTCGGCAAGGGGTTCTTCACGGGTGCCGTGACGACCGGCTCGACCTTCGGCGACGGTGAGATCCGGTCTCGCGTCCCGCGGTTCGAGGCTGCGAACCTGGCCGCGAACCAGGCGCTCGTCGATCACGTGCGCGAGCTCGCCGAGCAGCGCGGCGCGGCGGCCGCGCAGGTCGCGCTGGCGTGGCTGCTGGCGCAGCGTCCGTTCATCGTGCCGATCCCCGGCACCCGACGCCGCGAGCGCGTCGACGAGAACGCGGCGGCGACGACCGTCGCGCTCTCGGCCGACGAGGTCGCCGACCTGAACGGCATCGTGCAGCGGCTCGGCGTCGCGGGCGACCGCTACGACGAGTCCGGCATGCGGATGGTCGGGCTCTGATCGGTCGTGAGACATCCGTCCACGTCCATGGTCGCCGACTCGCGGCCCGCCGGGCCGACGGGACCGCGCCCGACCTCAGTCGAGCGCGATGTCGACCACGAGGCGCGACGGATTCCGCAGCGTCGTGACGGTGAACGCCCGCTCGCGATCGAGGCCGACGGCCCAGGCCGTCATCCCCTCGAAGTTCTCGATCTGCTGGAGCTCGACGATCGTCCCGACATTGTCCGGCACGAGCTCGCGGGGTCCGTCGTAGCCGTCGCCGTCGGGGTTGGGCATCCACGAGCCCGCTGAGATCACGAGCGTCGCGTCGCCCGCCACCTCGACCGGCTCACCCCTCGGCGAATCGATGATCGGGTCGGGCTGGTACTCCACGCGGTATCCGGGCAGGTCGCCGGTTCCCGCGAACTCGATCACGACCCGCTCGAAGCACGGCGGATGGCCGCCCGTGCGGATCTCGAGGCCGACGAGGGTCGACAGGCGCCCGGGGAAGCCGTCTTCGATCGTGTCCGTCCCGCCGGGGTCGGGACACTCCGCCGCTGCCGGCTGCGTCGGGGAGGTCGTCGCCGGCGGCGTCGCAGCGGGCGTGGACTCGGACGGCGCGGTCGACGTCGGCGTCGGCTCGGGCCCGGTCAAGGTGCACGCCGACACGGACATCGCAGCTGCGGCGACGAGCACGAACGCAGCAGCCCTCCATGCTCGGCGAGTGGACGGTCGGATGCATCCCGATCCGGATCGCATCATCGCTCCTCCTCCAGCTGAACGGACCATCGGCCACGCTCACTCGGCCACATCGGCGTGGTGAACGGATCATCGGCCGAACCTGGGGCAAGGCTAGCCCTGCGACGGTCGCGGTGAGCGGGGCCAACGGCCCACTGCGCCGTTCCGGGCGAGCGGCACCTCCTCGTACGCTGGGTCCATGAGCGACGCGATCGACCCGGAGCGGCTCGACCGCGACCTCGAGCACGCCCTGCACCGCCACACCGACTACGGCGCCGAGGAGCTCGACGAGTACCACGTGGCATCCGACCCGCTGGTGCAGTTCGACCGATGGCTCGCCGAGGCCGACGCGCGCGGCGTGTACGAGCCCAACGCGATGGTGCTCGGCACCATCGACGCCGACGGCACGCCGTCGAGCCGCACGGTGCTGCTGCGCGGGGTCGACGATCGCGGGTTCGCGTTCTACACCGACCGCGAGTCGCGGAAGGGGCGGGCGCTCGCGGCCAACCCGACGGCGACGCTGCTGTTCCCGTGGTATCTCGTGCATCGGCAGGTGATCGTCACGGGCGCGGTGAGCCGGGTCGACGACGGGGAGTCCGACGCGTACTGGTCGAGCCGCCCGTTCGGCGCGCGAATCTCGGCGACCGTGAGCCGCCAGTCGCAGCCGATCGGCTCCCGCGCCGAGCTGGTCTCGCAGGTCGCGGCACTCGAAGAGGAGTACTCGGGCGTTGGCGACGTGCGTCGCCCCGACCGGTGGGGCGGGTTCCGGGTGCGGCCGTGGCGCGTCGAGTTCTGGCAGGGCCGCACGTCGCGGCTGCACGACCGGCTGGTGTTCACGCGCGATCCGGGGGCCGACTCCGGCGCCTGGCGGCTCGAGCGGCTGCAGCCGTAGCGTGCACAGGGCCGGGCGCGCTCGGGCATAGGCTGGAGCGGATGCCGCAACCGCCGAAAGCCGACGCCCCCACGGCGAACGATCGGCGCTGGCGAGCGTACTGGGTGTGCGTGGCCGTCGCGGCCATCACGATCATGGACCTCACGAAGGTCAACGTGGCGCTGCCGTCGATCGAGCACGCGCTCGGCGCCGGCTCGACCGAGCTGCAGCTCCTGGTGGCGGGCTTCGTGCTGACGTTCGGCCTGACGCTGGTGCCCGCGGGCCGGCTCGGCGACCAGGGCTCGCGCAAGGTGATGTTCCTGATCGGGCTCTCGCTGTTCGCGCTGACGAGCCTGGCCTGCGCGCTCGCGCCGACCTCGGGCGTGCTGATCGTCGGCCGGCTGCTGCAGGGCGTCGCGGCGGGCATCCAGATGCCGCAGGTGCTCGGCCTCGTGCAGCAGCTGTTCCAGGGCGCCGAGCGCGGCGCCGCGTTCGGGCTGTTCGGTGCGACGATCGGCATCGCGACCGCGTTCGGGCCCACGCTCGGCGGCCTCGCGATCGCGATCGGCGGCCCCGTCGACGGCTGGCGCGGCATCTTCTGGATGAACGTCCCGCTCGCGCTCGTCGCGCTCGTGTTCGCGGCGCGGCTGCTGCCGGGCCGCCCGCCGGGCGATCGCGCCCGGATCTCGCTCGACCCCGTCGGCATCGCCGTCTTCGGCGTGGTGGTGGTCTCCCTGATGTGGCCGTTCCTGTTCACCACCGGTTCGCCCGACGACGACCCGGCCCGGTGGTGGACCCTCGTGCTCTTCGCGGTCGCGGTCGTCGCGTTCATCTGGTGGGAGCAGCGGTACGCGGCATCCGGCCGGGCCCCGCTCGTGCCCCTCGACCTGTTCTCGCGGCGCTCGTATCGGAACGGCACGCTGCTGGCCACCGCGTACTTCGCCGCGACGCCGGCGTCGTTCCTGCTCACGAACCTGTACCTGCAGGAGGGCCTCGGCCTCGCGCCCGTCTACGCGGGCATGGTCACGATCGGGTTCGCGCTCACGAGCGCGTTCACATCGTGGCTCGGCGGGCGCCTCGTCAACCGCGTGGGCCGTCCGCTCGTGGTGCTCGGCGTCGCGCTGCTGCTCGTCGGCCTCGGGCTGCTCGTGCTCGTGGCCGTGGCCACGCCGCCCGAGCTCACCCCATGGATCATGGCCGCGGTCATGCTCATCGGCGGCACGGGAGGCGGCCTCGTGATCGCGCCGAACCAGGTGCTCGCGCTCGCCGACGTCCCGGTGATCCAGGGCGGGCTGGCCGGTTCGGTCGGGCAGCTCGGCCAGCGCATCGGCACCGCGATCGGCACGGCCGTCGCGCTCTCGCTGTTCTACTCGACCCTCTACAACGAGGAGGCGCAGGAGGGCCGGATCGACCTCTACCACACGGCGTACGCCGTGGGGATGTCGGCGGTCGGCGCCCTGCTCCTGCTCGCACTGTTCGTCGGCCTCGTCGACCTGCGGCAGCGCCGGGCCGACCGGATCGTCTAGGCCTCAGGCGGCGAGCACGCGCTCCGCGTCGAGGAGCGCGGCGAGCTCGGTCACCGAGTGCTCTCGGCCGAATGCGGGGTGGCCGGGCTCCAGGGCTCGGCCGTTGGCGAGTCCGCCGCCGTCGACGGCGTCGAAGCCGAGGTCGTCGATCACCCTGGCGACCACGCGTCGTGCCTCCTCGTCGTCGCCGACGACGGCGAGGGCGCGGCGCAGCGGCGAGCCGGCGGGCAGCGCGTCGTCCTCCATGTCGTGGTAGCCGAGGTGGTTGAGCGACTTCACCACGCGGGCGCGGGGATTGAACGCGGCATGGATCTCGCTCGTGGATCGCGGGTCGTCGTCGATCTCGGCGATGTGCCCGTCGACCGGCGGCCAGTAGTTCGTGGCGTCGACGACGACCTTGCCGTCGAACCGCTCCCAGGGGATCGAGCCCGACTTGCCGAACGGCACGGCGACGATGACGAGGTCGGCGCGGGCGATGAGGTCGTCGGGCGCGGCGACGGTCGCGCCGGGCGCGACGACGGAGACCAGCAGGTCGAGCGCGGTCTGGCGCGGCGATCCGGTGAGGACGACCTCGTACCCGGCTTCGACGAGCAGCCGGGCCAGTGCGGTGCCCACCTTGCCGGCGCCGAAGATGCCGATGACCGGTCGATCCGTCACGCTGCTCCTCTTCGTCAGGGCCCGCCGGACGGCGCGACCCGCCGACGTCGCTTCGCGACGCCGTCATCCGTGGCAACGCCCCGCCGCGCTCGGGCATTCCCGGCCGGGGCGCGCCGGAATAGTCTCGGACCGGACGGAGTTCCGTCAGATGCATGCATGTGCATCGATCAAGCGGATGGGGAGCAGCGGATGGCGCGCCACTACGAATTCGGACTCGACACCTTCGGCGACGTCACCGTCGGCGCCGACGGCGACCTGCTCTCGCAGGCGCAGGTGCTGCGCAACGTCGTCGAGGAGGCCGAGCTCGCCGATCGCCTGGGACTCGACTTCTTCGGCGTGGGGGAGCACCACCGGCACGAGTTCGCGATCTCCGCGCCCGAGGTCGTGCTCGCGGCGATCGCGGGCCGGACCGAGCGCATCCACCTCGGCTCGGCGGTCACCGTGCTCAGCTCCGACGACCCCGTTCGCGTCTACCAGCGCTTCGCGACGCTCGACGGGCTGTCGAACGGTCGTGCCGAGGTGATCCTCGGGCGGGGGTCCTTCATCGAGTCGTTCCCGCTGTTCGGATTCGAGCTCAGCCAGTACCAGGATCTGTTCGAGGAGAAGCTCAGCCTCTTCTCGGCATTGCTCCCGCAGGAGCCCGTGACGTGGGAGGGCACGCTGCGCTCCTCGCTCACCGACCAGCTCGTCTACCCCCGCGTCGAGCACGGCACGCTGAAGACGTGGGTCGGCGTCGGCGGCAGCCCCGAATCGGTCGTGCGCGCCGCGCACTACGGCCTGCCGCTCGTGCTGGCCATCATCGGCGGCAGCCCCGTGCGCTTCGCTCCCCTTGCCGAGCTCTACCGCAAGGCGCTCACGCAGTTCGGCCACGATCCGCAGCCGATCGCGATGCACTCGCCCGGCATCATCGCGGAGTCCGACGAGGCGGCCCTCGACACGCTGTGGCCGCACTACGAGGTGATCATGAACCGCATCGGCCGGGAACGCGGCTGGGGCGCGGTCACGCGCGAGCACTTCGAGGGCGAGGCGGGGCCGCACGGAGCCCTCTACGCCGGCTCGCCCGAGACCGTCGCGCAGAAGATCGCCGCGGCGATGCGCACGCTCGGGGCCGACCGCTTCGACCTCAAGTACTCCAACGGCACCCTGCCGCACGAGGCGATGATGCGCACGATCCAGCTCTACGCGACCGAGGTCGTCCCGCGCGTGCGCGAGCTGCTCGCCGAGTCGGAGGCGACTCTCGACGAGGCGGCCTCCGCGGGCTGAGTGCGTCGCGGCCCCGCTGAGCGCCATGCGCCGATGCCGGGCAGCGACCCTAGGGCCGCGCGCCGGTGAGGCCGGGCTGCCCGGAAGCCCCGCGCCGCCGACGCACGGCGGAGCGGAACCACGCCGCATCGGGCAGGCGCGACAGGAACGTGCCGGCGAGGATGGTCACGAGCACGTAAGCCGTGGCGAGGGGGGCGAGCGCCGGTTCGACGCCCGAGCCGACCGCGAGGCCGGCGATGACGATCGAGAACTCGCCGCGCGGGGCGAGCACGAGCCCGGCGCGCCACTGGCCGAGCGTGCCGACGCCGGCCTTGCGCGCCGCGTACGAGCCCGAGACCAGCTTCGTGAGGATCGTGACCGCGGCGAGCAGGGTGGCCGGCAACAGCATCGACAGCAGCTTTCCCGAGTCGGTGGTGAGCCCGAAGAACACGAAGAACGTCGCCGCGAACAGGTCGCGGAGGGGCGTCAGCACGGCGCTCGCGTTCGCGGCGACGCGACCCGACAGCGCGATCCCGACGAGGAACGCCCCGACGGCCGCCGACACGCTGACCTCCTGCGCGAGCCCGGCGACGAGCATGACCAGGCCGAGCACGCCGAGCAGCAGCGGTTCGGCGTGGTCGGCGGGGAAGAGCCGAGAGATCACGTGACCGTGGCGCAAGGCGACGAAGAGGATGAGTGCCACCACGCCGACCGCGACCGCCACGGCGACCGCGCCCTGCACGAGGCTCACGCCCACCACGATGGCCGAGAGGACCGGCAGGTAGAAGGCCATCGCCAGGTCTTCGATGACCAGCACCGCGAGCACCGACGGCGTCTCGCGGTTCGAGAGGCGCCCGAGGTCGCGCAGCAGCTTCGCGATCACGCCCGAGGACGACACCCAGGTCACGCCGGCGAGTGCGACCGCGGCGACCGGACCCCAGCCGAGCATGAGCGCGAGCGCCGCGCCGGGCAGGGCGTTCAGCACCGCGTCGACGATGCCCGCGCGACGTGAGGTCATGAGACTCGAGAAGAGCTCCTCGGCCGTGTACTCGAGGCCGAGGAGCGCGAGCAGCAGGATGATGCCGATCTCGGAGGCGGTCGCGAGGAACTCCTCGCTCGCCTCGAGCGGCACGAGTCCGCCCTCGCCGAACGCGAGGCCGAGGATCAGGTAGAGCGGGATGGGCGAGATGCCGAAGCGGATGGCGAGGCGGCCGAGCAGGCTCATGGCGAGGAGCAGCGCGCCGACCTCGACGAGGAGCAGCGTGGTCTCGTGCATCCCGGTGCCCCGGCTCAGTCGGGGCCGTGGGCGAGCAGGTTGGCCACCCCGTCGAGGCCACCGCGGGTGCCGACCGCCACGATCACGTCGCCGGCGCGCAGGACGTCGGCGGGCGTCGGCGACGGGATCACCTGCCCGTCGCGGACGATCGCGACGACGGACGCGTGCGTGCGCGTGCGCGCCTTCGTGTCGCCGAGCGGGCGGTTGAGGTAGGGCGAGTCGGTCGGCAGGGCGATCTGCTCGGTGAAGAGTCCCGCGGTCTCGTCGGAGAGGCTCGTGAGGCGGGACATCATGACGGAGGCGCCGAGCACGTCGGCGAGCGCGGCGGCCTCGTCGTCGTTCAGCGGGATGGAGTCGCGGCAGGCGTCGGGATCGTCGTCGTCGAAGACGCCGAGGTCCCGTTCGCCGTCCCGGTGCGACACGACGCTGATGCGCCGCCCGCCCTCGGTCACGAGGTCGTGGCGGAAGCCGATCCCGGGCAGGTCGACCTTCTCGATGCGAATACCCACGCCCGACATGGTAACCCCGCGAGCGGACATCGGCGCCGAGTGGCGCTCAGGCCGCGCCGGGCGACGCGGAGGTGGTCATCTCGAGCACGGGCGTGCCGTTGTCGTCGCCGAGCTCGAACGACACGTGCACGGCGCCGAGCTCGCCGAGAGAGGAGGCGTGCGTGCCGCCGCACGGGATCCGCGCCGATCCCTCGGGCAGCTCGCACACCCAGGTCCGGCGATCGGTGAGGTGCTCGCCCACGCGCTCGACGCGCACCTTCGCGTCGGCGGCGACCCATTCCGCGAGGGTCGCATCGACGGAGGCCGCGAGCGCGCCGAGCTCGTCGGCCAGCCCGGTCGGGTCGAACCCGGCCCGGCGCAGCGACTTGTTCAGCCGGTAGCGGTCGACCGACCCGAACGGACCGATGCGCGAGGACGCGATGGCGATGCCGTCGAAGTCGGGCGAGCCCAACGCGTCCTCGCGGGCCGCCTTCGACCAGCGGCCGGCGAGCGCGCGATTCAGGGCGAGGGATGCCGCGTGGCAGGCGGTGTGGCCGGCCGAGAGCGCCCGGCGCGCCGCGCCGTCGGCCTCGAGCTCGACCTCGTCGCCCTCGGAGACGGGCACGTCGGCGTCGAGGAGGTGCGCCACGAGGAAGGTCCATCCGTCGGTGCCCGGCCGGACGGGGATGTCGCCGACGTGCAGGTCGGCGCCGTCGGTCGCCGCGACGACCGCGTCGCGGATCGGGACCTCGCGGCCGTCGGCGCGCAGCACGCCGGGGTCGGCGGGCTGGTCGGGCCAGGCGCTGTCGACGGGATGGATGCTCGTCCGGTCGGTGATGACCGCGAGCTGCTCGCCGTGCGGTGCGACGTGGACCACGGTGCCGGTCGCGGCGAGGTCCCCGACGGGGAAGGTGACGATCGTGTCGGTGCCGGGCAGCGCCATCAGATGCCGGATTCGCGGCGCCCGAGCACGTTGACCGGGATGGCGAGGGCGAGCGAGACCGCGGCGATGCCGCCGAAGAAGACGATGGCCTCGAATCCGGTGACGACATCGGCGATGCTCATCAGCCACATGCCGAAGAGGAAGAGGCCCATGGCGATGAGGAACGGGAACAGGCTCACGACGAACTCCTTCGGACGTGCGGCACGCGCCGCGGCGCCAGTCTATCGAGGGGCCCGTGCTCCCGGAACGCGCCGCCGGCGCTACTCCTCCACCGGCCCCAGCCAGGCGTTCGCGATGGTCGAGAGCGCGGCATCCTCGCTCGACGGATGGAACACCCCGGCGAGCACGTCGCGCTGCAACCGGCCGAGCTCGTTCCCCGCGAAATAGGTCGCGCCGCCGCCCACTCGGACGGCCCGGTCGACCACCTCCCGCGCGGTCTCGACGGTGCGGACCTTCACGCCCGAGAGCTTCGCGAACCAGAAGGCGCCGTGGTCGACGCCGTCGGTGACGTCGCGCGCGAGCGAGACGAGCTGCGGCGGGATCGCGTCGAGCGCGAGCGCCGCCTCGGCGATCCGGCGGCGCACGTCGGGATCCTCGGAGCGGGCGCGGCCGGTCTTCGCCGAGAGGCGCGATCTCGCGGACTCCGCAGCCAGCTCGAGCGCCCGGGCCGCGATGCCCGCGTACACCGAGCTGAGGAACAACTCGAAGCAGGCGAAGATCGCGAAGACGAACGGGTCGGGGTTCGGGCCGGGATCGAGCCGGCGCACGATGCGGTCGGCCGCCGCGACGGCGCCGTCGAGCACGGTGGTGCGGCTCTGCGTGGCGCGCATGCCGATCGTGTCCCAGTCGTCGAGCGTGCGGACGTCGGGGTCCTCGCGGTCGATGAAGCCGTACACGAGCTTGGGCGCGTCGTCGGACCGCGAGTCGAGGCCGTGCACGCCGAGCCGCGTCCACGCGGGCGAGAGCGACGTGAAGATCTTGCGGCCCGAGTAGCGGACGCTGCCGTCGGGCTGCGGGTCGGCGACGGTCCCCGAGCCGAACAGCATGAGGTCGTTGCCGGCCTCGCTGATGCCGAACGCGAACACCTCGCCGCCGGCGGCCTCATCGAGCACGAAGTCGAGCGAGGCGTCGCCGCGGTCGTGCAGCAGGCGCGCGACCCCGGTCCAGACGAGGTGCATGTTGACGCCGAGCGCGGTCGCGGGCGCCGCCCCGGCCAGCCGCATCTGCGCGCGGACGACGTCGTCGAGGCTCCACCCGAGGCCGCCGAGGTCGGTCGGCACGAGCGCGCGCAGGTAACCGCGCTCGCGGAGCTCATCGAGGTCCTCGGTGAAGAAGGCGTTTCGCCGGTCGTAGTCGGCCGCGCGTTCGCGCAGGAGCGCGAGCAGGTCGTCGTCGAGCAGGGTCTCCGGGGTGAGCGCACGCACGCGCCCAGCCTACGCCGCGCGGTCCTCGGAGGGCGGGGCGTCGTGCGGGTGGCGGCGCCCCCGCGTCGCGAGGATCACGATGCCGACGACGATGCCGGCGAGCACCAGGAGCAGCGCCAGCCACGGCAGCATCATGCCCGCCAGGACGAGCAGGCCGGAGAGGAACGCGACGAGCGCCTCCCAGCCGGCGACGACTCCGCTCCAGAAGTCGTCGGGCCGGGCGTCGGGTGCGACCCCCTCGGAGAGCAGCTCGACCGTGAGGGTGGAGTAGTCGACCTGGTCGACGAGCCACTCCCGCTGTGCGACGAGGCTGTCGAGCTCGGCCTGCCGCGACGAGAGCTCCGACTCGATCGCGATGAGGTCCGCGGTCGTCGTCGCCTCCGCGAGCAGTGCGAGCAGGCGGTCGACGGATGCCTCGAGCGCCTCGATGCGCGCATCGAGGTCCTTGCGCTGCTGCGTCACGTCGGAGGCGTCGAGCTGCACGGAGTCGACCTCGCCGAGCTCGCGCAGCTCGGCGAGCGCGGCGTCGAACGCGTCGGCGGGGATCCGGACCACGAGCGTCGCCCGGGGCTGCTGCGTGTCGGTGCCGGGCGTCTCGCTGCGGCTGTCGATCCGGCCGTCGGCTCGGTCGACGATCGCGGCGACCTCGGAGGCCGAATCCACCGGGTCGTCGACGGTCATCGTGAGCCATCCGGTCGTGATGACGCTGCGGTCGTCCTCGACCGACTGCTGCGGCGCGAACTCCTCGCTCGCGTCGCCGCCCTCGACGGGCGCCTCGACGCCGATATCGGGCTGCGGCTCCGCGCCGGTGGTGCCGCCGTCGGTGGAGGAGCCCTGCCCCATGGTGCAGCCCGAGAGCAGGAGCGCGGCGATCGCGGCGGCGGCCGCGGCGAGATGAGCACGTCGGCGGGTCATGCGGTCACGGTACCGCCGGGCGCGAACCCGATGTCTGGGCGCCCGCTGCGAGTCGGATCACGATCCGGTTGCGGTCGCCGGTTCGGGTCGAGGAGGCCCGCAGGGCCGTCGCGAGACCCTCCGTCAGTCGGTGTCGGGGTCGCGCCCCGTCCGCTCGCCCGATTCGAGCGTCGCGATCGCCGCGACATCCGCCTCGTCGAGCTCGAACGAGAACACGTCGAGGTTCTCCGCGATCCGCTCGGGGCTCGACGCCTTCGGGATCACGATCGTGCCCTGCCGCACGTGCCATGCGAGCACGACCTGCGCGACCGAGCGGCCGTGCTTCGCCGCGATCGGCCCGAGCACCGGGTCGCCGAGGAGGCGACCGCGCGCGAGCGGCGACCACGCCTCGGTGCGGATGCCGAGCCGCTCGTGCGCGGCGCGGAGCTCGCGCTGCGGAAGCCACGGGTGCAGCTCGACCTGGTTGACGACGGGCGTGACGCCCGTCGCGTCGATGACGCGCTCGAGATGGTGCGCGTGGAAGTTGGAGACGCCGATCGACGCGACCCGACCCTCGTCGCGGAGGCGCACGAGCGCGCGCCACGTGTCGACGTAGCGGTCCTTCGACGGCACCGGCCAGTGGATCAGGAACAGGTCGAGCCGGTCGAGGCCGAACCGGCGCATGGCCGCGTCGAACGCACGCAGCGTCTCGTCGTAGCCGTGATCGTCGTTCCACACCTTGCTCGTGACGAAGACCTCCTCGCGGGGCAGCCCGCTCTCGCGAACCGCGGCGCCGGCCTCGGCCTCGTTGCCGTACAGCGCGGCCGTGTCGAGGTGGCGGTAGCCGAGCTCGAGCGCGGTCCGCGCGAGCCGCGTGGCCTCCGCGGCCGGCACCTTGTACATGCCGTAGCCGACCTGCGGGATGGCACGCCCGTCGGCGAGCGGAACCAGGGGTGCGAGTGGGGGATGCGACATCCGTCTGCCTCTGCTTCTCGGTGGAGTCGGTCGGGGGTCAGCTCGGGGTGACCGGCACCGGCTCGGTGTCGGGGATGGGGCTCGCGTCGCGCCCGCGGAGGTCGGGGTGCCAGCGCCGTCCGAGCGCCGGGACGACGACGCCGAGGAACGCCAGCACGGCGGCGGCCCAGAACGCGCCGACGGCGTCGTACCCGTCGATGAGGAAGCCCGCGAGCGCCGAGCCGAGGGCGGCGCCCATGAGCTGCCCCGTGCCGACCCAGCCGTACGCCTCGGCGGTGTCGGAGAACTTCACGCTCACCGAGACGATCGAGAACAGCACTGCGAGCGCGGGCGCGATGCCGATGCCGGCGATGAAGAGCGTGAGGGCGAGCCACCAGAACTCCATCGCGAACGCCGCGAGCGAGACGCCCACGAAGACGATGAGCATGCGGCGTGCGGTCGACCAGGGGCTGATCGGCACGTGCCCGAGCGTCAGGCCGCCCGCGAGGCTGCCGATCGAGAAGATGGCGAGCACGATGCCGGCCTCGGCGCCGTCGTGCCCGAACGCGGCGACGACCCCGGCCTCGACCGCGGCGCACGCGCCGATGAGGAGGAAGCCGACGACGGTCGCGAGCAGAACCGGCGGTCGCGCGAGCACGGTGCCGAACCGTCGCTTGGACCGCGGGATGCGGACGCGGCCGAGCTCGGGCGAGGCGATGAACCAGATCGTGCCGCCGATCATCATCGCGGCGGCGAGCAGGATGCCCCAGACGGTGCCGATCTGCGTCGAGACGAAGGTCGTGACGACCGGGCCGACGACCCAGATGACCTCCTGCGCCGAGGCGTCGAGCGAGAACAGCGGGGTCAGCTGCCGGGAGTTGACCATCTTGGGGTAGATCGTGCGCACCGCGGGCTGCACGGGCGGGGTCGCGAGACCGCACAGCAGGCCGACCGCCATGTAGAGGGGCACGGTGAGCGGCAGCAGGCCGATCGCGATGACCGAGCTCGCGCACACGACGAGCGTCGCGGTGAGCACCGGCCGCATGCCGAGCCGTCCCATCAGGCGGCTCGTCAGCGGCCCGGCGACCGCCTGCCCGATCGAGGTGGCCGCGAGCACGAGACCCGCGGCGCCGTAGGAGCCGGTCTGCTGCTCGACGTGCAGCAGGAACGCGAGCGAGAGCATGCCCGACGGGAACCGAGCCGTGAGCTGGGCGGCGATGATGCGAGCGACGCCCGGAGTCCTCAGCAGGTCGGTGTAGCTTGCCACTCCCCGACTCTATCGAGGCGGATGTCGCGCGCCCCGCGCCCCGCAGGCGAAACGAGCGGCGCCGATCGCCCCGAGGGCGAGCGCCGACCCCCATCGACTGTATTAGTGTCTCCGAGTGTCGACGACGACCCGTGCGGCCTCGTCGATCCTTCTCACCGAACAAGAGGAATCCCATGCGTACTCGCCTCGTCGCCGTCCCTGCCGTGTTCGCGGCCGCGGCGCTCCTGCTCACCGGATGCGTCGACAACACGTCGACCGGAACCGGATCGTCGGCCGCTCCCGAAGCGTCGATCGCGGTCGACGAGGCGGCGGTCGCCCTGCTGCCCGACGACGTGGCGGAGTCCGGCACGCTCATCGTCGGCATCGACCCGACCTATCCGCCCAACGAGTTCAAGGACGCCGACGGCAACCCGATCGGCTGGGGTGCCGAGCTCGCCGAGGCCGTCGCCGCGAAGCTCGGGCTCGAGGCGGAGTTCCAGGTCGCGAAGTTCGACAACATCATCCCCAGCGTCAAGGGCGGCAAGGCCGACATCGGCGTCTCCTCCTTCACCGACACGGTCGAGCGCGAGGAGCAGGTCGACTTCGTGAACTACTACGAGGCCGGCATCATGTGGGCCTCGGCCAAGGGCAACGACGTCGACCCCGACGACGCGTGCGGGCTGAAGGTCGCCGTCCAGGCCACCACGTACGAGGACACCGACGAGGTGCCCGCGAAGTCCGACGCGTGCGTCGCCGCGGGCAAGCCGGCCATCGAGAAGGTGCCCTTCGACACGCAGGATGCCGCGACGAACGCCGTGGCACTCGGCCAGGCCGACGCCCTCAGCGCCGACTCGCCCGTCACCCTGTACGCGATCGAGCAGACGGGCGACAAGCTGCAGCCGGCCGGCGAGTCGTTCGACGTCGCCCCCTACGGCATCGCGGTGGGCAAGGACCGCGGCCTGACCGAGGCGATCCAGGCGGCGCTGCAGTCGCTCGTCGACGACGGCACCTACGGCGAGATCCTCGATGCGTGGGGCGTGGCCGACGGCGGCATCGACGAGATCACGATCAACGCGGCCGGTCAGGGCTGATCGTGTCCGCACTCGGGTCGGACCGGCCGGCGACGGGGGAGGCCCCGCCGCCGGCCGGCACCGGGCGCACGCCCATCAAGGCGGTGAAGCTGCGGCATCCGTGGCGCAACATCTTCGCCGTGGTGCTCGTGCTGATCTTCGCCCTGTTCGTGATCGACGCCGCGCAGCGCCCGGCGTACGACTGGCCGGTCGTGGGGCAGTACCTCTTCGACCGGCGCGTGTCGCAGGCGGCGCTCGTGACGCTCGAGCTCACCGTGCTGTCGATGGCGATCGCGATCGTCCTCGGCGTGGTGCTCGCCGTCATGCGGCTCTCGCCGAACCCGGTCGTGAAGTCGATCGCCTGGTTCTACCTCTGGATCTTCCGCGGCACGCCGGTCTACGTGCAGCTCGTGTTCTGGGGCCTCATCGCGATCATCTACCAGTCGATCGACATCGGCGTCCCGTTCACCGAGCCGTGGGTCTCGTTCGAGACCAAGGACGTGCTGGGGCCGTTCTGGCTCGCCGTCATCGGCCTCGCGCTCAACGAGGCGGCCTACATGGCCGAGATCGTGCGCGCCGGCCTGCTCTCGGTCGACAAGGGCCAGGACGAGGCGGCGACCGCGCTCGGCATGAGCTGGTCGCAGACGATGCGCCGCGTCATCCTGCCGCAGGCCATGCGCGTGATCATCCCGCCGACCGGCAACGAGGTCATCTCGATGCTGAAGACGACCTCGCTGGTCACGGCGGTGCCGTTCACGCTCGAGCTCTACACGCGCACGCGCGACATCTCGGCCGAGACGTTCAACCCGATCCCGCTGCTGATCGTCGCGTCGATCTGGTACCTGTTCTTCACCTCGGTGCTCATGGTCGGCCAGTACTTCCTCGAGAAGCGGTTCGCCCGGGGCATCGGCGCGCGACCGAACACCGTCGCGGGCACGGTGCCGACCGCCGTGGTGCCCGCGGTCGGGGGCGACGAGTCATCGACGGAGCTTCCGCCCATCGCAGACAAGCACGGAGGTGACGCGCGATGAGCGACGTCCACGAGACCGGCACGGCCGCGGCGACCGTTGGCACCCGCACGACGCCGATGGTGCTCGCCGAGGGTGTCTCGAAGAGCTACGGCTCGCACGAGGTGCTGAAGGACATCACGCTCGAGGTCAAGCGAGGAGAGGTCCTCTGCCTCGTCGGGCCGAGCGGGTCGGGCAAGTCGACGTTCCTCCGCTGCATCAACCACCTCGAGAACGTCTCGGCCGGACGGCTGTCGGTCGACGGCCACCTGGTCGGCTATCGCGAGGCGGGCGGCAAGCTCTACGAGCTCAACCCGAAGGAGGCCGCGAAGCAGCGGCGCGACATCGGCATGGTCTTCCAGCGGTTCAACCTGTTCCCGCACATGACGGCCATCGAGAACGTCATGGAGGCACCGGTCACCGTGAAGGGTGTGTCCAAGGCGAAGGCGAAGGCGCGTGCGCGCGAGCTGCTCGCGCGCGTCGGGCTCGCCGAGCGGGCCGACTACTATCCGGCGCACCTCTCGGGCGGGCAGCAGCAGCGCGTGGCGATCGCCCGCGCGCTCGCGATGGACCCGAAGCTCATGCTCTTCGACGAGCCGACCTCGGCGCTCGACCCCGAGCTGGTCGGCGAGGTGCTCGACGTGATGAAGGGCCTCGCGAAGAGCGGCATGACCATGATCGTCGTGACGCACGAGATGGGCTTCGCGCGCGAGGTGGCCGACACGCTCGTCTTCATGGACGACGGGATCGTGGTCGAGTCGGGCGTGCCGCGCGAGGTGCTGGCGAACCCGAAGCACGAGCGCACGCAGGCGTTCCTCTCGAAGGTGCTCTGACGCGGGGGCGGCGCCCGGCGCGGCGATCACATCAGCCGTTCCATATATAACGACAGATTGATAGGATGTCGCCGTGCACGCGTTCGACGTCCTCGGCGACCCGGTGCGCCGCCGCATCCTCGACCTCCTGGCCGACGGCGAGCGGCCCGCCGGCGCCGTCGTCGACGTCGTCGCGAAGGAGTTCGGCATCACCCAGCCGGCGGTCTCGCGCCAGTTGCGCATCCTGCGCGAGCACGGGTTCGCGACGGTGCGGGCCGACGGCGCTCGCCGCATCTACGCGCTCGACCGCGCTGGGGTCGACGCGGCATCCGCCGAGCTCGACCGCTACCGCAGCATGTGGCGGCAGCGGCTCGATGCGCTGCACACCGAGGTCGCGCGCGGAACGCGTGCCCGACGGAAGGACGCATGATGGCCGTGACCGGCGACATCTTCCCCGACGAGCCCGGGTTCCTGCTCGAGTTCGACGAGGTCTACGACACCGCACCCGACGACCTGTGGGAGGCGATCACCACGCCCGAGCGGCTCGCGCGCTGGATGGCGACCTACCGCGGCGAGTTCCGGCTCGGCGGGCGCTGGCAGGCGCTGACGCGCGACGGCGACGTCTACTGCGACGGCGAGGTGACCTCGTGCGAGCGTCCGGCGGGCTTCACGACGACGTGGACGGTCGTGGGCGAGACGCCGTCGCTGGTCACGGTCCAGCTCGAGCCCGAGGGCGGCCGCACACGCCTGCGCCTCCGGCACGAGCACGTCACGCGGCTCGACTACGGCCCCGGCTGGCACACCTACCTCGAGAGCCTCGCGTGGCACCTCGTCGACCCCGCGGCCGAGAAGGATCGCGAACGCTGGGACCGCCGGTTCGCCGAGCTCGAGCCGGGCTACGCGTCCCGCTTCGCCGAGATCACTCCGACAGCGCCTTGATGATCCGCTTGACCGACACGGTCTCGGCGGTGCGCAGCTCCTGCGCGAACAGGCCGACCCGCAGCTCCTCGAGCAGCCAGCGCACGCGCACGAGACCGGGGGCGTGCTCGGGATCGATCGGGATGGTGCCGCCGGCCTTCTCGTACGCGATGCGCGCCTGGTCGAACTCGGTCATGAGCTGCCGGTCGCGGCCGGGATTCTCCTGCATGCGGCGCACGCGCACGGTGATCGCCTCGAGGTAGCGCGGAAGGTGGCGCAGCTGGTCGAGGCCCGTCGCCGACACGAAGCCCGACGGCACGAGCGCCTCGAGCTGCGCGCGGGCGTCGGCGAGCGCCGACATCAGGTGCAGGCTCGAGGCCTTCGCGATCGCGCGATCGGCCTCGCGGGCCGCGACGAGGATCCGCGAGACGAGGGCGACCGATTCGAACATGCGATCCATGACGGTCGCCGAGACCGCGTCGCGGACGGCGTCGAACTCGGCGCGAGTCCGCAGGAGCCCGTCGGCGTGGCGCGCGCGCAGCTCGGCGTCGACCACGGCGGCGAGGCAGTCGTCGAGGAGCGCGCGCGGGCCGGGGTAGGCGCTCGACGCGAGCGCGAGCTTCTCCTGGTTCGACAGGTGCTCCTGCACGTACGCGACCGGTGACGGCGTCGCGAGCACGAGCAGGCGACGGATGCCGCGGCGCGATGCCCGATCGCGTTCCTCCGCGGTCGCGACCAGGCGCAGCGCGACCGACGAGCCCTCGTCGACGATCGCCGGGTATGCGCGTACGACGTTGCCCGCCTGGCGGGTGTCGACGTGGTCGGGCAGCTCGTCCCACTCCCACGCCGTGACCCCGGACTGCTCGGCGAATGCCGCTTGCGCGGGTTGAGGAGCGCGCGCAGCCTCTGCTGGTCGAGGAGCGCGCGCAGCGCGCGTCTCGAGACCTCGTCGTTCGGGTTCTGCGAACGTCGAGGCGACCGCGCGGCTCGCCCGGTCGGCGAGGCGCTCCTGCAGCGCGGCGAGCTCCTTGTCGTCGCCGACGGCGCGTCCGCGCTCGTCGACCGCGCGGAACGTCACCCGCAGGTGCGGCGGCAGCCGGTCGAGGTCGAAGTCGTCGGCCGTGACCGGCGCGTACGTCAGGCGCTTGATCACGCCCGCGACGGCCTCGGCGAACGGGGGCCGGGTGCCCCCGGCCTCGGGGCCGTCGGGCAGCTCCGCGCCGATCTTCGCGGCCCACTCGGCGGCGGGGACCACCTGCCGGCGCAGCACCTTGGGCAGCGTGCGGAGCATCGCGGTCACGAGCTCGTCGCGCAGGCCCGGCACCTGCCAGTCGAACCCGGCCGGCTCGAGCCGGGGCAGGAGCACGAGGGGCACGAGCACGCTCACGCCGTCGTCGGGCGAGCCGGGCTCGAAGCGGTAGCGGAGCGTGAGGGTCTGGTCGCCCTGCCGCCACCGATCGGGGAAGCCGCCGTCGGCCGTGACGCCCTCGTCGCCGAGGACGTCGGCCGCGGTCATCGTCAGCAGATCGGGCGAGCGGCGTTGCTCGGCGCGCCACCAGCGCTCGAACGCCCGCGCGTCGGTGGCCTCGGCCGGCAGGCGCTGCTCGTAGAACGCGACCACGACCTCGTCACCGGCGAGCACGTCGCGCCGGCGCGTGCGCTCCTCGATCTCGCCGAGCTCGCGGCGGAGCTCGCGATTGCGCCGGACGAAGGCGTACACCCGTTTGTCGAGCCGGCTCCAGTCCCAGTCCTCCTCGACGAGCGCGTGCCGGATGAACAGCTCGCGCGCGAGCGCAGCGTCGACGCGGGCCAGCTGGATGCGGCGCTTCGGCACGATCGGCACGCCGAACAGCGTGACCTTCTCGTCGGCGACGGCCGAGCCCTGGCGTCGCTCCCAGCGCGGCTCGGAGTAGCTGCGCCTGGCGAGCGGGCCGGCGAGCTGCTCGGCCCATGCCGGGTCGATCGCGGCCGCCGTGCGGGCGAACAGGCGGCTCGTCTCGACGAGCTCGGCCGCCATGATCGCCGCCGGGGGCTTCTTCGCGAGCGCCGACCCGGGGAACACCACGAAGCGCGCGTTCCGCGCGCCCGCGAACTCCGCCTGCGGGCGCCGGCCGCGGCGCTCCGACTCGCGCTGGGCGCCCGCGCCGCCGCGCCCGCTCGCGGTGCGGCTGTCGTCGCGGATGCCGATCTGCGAGAGCAGGCCGGCCAGCAGCGAGCGGTGGATGCCGTCGGGGTTCGGCGCGCCCGCCTGCTGCGCCACGTGGAGGCCGAGCGGCTTCGCGAGCCGAACGAGCTGGCGGTAGAGGTCCTGCCACTCGCGGACCCGCAGGTAGTTCAGGAACTCGCTGCGGCACATCCGCCGGAACGCGCTGCCCGAGAGCTCGCGCTGCTGGTGCTCGAGGTGGTTCCAGAGGTTCAGCAGCGTCAGGAAGTCGCTCGTCGGATCGACGAACCGCGCGTGCATGGCATCGGCCTGCTCACGCCGCTCGAGCGGGCGCTCGCGCGGGTCCTGGATCGTCAGGCCGGCGACGATCGCGAGCACCTCGCGGCTGACGCCCTGCGCCTTCGACTCGAGCACCATGCGCGCGAAGCGCGGCTCGATCGGCAGGCGCGACAGCTGGCGCCCGACGCGCGTGAGCCGCGGTCCGTCCGAGCCGTCCACGTCGTCGATCGCCCCGAGCTCCCGCAGCAACTCGACGCCGTCGCGGATGCCGCGCGCGTCGGGCGGGGTCAGGAACGGGAAGTCCTCGATCGCGCCGAGTCCGAGCGAGGCCATCTGCAGGATGACCGCAGCGAGGTTCGTGCGCAGGATCTCGGGGTCGGTGAACTCGGGCCGCCTCCCGTGGTCCTCCTCGGAGTACAGGCGGATCGCGATGCCGTCGCTCGTGCGACCCGACCGGCCGGACCGCTGGTTCGCCGAGGCCTGCGAGATCGGCTCGATCGGCAGGCGCTGGACCTTCGACCGGACCGAGTACCGGCTGATGCGCGCCGTGCCCGCGTCGACGACGTACCGGATGCCCGGCACGGTGAGGCTCGTCTCGGCGACGTTCGTCGCGAGCACCACCCGGCGCCGGAGGCCCGCGACCTTCGACGGCTCGAACACGCGGTGCTGGTCGGCCGAGGACAGCCGGCCGTAGAGCGGAAGCACCTCGGTCTCACCGCCCCGTCGGGCTCCGCGGCCGGTCGTGTAGTGCGCCCGCACCGCGGCCTCGGCGTCGCGGATCTCGCTCTCACCGGAGAGGAACACGAGCACGTCGCCCGACGACTCGCGCTCGAGCTCGTCGAGCGCGTCGAGGATGCCCTGCTGCACGTCGCGGTCCTCGGCGGCCGCGCCCTCGTCGTCGGCGTCCTCGCCGGAGCCGGAACCCGCCGACTCGGCCACGAGCGGGCGGTACCGGATCTCGACGGGATACGTGCGCCCGGACACCTCGATGATCGGGGCCGGTTCGCCGGCGCCATCCGCGAAGTGCCTCGCGAAGCTCTCGGGGTCGATCGTCGCGCTCGTGATGATCACGCGCAGGTCGGGCCGTCGGGGGAGCAGGCGCTTGAGGTATCCCAGCAGGAAGTCGATGTTGAGGCTGCGCTCGTGCGCCTCGTCGATGATGATCGTGTCGTACCGGCGCAGCTCGCGGTCGCGGTGGATCTCGTTGAGCAGGATGCCGTCGGTCATCACCTTGATGCGCGTCGACTCGCTCGCGCGGTCGGTGAAGCGCACCTGGTAGCCGACGAGCCCGCCGAGCTCGGTGCCGAGCTCCTCCGCGACGCGTTCGGCGATGGTGCGGGCCGCGATCCTGCGCGGCTGCGTGTGCGCGATCGACTCCCGGCCGAGCTCGAGGCAGATCTTCGGCAGCTGGGTGGTCTTGCCCGAGCCCGTCGCGCCGGCGACGATCACGACCTGGTGGTCCCGGATGGCGCGCGCGATGTCGTCGCGTCGACCGCTGACCGGCAGCTCGGCCGGGTAGGTGATCGCGGGGATCGGAAGGGGGGTGCGCTCGGACATCAGCCCTCCATCGTATGGCGACGGCCGGGTCGGACGGCCCCCGGACGGCGCGCCCCCGCCCTCGCTTTCGCGACCGGCGAACACGGGATGGAACTCGCAGGTGCGTGCGGTTGCATGACGACATGACGCAGAACTCAGCGACATCCGTACCGCGCATCCGACTCAACGACGGCCACTCGATCCCGCAGCTCGGGTTCGGGGTGTTCAAGGTCGACCCCGCGGAGACCGAACGCATCGTGACCGACGCGCTCGAGGTGGGCTACCGCCACCTCGACACCGCCCGCATCTACGGCAACGAGGAGGGCGTCGGGCGCGCGCTCGCCGCGTCGGGCCTGCCGCGCGAGGAGCTGTACGTCACCACCAAGCTGTGGAACGACGACCAGGGCACGCAGTCGGCCCTCGACGCGTTCGACGCGAGCCTCGACCGGCTCGGCCTCGACTACGTCGACCTCTACCTGATCCACTGGCCCGTGCCGGCGCAGGACCGCTACGTCGAGTCGTGGCAGGCGCTCGCGCAGATCCGCGAGTCGGGTCGCGCACGCTCGATCGGCGTCTCGAACTTCATGGTCCCGCATCTCGAGCGCGTCATCGCCGAGACGGGCGTGGTGCCCGCCGTCGACCAGATCGAGCTCCACCCGGCGCACCAGCAGCCCGAGGTCGTCGACTTCGCTGCGGCGAACGCCATCGCGATCGAGTCGTGGGGTCCGCTCGGCCAGGGCAAGTACCCGTTGCTCGAGCTGGCGCCCGTGACGGCCGCCGCCGCTGCGCATGGGAAGTCGCCGGCGCAGGTCGTCGTCCGCTGGCACCTGCAGCGCGGCTTCATCGTCTTCCCGAAGTCGAACCGCCGCGAGCGCATGGCCGAGAACTTCGACGTGTTCGACTTCGAGCTGACCGACGCCGAGGTGGCGGCGATCACCGCCCTCGAGGGCGCGGGCCGACTGGGGCCGGATCCGCACGCGTTCGGCTGACGGATTCGCCGCGCGATCGGGGGTTCGGCGGCGACCGCCGGCCCCCTGTCGCCGCGGCCGAGGGCCGCGACACGCCCGGGATGTACGCCCGATTTGTCGCCCGCCCCGGATCCCCGTAGATTTCTACATGTCGCCACGGCGGCCGGGAGCGAGAAGCCCTGGCAGGCCAGGCGGCGGTCTTAGCCAAACAGCCTCGAAGGCGCACATTGCGACTCGGTTGCTTCAAGCCTAAGATTATCTAGTTGCACTCCAACACGAACCGCACCTCCGTGAGGTGGTGCCGGCCGCGGATCCCGCGGTCGGAGACGGGCTCGAGGGGTGCTACGGTAGAGAGGTTGCCCTGGGGGCAGGCCGCGAGGCTGGAACCCGGGTGCGTCCGTTTCTTGAGAACTCAACAGCGTGCACTATGTTCAATGCCAATTTTTTGAACCCCGTGTTCTT